>JALCMW010000004.1 GCA_022648685.1 Bacteroidales bacterium
TCTCCCGTCTGATTCCTGACGCTTCTCTTTCCTTTCGGAATTAACGCTCTCGTTTTATTGTTTCTCGGTACTTGCTTGTACTTCTTTCCAATCTTTTCAATGATCTCTCCCCCCTGCTTTCCGTTGCCCCCTTCCGGGCTGCCCTTTCTTTCAGGCGGGATTACAAAGGTAGCCATCTTTTCTTAACTTCCAAACTTTTTCTGCACTTTTATTCCTTTCCCCCTTGTCCTCCTTACCCCCTTGTATCGTTTCAACATACTGCTGCTCCATCCTTTCTACTTACCTTTACCTTTTTGAACTTTTTTTTACCCCTCAATCCAATCTCCCCGTTGAAACGTTAAAGATATTCGATCAAGCCTGATACACCCGGAAAATAAAGGATTCCCTAACGGATAAACCGCAATCAAAAATTACAACAATAAAGTATGGGATTACCTTCATTCAAAACGCCTATCATAATCTGATTTTCATAAAAGCTGCTGAAAAGAAGTCTTCCGACCGGAATTGCCGGCTTATCTTCCGACAGCTTGATATAACCGAATTGCCCGGATTCATGAGTTTTCCTTGAATAAAGACATAATTTCTTTCCGTTTTTATCCTTATATGTGAAAAGTATCTTTCCTTTCGTCTCCGTATAGAAATTCAAGCCGCAGCAATAATTGCCCGAATTGAATGCCATAGCGAAATCACGGACATTTTTATATTCAGAGTTCATGAAATCTTCCGACGGATTCCTGCCAAACAAATCAAAAGCCTCATACTCCCTATCCCCTTTTGAGTTAAGTTCATATACCGTATTATCATATGGCTCGTGAAATAAAAGACTATTATCCTTTTTTCTGAAGAAGTTGTATTGACCCAGAATATGACGGTAATTCATCTCCGCTTTATTAATAGGATGAAAAGATGACGTTTCTTCCAAAGTCTTGGAATTTAAAATATGGAATTTGTCCACATCCGATTGATATGCGGAAGACAAAATAAGATTCTTATCATCATACGCACAGATGGTGGCCGGGAAAAAAGATAATTCTTCCGATCCCAAGAATGTTCCGTTTAAAGTGTATGCCAATATCTTAGGCTGATTATCAATTACATATAGATTATTACCAATAATATCGAAATCACATATACAATAGTACTCCCCAGGTCCTCTGCCGACTTTACTGAATTTGCTAATGAATCGTCCTTTATCTGTAAAACGGAACAGATTTCTCCCGTCAGCTATATACAAGGTATCCCGCAACATTAACATTTTTCCGGGAAGACCGATCAGAGAGGAATCGTTTTCTTCCAAAGATATTCTGCGGACATTGGAAAACAGTTTTCTAATGTTCACAGTATCTGTATTATTCCGTTCAATTTTAATAACATTCACCTCACTCTGCGATCTAGTGCAAGATGTAAACAGACAGACGAACAAGAAAAAATAAAATACAACATTATTTCTATTCATCTCATTGATATTTAAATAATCAGTCCAATTCGCAAATCAAAATAGCCTGGTGGTTTACGACATCCGTACCTGCTGGCAGCGATACCGGTAAATTCCCGCCTGTAATCAGGAAAAAGGCCTTTGAGCCATTAACCGCAAGCAAACGGATATCCAATCCGCTCAAATCGAGCACCTGCCTTTTCTTCAAATCGAGCACAACTTCTTTATACTTGCCATTGTCTCTTAACATAGTAAAGACCTTATTGTTAGAAACATATGCGCCTAAAACAGGAAAAACACACTGATTTATACGGGAGAGATTCCTTTCAATATCATTTCTGCAGGCGTCTGGCACCCTTCCGGAACCGAAATCGAACAAATATCCCGATTTCAGATTGCCTGTCCTGTCAAAAAGATAGAAGTGATCGTCCATCGGTTTCAAATAAAATATGCGGTCCTTTCCATTGTCCAAAAAGCCCAGGCAAGGAAATTCAAAACTTGTATCCTCATACTCGCTCCTGTCTATAAACGATTCTTGTACAATGAAAGAAGAGTCGCATTTTACAACTAACCTGTTCTTGTATTCCGAGTCATCCCAAGGCGCAACAGCAAACAAGAATCCTCCGTCTTCCAGACAATCAATAGCTTCGGCTGTTACACGGATTCTGTTCTTACTCAGGAACCGGCCTGAAGAATCAAAATTCAAGACAGCCTTATTCCTTGTATCCAATATCCAAATGTTGCCATCATCTCCGACTGCAAAATCCGTAATATGAGAATATTCCTCCGGTCCCCTTCCTACTTTATTCAATTGAAAAACAGGCTGTCCTCCGGAATCGAATACAACCAATTTTTTCCTCCCTGTATCAAGAATATAATAGAGACCGTTCCTGAATAATATTTTATCCACGTCGGCAAACATATAATCTCTGCTGCCACGTGAATCCAACGCCAGAATTTCGGATTTCTTGAACAAGCTACTGTCGGAAGATTCGAATGTCTTGACTGAAAATGACCTATAATCAATTTTTATGTCACCTGACTTATTTATATTAACGGAACAGGAATAAAACAGGGCACAGAATACCGCAAAAAATAATAAACGTTTCATAAATTCAGCACAATTTGAATATTTCGGAAATATGTCTGAACCCTCTCTTTCGAAAGAAAGCATGCGCGGCATGATTATCCTTTCCGGATTCAAGATAAATATCTTTGATACCTTTGGAGCTGAACCAGGATAAAGCCTGCTCCAATAAACGGCTGCCAAGACCCAGACTCCGGAAATCCTCTCTTACAAGCACGTCGCAAACCATACCGAAAGGCTCGGCCCCGTCTTCCTCGATATCAACGACACAAAAACCTGCTATATTCTTCTTATCTGCAATCTTGAAGACGGAGGCATTGCCATCCGCAGGCTTAATATGGCTGTCTATATATTTCATCCACATTTTCCTGGCGTCGGATGAAGGCTCCGGCCCACCTTCAGACATAATGGCTACACCCATCTGGATTTCGCCATGGGAAATATATTCCTTGTCAGAACGGATATGGTCCATGAAGATATCTGCCAGAACTTCCTCATCTTCATACGAAGCTTCGGATATAATATACTTTTCCATAAAATACTTCTATTATATATATGTATAAAATCAAACCCAGCTTTTGATCTTGCCCCAAATATTTTTAAGGGTATCGGACAAAATCAGCAAAATGCCGAAAATCGTAATGCAGGCTACAACAGCCACGACCGTTGCGGCAAGACCACCCGAACGGATGCCGAAATATGTCAGGAATGGCATTTCAGCATTCTGGAAAAAGAGTTCGAATGTCGATGTAACGGAAATGATCGCAAGGATAATATTCAAAAGGAAATCGGATTTCATTGCTTTGTAATCGCTGAGATTATGCAGACTGTCATCCACCATATCCATCATGCCATCCAGCCGTTCCATATCCTTGTCCAGATTGAGCCTTGCCGTAGTCCTGTCAAACATTATCTTGTGCGAAGTGAACTTGGAATATTTGACGGCGTCCAATTGCAGAACCATTCTTGAAAGTCTCATGCTCAGCCTGGCGTTTTTCCCTATAAGTTCCGATGAGGAATTGTCATCCGCATTCAGAGTCGCATCTATCAATTCATCATTTGCAAGACTTATAATATGCTTTTTTGCTATTACCATTTGCAGAATAAGAAGATATTCGGGCCATGACACATGATATCTGGCACGTTCTTTCAAATGCTCGGCCCAGTCTACGCCCTTTTTGGCATTACCGCCTTCATCATGTTTGGGAATATCTCCGCCGCGTCGTCCGTAAGTACCAAGGACAAGACACATGTTGTTATTTACCAAAACAAGGTCATCGGTATCTATCGCAATGTTCCCTCCGCAGACTTCATCATACGAAGCTGCATCCCTATACGGCCATTCGCCAGGATATAATGTAAGCAAACCTATAAGTTCCGGCTTATGATAATTCCGTATATGTTCTACTATTTCGGCTTCAGACAACCTCGGTTGATGATTTTTACCGAACAAGTCTTCTGCACCGTCCGCCGTGACGAGAGGATGCATTACGTTCTCCCATATATCCACCATTGCATAGTGATAATCAGAATCGGTGCTCAAAGGCGATTTCTTACGCCATTTGTTATACTTTATGACATCTCCCTTTTTCGCATCCTTTCTGAATTCCGAGCAATACCTGTAAATAAACTTCTTGTATCTGAGCGTTATCTGGTCGAACATACGGCCTTTCCCTGAAATCCGGAAACCGCAGCCCCCGGCAAGAGGATTTCCTTCTTCATCAAAATGGAAATCAGCTATTGAGAAACCGGTTTCATAATTTATATCCGTTCCGGAATCATTATCTTTTTCCTTGCTCCAATATTCGGCACCCAGATATGTGGAAAGAAGAGCTATTATATGGTCAGTGCCGACCGGTTCCGAAAGGGTCCCGGCATGTCCGTTGAACAGGAATCTGTAAGTGAACGACACCGTATGTCCGAAAAAAAGCGACATTTCCACATTCACATGGCAGGACATGTTAACGGGAACAGAATCGTCGTCCTCCTCGGGAACGATCTGCATGTCGAAATCGAAGCCTCTGAGAGAAAACCGGCAGACATTCTTATCATCATAATTACCGGAATCATTATCCGGAATCACGAAAATCTGGTTTTCAATACTTTTATGCATGGAGGCTACAGGAATTTTCAATGCATCCGCCTTTTCCAAAAACACCATATCTCCGCCACGAAGAAAATCTTCATCGGATAATCCGTTTTTACCGTCATATTTGTCATATTCGGCGGGAATCCTGAATTTTCTAATGGGATCTATGGAAAAAGTCTGGATGAAAACCACTGAAAAACCCGGATATTTGAGACCGTGCCCGTCTTTCGAACAACAATAATCATAATTCGATAAAGGCTTCATGTAGGAATCTGTAGATTATAAAGATATTGATATGAAAACTATTTACGATAACGGCCCAGCTTCCGCTCTCCGGTTATGCCGGGAAGGACTCGCACCAATTCCACTCCGTGCGGAGCTACTGAAATTTCCCATTTCTCTTTCACTCCGGTAATGACAGCCATATTCTTTTGTCTCCAAAGGTCGCGTATAGTCTGGTTGCCATCGGAAATTCCAAGACTTTTGGGAGTGAACCCGATGATTCGCGGCGTCGATGAAAGATTGAACAACCCCACGGCTATCGACCCGTCTTCAAGCGGTTTGGCATATACAATACAGGAATCACTTTCGGCTATTTTCGACGCTTGCACTCCCAAAGGGTCCTGATTTACGCCTATTACCTCGTTATTTGAAAGAAGACTGAAAGTAAAATCATCCATATCGGCGATATCGCAACCGATGAGAAGAGGAGAAGCCAGCAAAGCCCAAAGTGAAATATGGGTATATTGTTCGTCAGCCGTCAATCTTGACTGGTGGGTCTCATCCCCCCATCCTACTTGTCCAACCACAAGCATATCGGCATCCGGCCAATGCCCGGGACCTTTATAAGGAGCCCAGCGATCCTGTCCATGGAACCCGATCCCTGACATATTTTTCCATTCATCCCTGATATCACCGGTCGTTCTCCAGCATTCTGCATATTTCATCCAGCATGGAGCACCAGCGAAAGGAGCGGAATTGGAGAGACTAAGGATAATGTCCCGTCCGCTCGAAGAAAGGAGATCAGACATTGTTTCGGTGCTGTATTCGTCATTCGGATCCCAATCATATTTCAGATAATCCAATCCCCACTCGGCCCATTGTTTGACATCATTGGAGGAAAGATCATATTTACCGTAATACCAATGCTCCCTGGAATGATCGTAACGGTAATTTTCATTATGTTTTCCGGATTTTATCCAATCGTATGTTCCGTCTTGATTGTCGCAAGATCCTCCTATATGACCGGCATAAGTTCCGGCCCAAGGTGTGGAATATATACCGAATTTCAACCCCATGGCATGGATCTCTTCAGAAAGTCCGGCAATATCGGGGAACTTGCCGTTAGGCATTATCGCATTGTATTTTCCGCCGCGTTTTCCCTGCCAGCCGTCATCTATATTTATATAGGACCAGCCATAATCTGCAAGGCCTCTGTCAACCATTGCTTTTGCTGAACTCAATACTTTTTTCTGGGAAACGGTATTTCCCCAGCAATTCCAAGAATTCCAGCCCATGGGAGGAGTAAGTGCGATTCTGTCGCCTATCACTATTCTAAAATTCTTTTCACAGGAACCTAATCTATTCGTTGCCTTCAATCTGACATTATATGTTCCGGCTTTTGCCACCTTGCCGGTGATTATACCTGTGGCTTCATCAAGATTCAACCCCTTTGGAAGGTTCCGGGCAAAAAATGTCATGGGTCGCACCCCGGTTACAGGAATACGGAAAAGGAATGGCCTTCCGGGTCTTTCCCCGTATATCTCAGGTCCGTTTATACGTGGCGTATCAGGAGCTTCAGGGGTCAGGATATATTGTGACATATCAGTTGCATTAGACTTTTCCTGCGCGTTTGAGACCTGCGGAACTACCACTGCTACAAGACTTTGCAAAATAAGATAAAGTAAAACAGGATATTTCATAAGATTATTTAATTGGCCATTGTGTAAATATAATGAATTTCAAATTCAGTTTCAAAAAATTGGTGAAATAACATATTCTGTGGCGGAATCCTTATCAACCTGAAAAAAGTTTAATCATTCGGAATCAGGGTAAATATTGCAGTATCGCCACAATATGAAACATTTTGCGACATTTCGACAAAGAGTTGCCACAATAAAAAAATATGAAAAGAAAAATATCCTACTTTCGCGGCGTACTAAAAATGGAAAAAAATGATCGAAAGATTTTTAACGCAGACCAAATTCGGTTCTCTGGAAGATTTCCAAAAGAACTTTCACATCAATGTGCCTGAGAATTTCAATTTCGCATATGATGTAATGGACAAATGGGCTGAAGAAGCTCCCGACAAACTTGCATTGCTTTGGACAGATGATAATGATAATTGCATACGGTTCACTTTCAAGGACATAAAAGAGCAGTCGGACAGAACGGCATCTTATTTCATGTCTTTGGGAATAGGAAAAGGGGACATGGTAATGCTTATGCTCAAAAGACGTTACGAGTTCTGGCTTTCGATGATGGCCCTGCACAAGATTGGCGCCATTGCCATACCGGCAACGCACCTGCTTACAGATAACGATATCATATACAGGAATATGCGGGCTAATATCAAAGCGATCATATGCGCCGGGGAAGAATATATCACCGACCATATAAAGAAAGCCGTTGTCCATAGTCCCAGTGTAAAGATACTTATCAGCATAGGACCTATCGTCCCGGAAGGATTCCATGATTTCCATAAGGAATGGATGGATGCTCCGGAATTCGTACGTCCGAAACATGTGAATAAAAACGATGATATAATGATCATCTATTTCACCAGCGGGACAAGCGGTGAACCGAAAATGGTAGCCCATGATTATACTTATGCCCTGGGGCACCTTCTTACAGGGGTATATTGGCACAATCTGACGCCTGACAGCATACACCTTACGATAGCAGATACAGGCTGGGGAAAAGCGGTATGGGGAAAACTTTACGGACAATGGTTCGCAGGAGCGGTAGTTTTCGTTTACGAACACGAAAAGTTCACACCGGCGGATATACTTCATAAGATAGAACAATATCATATAACGTCACTTTGCGCACCTCCTACTATTTTCCGTTTCCTTATCCAGGAAGATTTCTCGAAATACGATCTATCATCGCTGAAGTATTGCTGTACGGCAGGCGAAGCATTGAACGGTGCCGTATTTGACAAATTTTACAAAATGACAGGGCTGAAACTTATGGAAGCATACGGGCAGACCGAGACGACGCTTACCCTGGGAACTTTTCCATGGATGGATCCGAAGCCCGGAAGTATGGGAATTCCAAGTCCTCAATACGACATAGACCTTGTCAAGAAAGACGGAACACCATGCAAGCCAGGTGAGAAGGGAGAAATAGTAATACATACAGACAAAGGGAAACCCATCGGGCTGTTCCTCGGATACTACAAGGAGCCTGACAAGACAAAAGAAGTATGGCATGACGGACTTTATCATACTTGCGATGTGGCATGGAAAGATGAAGACGGATATTTCTGGTTCGTCGGTCGTACCGATGATATAATTAAAAGCTCCGGGTACAGAATCAGTCCTTTCGAAGTGGAAAGCGTCCTTATGACACACCCTGCCATTGTGGAATGTGCCGTCACGGGAGTTCCCGATGACATCAGGGGAATGGTTGTCAAAGCAACGATAGTGTTGGCGAAAGACTGGAAAGACAAAGATCAGAAGACACTTATAAAAGAGCTCCAGAATTATGTCAAATCCACTACCGCACCGTATAAATACCCTCGCGTGATAGAAATCGTCGACGAGCTTCCCAAAACCATAAGCGGAAAAATCCGCCGTGTGGAAATCAGGGACAACGACAGCCGGAAGAAATTACAGGATGAAGAATCGAAAGCGGTCTGATCCGGCTTTCTGATATCATAGATCTTGAATGATTGTATCGACAAAGGTCAGGACGGCGATTCCGTCCTGACCTTTGCCGATACCTTATATGTTTTCGAATACGCTTATAAGCGATCCGAATCGTTAGCTTCGGAATGGCATCAATTGCCTGCGGCTATAATAAAGCCCAAACCTGCAACAAAGAAGACAAACATGACGCCGAGCAATGCATAAACGGATCTTTTCGCTCCCTTGAACTCTTTCCAGACAAAGACGCCCCAGATTGCGGCAATCATAGGAGCTCCCTGACCCAAAGCATAGGAAATGGCAGCTCCGGCCTTTCCTGTGGTGATATAGCTCAGAGCCGTACCGAGACACCAGATTGCGCCGCCAAGCATACCTACAAGGTGCGTCCCGGCATTACCCTTGAAATACTCCCTGTATGAAACCTTTGCACCGCTGAAAGGATGACGCATAACGAACGTGTTGAATATGAAATTACTTACAAACACACCCAATGAGAATATCACAATTGCGGTATAAGGTGTGACCTTTCCGGGAGCAGGATCGGCAAAATTGCTCAAATCCATGGCAGAAGCTACGAATCTGTAGAAGAACGACATCAATATACCTGAAACGGCGGCAAGAAGTATTCCTTTTGCAGAACTTTTTTTATCCGAATCGGAAGAGCTTCCCTTCATGCCTGAAGCTATACCGTTGCAAATAATAGCTATCACCACAAGGCCTACGCCGACAGCCAGAAGCGCGATATTCCCGGAAGCGGTTCCCTGCTGCATATCAACGATATAATTGTTTATCACACCCAGAACCAAGGCGATACCGACTCCGAGAGGAAAGGCTACCGACATCCCGGCCAGGGAGATGGAAGCACTCAACAGGATATTTGAAGCATTGAAAATCAAGCCTCCAAGGATTATGCTCCATACGGCTCCACTGCCTGCCTGGGCAATATCATGTATGAACGGACGTCCCTGGGATCCTATGCTTCCCATTGTGAAAGCGATAAGAAAGGCGAATATGACCATTCCTATCACATAATCCCAATAAAACAATTCATACCTCCAGCTTTTTGCGGCAAGTTTCTGGGTATTACCCCAAGAACCCCAGCATAGCATTGTAATAAAGCAGAATATGACTGCCAACGTGTAACTGTTTACAATAAACATATCAATAGGTTTTTAATGTTAGTTAGTTATCTTATTGCATTACATCTCATTTCTCATCGGAATTGATGTCTGTGCACCGTGCCGTGTCACTGAAATTGAAGAAGCCCTTGTCGCGAACAAAACCGAATCCATAAGACTTCCGCCCTCGGACAACGCCACAACCAGAGCACCGTTGAATGTATCTCCAGCGCCTGTCGTATCCACGGCCTCCACATCAAGGGCGGGAACAATACTCGAGATCCCGGATCCGCATACTACCGAACCTTTTGAACCGCAAGTGATGATGACGTTTTCAACTCCTTTCTTGATAAATATACCGGCAGCCTCTAAAGCATCCTCTCCGTTTTCAATATGCACGCCTGTAATAAATTCACATTCGTGTTCATTCGGTGTTATTAAAAATAAATATTTATAATAACTGTCATCTATCATGGCTGCTGGTGCCGGATTCAGAATGACCTTGGCTCCTTTGGAAGAAGCGCATTTTATGGCATATTCCGCTACTTCCAGAGGTATTTCAAGTTGCAAAAGAAAATAAGTATCCTTTGAAACGAATTGCATCAGTTCATCGATATCGGACATAGACACCTTTTTGTTGGCACCGGGAGCCACGGAAATAGCATTTTCGGCATGGGAATCCACACTTATCAAAGCTACGCCTGTCGGAATTTCCGGATCCTGACGAACAAAAGAATAATCCATTTCTTCTTTGGCAAATGCTTTCAGGATATTTTCGCCAAACAAATCGTTCCCTATGCGGGCGGCAAACATCGGACGTCCTCCCAGTCTTGCCGCAGCCACAGCCTGATTTGCACCTTTTCCTCCCGGCACAGTTCTGAAACCATTCCCGGAAACGGTTTCACCCGGTTTCGGAATACGGGGTACCGTGACCGTAAGATCCATATTCGCACTTCCCAAAACTATTATCCGATGCATTATTTCAACATATATTACAAATCAGCAACTGCTTCTTACAACTAAAGCAGGCTGAATAAGTTTTTTCACCGTATCACGAGCCTTATTCCCATTCCGTATCATATCATTCAACAAGTTCACGGCTCCTGAGCCTATTTCTTTCAACGGTTGTTCTATTCTGGTCACGGCCGGATTCAGATAATCGAAAAAGCCGTTGTTGTCAAACGAGATAAGGCCGATTTCATCCGGAACGGATATTCCGTGTTCCTTGACAGCCATCAGAGCCCCCAAAAGAATGTTGGAGCTGAAAGCGAAAATAGCATCAGGCCTTTCGGCTGACGAAAGAGCTTTTCCAGTAACATCGTAACCGTTCCGGACTGAAAACATGTTACCCTCGATTTCATAATCGACGCATTTCCCGTTACAGGATTTGCACGCGGACAAAAAACCCCTTACCCTTTCCTTGTCAGGCATCACAGAATTAAGCCCCCTTACAGCTAGTATTCTTTTATAACCTTTTTCAAGAAGATAATTTGTCGCCATTAAGCTTCCCGCATAATTATCCGTACAAAAATATGGTAATCCGGCATCGGGGAAATATCGATCGGCCAAAACCACGGGAACCGTTTTTGATATGTTCTCCAGCAGATCAGGAGATTTTGATACCGGAACGGCTATGATACCGTCGACCTTTCTTGATACAAACATATTCAGGGCTATGGCTTCTTCGCTTGCAGATTCCATGGAATCTGCAAGAAGTACATTATATCCAAGCTTCTTAAGATCGCCTATTATGATCGAAGACAGAGAAGCAAAAAAAGGATTACCTATATCCGGGACGACAAGACCGATGATATCAGTCCGTTTTGTCCTGAGGCCTTTTGCCACAAGATCCGGTACGTAATGGCTCTTCAAAGCCTCGATTTTCACTTTCTCTATGGTAGCTTTGCTGATCCTGTATTTTTCACCTTTTCCGGACAGGACCCTGGAAACGGTGGAAACGGATAATCCCGTACTATTGGCTATGGTTAAAAGTGTCTGTTTTTTCATTTATGGTTGCGCAATCGTTTGCATAAACAATTGCAATGTTATGAATAATTTTTCTTTCGATCAAGATTTTACAAAATTATTTATCAATTTTTCAAATGGACAAATGCAAGCAATTGCATAAAGATGAAATATGCGGATTCCGGAACATATATGTAAAAACAAAAAAATGAGGACCGCCTCAAGTCTACCGGACTTTAAGGCAATCCTCATTCATAAGATTATAAAAAACGGACTACATCATGCCGCCTTCAGGCATTGCAGGAGCAGCAGGTTGTTTTTCAGGAATATCAACGATTCCGCATTCTGTAGTAAGGAACATTCCTGCAACGGAAGCTGCATTTTCAAGAGCCACACGAGCGACCTTGGTAGGATCTATAACGCCCGCTTCGAACATTTTAACATATTCCCCGGTTCGTGCATTGTAGCCGAAATCACCCTTTCCTTCCTTTATCTTCTGAACGATCACACTGCCGTCAACACCGGCGTTTTCAGCAATCTGGCGAAGTGGTTCTTCAATAGCGCGGGCTACGATCTTGATTCCAGTATCTTCATCTTCGTTATCGCCCGTCACTGATTGCAGACTCTCTGCCGCACGGATGTATGAGACTCCGCCGCCAGGAAGATAACCTTCCTCAACAGCAGCTCTTGTGGCATTGAGAGCATCTTCTACCCTGTCTTTTTTCTCTTTCATTTCAACCTCGGTAGTTGCACCTACGTAAAGGACTGCGACACCTCCGGCAAGTTTTCCGAGACGTTCCTGAAGTTTTTCCTTGTCATAATCGGAAGTACTTGCGGCAATTTGTTTTCTGATAAGGTCGGCTCTGTCCGAAATATCTTTTTTGTTTCCGGCACCGCCAACGATAGTGGTGTTTTCCTTAGAAATAGTAATTTTTTCAGCTTTGCCCAACATTTCAGGAGTCATGTTTTCAAGAGTAAAGCCTCTTTCTTCTGAAATTACAGTAGCACCGGTAAGAGTTGCGATATCCTGAAGCATTTCCTTGCGGCGGTCTCCGAAACCGGGAGCCTTGACGGCGGCAATTTTCAAAGTACCGCGGAGTTTGTTTACAACTAAAGTGGTAAGAGCCTCTCCGTCAACATCTTCAGCTATAATGAGAAGCGATTTTCCGTCACGGGCAATCGGCTCAAGGATAGGAAGAAGATCTTTCATAGCCGAAACTTTCTTGTCGGTTATGAGAATCTGCGGTTCATCAAGAACAGCTTCCATTTTGTCCGAATTAGTCATGAAATAAGGAGAAATGTATCCTCTGTCGAACTGCATTCCCTCAACGACTTTGACTTCTGTATCTGTGCCCTTTGCTTCCTCAACGGTTATCACGCCGTCTTTTTTAACCTTGGACATGGCATCGGCTATGAGCTTGCCTATGTTGCCGTCATTATTTGCGGAAATGGTACCGACCTGTTCGATCTTGGAATAGTCGTCTCCCACTTTCTGGCTCTGTGCCTTAAGATTGTCTACAACCGAAGCGACGGCTTTATCTATCCCCCTCTTCAGATCCATGGGATTCGCACCGGCGGTAACATTCTTGATACCTACATTGATAATGGCCTGGGCGAGGACAGTCGCAGTGGTAGTACCGTCTCCGGCCTGCTCGTTTGTTTTGGAAGCCACTTCCTTGACCATCTGGGCACCCATATTGGCGAATTTGTCGGAAAGCTCAACCTCTTTGGCAACGGTAACACCGTCCTTGGTAACCTGAGGAGCACCGAATTTCTTGTCAATTACCACATTGCGGCCCTTAGGTCCCAATGTAACCCTAACTGCGTCGGCCAATGCGTCGGCGCCTTCTTTCATCTTAGAACGAACGTCTATATCGAATTTTATTTCTTTTGCCATAATATTTTCCTCCTGAATAATTACAATATTGCCAAAATGTCCGACTGCCTTACGATAAGATATTTCTTATCGTCCACGGTAACTTCAGTACCTGCATATTTTCCGTAAAGTACCTGATCTCCAGCCTTAACTTCCATCGGTTCATCTTTCTTCCCGGGACCGGTAGCAAGTACGGTACCCTGCTGCGGTTTTTCTTTGGCGGTATCGGGAATGTAAATTCCGGCCGCAGTCTTGGTCTCAGCCTCCTTAGGCTCGATCACTACTCTGTCTGCTAATGGTTTAATCATAATTCTATAATTTTAATGTTTAATTCACAAGCGCCCGCATAGGTTTTCTAACCTGCGGACGCCGTTACGGAAGTCAAAAGATATGCCATCCAATGGGCACTGACAAAATGTCACTAAGAAACAGACGCAAAAGCAGTCTGAACTCATTCCAGAGCTACATCGGCAAATACCGGCAGATGATCGGAGGCTGTCTTCACATCTCCGGATTTAAATTCATTGCAGACATATGATTTCACGGATCTGCATTCCGGCTCATTATCCAGAACAAGAATATAATCGATGCAATAGGAAGGAGATACGGCATCGAATGTAGGGAAGGTAGAAGAAATCACCTTCCATTCTTTCCTGAATTCATCAAGGACCCTGGATCCGGGATAATCGTTGAAGTCTCCGCAAAGGAAAACGGGCTTATCTGAATTCCCGTATTTCCCGACCATGATCTTATTGATCATACGCACCTGCGCAAGTCTGGCCGAAGCTGAAGCATTATCAAGATGGGTACAGGCAAATATATAATCCGGAGTCTCTACTGCGACCAAAGCTCTGGGTTCCGCACCCCTGCCTTTCGGCAGAATAACCCCGAAATGGTTTAATATCTTTTCCTTTGTAGCAACTCCGATACCATAGGCACCACCTCCGAAAGGCATGGCGCGCTGGAACTCATAATTCCATCCGCCCAGGTAATCCGCGAATTTTTCCACCTGATAGTCACCGCTCCTTACCGTGCAGCTGTCAGTCTCGCATAATGCAATTGCATCCGCACCTATCTCATTGGCCATATCGGCAATCATGGGGGAACTGTCGCGAAGCACTTTGCCGAAATGCGCAACATTATATGTCATAAGCCTCAGACTGCCTTCGGCTTTGTAATAATCGGGCTTTTCGCCATAGGAAGCCTTTGCTTCCTTTTCAGCCTCGTTCACAATATCCGAATATCGTGCAGTAAGCTCACATGCGGAAGCTACGGGATCGGGGAACGTCGACGGAGCGGACAAAGTAGGAGAAACGGGAAAATGACTTTCATCAAATCCGGCCATATCCACGGATTTGCCTTCTATCGCATTGTCGAAATAATATTTAAGCCTCGGCACATAATAATCCCGGATTATTCCGGACCATATCCTTGCGGCATAATCATGCAGGGAAGTTCCTCCCCAAGTGGAAATGAGACGCTTCGCTTCTATCGCGAAAGCTTCGCTTTCTTTCGGATTCGTACCAGCGGCTTCCGCAAAATCCAGCCATCTCTGCGTGCGCATATTATCATGGGATTCCAGCAACTTATCCATATCCGAAAGCATATTTATCGCAATATCTTCAAGTCTTTTCGCTCTCTGAGTATCGCCCATATCAATGGCGGCGTATATATAAGGAAGAATCTCGTCCGTCTTTCCGGCAAGATACATCGCCCCGTACATTATGGCATCATTCCGGTACAACGGATTGTCCTTAAAACTGCCGGAAACAGACAGGAAATCCGTTATTGCCTGATAATAATGGTCATTTATTTTCAACGGAGCCTTCTTCCTGTAAGGAGGACGCCTTTGCCAGGCGAAAGTGGCACCGTTGGTAAAGTTTGAATAGGCGGACTGAAGCATCTGTGTCCAGAATTCATTCAGCGGCCCGGGAGAAGCTCCGTATCTGGCCTTATTGTAGCTTTCCAGAAAAGAAACGGGATCCCTTCGGGAAGAACTCCAGCCGGAAGAAGAGATGGCCTCATAGGTTATTTCGTTGTTTTCTATACCTTCAGGGGAGGTGCCGAAACCCACCAGACTTCCTCTATTGGGGGAATTCAGAGCATTAACGGCATCATTCAGATAAAAATCAAGAGGACCTTCCAAAGCGGACTTGCCGCCGAAATTCGGAACGGTACTCCATATCCATTCCTTCCCTGCAAAACCTTTATAGAAGTCCCAGCTTCTGGCATTCTTCCATACATACTGGTTGAAATCCACAGCCAGATCAATGATTATCATCTTGTTGTCAGGAACAGCGGATACAAGGGAAGCGAAAGTTTCGGGAGTCCATATCTTTCTTTGATAACCGAGTATCCATCCCTGCATAACCCACACGGCATCCGGATTTGCGTCTTTAACGCTGTCATATATCATTTTGCCGTATTTTCTCAGGTAATCGAACCTGTCACGGCTTCCGGGAGCTCCGACAGGAATATCCATCTCATTGAAACTGTCGATGAGATAATATGTACCTTTGCCGAATTCCTTTTCCCATTCACGTATGAAAGCCGTACTCATTTCAGGAAAAAGTTTACTGGAAGGAGACAGCATATGGTTAAGACAGGATTTGTCAAAGGAACTCCATTCGGTTTCTGTCAGCTTCTCATCGGGATATTTCCCGGTTATCCCTTTGGGGACAAAGCCTGCGAAACCCTGATACACGGGAGTCATTCCCAAAGCCAGTTCCCTGTCGTTGATCTTGTGTTCCAAAGCAATCTGGGCATCAAACCATTCCTTGCTCATCCCGCCCTGGAAATGTGCGATATTTCCCATTCTCATCCATGGGAAATGAGCAGGCCCGGTAAAATAATCGTTTATCACCTCATCCGAAAGGCCGAATTTTTTCCATACCCTTGCCAGAATGGTTTCCCCTCCTATCGGGGAAAGCGGCATGTCGAAGCCATGCATCGCCATCCAGTCTATTTCCTTCTCCCATTGTTTCCAGCCCCAGAAAGGTGTAGTGTATCCGTATGTACAGACGTTATAATAAAGATGATGCCGGTAGGGACTTGCCACCTTCTTTTCAGGCATGTCGGGAAGTGAAGACGGGAGATCAAGCCGGTTTCCGGTCCAGCTGACTATACCGTAACCGTTATCGAAAACATAGTCATGGAAACCTTTGCACAAAGCGACAGGAGAACTGCCCAGGACAGTAAGCCGGCCTCCGGACACAGACAATACATATTCGTCACAACTGTCGCGTTTGGGAATGATTCCGAATTTGACATTGTCCGGAAAATACCCGAAACAACGTGTGACCACCCCCTTAGCAGCTTTTATCGCCATTCGGCGGCTTGCAGAAGATTCATTATTGTTTCCCTCACCCGTAAAATTGAAACAGAATGAAAATAACAGGGGAATGAGAAAGAATTTAAAATTGGATTTCATGAATAATACAACTTGTTATTTTGTAAGGAACCTGTATAAACATGTATGATGATAAACTTGTCCGGGATACAAAAGGATCGACGGGAAATTCGCATGATTCGGGGAATCCGGATAATGCTGGGTCTCCAGGGCCAGTGAACTGCGGAAACCTAGAGCCTTGCCGTTTTTGCCCGCCGAACTGCCGTCAAAGAAATTGCCGCTGTAGAACTGAAGACCGGGCTGATCAGTCATTACAGCTATGAAACGGCCGCTGTCTTTGTCATAGACAGTACAGGCAAGCTGGAGCGGACCGGAAGTGGAATCACGGTCGAGACACCAGTTATGGTCGTAGCCATGAGCGTTTTTAAGTTGCCGATTATCCTCATTGATCATCTCTCCGATAGCATGAGGCTTGCGGAAATCGAACGGGGTACCTTCGACCTCTGCTATTTCACCCGTAGGAATGCTGAGAGAATCGATCGGAGTATAATGGCTCGCGTTGATAAACATGATATATTTCTCAACGGAACCGCTTCCCTCTCCTTCAAGATTGAAGAAAGGATGGTGGGATATGTTTACGGGAGTTACATGGTCGGTCTTGGCCGAATAATTTATTTCGAATCCGTTTCCCGGCACCAGGGAATACGTCATTTCCATATCCAGATTCCCGGGGAATCCTTCCTGTCCGTCTTTATGCTGATAGGTAAGAACAATCGAAGTGTCATTCACCTGTTTCACATTCCAGACAACCTTGTCCAGACCTTTGAATCCTCCATGTAAGGTATTGATATCATGATCGTTGGCTGAAACCGTATAGGTAGTGTCCCCGATTTTGAATTCCGCGTGTCCTATCCTGTTGGCTACGGGACCGACACAGGCCCCCAGGAAACGCTCCCCTTTCGGATTGACATATTCTTCCAATGTATTATGGCCTACTACGATATCGGCCAGACGGCCCTTTCTGTCAGGTGTGAACAAAGATACCACCCTGCCGCCGAAATTGGTAACCTGCATTGTAACCTTACCGTTTTTCAAAGTATACAAGGCAACGGGACTGCCGTCGAGCGTATCGGCAAAATTCCCGGCAGGTACAAGATCCGGCTTCCTGCTATTGTTACAGGACACTAAGGCAGCCAAAGCTAACGCAAAGAAAAAGACTTTCTTCATATTTATTTTATATTGATTGAATTCAGCAAATCCAGTTTTCCGTCATCTATAAGTTTGATGATCAGTTCTCCGAACAGTGTATTCTGCCATGCAAACCATGGACGGGTGAAATCGGAAGCATCGTTTTTGTTGAAAGATTCATGAATGAAACCCATTCCCGCATCTGTTTTCATAAGAGTTTCCACACACCATTTTATTTCCGCGTCATTTTCCGAAGTGAATGCCTTCATCATAATGCTCATAGGCCATATCATGTCATATCCGATATGCGGACCACCTATCCCTTCTCCGGCTTTTCCCTTGAAAAAGAAAGGATTGTCCGAACTCCATACGAATTTCCGCGTATTTCTGTAAACGGGATCATTGACATTGACATCGCCATCGCAGATATAAGGCAAAGACAACAAACTGGGGACATTGGCATCATCCATAAGATACTTGTTTCCGAATCCGTCAACCTCGTATGCGTAAATTTTCCCGTATTCCGGATGATCGTACACGGCATATTTTTTTATAGCCGCTTCAACCTCATCGGCAAGTGACCGGCATTGTCCGGCAAGTACCTTATCATGATTTACTTCCGTCAGGATTTCCGCCGCTTTTCTCAATGAACTCACGGCAAAGAAATTCGAAGGGATAAGAAAGCCGAAAACGGTGGCATCATCGGACGGTCTGAAAGCAGAATAAATCAGGCCCACCGGCTTTACAGGATTTCCGTATCCGTCCAACGCCTGGGTATCTCCCTGCCGTTCCGTTTTCCTTTGGAAATGATACGGTCCGAGACCGTTCTTACGCTGCTGGGTCTTGAATGTCTTCAGTATTGCGGTAATGGCATCGATCCATGGCCTTCCGAAAACCGAAGTATCCCCGGTAACTTTCCAATATCTGTAAGCAAGACGTATGGGATAGCAATCAGAATCTATTTCCCATTTTCTCTCGTGGAGATTCGGATTCATATCCGTAATGTCATCATTCCACCCGGTACCCTCGGGACCGTCATTGAAAGCATTGGCATACGGATCTATATTGATCAGACCGAACTGGCAGTTTATGACACCGGCGATCATGTTTTTCAAATGCTCATCTCCGGAAGCCAATCCCACGTAAGGCCATACCTGTGCACCGGAATCACGGAGCCACATGGCATGGATATCTCCAGTATAAACGAAAGTTCGCCAGTTTCCGTTGCCATCTTTCCCGAAATGGACGGTGGTATCCAGAGTGTTCGGGAAACAATTTGAAAACATCCAGGATAGTCTTGAATTCGTAAGTTCGTTACAGACTTCGGATATCTTGGCTTCCACGGCATTTGAAACGAAAAGTCTGTCGGCGGGAGCAGGACGATTCGAGTCATATGTATGGGAAAAAGCAAAAATACCTGACAAAAGTAAACTTGCGAATAGTATTGAAATTCGCTTCATTGCTTGTATTATTTTTCACTAAGATAATATATTTTTTCGAACGGCAGATTCAAATCCTGCTTATGATGCCAATAAAAGGCATAATAATTATTCATTTTATAAACTTTCGTCTTTATTTTAAATATTTTTTAAATATTTTTCTAATATTTCCATATTTTGGCAAAGAAATTGATACTATTCGGAAAAGATAGTTCTTGTTAGTAGTTTTAGTTGGTTATTAGTTATTGGTTATTATTCTTTGAATCGGATTCGTTAGAATTCATTCTCGCACTTAACAAGAATTACACCTGGTCCTGCAGGGATTGCACGACCAGGTTTCTTTTTTTATAATCCTATCCGGGACGCAGGAACCGTCAAGGATGACTTTCTGCCATTTTTTCATTTCCATACCGGAATTCTTAAAAAAGAATCGGAAAAGCTTCAGGTGGATGACCGGTCAATCGACGTTGTATTTGCACATTAAACAGTATTGACAGAAAAATATTATATTTGACACTCCGAAACAGGAACTTTTGTCAAAGTCGAATCAATAACATGAAATCTCTCAAGGAATTATACAGAATAGGGAAAGGGCCTTCAAGCAGTCACACCATAGGGCCTCAAAAAGCGGCACAGCTATTCGCAGGTGAACACCCCGACGCTGCAGCTTTCGAAGTAACGCTATATGGAAGCCTTGCAGCTACCGGAAAAGGTCATATGACCGACATTGCAATCAAAGAAGTGCTGGAGCCTATCGCCCCGGTAACTATCATATGGCAACCTGGCATATTTCTTCCTTTCCATCCCAACGGAATGAAGTTCAAAGCCATGGACAAGACCAAACATCCGGAGGAAAGAAACTGTGATGGATGGACCGTATATAGCATCGGAGGCGGAGCCCTTTCAGACGGAAGTCCGGAAACCGGGAGATTCTCGTCACCGGAGATATACGGAATGAATACTCTGTCCAAAATACTTGCATGGTGCGATAAATACGGGAAAAGCTATTGGGAATATGTGGAAGAATGCGAAGAATCGGATATCTGGGATTATCTCTCTGAAGTCTGGAGAGCCATGAAGGAATCTGTAGAAAGGGGATTGAATCACGAAGGAGTGTTACCGGGACCTCTCAATCTTCCGCGTAAAGCTCCCATATATTACGTAAAGGCATCGGGGTATAAACAAACTCTGCAGACAAGAGGCCTTGTTTATGCTTATGCGCTTGCTGTGAGCGAAGAAAACGCATCGGGAGGAACAGTAGTGACGGCACCTACCTGCGGATCAAGCGGAGTGCTGCCCGCCATTCTGTATCATCTGGGCAAAGGACACAACTTCAGCGAAATACGTATCCTGCATGCAATAGCTACAGCCGGGATATTCGGAAACATAGTCAAACAGAACGCATCGATCTCGGGGGCGGAAGTAGGCTGCCAGGGAGAAGTAGGGGTGGCATGCGCCATGGCTGCCGCCGCCGCGAATCAGCTTTTCGGCGGCAGTCCGTCACAAATCGAATATGCCGCCGAGATGGGTCTGGAACATCACCTCGGAATGACCTGCGATCCCGTATGCGGACTGGTGCAGATCCCATGCATAGAAAGAAACGCATTTGCAGCTACAAGGGCTCTGGATGCCAATCTATATGCAGCTTTTTCCGACGGCAGGCACCGGGTGTCTTTCGACCATGTCGTCAAAGTAATGAAACAGACAGGACACGACATCCCTTCACTTTACAAGGAAACGGCCACCGGAGGACTTGCAAAAGAATATGAGGAAGATAAATAATCCGGAACTGCCTTTATAAAAAGAGCAAGAAAGCCGGCTTTTCCAATCAATCGGCCAGCACTTTCTTCAGGACGGGATCTATTATGCTTTCCATTAATTTATAACCTGCCGGAACGGGATGTACTCCGTCTTTGGTATATACAGGATTCAATCCGCCGTCAGGCATTGCCATCGAATCATAATAATTGACATATATCAGATTTTCTTTCCGGGCATAAGCACTGATCATATTATTCAGTTCCTTGATTTCCATTGCCGGTTTCAGTTCGGGACGCCATCCGAATTTTTCTGAAGGCAACACCGAACACAAAACGGGCACTATCCCGTTGGCTTTCGCCAATTCGGCCATGGAAATGATATTGTCCAATATATGCTCACTGGATATATATCCGTTGTTTCTGGCAAGGTCGTTGGTCCCTGCAAGTATGACGGCTACTTTCGGATGCAGATCTATCACGTCCGGTCTGAACCTCACAAGCATCTGAGAACTTACCTGTCCGCTTATGCCACGCCCGGCATAATTGTGATTGTTGAAATAATCAGGATCGAACTTATACCATAATTCTGTAATGGAATTTCCCATGAAAACGACAGACGGGGCTTTAGTCAAAAGGCTGTCCGCTTTCCGGTATTTTCCGAAATCGGCCCAATCGTTATTCTGGGCAGTCATAATAAAGGCTCCTGCAAAAAAGGCAGTCATAATCAAAACAAACTTTTTCATATTACTCATAATTTACAATCGTTATTTCACATTATCGGCCGCAGCCTGCAATTTCACGTTTATCGCAGTTACCCTGAAAGGATGCCGCACGGCTGCATGAGCGGCTTTCTGTGCCACTTCTTTGCGATCGGCCGGCAGGCCGGCAGGCGAATAAGGGTTACCGGCTATGCTTTTGCCGAAAATCTTCTCGCACCAAGTGCAGGCAGCAGTATAACGTCCGACACTCTTGTCCAGGTGATACCCGTCCCTGTTCATGTGATCGCCGATAAACGATGTCCTGGCATTCTGGATAGCCGTTCCGCAAGGAATGATTATATGTATTCCTACCAACTTGGCTGCACGTTTGTTTGCATCCAGAATGGCTTTGTACATTTTCATCTGATCCCTGTCATAGTTGGAAAAAGCGGTCCGCGAGCAATCGGAAGCATAAGCCCAGGTCATAAACAACATAAACTTCGTCTTTCCGGACACACGGGCACGGACATGAGATACAAGTTCCGGAAGATCCCTGGCGTAAGTCCCGTACTGACCGGAATAAGGGCTGGCCTGCTGGAAACTGACATAATCCCATTTCTCATCGGCAAGGACTTTGTCTATCGTGAAATGATCATACGTCGTTTTCTTCCCGTCCACGATCTTACGGTAGGAATAATCGGCTATATCGCCACGGATATTTTTCACGTGCCTTGCCAGGGAACAGCCTCCTATATACATATTGCCGACAATGACATTTATACCTTCCGCCTTGGCAAGTTCATAAAAGTTCTGCTCGATGGCATCAACGGAAAAACTGTTTCCTATGGCAAGTATACGTACCGTTTTTTGGGGCCTGCGGGCATACGAGATGTTACCACCCGGCAAGGACACCGAAATTAAGGCAATAAGAAAAGCGATTATTAATCTTCTGAATTTCATGATATTAATTATTTGGCCGATTGATCATTATTTCACAGTGTTCTTAAACTTATGGCAAATATCAATATTTTTTACGGAAAACCATTGTGGAATTAAATTTAGATTGTATATTTGCAATCCCGTTGAGGAAATTTTCCGCAATCGGATTTCGGGAGCATAGCTCAGCTGGTTTAGAGCATCTGCCCTACAAGCAGAGGGTCGGGGGTCCGAATCCCTCTACTCCCACTCCTTAAAAAGGCTTTACAAATAATTGTAAAGCCTTTTTTCATATTTTTCTTTCTTCCTTCTTTTCGTATCTTTTTTCATATTCAGGTTTCTTGTTCATGAAATCCAGCCATGGAAGAATGCATCAAATGTCCTCCGTACAATACAAACTATTTCAATTCAACGCTGTGATGTAAAAGCAAGCTGTAGACATATAATTCCGCAAATAGGGAATATGGCAAAAAAAGCCGCATAATTTGACAGGATGCAGATGGAATTTGACTTCATAATGTGGATTTATGAACCACAGAGTTCTGTCTACTATGTTGTACCCCGTCTTCCTGCATAATTTTTCAAAAGATTCCACAGTCATCTTCGATCTTTTGATACTCATCAATTCATCGACATGGGAAGATTCCTCCCCGAAAGTTCTAAGATATGTCCTGTAGATGCTTTGCGGAAACAAATGCACGAACGGTACCTTGGAACAGATTCTGCTCTTACATGTCTGCTGATGGCCGCCGAAAGGCATCTGCCATGCAGGGAACCCCCAGAAGACGATCCCGTCTTTTTTCATGAACATTTTCACATTGGAAAAGAAATCTTCTTTGAATCCGGGTTCTATATGTTCAATGACATCATGGATCAATATTATATCGAACGAGCCGGCATCTGAATCCGGGCGTATCTGGAGGAAATCGCAGCAGAAAAAGTCCCCGTACACTTCCTTTTTCCCAAAAAACAATTTCGCATTCGATATTTTGCTTTTCGATATATCAACTCCGCAAACATAACAGCCAAGCTCTGCAAACGGAAGCAAGTTTCCTCCTTCGCCGCAGCCTATTTCCAGAATCCGGCTGCTTTTGTCTATCTTTTTGAATTTCCGTATATAATCAAGATAATAAGATCTTGATGTTGTGGACAGTTCTTTGAAATACTGTTCTTTGTTTATATATCTACTCATTTGAAACTTCTGAATGATATCTCGATTGCGGAAGAAAGTCTATGTAAAATAAAAAAGTTTAATATTAATAATCAGTTATTATTATATTTGGCCAATAACCAAACAAATATAAAGATTATATTAGTCATATTAATCAGATTGGTTCATGAAAAATTATAAAACACAGAAATTTCCGGATTCGAGGATAGCAAGCATCGATATCTGCGAGGTAGGCAAGCAAAAGAAACATCATATAACGGCATTGATTGAAGCCGATGTCACGGACAGCCGGAAAAAGATCAAAGAATACAACAGGACCCATAAAGACAAGATATCATTCAATTCATGGCTTATAAGCACGATAGCAGGCTGCATCAAAAAATATGAAGCCGCAGCCGCATATCTGTACGGTAAACGCAGATTAATGATCTTCGATGATATCAATGTTTCAATCATTGTGGAAAAAGATCTGGGAGGGACTAGAGTACCGATACCTCTGGTAATCGAAAAAGCTGACAAAATAGGCATGGCGGCTATAAATTCACAAATCAACGAAGCAAAAGACAAGGAATTCAAGGAAACAGATATCACGCTTCATGAGAAAGCCGGCAGGATTGAAAGATTATATTACTCGATGCCCGGATGCGTGAGAAGAGCTTTCTGGAAGTTCCTGTTGAAGCATCCTAAAACAGCATACGGAAAAATGGGTAACGTCACTTTCACATCAATCGGAATGATGGGCAAAGTAAACGGATGGTTCATCCCCATAGCCGTTCACCCGATATGTTTCGGCATAAGTTCCATAATAAAGAAACCATATGTCGCACACGACGCAATCGAAATACGGGAAATACTCAACATGAGCATACTCATAGACCACGATGTGATAGACGGAGCACCTATGGCCAGATTCATCAATGAACTGAATAACAGCATCGAAACCGGATCCGGTATAGAAATGTAATCAAAATCTAAGGGACAGTCAACGAAGAGCCGTGCTATAAACGGCGAAACTCCCCCTATTTGCATATTTAAAATAAAAAACGTTATCTTTGGCATCGATTAATAGTATGATATTTTACTATAACACATGATACTTAATAAACAGGTTGGAGTATTTTTGAATTTGGTTCACAACAAATTCAAGCAATATGTAACGGAGATCTTCCACAGCCAGGGGTTCAACATCACTCCGGAACAATTTCTCGTCATGGACACATTATGGGACGAAGGCGTCCTGTCCCAGCAGCAGATAGCCGACATAATGATAAAGGACAAGAATTCGGTAGTGAAACTTATCGACGGGCTTGAGGAAAGGAATCTGGTAAAACGGATAAGCAATCCTTCCGACAGAAGACAGAACCTTATCCAGGTGACGCAATATGCGAAAGACATCCAGGACGAAGTGACAGACCTGGCCATGAACGCCGTGAACTTCATAATCAACGGGATACCTAAAAGCCAGTTGTACACATTCCTGCGCGTGCTATCAAAAATGGGGGAAAACATGAACAAAGATGTAAATCTCATGGATATGGCAAAGAAGTTCCCGACGAACAAAGCAAACGGAAAAACAAAAGAATGACAAATCATCTGATAAATACTCGATATGGGGAAATTATATGAAAGGCTGAAACTGGATTACAGATTCCGAGAAGGCTTCAATTCATGTATCAACTGCGGAACCTGCACTGCCATCTGCCCTGCCGCCGAATTTTACAAATACGACCCGAGGCTGATAGTCAATACGGTACAAAGTCAGGATGACGACGAAATAGAAAAGCTGCTGAAAAGCGATACCATATGGTACTGCGGAGAATGCATGAGCTGCATGACCAGATGTCCGAGAAAGAATGCACCGGGACTGATAGTCATGGCATTACGGAATCTCTCAATAGAAATGGGCTATTACATGGAGTCGGAAAAGGGCAGACAACAATATGTCCTCACCAAAGACTTGTGCGGCAGCATATTGAAATACGGATACTGCGTATATCCGAGAACATTCAAATACGAAACGCACAAGGAAGCCGGAAAAGTATGGAAATGGGAAGAAGAACACCTTGACGATGTATATGAAAGGCTTCATGCAAACCTTGACAAAAACGGCCCGGGAGCCATAAGGAAAATTCCGAAGGAAGATCTTGACGATGTAAAAAGAATTTTCGATGTATCGGGAGGGACATCGAGAATGCAGCAAGTCGAAGAAGACGGACTGGAAAAAGCCGGAGAATTGGGACTGACAGAGGAAGAATATTCTGAGAAGGTAAATACGGAATGCAAAATAGATCACTTTAACCACTAGGAGATGATATACGAAGGTAAAAAAAAGATATGGTCCGATTATCAGAAAGACATTCCCGATGATCATTATTTCTATGTGCGGAGCTGCATAAGGCAGACATTCTTCCCTGCATCGGAAGCCGCATTTCTGGAAATAACCAGAAACAGACTTGGAAAGGATGTATTCGAAACCGAACACCATACGACTTGCGGAGGAATAGCCTACCATTGCGATACCATACCGCAGGAGACTTCGATGACGATAATAGCAAGACAGTTCGCACTCATGCACAAATACGGATACGAGAACTTCGTATGTTCCTGCGTAACCTCATTCGGCTTGTATTGCGAGACATTGGAAGCCTGGCGGGAATTTCCCGAACTGAAGGAAAAAATCGCCGAAAACCTTCTCAAGTCATGCGGCCTTGAATTTGCCGTACCTAAAGTACTAATACATTCCAGCGACCTGATTTACAAATACAGGAACCCTATTGCCGCCCTTGCAAAATTCAAGCTGGTCAACAAAAAGACGGGGAAACCTCTCAGAGTAGTGGAACATATAGGATGCCATTATTCGAAAATGTTCCCGTCCAAGGGCGTCGGAGGAGCGGAATATCCTTATGTACTGATCGGCATGATAGAAGCCTGGGGAGGAGAAATCATAGATTATCCCGAGAGAAGGCATTGCTGCGGCTTCGGCTTCAGGCAATATTTCGTGCAGGCAAACAGAGGATATTCGCTTGCAAATACAAATAAGAAATTCGAAAGCATGGAACCGTATAATCCGGATATGATAATCACCAACTGTCCGGGCTGCTCGTATTTCATGGACAAATGGCAATATGTAATTGCCGAAATGAACCACAAGACTTATGGAGAAGACGGGCATGGAATTCCTGTTTTCACTTATGAAGAAGTGGCCGGCCTTGTAATGGGCTACGATCCATGGGACCTGGGCCTTCAAACACATTTGGTCGGACCGGAACCGGTGCTCGACAAAATAGGCATACCATATGACAGCGACGCCAAATACAAAGGGGTGAACGGCAAGAATATAGGAAAACCGGAAGAAGTAGACTGCATCAAATGAACAATAATATTCTAATAGTTGGAGGCGGACCTGCCGGAATGGAGGCTGCCGGAATGCTTCAAAGACTAGGTTACAACACGATGCTGGTCGAAAGAAGCAGCAAACTCGGCGGACATCTGGCCGCATGGGACAGGCTGTTTCCGAAAGGTTTACAGGCAAAGGAAACTCTGGACAGGCTTACAGCCGGAATAAACGGAGTCAAATATTTTCTGGACACCGATATAAACTCTATCAATATCCTTGACGATTCATTCAATGTGATATTGTCAAACGGGATCACGATTCTGGCAAAAGCCGTTTTGATAGCCACTGGATTCGACTTGTTCAAAGCAGAAAAGAAAGAAGAATACGGCTATGGAATTTACGACCGTGTCATTACAAATGCGGATCTGGAGGCATATTACAAAACCGGAAAAAGCGATACGATACAAAATCCTAAAAGCATAGGATTCGTACATTGTGTAGGATCAAGGGATGAAAAAGTCGGAAACCTTTCCTGCTCCAAAGTCTGCTGCGCCACGGCAGTGAAACAAGCCTGCGAAATAAAGCAGCGATTTCCCGAGGCCCAGGTCTACAGTTTCTATATGGATCTGAGAATGTTCGGCCGTTATTACGAAGACCTTTATCTGGAAGCCCAGAAAAAATACGGGATCAGATTCATAAGAGGCAGGGTCTCGGAAGTCTCGGAAAAAGAAGATAAAAGCCTTTTGGTCAAAGCCGAAGACACATTGTCCAGCAAACCTATAAAAGTTTCCGTAGATTTGCTTGTCCTCATGGCCGGAATCAGACCGGCGGAAGCCGGGAAAAGAGTCGGCAGGATGCTTCATCTTAGCAACGAAGAAGACGGATTCTTTTCAACGAAAGATACCATCCGTGATCTGCAGATGAGCAAAATCCCCGGCCTTTTCTTCGCCGGAACATGCACCGGACCCAAAACCATTCCAGAGACTCTGAATGACGCAAAAAGCGCTGCAATGGAAATAGATGAATATATAAAACAAAATTTCCCCGATAGAAAATGACGGATTTCGGATATTCCATAAATACAAGTTCCAGAATGAATCTGGACGATTTCGACAAGGAAAGCTTCGATAAATTGGCGGAAATGGAACCGGATGTACGCAAATGCATGGCATGCGGATCTTGTACCGCAAGCTGTACCGCAGGAAAATTCCATGAAACGAGCCTTCGAAGTGCAATTCTTGCGTTGCAGAACGGACAGGAAGGCAAAGCCATTGACTTTCTGAAGGGATGCATGCTTTGCGGGAAATGCACTATGGTGTGCCCTAGGGGAATAAACACCAGACACCTCATACTGTCAATATTAAAAGTATACGGAACAAAATGATTCTGACTATATTAACCACTGCAGTGGATTCCATTGCCGATCAAGAAGTCATTGACAGGATACCAAGCGGATACAGCAATTTCGTCATCCCTTTCGTAGTTGGGATGGTATTCATTCTCATATACCTGCTGGTCGGGTTCATAAGGATCCTGAACCATATTCCGTGGGAAGACAAAAAGAAATTCCTGATCTCGCTCATAACACCGGCGACAATCCTGAAAAACATCAAGGATATAATATTCGACTGCCTGCTGCATGTAAAGATATGGAAACGGAAGCCGTTGCTCGGCTATATGCATTCAAGCATTGCATTCGGTTGGTTCATGTTGATCGTCCTCGGACATATAGAAGTTGCACTTTTCGTACCGAAGCATTTCGGCTCCATATCGGAAGGAGCCCTTTTTTATCCCATATTCTACAGATTTTTCGTCTGGGTCAATCCTGCTCATGAAACCCTGAGAAGCAACTTACTCTTTTTCCTGATGGACTTTTTCCTTCTGTACGTACTTTCGGGAATAGCGCTGGCTATGTTCAAAAGGATCAAGTCGATAGCATTGGGAATGAAGCATACGACCAAGCCGTCGCTTCCCGACAGGATCGCTCTGTACTGTTTATGGCTTATATTTCCATTGAGACTTCTTGCAGAGAGTTTTACGGCTGATCTCAGCGGAGGCAGCTTCCTCACCGTGCCTATGAATTTCCTGTTCAAGAACTTCTTCGGCAACAGCCTGAATTTCATGCCTACATGGTGGGCCTATTCCATAGTATTGGGACTGTTCTTCGTTGCGATGCCTTTCAGCCGGTATATGCACATAGTGACGGAAGTCTTGCTTATCCTTTTCAGAAATGCGGGACTCAAAGTGAGGAAACCGCGGAAAGGATTGGCTGAAGCGGAGATTTACGCATGCTCCAGCTGCGGACTCTGCCTGGATGCATGCCCGATGAATATACAGAAAAAGAATCTGAAATACTCTTCGGTATATTTCATAAGATTCCTCAGGCGTCATAATACGAAGAAGATAAATGAGATAGCACAGAAATGCCTGATGTGCGGAAAATGTTATGCCTTGTGTCCGGTAAGTGTGGACTCTCCCGCTATACGTCAGGCGCAGAGAGCGACTTTCAACAATTGCCTCCCTTATGACTACGGCTATCTTGCAAAAGCCGCCGATACCGGCCTTGCCAATAATTACGGCGATGACGGAGGAAAACAACCCGAAGTAATGTATTTCGCCGGCTGTATGTCGCACTTGGTCCCTGTAATAATCGAATCCATGAAAAAGATATTCAAAGAAGCGGGAATCGATTATGTATTCGCCGACGAAGACGGAGGAATCTGCTGCGGACGTCCCTTGCTTCTTGCAGGAAGGACGGAAGCCGCCGGGGAAGTCATGGAAAGCAACAAAAAGATGATAGAGGATTCCGGATGCAAATTTCTGGTCCTGAGCTGTCCCATATGCTATAAAGTATTCAACGAAGAATATAATCTGAAGGGAATAAAGATAATCCACCACACGCAACTTATCGACAGGCTCATCGACACCGGCAGGCTGGAAGTAACGAAAAGCGACGGATCATTCGTTTACCACGATCCTTGCGATCTGGGAAGGGGCAGCGGCATCTACGAAGAACCGCGGCATATCCTTTCAGGCATCGGGGAACTGAAGAAAGCATCAAAGGAAAGAGATGAAAGCATCTGCTGCGGAGGCAGTCTGGGAAGCCTTACTTTGGATTACAAAGACAGGGGGGAAATAACCCAAGGCTCCATAGAATCACTGTTGGCTGAAAAACCCCGTGAAATCGCCACGGCATGTCCTCTATGCTTTAAAACATTCGGAGACAAAGCACCCGTACCCGTAAAAGACATAGCTCAGATAGTATGCGAACATCTTGCACAAAAACAGGAGGATAAGATCTATTCTGAGCCTGGAATTCCAATCGCTCCGGAAAAAGAATCGTTTGCCCGGTAATGAGGGGAATACAATGATTCTATCTCAATCACCGGTGCCGTAAATGAACCTGTACGTGTAACGAAAAACTCCTCGGTCACACATGATTTTTCTTCAGGATAAGTGTCGAAATAATATTCCGTCGCTGTCGTCTTGACATCCCGGTAGCCCTGGGGGACAACAGAATGTGTTTCATCCGAATGTATAGGCCGGTATCTCAAGCCATAAAGGCCGGAGAGCTGGTCTACCGGCCTGAAAGCAGCTTCCCTGGGTGCCGTAAGTTTCACAAAACTGCGGTTTGCTTCACTCCATATATCATAACGTGCAAGTATCTTGTCCCCTTTGTTCAACATATCCCCCGGTTTTATTTCAACCAAAGAGATTTTGCCGTTTGACAAACCTCCGGCTGCCCCGGCGACTCCGGAAACGGAATTTTCTGCGGAGACTGTTTCTCTGAAAAACTTTCGTACAACCGTAAACCCGTTGCCTGACGCTTTTATATTCCGGAAAGGCGTCAGAGAGGATTTTGTCATAATGACTACTTTCAAAGATCCGATATCACCGGAACCGGACATAATCGTATTGACCGCATCGATGAAGGCAGGACCGTTTCCCCACTGCTGTGTTTCTTTCCGGATAGCCAACCATATACGGATTCCCTCGGCAATTTTCAGGACTTCGGTTTTCTGCGACTCCGGTACTGACAGAAAACGGCCGGAATATCCGGCATAAGAAGAAAACATGTCGGCAATCATCGAATGGGTATAAATTCCTCCTTCAAACAAACCTTCAGGGTTTTTGGAAACGCCTGGATAATAGATACCGCCGTCCTTATAACCGACAGCATATTCAATCATTGAAGAAACATCCGATTCAACCGACTTCGCCAACATAGGGACGGAAGAACGCCCGATACCGAAAGACGATGCCAAAGAAACGCCCTCGTTTGAAGAAAGCAGATTCATTAATATTTTGATCCTGCATGATTTGGCAACAATCTGTCCGTTCAGTCCCCTATCCTTTCCGGGAAGCAGATAACCTTTGACATATTTCTTAAACCCGGCCAATTCTTTCCGGGATGCGGGATTACCGGAAAAGGATTCCGCATCGAATTCAACCTCCGGATAAAGAGATCTTACATACAGATACCGGCTATAGGATATGGTACCGAAACGCGACCGGGAATCGTCAGGGCCGAACAAGTTGCCGTCGAGATAACGGACGGCGGAAGCCGCCACGGAAACATCCGATAAGGAATAGGCCGTAAAAAGTTGTCGCATAGCGGAATCCGGAAATAATCCGGCATCACGCATTTTGGCAAATCTTTCAAGCAGCACGGCAGTGATTACTGGGGAAGAACGCATTCCTGCGAACCATGCGAAACCGCCATCGGCATTTCTGAAATCCAGCATCCTTGCCAAAAGCAGGGAATCCCGCAAATCGGACAAACCGTCATCCTGAGAATCCTTATAAGATGAACGGAGCTTATCAATAAGCAACCTTGAATAATATTCTTCCGACAAATCGAGAACGTTATTTCCGGAAGATTCCGCCTTACCCGAAATCACAGCCTTGACCATATCAGCAATGGAACAATAAGTGACTTTTGCACCGTAAGATGACATATTGACAAATTCGCCGCGCAACACTCGCATAAGGGAATCAGCATCCGCACCGGATCTTAATAAAGCCGAATGGGATTCTTCCAGTACCTTATGATCCTGAAAAACAGGAACCGGCTTGAAGACTCCGTCGGAAAATCTCCTTTCAGTACCGTCTCCGGCATCGGATACGAACACCAGCTTGAGGCCCAAAGTATCAGCAGGACGGTAATCCGGCATGGAATCCGGTAAGGAATCAGACTCCGGGACATAAGATTCTACCGGGAAAGAATATGAAGAAGAGCCTCCGGCAGGCACCGACAAACGGACGGACCTGGCCGAAACAGGATCCGAATTCTTATAATCGGAACCATTATAGATATACAAAGACAAAACGCCGGAAACCGGCTTTTCAGTATCGGCGGACACTTTGGCTTCAAGATCGAACCTGTCTCCTGCATAAAGATATTCAGGGCACAAAAAATCGACTTTTACGGGAAGACTCACCAGCATATCTTTGCGGAGTACCGAATTGCGCATGGATTTGTCATGGGCGAACAATGACACTACATAAGTGGAAAGCCGTCCGGAGGTTTCGAAAGAAAAGTCCAGCGCACCCTGTTTATCCGAATGAAGAGATGGAAGAAAAGCCAGAGTACTTGCGAAATCATCCCTCACAGGCAAATCTTCGCTCATGGACAAATCTTCGCTCCCGGACAAAGATGCCTCAACATTCGAAACGGTTTTTGTATAATTTTTGCCGGAAGATGTACCTCTTATGAAAAAGTCGGAATACGGTAAAGCCCCGGATCCGTAAAAACGGCCTCCTTCCACGCCCGCAGCAGAAGAAATTTCACAACAGCGTGAAACGGGCGAATCGGGAACGGCACGATACCATTGGTTGGAAGCAAAAGATTCCGAACTCTTGTCAAATATGGCCGCCAGGCATTCGACTCCCGGCAAGGTTTTGACGGAAAATTTATAACGTGAATCCGGAAAAGTCCGGTCTTCGAACGAAGAGAAAGACAAAGGCAGCCTGTTATCAGTCTTTTTGCGATAAAATCTGCATTCGAAGACTTTCTTGCCGCTATCCTTGAAATAAAATATACGGAAGGACAACACATCGGGATATTCCTTTTTGTAATCGAATGATAGAGTCTCAAGGGAACCGCGCCGGCCGCTCTCCCCTGACAGATGTATTAGTCCGGACTCCAGAATACCGGAATCGGAACCGCATAACTCCGCGACAGCCCATACGGGACCGTCTGAACTTCCGAACATGACTTTTATTCGGCCATCCGTGTTTTCTTCCGGAGAAATCGCTCTGAAGAAGTTTTTCACAGGAGCGTTCAAAACGGTATCGCTGTCATTTACTTTTACCATATCATATCCGGAAAAAGCTTTTCTCACCTTTCCCGAACTATTACGGACCGACGCCGAAGCCTTCAATTTATAAACACCCTGCGGATATCCTGAGAAATCGAAAGCCCTGTCCGACCCGGAAGCGACTTTCCCTGAGAAAATGACATTTCCTTCATTGTCAGTTACGGTATATTTCACATAGGCATGGACAATGTCCGAACCTGAATTCATTACGGCAAACCGGAACCGGAAAGGAGATTTGCCTACGACAGCAACACTGACAGGAATCCGGGCTCGCTGTCTTTCTTTCCCATGGCCTGGACTGTATGTAATCTGGGCAGATCCGTCAGTACGGCTCAAAGGTGTCAGCACAACCGAAAGGGAAGAAGATACCGAAAGGACTTTAGAATATTCCGATGTTTCTCCTGTTTCGTCAACAAGTCTCAATTCCACGGAATAACGTTTATAATCGGAAAGGGAATCCGATACGAATGACAGAGAGAATGAACCGTCCCTTCCGGGCAACAGACTGCCTTCGGCAAAAACTTTGTTACCGGAAATCACTCTATACCTGACAGCCAAAGATGAAATGGCGTTAACGGAATAACTTCCGATCCTCCCTTTCACCTTGACCGTATCCCCCGGCAGATATAAATCGTCCGGATGATCGAATTTAACATAAAACGAAGGTAATTCGACATCATCGACCCGAAGCCATGACCGGGAAGATTCTCCTCCATATTTCATTTCGATATAAAACCAACCGTTCTTCAATCCTGATGGAAGCACGAAAGTACCGGCGGCAGAACCGAAATCATTGGTACTCAACACCAGGGAATCCAGAATTTCATTGCCGGGACCCCATAATAATGCCTTGACTTCTTTACCGGCCGGAAGCACTTGTGCTTTTTCCATGGAATCCCTTGAAAAAAGCACTGCTTTAAACTTTACCGTATCCCCCGGTTTGTAAATCCCCCTGTCCTTATATATATTACATGATATTTTCGGAAATAAAGCCTTTTTCGAATCAGCAGCCTGTCCGCAATAGAAAGCGACTGTCTTGCTGTCATGATAGTAACCTTCATTATCCTTATATGAACATTTTACGGAGCAGAAAGAACTTTTCAAGCCCGTCCTCAGGGAATCGAACCCGGGAATCCCCGCAAATCCATCCGTAAAATCAAGATTCTTAACTAACGCCAAGAGATTTCCGCCTTCATACAAAGAAATATCACAAGCGGAAACAGGCTTCCCTGTAATGTAATCGGCAGCATACACCGCAGGTTCGCCGTTATCGTTTCTTACCGCAAGAGAAATCGTATGTTTTTCATATGCAAGGCTGCCGGAGACGCTACCTGAAATAGCGTTTATTTCATACCCGCCATCATCCATACGGGGAAGGACAAGGTACAAGGTATCATAAACATAAAAACTCCCGGATTTGTTCACTAGCCTTTTGAGAAACGGATATTTCCCCGGAGAGTCACTTTTTTCCTTTTTACCGACTTTTACTTTTACATTTTTCAGATTGCGAAGATACACGGATACGGTATCGGAATCAGAATACAAAGATATGGATTTTGACTTAAGCTCCTTTATCATATCGGAAACAGAAAGGCAGCCGGCTGCAATTTTCTTGTCTTTTCCGGAAAGTGATTTCCTTTTCTTCTCAAAGACACGGCATTTTTTCAGGAATTTCACGTATTCATCCTGACCGGCCCCGGCTTCTTTCAAAGAATCCGCTTCGAGGACAACCAGTCTTGCCGCGGGATAAAAACCGGCTGCCGTACCTTTATATTTTTCAGATAATTTCCTCATGGCTGTTCCATACGGATCGTAAGGTTTCAGCGTGGCAAGATAATATTCATAAAAAAATTCATCCGGATATTTTCCTGCAGAATACTTTTCCATTTCTTTAGACACACGGACATCCGCACCACCACTTCTATATAACAAAAGCCAGAGTGAATATTCGTAATCATCGGAAATATAATTTCCCATTATAACGGAAATATCAGCGGAACCGGAACCAAGAGTCTTGTAGAATTGACTGTTTGCCGCATTCTGCAACCTGTCCCTGTGCGACATGACATAATTAAGGATATCACCGGAAGATTTCCCCGAATAAGAAACAATATATGAGACCTCGACTATTGGCTCACCGAATACGGCAGCTTCATTGCCGAAAACTGTTACAAGAGAATCGCCTGTCTTCCAATTCACCGACCTTTCGACATCTATATATTTTACCCAGGCATCATAAAAATCCCACGAAAGATGCCTCGACTTCGCTTCCGACTTGATTTTATTCAATATTTCAGCTTGCTTTTCCGGAAGATCGGCCTTGAGAGCCGCTTTATAATCTTTCCAATCGGCAACAAGGGCATGACTGCGACCGGCACCGACAGCCGTAAAACAGATAACCGAGGCTAGAATGAACGAAACCAATAACTTCTTCATAATATTATATATATGATTCTAAATATATATATAATTCAAAAAAAAGGAAATTATTGCTTACCTGAAATACGGAACTGCATCGGCAACTACGAAAGTGCTTCCCCCAACATAAATAAGAGGGGAAGCGGACTTCCGGCCGGCATCCGGAGATGCAAGATTCTTAGCCATTCCGATTGCCATCTCCAATGCTTCCCTTACCGAATCCGATTTGAATATCTTGCTTTTATTCCTGCCGGCAACATCACAATACGCCGAATATTTCTCCATTATCCGTGACGAAGGCAAAGCCCTGGGAGTTGAAGGCGTAGTGAATATATAAACGGCATTCTCCGGCATCAAAGGCATGATTGCATCAAGATCCTTGTCTGCCATAACTCCGTAGATTATTATGAGCGAAGAACATTCCCCTCTGTCAAGCATGCGTTTCAATTGTCCGAAATTATATTTGAGGGCATGGGCATTATGGCCGATATCGCAGATTACCCAAGGCCGGGAAGAAAGACGTTCCCATCTGCCGTGGAAATCGGTTCTTCTTGCAGCATTGACAATGCTCCCCGTAACCGACACCTTATCCGACAATGCGGAAAAAAACGGTATTTTCTTCAAAATATCAACAGCTGCCAAAACCGTACGGAGATTCTTTTTCTGATACTCCCCCTGCAAATCCATTCTCTGCAATATGTAATCAGCCGCAGGCCACAATGAAGGAATGACCTTGTCTGCAAAAATCAAAGATGTCCCCGTCTTTTTGCATACATCTTCAAAAACGCCGTCCGTTTCCGGATTGCTCTCACCGACAAGAGCAGGAACACCGTTTTTGATTATACCGGCCTTCTCTCCTGCAATAAGAGGCAGGGTATCCCCCAATAATTCACAATGGTCCAGACCAATGCAAGTAACTATGCTCAATACCGGGGATATTATGTTCGTACTGTCCAGGCGGCCTCCGAGACCGACTTCAATGACTGCAACATCAACATTCTGTTCACGAAACCATTCGAATGCCATTCCGGTTGTTATTTCGAAAAAAGAAAGGTCATATTTCTCGAACGTATCCCGCCATTTCATTATGAAATTGAAAACATCTTCCTCACTGATAAGATACGGGGCGGGAAGAACACGTTCCGGATTCGAAGAAACATATCTTCCATCTATTATCCGCATCCTTTCACGGAAATCCTTTATATGAGGTGAAGTATAAAGCCCGACTTTAAGGCCTGAGCCGGCCAGGACGGAAGCAAGCATACTGCAAACGGAACCCTTGCCGTTGGTTCCGGCCACATGTATCGTCTTGTAAGTGTTGTGGGGCCGTCCCAAAAAGCCGTCAAAAACCTTCATGTTTTCCAATCCCGGCTTGTAAGCGCTCCCGAAACCGGCTTTCTGCACGGAAGGAAATCTGTTAAAGATATAGGAAAGCAAGTCATCATATTCTTTTTGAGAAACCATTATCGGAATTTTTTTGAACAAAGTCCAAAATTACTTATTTTTACGAATATATTTAAAATATATGAAGGAAAAGACTTCAGCACTGTATTCGGGATATATTATCGACGGAGCCTTGCAAAAGCTGACTCCGGCGGAGATCCTGATACGCTGCATGACGCAAGGCAACAAAGAATATGAAAGCGATACAACCGAATATGAGCCTGTTGCCGACGAGACTCTGGATCCACCCCCGGGAATAGACGGATACGAAGATAAAGATATTGACAAATATCTTTCAGCCGTAAGAATCGCCGCAAAAACGGAAAGGGAATTCCAAACTGCTTTTCCGGAATCTTTCACAAGGGGAAAGATAGCCGGATCATTAATCGATACAATCTGGAGAAACGGAAGATTCAGATTGGGAGATCTGGCCGTAAACACTTGCTGGAAATGGAATACGGAACCGGTAGGAAATATGGCGGCTTTTTATGCTTCCGTTTCCGCAGCATCCGAATATATAGACAATCTCGGAATAGGCCTGTGTTCATATGTGTTCGAACAGAAAACGGAAGGGCCTTGTTTTCTGGGAATAGAAACCGTCATACGCAAGAAAGACGTTACTTCCGGCGATTATGATGATGAAAACGGGTTCATGGAGCAGCCTCCAGGAACGGAAAATCCTGAAATAGGCAAAGGACGCAAATGCAATGGCACGATAGCGACAGGAGATGATTCTTCATGGATAATATATATACCTTTCGACTCGTCCGAATATCTTCTCGGAGGCTCACTTCTTGCAGAAAAGACTGTTACTTCGGGAGATATCGCACCTGAGATTCAGGATACAGGCTATTTCTGCGATTGTTATGAAGTAGTAAGGGAACTGGTGGAAGACGGAATAATAATTTCAGGAATAACAGTCGGCGACGGCGGTCTGATAACCGCTCTCGGGAAAATGATGAACGGTAAAGCAGGAATAAGGGCGGAACTTTACGATATCATGAAGGCGAATCCGGGAAAAGACAAGTCGCATATACTTTTTTCCGAGATTCCGGGTGTCATAATCCAAATAAAAGACAGCGATTACGATTACCTTGATGCAGAGCTGCTGCTTCAGGAAGTAGCATACTATCCTTTGGGACATCCGGAAAAAGACTCAAAAAGCATAAAAGCTGAATCCGGAGGCAATTCCGGAATAATCAAGATTTTACAGTCCCTCCTAAACGGTCAGGCATCGGAAGGTGAAGACTGAAAAAGACAAGCTATATAATCCATAATACTATGACAAAGTACGCTAATGTTCCGGACAAGGGAACAACGACAAAACTGCCGAAGATATTCGTTCTGGATACAAATATTATCCTTCACGACTACAAGGCCATAAGACACTTCCAGGAAAACAATCTGGTTATACCCATCGCCGTCATCGAAGAGTTGGACAAATTCAAGAAAGGAAATGACGCACTGAGCTTCAACGCAAGGGGGTTCATGAGGGAAATCAACAAACTGACCGAAGGAAAAATGTTCGGCAGGAACGGAGTTCCGATAGGAAAAGGGCTTGGATATGTCAAGATCGAACCCAACCACCCTTTCCCTGACAAATTCAAGGACCTGTTCCATGATGACATACAGGATCACAGGATTCTGGCCACCGCCATGTGGGTGAGAGACAATAATCCCGACAGGTTCGTAGCCTTGGTGACCAAAGATATAAACCTCAGGCTCAAAGCCAAAGCAGCCGGAATGGAAGCTCAGGATTATCTTACAGACAGAGTGCAGGAAGAAAAAGTGGAAGGCGCCGAAAGGGAAGTACAGATAATCAGCGGACTATCGTCAGAAACTCTTCAGAAACTCGCTTACGGACCTGATACCGCAATAGATTGGAGGGAAGTCGGACAAAAAGCCCCCAAACACAACCAGCTTTATAAATTCCGCTGGGACAAACAGACTGATACCCCGCTTATCTGCGCACGGTATGATGCCGGAAGAGAAAAAATCGTCCTTGTAAAAGAAAGAAGGGCATACGGTATCTCCCCGAGGAACGATGAACAAAAATTTGCTATTGACGCATGCCTGAACAGGAACATTCAGTTGGTTTCCCTAACCGGAGGAGCTGGTACGGGAAAAACATTGATCGCGCTTGCATCGGCTTTGGAACAGGAAAAAGATTATGACCAGATAATTCTTTCCAGACCAACGGTGGTGCTCGGTAATCAGGACATCGGATTCCTCCCGGGAGACCAGAAAAGCAAAATGGGACCGTTTCTGCAGCCTCTTATGGACAACCTTAATGTAATAAGGTCAGGGTTCCGTCCTTCAAGCAAAGAAGCCATTAAAATAGACGGGCTCCTGAAAGATGAGAAACTGCTTATAACTCCTCTTGCATACATAAGAGGAAGAAGTCTGGGAAAAGCTTTCTTCATAATAGACGAAGCCCAGAATCTTACTCCCCACGAAATCAAGACAATCATCACCAGAGCCGGAGAAGGGACTAAAATGATATTCACGGGAGATATCTTCCAGATCGACCAGCCATACTTGGATCAGTGGTCTAACGGCCTCACGCATTTGGATGAGAAACTTGACGGACAGAAATTATTCGAGCATATCTTCCTGCGCAAAGGAGAAAGAAGCGAACTTTCAGAAATTGCTGCCAAATTGTTATAAAATTTTACATTAGGCTGAAAATATTGTACTTTTGTGGCAGATTTCTACTTTTTGGGGTGGAAATCTGCCACAATCGAATTATAAAACATATTGGAAGATGATTGAAAATAATAAAAGAATTTATCGTTTCGGAGGCAAAACGGCCGAAGGAAATGGATCCATGCGTGAATTGCTCGGAGGCAAAGGAGCAAATCTTGCCGAGATGAGCAGACTGGGAATGCCTGTTCCTGCCGGATTCACCATCACAACAGCATGTTGTACCGAATACTATGCGATAGGAGGAGGCTTCACATCCGATCTTAAAAAAGATGTCGCCGCTTCTTTGAAAGCGACAGAACAATTGATGGGGAAAAAGTTCGGAGATCCATCCGATCCCCTTTTGGTAAGCTGCCGATCCGGAGCAAGAAGTTCCATGCCGGGAATGATGGACACCATTCTTAATATCGGACTTTGTTCCAAGACGATCCCGGGACTTATCAAAAAGACCGGCAACCCGCGTTTCGTATATGATGCTTACAGACGTTTGATAATGATGTATTCGGATGTCGTAATGGAAAAAGCCGAAGGTATAGAACCTGCCGACGGCCAGGGGATACGCCAGCAGCTTGACGGAATGATGTCTGAACTCAAAGAGAAAAAAGGGTACAAATCAGATACCGACATAACTGCCGAAGAGCTCAAGGAACTTAGCGGACAGTTCAAGGAAAGGATAAAGGCTGTTCTCGGTTTTGAATTCCCTGACGATGCAGAGGCTCAGCTCTGGGGCTCGATCGGAGGAGTATTCAAATCATGGAATGGAAAGAGAGCTCTTGCATACAGGAAAATCGAAAGGATTCCGGACGACTGGGGAACGGCCGTCAACGTTCAGGCCATGGTATTCGGAAATATGGGAGACAATTCCGCAACAGGTGTGGCGTTTTCCAGAAATCCTGCTACCGGAGACAATAAATTTTACGGGGAATGGCTTATAAATGCACAGGGTGAAGACGTTGTAGCCGGAATCAGGACACCGAATCCGCTTAATGAAGCAACCAAAAACGAGCACAATAAGAAACTTGAGTCCCTGGAAATGGCGATGCCGGAAGTTTATAAAGAACTTTATGACATAAGGACACGTCTGGAACAGCACTTCCATGATATGCAGGATATAGAATTCACCATACAGGAAGGCAAACTCTGGATGCTTCAATGCCGTATAGGGAAAAGAAGCGGACTTGCGGCAATACAGATGGCCGTAGACATGGTCGGGGAAGGAATGATAGATGAAAAGACAGCTGTCATGAGAGTTTCGCCTGCGCAACTGGACGAGGTCCTGCACCCGATCCTTGATCCGGCTTCCGAAAAGAAAACGGAAGCGGCGGCACAAGGTCTTCCGGCATCTCCGGGAGGAGCTGTGGGCACGATAGTATTCACATCGGAAGCGGCAATGAAAGCGGCTTCGGAAGGAAGGAAAGTAATTCTTGTACGTGAAGAAACTTCCCCGGAAGATATAGAAGGGATGAGAGCGGCAGCCGGAATACTTACGGCCAGGGGCGGTATGACGTCCCATGCGGCGCTTGTAGCCCGCGGATGGGGAAAATGCTGCATAGTCGGCTGCGAATCTCTTGAAATAAAGTTCAAAGAAAAGACTCTTCAGTTCAAGGGATCTTCCAAGGTATACAAAGAAAACGACTGGTTGAGTCTGAACGGATCCAAAGGACTCGTATATGGAGAAAAGATTTCGACTATGGACGCAACGGAAAATCCTCTGTTCGTAAGATTCATGGCAATGGCCGACAATTTCCGCAAACTTGGAATACGCACCAACGCCGATACTCCTGAAGATGCTGCGAGAGCTCTTAAATTCGGAGCCGAAGGAATAGGACTTTTCAGAGTCGAGCATATGTTCTACGGCAAAAACTCGGAACAGCCTCTTGCTAAATTGCGCAAAATGATTTTGTGCAATACGGACAAAGAAAGGAAAGCAGCTCTGGCGGAACTTGAACCGTTCATCAAAGCTGCTGTCAAGAGCACAATGAAGATAATGGATGGGAAGCCTGTTGTTTTCCGTCTGCTTGATCCTCCTCTGCATGAATTCGTACCTAAGACAGAAGAGAAGAAACAGGAGCTTGCAAAAGAATTGAACGTAACTGTTGAAGAAATCGAAAAACGAGGGGAATCACTTCAGGAAGTCAATCCGATGATGGGACACAGAGGTGTTCGTCTCCACATGTCATATCCGTTGATAGCTGAAACACAGTACAGAGCCATATTCACGGCGATGGCCGAATTGCAGCAGGAAGGCTACGACCCTCAACCTGAAATAATGATTCCGGTTACCATCTCAGCCCGTGAGCTCAGCTACCAAAGAGCCATATGCGATCGTGTGAAAGCGGAAGTGGAAGGTACGACAAGGCAGTTCCTCATATACCATTACGGTACCATGATAGAAATTCCGCGTGCGGCATTGACTGCCGACAGGATGGCCCGTGCCGCCGAATTCTTCTCTTTCGGTACAAATGACCTGACGCAAATGACATTCGGCTTCTCCAGAGATGATGTAGGGACATTCATGGGAGATTATCTTGGCAACAAGATCCTTGACGCGGATCCGTTCCAGACTATCGACCAGAAAGGTGTCGGTAAACTTGTGGAATACGGAATCAAGGCCGGAAGAACCAAGAGACATGATCTAAAATGCGGAGTCTGCGGTGAACACGGCGGAGACCCCGACTCAATCAAGTTCTTCAATTCCATCGGAGTAGACTACGTTTCATGCTCTCCTTTCCGGGTACCAATCGCCCGTCTGGCAGCAGCTCAGGCAGCCATTGAACAAGGAACGGTCCCGGCTAAATAATCCGGAATTACTGACTGCAATAGGATCCTCCGATCGTCAAGAATGACGACCGGAAGCCAGTTTGAAAAAGGCCGGGAAACAGTCAAACGACAGCTAGGAGATGATCGGAAGACGGCTGGATGAAGATCAGAAGATGATCTGGAAAAGGCCGGTAAATATTCAAAAGACGACTGGAAGACAGTTGGAAGACGATCAAAAATAGAAGAGGGTAACCATAAAGTCATTTCGACTCAGGTTACCCTTTTTTAGTTTATTCCATTTCCATTTTAAAATAGGGTATTCAATCTTACGAAAATTTAGCCCTTTAATATTACCATTTACAACGGACACTCCTGGCACACACCTTTTTCCTTTGGCTTTATCTCTTGCCCTGATGTCTTTCCAACTTTCGGGGTTCACTTTATACCGGAGTGAAGCCAATTTATTTCCAAGTAGCAGCATAAGAGTACCTAGACAGAAGAATTCAGATTAAATCCGTACTACGGCATTGCATGGACATTTGTCGATACACTTTCCGCAATAGAGACAACCTTCAGGATTAACAATTACGGAATGCAATAGCTTTTTGCCAACATTATCTTCTCCCCGTATTTCAAAGACATTTCCAGGGCATAGCCTGACACAAATACTGCAGCCGGCACATTTGGATTTATCTATGGACAGCCAAAACTTTCCGGTATACTTTCCCGGTCCTGAAAAATTCACTTCCACCTCCGGAGATGCCATTCCAGCGACAGCTTTTCCAACCTCCGAAGGTTTCATTCCCACCCCAAATTTTCCTGACCCGGAAGATATTATTCCTGCACCTGATTTTCCCGCTTTGGAAGATCTTACAACATGGCCGGAAGACCCCAAAGATGGGCCAGAAGATTTTACAGAAGATCCATCAGTTTCAGAAGGCTCTACTCCATTAGGCAAATTATCCGCAAAACAGTTAAAATTATGTCCGGATCCGATTCCGCACCCATATTCCCTGCAATGGCACCTACTGTCACCATTATCCCGACAACCATGCAAATGCAAACGTTCACGGTTATGTACATGTCTGAAATTTCTCATATTATTCTGTGATATTCATTAATACAATTCGACCTTATGCTCTCTACCAATTAAGACAAACAAGTCCGATAGATATTTTAAGAAATTTCATATAAAAACGGATAGGGATAAAAAAAGAGTACCTTCTGTCCGGCAGAAGATACTCTTCATAATATATATTTTAAAATATATATAATAAATATATCTAATATTTATTCAGCGGCCTTCCTCCGGTAATCATGTGGACCTTACGTTTCACATCTTCTAGTACGGCATTGTATTCAGCCTCGCCCTCGGTAGTATCGCCTTTGATCAAAGATGCATGTTCCGACACGGCCGACAGCACCGAATCAATCAACTCGACTATGTCATGCATATCTTTCTCAACAAAGCCTCTGGAAGTAACGGCAGGAGTACCGATTCTGATTCCTGAAGTCTGGAAAGGACTCCGGGAATCGAAAGGAACCATATTTTTGTTTATAGTGATATCAGCTTTTACCAATTCTTTCTCGGCCATACGCCCTGTAACTTCAGGGAACTTCGAACGGAGATCAATCAATATCAGGTGATTGTCAGTACCACCGGATACCACTCCGTAGCCTTTGTCAAGGAAAGATTTGCACATTGCCTGGGCATTTGCAAGAACTTGTTTCTGGTAATCCACAAATTCAGGCTGCATGGCTTCATAGAAAGCCACGGCTTTTGCGGCTATCACATGTTCCAGAGGGCCTCCCTGGACACCGGGGAAAACGCTGGAATTTATGAGCTGTGACATCTTCTTTATCTGTCCTTTTGCATTGGCTATCCCCCATGGGTTATCGAAATCTTTTCCTATGAGAATAATACCGCCTCTTGGGCCTCGTAATGTTTTATGAGTAGTCGAAGTGACTATATGGGCATATCTGACAGGATTCTTAAGAAGACCGGCTGCTATTATACCTGCCGTATGGGCCATATCAATCATTAAGATAGCCCCGACGGAATCCGCTATTTCACGCATGCGTTCATAATCCCACTCCCTGGAGTAAGCGGAAGCTCCTCCGATTATGAGTTTAGGATGACATTCATTCGCTATACGTTCCATTTCATCATAATCGACATATCCGGTTTTTTCATTCACGCCATAAGGTACCGCATGATATAAGATTCCGGACATATTCACCGGGGAACCATGCGTAAGATGACCGCCATGGGATAAATTCAACCCCATGAAAGTATCTCCCGGTTTGAGACATGCCATCAGAACGGACATATTGGCCTGAGCCCCGGAATGAGGCTGCACATTAGCATATTCTGCATCGAAGATCTTGCACAGACGATCTATTGCAAGCTGCTCGATTTGATCGATAACCTCACAACCGCCGTAATATCTTTTGCTAGGATATCCTTCCGCATATTTATTGGTGCAGATAGATCCCATAGCCTCCAATACCTGATCCGTTACATAGTTCTCGGAAGCGATCAGTTCCAATCCGGAAGATTGCCTTTCCTTCTCTTTTTTGATCAGATCAAAAATCTGTAAATCCTGTCTCATAAATTAAGCTTATTATTGTATCCGGCAAATATAATCAAATTTCTATTTTTATACTACTTGTACTACCTTTGCCAAGACACAAAAAATTTCCGCCAGGTTATGGTAAAAGCATAAGTCGTAATGAAAGACAGAAAGTTATTGAATATCGAATTAAACAGGATAACGGCAGAAGAATATAAAAAACTTCCTTCCTCCGGAATCGTCGTAGTTCTGGACAATATACGCAGTGCGCACAATGTCGGCTCGGCTTTCCGCAGCTGCGATGCTTTCAAGGCTGACAAGATCTGGCTATGCGGAATTTCAGCCGTCCCGCCTTCTGCGGAAATTCACAAATCAGCTCTCGGAGCCGAATTCAGCGTGGAATGGGAGCATTCGGACAATACGCTAAATGTCATAGAAAGACTCAAAACCGAAGGCTATACGGTTGTGAGTGTGGAACAAACCGTAAATTCTTTAAGAATGAATAATTTTGCTCCGGAATCCGGCAAAAAATATGCTCTTATATTCGGAAACGAAGTCGACGGAGTTGATCAGAAAGTCGTGGACGCCTCTGATTTTTCTCTTGAAATCCCGCAATTCGGGACCAAGCATTCCCTAAACGTTTCCGTTTCCGTAGGAATAGTTTTATGGCATTTTTGCCTGAACAAGGCCAGATTCAGATAATCCGGAAAGGTTGGATACATATAAAGGCCGGATTATCAACATCTAATTATTCACAGGACGTATTATGAAATGGAACTCCCGTGCCTTTGGATGGATCCTGTATTTCTCAAGAGGAAGGGCTCCCCATGAATCTATCCCGCCTATTCCCATTTGTTCCAAATCGAAATGGACATAGGTAATGCCGTCCGAACGATCGGAAATTTTGGCTTCAGGCAGCAATTCCAAAGAATGGACCGGAGTGTTCTTGATTTCATCAGGATCGAAAGGTAATGCGGACCCCGAAAATTTTCTGTCGGAGGTTATCTCAAAACCTGTTCCGTTACCGTCAAGCAATTTCATCCATTTCAGTCCGGTTTTATTTCCCGATTCCTGACTCCTTACATACCCGTAATGGTACTGATCCGATACTTTCTGTACATAATGTCCGGTAAGTGCGGCACTATTCCTGTCGGAATAATTCTCCCATGGCCCTTTCCCGTAAAAATCGAACGTCGAATAATCTCCCCTAAGTGAGATACTCATTCCGAAACGGAAAAGATCCGGAAGGGAAGAAAGACCTCCGGCATCGTACATCCGCTCTACACCGGCAATGGATCCGTCGGAATATATATGATATGAGACCTTTACACCTGCGGATTTGCCTATCGGCATATAAGTGATATCGACAATATAGCTGTCGGGATTTTCGGTGATATCGAAAGATGAGACTTTGAAATCAGGATGTCTCCAGATTTCCATCTTCTTGTCAAGACCGGCTCCGAAGTCATTCTCGACAAGTGCACGTCCGAAATTCGGAAGCACATGTCCGGCAAGAAGTTCCTTTCCGTCTATTGAATATCCGGACATACTCCCGGATTGTTTATTGAAAACCGCTTTCCATGAAGAATATCTGTCACCGCACGTGCCATCGTAAGGGAAATTTCCCGTAAATTCGGCATTATCTCCGGAAATATGGAATGAAGGTTTTGCATATGATGCCCGGGAAGAGGTTCCGGCACTGCCGAAAGCACTCATGAATCTGTCTTCCATACAAACCGGAGCATCATAGAGACATATCTGATCATAAGCTGTTTCAGTACCGGCAGGCAAAAGGCCGTCACTCGATTTCAATACATATCTGACATTCAAATAAACGTCTTCGCCTTTATATGCTTTACGGATATTCCGTAAATCCTTCCCGCTAAATCCCAGACTTACGGCTTTCGAAGACTGAGGATCGATATCGAGATCCGCAACCTCGCCCGATAGGACCGGCGAACCGCCGGCTTCTATGGTCCACAATAAAGTATACCGTGAAAGATTTATAAAGAAATTTTCATTGAATACATTGACTTTGAATTCACTGGAAAGCGTTGCTTCTGTATTTTGCGACAAAGTCGACGAATCCGCATCAGTTAAAATCGATCTGTATTGGTAACGGACTTCATAAGCATGAGGATGAAGTGAACGGTCCGAAGCAAGAAGACCGTTACAGTTGAACGGCCCGTCCGAAGGATCGTAATCATTATAATCTCCGCCGAATGCGAAGATATGGTCGGTACCGTATTTTTTATAATCCACTTTCTTGTAAAGGGCCTGATCCATGAAATCCCAGATGCATCCGCCCTGATATTGCGGATATTTCCGTATTATATCCCAATATTCTTTGAAATTTCCGACGGAATTCCCCATCGCATGGGCATACTCGCACTGAATGAGAGGTTTTGAAGGATTGCTTTCGCAATATTTCACACAGGCGTCGGGAGAATAATACATAGGGCAGAAAATATCAGAATTTCTGTCGTCTTTCGCCCTTTCGTACATCACGGGTCTGGACGGATCATATGATTTTATCCAATCATAGCATTTTTCGAAATTCGGCCCGTTTCCGGCTTCATTCCCGAGACTCCAGACTATGACGCAAGGATGGTTGAAATCCCTTTTTACCATTCTCTGGTCCCTTATGAGATGCGCATAGGCGTATTCCGGGTCTTTGGCCAAGGTGGCATCACCGTAGCCCATACCGTGCGATTCTATATTGCCTTCGTCTATGACATATATTCCGTATTTGTCGCACAATGAATACCAAACCGGATCATTCGGATAATGCGAAGTCCTTACAGTATTAATATTCAGCTCCTTCATCAACCTGATATCCTTTATCATGTCTTTCTCCGAGACGACATATCCTTTGTAAGGATTCAGTTCGTGGCGATCTACACCTTTTATTAAAACCGGCTTTCCGTTTACCAGAAGCTGAGCATTTTTGATTTGCACGTCACGGAAGCCGAAAGGTATTTCGGTACTCTCGATTATTCCCCCTTTCCTATCGTGAGCTGATATATCAAGTTTGTATAAAGAAGGACTTTCCGCACTCCACAACAGCGGCGAAGAAATATGGGATTCCGACCTGATAACAATATTGCCTGTTTTCGATTTCTCTTTTTTACCGGGGACGGCGGCGGCAAATGAAACGGCACACGATCCGTCCGGGGATATGATTTTGTATGACACGGAAGAAACACCGGATGTAACTTCGGCCATGATTTCCATATTTCCGGAAGAAGAGGCATCGATATGGACATCTTCCAATCTTTCCTTTTCCCTCGTATAGACGTATACTCCCCTGGCTATTCCGGAAAGTCTCCAGAAATCCTGACCTTCCAGATATGTTCCGTCACACCACCGGAATATTTCCATCGCGATTTCGTTCCTGCCTGGTTTTACATATTTCGTGATATCGAACCTTGCTTCCAGTTTGCTGTCTTCACTGTAACCGACTTCCTTACCGTTTATCCAGACACGGACATTCGAAGTTGCGGAACCAATGCAAAGACAAATCTGCCTGTCCTTCCATGATTCGGCTATATCGAAATAACGGCGGTATTGACCTGCGTAATTCCTTTCGATTGCAGGAAAAGGCGGATTGTTTTTGTAATGTCCTCTCCAGGGATAACCGATATTCACATATAGCGGATCGCCGTATCCGTTTAGCTCCCAATTTCCCGGAACAGGAATAGTACCCCACTTTGAATCGTCATATCCGGATGCTTCAAACCCTTTGATGCGGGCATCGATGCTCCGGCAGAAATTGAATTTCCATATACCGTTGAGACTCAGTGTCTTTTGCTCTTCCGTAGTAAATGTAGCCCGCATGGGAAGTCTGTTGTGTTCAACCATGCCAGGATTCTGCCAGTCCGCAACCTTGCTGCGGGGATCACCGGCAGCTGCATCTGCAGGACATAAAAGCCCCGGAAGTATGCAGAAAAAAATAGCGAAATATTTATACGGATTCATAGGACATAAGGATTAATAACTCAACAAAGTAACGATTCCATCCATCGTGGATGCAAGTATGAATAATTTCCCGTTGCTCTTCCACACTGTCATGGGATTAAGCATAGCTATGGAGATCTTGTGAGCCCACAGGTTGGAACCGTCAGCAGCGGAAAACGCCAACAAGTTGCCTTTGTCGGTAGGCATAAGTACTATTCCATCTTTTTCGGCTATGGAAGTCGGTGATATTTCATATCCTGCTCCGGTTTCGACATTCCATTTTTCCATTCCCGCAGGAAGATTGTAATCGTCACCTTCTTTTTCGGCATACTTGCATATGCTTCCTGCAGGAATATCAGCGGGTGTGGCTATAAGTCTATGGTACATGGATTTGGTATAGACTGTAGAACCATCTTCGGACAAGCCTATGGATTCCCTGGCGGATTTGTTTATATGGAAAACTTCCTTGCCGGTGGCTGCATCTATGGCATACATCTTCCTGTCCGGAACGGCAATGAATATTCTTCCGTGCGATTTCACCGGCCAGCATGATGCCGGAGAGAACATACGAGAAGGACGCTTGCATTCCCATATCCACTGTATATGACCGTCATTCGGATCAAGAGAGTACAGTTTATTGGCCCATGATCCGAAAACGACCTGACGGCCATCAACATAAGGCAGGCACTCCACAAATCCCGAGATATTCCCGTTTGCCCAGAAAAGACTTCCGTCTTTAAGATTCAATGCCCTGAAAATGCCGTCGGAAGCCCCGATATATACTTTTCCGTTGAAAATAGCGGGAGAAGAAAGCACCGATTTATTACATTCATATTTCCATATGAGTTTCCCGTTGCCCCTGTTCACCGCATATACATATCCGTCAGTACAACCGAACACGAGATATCTGCCTTCCACTGCAGGAGTCGAAAATATCTTTCCGGGAAAATCTACTGACCATATACGATGCCCGTCTTTGACGGAAATTGCGCGAAGGCCTCCGGATGCCGTAGTATAATAGGCTACGGAGCCTTTCCGGGCGAATCCGGCTACGATATTTGCATCATCGGAAAATTTCCAGACTTCGCGGACTTCGGGATACGTTTCATTGACATCATATTTCATCCACGGATAACTTGCAGGAAGACCGTGGGAATCATAATTTACGGTATCTGCGACAGGCACAAGTTTTTTTGAATACCACGGCGAATTTTGCACGGCTACGCCTCCGGATATGCTTCTTTCAGATACTGTCACATAGTCTCCTTTGATTTTCACGATGTTGTAACCAACCGATTTTCCGTTCCAGAGAGAGGAACGGCCCAGTATGGCTGGAATTCCATCATAATTGAGGACGGTATTCCGATGCCAATGTCCTCCGATTTCAAATTCGACGCCTATTTTTTTAAGTTGTCTCGTAACGTCGAAATAATTCAGCACTGAAGTGTCCTGCGGATAATGGTTTATAAATATCGTTTTCCGCCCTGCAGGCAAGTTTTTCAACCACAGCATACTCTCTTTTGGAATCAAAGCCGGAGCCATTCTCATATCTGGACCGCAATTGCAGCCTATGAAACGCCATCCTCCGTATTCGAATTCAAAATGTTCATAACCGAATATCTTGAGAAATGTATTGCATCCGCTTTCGGACCAATTGGCATCATGATTCCCGGCGACAACATAATATTTGTATTTCAGGGAATCCAGAAGGCTCTTTACACCGGCTATTTCTTCATCAGTTCCGAAATCGGTCAGGTCGCCGCCCAATATGACAAAATCCAGAGAATCAAGGGTATTGATATCCTTGATGCACGTCCTGAGATTCCCTACCGAATAGGAACCGACGGAATAATGCGTGTCCGTTACAAAAGCAAAACGGATATCTTTTTCCTGCGCACGAAGAAAAAACGGAATGAGCAGGAAAATAATGAAAACGATCTTTTTTATATGCATCAGAAATTATATTATCTCTATATTGTCTTTTTTAATCCAGCCCTGCCTGCCATCGGCCAACTCTATATTGTTCCATTCCCCCAGTTCATCTATGATCTTGAGCTTTGTGCCTTCATGAAGCACAAAAAGATCTTTTGAGGATTCCGAAGAAGGCGAACTTTTTACAGAAGATACCGGACTCATCACAATGGCCGAATCCACTTTTGTATACTCGTTTTTCTGCCATGCGGAAAAACCCAACGAACACAAAGATAATATTAAAAACGTTAATGCAGAATAAAATCCGAGCTTCCGTCCGGAAGATTTCGGAGAAGTCCAAAACAGAATTACAGCGACAAAAAGACATGCTGCGAACACCAGAAAAAGCACGGCCCACACATTTGAACTCAGGATATATGAAATATCCCTGGCCCAGCTTTTCAAAATAAATTCCGGAACCGGATCAATTTTATCCTTGATAAGTCCGTTTACCAATTCAAGATTATATCTGGCATCGGAATATGAAGGATCGGATTTCAACGCTCTTTCATAATACAGGATGGAATGCGGATAATCCCCTGATTTGTAATATGCATTGCCGATATTATAATAAAGTTCGGGAGATCCGGCTCCGGTTTTCTCAATCGCCCCCCAACGCGCTACAGCCTCCGACCAATTTCCATTTGTGTAAGCGGATACACCTTTTGTCCACAAGGAATCGGAATGATTGTTACCGGCGGCAAGCCGGATGCCGGGCAGGACGAACAGCAACATAAGAATAACCGCCGCTCCGGCAATATTGTTTTTCTTTCCTTTCATTTTGGAATCTATTGAAGAAATAACTTTAACCGCACTGTCGAAATGCGCACTCATGGCACTATGCCCCGCATCCGGGGAATATCTTGCATATTCGCAGGCATCTACAAGATCCGTGAATGATTTGTTAAGTCCGTCATCTATTCCGCATTCTTTCAAAGCCGCACTTATATTGTCTTTGTTAAGGTCCTCGACGGACATTGTCAACTTATCCGAGATAAAGCCAAGCAAAGCTCTGTGCAACTCTTCGTAAAAAGCGGAATACAGATTCTGCTTCAAATATTCGCCGGCATGCCTGAGCCGTTTCAAAGCCATTTTGGTAGCCTTTCTGTTTTTTGTCCCTGCGACATCGGCACGACGAACAGCCATCTTTCTAAACAAAAACAATGTCAGCACCGTTGCCGCCGTCAAGATGAGAAGCAATATCCAGAACAGCAAAGATCCAAGGAAGAAAACTCCCTCACGGGCAAACGACGGCTCTTTGGATACAATGAATCTGATATCGTTGCCGAGGTTTTTAACATCATTCCTGTCTACGGAAGGGACGATATTCCCTCCTTTTACATTATCTTCAACATTACCCTTGGATACATCAAGCCCGATAGGCTGCGTTTTAATCGTGACGTATTTCCTCGCATTAATATCATAATAAGAATATTCCACGGGACCGATAGCAAATTTCCCATGGCTTCTTGGAATGAAAGGATATTCGAAAGTCTTGCTGCCGCTTGTTCCGCTCTTGTCTGTATTTTGAGTTGATTTGGTATCATAGGCATCGAAATCCGGAGGGAAAGTTACCTTGGGGGCTTCCAAAAGAGATACGTTTCCTTTTCCGGATACGGTAACGAACAACGATGCCGCATCATGAGCTTTTATGGAATTCTTGCTCAATCTGGCAGTTACGGTAAACGAGCCGACCCCGCCTCCGAATGAAGCCGGTGCTCCCGAAGGCAACGGCGATACATGAACTTTATATGAAGATGAAACGACGCGTTTACGTATTCTGGTCATATCATCCTGGAAGAAACTGTCAAAAATACTGTTTCCGCTTGAAGAGCCGCTTCGCACATTCACTAGGCAAACCATTTCCGCAGGATCCACGGTAATTGTTCCGGACTGCTGGGGAATAAGTACGTAACTTCTGATAAGGGCGGCATTGTATATTTTCCCGTCGAGTTCTTCCCGCTGGAATTCGATATTGGCGGGAGATTGTACGGTCTGGCTCCAGAAGCCGTTGAATGTAGGGAACTTGGCAGCCTCAACACCGGCTATATCAACTCTTTGGTATAATTTGAGAACAGCTTTTATCGGTTCACCCATGACAACTTTCGTCTTGTCCAAAGTAAGCTTGAGGAATAAGTCCTTCCCCGAAATGTCGCCGGTAACAGCAGAATTTGAAGATGAAGCCGAGGATGCCGCCGCTGAAGAAGTCTGGCCGGCGGCGACTTTTATTTCATATCTGGCTGAAGTAATAGTCTTTCCCTTGACGGTAGCTGTGGCCTGGGGAAGATAGAATGTCCCCGTCTTCTGGGGTATCAAGACATATGTATATGTCGTCTGTGAAGACCCGGAACGTTTGCCGTTTATTATCTGGACATTGGAAGAATACCCTTTCTGCGGTCCCCATACAAGTTGGAAATCCGCGCCGGGATCCCAATTGAAATCGGAGGGCTTATTACTGCCGTTAATTATGAAAACGACATTGAACTGTTCATCCGAAGCAACCAGGTTCGGAGCTTTGACACTGATGGAGCTTTGAGCAAGAGCGGCCACAGTGACAGTGAAAAATGTAATTATAGATAATAACTTCCTCATAATGATCATACTGAATATTACCAGTTTTTATCTTTCTGCTTTGTTTTCAAAAGTTCCGCCTTCTCCTTGTTCACTTTATCCTGAGTCTCCTTTTCTTTTGACTGGACAGCCTGAAGCATTTGCCTTGCCTGCTGCGGGGATATCTTAACCGGCTGAGACTGCTCCCCGCCTTGGTTCTGATTCTGTCCCTGACAATTTTTGCGGTCCTGCTTTTGATTTTGGTTATTTTGCTGGTTCCGGTCCTGCTTTTGATTCTGGTTTTGGTTTTTATTATTTTTGTTTTTGTCTTGATTCTTATTTTGGTCTTTATTTTGTCCGCCGCCATTTTTCTTCTGATTCTCGAGCATCAGTTTGGCATAAATATAATTTTCCTTGGCATTCATGTCTTCCGGGTTCCTTATCAAGGACTGTTTATAGGAATCGACTGCAGCCTGGTAATTCTTCTGCTTCAAAGCAATGTCTCCCAGATTATAAAAATAATCGGAAGCATTCGCGGAAACCGCAGCTTCATTTTTTACTTTTTCCAAAGATTTCCGGGCCTCGGACATATTTCCCTGGCGATACAAAGTATTCGCAAGATTGTAATTTGAAGCAAAAGAAACGGAATCCTTTACCAATCCCTTTCTGTAATCTATTTCAGCTTCCTTATAATTATCCTTTTTGAATTTTCTGTTTCCGGCACGGACATCATGCCTGTCAGCCTGGGCAAAGGAAGGCAGTGTCCAGACAATCAGCAAAAAAGAGAATATATATTTTACTATTTTCATGATCAGCTAAATAAATGTTTTTTCGATTTCCTTTCTCCCACAATCATTTCCAGCACGAAGAAAAACAGAGCCATGGCGAAAAAATACATGAACTGTTCGTCGTACTCCTCGAAAACCACAGAACTGAGTTTTTCATCCTGCATTTTCCGCAAGTCCGAAATAATGGGATTAAGTCCGAATTCCTCATTACCGGCATGTATATAAGCACCTTTGCCGGCATCGGCTATATCTTGAAGAGTCTTTTCGTCCAATCTGGTAACTACAATATTTCCATCTTTGTCCTTGAGAAGACCGCCGTTCATGGGAATCGGCTGACCTTCTGCGGACCCCACGCCGATAGTATATACTTTTATTCCCAGATCAGCTGCCTGTTTTGCGGCTGCCACAGGATCGTCTTCATGATTCTCCCCGTCCGTGATGACAATTATCGCCCGGCTTTTATGGCTCTGGGCACTGAATCCTTTGATCGCAGTAGTTATTGCATCACCAATTGCTGTCCCCTGAACCGGCACCGACTCTGTGGAAATCGAATTGAGGAACATTTTCGCAGATACGTAATCGCTTGTTATGGGAAGCTGCACGAATGAGTTCCCGGCAAATACGATAAGGCCGATCCTGTCATCCTGAAGTTTGTCCACAAGATGTGAAATCGCAAGTTTCGCCCTTTCAAGCCTGTTCGGAGAATAATCCTGTGCAAGCATTGAGTTCGATACGTCCAATGCAATCATTATCTCGGCACCTTTGGTACTGTGTTCTTTCAATTTTGCTCCTATCTGAGGCCTTGAGAGTCCTATGATAAAAAAAAGGAAAGCCAAAGAAAACAATACAAGCCGGATCCATCCTTTGGAGCCGGAATAAGAAGGCATCAGCTGCCTCACCAATGATTCGTCACCCATCCTGCGGATACGCTTGCGACGGAAATAACGGTTAAAAGCATATACCGCAAAGAAGACAGGTATAAGTATCAGTAAAAAAAGATATTGTGCTTGTGCGAAATATATCATACCAAATCCTCCTCCATTATGGCATTCTTCTTATTACTAACATGTTGATGGCAAATTCCAAAAGCAGACATACCAACGCAATCAAAGCAAAAGATGTATAGAGCTCTTTATATACAGGAAAACTGTCTATAGTCGTACGAGCTTTCTCCATTTTGTTGATCTCACCGTATATCTCGGACAATTTAGTGTTATCCGTGGCACGGAAATATTTACCTCCCGTAGTATCTGCGATTTGTTTCAGCAATTTCTCATCTATTTCAACTTTTACATTCTGGATGTCAACCCCCCATGGCGTCATCACAGGGTAAGGCGCTTCTCCGTTCGCTCCGACGCCTATCGTGTATACCCGTATTCCATAGGTTTTGGCAACTTCGGCGGCAGTCTGAGGCGTTATTTCCCCGGCATTATTTACACCGTCGGTCAAAAGAATCACTACACGGCTTTTGGCATCCGAATCCTTGAGTCTGGCAACCGCAGTAGCCAATCCGTTGCCTATTGCAGTGCCGTCCTCGATCAGTCCCGTCTGGATTTCTTTCATAAGGTTGATGAGAGTGGCTCGGTCGGTTGTAAGCGGACATTGCGTATAACTTTCCCCGGCAAAAACCACAATCCCGATGCGGTCGGAAGGTCTCTGGGAAATAAACTGGACGGCAATATCCTTGGCGGCATTTATACGGTCCGGAGTAAAATCCCTGGCAAGCATACTGGTAGAAACATCCATCGCAAGGACGATATCGATGCCCTCGCTGTCCACTTTGTCAAGTTTGGATGAAGAACGAGGCCTGGCTATAGCTATTATTATCATAACCAAAGCGACAGTCCTCAAAGCAAAAGGGAAATGCCGTATCACACCCAATACGGAGCTTCCTCCTTTATTCCACGGGGTGACGGAAGATACTCTTACGTGAGGTCTTTTGTCCTTGAGTTCAATAAAGACATAGTACAATACCAATAAAACCGGTATCGCCAGCAACCACAAAAGTCTCGGATATTCGAAATGCATACTTAATCTCTCCTATTTTGGCATATATGCCGAATCGTCTTCATCTTTTTTAACAATATGGCCATTCATATCCGAATCTTTTTTATCCGATTCGGCCTTCTCCTGGTCTTGCGCCAATTGTTCCTGATAAGTGCTGGTTACAAACCTGACGGCAAAAGGAAGAGCTGCGGCATTTTCCTCATCCGTAGCAGTATATTTTGCAAACTTCACATAATCGGCCCTTTCGAACAATTGCTTCATGCCGTCAAACAAATCCGAAGGCATATTTTTCTCCCTCAAGTCATAAAAGATTTCCGCAGTAGTCATTTCCATGGCTTCCACTCCATATCTGGCCACTATGTATTCCCTTATGGCATCCGTAATTCCGGAATAGAAAATTTTCTGCTTTTCAGGCACCCAGTATTTATCACCCCTGAAACGATCCAGTTTCCTGAGAGCGACAATATGTGCCGGTTCGTTCGGATCGCCTGCTCCGGAAACTTTTTTCTTTCTCATCATAAGAAGACATATGACAAGAATTATCAGGACGGCAAAGATGTCGAATCCGGCAATATATGGCAGCAATTCCTTAAAAGTGACCGGATAGCGGATCTGCCCCTTGATATCGTGCATTTTGAAGGTAGTGGTATCCACAGGCATTGTTTTCACTTCAAGCATCTGGGGATCGAATACAAGTGTATCGATCTTCCCATCCGGATTCATTCTTTTCAGTGCTATACGAGGCAGAATATATTTGCCCGCATCGAACGCAGATATCACTACCGAACCTTCCACATTATATTTCCTTGGAGCGCCCTTGCGGGCTCTGATGGTTTTCAACGTATCGATCCGCCATTGTGAAAGGACTTCAACCGAAGCACTGTCTGCAAAGCCTGAAGAATAATCGGGCAAGGCGAATCGGGTCCCTTCCATAATTCCGTCAAGCCGGAATCCATATTGCAGCTGATCGGCGACAAGAACGGAATCCCTTTTCTGCAGCTTTCTCAGAAAAGAACCCTGGAGATTTATCACATCCCCTTTCGGAGAATCCACAACGGTACTGCTGTCGGTCAGGACTGATTTTGCCGAAGACGCCGGAACCGCAAACAGAAAACAAATCAATATATCAATCAACAGCCTCATAACTATCTTTTTTGAAAAAATGCCATAAGATTCTTCACATAATCCTGATCCGTAGATATATCAACATTATCAATATGGTATTTATTGAATAACCTGACGGAATTCCGCACGGCCGCATCGAACCATGACGAATATGCCATGCGCATTTTTTTGTTACCCGTATTCACCCAGGCGGACTTTCCGGTTTCTGCATCCTTTACATGGACGAAACCGATATTGGAGATGAAAGTTTCCCTTGGGTCATGGACTCTGATTACCGACAAATCATGTCGGTTAACAGCTACTTTCATAGCTTCTTCATATTTTGGAACGGCATCCTTATCCACATCTATCATATCCGACAACAGGAACGCCGTGCATTTTTTCTTGATGGCGTTTGTAAGATACCGCAAAGCCTGACCTATATCAGTTCCGTTCGATTTCGGAGTAAACTCGATTATTTCACGTATGATATGGAGAAGATGGCTGCGGCCTTTTTTCGGGGGTATGAATTCTTCGACTTTGTCACTGAAAAATAAAGCTCCGACCTTGTCATTATTGATAATGGCGGAAAAAGAAAGGACGGCCGCTATTTCCGCAATCATATCCCTTTTGGTCATACAGGAAGTTCCGAAAAGTCCTGAACGGCTGATATCGATCAAAAGGACGACGGTCATTTCCCGTTCTTCTTCATATATCTTGACATAAGGCGATCTCAAACGGGCCGTAACATTCCAATCCATGGCCCGAACATCGTCACCGTATTGATATTCTCGCACTTCGCTGAATGCCATTCCCCTGCCTTTAAAGGCGGAATGATATTCCCCGGCGAAAATCTGGTGGGAAAGAGCCTTTGTCTTTATCTCAATCTTCCTGACCTTTTTAAGAAGGTCGCTTGTTCCGGCGTTATCCATGATCGAATCGTTATGGGACGATAACTGCATTTATCACTTCGGAGATTATTTCTTCGGGAGTGACATTCTCAGCCTCCGCTTCATATGTAAGGCCGATCCTGTGCCTCAGCACTTCATTGCACACAGCTCTTACATCCTCGGGGATCACATAACCGCGCCTTTTGATGAAAGCATAAGCCTTGGATGCCAATGAAAGGGAAATACTGGCACGCGGAGACGCTCCGTATTGTATCAAGTCGCTCAATTTGCCCAGATTGTAATCTTTCGGAGTTCTGGTCGCATATACGATGTCAACAATGTATTTCTCGATCTTCTCGTCCATGTAGACATCACGGACGACTTCCCTGGCACGTATGATGTCTTCCGGCTTTACAACTTGCTGTGCTCTTGGAAATTCACCCAGGTTGTTCATCCTTATGATCTGCTTCTCTTCCTCTTTTTTCGGATAAGAGACGACTACCTTCAGCATGAAACGGTCAACCTGTGCTTCCGGTAACGGATAAGTACCTTCCTGCTCGATAGGATTCTGGGTGGCCATGACAAGAAAAGGTTCGGGAAGAGCATAAGTTTCGTCGCCTATAGTCACTTTCCGTTCCTGCATGGCTTCCAAAAGTGCCGACTGGACTTTTGCCGGAGAACGGTTTATTTCATCGGCAAGGACGAAATTCGCAAAGACAGGTCCCTTGTGCACTTCGAACTGCTCGTTCTTCTGGGAATAGATAAGAGTTCCTATGACATCTGCCGGCAACAGATCCGGGGTAAACTGGATACGGCTGAATTTGGCATCGATCGCCTGCGCCAAAGTGTTGATGGCAAGGGTTTTTGCAAGCCCTGGAACACCTTCGAGAAGGATATGGCCGTTTGCCAGAAGGCCGATAAGAAGATTATCGATCAATTGCTTCTGACCGACTATCACTTTCCCCATTTCCAAAGAAAGGATATCTACGAAAGAACTTTCTTTCTGAATACGGTCATTCAATTCCTTAATATTTACGCTCTCCATAAATTTTTAATATTTTTGTCTTAAAATTATCATCAACCAATCAAAATCATATGCGTTATCTCATCAGGTTATCTTTCGACGGTTCGGCATTCTGCGGCTGGCAAATCCAAAATAATGCTCCTTCTATCCAGGAATGTCTGCAGAAAGTTCTTTCGACGCTTCTGAACGAAGAGGTTACAGTCACAGGAGCTGGACGGACGGACTCGAAAGTAAATGCGATCAATTACGTAGCACACTTCGATACAGCCGCGGAAGTCCGCTTCGAATCAGAGGAGATGCGCTACAAATTAAATGCCATCCTACCCCATGGAATAACCGTTCATGAAGTATCGGAAACCGGCAAAGATTTCCATGCGAGATTCGATGCGAAGAAACGTGAATATACTTATTTTCTGCACAGGAACAAAGATCCGTTTATGGACGGGTTCTCTTACCTGTACACTTTTCCGCTTGACAGGGAAAAGATGAACCTTGGAGCTGAGAAACTGATAGGCACCCATGATTTCAGCTGTTTCGAGAAAATCGGAGGCGGAAACAAGACTTCCATATGTACGGTCTTCTCGGCGGAATGGTCGGAATATACGCCATCCCACATAAGTCTGATGGGATACCCGGGAAATGACGGGGATTATCTAATGTTCAGGATTTCGGCCGACAGATTTCTCAGGAATATGGTAAGAGCCGTGGTCGGCACACTTCTTGAAATCGGACGAGGAAAACATGAACCGGAATGGATAAGGGATATAATGGATAAAGGAAACCGTTCTGATGCAGGAGAATCGGTACCGGGAAAAGCTCTTTTTCTATCGGGGATAAGATATTCCGATATTGATTTTTTTTAACTACTTTTGCAGTTTATTCGGGTTGTCGGATATAAAAAAATTTTACCGGGAGGTAAAATGGATGGACCATAACGATTAATCGGATATTTAATAAATATGTATATTATGCTGTTCAATCTTCTACAAACAGGTATTGACACTACTGCGGCGCTTACTGCCGCGCAAACGGCCCTGCCACAACAGCAGGAGATGCATTATTCTTTTCTGGAAATGGCAGCCAAAGGAGGCTGGCTGATGATTGTTCTATTGGTACTGTCGATAATAGCACTGTATATATTCGGCAAGAAATGGTGGCTGATACATCAGGCATCGAAAATAGACAAAAATTTCATCAACGATATAAGGGATTATATCCACGACGGCAAGATCAAATCCGCGATAAGTCTGTGCGACAGATATGACAGCCCTTCGGCAAGGTTGGTGGAAAAAGGGATAGAACGTATCGGACGTCCCCTTTCGGATATACAGACAGCTGTGGAAAATATGGGGAATGTCGAAGTGTCCAGACTTGAAAAAGGGCTTCCGATGCTTGCAACCATAGCCGGAGGAGCACCTATGATAGGATTTCTCGGTACTGTTCTCGGAATGGTACAAGCTTTCTTCAATATGTCGCAGGCGGGCAACAACATAGACATAACATTGCTTTCCGGAGGTATTTACACGGCTATGATCACGACCGTAGGCGGACTTATAGTCGGTATTCTGGCTTATTTCGGATATAATTATCTCGTCGCCCAGATTTCGAATATCGTATTCAAGATGGAAAGCACTACGATAGATTTCATGGATCTTCTTCACGAGCCTTCCGACGAAGAGATCGAAGCAATTGAAAAATAACGACATGGCATTCAAACGATCGACAAAAATACTTTCGGACACAGCGATGTCATCCATGACGGATCTGGTCTTTCTGCTGCTCATTTTCTTTTTGGTGACTTCGACTTTGGTAAATCCGAATGCACTTAAACTTCTGTTGCCTAAAAGCACGGGACAGGTATCTGCAAAAGCAACAGTAAGCGTTTCCATAAAAGATTGGCATGAAAACGGGCTGTATACCTATCATTTAAACGGAAATGAGACTCCGGTTCCTCTCAATGAATTGGAAGATGACCTGATAGGATTGCTTCAAGATCAGGAAGATCCGACGTTCTCCATATATGCCGACGAATCAGTTCCCGTCAAGGAAGTCGTTGCCGTAATGAACATAGCGAAAAGAGACCATTATAAGGTAATACTTGCAACTCAGCCGGAATAAAATGAAACCGTTTCTTCACGAAAGGCAAAAACAGGAAAGGATATCGAGAATGACCGGGATCGTGTTGACGATCATCGTGCATTTGGCGATATGCCTGCTTTGTGTCTTTTCGGGATTGAAATACATTTATCCGCCTCCCCGGGAAACCAGTTTCGTAATAAATTTCGAAGAACCGGAAGAACCGCAAATAATAAAACGGACCCTGAACGGCAGAGAACCCGAAGCCGAGATTATCGACAAAAATAAAAGGATCAATCTTGTAAAAGAATCCGAAGCCCTACATATCGGAAAGAAGCCTAATTTAGGGAAAGCCGCGACCGTCGATGATTTCGGAGACGTTGATGTGGAAAAGCCGGAAGAAGAACCGAAGATCGACAACAGAGCCCTTTTCCATACGGCAGACAACAAAAGCGACAAAGATACGCTTGCCGCCCAGACTGCAAGAAAAATAAGCGATGCCCTTAAAGCCGGACATCCTCTGGGAAATACGAAGACAGGAAAGACAGATGGAACCCCCAATGCACATTTAAAAGGCAGGAATGTCATGGGAACGCTTCCAAGACCGGTTTACGCCATACAGCAAGACGGGATTGTGGTTGTTACCATATGGGTGGATCAATATGGGAAAGTACAAAAAGCTCTTCCCGGAGCTGAAGGGACTACCGTAACAGACAAAATATTATGGGCTGCGGCCAGGAAAGCAGCCTTGGGTGCCCATTTCAATATGAGCGCAGATGCACCTCCGCTGCAACAAGGAACAATAAAGTATATTTTCAATTTAAAATAAGCCGGTCTGATCCGGATAACACAATGGCGTGACGCCATAAAATAACAAGGTTGGTATTAGTATAATTTTAATCATGCCTCAAGGCACAAAAACAATGGAAACAAACAATCAAGACGAAATAAATCGTCAGGAAAGCCGTAGCGATTACGGGACAAAGAATGAAAAAGACTATTCTTCATCATCGGCAGGAAGAGTCCTGCGCCCTAGAAGAAAAAGGATATCTTCAGATACGCCTGACAATTCAGGTTATGGCAGAAGAAGTTCAGGAAGTTATGAAAAGGTGAATTACAACTCCGATAACTCGGAAGAAAGGAGAAGTTCCGGAGCTGGACAGCATTCCGGATACTCTTCCGACAGAAGAGGCGGAAGCTATGGTGACCGTAGAAGCAGTTACGGAAACAGTGACAGAAGAGGCGGAAGCTACGGTGACCGCAGAAGCAGTTACGGTAGCAGTGACAGAAGGGAAGGAAGCTACGGCGAGCGCAGAAGCAGTTACGGTAGCAGTGACAGAAGGAGCGGAAGCTACGGTGAGCACAGAAGCAGTTACGGAAGCGGCGAAAGAAGGGAAGGAAGCTATGGTGAGCACAGAAGCAGTTACGGAAGCGGCGAAAGAAGGAGCGGAAGCTACGGCGAGCGCAGAAGCAGCTACGGAAGCGGCGACAGAAGAGAAGGAAGCTATGGCGAGCGCAGAAGCAGCTACGGAAGCGGCGACAGAAGAGAAGGAAGCTATGGCGAGCGCAGAAGCAGTTACGGGAGCAGTGACAGAAGGAGCGGAAGCTATGGTGATCGCAGAAGCAGCTACGGAAGCAGTGACAGAAGGGGCGGAAGCTATGGTGATCGCAGAAGCAGCTACGGAAGCAGTGACAGACGTCCTTTTGCAAAGAGGGACAACGGATTCAGAAGTCAGAATAACAGGAGATTCGACCATAATGAAGAATTCCAGTTCAATGAAACTGATGAAGCCGGAATTAACAAGATGCTAAGCAGAAAGGCTGTCATAGACAATAATCAGATGTCGGACAACGATACCGTACAGACACCAATACAAGAGGAAATGCGTCTGAACAAGTATATTGCAAACTCCGGTGTCTGCTCAAGACGCGAAGCCGACAATTACATACAGGCAGGAGTCGTTACGGTAAACGGAACTGTGGTAACCGAGCTGGGTACAAAAATCAATGTCACCAAAGATGATGTCAGATTCAATGGCGAAAGACTCAAAGGTGAAGAAAAGGTATACCTTGTAATGAACAAACCTAAAGGATTTGTCACGACAGCAAGCGATCCGCATGCAGACAGAACTGTAATGGATCTTTTGAAAGAATGCAAATTCAGAGTATTTCCGGTAGGAAGACTTGACAAGAACACAACCGGAATTCTTATGTTTACGAATGACGGTGAAATTGCAGAGAAATTGACACATCCTTCCTACAACAAAAAGAAGATTTACCAGGTTATTCTTGACAAGCCTCTGTCACAGGAAGATCACGACAAAATAATAGAAGGAATTCCGTTGAATGACGGTGAAATAAAGGCCGATGAATTGGAATTCATAGATCCGGAAGATCACAGAAAACTTGGAATCGAAATACATTCCGGGAAAAACCGTATAGTCAGAAGGATATTCGAGGCCACGGGATATGATGTAAGGGCACTTGACAGAGTTTATTTTGCCGGACTTACCAAAAAAGGCCTCAAAAGAGGAGAATGGAGAAACCTTACTGAAGGCGAGGTGAACATTCTTAAAATGGGAGCATACGTTTAGAAACTGATATGGAAGAAAAAGAGAGCGGAAATAAACACAGAGCCGGCTTTGTAAATATTATCGGGAATCCTAACGTCGGAAAATCGACACTTATGAATGCCTTGGTCGGAGAAAAGCTTTCGATTGTAACCGCCAAGGCCCAGACTACAAGACACAGGATCATGGGTATTGTAAACGGAGAGGATTATCAGATAGTCTTTTCCGACACTCCCGGTATACTTAAACCGAATTACAGGCTTCAGCAGAATATGCTGAATTTTGTAAACACGGCCATAGGTGATGCAGACATCATCTTATATGTAACCGACGTGGTGGAAAAAAACGACAAGAACGAAAGCTATATAGAAAAACTGGCCAAAGTAGATTCTCCGATAATACTGGTAATAAACAAGATAGACGTAAGTTCACAGGAAGAGGTCTTGGCTCTGATAGAGACATGGAAGAAAATTCTGCCTAAAGCGGAGATCATTCCGATTTCAGCCAAGGAAAAATTCAACCTTGAAAGTGTTTTCGATGCCATCTTGTCCCATCTTCCGGTCGCTCCCGCATGGTTTGACAAAGATGCCTTCACAGACAGGAATTTAAGATTTTTCGCTTCGGAAATCATCCGGGGGAAGATTCTGGAGAACTATGATCAGGAAATTCCTTACTGCTGCGAAGTCGTTATAGAGACTTTCAAGGAAAACAAAGATAAATACGACATCGGGGCAATTATCTACGTTAACAAAGATTCCCAGAAAGGAATCCTGATAGGAAAAGGCGGCAGCGCTTTGAAAAAAGTAGGCACACAGGCCAGGATTGAGATGGAAGATTTCTTCCAGAAAAAAGTTTTCCTTTCCATGTTTGTCAAAGTCGATGAGAATTGGCGCGAAAACAGGAAAGAATTAAGAAAATTCGGATACGAAGACTAAATATAAAAAGGATTGAAAAAAGGCGGATATGAGTAAAGACGAATGGGACGATATAAATTCGGAGAATCAGAACGAGGAAGGGAACGAAGAAGAAAACGGGGAAGAAGAAAGTCTTGCTGAAGATTCCGGAACCGGGCCTTCGGGCAAATACGAGAAATTACTTGGATCGGACAGCCGCAAATACAAATTGTCGGGAATGTTCAAAGATTGGTTTCTCGACTATTCATCCTATGTAATCCTCCAAAGGGCTGTACCTCATATCGTTGACGGGCTTAAACCTGTACAGCGCAGAGTTTTGCATGCAATGTTCAATATGGACAACGGCTCCTATACCAAGGTTGCTAATATTATCGGACAGGCCATGCAGTATCATCCGCATGGAGATGCATCCATAGAAGGCGCTCTGGTCCAGCTCGGACAGAAAGGCCTTCTTATCGACTGCCAGGGAAACTGGGGCAACATACTTACAGGTGACGGCAGTGCTGCACCAAGATATATCGAAGCCAGGTTGAGCAAATTCGCCAAAGATGTCGTATTCGATCCCAAAATCACCAAATGGATGACATCTTACGACGGCCGCAATCAGGAACCTACAGAACTGCCTGTCCGTTTTCCATTGCTTCTTGCCCAGGGAACAGAAGGTATCGCAGTCGGAATGGCGTCAAAGATCCTCCCCCACAATTTCAATGAACTGCTGGACGCATCAATTGCGATTCTGCAAGGAAAAGAATTCGAAATATTTCCGGATTTTCCTACCGGAGGTTACGCCGATTGTTCGAAATACATGAAAGGACAGAGGGGCGGCGTTGTAAAAATACGGGCCAAGATAGAAAAGCTGGACAAAAATACGATAGCCGTAACCGAAATCCCTTATGGGAAAACCACCAAGGTACTGATAGACTCGATCCTCAAGGCAAAGGAAAAAGGAAAGATCAAGATAAAAAAGATCGATGACATGACTACAGGGAAAGTGAATATATTGATTCATCTTCCCAATGATGTTTCACCTGACAAAACGATCGATGCCCTCTACGCTTTCACGGATTGCGAAACGACAGTGGCACCGAATGCGTGCGTGATAAAGGAGAACAAGCCGCAATTCCTGAATGTCAGTGACATACTCATTTATGATACTGAACATACGAAAGACCTTTTGGGACAGGAACTTCAAATCCGTTTGGAAGAACTTGAAAACGACTGGCATTACAGTTCACTGGAAAGGATATTCTTCGAAAACAGGGTATACAAAATTCTGGAACAGGATCAGAAAAGCTGGAATCAACAGCTTAAAGACGTGTTCGATACAATGAAATCATATGAAGACCTGCTTCATCGCGAGGTCGTAATGGATGACATATTGAAACTTGTCGAAAAACCGGTAAGGAAGATTTCGAAATTCGATACCAAAGCAATCGACGAGAAAATAAAAGGAATAGAAGAAGAAATAAACAAAGTAAAGGATAACATCGATCACCTCACCGAATTCACCATAAAATTCTTCAGGAACATAAAAGAAAAATATGGAAAGCAGTTCAAAAGACTGACGGAAATAACAAACTTCGAAACCATATCCGCGACAAAAGTCGTAAGCAACAATGCCAAGCTTTACGCAAATATGAGTGAGGGATTCGTCGGAATAGGGTTGAAGAAAGACGACAACGGAGAGTACATATGCGACTGCTCGGATCTGTCGGAAATAATCGTTATCGGCAGCGATGGGAAATACCGGATAACGAAAATCAGCGACAAAGCTTTTTTCGGGAAGAATCTGCTGTATGTAGGATTATTCAACAGGAACGATAGCAGGACAGTTTACAACGCAATATACAGGGATGGAAAGACTTCCGTATATTACGCAAAAAGATTTTCCGTCATCAGCATTACCAGGGACAAGGAATATGATATTACACAAGGGACACCCGGTTCAGCCATCATGTGGTTCACCGCCAATCATAACGGTGAAGCCGAAATCGTGAAAATAAATTTCAGACCGAGGCACAAGCTTAAAAAGCTATCAACCGAATATGACTTTTCCGCTCTTGCCATAAAAGGTAAAAGTGCAAGAGGCAACCTTGTGACAAAAAACTTAATCGCAAAAATACAGATCAAGGCGAAGGGCATTTCCACGATCGGAGGAAAAGATATCTGGTACGACTCGGACATACAAAGACTGAATGAAGATTCAAGGGGCCTCTATCTGGGACAATTCGGAAAAGACGACAAGATACTGGCAATATTCAAAGACGGGACATTTTATACGACATCGTTCGACCTCAGCAACAGATATCAGGGGGATGTCCTCAAGATAGAAAAACTTGACAAGAACAAAATTTACTCCGTAATTTATTTCAACGGGGAAACGAATCTGTATTACGTGAAACGATTCTCTTTTGAAATCAGCGACAATACACAAGCTTGTTTCATCTCTTCATGCAAAGGATCCCGTCTTGTAGCATTGAGCGAAGATCTTCATCCGCAGATGAAAGTCACATTCGGAGGAAAACATGAATTCAAAGAGCCGGAAACGATTGATGTGGAAAGTTATATAACTGTCAAGGGTCTTTACGCAAAAGGGAAAAGATGCCATCAGAACGAACTAAAGAATGCTGAATTCACCGAACCTCTGCATAAACCGGAAGACGATGTGCTGGTGCAGGATGCAATGGCACAATCCCCCGACGCTGAGACAGTGGATCCGGATGATGAAGATGATTCCGGAGAAACAGACGAACCAACATTATTCTGATGATAATCAGCCTAACAGGATTTATGGGAAGCGGGAAAAGCAGTATCGGGAAAAGACTCCGGGAACTGCTTGGATGCGATTTCATAGATCTGGACTACTACATAGAGAAAAAAAACGGGAAAACGATTCCGGAAATTTTCCGCAACGAAGGCGAAAAGGGTTTCAGGCAAATGGAGTTGGATTCTTTAAAAGAGATTCTGTCCGACAACCGGTACGAACGCAAGGATCTGAAAGCCGGGCTGATTCTGTCATTGGGAGGAGGGACACTCACGACTCCGGAATGTGCCAAACTTATAAAGGATTCTACTTACTGCATTTACCTTAAGGCATCGGCCGATACATTGGTATCCAACCTAAAAAACGCGACCTCCGGAAGGCCCATGCTGGAAAAAGCCGGAAACAGTCCCGAGAACCTGAAATCAAGAATATTGCAATTGCTTTCCTCACGGGAAAAGACGTATGAAAACGCTGCCGACAGCATTATTTGTACGGACGGCCTGTCATCAAAGGAAATCGTGGACAAGATCGCCTGTACGGAAAGACTGTAAAGCTAAACGGGACTTCCAACAAATCATCAGATTATTTCTTTTCTTTCTCTCAGATCGCGGATGCGAAGCTGCAGATTGGAAGAACCGCGGTAATAATTCTCCACTATGGAATAACAGATATCTATGGGATTTCCCGCTTTTATATAATCGAAATATTCCGACATATTGAAAGCTATGGCCGGGATTTGATGATATGGCTGGGATTCCTGTATCAGATCCAATTTCATATGGACTCCGCCGGCCCCCACCTTACGTCCGTTCCCGCCTTCATATACGTTCTCCGTAAGAAAAACAGGATTGGAATTTCCGGGACCGAAAGGCTGGAACTGCTTGAGAATCCGGAAAAATTTAGGGGTTATCTGAGAGAAATCCAGACGGCAGTCAACTTCCAGAGTCGGTACGCACATCTGAGGACGGATCCTGTCCCCTACGAATTTGTCAATCCTTTTGCTGAACTCTTCGAGATTTTCTTCCTTCAAAGTAAGGCCGGCGGCATAAACGTGGCCTCCGAAGTTCTCGAGAAGATCGGCGCAGCTTTCTATCGCTTCATACAAATCGAATCCTTGCACGCTTCTGGCAGAACCGGTTACGAACCCGTTTGATTTTGCAAGCACTATCGTAGGCTTGTAAAAAGCCTCCACCAGCCGTGACGCGACGATTCCGACGACACCTTTGTTCCACCCGGGATTATAAACTATGGTCGCATTCTCGCTGGCGAGACAGTTTCCGTTATTGACCATATCCAGAGCTTCTTTGGTTATCTCCCTGTCTATATTCTTTCGCTCATTATTGTTATCGTTGATCTTGGAAGCTATCCTGGAAGCTTCCGCATCATCGGTGGCCGTAAGCAGTTCAACCGCGAGTCGTCCCGATTCCATTCGCCCGGCGGCATTGATCCTCGGTCCTATTTTAAACACGATGTCATCAATGCCTATATGCCCAGCTTCAAGTTTGGCCAGGCTGAACATCGCCCTGAGGCCCTTACGGGGATTTTCATTAAGGCGTTTCAGTCCGAAATAAGCAAGAATCCTGTTTTCCCCGGCCATGGATACGAGATCGGAAGATATGCTTACTACAAGAAGGTCAAGCAGCGGAAGCAGATAATCAAAATCAACCCCGTACCTCATGGCATAACCCTGAACCAATTTGAATCCGACTCCGCAACCTGAAAGGTCATCGAAAGGATAATGGCAATCCGATCTTTTGGCATCCAGAACAGCTACGGCGGCAGGTAATTCATTTTCAGGAAGATGGTGATCGCAGATTATCACATCGATTCCCTTTGAAGCGGCATAATCGACTTTGTCATTAGCTTTTATACCACAATCCAAAGTGATGATAAGGTCGAACCCGTTGGCAGAAGCCCAATCGATGCCTTTGAACGAAACTCCATAGCCTTCATCGTAACGGTCCGGCACGTAAAAATCCACATTGTCGGTAATGCCCTTGAAAAAAGAATAAACCAAGGCAACTGCAGTTGTCCCGTCCACATCATAATCACCGTATACAAGGATTTTTCCGCCCGAAACGACAGACTTCCGCACTCTTTCGACTGCCGTTTCCATATCTATCATAAGGAAAGGATCGTGCAGGTTATCCAGACTGGGACGAAAGAAGGAACGTGCCTGATCGAAAGTTTCGACACCTCTTTTGAGAAGAAGTTCGGCAAGGACACTGTCTATTCCAAGTTCGGTAGCAAGTCTGCTGACTTTTTCAACGTCGGCAGGATCTTTCATCACCCATTTTCTTTCCATTGCCATAGTATACAAAGATATTCAAATAATTTCAATTTAAGAATAAATATACTAATTTTGTCTGTTTGCGATGTAACATCCCGCATTGAAAGACAGCTGAATAATAAAAATGACATATATATGGAAAAGACATTAAACGAGCAGGAACTCGGAAGAAGAGAATCGCTGAACAGGCTCAAAGAGTTGGGCATAAACCCTTATCCTGCACAATTATATCCTGTAAACGCCACAGCCAAAGGCATATCCGTAGAATATGATCCCGAAAAGGAAAATTGCAAAGATGTCGTAATTGCCGGAAGGATAATGTCAAGGAGAATCATGGGTGCCGCTTCATTCATGGAACTCCAGGACTCGACTGGACGTATCCAAGTTTATATGAAAAGGGACGACGTATGCCCCGGAGAGGACAAGACCATGTATAACACCGTTTTCAAAAAGCTGTTGGACATCGGTGACATCATCGGAATAAAAGGATTCGCATTCCTGACACAGACAGGCCAGCTCACTATCCATTCCAAAGAATTCACGTTGCTCAGCAAGTCGTTGAAAGTCCTCCCCGTAGTAAAGGAATCCGACGGCAAGATACATGATGCATTTTCGGATCCGGAATTGAGATACAGGCAAAGATATGTGGATCTGATCGTAAATCCGCAAGTCCGCGACGTCTTCGTTAAACGCTCGCAGATAATCGCCCAGATGAGGGAATATTTCAACAATGCAGGTTGTCTGGAAGTTGAAACCCCGATTCTCCAATCCATTCCGGGAGGAGCAACCGCAAGGCCATTCATAACGCATCATAACGCTCTTGACATACCTCTGTATCTAAGGGTTGCAAATGAACTTTATCTCAAACGGCTGATCGTCGGAGGATATTCCGGAGTATATGAATTCGCAAAGGATTTCAGGAATGAAGGAATGGACAAGACCCATAATCCCGAATTCACCTGCATGGAAATTTATATAGCATACAAAGACTATATATGGATGATGGAATTCGTTGAGAAAATGCTGGAACAGATAGCGGTAAAACTGCATGGGACCTCGAAATTCATAATAGAAGGGAATGAAATAGATTTCAAAGCCCCGTTCAGAAGAATTCCGATGCTTGATGCAATCAAAGAATATGCAGGCGTAGACATTGCCGGAATGGACGAAAAGGAATTGAAAGAGACATGCAACAAACTGAACGTCGCTATAGATCCGTCAATGGGCAAAGGGAAACTTATCGACGCCATTTTCGGAGAATATTGTGAGAAAAACTTCGTTCAGCCGACATATGTCATTGATTATCCCGTGGAAATGTCACCTTTGACAAAAAGGCACCGCAACAATCCGGAACTTACCGAGAGGTTCGAACTGTTTGTATGCGGACATGAACTGGCCAATGCATACAGCGAGCTCAACGATCCGATAGATCAAAAAGAGCGATTCGAAGAACAGGCCAGGCTCAAAAGCAACGGAGACGATGAAGCCATGTATATAGACTACGACTTCATACGCGCATTGGAATACGGAATGCCGCCGACATCGGGACTCGGTATAGGAATAGACCGCCTTGCAATGTTGATGACCAATCAGCCGACGATCCAGGATGTGCTTTTCTTCCCTCAGATGAGGCCGGAAAAAGCAGAAAACAAAGAAGAAGGACAGGACGGCGGGAACGAATGACATATGAGGATAGAAAATGTTACATCGGCTAAGAATCCAAAGATAAAGGAACTCCTCGCACTTCGTGACAAATCCAGACTGCGGCGCAAAAACGATCTTTTCATTGTCGAAGGACTTAAAGAAACGGAGCATTGCCTCAATGCCGGATTCAAAGCGTCAACCCTTTTCGTTTGCGGTGAAATACTCGGAGAAAGGAATCTGGATTCAATAGTATCCCTTGCCGAAAGTGCAAACCCGGGTTGCGGAATAATTGCAGTCCCCTCTTTTCTATATGAAAAGATAGCTTATCGCGGAAGTACGGAAGGTATCATAGCCGAAATAATACGCAAGGAAAAAACGCTTGACGATATCAAATTAGGCAGCAATCCGCTGATAGTCATTCTCGAAACGGTGGAAAAGCCAGGAAATATCGGAGCCGTATTGAGAAGTGCGGACGCAGCCGGTGCGGATGCCGTGATCATATGCGATCCTTTGACAGATATATACAATCCCAATATAATTCGCGCAAGTATAGGAGCCGTATTCACGGTACAGACAGCGGCCGCATCGAATGAAGACACTTTCAAGTGGCTCAAAAGCAACGGGATATCAATATACACCGCGCAACTTCAGGATTCTTCTCCATATTACGACACGGACATGAGCAAACCGGCCGCCATCGTAGCCGGAACCGAATCATCAGGGCTGACCGATTTCTGGAGAAAAGCGGCTGACAGGCACATTATGATTCCCATGCTGGGGAAACTTGATTCCCTGAACGTATCTGTATCCGCAGCGATACTTTTATACGAAGCCGTAAGACAGAGAAACACCTCGACACGGAAATAGAATCCGGCAGGAAGACAGACGATTAAAGAAATCAAATAATGGACAAATTCGGACTTATCGGAGATCCGATCTCCGACTCTTTGAGTCCGGCCCTGTTCAAGGCCGGATACAATGGAAAATACGATTACGACCTTATAGAAGGAAAAGAATTCGGAAAAGCATTCCGGAAATTCACCGAAGGCTACAAGGCAATAAATGTTACGGCTCCATTCAAGCAGGATGCTTTCAGGAAAGCGGATATCTTCACTTCGTCATGTAACAAGATAGGTGCATCAAACATTCTGATAAAAACGGAAAACGGAGTCAAAGCCGACAACTCCGACTTTACAGGTATTGTACTAAGCATTGTAGAAGCACTGCTTCCGGGGCTTACGGAACAATTCTACGCCAAATTCGGAAGCAAAGCATTTATCCGTATACACCAGTTTTTTCTTCAGAGTATCGACAGTCTGTTTTCACGCAAGCCTCAGGCATTGATCGTCGGCTGCGGAGGCGCCGGAAGAGCTGCAGCAGTTGCGGCCGCCGAATTGGGGTTCGATACGGTACTGATGAACAGAACAGAAGAAAAAGCCGGGAAAATCGCGATGGAACTTCCAGAATACGGGTTCATAGTAGACCCCATAAGTGATTTCGAAGCGGCATTCAGAGAATGCGACCTTGTCATATACACACTTCCGATGGCTATACCTGCGTTGACCAATCTGACCGGCAGCGATTTCGCAGGCGAAGACAGATATACTTACAACCGGCCTTCAAAAGTAATATTGGAAGCCAATTACAAAAACCCTTCTTTCTCCGGCACCATACTGGACATGCTGGACGCCGGCGGCTGCCAATATGTTCCGGGAAGGAAATGGCTGCTATACCAAGCCCTTACCGGATACGGAATAATGACAGGAGAAGAACCGGATTTGAAAGCAATGGCAAGAGTCATGATCTGAAAACGATCATACTTTCCAATGGCCGCCTTCGCCGAACAGGTAGTCTGCGACATTATCCATCAGGCCGAATCCCATGATTGCATCTATGACAGTAAAACGGCTTCTCATATATGGAATGCCAATAAATGTTTCCTTCAGCCTTGCTCTGGTGATACCGATCATCTCCGGCTCATAAGGAGCACCTGCTTTCCGGAGACTGTCACGGACTTCATCAAAAGTATATATCTGTCTACTGATTTGATCCTTTAAGGATGGCCACTGCCCTGAAATACCGGACAATTCTTTTCTCAATCCGTCTTTGCCGACATATTTTGCCCGTGTTTCCTCCAGTGCTCTTGCCTTGTGCCCGGGCTTGCCTTGAAAAACAGATTCAATCCGTCTATTCATCGTATCCATGTCCGGCCATGATTCCACACATTTTTCAATATCGGCATTCTGCAAATCACTTCCGAGAAGATATTCAAAACACGCTGTGGAAACCAAAGTGCCTATCCCGACCTTGAATCCGTGTGAAACATGTTTGCCTTTGTAATGGAGGTCTTCCATATCCCAATAATGGCTGAACTGATGCTCCATTCCGGACGCAGGCCTGCTGGAATGATAGGCCTGCATTGCGAATCCGCTCATTACCAATCCCCGGGCCAGAAGTTCCGTCGATTTGACTTCTCCGTTTGCAACAGCTTCCGGCTTTGACAAAGATTCACGCAATCCCGACTGTACCAAACCGAAGGAAAATTCATCCACTGTTTCCACACCGGCAGCTTCCGCCAGCATCCAATCAGCTCCGGCGGGTATTTTGGCCATGAGATCCGCATAACCGGAAGCCGACATTCCGGCAGGTGCTGCAGCCGCTATTGCCGGATCCAGAACCATTCCTGCAGGAGCACTGCAATCGAAAGTCTGTTTATTACCTTCGAATGTCACGGAAGCACCATACGCGGTATAACCATCCATCGAGGCAGCAGTTCCCGCCACCATATATTTGCGACCCAGATGAAAAGAAGAAAGTTTCACCAAATCATTTATCACCCCTGAACCGACGGCCACAGCCACGGCATCCAGTGTGCCGAGATATTTTTCCAAACTCTCAAGATAACTCCATTCGGCGAATAAATCCGGATCATCGAATATGAAAGGCTTTTCAACGATAATGCCGGCATCCTTCAGATTATCGCAGACCTCCCTGCCTGCGACCTCGAACGTATTGGTATCGGCTACCACTACGGCATTTACTTTTCCGAATAGTCTCAGGAACATTTCCGGTACCTTTTTCAAAGCTCCCGTTCCTATGAAAAGATCTTTGGTATCTGTTGTCTTTTCGAGTGCCCTGGCAATTTTATCCATAATATTTACAGTGTTATATATTGTTACAATCCATAAGGTTCTTTATCGTCCGCCTGACAAGAGGCTTTCAATTATGAAACAAAAATACTACATAATAAAACAAAATGAAAATAAAATGAAAAGAAATCGCATTATACACGTCACAACTCGAAACATAAAAGTAAAATAACGAAAACACATGAAAATTTTTCGCGGAAAATCTTCGGCCCGGAGGAAATTTATTTATTAATCTTGTGCTGAAAAGAGAAAAAATATCTATCTTGCAAAGAAATTGCATTACATAAACGCAATATTTTTTATGTCACTTAACAAAGTCTTATTGATCGGCAACGTCGGAAAAGATCCCGAAGTCCGATATATCGACGGGAATGCCAATTCCGGAAACGTAAAAGTCGCATCATTCCCGTTAGCCACATCCGAAAGATACAAGGATAGAAACGGCGAACTTCACGAGAATACAGAATGGCACAACATCGTAGCCTGGAGAAATTCAGCCGACATCGCCGAGAAATACATAAGAAAAGGATCGCAACTTTTCGTTGAAGGGAAATTGCGTACAAGATCATGGACCGATCAAAATAACAATAAGAAATATACTACCGAAATAATCGTCGATAACCTTCAGATGCTTGGAAGAAAATCCGAAAATACGGGAGCCGAGCAGAATGCGGGATACCAGAAACCTTCTGCAGGTACATACGTACAGGCAAAAGCCGAGACTGCTGCAAATGCACAGCCTTCCGGAAACGTGCAGCAGGATGACGTTACAGACGATTTACCGTTCTAAATCATAACATATAATATGAAAATCGATGTTGTTCTCGGTCTCCAATGGGGAGATGAGGGAAAAGGAAAAATTGTGGATGTACTTGCCGGACGTTATCCGGCTGTAGCAAGATTTCAGGGTGGTCCGAATGCAGGACACTCATTACAGTTCGAAGGAAAAAGTTTTGTTGTCAGAAGTGTCCCTTCCGGTATATTCAGGGAAGGATCAACGAATATCATAGGCAATGGGGTTGTACTCGATCCCGTTACTTTCAGGGAAGAATGCAATAATATATCCCGTATGGGGATCACGCCAAAAGACAAAATCATTATTTCCAAGAAGGCACATCTGATTCTTCCTACGCACAAATTGCTCGACGCAGCAAATGAAGCTGCAGCAGGAAAGGGTAAGATAGGTTCCACATTGAAAGGTATCGGACCGACCTACACTGACAAAATAAGCAGACACGGACTCAGAGTGGGCGACATTCTTGCTCCTGATTTCAAGGATAGATTCGAAAAGCTGAAACAAAGGCACATAAGACAAATATCAGATCTCAACTTCGATTGCGATCCCGAAAAGGGAGAACAAGAATGGATGGAAGCAATAGAATTCCTGAAATCGTTCAGACTGGAAGATTGCGAATACTTCGTTAATAATTGGCTTGAAGCAAAGCCTATGCTTGCCGAGGGCGCACAGGGATCCCTTCTGGATGTCGACTACGGCTCTTATCCTTTCGTAACTTCATCTTCCACTACAATCGGAGGCGTATGCACCGGACTTGGAGTTCCGCCTTCCAGGGTCGGACATGTATTCGGAATCTTCAAGGCATACTGCACCAGAGTAGGAAGCGGACCTTTCCCGACGGAATTGTTTGATGAAACCGGAGAAAAGATACGCCAGGTAGGTCATGAATTCGGAGCGGTTACCGGAAGACCACGCCGTACCGGATGGCTGGATCTGGTAGCACTGAAATATACTGCGATGCTTAACGGAGTTACCGACCTTGTGATGATGAAATCCGATTGTCTGGACGACTTCGAAACCGTAAAGGTCTGCACCGGCTACAAAATAAACGGTGAAGTGACAGACCGCGTTCCATTCGATACCCAGGCCGAAATAGAACCGATATATACCGAATTCAAAGGATGGAATACGGACCTTACCGGAATAAGGGAAGAAAAAGATCTTCCAGCGGCATTCAAAGATTATATAAAGTTTATGGAAGAGTTCATAGGAATACCTGTAAAAGTAATTTCTCTCGGTCCCGACCGTAACGCTACAATTGAAAGATAGATATTAACAAAAAAAGCTAAACCAGATGGCAACCGAAAAAAAATTGCTTAGGGACTCTCCGTTTTTAAGATGGACGTCTCTTCTTCTCATCGCTCTGACAATGTTTGCGGTATACCTTGTCAACGATGAATTCTCACCACTCAAGACTTTCCTGGAGGTTCATAACGGATGGAACAGTTTCGCATACGGATGGTTTCAAAGTTCGTATTCGCTTTTCAACGTTTTCCTCTTCATGTTAATAATCGGCGGACTTGTTCTGGATAAACTCGGAGTTCGTTTCACGGGTATAGTATCTTGTCTTCTATGTGTAATAGGGATAGGAGTCAAGTACTGGGCCATGACTTCCGCTTCGCTTACGGGTGACATGACTTTCTTCGGAAACGAGATGCCGAAACAAGTATTTTGGGCTTCCATGGGCTTCGCCACCTTCGGAGTCGGGGCCGAAGTAGCCGGAGTCACAGTGACGAAAAGTATTGCAAAATGGTTCAAAGGATATGAAATGGCGCTGGCTATGGGGGTCCAGGTTGCAATTTCCCGTATGGGACAGGGAGCAGCCATGCTTTTGACTCCATCCATTGCAGAACATTTCGGCAATGCAGGAGCCGTCGTTCTTACCGGTTTGCTCCTTCTTATATTCGGAACCCTCCTTTACATCATTTTCACGTTTTACGACAAGAAACTTGACAAACAGATTTCAGCAGAGGGCATTAAAGTAGCAAATTCTTCCGATGAAGATGAATTCAAATGGCAAGACGTCCTGGACGTACTAAAGAATCCGGCTTTCTGGATGATAGCATTTCTTTGCGTATTGTTCTATTCAGCCGTTTTTCCGTTCCAGAAATATGCTTCGGACCTTATGGTAAACAAATTCGGAGTCAATCCTGCAGTTGCGGGACAGATTCCAAGCGTACTGCCTTTCGGATGTATAATACTGACGCCGCTGTTCGGTACCATTTATGACAATAAAGGTCATGGTGCAGATCTTATGATTCTCGGGGCCGCGATAATTGCAACGGTCCATATATTCTTCGCCATGCCGTTCATAAACAAGACCTGGATGGCTTATATTCTTATGGCATTTCTGGGAATAGGATTCGCGCTGTTGCCATCGGCAATGTGGCCTTCCGTCGCTAAAATAATACCTGCGAAACAACTCGGGACGGCAATGTCGCTGACATTCTACATACAGAATATCGGACTTTGGGGAGTTCCCCTTTTGATCGGTTATGTTCTGAACAAATGCTGTATAACGGGAAGCGTCCTTACTGCAGAAGGACTTTCCAGACCGACATATGATTACACTCTTCCTTCGATAATATTCGCTTCATTCGGAATAATATCAATAATTATCGCCATCGGAGTGAAAGTGCTGGACAAAAAGAAACATTACGGACTGCAGGTAGCTAATATACAACATTAGGAGAGATAGATGTGTCTTTACTTGATAAAGTAAATTCGCCGCAAGACATCAAAAATTTCAGCATGGACGAGCTCAGAACTCTCTGTGCTGAAATCCGCGGTTATATGGTTGAATGCTGTTCATCCAATCCTGGACATCTGGCATCCAGTCTTGGTGCCGTCGAACTGATTGTAGGAATGCATTATGTATTCGATGCGCCGAAAGACAAGCTCATTTTCGATGTCGGACATCAGGCTTATGCGCATAAGATACTCACCGGCCGGAAGGATATTTTCAAGAAAAACCGTACGAAAGAAGGCATAAGCGGCTTCCCGAAACGAGGAGAAAGCGAATATGATGCGTTCGGAGTCGGACATTCTTCAACATCGATATCGGCGGCTTTGGGAATTGCCGAAGCTGCAAGGATACAGGGCCTTGATGAAAAAGTCGTGGCTTTGATAGGAGACGGTGCCCTTACGGGAGGACTGGCTCTGGAAGGGCTGAACAATGCCGGGGACAGAAAGACGGATTTGCTCGTAATATTGAACGACAACAATTTATCCATTGATATAAACATAGGGGCATTGCATGACAATCTTCTGAACATCACCACAAATCCCACATACAACAAATTGAAGGAAAATGTTTGGAATACGATGGGGGAAGGCAAATTCAGAACAGCAATGCAAAGATTCGTCACCGGCACAAAATCTTCGATAGTCAAAGATTCCGGAGGGGATTTGTTCGAAGCTTTGGGATTCAGGTATTTCGGGCCTATAGACGGAAATGACGAAGAACAAGTTGTCAAGGCATTGAAAAGGCTGGGCACCTTGCATGGTCCGAGAATCCTGCATGCCATTACAACCAAAGGCAAAGGTTATGCACCGGCCGAAAAGGATCCCACCGTCTGGCATGCGCCGGGGCTTTTCAATCCGGAAACCGGAGAAAGAATCAAGACCAGATACGAAGCCGCAAGATACCAGGATGTCTTCGGGAAGACACTTACCGAACTTGCCAAAATAGATAAAAGGGTGGTTGGAATAACCCCCGCAATGTCCTCCGGCTGCGGGATGCAGGAATTCGCCAATGAATTTCCGGAAAGATTCTTCGATGTGGGCATAGAAGAAGAGCATGCGGCAACTTTTTCCGCAGGACTGGCATCGGAAGGGATGAAACCTTTTTGTAACATTTATTCATCTTTTTCCCAAAGGGCATATGATGAAATCATACACGATATAGCATTGCAGAAACTTCCTGTCGTTCTTTGTCTCGACAGGGCAGGACTGGTAGGAGAAGACGGGGCGACACATCAGGGATGCTTCGATATGGCTGCATACAGAAGTATACCGAACACTATAATATCTTCACCGAAAGATGAACTTGAGCTCAGGAATCTGATGTATACCGGCATGCATAGCGAAACAGGACCATTTATCATCAGATACCCCAGAGGATGCGGAGAAGGCGTTGAATGGAAAGAGAAGGAATTCGTTACATTGGAAACAGGCAAAGGCGAGATGATGCTGAAAGGTAGCGGACTGGCAATTTTGGCAATAGGGCCCGTTGCCAACAGGGCATACGAAGCCGCTGTCGAATACGGAAAGCTCCATGGAGTAAATCCGTATGTATTCAATATGAGATATCTCAAGCCTATGGATACCGGAATCCTGGAAGAAGTTGCCGGGGAATGCAAGATGATCCTGACAGTTGAAGAAGGCTGTCTAGCAGGGGGCCTGTTCGGAGCTGTAACCGAATACATGGCGGAGCATAATCATTTGCTAACGATCCATGGAGCCGGAATCCCGGATAAGTTCATAGCCCAGGACAAGCAAAGGTGCCAGCGGGAGGAATGCGGACTCGATACCGGGAATATCCTTGAGAGGATAACGGAAATGATGCGTCCATAACGATAAGAGAATGAAAAGGATCTCGTTCTGCGAAGGTCTCCGGAGTACTAAAAGACGAAAATAAAATCATAAAAAGTTTTGGAGTATAAGAATAATTACATATCTTTGCAATCCTCTTTCGATTAAGGGGAATTGACATATACCGCCGATGTAGCTCAGTTGGCTAGAGCACGTGATTTGTAATCTCGGGGTCGTGGGTTCAACTCCCTCCATCGGCTCAATTCCGGACTTATCCGGAATAATAATATTATATTTGGGGAGATACCAAAGTGGCCAACTGGGGCAGACTGTAAATCTGCTGGCTTACGCCTTCGTAGGTCCGAATCCTGCTCTCCCCACTTTTTTGCGGAAGTAGCTCAGTTGGTAGAGCATTAGCCTTCCAAGCTAAGGGTCGCGAGTCCGAATCTCGTCTTCCGCTCACAGAAAGCCGGTGTAGCTCAGGGGTAGAGCGCATCCTTGGTAAGGATGAGGTCATGAGTTCAATTCCCATCACCGGCTCAACTTTGTATTTTTTTGCATCAAAACACATTTAAACATAATATTATGGCTAAAGAAACATTTTTAAGAGACAAACCACACGTCAACATAGGCACAATCGGCCATGTTGACCATGGCAAAACCACCTTGACTGCCGCCATCACCAAGGTATTGGCAGAGAAAGGTTTCAGCAGGAACGACGAGGTCAAGTCATTCGACCAGATCGACAACGCCCCGGAAGAGAAAGCACGTGGTATCACTATCAACACTGCACATGTAGAATACGAAACGGCAAAACGTCACTATGCACATGTAGATTGCCCGGGACATGCTGATTACGTTAAAAATATGGTTACAGGTGCGGCTCAGATGGATGGCGCCATTCTTGTCGTAGCAGCAACGGACGGTCCGATGCCGCAGACACGTGAACACATCCTTCTTGCACGTCAGGTAAATGTTCCGAAAATTGTTGTTTTCCTTAACAAGGTTGACCTTGTGGACGATCCTGAAATGTTGGATCTCGTCGAAATGGAGACAAGGGATTTGCTCTCATTCTATGGATTCGACGGTGCCAATTGCCCTGTCATCCGCGGTTCGGCTCTCGGTGCATTGAACGGAGACCCGCAATGGGAAGCAAAAGTCATCGAACTTATGGACGCCGTTGACGAATATATTCCGGTTCCTGTCCGTGACAATGAGAAACCGTTCCTTATGCCTATCGAGGATATCTTCTCGATTACCGGACGTGGAACAGTTGTTACCGGCCGTGTGGAAAGAGGTATTATCCATGTAAACGATCCTGTAGAACTTATCGGCTTCGGTGACGCACCAAGGCCTACGGTTGTTACCGGCGTTGAAATGTTCCGTAAGCTTCTTAACGAAGGAGAAGCCGGCGATAATGTAGGACTGCTTCTTAGGGGCATCGATAAAAAAGATGTCAAGAGAGGTGAAGTCGTTGCAAAACCTGGGACAGTAACTCCTCATACGGAATTCAAGGCTCAGATCTATGTTCTCAAGAAAGAGGAAGGCGGTCGTCATACACCGTTCCATAACCATTATCGTCCTCAGTTCTTCATCCGTACGCTTGACGTAACGGGAGAAATCACTCTTCCGGAAGGTGTTGAAATGGTTATGCCTGGAGATAACGTAGAAATCGATGTCAAGCTTATCACTCCGGTAGCGCTTAACGAGAATCTTCGTTTCGCCATCCGTGAAGGAGGCAAGACCGTAGGTGCAGGTCAGGTTATCAAGATTGAAGAATAATCGGATCTTACGTATATGAGCGGGAAATACGACAATGTGTATCTCGCTTTTTAGGGACATAGTATAAGGGTTAGTATAGTGGTCTCCAAAACCATTGATGGGCGTTCGAATCGCTCTGTCCCTGCAAAATATCAAAGGTTACGATTTGGTAAATGTTTAACAGGCATTGTATTAGCTTCCAATTTTACAATGTCCATTAAAAGCAAAGATGAGAAAGTTCATTAACTATTGTAAAGAGTCTTTCGTTGAGCTTACGAAAAAAGTGACATGGCCCACATGGGACAAGATGCAGAATATGGCATTGCTTGTCATGGTGACCACAGTGTTGCTTGCCGCAATTCTCTTCGTCGTAGACTTTGCTTTCGAACATCTGATGGCTGCTATTTACACATTGTAATTAACGTAAATTACTATGGGCGAAAAAAAATGGTATGTTCTTCGGACAGCGGGAAGCAAAGAAAAGAAGGCTAAGGACTATCTTGAAAAAGAGATAGAAAGAAGCAACCTTCAGGATCAGGTATCACAAATTCTGATTCCGGTAAAGAAAGAGATAGTAACCAAAAACAACAAAAGGAAAGAAGTTGAAAGACTCCTTTTTCCAGGTTACATATTGATTCAGGCCGAACTCAGTCCGGAACTTGAATATATAATCCGGAATCTTATTCCGGGAATGTCCGGTTTCCTTACCGAGAAAAGATCTTCGGCGGAAAATGCCGCCCAGACCGAACGAGTCCCTGTTCCATTAAGGGATGCGGAAGCTCAGAGGATTCTTGGAAAACAAGATGAGAACGCCGAAGCACCTGCCGAAACGGAAATCGATTATACGGTTAACGATTCGGTAAAAATAATCGACGGGCCATTCAGCGGGTTCAGCGGAACGATAGATGATATCGATGCAGACAGAAGCAGACTCAAAGTAGTAGTAGTGATCTTCGGCAGAAAAACACTGCTGGAACTCAGCTTTACACAAGTAACTAAAGAATAACAAATTTATCATGGCAAAAGAAGTTACCGGGTTCATAAAACTCCAGATCAAAGGCGGAGCGGCTAATCCCGCACCTCCCGTAGGACCTGCTCTCGGTTCCAAAGGCTTGAACATAATGGACTTCTGCAAACAGTTCAACGCTGCGACACAGAATGCGGCCGGCAAAATACTGCCGGTAGTCATTACGGTCTATTCGGACAAGTCGTTTTCATTCGTAATAAAACAACCTCCCGTATCCGTATCCCTTAAGGAAGCAGCCAAGATCAAGAAAGGCTCCAGCGAGTCTAACAGAATCAAAGTCGCTTCGGTTACTTGGGACCAGGTCAAGGAGATTGCACAGGAAAAGATGCCTGACCTCAACGCTTTCACACTGAAATCAGCGATGAAGATGGTAGCCGGAACAGCAAGAAGCATGGGCATCACAGTACAAGGAGAATTTCCTGAGGATATAAAATAATCACGTGCAAAATGAGTAAAGTTACTAAAAACGAAAAGACTGTATTAGCAAAATACGATCAGTCGAAACAGTATGATCTTCCTCAGGCATGTGAAATCCTGAAAGAGATTACTTATACTAAATTCGACGCGACGGTCGAGCTTACCGCAAATCTCGGAGTTGATCCGAGAAAAGCGAATCAGATGATCCGCGGTGTGGTAACACTTCCTAACGGAACGGGAAAAGTATCGAGGGTCTTGGTCCTCTGTACTCCTGACAAAGAGGAAGAAGCTAAAGAAGCGGGAGCCGATTATGTCGGACTGGACGAATATATTGACAAGATCAAAGGAGGCTGGATTGACGTTGATGTCATCATCTGCACTCCGTCGGTAATGGCTAAAGTCGGTCCTATCGGCCGTATACTCGGCCCAAGGGGTCTCATGCCTAATCCGAAAACGGGAACTGTCACTATGGAAATAGCCAATGCCGTAAAGGAAGTAAAAGCCGGAAAGATCGATTTCAAAGTAGACAAGACCGGTATCATTCACACGGGAGTAGGTAAAGTATCGTTTACACCTCAGCAAATAAGCGAGAACGCTATGGCTGTAATAAACGAGATTATTAAACTTAAACCTCAATCCCTGAAGGGTACATATCTTAAGAGCGCCTCGATATGTACGACGATGAGTCCCGGCATCAAGCTTAATATAAAATCATTCACCAATAGTGCTGAGTAAAAGTAAAAAAGTTCGCAATTATGAAAAAAGAAATTAAAGAACAAATACTTGGAAATATCTCGGCGCAATTTAAGCAGTATCCTAACTTTTATCTTGTCGATATTGCGGGACTGAATGCCGAAGATACCGGAAAACTTCGTCGCATATGCTTCGAATCGGGAATCAAACTTGTTGTCGTCAAAAACACTCTGTTCAACAAAGTGATAGAAAGTGTAGACAACGAAGAAATCAAACAGCTTGTATCCACCCTCAAAGGGAATACGGCCGTAATGTACACTGAAGTAGCGAACGAACCTGCAAAACTCATAAAAAAGCTGCAGAAAGGCGGAGCGGAAAAGCCGGCTCTCAAAGGAGCTTACGTACAGGAATGCGCATTTGTCGGAGCTGATAAACTCGACGAACTTTGTGCAATCAAATCCAAAGAAGAACTTATCGGCGATGTTATCGCTCTTCTTCAATCCCCTGCACGCAATGTCATTTCAGCTCTCGAATCAGCCGGAGGCAAACTCGCAGGTATCGTCAAGACACTTTCTGAAAAAGAAGAAAAATAAAAAAATAACTATAACAATTTAAACATTTATAATTATGGCAGATGTAAAATCACTTGCAGAAGAGTTGGTTAATCTTTCTGTAAAAGACGTACAGGAACTCGCTAAAGTTCTGAAAGAGGAATACGGTATCGAGCCTGCAGCAGCTGCAGTCGCTGTCGCAGCTCCGGCAGCAGCAGAAGCAGCAGCACCGGCTGAACAGACTGAATTTACAGTCGTTCTCAAATCGGCAGGACAGGCTAAACTTAATGTTATCAAAGCCGTTAAGGAAGCCACCGGGCTTGGCCTTAAGGAAGCGAAAGATTTAGTTGACAAAGCACCGGATTCTGTTATTAAAGAGAAAGTATCTAAAGCCGAGGCCGACCAACTTAAGTCCGCTCTCGAAGAAGCAGGAGCGGAAGTTGAAGTTAAATAACTCCATCTTCTTCCCCATGCGGGAACAAATTCAGGTTTAGAGTCCTATAATGGCTCTAAACCTTTTTGTCGTATTTAAGTTTTTCTCTATTTCAAAGGCAGAATATGTCAATAAAGACTAAAAACAAGCGAATTGATTTCGCATCATCAAAAATCCTGGATTATCCCGATCTACTTGAAGTTCAGCTGAAATCTTTCAAAGATTTCTTTCAGCTTGAAACAACACCTGAAAACAGAAAAGACGAAGGCCTTTACAGAGTCTTTCAGGAAATATTTCCTATAGAAGATACCAGGAACAATTACAAACTGGAATTTATCGATTATTTCATCGATCCTCCACAATATTCGATTGACGAATGTCTTGACAGAGGGCTGACTTACAATGTCCCCCTGAAAGCAAAACTTCGGCTTTCATGCACCGATCCGGAACATGAGGATTTCGATACGAGGGTTCAGGATGTATATTTGGGAAATATCCCTTACATGACCCCTGCCGGCACGTTTATAATCAACGGATCCGAAAGGATCATAGTTTCGCAGCTGCACAGGTCCCCGGGAGTATTCTTCGATCAAAGCATGCATGCCAACGGTACGAAGTTATATTCGGCAAGAATCATCCCGTTCAAAGGATCATGGATCGAATTCGCTACGGACATCAACAATGTCATGTACGCTTATATCGACCGCAAAAAGAAATTACCTGTCACAACGTTGCTCAGGGCAATCGGTTATAACAGTGACAAAGATATAATTGACATTTTCGGACTTGCCGACGAGGTGGAGACGAAACCTGAAAAACTAAAAGAAAACGAAGGCAGGAAGTTTGCCGCAAAAGTTCTCAAAACGTGGACTGAAGATTTCGAAGATGAGGACACCGGTGAAGTGATCCCTATCGAGAGAACTATCCCGATTGTGGAAAGGGGCGAGATTCTGAACGATGACACTATTGCCAGAATCAAAGACGCGGAAGTCAAGACTATCCTGCTTCAGAAAGATGAAGCAAACTCAAACGAGTACGCTATAATTTACAATACTCTGCAAAAAGATCCGACAAATACGGAGATTGAAGCGGTAAATTATATCTATAAGCAATTGAGGAATTCCGAACCGCCTGATGAAGCCACGGCAAGGGATGTAATAGACAAATTGTTCTTCTCTGAAAAGAGATATGACTTGGGTGAAGTAGGAAGATACCGCATAAACAAAAAGCTGAATCTTACTACGGATCCGAAGACAAGGGTTCTGACCAACAATGATATAATAGAGATAATAAAATATCTCATACAGCTGATCAATTCGAAAGCCACCGTCGATGATATCGACCACTTGAGCAACAGAAGGGTGCGTTCCGTAGGAGAACAGCTTGCGAACCAGTTCAGTGTCGGTCTGTCAAGGATGGCACGAACCATACGTGAAAGGATGAATGTAAGGGACAGCGAGCAGTTCAATCCGATAGATTTGATCAACGCCAAGACATTGTCTTCCGTAATCAATTCATTCTTCGGGACAAGCCAGCTTTCCCAATTTATGGATCAGACAAATCCGCTTGCAGAAATCACTCACAAAAGGAGACTTTCCGCGCTCGGACCGGGAGGTTTGTCGAGAGACAGGGCCGGATTCGAAGTACGAGATGTCCATTATACCCATTACGGTCGTCTCTGCCCTATCGAATCGCCGGAAGGACCTAATATCGGACTTATATCGTCTTTGTGCGTATATGCAAGGATAAACGAGCTGGGATTCATCGAGACACCTTATCGTAAAGTCGAGAAAGGCAAAGTGGACCTGTCCGATACCGGATGGAAATACATGAGTGCCGAAGAAGAAGAGAATAAACTCGTCTCGCTTGCCAACGTCAAAATGTCTGACGACGGAAAAATCCAGGAAGAGAGGATACAGTGCCGCAAGGAAGCTGATTTCCCTGTTGTCACAAAAGAACAGGTCGACTATATGGACGTTGCACCTAACCAGATGGCATCGGTAGCAGCATCGCTTATTCCGTTCCTCGAGCATGATGATGCCCACCGTGCATTGATGGGAGCGAACATGATGAGACAGGCCGTTCCTCTTTTGAATCCGGAATCCCCTGTCGTAGGAACCGGACTTGAAGAAAGGGTCTGCCTGGATTCGAGGACTCAATACGTTGCAGAACGCAAAGGTGAGGTCACATACGTCGATGCCAACGTAATCCGCATAAAATACAATCTTTCCGACGATGAGAAATTCGTAAGTTTCTCACCGGAAGAAACCGAATACAAGCTTCCGATATACAGAAGGACGAATCAAAGTACCACGATAACCTTGAAACCTATCGTCCATAAAGGGGAGATTGTCGAGAAAGGCCAGGTACTTACGGAAGGATATGCCACACAGGATGGTGAATTGGCTTTGGGAAGAAATCTTAAAGTCGCATTCATGCCATGGAAGGGATACAACTATGAGGATGCCATCGTCCTTTCCGAAGAAATGGTCAAATGGGATGTGCTGACTTCCGTACATGTCGATGAATACCTCACTGAAGTACGTGATACGAAACGCGGCATGGAGGAACTTACATCGGACATACCTAATGTCAGTGAAGATGCTACACGCAATCTGGACAAGAACGGCATTATCAGGATAGGAGCCCACATTGACCCGGGCGACATCATGATAGGCAAGATCACCCCGAAAGGTGAAAGCGATCCTTCTCCTGAAGAAAAACTCCTGAAAGCAATATTCGGAGATAAGGCCGGAGATGTCAAAGATGCATCCCTCAAAGCCAATCCGTCTCTTGCAGGAACAATAATCAAGACGGCCCTTTATGCAAAAGCGTCAAAAGAAAACAACAGAAGAGGGGCGAAAGCGGATCTGAAAGCGAAAATCGACATCAAGCAGGAGGAATTCGACACTTTGGCCGAGAAGCTTCATGCCGAATTCATCAGCAAACTTGCAACCCTTACACAAGGGAAGAAAAGCGCCGGAATCAACGATCTCTATGGCGTTGAAATAATTCCGAAAGGAAAGGATATAACCGCTGAGAAGATCAAGGACATAAATTATGAGAACATTAACTCCAACAAGTGGACTAATGATAAGAATACAAATACTCTTATCAGAGAACTCATAAACAACTATTGCCTTTCTTACAAGATTGCCGAATCAGATTTCAAACGTGAGATCGACAAGCTCAAAGTCGGAGACGAATTGCCGAACGGAGTCATGCAGCTTGCCAAAGTATATGTGGCGAAGAAGAGAAAGATCACTGTAGGCGACAAGATGGCGGGACGACACGGCAACAAAGGTATCGTCGCAAAAATAGTCAGACAGGAAGATATGCCTTTCCTCGAAGACGGAGCACCTGTTGATATCGTATTGAACCCTCTGGGTGTGCCTTCTCGTATGAATTTGGGACAGATCTACGAGACCGTGCTCGGATGGGCCGGAGACGTGCTCGGACTCAAATTCAGCACACCGATTTTCGACGGTGCAAGCATAGACGAAATTTGTGCATATACCGACAAGGCCGGTGTTCCAAGATTCGGCAAAACAAGACTTCGCGACGGTGGAACCGGAGATTGGTTCGACCAGCCTGCGACCGTCGGAGTGATCTACATGATCAAGCTCGGACATATGGTTGACGATAAAATGCATGCCAGATCGATCGGACCTTATTCCCTCATCACCCAACAGCCGTTGGGAGGTAAGGCACAATTCGGAGGTCAGAGATTCGGCGAAATGGAAGTCTGGGCTCTCGAAGCCTTCGGAGCGGCAAATGCCCTTCAGGAAATACTTACCGTGAAATCCGATGACGTAAACGGCAGATCCAAGACATATGAAGCGATAGTCAAAGGGGATCCGATGCCGACCCCTGGTATTCCAGAGTCGCTTAATGTCCTTCTGCACGAACTTCGGGGTCTGGGACTCAAAGTCACATTGGATTAATTAAAGACAATTTGATATAACGAAATATGCCTACTTTTAATAATAAAGACAATAAGGTCAAGAGCAATTTCCAGCGGATCAGCATTTCTCTGGCTTCTCCGGAAGACATAACTGCAAGATCATGCGGGGAAGTTCTGAAACCCGAAACCATTAATTACAGGACATACAAACCTGAAAGGGACGGACTCTTCTGTGAAAAGATATTCGGACCGACTAAGGACTATGAATGTTACTGCGGAAAATACAAAAGGATACGCTACCGCGGAATAGTCTGTGACAGATGCGGCGTGGAAGTGACCGAAAAGAAAGTCAGAAGGGAAAGGATGGGACATATAACCCTTACGGTTCCCGTTGCACATATTTGGTATTTCAAATCCGCGCCAAACAAGATTTCAGCGATGCTGGGTCTTCCGGCAAAGAAGCTTGAATCGGTTATCTACTATGAAAAATACGTAGTCATAAAACCTGGGGCAAGCGGATATGAAAAAATGGATCTTCTTTCTGAAGACGAATATCTTGCCGCCATGGACAAACTTCCTGACAACGATAATCTCCAGGATGACGATCCGGACAAATTCATCGCCAAGATGGGTGCGGACGGCGTTTACGATCTCCTCAAGCAAATTGATGTAGACGCTCTTGCAAAAGAATTGCGTCAGAAGATGCGTACCGAAACTTCCCAACAAAGAAAGGGCGATCTCCTGAAAAGGATGCAAGTCGTAAAATGGTTCCAGGAATCCAAAGGTGTCAATCGTCCCGAATGGATGATCATCAAAGTGGTACCTGTGATTCCGCCGGATCTGCGTCCTCTTGTTCCCCTGGACGGAGGAAGATTTGCGACATCCGATCTTAACGATTTGTACAGAAGAGTCATAATCAGAAACAACAGGCTTAAGAAACTCATAGAAATCAAGGCTCCGGAAGTAATTCTCAGAAATGAGAAACGTATGCTTCAGGAAGCCGTCGATTCGTTGTTCGATAATTCGAAGAAATCCAGTGCTGTCAAGAGTGAATCCAACAGGGCACTCAAGTCATTATCCGATAGCCTTAAAGGAAAGCAGGGCCGTTTCCGTCAGAACCTTCTCGGAAAACGTGTCGATTATTCAGCACGTTCTGTCATAGTTGTAGGTCCCGAACTGAAGATGCATGAATGCGGACTTCCGAAATTCATGGCTGCGGAACTTTATAAGCCGTTCATCATCAGGAAACTGATAGAAAGGGGAATTGTAAAGACTGTCAAAAGTGCAAAGAAGATAGTGGACAGGAAAGATCCTGTAATATGGGATATCCTTGAGAATGTAATGAAAGGACATCCGGTATTCCTGAACCGTGCACCTACCCTCCACAGGCTTGGAATACAAGCTTTCCAGCCAAGGATGATAGAAGGCAAAGCCATTCAGCTGCATCCTCTTGCATGTACTGCATTCAACGCCGACTTCGACGGTGACCAGATGGCTGTCCATCTTCCGCTCGGAAATGCGGCGGTAATGGAAGCTCAATTGTTGATGCTCGGATCTCAGAACATCCTGAATCCTGCAAACGGCTCCCCTATCACTGTCCCTTCACAGGACATGGTACTCGGTCTTTACTACATAACGAAAGAAAAAACCGGGGACAAGGGTGAAGGAATGAGGTTCTACGGCCCTGAAGAGGTGATAGTGGCTCTTGACGAGAAAGTTGTCGGGATGCATGCAAAAATCAAGGTCAGACTTCCGAAAGACAAGTTGCATCCTGAAGCCGGTGTAGAAATGGTAGACACAACTCCCGGAAGAATCATCGTCAACCAATTCGTCCCAGATGAAGTACCTTACGTTAACGAAGTACTCGGAAAGAAATCTTTGAGGAAAATCATTACCAGTGTCATAAAAAACACCGGTGTTACACGTACTGCACAATTCCTCGACGATATAAAGGATCTGGGATACCAGCAGTCTTTCAAAGCCGGAATCTCATTCAATCTGGGAGATGTCATCATACCGAAAGAGAAATACAAACTTATCGAAGAGGGATACAAACAGGTCGAAGAAATCAAGAATAACTATGCTATGGGTTTCATTACCAATAATGAACGTTATAACAAAGTTATCGACCTCTGGACATCCATAGACAACAAGCTCACCAATATAGTCGAGAAACAGATATCTGCGGATCAACAGGGTTTCAATCCTGTTTACATGATGCTTGATTCCGGGGCCCGCGGTTCAACCCAGCAGATCAAACAGCTCTGCGGAATGAGAGGTTTGATGGCCAAGCCGCAGAAATCAGGAGCTTCTGGTGCGGAAATCATCGAGAACCCTATCATTTCCAACCTTAAGGAAGGAATGACAGTGCTCGAATACTTCATCTCCACGCACGGAGCGCGTAAGGGTCTGGCGGATACGGCATTGAAAACAGCAGATGCCGGATACCTAACAAGACGTCTCGTTGATGTCTCACACGATGTCATCATAACTGAAGATGATTGCGGTACCTTGAGAGGACTCATCGCAACTGCCATCAAGAACAAGGATGAGATTGTCGAATCGTTGGGAGAACGTATTCTCGGCCGTACATCTGTTCATGATATTTTCAATCCGCTTACCGGTGAATTGATAATACATGCCGGGGAAGAAATCCGCGAAGACACTGCAGCCCTCATAGATACACTTCCTATTGAGCAGGTGGAAATCAGATCGGTACTTACCTGTGAATCCAGGAAAGGAGTATGTGCAAAATGCTACGGACGTAATCTTGCCACCAGCAGAATGGTTGAGAAAGGAGAGGTCGTCGGTGTCATTGCGGCGCAATCCATCGGAGAACCGGGAACACAGCTTACCCTCCGTACATTCCACGTCGGAGGTACGGCATCAAGTACTGCGGCTGATTCTTCAATAGAATCCAAATACGACGGTAAACTCGTATTTGAAGAACTGAGGACCATACAAAGGGTCGGCGACGAAGGAAAAGAAGAGACTGTCGTTGTCAGCCGTATGACCGAGCTTCGCATAATAGACGAAAATACCGGAATCACTTACTCGCAATATGATGTCCCTTACGGTGCCATCCTTTACAAGAAAGACGGTGACGCAATACACAAAGGCGAAGTAATCTGCGAATGGGATCCTTACAATGCCATCACCATAGTCGAAACGGCCGGGAAAGTCCATTTCGAAAATATGATCGACGGCGTTACCTTCCGCGAAGAAATAGCGGACGAGTATTCAGTCAACCGTGACAAAGTCATTATCGAAGCCAGAGACAAGACAAAAACTCCGGGAATCAATATCACTGATGAAAACGGAGTGACCCTCAAGCAGTTCAACCTGCCTGTCGGAGCTCATGTCATGACAAATGACGGAAAATCAGTCAAAGTCGGGGATATAATAATCAAGATACCTCGCGCAATCGGAAAATCCAGCGATATCACCGGAGGTCTTCCTAGGGTTACCGAGTTGTTTGAAGCCAGGACACCGTCAAGTACGGCCGTGCTGTCGGAAATCAACGGCGAAGTAATGATGGGCAAGATCAAAAGAGGAAACAGGGAAATTCTGGTCAAGAATAAATCAGGTGTCGAGAAACACTATCTTGTACCTTTGACAAAACAGATTCTGGTTCAGGAAAACGATTACGTAAAAGCCGGTTCACCGCTTTCCGACGGAGGAATCTCACCTACCGATGTCCTTAAGATATTGGGACCTGTGAAAGCTCAGGAATACATCGTCAATGAAATACAGGCTGTGTACAGGCTTCAGGGCGTAAAGATCAATGACAAACATTTCGAAATCATCGTACGTCAGATGATGCGCAAGGTTCTGATCAATGATCCCGGCGATACAGAATTCCTGCAGGAAGAACTGGTGGACAAATGGGATTTCATGGATACGAATGACAAGATCTTCGGGAAGTTCTACATTATCGACCACGGCGATTCCCAGAGATTCTGTGAAGGTGACATTATCTCAGCACGGGATATGCGGAATGAGAACTCATCATTGGAAAGACAGGGACTGAAGCAGATGACTTTGCGTGAAGCAAAACCGGCAACAGCAAGCCTTATTCTCCAGGGAATCACCAGAGCGGCATTGAGGACCAACAGCTTCATATCCGCGGCATCTTTCCAGGAAACCACGAAAGTGCTCAGCGAAGCAGCTATCAAGGCCAAAGTCGACGATCTGGAGGGATTGAAGGAGAACGTTATCTGCGGTCACCTCATTCCTGCCGGAACCGGACTCAAAGAATACCAGGATATCGTAGTCGGCCGCAAGGACGAATATGAAAAAGAGCTGAACGAACTCTGATAGAGAATCCTTAACATTATAGAAAAACGGATATAAGAAAAAATTCTTACATCCGTTTTTTTTATATATTTGTATCCGGACGGCAGGCAGACTTGCGGAGCATCCAAACTAATAAGCAATTATCATGGCTTCATCATTGGATTTCGTTGAATTCGCATGCGGACAAATCAGGGAAACCGGAATGATCCGCTACAGGAAAATGTTCGGAGACTATATGGTTTATGTCAATGAAAAGCCGGCTCTTCTCATATGCGACAATATCGTATACATCAAGGAATTACCTTGCTAGCAGAATTGATGTCGGAAGCGGAAAAAGGATTTCCATACGAAGGCTCGAAAGAACATTATATACTGGATATCGATCATAAGTCATTTTGTTGCGAAGTCATTCGCAAAATCGAGCCGATGCTGGAGTTCCCAAAACCGAAAAAGAAGAAATCCATTAAGGTTTGAATTAAGTCAGTTTAATATAAAAAACGATTGTTATGCTGAAAACAGGAGACATGGCGCCCGCATTCAAGGGCATCGACCAAAACGGGAATCAAATTTCCCTTGACGACTTCAAAGGTAAAAAGCTCGTGCTTTATTTCTATCCCAAAGACAACACTTCCGGCTGCACGGCCGAAGCTTGCGATCTGCGCGACAATTATCATCGTTTTCTCTCTATGGGCTATGCGGTCGTAGGTGTAAGCAAAGACAGTATACAGAGCCATCAGAAATTCATTTCGAAATACGAATTGCCGTTTCCTCTGATTTCCGATCCCGAGACAGTGATCCTGAAGGCTTACGAAGCTTGGGGAGAAAAGAAGATGTACGGAAAGACATCAATGGGGACATTGCGTAAAACATACGTAATAGACGAAAACGGGATGATCACCGATATCATTTCCAAAGTAAACACAAAAGCACATACCTCACAGATACTCAAGTAAATGAAAAACTATGACAATTTCTTCTTCCCTGCGGAAGATTTCGAAGAAAGCAAGAAATTTTATTCCGAAGTCCTGGGGCTGCCGGTGAAATTCGATTTTTCCGACTACGGCATGATCGCATTCAAAGTCGGCAAAGAAGAACCGGCAATCATATTGAAAGATAAAAAAAGATTCCCCAACGCAAAACCCGCAATATGGATAGAGGTCGGTGACGTAAGGAAACTATTCCCCGAAATGACTAAAAAAGGAGTAAGATTCCTGTCCGAACCGTTCAAGATAAAGACGGGATGGGCCGCCGAATTCAACGACCCGTCAGGAAATCTCCTAGGCATAACAGACTACATAAACGATTGATATATGAAAAAGATAGCACTGCTTCTGTCGATTACAGCCCTGACGGCACTTTCATTTCATCATCGGAAATAAAAGACAGAGGCTTCCAATCTTATATTCTGGATGGCGGGATTCTGTCATATTACGGCTATGGCAACGGCCGTAAGTTCCGGTTATCTTATATCAAAGGCGATAATGTCAGGAATCTCCTTGCGACAAAAGCTATCGTCCCTAATTTTTTGAATATGGCGCCGGCTTTTTCAAAGACTGCGGACGGAGGCGTCGCTATTGTGGATTCCTATAATCCCGTAATCTGCAAATTCAAATCAGGGAAAATCGAGCCCTACTTGAAATTCGATTTCGGCAAATATTCAATCCCTGAAGCTTTTTTCAAATATGAAGATCCTTTCAAGGCATCAAAATTCCTGTCTTCAAACGATTATGCATTGATAGGACGGTATTTTGAAAACGCAAAGTACAAATTCGCAGAGATAGCTATCGAAACAAAAGATGAAACCGAAGCCGGATTTTCGTACGGGATAAACTCTGACGGAGTATGGAAATGGTTCTACGCCGGCAAGGCAGGTAAAGATCCGTTTGCCGCTTCTTTCAGAACTATTGACGATCACAATACACTGTTCTGCATAATTGATCCGGCATTGGCGGATAAGATACCTCCCGCCCTCATGAAAAAGGTTTCTAATCCGGATATACTGCAAAACATCAAAAAAGACGACAACTACATCATCGCGAAAATATACTTACTATAAAATTGTAATATCGCGAAAATAAATCTGCAATAAAAGACCTGAAGAATAAAGCTATCGAAACAAAATCAAGCACCTTCTGAAACGGATATTCCGTTTTTTTCCACAAGAGTATTTACTTCAATCATCGGCACGGGATATGCAGCCAAAGGTGTTCCTATTGTCCGCATATAAACTATCCCCCGTAATGAATTATATGCCGTTCCTATAAGAGAAGGAAAAATATCTGCTTTGACATTTATCCTTTGATTTTCCTTGTCGACAACAACAATCCCATCAAGATTTGGAATGGAATAATTGAATACGGCACTTTCTTCAAAAACCACTTTGTCCGCAAAAGAAAATTTCACTCCAGGTATGACAAGAATAGCATCCTCTGACATCTTTATAATGGTATTTATCTTATATTGGAATTTTAATGTCCCACCATTAAGACCGGTAAGATCCTGATCATCGAATTTAGAAAAACAGTGTTCATCTGTTATAGCTAAAAGTTTATATTTTACATTGATCTTTCCTTCCATAATTTTAACCTCCTACTTTTCACAAGTCACCCATCTGGATTTTTTTATATGATAGACCAGAAATAGACATGCAAATGGTTTTATTTCACTATAATCACCATAAAACTCCTTTGTCAAAGAGAAAGATTTAGGTTCGGAATAAGATTCAACATTAGCCTTAATCCTAATATAATCTTTCCCCAATTTGACGCTTGCTTTATCAATGCTTTTCAGCAATGCTTTCTTATCAAACAATTCGGATAATCTGTGCCCGATTACTTCAGTAGGCATTTCGCCATTCTCATACAAACCATACTGATTAATCCCGATCCCGGCTATTTTCGACATGATATGAGCCGAAATACCATAAGTATCTCTTAGCTTTCTTAATTCCGAAGGAGCCGGAATACCATGACGTTCACGGTACTGATTATATACATCTTTCATAACCTTATCATCAACCTCGGCATTGGAAAAGATTTTCCCAGTATCTTGACATTGATAATAATACCTCTTCACAGTATATCTTTCATTTCTGAAAGAGAATGTTTCGGATTTAACTTTCTTTTTGGCCTTACCACCTGTAAACGGACTTTTCATAATTCGGTTTTATAAGGAAAAAACATTTCATCGGTATCTTCTTCCTTTTTCCTCGCTTTTTTATTCCTATTCCGAACATCCAGACATCACCTTCTTCAGAGTCATCTTGATTTGTGTCCGGACCTTGATAATAATCTTCCGGTTTAAGATTTAGGATAAGTTCGTCTCTTTTACTACCACTCAATTCCAAATCAAATAGTGTTTGCTGATTTTCCTCTTTATCTACGTTATAAACAATACCGAAAACTCTGGACTTAGCCTGAAATTAATTCAGAAAAGCTTTCACTTGTTCTTTTGTAGCATTATTATCAGCCATGACACTTATTCTTGATACAAACATATAAAACGCAGATGAGAAAAACAAATATTATCATAAAAATAGAAACTGATTCGTTTCAATTTTGCAATAATATCCGAGACACATGTAACGGCAGCAAAAGTGCAAATAAGTAAGAATATTTTACTATTTTTGAAAGAGTTTAAATCTCTCGTGCAAAATGGATAATGGTAAAATCACGGCATTCTGGTTCAGACGAGATCTGAGACCGGATGACAACCACGGACTGGCCGAGGCTATGAAAAGCGGACTTCCAGTACTGCCGGTCTTCATCTTCGACACCAACATCATCGACACCCTTGACAAAGACGACGCAAGGATCACATTCATCTACGAAAAACTCTCCGCAATCACCACCACGTCATTGGCAAAAGAAGCCTCCGGTATATACTGCAAGAAAGGCAAACCGTCCGCAATATGGGAACGCATCATAAACGAATTCGACATCGATGCGGTATACGCCAACGAAGACTACGAACCTTATGCCATAGACAGGGATGCGGAAATAGCAGGACTATTATCCCGGCACGGAATAAAATTCAAACTTTTCAAAGACCAGGTAATATTCGGAAAAGACGAAATATTGAAACCCGACGGCAATCCATATACCGTATTCACCCCTTACAAGAACCGGTGGCTGAGCAAGTTCAGACAATCCACCGTGACAGGGGGCAACCCGGCCGGACAATGGCGGGCAAACGGATTCTGCCATACCGGAAGCGGACAGGTCTTCCCTACCCTGGCGGAACTCGGATTCGAACGATCTTCATTGAAAATAAAAGATTACGTCATCGATGCCGGGAAATTGAAAAAATATAAAGACACAAGGGACGACCCGGCGGCGGATACCACAAGCTATCTGTCCGTCCACCTTAGATTCGGAACGGTAAGCATCAGGAAAATCATTGCGCAAGTATCGGAATACGAACCGTTTCTGAGCGAACTAATATGGAGGGAATTTTTCATGCAGATACTATACCATTTTCCCCATGCAGCGCATTCCAACTTCAAGAGCATATATGACGGCATCAAATGGAGAAATGACGAAGCCGAATTCGAAAGATGGAAAAACGGGGAAACCGGATTCCCGTTTGTAGATGCCGGTATGAGGCAATTGAATGAAACGGGATATATGCATAACAGAGCCCGGATGATTGCCGCATCCTTCCTGTGCAAAGACCTTCTCATTGACTGGAAATGGGGGGAAGCCTATTTCGCAAAGAAACTCCTTGACTACGAACTGTCATCAAACAACGGCAATTGGCAGTGGTCCGCAGGCACAGGATGCGACGCTGCACCTTATTTCAGAATATTCAATCCGGCATCACAGTTAAGGAAATTCGACCCGGAAAGGGAATATGTCAAGACCTGGATCCCTGAATTCCGTTCAGGGACTCCTCATGCCTACGGTTATCCCGCCCCAATGGTCGACCATGACAAGGCAAGAACAAGAGCATTGGAGACATACCGGAAAGCAGTTTCAGAACATAAGAAAAGTTATTGAGCTGATTTGCCATTGCCTTGATTGTTGTCATTGCCGACAGTGTTGCCATTGCTGCCATCGTTGCCATCGTTGCCATTATTGCCATTATAGCCATTATAGAATTTAAATAAACAGATTTATATAAACAATATTATCAATTATTTTATATATTTAGTCATATAATGATATATGACTAATAACTCGGTTAACTATATGAAAAAAATTGCATTGTTTCTGTCAATTGCCGCGGCTTTGTCAGGCTGCTGTGATCGTAATTCCGGTATTTCTTTCCAAAAATCCGATTCCATAGATGGACTCACACGTTTGACATCTTCTATCGAACTTGTGCCTCTGGAATCAGACAATACGCATTTGCTCGAAGCTGATCCCGACCTATTTCTTCTCGGCAAAGACTATATAACAGTAGACATAACTAACCACCGGATATATAGGTATTCTTCCGACGGAAAATTTCTTAACAGTATCGGGGCCAAAGGTAACGGCCCGGGAGAATATGCCAATATAGCAGATGTACAGATCACCGGCGACACAGTCTTTGTCTTTTCCGGACAGGGGAAAATGGCCGAATACGATCCCGAAGGCACTTTGATATCCTCTTCCGATATACAAAACAGTGAAGGACTGCAGTCATATATTGTGGAAAATGGAATCCTTACATATTATGGATACGGCATCGTAAAAGATTACCGAATGATTTATAGGAAAGACGGAATCTCCAAAAAGTTCCTTGACAACGATGCGAAAATCATGCATTTTATTTCTTTTTTACCTATATTCTCTAAAACATCCGATGGGGGCGTCGCTATCTTGGACTCCTACAATCCCGTCATCTACAAGTTCAAATCAGGGAAGATCAAACCGTATTTGAAATTCGATTTCGGCAAATATGCAATCCAGGAAGCATTTTTCAAATATGATGATGATTCCAAAGCTATGCAATTCTTGCTGTCAACAGACTTCGCCCTAATGAACAGATATTTCGAAAATGCGGAATACAAGTTCGCTGAAATCACAACACAATCAAAAGACAATACTGAATTCTCATACGGACTCGCAAAAAACGACTCATGGAAATGGTTCTACGCCGGCAAGGCAGGTAAAGACCCGTTTGCCACTTCTTTCAAAACTATTGATGATCATAATACACTGTTCTGCATAATCGATCCTGCATTAGCGGATAAGATACCTCCCGCCCTCATGAAAAAGGTTTCTAATCCGGATATCATTAAGAATATCAAAAAAGATGACAACTACATCATCGCGAAAATACACTTGCTATAGAATAGTAATATCGCGAAAATAAATCTGCAATAACTAAACGGCCATACAAAAATAAGTTGTTATAAGAACATATAATTTACTGCTTCCAATTATTTGCCCAATTCTTGACCGCTTGAATAATAGCATTGCAATAATCTCCTTCATCTATTGTACTTGCCCTGACATCTGGATGGTAAGCATCTATATACAGCTTCTTACTATCCATATAACAGAGTCTAGCTCCAAACAATTTTTCATGGTGTTCAGGTAAATGCAAATCTTCTTTGAAATAATGTAATGTACTTCCGCCGATAATTATATCAGGATCGTATGTTTTAATCTGGTCCAATAGTAATTCTTTATTTTCATCATATCTGTTTTTAATTTGGGTTTCGTAAGCTATATTCCCTCCAGGTAATTTATTCACATTAATAAAGGCTATCTTTCTGATAATCTTGCAAACATTGGGATCTTGAGAGATGTCATGAATGTCTTGCCAAGCCATAAAATTATTGAGAATACCATAAGTGACATATATAATCCTCTGTAATGTCATTTTCCCTCGTCTTGGCTGATTTTCCCAATTAATATTATTGAATGCATCTCATGAAGACCATCCACCACCTTTGTTATCTTGCAGTCCATTGGGTTCTTTCAATATCCACATAATCTTGAATTTAGATGACAAAAACTCATCAATATTAATAATGCCATCAATAATAGGTTTTACATCCGGTTCATTACTATCAATTTTCAAAATCTGATTTTCAATGCGGATACATTCTCTAGTCAATTCTTTTTTATCCATAATAAAATTATTAATTAAATAACAGGAATAACCATAAGCATGAAATCGGAAAATTCACATTAATTGATACTTTGCAAGTCCACTATTCAAGAACTTTATTTCCCAGGATTGTCCTTGATTGCTTTATTGAGCCGATCTTCTCATACATAATTATAAATATAAGAAATAAAAGTAACGGTTGAGAATATTTTACTATTTTTGAAAGAGTTTAAATCTCTCTTGCAAAATGGTGACCTGTTTTATCAATAAACTGATAACTGCTGAATTTAAATTATCTGTTGTAAAAACCCCTTATCACTGAATTTCGTTTACAGACCAAGCTTTATCCCTGCTTTGAGTTGACCGGAGGACATTCTGGATGACTTTCCGAATAGCATCTACGGGAAAATGTACCTGAATAGTAAATATCTCCGACAAGACACGAGAATTTCCTGACCCGTCCGGAAAATTTCCACTAAGAAATGCCAGAGGTGGCCATGGTCGCATTTGATTAATATATTGATATATAATTGTTTAGCTCATTTAGAGCATGGCCAGCCCCCCTCAAAACACCCACCCTGTCCATGCTCTGCCAAGGTTAAATCGTTTATTATCAAATACTTAAACCATTGACTCCATGGCCGCCTCCCGTGATTTTTCTCTGGAGTGCCCCCCAAAAGTTGGACAACCATGCTAGTGTTGACAGTGTTGAATTCAAATAAACAGATTTATATAAACAATATTATCAATTATTTTATATATTTAGTCATATAATGATATATGACTAATAACTCGGTTAACTATATGAAAAAAATTGCATTGTTTCTGTCAATTGCCGCGGCTTTGTCAGGCTGCTGTAATCGTAATTCCGGTATTTCTTTCCAAAAATCCGATTCCATAGATGGACTCGCACGTTTGACATCTTCTATCGAACTTGTGCCTCTGGAATCAGACAGCACGCATTTGCTCGGAGCAGAACCCGAACTGTTCCTTTTCGGCAAAGACTATATAACAGCAGACAAAATGAACTGCCGGATATACCGGTATTCTTCCGACGGAAGATTTCTTAACAGTATCGGGGCCAAAGGTAACGGCCCGGGGGAATATGCCAATATAGCAGATGTACAGATCACCGGCGACTCAGTCTTTGTCTTTTCCGGACAGGGGAAAATGGCCGAATACGATCCCGAAGGCACTTTGATATCCTCTTCCGATACACTGGATAGCGGAATGCAGTCATATATTGCGGAAAATGGAATCCTTACATATTACGGATACGGCAGCGGAAAAGATTACCGGATGTCTTATAAGAAAGACAGCCTTTTCAAAAAGTTTCTTGACACAGAGGCAAAAGTCCTCAATTTTTCTCCGGGTTCGCCTGTATTCTCTAAAACGTCCGACGGAGACGTCGCTATCTTGGACTCCTACAATCCCGTCATCTACAAGTTCAAATCAGGAACGATCGAACCTTATTTGAAATTCGATTTCGGCAAATATGCAATCCAGGAAGCATTTTTCAAATATGACGATGCTTTCAAAGCTATGCAATTCTTGCTGTCGACAGACTTCGCTATAATGAACAGATATTTCGAAAATACGGAATACAAGTTCGCTGAAATCACAACACAATCAAAAGACAATACTGAATTCTCATACGGACTCGCAAAAAACGACTCATGGAAATGGTTCTACGCCGGCAAGGCAGGTAAAGACCCGCTTGCCACTTCTTTCAGGACTATTGACGATCACAATACACTGTTCTGCATAATCGATCCTGCATTAGCGGATAAGATACCTGATGCCCTCATGAAAAAGGTTTCTAATCCGGATATCATTAAGAACATCAAAAAAGATGACAACTACATCATCGCGAAAATACACTTGCTATAGAATAGTAATATCACGAAAATAAATCTGCAATAAAAGATCGTAATGATGAAAAAAATATTCATTTATTTTCTGCTCTCGGCAAGTTGCCTGCTGCCTATGTCATGTCAGAACAGCCATAAGATAAAACTTGTACAGCCTGCGGACAATGTCGTCTACAACAGATTCGGAAAAGTTCAGGGATATTCCATAGATATGTCGAAGAAAAAGGTAATCAACTATCTTACTCCAGGCGGTCTGAATGATGACTTGTACCATACCGACAAAGGTAAAATCGACAGAATAATCAAGGATAATCCCGATTGGGATTTCATATTCTATATAGGTTGCCAAGAAGCAGATACGTCAAAGGTTATGGAAATCCTGACTCAATACGGATGCAACTTTCCCGTCATTCTCGACATAGACAAAAATTTCCTGAAGACTAACCTTGACAGTCAATATAGTGAAATAGGATTCATTTGCGACAGCAAGAATGAGATCATGGACGTATGCGTAATCGGTACGAAGCAAAGTTCTTTCGATACTGATTTCAGAAAGGTCAAACGCATTCTGCAATAACCACACAAAACATATCATCAGAAATGGAAGCCACTAAGAAAATATTCCGTCCGATTGCTGCATTGGCCATGACTCTGGGCATCGCCGCATGTGCAAGCATTCCCCCGACAGCTGTAGCTATCTCCCCTTTCGACAAAGAAAGATACCTCGGGAAATGGTATGAAATAGCCCGCAAAGACGTAATCTTCGAAAGGGACATGGACAACACCTATGCCGAATATTCACTCAACGAAGACGGCACGATAAAAGTCTACAATAGTGGCTACAACACCGGGAAAAAGAAATGGAGCGGAATCACCGGAAAAGCGAAATTCATTAAAGACGAAAATACCGCAATGCTGAAAGTCTCTTTCTTCGGACCTTTCTATTCCGGATACAATGTCCTGGCAATAGATGAAAACTACGAATATGCCTTGGTAGCAGGAAAAAGCCACAAGTATTTATGGATCCTGTCCCGCAGGACCTCGATTCCCGATGATATCAAAACAAGATTCCTGGAAACAGCCGAAAAAGCAGGGTTCGATACTTCCGATTTATTGTGGATCGGGCACGACAGAAATTCCCATTATTAAAAAAGCCTGTTGAGTGACATTAATCGATAATATTTGTTATATTGCATCATATTAACCATCTGAAATGACTACTACCAGAACAGGGTTGCTTGCCGCTTTATGTGCGTTTTGTACGATCACAATCCCGGCAAGCTTATGCGCGCAGGAAATGACACTAAAACAAGTCATAAATGCAGCCCGGATCAATTCGGTAGAGGCGGCAGCAGCCAGGTCATCTTTCGTTTCAAGCTATTGGGCATGGCGGTCATACCAAGCCAGCCGGCTTCCGTCGCTAAATCTCTACGGGACCATGATGTCTTTCGACAGATCGCTCCAACTTCTCCAGGACACAAAAACCGGAGAAATGAGGTATGTCAGTTCGAACAATCTCCAGAACAGCCTGGGTTTATATCTGGGACAAAACATAACATTCACCGGAGGAACACTCAAGCTGTATTCGGATCTTACGCGGATAGACGAATTCGGGGTCAACAACGGAAGGACATGGTATTCCCAGCCGGTCACGCTCTCATATACACAGCCGCTGATGGCATATAATCAATATAAATGGGACAAACTGATCTCTCCTAAAGAATATGAAGAAGCCAAGAGAATCTATCTCGAAGCTATGGAAAAAATAACCGACGAAGCAGTACAGGAATATTTTTCGCTGGCACAAGCCAGAAAGACATACGAAATTGCAATGACCAACTACAGGAATACTTCCAAGATGTTCGGCATAGCAAAGGAAAGGATGAAAATAGGAAGCATCACCCGTGAAGATTACCTGCAACTGGAGCTCAAAATGCTCAACGACAGTACAAGCATCAATGACGCCGGAATAAAAGTGAAAGAAGCCGGAATGACCTTGAATTCATTGCTAGGTCTGGATGAAAATTCCAATGTGGAGCCGTTGATAGATGACCGTCTGCCCGATGTGAGCATAGACTATGAAACGGTCCTCGACAAAGCTCTGGCAAATTCTTCTTTCAACCTCGGAAATGAAATAAATATCCTCAACTCAAAAGCTGCCATCGCGAAGGCAAAAGCACAAAGAGGAGCCACCGTCACACTGAACGCAAAATTCGGAATGTCGAATTCATCCGACGCATTCAGGGAAACATACAAAAACCTTCTGGATCAGGAAGTTGTCGGAATGACATTCAGCATTCCCATTTTCGACTGGGGCATGGGAACCGGACGGGTGAAGAAAGCTGAAGCAAGCGCCAAAGTTACAAAAGCACAGGTGGAACAAGCCGAAAACGACTATCGCAACAGCATATTTACGGCCGTCGGCCAATTCAACAACCAAAGGCAGCAATGCTACGTGTCGAAAAGGGCTAGTGAAATAGCTTCGGAAAGATATTCGCTCATGATAGAAAAATTCCGCAACGGGAATATCTCGGTAACGGATCTGATCACTTCCCAGAATGAGAAAGACAGTGCGCTTCAGAAATATCTTACCGATCTGGGAAATTTCTGGAATTATTATTATGCCCTGAGAAAACTGACATTATTCGATTTCATAGGCAACAAGGTCCTGGACGTGGATTACAATGAAATAACGAAATAAAGGTGTCCGGCTCTCAATGCTTTTTCAACATAAATACCGGCAGATAAAAGACAACCGAGATTATCGAGAACAGCAGACCGCTTATGGTCCCGACAGCAAAGGCAAACCAGAAAACTTCCGAAGGTCCGTCGAAAAGGAAAGGAATCAAACCGAGTATCGTAGAAATAATAGTCAGGGTTATAGGGACAATCTTGTGATTGAAAGCCTTGACAAACTTTCCGACAGGATTACGGCCTCCCTTATCGGAACTGTATGCGACAATTAGGTAAATGCCGGCATTCACCACGAGACCGGCAACCATCACAAAAGAAGCGAACCCACCCTGGTCGAACGGAAAGCCGAAAAGTCCGAAAGCCAGGAATATGCCGATGAACGATACCGGGATGATACCGATTATAGATAAAGGAAGCCGTATCGAGTTGAATATCATTGCGCAAATAACGAAAATCACGGCAATCACCAGCAAAATCAACCAGGCATACGTCGCTTTCTTGGCACCATGCCAATAATACTCTGGAGTAAAAGCCTTATATCCCACAGGAAGGACTTGGGATATTTCGTCAACCGCATCCTCCACCACCTTATCTTCCAGTTCGTAGCTTCCGATAAAATCGAAACAGACACGTACCAGATAGGCTTGATTCTCTTTATAGATTGGAAGCTCGAGCCTTTTTTTCTCTATCGAACCGAAATCAGCAAGTTTCACATAAGAAGAATCCACTTTAATACTGGAATTAAGGACATTCCATCTGTCGAACCCATCTATGGCGGATGATTCCAATACGACAGGAGTCCTCTCCCCTTCCGTCATCACCGACCCTATGCTGTTGTCATAAAGGAGAGAAGACAATGCAGCATAATAATGGTAGGGATTCACATTGGATACGGCCATCTTCCTGAAGTCGTAGTCCAGGTCAAGTTCATTATCAGCGGAACGGTAATATCCCGCCCCTATTTCCGGACCTGAGACTCGCATGTTTCCGGACAGAGTATCTATCAATTGGTTAGCATATTTTATAAGAGTCTCGTAATTGTACCCGGACATCAAGATTCGGCTGCTTTTGTAAGTAGAGATTACATCATTGTTGAAATAGTTGTTATTCACCCCTGCAATTTCCCAGGTAGCCCCGCCGAAATTGATAGCACTCGAGGTAACCAGACTTTTGAGTCTGTCCGGAAAAGAGGTATTCTCGAACTCCGGTTTGAAATCCACGATTATTTGTCCAGAATCATAGCTGCTTATACTTGTAGTAAAACTCTCTATTTCATCGAATTGCGCCAGATAATTCTCCATACTGCGCATAACTTCGTTAAGCTGGGTTACAGTACAGCCCTCCGGCATGGATGCATTTATATAAAGCTCTTTTCTGGAAGGCTCGCGATAGAAATTGTGACCGTTTACGGATTTGCAAAACAGGGCGAATGATGTTCCCAATATCTTGTCAACGTTCATTTTGTTATCAGAGTACGGTTTAAAGCCGGCAATAATATTGTTGTATACCGAATCGGCCCTGGAAATCGGCTTTCCGGCCGAAGACGAAATCTTTTCAGGCAAAAGACAAGTCGGGATTCCGAAAGCGGCGATCAGAACGACGATATAAACCCAGCGATGCTTCATTCCGAATTCTATATATCGTTCATAAATATGGCTCCAACGTACGATTCTTCGTCTCGACCGCACCGGTCTCGTCCCGTCGGCTATCGAAGGCCCGCCAGATGATGCGATTTCCATGGATTTGCCTCCATCCGGAGAAACGTAACCTCCGTACTGACGTGTACGGCGGATCGGAAGATAATCCAGCAGGGCGGGCACGAAGAAATAAGCTACCGCCAGAGATACCGTCAGGTTGATGATTATCACCCAGATGAAATCCACGAGGTTCGCACGTTCCGATTCCGGCAGCAGCAATACCACCAGCAACGCAGCCACCGTAGTAGCCACTGCGCCAAGTATTGACATGAACACTTTCCTGTTCCCGTAATATCCGTAATGGTCGATCATCACGATGGAGGTATCGATGATTATCCCAAGCGACACAGTAATCCCCGCCAGAGTGTAAATGTGGATAGGAAGCCCGACAGCCGCATAAATGGCAGCAGCCACCAGCAGATTCACGGTCAAAGTAACTGCAATGGTCAGCATATACCGCCAGGAACGGTTGATAATCAGCACAAACAGCAGCAACAGTACAAGGCATAACAAAGTCCTGAAATATATCTTGTCTAGTTCCTTTGATATATAATCGGTCGAGTCATAGCTGAGCGATGCTGTAATGCTCGAAGGAAAAGACCGCTGCAGCTCCGACATACGGTCACGGACAGCCTTCCCCACGGACAGAAGATTCACTCCCGAAGCCACACCTACGGAAAGAGTGATGGTATTCAGACCGTTAAGACGATAATAGGATTGGGGAAGAGATTCTTTGTATTTATATGTCGCTATATCCCGTAAATATATTATCCGCCCGCCTACTTTCTTTACCGGTATATCGCCGAAATCATCGCTCGAAGCAGCTTTTATTTTCACGGACATAGTCCCCGATGAAGTGGATAACGTACCTACCTCATCCGATCCGGTCCAGGTGCTGAAAGCCTCGCTTATATCGTAAGCGGATATTCCCATGGAAGACGCTTTGGCATTATCAAAACGGATCACCCATTCAAAGGGCGTCGCTCCGTGCATCGAGACTTTGTCCACACCGTCTATGACTGAAATATGCTGAAGCACATGGGAAGTGATGAACTTTTCGATTTCCTTCGAAGGAAGATCACTCTTGAAAACATACGTCAATGCGGATCTGCCGCTACGGCCGCTGACTTCCAAAGATATGGACGGATACGTAACCCCGTCGGGAAGCAAAGGATATGTATTCCTGATACAGGACGCCACCTCGAACCGGGCGGCAGCCATATCGGTCTTTTTGGGAAAAGAAATATCTATCTCACCTGAACCTTTGGACGAAGTCGATTTGATACCGGAACAATGCTTGACTCCCGAAAGGACACCTTCAAGAATGGAAGTCGCTTTGGCTTCCACATTGGCGGGAGAAGCGTTGTACCACCCGAACGAGACCGAGATGTCCCTTTTCAGAGGGGAAGGCGCATATTGGATATGCAGCGAATGCAAAAGCGCCAGACCGACTATCGAAGCCACTACCGACAGCAGAATCACCGAGAATGGTGAAATGCCTCTTTTATGTTCCCCCTCCGCCATTATTTTTTCCTATAGATTGAGAAATAGAACATAGGAATGAAGAAAAGACTTACCAATGTTCCTACGATCATGCCGGCAATTATGACCAATGACATGGGATATTGGAGGTCTGCGCCCATATTTCCTCTTGCAAGGAAAGGACATACGGAAAAAATTGTCGTAAGAGAAGTCATAATGATAGCCTTCATTCTCCTCTGTCCGGCTTCAAGTATAGAGTGTTCGAGCCCCATTCCGCTCTTGCGGAGCCTGTTGATGGTATCGATTTTCAGAATCGAATCGTTAATCACTATACCGCAGATTACAACCAGTCCGATAAGGGACATGAGATTGATGCTTACTCCGCAGATCCATAAGACCAGAAGGGAGAAGAAGATATCGATTACCACTTCGGAAAGGATCAGCAACGGCTGTATAAGTGACTCGAATTGCGAAGCCAGGATTAGATACAGGAGAGCAATGGCAATCAGGATCACTACGGCCATGTCATCTATCATTTTTCTATTCGAGAACCATGAGCCTCCGAATCCCACTTCGAAATTCCCGTCTTTCCTGACAATCGAATCGACCTCCTTCATTGTCTTCCTGGCTTTGGAAGACGAAACGTCGAAAGTCACCGGATAATAATTTCCTTCGGTCCCTGCGAAGATAGTCTTGAGATCTTCATCTTCGGTCCTCTTCATAAGAGCGCTAACCGGAATGTCATGGTCACTCCTGTGGATGAACCGGTTTTCCAGAATCTCGTCAATGTTCCCGGAATCCGTCCCCATCACTACCGGCAGGGATTTGCTGCCATACACGATATCGAAAAGATTATTCCCGCTCAACGCATTTTCAAGAACTTTTATCAATTCGCCGAAAGAGACTCCGTACAAAGTCATAAGTTCCGGATCGGCAATGTAAAGGATATCCGTTTTGACAGATACGTCAGGGATTCCCTTGAACTTCCGGCCCAATTTATCCATTACCTGCCTCAACAGCCCGACTTCAAGTTCAGGCCTGGACACGGGACGAAGCTTCGCGACCAAAGGAGGCTCCTGATCGGAGAACACCAGCTCGAAAATATTCCCCGGATTCTCGAAAGTCGCTGTACTCAGGGGATATTCCGCAGAAAGTTTGTCGTCAATGATTTTTTTCACCCGCCTGAGCATCGCCGCATCATGGCATTTCATATATAAGGAAGCTTCGGAAAGCGATTGTTCGTTTCCATTGTTGAGAACGAACTGCTGGACTCCGACCAGCGCGGTAGTCTGTTTCGTATACTTCTTCACGGCAGAGCATAAGGCAGCCACCCTGGCATCATTAGTCCCGAGGGAAACGCTTTCGTTCCAATCTATCTTGAGAACAGTATCCGAATAAGTGATTTCGGGCAGCTTGTCTTTTCTCATCAACGAGAAACATACCACGATACCCACAGCCGACAAAGCAAACAGGCCCCAACCGATCCACCTGTGCCGCATCATCAAGGTAACACCTTTATCATACCAATTCACAGCCTTGTCGAAAGAAAATCTTTCAAGGAATCTGTTCGGCTTGAAAGATTCGGATTTCTTGTACCACCACCAATAATATACGGGAATAACGGTAATCGTAACGATATAAGACGTAAGAAGGACTATTGTTATGGACATTGCCTGGTCATAGAACATCGCCCCCGCTATCCCGCTGACAAAAATAAGAGGGATGAAGACGGCACAGGTGGTAAGCACGGAACTCAGCATGGCACCGCTGACTTCCCCTGTCCCTTCCAGAACTGCAGTACGCAAATCGTCGCCCCTCTGCCATCTTGCAGTGATGTTGTCTATCAGCACCACAGTATTATCGGTCAGCATTCCGACTCCGAGAACCAGTCCAGACAGCGATATGATGTTGATGCTGATTCCTATGCAATAAAATACCAGCATCGAGAAAAGCAACGACAGAGGAATGGTCAGCGATACAAGGGCGGGAGAACGGAAATCCTTCATGAACAGGAATATGACAATGCAGGCAAGGAGAATACCCAAGGCAATGTTTCCGAACAGATTGTTTATTGAGTATTCCAGCAGGGCGGTCTGGTCTCTCGTCACCTCGAATTTGACTTCAGGGTAGTCTTTTGAAAACTGTGCCATCAGCGTCTTCATCTCTTTCTTGAGGTCGGACATCCTGGCGTCATTCTGCTTTATGACAGCCATGGTGATAGCTTCCTTTCCGTCAGAACGGACAAGACCGTTCCGCTTGGCAGGTTTCTCGACAACCTTGGCCACATCTTTTATCTGCAATATCTTGCCCCCTGCCTTGAAATATATATCTGCAATGTCTTCCTTGCTGGCTGCAAAAGACTGGAATTTCACGCTGTACCTGTATTCACCGTCCCGTATGGTAAGGCTTCCAAGCTTGACATTCGCAGAAGTAACATACGACTCGAACCTGGATATATCCAGACCCAGCTGGAGCAGTTTTTTTTCGTCAGGAATGATAAGAATCTCCGGAGAAACTTCTCCGCTGATATCGGCCATAGCCACTTGGGGAAGCTGTTCTATTCTCTTGACCACCACCTCGGAAGCGAATTGGCTCATATCGGAAAACCTGTTTTCGCCACCATTCTGGCGTAAAGTCATATTGACATAGAAAGCCGGAATGTCCGTAGCACTGGCCTTGAACACTTTCGGTCTGTCGATTTTCGGCAGTGAAGCAAGACTTCTGTCGATTTTTTCATTCACTTCAATGAAAATATAATCGATATCCGATCCCTGATCGAATGTAAGTTTGATCGTACCGCTGCCATCCCTGGCTTCCGTGACTATGTCTTTGAGAGCATTTACCTGAATCAACTGTTGTCTCAAGGGCCGGAGTACACTTTTGTCCATCTCCCTGGCAGAAAGAGACTGATCGGTAACCTGCACTGTTATGTAAGGGATATCAAGATCCGGAATCAGGGAAACCGGCATGGATCGCAAACTGACAATACCCAAAACCACAATAACCAGAACGGCCATTGTGACAGTAACAGGACGATCCAGAATCTTCTTCAGCATAGATCAATCCTTTTTCAGAATAACGTCAGAATTGTCGGCCAGATTGAGATTGCCGGATACTATCACCGAATCACCTGCTTCAAGGACAGCTCCCCTGTCGGTATTGGCCTCAACAGCAAAACTTTCCGAATTGGACATCGGCAACAGGACATAAACCCATTCAGCCTTTCCTTTGTGATAACGGAAAAGCACATCCATATTGTCCCTGATGACTACGGCGCTTTTAGGAACCACCAGACGCTTCGCCACCGATTTCTCGACTATCACCTTGACGTTCATTCCTTCCAGAAGTGTACCGTCATTCCGTACGGAAGCCCTGACGGCAATCTGACCATTCTTATCGATTTTGGGATTTATCACCGTCACGTATCCTGTCAGAGGCTTTCCCGTGGAAATGAAAGGCATCACCTTGACCGGCAAGCCTTTCTCGATGAATTGATATTCGGATTCGAGGATATTGAAATCGACATCGAACATTTTGTCGTCAATCAATGTGCAAAACGTGCCGGACGGCGTCTTGTCGTAACGCTTGGCGGATATGTCGGCCACCCTTCCTCCGAAAGGAGCGCGTAATTCCGTTTTTGCAAGTTCATTTTCCGCTTTCAGAAGGGATGTTTCAGCTTCGGTGTAACCCGAACGTATTTTCGCAACTTTCAGGATATTGTCCGGAACGGCATTGGTATCTTTGGCCTGATATCCCAAACCTACCAGTTTGTCGTACAAATCAAGCCTGGCCTTGTCCATAGCCGTCTTTGCGGATTCCAGAGCCAGACGCTTGTCAGTGTCATCAGCTTTCGCTATCAAAGCTCCCGCATGAACTACATCTCCGTTTTTCACGAATATTCCGGAAATGACCCCGGAAGAGCCGAATTCCAATGAGCTCTTTGCCATCGCGGACAATTTGCCGTTGGCAATCAGCTGCTGCCGGAATGTCTCCCTTTTCAGAACAATTACATTGACCTCGTTCCTTTCCGGCTGGAAGCCGAGTTTCCCGTCGGGAGCCTTTTCGGCAGGACCTTTTTTCTGACCGCAGCCGGCCACAGAAAGTAATAATACGGCCGCAGTAAAAAAAATATAGTAATGTTTCATATCAGTTATTTTAACATTCCAGGGTTATCCATGAATATTTTCATGCAACATGTTATCGGTCTTGAAAACTAATATGCAATTTAATCATTTTAAATCAATATGCATCCGGTTTCGACAGTTTTTTCAATGTGCGTTTCTTAATTAATTTCCCGGTACAAGGGTCTCTGGAGAATAATATTCTTGTAGCCACCCCGATTATGTACTCCTCGGGGACAACGCCGAAATACCTACTGTCCTTTGAGTTGAGAACATTGTCGCCACCAAGAAAATAGTAATTGTGTGTGAATGTGTAAGAATCGGCTTCCTTCCCGCCGATGAACACCCGTCCATCAGAGATCTTCGGTCTGTACCCTGTTTCATATTCGATGGCTCTTGCATAAATGTATACCTGTGAGTTGTCTAAAGAAATTGTACTTCCTTTTTCAGGAACAAGCATGGGGCCAAGATTTCTGATAGTCCATCTCAAACCTCCTTTTATAGGAAATGCCCGGTATATGTTTTTCTTAAGTGCGATAATGGAATCCGGAGTATTTACCAACACATCCTCCTCCTCAGCCGGAACCATTTTCATTCTTGGAAAAGAACTATTAGAATAACGGCCACCGTAGATTCCGACAGTATCCCCCGGCAGTCCTATACACCTCTTGGTATATACATAATTTATGCGGAATTCGATCTTATGCCGGTCATAGGCATCAGGATAATTGAATACTACAATGTCACCGACCTTTACTTTGCCTAGGGACGGCATCCTAAATGATTTGAGCCGAGTATGTGTAAAATCGTAATCCTTATAAATTCGAGCTCCCAGCTTAAACTTGTTCACAAATATATGATCTCCGGAATAGAGAGTCGGCTCCATAGATTCTCCGCTAACTACAAATTGGTCACAAACAAACACAGGTACAGACACAAGTACAGCCAATGTGAGTATTATAGTCAAAATGCAAACGCCTGCACATACAAAGTATTTGTGAAATTTATCTTTCTTCATATCCACTAATTCTCGAATTTGCAGATTCAACCTTGCATGTATTATCATTTTCCGCTCTTTCAGCAAGTCTCTTCATAGTAAGATTTTTAGGATTGATGTACATTTTTCTTATTTTCTCCAATATTGAAGCAGCTTTTTCACTTTCTCCTGTCTTTTCGTACATCTCCTTAAGCAAAACCAATGGATAAAGCCTGCAAGGCACCATATAATGGGAACGAAGGTATTCTTTCTCAGCTCCTTTGTAGTCACCGAGCGCTTCCAGATCCCTGCCTATTATATTGCGGAACATCGGATCGGATGAAATGGCCGTCCCTTTTTGCAATATTGCAATGCTTTCGCGGAAACATCCGGCACAGAAGAGGGAATATCCGTAGTCATAAAGAAAGCGGTAGTTACCAGACAGCTTTCCTTCAAGAGGGGCCAAGGCTTCTGCTGTCTCAGAAGCTGTTTCTGCACCCTTAAATATCATTATATTTTCCCAGTCCTTTTTGACTTTTCGCAGATCCTTTCTTTCGGAAATCGATCCAATCATAAGGATCGCTAACACTGAAGCAAGAAAAATAGAAATACGAATTCCTAATTTTCTGTGCTTATCATAGCAGCCGGTGACAGCGAAAGGGATGGTAAAAAGCAATGCTAATTCGGGAACACTAAGCGGATATGAAAAAAGCGAAAAAACTGTACAAGCAATGAGTCCGTAAGCAAATACACTATTTCCTCTTAAGAGCACAACAATTGCAGCAACCGTAACCGCAATTGCAGCAAGAAGTCCAAGTATCCCAGCGTCCATTCCTATTCCAAGGAATTCATTGAAGGCATATTCTGGACATCCCGCTACTTTTACTACAGAATCGGACCTTTCTTTGATTCGAAAAAATCTTTCTTGTGCTTCTGCGTATGCTCCCATTCTTTTTCCAACGCCGTAACCAAGAGGCTTAACAGCTATTGCTCTGCATTCCATCCTCCAGATATGCAATCGTCCTATTGCAGAATCTTTTTTAAGCATGAAAGTCCCTATGATAACAGATACAATTACCAGTGTCGAAATTACTGCAACCCATTTTCTTCTTTTGAAGAAATCAGCAACTTTTGTCTCCCTGATTAGAAACACTGTTAAAGCAATTGCCCATGCAAGCCATCCGGCCCGACTCATCGATGCAGGAAGTACGACTAATCCGGTGGCTGAGGTTATAGCTGCCAATATAAGTGGAAGATAAAAAAACACGTTTCTTGGCGTTATGCGTGAAAACAAAGCCGAATGCCTTACCAGAAAACAGATGGACATTGCTGTCGTTATCCCGATAAATCCTCCATAAGGACCAGGATTTAAAAAGCTGCCTGTCATGGCAAAAAGAGCATTCCCAGACGGCCTGTGTCCGAAGACCTGCATCATTCCGACGGCCGACTCCCAAACAGACCAGCAACATATAATGGAGAAAAAAAGCGTCTCCGCCTTTTTTCTCCAAATTCCTGCAACTACCCTCATAAGACAAAAAGCCAAAAGGTAAGGCAAAGCAATAATTAATAATTTCCCGACATCGATCACAAGTATTAGCAATTAACAAGTATCGTCTATTATTTTCAGGAAAATCATAACTTCGGTAGCTGATAACGCATTATCGCACGTTCTTTAGTTTGCAAATCCATTGACAGTGTATAAATAAAACTGTCGTCAGGAGAAACGGCAAAGGTAAAAAACGGTCTGTCAGTTTTGAAGTTGCCGATAAACTTTCCATTCCAATCATATACCTCGATTTCATCAAAATAGTACGGGGGATATCCTTTATAGTCTGCAGAAGCATTAATTTCTTTTCTGCTCCGTGATAATTGCGCATAAATGAATCTGGAAGTAGTATATGGATATATCCCATACTCGCAATCTTCATTATGTTTTAAATTCTGACCGTCATGCCCGAGCTTATAATCCGGAAGGTGGGAATAAATTTCGACTGGCTGTCCCAATGTGTTATCCCCGATCTTGGAGATGAACATATAGCGACCTTCCAGACAAGCATACAACAGTTTTCCGTTATTTGTAAACAACTTCGATTGCGTATATTCAAACTGCTTGAGCGACACGGGAGCAGCCGTAGAATCTTTAGGCCAAAGATCGAATTGATGAAGTTTATTTGTCGAAAAATCTATTTTTGATAGGAAATGCCGTGTATTGTTTACAGCACCGGAAATTAGAAATTCACTGTCTTTAATCTTCACGAAGCTCAAACCGTTCATGATATCCTGTCCGGACCATTTATAGTCCTTCCAGCGACTGTAATCCTTGATATTAGAAATATCGTCCAAAGGAATACCCCAAATATCCAATATCCCACCTGACGGCGAGGAATTAGATACATACAAAGTATCTTTACTTATGGAAAATTCCACATAGATGAATTCGTGGGGACCACGTCCCTTGTTAATAATGCCTGCCGCATATTTCAATGAATCCCCGTCAATCTTGTAAATAACAACCCTGCCGGTATCACGTCGATAGACTTGAAATAACAGATACCCGTCTATTGTTCCAAAAAGATTACCGGCTGGAAAATCTTTTACCTGCAATACCTTTCCGGATAGCGTTGCGGTGACTTTTTTTCTTGAATTATTTAGTTCTCCGCCGTTATGGCAAGAAACCACAAAGACAACGGAGAACAAAATACATAAGATGGAAAATAATTTTCTCATTATGGATTATTATTTATTTCTTTCTTCCTCAATGTGATAATTTACATCACCATAATGATAGGCACAAAAAGCCCCACCTCGCTCGCAAGTCTCTGCTTCTCCAGGCATCTCATCATAGGCCAAAGCTTCTATATTGGTATCAATAAGAGAATCTTTCTGTGATTTTCCACTAATAAAAAATACTGAGATAGCAGAGCAAAGAATCATCGCTCCAATGACAGAATAAATAACTTTTTTCATGATAATTAAAATTAGATTGTTAATTATACGGCGTTTCCACCGGTAGAATATTGTTTTGTTTTTAGTTTACAATTTCTTCAGTGCTTTTTCAAACAAGTCATTAAGCGGATTGGAATCGAGCGGATTCCCGACAAAGATTGGATGCCCATTCTTATCTAGAAGAAAGGCGTGAAACCTGATGTCCAAAGGTATACATTTGTTTTCATCTCGAAAGGAACCATAAGTGTCAACGTAAATTGGAAAATTATAATCAAGTGTTACTAAATCCGTAATAACATTAGCACATTCATCAGATTTAGGTGAAAAAATAATTAGGACATCAAATTTCCCCGATTTCTTACTTCTATCAAAAAGAGGCTCCATTTGTACTATATGGTGGATACTGCAACTTTGACAAGACAGAGTATCATAGTAAAGAATTAATTTTGCTTTCTTTGTTTTTTCAACATATTTCTTTACACTCAACCCATTAATACAGTCCATATTGTCAGGGATAACAACAGTAGCTGCGGTGAATTTTTTCATTTGCCTTCGGATTTCTGTTTTTTTCGAGCAGGAGGCAAACACTAAACAAGTCAATACTGCTAAAAACAGCATCCATGCAGTATAAGTAACTATATGTAGTCTTTTTGTCATAATCCGTAAGATAAGTAGCTATAGTATTACCAATTTCTTTTATTTGGTATAATAATCATTGGTCCTTCTTGTACAAATTTATTAACGGTTGAAGACAGATTATCCTAAAATTACCTGCTTTTTTCTGCCATAATTGGATTTATTGCACATATAAAATATTGGTTATAAGCTTTTTATATAAATGACAGAAAGTTATTTTCTGCCATTTATATAAGCAGCTAACTATTAGCAACTTACATAGCACGGTTCTGGCTATTATGATATATTATTCATTATCAATGGATTACAAACTCATGGGACTTCTATTTCAATACAGAAAGAAATTGCTGTTTGTATTTCGAATCCGAATCTATTATTCTTTTTCTAAGTCTTGATTTTTTACTGTAAAGACTCCCGATAGACCCTCCAAGAAATGTTGCCATTACACTATTGGAAAACCCGGCAATCCAATATGCCATAAGATGATAATCATCATTCTTCAATTTTGGAAACTCTGCTTTAAATTTCATAATTATATCATCATAGCTCTCATCAAGTACAGCTTCAAGGTCACTATATTGTTCTTCGTTCTTGCCAACATCGGCTATGATTTGTTCAACTTCTTTAAATACAGCCTCTTCAGCCTTTTGTTTTCCTTCATGAGTAATATATTGATAACAGATTCTGTCTGTGATCTGGAAGTGATTTCTTACAATCTTCGCCAATTTATTGTTTGAAGATGATAGCATATCATCAGGGCTCTTTAGTTCTTCAATGATACCCGCATGATTTATTCTGTTACTATTAGGTCTTGAATTAAAATGGAAAACAATAGTAAGAAGCGCCAAAGCCGCAATGAAAATGATCAAGGTCATGATTAGTCGCTTCTTCATAATCCCTTTCGCTTCATTGAGGTCCCCAGGATTAAACAAAGACCCGCTGAGAACATCATCATTGTTTATTTCTACATCGGCAAAGGGACTAGCAGACTCTTTACAAGACAGATTATTTGTTTCGTCGTAAAAGAACGCAAGAATAATAATTGTAGCGGCAAGTAAAGAAATAGTATGCCTGCTCAGAAAAGATATTACGGATCCGATCATTTCTGTTATAGTTTTTATGGTTATCAATCATTAAACTATCCGAAATTTAATCATTTTAAATCAATATGCATCCGGTTTCGACAGTTTTTTCAATGTGCTTCCCCTTGACTGCCTGTCCGGCAGCCATGTTTATTTAAATTTGTAAAATGCCAATAATGGATTGGAACCTTAGGTTAATCCGGGATAGAATCTTCAAAAGAATGTAAAGTCAGTAGTATAATATCTTTTAGCCTGAAATTCATCTTAGCTTGAATTTAACTCCTATTATCACAGGATTGTCATAATCATGCAAAACCAAATGATATTTTGAAATAAGTATCCGCTGAAGCAAATCTTCGGTTTCGGACGGATCAGACTGATTAGTCTCCGAATAACTAAAGAAAATATAGTCTTTGTCCGCCGCAAGAGCGGCCATTGGCGCAGCACCATTCCCATACGATCGCCATCTGATGCCAGATGTAAAAGAACGGTCAAATATAAAATTCCACAAAGAAGAATTCTTGCCAAAAGCAGCACAATAAACTACGTCCGAAGAATAGCATACGGCCGACGGGCATTTATAATAATCAGAGGTAAATATATTCCCTATCATGTTCCACGGGTCCCCTCCTTTTTGCACTGCAATCCTGTATGGTATGCTACGTTTTCCAAAAGACAGATTCGCATACGGAAAGATACGTCCTTTCTTGCTTTGATAGCAGATGCCGGATCCTGGTCTGTACGAAAGAATGTAGCTGTTATTCTCGCATTGGTTCGATTGATTCACTATGCCCGGTGATATATTAAAATCAGTCCGTTCCAGTTGTTCATCAATCAAATTCCCTTTAGAGTCAAAACTTTTAAGGCAGCAAAAGCCATTATCAAAATCACTAATCTGACTCTGCGATGGATTTGCTACGAAAAGGGCAAATCCATTATCTTCCAACGGAAGGACAGAAGTGGCTGTAATCCCTTTTAGATCTGTTGTAACTTCACCTAAGTAAGTACCATCAGTAAGATCGTAACGTAATAAATTATTATGTGTATCAAGACAAAATAATTCTGTTTTTGAAAAATTAATGCAGAAATCAAGGATATGTACATATTCACCACTACCTCGTCCGATTCTTCCTATGTACCTAACAAATTTTCCATCCTCATTAAAATCAATAACTTTTCCAGCTGACAGTGCAATAATATTATCATTGTTAATTAGCAATTTATTAGGAGAAACTATTGCTAATGAATCTTTTCCATGTAATCTTATTACCTTTATGTCACCAATATAATTATTAAGTGAGTCCGCAATTTTTGTTATGTTTAACAAATCAATAGTAGCAACATTCTCATTTCTTACAGATCTTTGCTTGCAAGAAGTCAATAAGATCAACAAGATAAAAAAGAATAGAAGATGATGTGTTTTTATTCTCATTATTTGCTCTCTAAATTTTGACTTGTTCATTTCCGGGGATATAATTTATCATTCAGGTGACGGACGTATTTCAGTAATTCTTGATAATATTTTGTGTATTCTTCAGAATCGTCTACTCTAGTTCTAGTCTTTCTACTTTCAAGTTTACTTTCCCATTCTGATTTTGCGCTCTCATTTGCCTGGGCATCAAGAGGGTACCCCGGTCGATCAAGGGTCTTCAGAGCTTCCGTCACGTCCGGGCGGGAGTCGGCGAATGTCTTCCATCCGGAGAGATCCGGATCCGGTGTGTACCAAACTATTCTAAGTCCCATATTGAAGTTTTTCTCAATCGATGCCAGTTTCCTCTTATCAAGGATTACCGGTTCGGAAAAGCTTACCTCAGTGGTAGTCGAGAACCCGTATTTGAAAGGATTCCTGTAAGGATTTCGTTCCCGTTGGTAATATATGCTCTTAGTCTTGTCTTCGGGCTCCACCCACCTGACCGACTGTGACACCGAGGAGGTATAGGTGAAACCGTTACGAACCGCATAGCACACCGAATAGGTGTGCCTTGTGATTGGAGTGAAGGCGGTCTTCGACTTGTAGCGTATGTAATAGGAGTACCTGTCCTCCATGTCGCGCGTCGATATTCTGCTGACATCCCCGTCTTCCGATACGTACACCTCCCCCTCGGCCAGGATCTTGGTCTTTCCAGGGAATTTCCTTTCTTTCGTTTCAAAGCCGATGACGTAGTACTTCTTCCCGTTTGTTTCGTATTCCTCCGTAATGTGGAAGGAGAAGCATTTGCGCATGTCGTAGTTCAAAGGTCCCCAGATTTCCAGTGCCCTCTTGTGCCACAGGAACTCGTAAGGAAATGATTCCGAATAATTTACAAGACAGGCCTCGAATCCATTTAAGTTATTCTCGTTGACGTATGGTATGTCAATTGGGTCCGTCCTTCCCGGCAGGAAAAACAGCGAGACGAAAGAGTCTGTAGGCACATAACGTCCCATGTCGTTCGGCTCGTCAAAGTAAAGGCCCTTGTAATTCTGGGTGAAGGCCGACGAGAGCCATAGGCCCCTAGTCAGATATATCTTGCATGGGATGCCCTTGCTTCTGATTATCCTTGAGAAGGATGCTTGCGTGATGTAGTCCTTGGCGTAGGTCTTCCCGAAATGCCTTGCCGCTTTGGCCATAAGGGCATTTGCCATGCTCTTTGGAAACACTTTCGCCGCTCTCACCGTGTCCCGCATTTCCTGTGCGGATCCAAGGCCTTGCGCCAACGCCAGCAGGCATGCTGCGGCCATAATTGCTTTTTTCATCATATCTTGAATTTTACAAAAACGAACCTTTCATTTTCCACGTCCATCCTCGCAAAGGCGTAGTAGCAATCCCCGATTTTGCCGAGGATTTCCAAGGGCAGGCCGGTCCTGAAGGAGCCGGCATAATCCGAGTTGATGTAATGTTGGAGTATCCAGTCCCCGTCGTCGGTACGGCATGTGCGCAGCGTATGAAGAATTTGCACTATACCCTTAAGCATACTGTTCTCTGTAACTTCCAGCGGTATCACCTCGATTTTCTTAATAATATCCGGAAGTGTATCGGCCGGCTCTTCATATCCGGTGACCGGCATACCACCTGAATTCAGTACTTTTTGTGAACAAGACGACAAAGGGAAAAATAATAACGGAATAAAAACGAAATACCATATTTGTTTTATATTCATATCAACCGATTTTGGTATCACCTATATAAGCTTCTTATTTTATACAACAATTTCCTGGGGAGTCTTCCTTACAAGTATATGAAACAACACTAAAGATATAATTATTGCCTCTTGAATAATTCCCTTTATTTGAAAAGGAAAATGCCAAGAAGTCCGAACATACTTAGTGTAGTTCCGATGGCAGAAAAAATGATTCTTTTCATAATTGTTTAATTTTTAATTGTTAATATGTGGCGTTTTCGCCGATTAAGAATTGTATCGTTGATAAATCATATAGCTTATTTATTGTTTTTTAAAATCAGATGTCATAAGATAATTGGCTATTATTTTTCATCGATTGCTTAATTATAAATAGATTACTTACTTGATTGAGACGACGGGACATTGAATACAGCTAGTTAGTCAAGGCATTTATTCAACTGTAAAATCCACACGTATTATGTATCGATCTCTCTTTCCATTTGTTAGCAATTGTACTACTATGGTTTGTGTCCCTTCCTTCCCGCTAGTGTTAATGCTTATTAATACTTTCCCTCGTTCATTTTTCTGATATAATTTCTTCTTCAAACTTACATTGGTGCAATTACATGTCTTTTCTATTTTATATATTGCCAAAGTCTCGTCTCCAATATTTTCAAAAGGGACAGATATGTTAAGCTTTTTACCTTCTTTTATTGTCCCATATTCTATAACTCTCTTTCCAAGAAATTTTATTTCTGCTTGCGAATGTGCTTGTATCGGGATTGTTATAAAAACAAGCGCTAACAAAAAAATGAGCCAATTATTTGCTCTCTAAATTTTGACTTGTTCATTTCCGGGGATATAATTTATCATTCAGGTGACGGACGTATTTCAGTAATTCTTGATAATATTTTGTGTATTCTTCAGAATCGTCTACTCTAGTTCTAGTCTTTCTACTTTCAAGTTTACTTTCCCATTCTGATTTTGCGCTCTCATTTGCCTGGGCATCAAGAGGGTACCCCGGTCGATCAAGGGTCTTCAGAGCTTCCGTCACGTCCGGGCGGGAGTCGGCGAATGTCTTCCATCCGGAGAGATCCGGATCCGGTGTGTACCAAACTATTCTAAGTCCCATATTGAAGTTTTTCTCAATCGATGCCAGTTTCCTCTTATCAAGGATTACCGGTTCGGAAAAGCTTACCTCAGTGGTAGTCGAGAACCCGTATTTGAAAGGATTCCTGTAAGGATTTCGTTCCCGTTGGTAATATATGCTCTTAGTCTTGTCTTCGGGCTCCACCCACCTGACCGACTGTGACACCGAGGAGGTATAGGTGAAACCGTTACGAACCGCATAGCACACCGAATAGGTGTGCCTTGTGATTGGAGTGAAGGCGGTCTTCGACTTGTAGCGTATGTAATAGGAGTACCTGTCCTCCATGTCGCGCGTCGATATTCTGCTGACATCCCCGTCTTCCGATACGTACACCTCCCCCTCGGCCAGGATCTTGGTCTTTCCAGGGAATTTCCTTTCTTTCGTTTCAAAGCCGATGACGTAGTACTTCTTCCCGTTTGTTTCGTATTCCTCCGTAATGTGGAAGGAGAAGCATTTGCGCATGTCGTAGTTCAAAGGTCCCCAGATTTCCAGTGCCCTCTTGTGCCACAGGAACTCGTAAGGAAATGATTCCGAATAATTTACAAGACAGGCCTCGAATCCATTTAAGTTATTCTCGTTGACGTATGGTATGTCAATTGGGTCCGTCCTTCCCGGCAGGAAAAACAGCGAGACGAAAGAGTCTGTAGGCACATAACGTCCCATGTCGTTCGGCTCGTCAAAGTAAAGGCCCTTGTAATTCTGGGTGAAGGCCGACGAGAGCCATAGGCCCCTAGTCAGATATATCTTGCATGGGATGCCCTTGCTTCTGATTATCCTTGAGAAGGATGCTTGCGTGATGTAGTCCTTGGCGTAGGTCTTCCCGAAATGCCTTGCCGCTTTGGCCATAAGGGCATTTGCCATGCTCTTTGGAAACACTTTCGCCGCTCTCACCGTGTCCCGCATTTCCTGTGCGGATCCAAGGCCTTGCGCCAACGCCAGCAGGCATGCTGCGGCCATAATTGCTTTTTTCATCATATCTTGAATTTTACAAAAACGAACCTTTCATTTTCCACGTCCATCCTCGCAAAGGCGTAGTAGCAATCCCCGATTTTGCCGAGGATTTCCAAGGGCAGGCCGGTCCTGAAGGAGCCGGCATAATCCGAGTTGATGTAATGTTGGAGTATCCAGTCCCCGTCGTCGGTACGGCATGTGCGCAGCACTGTGTCACCGGAAACGAAGAGTCTGGAATAATAGCCGTACTTGACTAGGGCCTTGTCATACTCATCCTCGTATTGGGAAAAAGAGTGCGTAGTTGGATACCTGCCTGAAATCCTGTCCGAAGCCTTGCCGAACGAGTAGAGCGGCTTGCCGTCCATGTCCAGCACGTATATCTTCGGGTCGGCGGCGAACGTGACGTAGATTTCATCCCCTGCGACCGCGAAGTCATAGGCAGCGAATACGGGGATGTTGGAATGTCTGTACACCGGAGGATACCTGCCGAATATCTTGCAGGTGCCTTGCATGTCGTCCATGTCGAATGAGATGAATATCCTGCTGTTTCTCCAGAAGTCCCTGGTGTTATTTTCGTAGCCGTTGTAGCTTACGTGTTCGGTAATGACAGGGATAACAATCCGGTTGCCGTGGACCACTATCCTGTCGCAGACGAAGTTGTACTCATACATTTGTGGGACCGCAGGGTTTGGATGTTGATAGAGGTTAGCCCAATCTTCTTTCCCGAATTCCGGCAAGATGGAAATGCCCCAGTTTTGAGTTATCTGTCTTACAGCATAATGCCTGTCGATGGAACTCAGCTCATTTTCGTTACCGTGGACAATGAAATTGCCGTTCTCCCCATCCAAAGCTACATTCCAGGCCGGAGATAGCATTTCATCCGGACCCCGTCCTTCCTTTATTCTTTCGTACAGGAATCGACCGTCAAGGGAGAAGGCTTTCAGTCCGACAGAATATGTGTCGAAAAAATACAACAAGGAGTCCCGCAAAATCCAGTGTCCGGAAAGCGAGGTCATAGCGCCGTCCACGTAAAGGGAGTCCACGGAGAGGTTGCGAACCATCGTATCCGCAGCCAGATCCTTCCCCCGGCGTTCTATTGAGTCGTAGGGACTGTTGGTCCCGCAGCCAGACAATAATGCAGCAACGATTAGAGTGGGTATAAATGAGCGTATCAAATTGCTGATTTTCATTATCTTGATTATTAATTGGTTTCTTTTATGCAAATTTAAAAAATGTTTGGGGCATATCGTTTTGACACTGGCAACTTATTTCTGACAAAATCAATTATATGTTTCACATAAATAATTAGCTATCTGCGTTTTACAAAAGTATCAAAAAATAATATTCTGTCATTTTTGTAAGTCTTTGATTATGAGTCACTTGCGCGGCCAATTATTGCTATTGTGTTATACCGTTAATTATCAATGTGTTACAAGTAGGAACCGTCATTTAATCATGAATTGACCGCGAAGGCTTTGACTCAACAATTTTCAGTTCAACTTGAATATAAACAGCCTGGATTCCGGATACGTTGAAGTGCCATATAACATGTTCCCGTCAATGTAAAATGAATTGATGTTTCTGGAAAGCCGATATTCTTTCACCGGGTGACCTTTCCAGTCAATGACAAGAAGATGATCACTTTCGTATGGATTGAAAGAACCTAGTTCTTTGCCAGAATACAAGACATATATATTTTTATCGTCCGATTGCACATCACAGAAAGTAACCGTCGACTTCTCGCCATATTTTACTGCCGGGACATTCTTTCCCGAGGTCTCTTTTGCTTGCGATTTGTCAAAAATGGCTCTTTCATATTCTTCCAAGTTATCCGAAACATTGCTTAATGAAAAGACTCCGGCAAACATCAAGGCACAGATGACCTTATGCCCGTCCGGACTGACAGACATATTCGAATTGATGTGGAAAGCACTTAACGCCTGATCCGTCCAGCCTTCGAATTCTTCCGGAGAATAATAATCCACACCGTTGATCACTCTCCCTTCCCTTGTCATCTCCACATACCACTTGCCTGGTGTGAAAAAGCCAGTCGAGATGATATTATTGCCTGCCTTGCATATTCCTGTTGGCATACATATAGACGTTTTGTCTTTTGCTCCGGCAGAATATGAAAAAATCAAAGAGGATGACTGCATTCCTGTCCGGATTGTCTTGCAGATGTTCAATTCGAAATAATTCCGCAAATCGACATCGTAAATGTATAACAGGCTGTCTATCAGTTGCGGTGAATTCGAGAAAAGCATTTCCCCGGGACCTCTGCCTTTTTTGAAGCAATGTATTATCTTTCCCGAAGAAAAGTCGCACAAATCCACGGCATTGTTTTCTTCCATTTTTTCAATGACGAAAACGTCATTATATTTGAAAATATGTTTTGGCATCAATATGCCGTATTTTGCCAGATCCAGCGAATCTATCGCTTTTACCTGAACTACCGATTTTTGAAATCGGTTCAGGAAATCGGTATTGCGATTTTTGCAGCTTGGCAACAATATTATGCCGGCCAATAAGGATATGAAAAGTTTGTGTTTCATGGATGCTAAATAAACACACCGGGATATGTCTCATAAGGAATAACATCGGTATATACACATATTCCATAACTTTTAGCACAAATTTTCCCTATTGTAATTTCACCATCTGCCAACGCATTTACATTCGCATTCATAAGTTCATCTCTCCTGAAGTTCCCGCTAATAAAAAATACTGAGATATATGTTATTACCGACATCATTTCATTACGAATTTCACGAGGCAGGGATTGGCATCCTTGGGAAAGGAATTGATCTTCTGTAAGAATTCAGGCTTCTTATATCCCGGCATATTATTGTCGAACATATCGTTGACCACCATGAGCGTTATACTATCCATTCCGGAGATAAAGGAATCGTCTGTTGAAGCTATTATACTCATTCTCGGAACCATCAACATCGAATCTATGATTTCGTTATCCCTTATCCTGTATCCCGTCATTGTCGACTTGTCTATCAGAAACTCATCATTATGCCAGTTGTCCAACAGTATGTATTTTTCGGTTTCGAATATGGAAGTGAATCCTTCGAAATAGCCTTTCTTTCGAATATTAAGAAAGATTTTATTCGTTTCTTCAGGTTTGCTCAAGATATCATCGCCGGCCAATTTCTTCGATGTGGCAATAGTCATTACCGGAACGATTTCATCTTTGTCATTCAATGTATATATCCGCTTATCAAAAGGCTTGAGGAATTTAAGATTTCCTTTCCACATACTTATCGGATGCTCACCTATGTAGCAAGCAACCTCAGGAGAACGCAATGGAGTATTCGCAATCTCTTTTTTCTTTTTCTCATGCGTTGACAATAAGGAATATAAGGTGTTTCCATAATTAAATATCCTATCATTGACCAGCATATTGTCACCTTTCAGTTGGACTCCGGCATTTATGAAGCGCAACGTCCCGGATGGGAATCGGATAACCTTCACGAATGTCCCGTCCGGATTGAATATCAACAGCTTGTCAGTGGCCCCGTCAAAAATCACTACCCGGTTCAGCGAATCGATCATGAATGTGTCCACACGCAGATACTCAGCTTCCGCACGTCCTTCGTTCCCGATTCTGTTCAGGTATTTCCCTTTGCTGCTGAACCTGAAAATCCGGTCACTATCGTCACTGACAATGTATGAAGAATTCACGCACTCGACTTGCACTATACCCTTAAGCATACTGTTTTCTGTAACTTCCAGCGGTATCACCTCGATTTTCTTAATGATGTCCGGAAGTGTATCGACAGGCTCTTCATATCCGGTAACCGGCATTCCTCCGGCACACAGAACTCTTTGCGAACAGGATGCAGCGGGAATCAGCATAAGCGCCATCAACGCAAAATAGCATATTCGTCTCATATTGACCCAAAACATTTAGCATGTAATTATCTCAATTTCACCTGGCATATCCTGACTTTCAAATTCTTTTCATTCTCCTTGAGCGTCAGGAACATACTGTCTTCGGAATAAAAGTTGGCGGGCATCGTTTTCACGTCTACGGCCGGAACCCCTTTTTGCATTTTCATATAACGGAACAAAGTCGAAGCCTTCGTTCTTTTGTTATAAAGACACATATAAACCTTTCCATTATCCATAATCTTCATGAGTATATTTTCTGCTGATTCGGCATAATCGTTGAGCAGATAACTATAGCCTTTGCCGTTAAGCTTCATCGAAAAATCGATCACATCCGAATAATGGTCGTGAAGGAAGGCCGATGGAATATTCTTGCCGAAGAAATCAATGTGATAAAGTATGCTGTATCCGTCATTACCGAGTTTGTAGACATCACTATTCCATTTTTCATGGAAAAGGAGAAAGCCTTTATATCTGAAGAAATTGTTTTGACCTATTATCTGCCGATATTTCATTTCGGCTTCATCCACAGGGCAATATGATGATACTTCTTTCAGCGTGGACTCATCGAATAATTTGAACTTAGCCTCATTAGCTTGATATGCCGACGTAACGACCAGATTACCATTGCCAAGAGGCTGGACAGTAGCTGCGAAAGAGCCAAGCGGCAAATCTTCAATAAATTTCCCATCGACCGAATATTTCAACAATTTGGGATTGCTATCTACCATATATATATTGTTTCCGTCAGCCGTGAAGTCACGGATGCCACGATGTTCGCCAGGGCCCCTGCCTAGCCTTGACACGGACCTTATATAACGACCGTCTTTTTCAAAGACAAAGATTTTAGTCCCGTCGGAAATCAATATCTTGTTCCCGTCCCGGATAATCTTCGAAGGATAACCCATAAGAACCGAATCAGGAACATCCAATGTGATGTAATCGACGCTTCTAAAAACCTTGTCTGCGGAAAGCGTATCCCGGATATTTTCCTTCAACATCAGGGTTTCCAAAGGGCCGTTATTATGATCGGAGCTGTTACGGCAACTTACAGCAATGATCCCGATCATCATTATGATAAATACTTTTTTCATTTTGATATCGTTTATATGTTATTACTGACGTTATTTCATTACGAATTTCACGAGGCAGGGATTGGCATCCTTGGGAAATGAATTGATCTTCTGTAAGAATTCAGGCTTTTTATATCCGGGCATATTGTCGAAAAAACTATTGACTGACATTAATGTCCAATAGCCCATTCCTGAAATAAAGGAATCGCTTGTTGAACCTATTATGTGCATACATGGAATCATCAGCATCGAATTTATGATTTTGTCGTTTCCTATCTTGTATCCGGACATTGTCGACTTGTCTATCAGAAACTCATCATTATGCCAGTTGTCCAACAGTATGTATTTTTCGGTTTCGAATATGGAAGTGAATCCTTCGAAATAGCCTTTCTTTTTGACGTCATAATAGATCTGGTATGTCTCTTTCGGTTTGCTCAAGATATCATCGCCGGCCAATTTCTTCGATGTGGCAATAGTCATTACCGGAACGATTTCATCTTTGTCATTCAATGTATATATCCGCTTATCAAAAGGCTTGAGGAATTTAAGATGTCCTTTCCACATACTTATCGGATGCTCACCTATGTAGCAAGCAACCTCAGGAGAACGCAATGGAGTATTCGCAATCTCTTTTTTCTTTTTCTCATGCGTTGACAATAAGGAATATAAGGCGTTTCCATGATTATATATCCTATCATTGACCAGTATATTGTCACCTTTCAGTTGGACTCCGGCATTTATGAAGCCCAACGTAAACGTCCCGGATGGAAATCGGATAACCTTCACGAATGTCCCGTCCGGATTGAATATCAACAGCTTGTCAGAGGCCCCGTCTAAAATCACTACCCGGTTCAGCGAATCGATCATGAATGTGTCCACACGCAGATACTCAGCTTCCGCACGTCCTTTGTTCCCGATTCTGTTCAGGTATTTCCCTTTGCTGCTGAACCTGAAAATCCGTTCACTTTCGTCACGAACAATGTATGAAGAATTCACGCACTCGACTTGCCCTATACCACCTTTAAGCATGCTGTTATTTGTAACTTCCAGCGGTATCACCTCGATTTTTTTAATAATATCCGGAAGTGTATCGGCAAATTCTTCATATCCGGTGACCGGCATCCCTCCGGCACACAGAACTCTTTGAGAACAGGATGCAGCGGGAATCAGCATAAGTGCCACCAACGCGAAATAGAATATCCGTTTCATATTAATTTATTAATAAATACCTCCCGTAATGGAATCATAAGGACTCCGCATCCGGCAACCGGACAACAGCACAGCTACAAACAGTATAAATATGAAATTATTGACCTTCGCAGCCCCCTTATTAATATTGTCAAGGACCCCGGCGATCTCGTTGAAAAACAGACCGAATATTTTGTCGTAATGGAAGGCAAAAATAATATTTGCCTAAACGGCAAATACTGTAAATAAGACTTTTTATGGTTATCGGTATTAAACTAACCGCAATTTAATCAATTTAAATCAATATCCATACGTTTTTTATGGCTTTTTAAATGAAAAACACGCAGGCTGAAGATCTAAGTTCAAAAGACTTCGATTTCATTTTAGTCTATCCAATATTTTTTCTTTGACATTTTCAAACGCTTCATAAGGATCATAAATTTCATAGGCAGGAATAAATTCCTTTATGTCATCCAGAAACTCAGGATCTTGCATTTTGTTTTCCATATTAATAAGATACTCTTTCCGTGTAGGAATGTGGCTCACTACAAAATTCATATACTTGTGATAACTCTCCAAAACACGATCGATGTCAAGATTACACAAAATCAAAGCCTTGTTCAAATCGAACAGATCCCGCCCTTTGCATCTTTGATACAGTGCACGTACTTTTGTACCGATTAATTCATCAATTTGATATGTAGTTATTTCACAGCCACCTCTAAACCACATATTATCAATTGAAAACGGCATTTTTATCATCGGATACACACTAAAATGTTCTTTGCAATTGATTTCCACTTTAAGATTAATCGGAACACTCGGAATCGATTCACTATCAAGATGATAAATTAAGGTATTATTATACTTTTTTTGCTTGATCGAAGGTTTGCCAAGAAAATCCAAAACTTTCCAAAGCCGGTCATACGTAGCTTTTATCGGCTCTGAGCTAATCTGCACAAGATCTATGTCTTCACTATAGCGAGATTGGGGGTGTAAGAATAGTTTGTGAATAGCCGTTCCTCCTCTAAATGCAAGATGCTGCCTAAGATATTCGTCACTAAAAATGGCTATAATAGCACGGCAAATAAGCAGATCCTGCTCCACTTGCTCATCTCTTATCCATGGAGCATATTCCCTCCAAGCACGTATTGCAAATTCCGGTATCATTCGTCAACTTCTATTTTTTGATTCACTATGATTTTCCATTTTTCATCGTAGGAAAATCCTGCAAGTTTTCCTACTTTTAATACTGTCTTACGATAACCCAGATATTTTGTAATCGAATATATGGCCTCTGCCTGTTTTTTTAATCCGATAACCGTATCCAAGACGTATCCAAGACGTTGAACTGTAGAAAGATGGAAATTCTTATAAAGATCGATATCCATTTTCTCAAAATTCAATTTATCACGAAGGCCCTCAATCACGGTAACAGCACGTGATAAGCCACCAACCGCCGCCTGATATTCAATAAGATCCAAAACAGTTAACTCCGGAGAAGATACATTTATATATCCTATGCGATTCTTTATTTTGTTCACATAACCATAAGGAAGTTCCTTTTTCTCATAAAAATTGAGTTTTGTGCCATTTTTTATACCGCTTCTGATATGAGGAGGAGGCACCATGACAGAAAATGATTGAGGGCTTTGGTGTGATGACCCATACATAGCAGCAGCACTGAGAAGACAGATATAATAATCCCTGTCCAAACTCCGCATCAATGCCCCTATGTAGAAAATAGGAGGAACTTTGCCGACAAGGGCATATTCTGTTGGCATTACAACATAGAAATTCCGCCATGGAGAAATAATCTTCCCCTTACTCGTCAACCGGCTCAATGCAACTCTGAGATACTGTTTGTCTTTGTCGGGAAACCACTTCTCAACATCAGAATAAGTGAAAAAATACTGGCCTTTCCAAGGCAGTTTTTCGATACGTTTCAATAAAGTTTCACGTTCCATTAGAGAATATGTCTAATAATCCATTCTCAAATATAATCAATATATGATAATAGTTGCATGTCTACAGCAAATTTAAATCAATATCCATACGGTTTTTATGGCTTTCCCAGAGAGGGAAACGCAAATCCACATTGAATGGCGTTCAATTGCGGCGGCATAAACTATTTTAATGATAAGCAAAAAGCTATCGAAGAAATGATCCGGGATATCATATCCGCTTTCATATTACAGCTTTAACTTGACTTCTATTGCATTTAGGTCATCGTTGATTTCTACTTGCAGAAAACAGTAAGAATAGTAAAGAATATAATACAGATACAACAAGAAAGACGTTTCATAATACTATCTATTTTCATTCAACCGCTTGTTCCCTTAGTGTCCCCATAGTTTCCGATGTCAAGAAAATGAATCATAATTTGGGCAATTTATACTGCATCACGATAGGTTCCTTGGTCTGCAAGTTCATTGACAGTGTATAAATGAAACTGTCGTCAGGAGAAACGGCAAATGAAGAAAAAGGCCTATCCGCATTAAAATTACCAATAAATTTCCCATTCCAGTCATATACCTCGATTTCATCAAAATAGTACGGGGGATATCCTTTATAGTCTGCAGAAGCATTAATTTCTTTTATGCTCCGTGATAATTGCGCATAAATGAATCTGGAAGTAGCATATGGATATATCCCATCTTCGCAATTTTCATTATATTTTAAATTACAACCGTCAGGCTTGAGCTTATAATCCGGAAGGTGGGAATAAATTTCGACTGGCTTTCCCAATGTATTGTCCCCGATCTTTGAAATAAACATATAGCGGCCTTCCGTACAAGCATACAGTAGCTTTCCGTTATTTGTGAACAAACTCGATGGCATATACAGCAATTGTTTTGACGACAAAGGAGCATCCGTAGAATCTTTAGGCCAAAGATCGAATTGATGAAGTTTATTTGTCGAAAAATCTATTTTTGATAGAAAATGCCGTGTACCTTCTATCGCCCCGGCAACGATAAATTCATTATTCTTGATTTTAATAAAATTAAAGCCGAACATTATATCCTGTCCTGACCATTTATAGCCCTTCCAGCGACTGTAATCCTTGATATTAGAAATGTCGTCCAGAGGAATACCCCAAATATCCAATATCCCACCTGACGGCGAGGAATTAGATACATATAAAGTATCTTTGCTCAAGAAAAAATCCACATTAAGGAACTCGTGAGGCCCACGCCCCTTTTTAATGATACCTGCAGCATATCTCAATGAGTCTTCTTCGATTCTGTAGATTACAACTCTGCTAGTGTCTATGGGTGTTTTACACAGAAGATATCCTTTCATAGCTCCAACAATGCGATATGCCGGGAAATCCTTTACCTTCAACTCCTTTCCGGATAGCGTTGCGGTGACTGCTTTTCTTTCATTGCTACGTTTCCCGCCATTATTGCAGGAAACAGTAAGAACAGTAAAGAAAAGAACACATAAGATGAAAAATATTTTTTTCATTATTATCGATTAATTTTTAACATATTCAAGTATAACGATAACAACAGTCATCCGCCCATCGGTTTTTTACTGCAAATCGCTTCCGACGGAAATAATATACATTCGGCTTAAATTGTTATTGGTTACGATCTGAATCCAAAGATAATAAACATTAAACTTAAAACGAATCTATTAAAGGACTGTTTTTAAACTGCCGAAGTGCGGCGGACAGCAGGACGGCGGCATTGATGCCCGAAAAGGGAGGGGACCCATGAAATGGGGAGGGACGCCGGATGCTGCCGCCGGCAATCCCGGCAGCAGTCAAGGCTCTTGTGTAACATAAACTTTAGCGTCATGGCTAGTCGGAATAGATAATGGTAAAAGAGATAATTCAGTCGTACGTTCCTGTCCTGTATCATTCTTGCTCACTTCCACTACCAGCATATAATAAGGACCATCCGCCTCTTTCCTTCTGGCAATCACCTTTATCCAATTTATTTCATTGCTGGTCACCACCATTGTCATGCCATCAGGTTCTGACTTCAACCTATTAGCGTAAATATAAACATCACTGAATCCATCTCCCATGGAGTAAACGGAATCCGATGACGCCTTTGATGAAAAAGTCATTGAATTACTTGATATATATATCGTCTCCTTGAACTTGTCCCCTTTTGCACACCCGGAGAAAAGAAAAACCACCGGTAATAAAAATAAAATCCACTGTTTCATTCGGCTTAAATTGTTATTGGTTACGATCTGAATCCAAAGATAATAAACATTAAACTTAAAACGAATCTATTAAAGGACTGTTTTTAAACTGCCGGAGTGCGGCGGACAGCAGGACGGCGGCATTGATGCCCGAAAAGGGAGGGGACCCATGAAATGGGGAGGGACGCCGGACGCTGCCGCCGGCAATCCCGGCAGCAGCAAAGAAAAATCAAAACAGTAAAAATAAAATCCCGCAATTAATAAATAGACACGGAATTACAGATCATACGTAATCATCCGGAAATACCAAGTATACTTGTCATCAATAGAATCAACACTGCAATTGGAATCTATAACAGGATCCCTGGCAACTATCGAATTCGGCGCTATCATATCGAATCTGAAATAACCGTCATTCTTCCCATTCCATCCCCAATTGATATGCACATAATGGGTAGAAGTCGTATTATCCTCAAGAAGACCGTCCAGCACAAAACAATGCCCCTTCAACGACCAAGGCTTGCAAGCACTTAAATATACAGGCTTACCGGCCCTCAATTGACTTTTCGCCCGTTCCCTGTTTTTATGCCCGAAACCGGTATATCTCCTGACATTTAAATACCCGAAATGTTCGAAAGTTTCCTGAACATTCCTCGCTTTTACAGTCGTACCCCCGGAAGAATACTTAGCTTTGCAATTATCCCCGTTTCCAACGAAGGCAATGAAATGCCCGGCCTGATCCCTCGCTTCAACACCGCCACTGGAAATGTCATAATACGAATCAACGGCCGCCAAACTATCCCATGAACATTTGTAATCATCAAATACCATCGTTCTTGACCGCCTGTTGTAAACTATGATCTGTCCTACCGCAACCGGGCCGCATCCGGCAGAATACCTGTGCGGCGTATAATAATCGAAACAATCACGTTGTTTCCACTTAGTTTTCACATAAGGACCATAGACAGTGAGATCATCATTTGAAGTATAGATATTGCTACCTGAAGTACTACCGTCAGACGTATCTTCATCATCCACACCATAAGTATACATGGAATTGTATGTTACAGCATCGGAGACCATTGCACCCACAAAATCCTCCCCCATATCCGCAATTTCAAAATCACCTTCGTTATCAAGAAGTTCCCTATCCTCCGTACCATAATATACAGACGCCGTATCACTCGAGGATTCATCAGAACCAGAATATTCAACAGGATTGGCATCCAGAAAATCATCACGGATTATACCGTCATCGGTAATGCATAACACACCTTCTTTAAGAGCCGTATTTGCGGATAACAAGGCATAACCGCCATCATCGAAATTAACTGCATAAACGAGAGTATCAGGAAAAGAAACACTAGTACCGTCCGCCTTAGTGGCAACAGGCATATTCTTTTTGCCTAAAACCTTTACATCCGACATCGAATATATCTTTTGGATGCCGCTCTTTGTAGGGGGATAATTGTTCCGAAGAAAATTATTCAAATCGGACAAAGCCTTTTCCAATGGAATTACAGTGGACTTTCCGGCCGGATCCGTATTTACATCAGGAACAACACTTGTTTTGCTGCACCCCTGGATTATTAGAAGCGCAGAGAGGATAAAAATAATAAAATGTTTCATATGTGTTTAATGGCTAATTGGTTATTAACTTGAGCGACGCAGAAAACATTCGATTGTATTCTCCATGAGGCAGCAAATCGTCATAGGACCCACACCTCCGGGAACGGGAGTAATAACGGAAGCTTTCGGCTCCACGGCATCGAAATCAACATCCCCGCAAAGCTTTCCGGTTTCCGGATCACGATTCACGCCGACATCGATCACAACAGTACCTTCGGACACCATATCTCCCGTTACGAAACGAGGCCTGCCGATAGCAACCACAAGAATCTCAGCCTGACGGGTAATCGACGGCAGATCAACCGTCTTGGAATGGCAGATAGTAACGGTGGCATTCCTGTCAAGCAACAACTTCGCAACAGGAAGCCCGACAATCTGGCTGCGTCCTATAACAACGGCGCGCTTTCCTTTGATCTCCACCCCTGCAGCTTCCAGCATACGGATTATGCCCTTGGGTGTACAAGAGACTATGCAAGGCTGTTTCATCCACAAAGCAGCGACATTCAAAGGATGGAATCCGTCGACATCCTTTTCTTTGGAAATGGCATTAATGATTCTGGATTCGTTTATATGACCGGGAAGAGGAAGCTGAACAAGAATCCCGTCGACCGTATCATCAGCATTAAGCCCGGATATCAAAGCCAGCAGCTCTTCTTCGGTAATAGTATCGGGTTTGAGAATAGTGGTGTTTTTGATGCCGACAACTTCGGAAGCCTTAGCCTTGCCCCTGACATAAGAATGACTCGCAGGATCATCCCCGACCAGAACAACTACAAGATGCGGAACCCTTCCGTATTTGGCCGGAAATCCGGCTACTTCTTCGGCCATCTCAGCCTTCAACTTTGTCGACAATTCTTTTCCGCTTATTATCATAGGAATAAAAATTACACAATGAATTATAATATAATTAAATATAAAAACAAAACCGTAAAAATACGGTAACAGGTCACAATACCCAGTGGCCGATATCGCTGCGGAAGAAAAGATTTCCGCACTCAATCTTGCCGACAGCCCCGAGAGCCTTGTCCCTGGCTCCGGCCAGATCCTTGCCGCGGGCTACAACCATAAGTACACGGCCGCCCGCTGTAACCAAAGCCTCGGAAGAAATGCCGTCACTACGCAAAGATTTAAAAGAAGTCCCCATGTGATAGATCCTGACATCAGGATCGGACAAGGCAGAATCAAGTCCTTTGATCTCAAAGCCTTTTTTGTATGACACCGGATAACCTTTGGAAGCCATCACGAAACCCAACACGGCATCGGACGACCATTCGATCTCCGGCATTTCAGTACCGTCTGCCACGGCAGAAAATATATCATAGATATCAGAATCGAGACGAGGAAGTACAACTTCCGTTTCCGGATCGCCGAAACGGCAATTGAATTCTATCACTTTTATGCCGTCCGGAGTCTTCATCAAGCCCCCGTAAAGCAGCCCCTTGAAAGGAATACCTTCCGCAACCATACCTGCGGCAACCGGCTTCATAATATGTTCCAAAGCATAAGCCTCGTCCGCCGCGGTCACGAATTCATCCCCGGAAGCAGTGAAAGGAGGAAGCGGGGAATATGCTCCCATCCCTCCAGTATTAGGCCCCTCATCTCCGTCGAAAGCCCTTTTATGATCCTGTGCCAAAGGCAGGGGCCAGACACGGGAACCATCTACAAAGCACATGAAAGAAAATTCCGGTCCGGTAAGATAATCTTCGACCACAACCTTTCCATGACCGAACTTGTCATCCAGAAGCATATCGCCCAACGTTTTGCTTGCATCTTCAAAATTTTCCGGAATGACGACGCCTTTGCCCGCCGCAAGTCCGTCATACTTAAGAACGACAGGAAATGAGCCTTCGCGCACATAAGCCAAAGCTTCATCATAATCGGAAAAAGTCTTGTATCCTGCCGTAGGAATTCCGTATTTCGACATGATCGACTTAGCGAAATCCTTGCTGGATTCGATACGGGCGGCGGCCCTTGAAGGGCCGAAGACTCTCAGTCCTCTGGACACGAACTCATCCGTCAGGCCGGCAGCCAAGGAAACTTCGGGCCCGACAACTGTAAGAGCTATCTTGTTCTTTTCGGCGAAATCGGCCAATTCCTCAATCTGGACATCATCCAGGGGGACACATTTGGCCTGTCCTGCTATTCCGGCATTGCCGGGGGCGCAGTAGATCTTGGACACTTTCGAAGAACGGGACAGGGCGTCTATTATGGCATGCTCCCTGCCTCCGCCTCCTATTACCAGAACTTTAGCTTTAGACATATCCATTAATGTTTAAAATGCCTTTCTCCCGTGAATATCATGGAAATACCGCAGTCGTTGCATTTCTTGATCGAATCTTCATCACGTATGCTTCCTCCGGGCTGGACGATAGCGGTAATCCCGTATTCGGCAGCCATTGCTACACAATCATCAAACGGAAAGAAACCGTCGGAAGCCATTACCAGCCCCGAAGTCCTGATATCCAGACCTTCGGCTTTTAACGTGGCCCCGGCTTCTTTCAAAGCTATTTCAGCGGAACCGACACGGTTCATCTGTCCTGCACCCACGCCGTAAGTCATGCCGCCTTTTGCAACAACTATCGCATTTGATTTCACATGCTTTACAATGTGCCATGCAAAGTCAAGATCGGCAAGCTGGGCCTCGGTAGGTTTCACTTCGGTAGCGCAAGTTCCGGATATAGCAGATTTGGTGGAAGAATCCCTGTCCTGAACCAGAAGGCCTCCGTTCATGCTTACAAACTGTTTGCGGACAACGTTGTCCTGAGTCATATCGACTTTCAGGACACGAAGATTTTTCTTCGTACGGAGAAGTTCCAGAGCGTCAGGGGCGAAAGACGGAGCCATGACTATCTCCAGGAATATGGGCTTGAGAAGTTTGGCCATATCCAGATTTATCTCCCTATTGGCGGCAACGATCCCGCCGTATATGCTTGTCTTGTCACCCTCGTATGTCTTTTTCCATGCTTCCACTATATCGGCCCCCACTGCACTTCCGCACGGATTCATATGTTTCAGACCTACGCAGAACGGTTCCGTGAACTCACGTACTATGTTAAGAGCGGCATTCGCGTCCTGTATATTATTATACGACAATTCTTTGCCGTTCAACTGTTCGGCAGTGGCCAGTGAATACGGCTCTGGAACCGGACTCTTGTAGAATCTGGCACTCTGATGAGGGTTCTCTCCGTATCGCAATTCCTGGGCGATGTCGTATTCCAGAAACAACTTTTCCGGAAGATCCGCTTTGGAGCGCATATAAGTAGCGATAGCTATATCGTATTCGGCGGTATGGGTATATGCTTTGGCCGAAAGTCTCAGACGTGTTTCCCTTGTGGTGTTTCCCTCCGCTGTTATTTCATCGATAATCGTATTATAATCAGAGGGATCGCAAACCACCGTCACTGATTCCCAATTCTTGGCCGAGCTACGCAGCATGGAAGGGCCTCCGATGTCTATATGTTCGATTGCGTCTTCCATGGTCACATCCGGTTTGGCTATGGTTTCGCAGAACGGATAAAGATTCACGCATACTAGATCTATTGTTTCTATCCCGTTTGCCTTGAGTTCGGCCATATGCTCCGGAATATCGCGGCGGGCAAGAAGGGCTCCGTGGATTTTAGGATGCAATGTCTTGACACGCCCGTCACATATTTCGGGAAATCCGGTTACATCGCTGACGCTGGTGACTTTTACGCCGGCTTCTTTCAACATTTTCATGGTCCCGCTGGTGGAAATGATTTCCCAACCCATAGCGGCCAACTTACCGGCGAATTCTACCACGCCGGTCTTATCGCTTACGCTGATCAATGCTCTCATAATATCTTTTATTTTAAAATAATGTTCACTCCGGACTTGCCGGTAACCCTTCCGATCACTGAAGCCTTATCTCCATAGCCGGCAAGGATGCCTATTGCTTTTTCAGCTTCCGATCCATCCATAGCCATCACCATTCCTATGCCCATATTGTAGATATTGAACATTTCGCGGTGATCTATTTTGCCATATTTCTCCAGGAAACGGAAGATCGGAAGGATTTCCCAGCTGCCTTCATTGATTTCGATGCCCTGCCCGTCCTGAAGAATTCGCGGTATATTCTCATCAAAACCGCCTCCTGTGATATGTGCAACACCGTGGACATCGCAATTCCGTATTACATCAAGGACTTGTTTGACATATATTCTCGTAGGCGTCAGGGCAACGTCCCCAAGAACACGGCCTCCGAGTTCAGGATAACCCGCATGCAAATCCAGATTGTTGTCGGAAAAGATTTTGCGGACGAGACTGAATCCGTTGGAATGGATTCCTGTCGAAGCTATTCCGACCAGGACATCTCCAGCCTTAACTTTCGTGTCGTCTATCAATTTTGATTTTTCCACCACCCCGGTGGTAAAACCGGCTATATCATATTCTCCGTCGCCATACATTCCCGGCATTTCGGCCGTCTCCCCTCCTACCAGGGCGCATCCTGCCTGACGGCAGCCTTCGGCGACACCCGACACTATAGCTTCCACCTTTCCCGGGATATTTTGTCCCAGAGCTATGTAATCCAGAAAGAAAAGAGGTTCAGCTCCCTGGGCAAGGACATCATTTACGCACATTGCCACGGCATCAATGCCTATGGTATCGTGCTTGTCCATAGCGAAAGCTATCTTCAGCTTGGTTCCCACGCCGTCCGTTCCGCTCACCAGCACCGGCTCCTTGATATTCAGAGCCGCCAGATCGAACATTCCGCCGAACGATCCTATATTTCCCATAACTCCTGTACGGGAAGTCGAAGCCACATGTTTTTTGATGCGTCTTACCACATCATATCCGGCTTCCAGGTTGACTCCCGCTTTTTCATAATCTACTGCCATAATATGTTACCGTTAAAGTTCATCATAAAAATTTTTCCTTCATGACCGAATTGTCCATGCAATCGTACAATGAAGTCGGATAATTACCGTTGAAACAGGCAAGACACAGATCCGAACGCTGTCCGGCCTTGAAAAGGGAAGCCTCGGAAAGGAATTCGAGAGAATCGGCCCCTATAACTTCACAAGCCTGTTCCTTTGTCCTGTGAGAACAAAGAAGCTCGCTGCTTGTCGAAATGTCCACCCCGTAAAAACAAGGATGCTTTATGGGCGGGCTGGCTATCCTGACATGAACAGCAGCAGCTCCCGCTTCCCGGAGCATCATCACTATCCGTCTGGAGGTCGTGCCGCGCACTATGGAATCGTCTATCAAAGCAACCTTTTTCCCTTTTACTATGCTGATTACAGGTGAAAGCTTCATCTTCACACCCTTGTCCCGCATTGTCTGCGAAGGCTGGATGAATGTTCTTCCGATATATTTATTCTTTATCAGGCCCATTTCGTATGGCAAGCCTCCGGCTTCCGCGTAACCCATTGCCGCACTGAGACTTGAATCCGGCACACCTACCACAATATCGGCGTCGGCAGGGGCTTCTTCATAAAGCAGTTTTCCGGACTCTTTCCGGAAAGCGTGGACATTCATGTTTTCTATATCGCTGTCCGGACGGGAAAAATAAATATATTCCATTGCGCACATGGCGTGGCGCTGGTATTCCGAATATTTCCTGCTTCGTATGCCGTGGGAATCTATCGTTATGACTTCACCGGGTTCTACGTCACGCACGAACTCGGCACCTATAACGCTGAAAGCGCAAGTCTCGCTGCTCACTATATACCCGTCGCCTATCTTTCCTATGGACAATGGTCTCAGTCCGTACTTGTCCCTTGCGGCATATATCCGGTTTTTGGTCATTATCAGAAAAGCGAAAGCGCCCTCTATCATATTCAAGGCTTCCATTATGGAAAAAATCCTCGGGCTGTTGCGCTCGACCGGACCTTTCTTGATCAGATGGGCCAGCACTTCACTGTCCGAAGTGGACTGGAAAAGGCTGCCTCTATCTTCGAGGTATTTCCGCAGCTGGGTGGAATTCACAAGGTTGCCGTTATGGGCCAAAGCGAAATCCCCGGTATTGTGCCTGAACATGAAAGGCTGCACATTCTCGATTCCGCCTCCGCCGGAAGTAGAATAACGCACATGCCCCATAGCCATGCTTCCCTTGAGGGTGGAAAGATTGGATTCATTGAATACTTCGGTCACCAGACCGAGTCCCTTAACACGGCGCAATTCACCGTTTTCGTTGACAGAAACTATTCCGCAGCCCTCCTGACCGCGATGCTGGAGAGAATGAAGACCGTAATAAGTGATCTCCGCCGCTCCGGGGACATTCCATACCCCGAACACCCCGCATTCCTCATGTATGTTTCCATTATCTATCATATCCGACAAAATTAAATCATTCGCAAGGTTCAAGCAATTTTTCGAGACGGGCGTAAACTGTCCTATATGCATCTCCTACTTTTCCGTTGTCATGTCTGAAACGGTCTTTATCGAGTTTCTCCCCTGTTGCCATATCCCAAAGCCTGGCACTGTCGGGAGTCACATCGTCGTCAAGGACCAGGGTCCCGTCAGGAAGTTTTCCGAACTGTATCTTGAAATCCACCAATGTTATGCCGGCGGCTTCGAACATTTCCTTGAGATAACCATTTATTTCGGAAGTAACCGAATATATTTCATCAAGTTCCTTCCTGTCTGCAAGGCCAAGGGCGATAGCATGATAATCATTGATCAACGGATCATTCAGGGCATCATTCTGAAAACAAAGATCATAAACGGGACTTTTCAGCACCACTCCTTCTTCCAGACCTAACCTCTGGGCCATGGAACCCGCAATCACATTGCGTACGATGACTTCTATGGGAATGACCTCAACCTTCCGGCATAACTGTTCGGTATCAGAAAGCTGCTCAATGAAATGAGTCTTTATCCCTTTGCCGGCAAGATATCTGAAAATCATGCAGGATATACCGTTGCACAATCTGCCTTTGTCTTTTATTACGGCCCTTTTGATTTTCATAAAGGCCGAAATTTCATCTGTGAAACTGATAATGACCTTATCAGGATCGGCCGTCCCGTAAATCTTAACGGAGACGCCGTTGTACACGACACTTGTCTTTTCCATAATATTATTCTCCGCGGAAATATCTTACGGCATTTTCAAACAACGGCTGTTCCAGATCGGACTGGATATTCTTGAAAAGATTCCGTTCATACCTTTCCGAATGCCCCATTTTGCCTAGTATGTGCCCGTCCTTACTGATTATTCCTTCTATGGCGTAATAAGAACCGTTCGGATTGTAAGGCGATTCCATAGTCACTTCATCGGTTATCGGATCCACATATTGGAAAGCAACCTGTCCGTTTTCAAACAATTCGCGGGCAAGGGCATCGTTCACGACGAATTTTCCTTCCCCGTGGCTTACGGGGATAGTGAATTCCTGTCCTACGGTCATTCCGGACAACCATGGCGAGTTTGTCGAAGAAACCCTTGTGGTGACCATCTGCGAGACATGCCTGTTGATATCGTTTCTGAACAAAGTCGGAGAGTCTTTCGTGACCGACCCGGTTTTGCCGTAAGGAAGCAGCCCCGACTTGACAAGGGCCTGAAAGCCGTTGCATATTCCGAGTATAAGGCCGCCTCGATCGAGAAGCTTTCTGATTTCTTCGGCTATATCTTTATTATTGAGGACATTTGCTATAAACTTCCCGCTTCCGTCAGGTTCGTCTCCGGCGGAAAAGCCTCCGCAAAGGGCCAATATATGGCATCCGGCTATATTTTCCTTCATGCGATCCATCGAAGCTGAAATGGCTTTTTCATCGAGATTGCAGAAAACATCGGAACGGACTTCGGCTCCGGCCTTCCGGAAAGCCTTGGCAGTGTCGTAATCGCAATTGGTTCCGGGAAAAACGGGAAGATACGCTATAGGTTTCCCAATCTTTTCCCCTTTATATTGTAATTCGGATTTTTTGGCTTTGAACGGTACCACGCCATCCATATCTTTCGGCATTATCCTTTTCATGTCCGGAGTGGAAAAATACGGATAAATTTTAGAGAATTCCGCCTGGTTGGCTTCCATCAGATCGAAGATATCGAATTTTCCACCGTTAATATGCAGGAAACCGTCCTCGCCGGATGTGACAGTACCGAGGAATTCGGCATTAGGGAAATCCAGTTCTTCCTCAGATTCCACTACCATGGAACCGTAATCGTAATTGAAAAGTTTATCTTCCGGATATTTGACATCGACGCCGAAAGCATTGCCGAAAGACATCTTGCACAATGCTTCGGCGACACCTCCGAATCCTACCGCCCACCCGGATACTATCCTGCCAGCGGAAATCTGCTCCGTTACATAGGCCCAGTTTTTCTTGAGCTGTACGGTGTCGGGCATACGGTTTTCCAGCGGAGTATGTTTTATGAGATACAGTCTGTCGCCTTCCCATTTAAGCTCCGGCGAAATGACCTTTCCGGCTGCAATCGTCGTGATCCCGAAAGCGATAAGGGTCGGAGGCACATTTATATGCTCGAATGTCCCGCTCATGGAATCCTTCCCTCCTATCGAAGGAAGCCCGAGTGCTTCCTGCATTTTGAGAGCTCCAAGAAGAGCCGCTGCCGGCTTGCCCCATCCTGTTGGATTTTCAGTCATCCTTTCGAAATATTCCTGATAGGAGAATCTCATTTTCTCATAAGAGCCTCCGGCGGCAACGATCTTAGAGCAAGCCTCCACAACCGAGTATGCAGCTCCGTGATAAGGACTCCAGCTCGTAATGTAAGGATTGAAACCGAAAGCCATCATACTGGCGGTATCCGTATAGCCATCCACAGGCAGCTTTTGCACGGATACCTGGGTTTCCGTTGTCTGGAGTTCGCCGCCTAAAGGCATCAGGACGGTTGACCGTCCGATAGTCGAATCGAACATTTCTATCAGCCCTTTCTGGGAAGTAACATTCGGATCCTGAAGATTCGCAAACATTTTTTCCTTGAGATCGGCTCCCGGAACATTCCTTGAGAAAGGATCCAGATCTTCTACGGCAGCTATTTCGGCTCCGGCATAATGTTTCGCTCCGGCGCTGTCTATGAATTTTCTGCGAAGATCGGCCACCAAAACGCCATTGTCGTACATCCGCATCCTTTCGGAATCCGTTACGTCGGCTACATGCGTCACTTCGATATTCTCTTCACGGCAATATCCGATGAATTTCTCCTCATCGCCGGGATCCACTACCACGGCCATCCTCTCCTGCGATTCGCTTATGGCCAGTTCGGTCGAATTGAGACCATCATATTTGACAGGAACCCTGTCAAGATATATATCCAGGCCGTCGGTCAACTCCCCGATGGCAACGCTGACGCCGCCGGCTCCGAAATCGTTGGATTTTTTGATAAGTTCAGTTGCTTCAGGACGGCGGAAAAGCCTTTCCAATTTTCTTTCTTCAGGCGGATTACCTTTCTGCACTTCGCTTCCGCAAGTTTCCAGGGATGCTTCCGTATGTTCCTTGGAAGAGCCTGTCGCCCCTCCTATGCCATCCCGTCCGGTACGTCCTCCGAGAAGCAGGACAACGTCCCCGGGCATAGGTGATTCGCGTCTGACGCTCGAAGCCTTGACGGCTCCCACGACAGCTCCGACTTCCAATCTTTTGGCGACATAGCCCGGATGGTAGATTTCGCGAACATGTGTAGTGGCCAGTCCTATCTGGTTGCCATAGCTCGAATAGCCGTGTGCCGCTTTCCGGCTGATGACTTTCTGAGGAAGCTTTCCGGCAAGGGTTTCCGCTACCGGTTTGTATATGTCTCCGGCTCCCGTTACCCTCATTGCCTGATATACGTAACTTCTTCCCGAAAGAGGATCCCTTATGGCACCGCCCAGACAAGTAGCCGCACCTCCGAAAGGTTCTATTTCCGTAGGATGGTTATGAGTTTCGTTCTTGAACATCAAAAGCCATTTCTCTGTTTTGCCGTCTACGTCCACATCGACATATATGCTGCACGCGTTATTTTCCTCACTGACCTCCATATCGTCAAGAAGACCTTCCGATTTGAGGTATCTTGCACCTATGGTAGCCATATCCATCAGACAGATGCTCTTTTTCTCCCTGCCGAGATCCTTGCGCATCTTCAGATACATTTCAAGGGTTCCGTCTATTTCCTTCTTTATGAAGGATTCGTCCACGTCAATATTCTTGAGCTCGGTAGTGAAAGTGGTATGGCGGCAGTGATCGCTCCAATAAGTATCCAGAATCCTAAGTTCGGTTTCGTTCGGCTCGCGTCCCTCTTCATTAAAATATTTGATGACTTCTCGAAGATCGTTTTCGTTCATCGCAAGACCCATCTTACTGCAATACGGCGCCAGTTCTTCATCTTTCATCTCGTTGAACCCTTCAAGCACCGGGACAGGTTTCACAGGGGCATGACCCGCATCGGAAAGGACTGAAAGATCTTTTTCCCTTGCCTCCACGGCATTAATGAAATAATGCCTGATCCGGGAAATATCTTCATCCGGAACGTCAGGTCCCAGAATGAGAAGTTTGGAACTTTTGATCGAAATCCGAGCCTTGGGATATATCAGCTTCACACAGTCCACAGCTGAAGCGGCCCTCTGGTCGAATTGCCCCGGAAGGTATTCCACGGCAATATATTTATTCCCCGTAAGATCGCATTCATCGGTGACGCTGTCCGTCACGATTTCCCCGAAGACCCTGTAACGGCTGGTTTCAAGAAGTTCAGGTGTGAAACCGAAGAGATCATAGACATTGACAAGTCTTAGAGTCTTCAGATCCATACGGAGGTTTTCATTCAATTCATTGCGAAGGCTCGTAGCCTCGACCTGGAATTCAGGATATTTTTCGACATAAATCCGGTAATTCTTCATATTCGTTTTACCTTATATAATATTATTTTCCATCAATATATTTCCCGTACACAAATTTATCGGCCCAGCATTCGTCATACTCTTCGAGAGTCATCGGTACGAAAGTTATATGCCCCATTTTACGTTTGGGCCTCGACTCCGTTTTTCCGTATATATGCACATATACACCCGTTCCGGCTTCTCCGCAAAAAGAGTTTCCGCTTATGCCGGCATCAGAAGCCCGGACTACGGACCATGCCGCATCCAGATCCTGCCCGAGAATATTCTTCATTACCGTAGGAGCAATCAATTCCGGAACTTCAAGAGGTTCGCCAAGCAAAAATCGGCAAAGCTCCCGATACTGGTTGGTAGTACAGCCTTCGATCGTGTAATGTCCGCTGTTATGGGGTCTCGGAGCCATTTCATTGAAAACGAAATCATCGCCTTTGATGAAAAGCTCTATCGCCAGAATACCCTTGTAGCCGCAATCTTCCATGAAATGCTCGCAGGCCCCGGCTATTTTCAAGCCAAGGGCCGATTCCTCCATATCTTTTGTTCCTCCGGCCATGGAATTCCTATACATTCCTTTTGCAGGAACGATGCTGAGATCAAGAATACCGCCCTTATGGATATTGCGTCCTATGGGGAAATGGATAGTCCGTGAACCGTCGCTGACCATGACGACACTCGCTTCATAATCGAAGTCCACGAAAGATTCAAGAATACAAGGGACACTCAGCAGTTGTGCAGCCTGCGGAATATCCGCAGCGGTTTTGATCACTGCCTGGCCGTGGCCATCGTATCCAAGGCGTCTTGTCTTCAAGACACAAGGTATTCCTATCCGTGCCACCGCATTTTCCAATTCCCTTTTCCTCTGGTCATCGGAAAGCTTTGAAGGGACTTCCGTACAATCCTCAGAAGCGGAACAAGCAGGAACTGCAACATAAGCCGGAGTCGGCAATCCGTGCTTTTTCGCATTATTCTTCTCCCTCAATCTGTCCTGGGAATCGAAAAGAGGGGCGATTCCCTGTTTGATATCGTATTTCCCTTCAAGATGCCTGAGAATATCTCCGGGGACGTTTTCGAATTCATAAGTAAGGACATCGCTCATGTCGCCCAGCTTTTCCAAAGCTTCAAGGTCATCATAAGCAGCCACGATATGGGAGTCCGTTTCCGCAAATGCAGGAGCATCGGGAGCCGGATCAAGGGCTGAAACCACTGCACCCAAGCGGTGGGCCTCCTGTGCTATCATCAGGCCAAGTTGCCCGCCACCGATTATTCCTATTTTCTTTTTCATCAGATTTGAACCTTTAACACCGAATCGGTCTGGTCTTTTCTGAATTTTTCAAGCCGTCGGGCTATGCCGTCGTCCTGCAAGGCAAGAATGGAAGCGGCGATAAGAGCAGCATTTTTCGCTCCGTTTATAGCCACCGTAGCAACAGGCACTCCGGAAGGCATCTGGACTATGGACAACAAAGAATCCAATCCGTTAAGAGCTTTTGATTTCACAGGGACGCCGATTACAGGAAGAGTAGTCATGGCCGCAACCATACCGGGAAGATGAGCAGCACCGCCTGCTCCTGCGATTATTACGCCTATTCCCCGTTCTTTTGCAGTTTTGGCGTACTCGTACATTAGATCAGGCGTTCTGTGAGCACTTACAACACGTTTTTCGAAATCGATTTCCAGATTTGTGAGCATATCGACAGCGCCGGACATTACATCGTAATCGCTGACAGAGCCCATAATGATTCCAACTTTCATATATACTACTAAAGATAAAAAGTATCTGCAAAAGCAAATGCAAATATACCTTATTTATTCCGTCTTAACAATAAAAAAACCATACACATTCTCAACACTGTTCTTAACATCAGGCTGTAACTTCGTTTGACAAAAAAAGATACCGGCTGAAGCCCGAATATATTATCTTTGCATATTTGTAAAAAAAAGATTGTTATGTCCGGAAAAATAGCTTATCGTTCAATTATTGCCATCCTGCTGGGCTGCGCATTTTTCGTATCGTGCTCCAAAGATCCCGACGGCAACGTGGAAAAAGAAAAGGATTCCACTCTTACTATAGTATCTTCGTCATCATATTCATATCCCTTCCTGTCAGGGATAATCAAAGCCGCGCTTAATACGTTGGGCTCGGAAGATCCGGATATCGATATTGCCGGTCTGAAAGCGGAATTCGACATTATCGATTCGAAGATATCACGCATCGATGATTCTATCGGATTCAAATCAATCGACTGCGATGTTGTGAGATATGAGAGTACTGGAATCAACGGTGAAAAGCTGGAATTGTCCGGAAAGATATTCGTTCCGAAGCAGGAATTGCCTCTCCGGGGAATAGTAATAGTCAATCACGGAACCATTACAGACGATGATGAAGCGCCCTCTAATTCTTCTTTCCAGATAGAATCTCTTATGGCGGCGATGGGATACGCTGTTTCCATAAGCGATTACATCGGTTTCGGAAGCACTAAAAACCTTCCCCAGACATATATGGCAGAAGATACTACGGCGATATCCAGCATCGATCTTGAACTTGCCGCCTATAACTATCTGAAAGGAAAAGGTTATGAATTCGAAAAACCGGACAACAAAGTATATATCACCGGATATTCCCAGGGAGCAGCTGTATCCCTTGCAGTACAGAAACTGATAGAAAAGAATTATTCCGGAAAGTTTTCCATATCGAAAACCTTTGCCGGAGACGGTCCTTACGACCTGGAAACCACATACAGGCAAGTCATAAACGGAAATACCGGACTTCCCGTATCCATAGCAGCTCTGGTCCTGATAGGGCTGGATTATGCCGAGAATATGAATACGGATTTCTCTCTGTATTTCGGAAACAAACTCCTGGATAATTACAAGAACTGGTATTTTTCGAAAAATTATAGCACCAGCGAGATAACGGATCAACTCGGTACCGATGTATTGAGCCAAGCCATGACTCCGGCAACCTGCAATTATGAAAGCGAAGCCATGAAACCGTTCGTGGCCGCTTTCAGGAAAAATTCGGTGGTCGAATGGTCTCCTGTCGCTCCCGTCTGGCTTTATCACAGTACTACAGATGATTATATCCCGTTGGCCAATTCGGAAAACGTTTACGATTATTTCAAGGCGCATTCTTCGGCTTCTGTTGAAAAAGACTTCGGCGATTACGGCAGCCATACAGAAGCAGCGGCAGGGTATTACTTCAAGGTATTCAAGGGTCTGCTGTGATCGGGCGTTTAATGCAAAGGCCTGTCAGAAAAAGCCCATTAGGAATCAAGGAAAAATGACTATATTCGTGTGATTTTGGACATAATTATGAGAAATTTATACCTGACCAACACTCTTTCGCGAAAGAAAGAACTTTTCGAACCTATAAATCCCGGACACGTGGGGATGTATGTATGCGGACCTACAGTGTACGGAGATGCACATCTGGGACATGCCCGTCCCGGGGTAACATACGACGTACTTTTCAGGCTGCTTAAGCATCTTGGATACAAAGTACGTTATGTCAGAAACATAACCGATGTGGGACATCTTGAGCACGATGCCGACGAAGGGGAAGACAAAATAGCGAAAAAGGCAAGGCTGGAGCAATTGGAACCGATGGAAGTCGTACAGACATACACTTTCCGCTACCATGACGCCATGAGGCTGCTCAACGTGGCTCCGCCTTCCATAGAGCCTCGCGCTTCGGGGCATATAATAGAACAGATAGAAACCGTAAAAAAGATACTTGACGCCGGATTCGCATATATCAGCAACGGTTCGGTATATTTCGATGTCGAAAAATACAATAAGAAGTTCCATTACGGCGTACTTTCCGGCAGGAATCTGGACGATACGATGGAAGGGACACGCAATCTGGACGGACAAAGCGACAAGCATGCACCTTTCGACTTCGCATTGTGGAAAAAAGCAGAACCCCAGCATATAATGAAATGGCCTTCGCCATGGGGAGAAGGATTCCCTGGATGGCATCTGGAATGTTCCGTGATGGGTGAAAAATATCTCGGACGAGAATTCGACATACACGGAGGAGGCATGGATCTGATGTTTCCGCACCATGAATGCGAAATAGCGCAAAACGAAGCTTCAAGAGGAACACAGGGAGTACATTATTGGGTGCACAACAATATGGTGACCATAAACGGCCAGAAGATGGGAAAATCTCTGGGGAATTTCATTACCCTTCCGGAATTGTTCTCGGGAAATCATAAGGCTCTTTCCCAGGCATACGACCCAATGACGATAAGATTCTTTATTCTCCAGGCACACTATCGCAGCACACTGGATTTCTCGAACGAGGCATTGCAGGCAGCTGAAAAAGGGTACAAAAGAGTGATGTCGGCGGCTCGCGACCTCCGGGAAATGGCAGCGTCTGCCAAATTGACCTCCCCGATAATAGGGACCGAAGGCCATAAGGCCTCACAAATGGTCTATGGGGAATTCGTTACCGATATAGCTCCTGATTCATGCCCTGCCGATTCGCCGGAAGTAAAGGAAATATTCGACAAGACATATGATGCGCTTTGCGATGACATGAACACGCCTGTGGCTCTTTCCCACATTTTCGACGCCGTAAGGCTGATAAATACGGAAAAAGAGAAGAAAGGCACATTGACGGCCATGGATCTGGAGACTCTTGTCTGCCTGTTCGACGATATCGTATACGGTGTCCTGGGCCTCAGAGATGAAGCGGGAGACAATGGGAAAGCCGGAAAAACCATAGAGGGGCTTATGGATATGGTACTTGAAAACCGTGCAAGGGCAAAAGCAGGAAAGGATTGGGAAACCAGCGACAGCATAAGAAACCACCTTAATGCTCTTGGAATTACGGTAAAAGATACCAAGGACGGAACAGAATGGACATTGGAATAAAGATATGAAATTCATTTCATGGAATGTGAACGGGCTCAGAGCCTGTTACGGAAAAGGGTTCGAAGAATCTTTCGAAACCCTTGATGCGGATTTTTTCTGCCTGCAGGAAACAAAAATGCAATCCGGACAACTGGATCTGGATTTCGAAGGCTACAAATCATATTGGAATTTCGCAGAAAAGAAAGGTTATTCCGGGACTGCAATTTATTCCAGGCATGAACCTTTGTCCGTTTCCTATGGTATAGGAATCGAAGAGCATGACCATGAGGGGCGCGTAATCACTCTCGAAATGCCGGACTTCTATCTTGTCTGCGTATATGTACCCAATTCCCAGGACGGATTGCGCCGGCTGGAATACCGGATGCGCTGGGAAGATGATTTCAGGTCTTATCTTTCCGGGCTGGCTTCACGCAAAGGCGTGATAGTCTGCGGGGATTTGAATGTAGCCCACGAAGAAATAGATATCAAAAATCCTAAAACCAATCATCATAACGCAGGCTTCACAGATGAGGAAAGAGCCAAATTCTCGACTCTTCTCGAGTCCGGGTTCACGGACACATGGCGTATGCTCAATCCAGATACGGTAAAATATTCATGGTGGTCCTACCGTTTCCATGCCCGGGATACGAATGCAGGCTGGAGGATAGATTATTTTCTGGTTTCGGATGCACTTAAGCAACGTATCTCAGGAGCCGAAATTCATAATGAAATATTCGGCTCCGACCACTGTCCCGTCGAACTCGTATTGGAATAGAGTTGCCTTATCCTCATAAAAATGTATAAAAGTGCCGATTATTCCCCCATAAAAATGTATATTCCCATCGGAAGTGGATCTTATAGTGCAGGCTCAAAATACTGTATTACCTATTGAAGTTAAAGCGGAAGAAAACGTAAGATCGAAGTCGCTCAGGACTTTCATTACTCAGGATTTCAAATCTTATGGACTGAAAGGCATTCGCTTTTCAATGAAAGGATTTACGGATCAAAGCTGGATGGAAAATGGACCTCTTTATGCTGCAAAAGAATTTATTGTCCGGAAATGTCTGGAAAATCAGACTTGGCAAAACAGATAATTTTCTCAACTCGCCGAATAAAATCGCCTCAACTCGCCGAACAGAATCGCCTCAACTCGCCGAATTGTCAGAAATATATTATATCTTAGCCTGCAAAATCAATTGATATGAAAGATTATAGACCAAGAATAGTTGACGGATTGCTGAAGAGGAAACTTGCCGGAAAAGGAGCTGTTCTTATAAAAGGGCCCAAGTGGTGCGGAAAAACGACGACGGCGGAACAAGTAGCTAACAGTGTACTGTATATGGCCGATACAAGCAGCCGTGAACAAAATATAAAGTTAGCCAATATAGATCCGCATTTGATTTTGGACGGGCCTTCTCCACGTTTGATTGATGAATGGCAAGTGGCCCCGTTCTTATGGGATGCCATAAGATTTGAAGTAGATCATCGTAAAGGCCATGGCCATTTCATTCTTACGGGTTCCGTAGTCATGCACGATAAGGAAGACGAAGAAAAGAAAATCATTCAACATTCAGGGACAGGAAGGATAGCCAGACTTGTCATGCGCCCTATGAGTCTATGGGAATCCGGGAATTCCAATGGATCTGTCAGTCTGAGGGAATTATTTCAAACTCCCCGAAAAATTGCCGGGACTTGCGACCTAAAACTGCAAGACATTGCTTACCTCACATGTCGGGGGGGATGGCCGGATACTCTGACTATGGATCATGACATAGCCTTGGATCAAGCATTCGATTATGTAGATGCCGTGGCCGAAACAGACATTTCCGAAGCTGATCATGTGAACAGAGATCCGGAACAAGTTCGTCGATTATTAAGGTCATACGCCAGAAATCAAGGGACACAAGTTCCCTTGACGATGCTCAGGGATGATATGAAAGCAAATGAGGCAGAAACGTTCAGTGAAGATACGGTGGGTTCTTATGTCAAGGCTCTCAATAAGATATTTGTTATAGAAGATATGCCTTCATGGAATCCCAATCTACGATCAAAGACAGCAATACGGACTTCATATAACAGATATTTCATAGATCCGTCCATAGCAACAGCAGCATTGGGACTGGGGCCGAATGATCTGATAAATGATACCGGGACATTCGGATTTATCTTCGAAACTTTATGCGCACGGGATTTGCGTATTTTTGCCGATGCAATGGATGGCAAAGTTTACCATTATCGTGACAGCGATAATCTGGAATGCGATGCCGTGGTACATCTTCGCAACGGGTCTTACGGGTTGATAGAAATCAAGCTGGGAGGTGACAGACTGATAGAAGACGGTGTAAAGACATTGTTGAAATTGTCGGATAAAATCGATACCACGAAAATGAAGGCGCCGTCATTCATGGCAGTGCTCACGGCAGTAGGACAGTATGCATTCAGAAGGGCTGACGGAGTATATGTCGTTCCGATCGGATGTCTGAAAGATTAGACTTGGAAAAACGGACAAAATTCCGTTAAAACACCTTGGAAAAACGGACAAATTATAGTATTTTCGCCTTGGAAAAACGGACAAATTATGATTGGAAGAAAGATAGATCAATATTTTGAGGACTTCTACAAAACAGAAAAGAAAGCTCTTCTGGTAACAGGAGCACGTCAAATAGGAAAAACGTTCTCGATCAGAAATTTCGGCAAAACACATTATAGCAGTTTTCTTGAAATAAACTTCATCGATTCCCCGGAAGCAATCGGGATATTTTCAAATGCAAAAAACAGCTCCGATATATTGTTGCGGATGTCGGCTTATACAAGAAAGCCTTTGATTAAAGGCAAAACGTTGATTTTTTTCGATGAGGTACAAGAATGTAATGCTATAATAACGGCAATCAAATTTCTTGTAGATGAAGGCAGTTATAGCTATATCATGAGTGGTTCGCTGCTCGGCGTTGAACTGAATGATATCCGTTCCGTTCCCGTAGGATATATGGATATAAAAGAGATGTATCCTTTGGATTTTGAAGAATTTACAGAAGCAATAGGATTGAGAAGCACTATAATTTCCGGTATTCGTAATTCATGGAAAGCTCTTAATCCGGTAGATGATTTCATTCATAAGAAATTAATGGAATTATTCCGCTTGTATCTTATTGTCGGAGGGATGCCTGCCGTTGTGCAAAAATATCTTGACACGAACAATCTCAGGGACGTAATGAATGAACAACAGGCTATCATCAAATTATATAAAAAAGATATTTCAAAATATGACAAAAACCATAAACTATATATAGAAGAAATTTTCAATCTCATCCCTCCGGAATTAAATGCAAAGAACAAACGCTTTATTCTTAAGAGACTGAATGAGAACGTAAAATTTTCACGTTATGAAGACAGCTTTATATGGTTGAAAGATGCGGGAGTTGCATTACCTGTGTATAATGTTGAAGAGCCGGTTATTCCATTAGTATTATCCCGTTCAAGGAATCTTTTTAAATTATTCCAAAATGATGTCGGATTGCTGGCAGGGCAATATGCCGATGACATTCAACTGAATATTCTTAACAATGAAAAGAGCATAAATTTCGGTTCCGTTTATGAAAATGCGGTTGCACAGGAGCTTCATGCCCATGGTTTCGATTTGTATTATTTCAATAGCAAGAAACAGGGGGAGCTCGATTTTGTCATAGAACAAAACGGACATGTCATTCCGATTGAAGTCAAATCAGGAAAAGACTACGAACGTCATAATGCTCTTACGGGAGTCATGAACGATTCCGAATACGGAATACAAAAAGCTTTCGTTTTATGTAACGGAAATCTGAAGGTTCAAGGCAACATCGTTTATCTGCCTATATATATGGTAATGTTCTTAACAAAAAAAAGCTCTGGCATGATATCTTATAAAGTGGATCTGAACGGTTTGCAATAACCGCCGGAATCACAATTTATCGGAGATATCATACGGAATTCATTGCATACGGTTGAACCCTTCATAGCGGACAGTCCAGCTGCCGTCATCCGGAAAACCGGGGGCGTTGCCTACGGAACCGTCCCAGCCTTCGCACATCATAGCCACGGCAGTCAGCAAAGCCCCGTTCGCAGGCATATAAGGATAAGGCCATGTCTGGGCGAAACCATGGGCGTCGAATTTGAATCTCTTGACATTTTCCAGAAGAAGATCCACAGCTTTATCCTTCTCTCCAATGCGTGCAGCCGCCATTGCCATCATAGGATAATCCCATCCCCATGATCTGTCGAAGTTCCATACCTTCAGGACTTTGTCGAAAGTCCGTTTGAAAGTTTCCTTATCGACTCCATAACCCGGCAGCCATCCGTACAAACCGGTGAGGGAAGGATGTTCGTAATTGTATTTCGTCCACATATCGGGAATCCCTTCATAAGTGACATAAAGTCCGTCTTGCTCCGGTATAGGTGCCAGATGCTTTAGCACGTCTTTCCATTTTCTTACCCGGCTTGCCGGAAGTCCGAGCCTGCCGGCCCATTTCAAAGCGGTCACCAGTCCATAACGGAAATATTCCAGTTCGAAACTGGGGTTCAATGTTGAATAAGGATCCGTACTTTCGGACAATACCGACACCGGAGGCGCAATAATATACCTTTTCGTTTTCTTGTCCCAGAAGACATAATCGGCCATATAGTCTGCAGTGGCAAGCACAACGTCTTTCCATTTGTCCAAAACTGCCTGTGAATTATGTATCCTGTATTCTTCTTCGGCGAAATAAATCGGGTGCGGCTGCTGCCATATCAGGAACGCATCGGTGACTCCCGGCCATTCCCTGTTGAAATTACCCGTGCATTTGGGCCAGCGTGCTCCCTTCCTGCCTTCCGACTGAGCTCTCTTTATTGCTTCCGGCAGGAAATCATTGTATACATGCAGATAACTGTCGAAACAGTCCATTCGGTTCCAAAGTCCGAAGTGGGCTACATGCCACCATATCATCTCGAAATGAAACCGGCCGTACCAGCTGTTGCTCACAAGGCCGGATTCCTGGGGCGGGTACAACCCGCATTCATTAAGACGGAGCAGATATTGGGACAAAACTATACGCCTTTCCAACTCTTTCCATCGCGGATCTTTGCTGCCGCTCAGATCTACGGCAGCACCGCTCATCCAATAGGATTTCCAGCCTTCCGCACTTGCTTTTTCGACTTCAGCTACACTGAACCGACCTTTTCCAGAATCCAGATAACCGTAATCCTTCTTACCGGCTTTCCCCGGGATGAAACGGCAAGTGAATTCGAAACTGTCGGAAGCCGGGGGCGTCAAGATATATTTATGACGCTCCGGGGCTTCCCTTGCGAATTCCGCTTTTCCTTTCCAATGCAGTGATACGTCATAGCTCGTACTGTCGAGAGTATGATTGAGCAAGACCCCCGAACCGGTACGGTTCAAAATGGAAGTCCTATGCCTGGAAGGGACATTATAATCCCCTGTCATCACTGCTATCGATCTCAAATCCGCATAAGGAAAGTCCAGGAAAACAGTCATCCTTCCTTCTTTTATGAGGGGGGATTTCACTTCAACCGAAACAATATCCTTATCCGGATGGCAAGCTGTCCGTACGCTTACCGGTTCCCCATCGAATGTAAAATCGCTGTATACTATCCCTGTCCACAGATCGACTTTCTGCCTGGCTCCGTCCAGATCTTTTTCCGCGGCAGCCGTACCGTCTTTCCTCAGGAATGTAAAACCGACACGGCCCAGATTGATCCTGTGCGGATTTTTCGTAAGCCAGCCGGATATTTCCGGTTCGGAAGGATCCGCAAGCATAAAAGGTATCTTCCTGCCGTCGAAAGATTCGACCGGTTGAGGCGAATAATCGCCGACTTTCTTTCCGGCCGGAAGAGGTTCGGAATGCCAGCCCCAATCACTGAGAGTATTGAAAGGAGTGAAACTCTGCAAACCTGTAATGTCCATGCAGAACGCGAAAGATCCGTTTCCCACCTGGGCAGGACTTCTCGGTATGGTCCCGGTGGTAATTATATCGTTACGGGATACGACGCTATGTCTGTCTATACCTTGGGCAAAGGCAGTCTGTACCGCAAGAAAAGTAATTATTACTGTTTGAAATAGTTTCATTTGCGCTAATACTTTATAGTGACCCTTGTCAGGTCGTTTTTATCTATATTTCCGAGAATCAGGCGGGTTTTATTGTCTTTGCCGAAAGTCCAGTCTTTGATTCTCTTATTCCCGAGAAATATTCTTGAAGGCCGCTTCCCGGAACATACCTCCAGTTCATATGTCCGTTTCGAAGGCATACCTTTGTATGTCCCCTGCACCGGATTGATTGTAAATTCGACAATCTTGCCATTCTGACGGCATTCGAACCGTGTTGCCGCAATGGCACCCGTTTCATAAGCGTAGCTTTCCCCGTCATCTTCGTACATGGTGTATCCGGAGTCTCCATGGGGATATATCTTCAGGATTATGGTGTCCGCAGGAGTAGTTCCGATATACTGCACATCAGGCTGGCAAGGGATAATGGCCCCTTCGCGTATGTAAAGAAGTCCGGCACGATTATCAGGATATTCGCGGGAGATTTTTTCTCCGCGGCTTGTTATCCTTTCACCTGTCCAGGCATCTGTCCATACCCCTTCCGGAAGATATATCTCATTGCTGAAAATACCTACGCAAAAGTTCTGTCCGAACATATACTGATGTACCATATCATCGACATTGCGGTCGTCAGGAAACATAAGGGGCATTGCACGAACAATAGGCATTCCGGTCATGGCTCCTTCCAACGCCGCCGAATAAATGTAAGGGATAAGAGAATAACGGAGTTTCATGTAATCCCTGTAAATATTCTGCTCTTTCTCATTGAAATAGAAAGGCTGCATCATAGAAAACCAGCTGTTTATCTGCAGCCACGGCAGGAATGTGCCGAAATGCAGACTTTGCATCCTCTGGTCCTTCTCGACAGACATCACGTCGCAGGATGTGTTCATATAACCGCTCATTCCAAGATTCAGCTGATCGAAGAGGGCTGTCATTCCGCCTCCGTTGTCGCCGCTGGTAGATGCACCCCAATGCTGGGTTCCCGACCATCCGGCAGTATAATGATGCCATGTACGTTTGCCGGTATGTTTGCGCTCCATTTCTTCCATCTGTTTCGGCAGAAGGACCTGGTTGAGATTGTGCATTTCCTTGTCCGTACACCCGTTGTAATATTTGAAGAATGTGTGTTCGTCGATTGTCCTTGCCGGATCCAGTTTGAAACCTTCGACTCCCATATCGAGGAAATCGGTGAGATGATCCATCCAATGTTCACGTCCGGATTGCGGAAGGCCCTTCCTTGCCGCTATCGCATCTTCTTCCGTGATACTGGGATCATATTCCTCGCATAGCCATAGGCCCAGATGGAAGCCCATATTGCGGAGCCTGCCTATGAAAAGATTGTCATACAGCTTTTTGGGATATTTGTCCGCCATCCAGTAAGGTTCCGGTGAAAAGGATTTGTAATTCCATTTCTTCTTTGTGGAGAAATCATACCGTTTTTCCATCCATTGGGGTTCAAGCCATAAGACATCGCATGGGACTTTCGTCTGACGGAACAATACCGCATCGTTGAGAATGTTGAACTGGTTTTCCATCATGTTGGGACCGAAACAAAGTCCGTAAGCCCATTTCGGCAGGACATATGTTCTCCCTGTGATTCGGGTATATTCGTTCAACACATCGGGCATTGAGTTCCCGAACATCATATAGAAATCAGCTTCATCACAAGTGTTGTATATATTGAAAACGTCCGGGTCATGACTCCCTATGTCGAAAAAATTCTTACGTGTGGTATTGTTGAATATTCCCCATCCTTCCGAACTCATTACAAAAGGCATGGGGATTTCAGTATGCTGATAGGTCACCCACATTCTGAGCATTTCCCCTCTATGCTGGATATGCTCCCTGCTGGTGCTTCCTCCTCCGTAGAATCGTTCTCCTTTCTCAAGGCGGATGCTTATAATGCTGCTCTTGGCGGGATCACCGCTTTCAGCCTTGTCTTTCTCGGAAAATGTACCGTCATCGTCACCGATGATTCCGCCGTTGCTCTGCACGTGCAGTCCGGCATATTTCTCATTTATTATCTTAGCAAGGGTTCCGCATAAAGGATTTTCAGATGTAAGAAATGTCAGATCACTGATAATCTCATTGCCGGCGGCATTTTTCACCGACATTTTCCCTGTCATTTCATCAATCGTTATTTCATACTTGCCGGTGGAAAGACTCCACAATGTGTTATCTTCCGTCATTTTCTGCTTGACCTCCTTCCAATCGGTCTTTAGTATGCCGTACCTTTCCATCAGGGATTCACCGAATTGACTGCGGGGAGTAACTTTTATACGGAATATCCCGTCTTGACAGGCTTCCACACCAACGGTGAGACCGTTTTTCAAATGGATAATGTGCATAGGGTTAGCCTGGACAAGAAGACCTGCAAACATGCAGAATAGTGTTATCAACAATTTATTCATATTACCTGTAATTTCTTTTCGCCGGTTTTTCCGACATCACGAAATGAAGATGGGCCCCGTTCATTATATCTTCGTATCGGATTTCGGGCTTCTTCAGCCGGCGTCCGTTGAGATACGCTTCTTTGACATATACTGCTTTTCCGCTCCAGTTTTCCGTTGTCATAACCAATGTGCCTCCTCCCGAAAGATCGACTTTCAGACCCGGAACACAAGGAGATCCGAGAGAGTATACATTGCTTCCGGGACATACCGGATAGAAGCCCATGCAATTGAAAATATACCATGCCGACATTTGGCCGCAGTCATCATTTCCGCTCAGGGAATTTGGCTTGTTCCCATAAAAATGCTCAGCGACATAACGGACCCATTTCTGGCATTCCCAAGGTTTGCCTAACGTATTGTAAAGATAAATTATATGGTGGCAAGGCTCGTTTCCATGCCAATAGCCGCCGATTCTTCCCCAGATGTCGTGGGCACCGGGGATGTCATCGCTCATTTTTATAGTGAAAAGGCTGTCGAGACGGGCAGTAAGGACCTTTTTGCCAACTATATTGACATATTCGGGGAAAGCATGGGGAACCGTCCAGGTGTACTGCAATGTAAACCCTTCGGTTATATCACCCCATCCGTTTACGGAATTTGGTCCCTGGTAAGCGATAACGGCAAAAGGAGTCCTCCAATTACCTTTAGAATCACGTCCCCGCATATAACCCGTTTCGGGATCGATGAGATTGCGGTAGTTCTGCGACCTGCGGATGAAGAATTCGTAATCATCCTGATGATTCAGCAATTTGGCGGCCCGGGCTATGCACCAGTCGTCATAGGCATATTCCAATGTCTTGGAAACCGATTCTTTTTCTTTGTCGAAAGGCACGTATCCCAATTTCGTGTATTCCGGAAGGCAGTCATAATGGGGATTTGTGGCCGTAGTCTTCATGGCCTGGAATGCTCTTTCGTAATCGAAGCCTTTAACGCCCTTGATCATCATGTCCGCAAGTACTGATACGGCATGGTAGCCAATCATACACCAGGTCTCGCCTCCGTAGAATGACCAGACAGGCAGCATATGTTCCGCACTCTTGTCGTAATGAGCCAGCATAGAGTTTGCTATGTCTGCCTGAAGCGGCCGGTTGACAAGATTGAGCAGAGGGTGGAATGCTCTGTATGTGTCCCAGAGCGAGAATGTTGTCATATTTGTAAAGCCTTCAGCCTTTGCTATGTTTTTGTCAAGGCCTCTGTACCGGCCGTCGGAATCTTCGAAAACGAAAGGATCCAAAGCCGTGTGGTACACACTGGTGTAGAAAGTCTGGCGCAGTGCCTCGTCATCGGAATCAAGGATATATTTTCCGAGTTCCTTTTCCCATAATGATTCGGCTTCCGCTTTTACCTGCGCAAAGTCTTTTCCGTCAAGTTCACGCAGATTACCAGATGCTCCGTCCGTACTTACCGCCGAAACCGCAGTCTTCACACTTATCTGTTCACCGGCAGCAGTACTGAACCTTATGCAGACTTTTAACTTCTTCCCCCAGGCTTCGAGACTGCTGCGGAACCGTTTAGTATTGTATATCACCGGTTTGCCATCCTGGAGGATAGTGAAATCTTTTATCGGGGACGAGAATCTGGCAACGAAGAAGACTTCCCTTTCCGGACTCCAGCCGTTGACCAATTTGCTTCCGGCAATAGTGTGGTCATCAAGCAACCGGACATTCGACCATACGCAAGTCTGGCGAAGAGTATGGGCAAGGTCTATCATTATGAAAGCACTGTCGGATTTCGGAAATGTGAAGCGGAGAATTCCGCTCCGGAGGCCGGCGGTCATTTCGGCTTTCACGCCATAGTCGGTAAGGTCCACTGCATAATACCCCGGCGAGGCCCATTCCTTGTCATGGCTGAATTTGGAAGCATGCATTTTTCCGGTACCCGGCAGGAACAGGAAATCCCCGAGATCCGGGATTCCGGTTCCGCTGAGATGTGTCAGGCTGAACCCCATAATGGTGGACTTGGCATATTTGTATCCGGAGGCGCAATCATAGTCGCTGTCATCCGTGTCAGGACTTATCTGTATGCCGCCGAAAGGGATCTGGGCTCCCGGGTAGACATTCCCGAAGCCGTCGGTTCCGATCAGAGGATTGACATCATCGATAAGCCTGTGCTGAGCCGGCAGCATTAACGTAATAAACAAGGCCGGCAGCGATATGAATTTCCTGATAATATTATTTCGTAACATAATTTCCGTTTTTGTCTGTAAGAGAATACGGTTTGTCGGATGGTTTCAGTCCACGGCGCTTGTTGGGAGACGCCCCCATCTCGAATTCAAGAGTACCTCCCTGAAGTATTTCCTTGTGTGTAATATACAATTTGTCATACGGTTTCCCGTTCAGAAGCACTTTTTTCACATATCTGTTCTTGTCGCTTACTCCCGGAGCTTTTATTTCAAAGATGTTTCCGTCCGGCAGTTTTATCCTGGCATACGGAAGATACGGAGCTCCCAATACATATTGGTTCGTTCCGGGACATACCGGATAAAAGCCAAGTACACTGAAAATGTACCAAGCCGACATCTGGCCGCAGTCATCATTTCCGCCCAATCCACGGATTTCGGGACGATACATTCTGTTCAGAACTTCCCTTAGCCAATATTGTGTCTTCCATGGCTGCGATGTCCAGTCATACAAGTATATGATATGATGGCTCGGTTCATTCCCATGCACATAGCCTCCTATTAGGCAGTCTTTGGTTATGTCTTCGTTGTCGGCGTAACAATATTCGGGAAGGTCCATTCCGAACAGTTCGTCCAATTTTGATATGAATGCTTTGTCTCCGCCCATCAGTTTCATAAGTCCGAATACATCTTGCGGAGCATGGAATGAGTAATTCAGAGAGTTTCCTTCTATGAACCCTTCCCCCATCGTCTGCTTTATATCAAAATTCTTTTTGAAGCTTCCGTCCGAATATCTTGGACGGGCGAATCCTAACGCAGGGTCGAATATATTCCTGTAATACAATGCACGTGGAAGATACCGCCCGGCTGTTTCGGAATCGCCTGAAATCAATGCCGTGTGCCAGATGGTCCAGTCGTCGTAAGAATATTCCAGAGTGTTGCTTGCAGCCGTGGAATTTTTGTCCAGCGGCACATATCCGAGCTTCACATATTGGCCCAAACCGCCGTACCAGCTCACATTAGAAGTGGAAACCATGGCTTTCAAAGCTTCCTTTTTGTCAATGTCCAAACCCTTTGTAATTGCATCGGCAATTACGGCTACCGCATGGTAACCCGTCATGCACCATGTCTCATTACCTTTTAGGCTCCATATCGGAAGCATTTTCTCGGCACTTTGTTCATAATGCTTAAGCATCGATATCACCATATCCCTTTCACGGTCGGGCTTGAGAAGAGTAAGCAGAGGATGCTCGGCACGATAAGTATCCCACAACGAAAATACCGTATAATTGGTAAAGCCGTCGCTTTTGTGTACACTGTGATCCAGACCTCTGTAAGACCCGTCGACATCCATATATACCGACGGATTGATCATTGTGTGGTAAAGCGATGTGTAAAACATCTTTTTCTGGTCTTCGGTACCTTCCACATCGATATCCGCAATCTCTTTTTCCCAGGCTTGAGCTGCCTCCGAAGCTATCGTATCAAAAGATTTTCCGCTTGCTTCGGCTTTAAGATTTTCTATCGCATTTTCCGTACCCGATGCCGACAATGCTACTTTTATTACCAATTCCGGATTTTCGGCTGTTTCGAATTTCATCCATGCAACGACTTTTCGTCCGGCCATCTCGGGAAAGTTGTGATATTGAGGAAATTTCGCCCATCCTCCTTTGTATGCCGGCTTTTTCAGATCCTTGTAACCGTAATCTATAATAGGCCGGGACAAGGATATGGCAAAATAAGTATAGTTGGTACGTGCCCATCCGTCTGTTATCCTGTATCCGGTAAGGAGTGTGTCATTTATCACTCTCATCTCCGCCCAAAGAGTTTTCCCGTCATAATTATATATTCCGTGATTAAGATCAATGATGATATGACCGTTTTTTCCTTTCGGAAAAGTGTATTTGTGCACACCTACACGTTCGGTAGCGGTAAGTTGGACTTTTATGCCGTAATCGTCGAGAGTTACTGCATAATATCCTGCAGACGCTTTTTCCGTTGCATGTGAATATCTCGAACGGTAACCAGTTTCCGGCTTGTCCGAAGTCCCCGGATTGAGTTTGATGCTTCCGGTTCCGGGCATAATCAATATGTCCCCGAGATCGGAATGTCCCGTACCGCTCAAATGAGTATGGCTGAAACCTACAATCGTAGGATCCGAATATCTGTAACCGGCACAATATTCATAGACTTCAGGCTGATATTTTCCATTGACGTTATAAGGAATCGTATCGGTGTCGGGACTCAGCTGGACCGAACCGAAAGGAACGCAGGCGCCGGGAAAAGTATGTCCCATTCCATCGGTACCTATGAAAGGGTCGATATAGCTGCCGTGCTGCTTCTGTTGTCCGAAAGCACAACTACACAAACCTATCATGATGAAAAAATGCAAAAATCTGATATTCATATGATTATTGTTTTTACTCTAAATTCAACTCCATTTTTACACATGCGTAGATATGTAAAGATAACACGAAAAATGCTCAACCGGTATCTGTAAAACCATAACGGTTTTTACAAATTTATGAAGCCGACCAAGAAATTATGACCGGCTTCAATCATTAAGTACTACAAAGCAATATTATGTTAAAAAATTACTTTCTCGTAAACACGATTCCCGAACTTGCAGTGTACTTGTTGCCCTGGTATACGACGTCCCATGAAGTTCTTACATTTGCAGCATCCACATTAGCCGATTTGGATACGGCTACTGTAATGGCACAAATCTGCTTAGCCGAAGTTGCAAGATCCGTATTCAGAGCCTGCATCTTGACATTAGGGTCGTATGTAAACTTGGACAAATCACTCGATACATCAAACCAGAGCCATGTATAATCCTGGTCTTCACCAAGTTCCGGTTGGACAAAGTTCCATGGGGAAGCCCAGGTCGTACCGGAACCCGAACCCATTCCGGGAAGGAAGCAGGCATAGTTGTATCCGGAAACGCCATTGGATACGGCCTGAGCATTGTTACGTGCATCAAGGAACATACCCACACGCGCTGTCTTTTCCTGATAGTTGATGTCTACGGTCGCATCCATAACAGCTGTATAGTATAGGCCCTTTACACCTATCTGGTTAGTGTATGTACTGCCATCTACATCTTTCAAGGTTTCTCCCAATACAGGATCCCCGATAGTGATTTGATCATTTGTTCCAGGGCTTCCGGCGGCAATGAATGAATTATTGGAGAATATCTTGCTCGTGAGTGAATAACTGCCTTTGAAATCGGCGGGAGCCAACTGTGTTACGGTGATTTTGGATCCGGTACTGAATTCCATCGTTTCCGTACGAGGAAAACCAGTAGTATTGGCAGGCCAGCGGACTACACCGTCCGCATAAGTCAACCATTTTCCATTCTTGGCTTCATCTCCTCCGAGAATGGCACGATATCCGGCTTTGTCATCTTTCCAGAAATCCAGGGTCTCGATAGTAGTAGGAATCCTTACTTTAACCGTAACAAGGCATTCGGCGGTCTTTGAGCCGCTGTTTGTAGTAACGGTTATCGTAGCGGTTCCTTCCGACTTTCCCGTAACCTTGCCGGAGTCATCCACAGTTGCAACATCAGTATCGGACGAAGACCAGGTAACAGTCTTGTCGGTAGCTGTTTCCGGCAAGACAGAAGGTATAAGGGTAACGACATCCTGTTCATAAATGCTTACAGCCGTCTGGTCAAGTGAAACACTTTGAACCGGGCAAGGATTCACTGTCACTTCGCAAGTCGCGGTGAATTTGCCGGAAACAGTCGTAACGGTGATCGTTGTTTTACCGACGGTAAGAGCGGATACTTTGCCGAAATTGTCCACGGAAGCCACCTTCGAATCCGAAGATGTCCATTTCATATACTTGCTTGTTGCATTTTCCGGCAATATGGTAGCTGTAAGTTCCTTGACATCACCCGTCATCATTGTCAATGCCGTCTGGGTCAATCCGACACCGGTGGAAGCGACAAACGAATCATCATCATTTTTACATGAAGAGAGGAAAGTCAATGAGACAATGGCAAGAATACACAGAATTATATTTCTTATTTTCATATTCTTAAATTTTTATTTTCAAAAATGAGAATCAGTCGGCCCAATGATCATTGGTAGAAGTTTCGTCAATACACATCTGAAGCGTCATTTCACTTACCTTCAGAGTTTCGGAAGTTCTGTAGTGGTTTGTTGAACCGGTACGGTCCACATCAATATTCCAACGTTTGTTATTGTAGAATTCCAGTCCGTTTTCACACCACATTTCAATACGTGTCTGAAGTTCCACCATCTGCAGGGCCGTCATGCCTTTCATGCTTGAATAATTGTCGCAAGTAAGAACGGGCGCACCGCTTCTGGTCCTCGCTGCCAACAAAATATTCAAGGTAGATTTGGCCGGACCATCCTGTCCGCTTTGGGCATAAGCCTCGGCGAGCATGAGGTAAACCTCCGAAGATCTGAATATCACATTGTCACAGCTCAATTCGTGATTACGGACATCCGTACCTTTGCACATGGTAGCGGCGAATTTCAAATTTGCCTGCTCGGGAATCATTCTGACATCTTCTTTCTTGGAAGCATCGACGATATAAGTATAATTTGCAGAAGTGGTAGAGTAGTTGTCCTTTCGATAATCGTTGTCATCAATCTCGGAATAAAGTCTGGAATCGATACGGGGAGCTTCCTGTCCGTCTCCGGCCATACCGGCTGCAAATACATTTCTGAAAGAATTAGGATAAGTGTTGGAACCGTCACCGTTAACAAAACCCATTATGACTTCAGGATTGTGATCAAGGACTATGAAGGCATTGTTCTCCGACTTGAGATCCTTAGTACCTGCACAATATGCAGTGAAATCCTTGTCTTTTGCGCCATAATACTGTTCCTGGATAAAATCAGGATAATGGGCAACCAAATCCTTCGCAGCGCCAATACAAGTATTCCAGTCTCCGTACCAGAGAGCCGCCCTTGCAAGAAGGTATTGAGCCACACCAAGATCTATGTCTTTAGGCTCTGCTGTATATCCAGTTGCAGAAAGATCAGTTACGGCTTCCTTAAGGTCATCGAGAATGAATTTGTATGTGTCCGTGGCAGAAGAAATGGGAGCGGGATCATTTATGCCGTAATCTTTATAGATAGGCATCCCTTTTCCATCCTTTCCTCCATTCGTATAGGCCGGGCAGAACCGTTCCATAAGCTGAAGATAAGCATAAGCGCGTACTGCAAGAGCCTGACCGCGATATTTCTTCGCAGCTGCTCCGGCTTCGGCAGCTTCCGGAGTCAGGTACAGCAAAGCCTTGTTGGCATTTGTAAGCATAGTCGCGCACAATGCATAATAAGGATAGGTATTGATTGCAAGACTATATGTCTTAATCAATTGATAGGCGTTTTCATGACCGCTGGAAGCAGTGGCAAGCGTTCCGAGAAGAACATCATTGCCTCTCATATTCATAAGGAAATCCTGATCTACCTGGGAATTGAGAGGATATGAAGAATACCCTGTCCAATGAGCTCCGGCCATATTGAAATTACCCTGAAGACCGGAGCCTACTACGTCCAGAATAAGTTTCTGCACGGATTCATCGCCGCCTCTCAACATCTCCTGGATCTGCTCATCCGTAATATTGTTCGGAGGAGCAACTTCGAGAGTCTCACAGGAATTTACGAAGGCAATTGCCATAAAGGCAGCCAAAACATATATTATTTTTTTCATATTTAACTAAAATCTAAAGTTACCTGACTAAAAATCCACATTTACACCGACTGTATACGTACGCATATTAGGGAAGGTATAGGAATCCACATCGTTGTAACCACCGGAAGCGGACATTGAAGGATCGACAGCCTTTGCAGCCGACAAAATGAACAAGTTGTCTGCGGAAGCGAAGAACCTGAGACTGCTAATGACTTTGTCAAGATTGATCTTGCTCAGGAATACCTTTGGAGCTGTATAACCGATCGTGATGTTCTTAAGACGCAGATAAGATGCGCTGAAAAGACTCATGTCGGTAAAACTCCAGTCGCCGCCATTTGTTGAAGTACCGCTGAAATAGGATGTATTCCCTGCAGGATACCATTGCATAGGGAATTTGGTACCTGTGTTTTCAGTAGTCCAGGTATGGCCTTTGACCTTCTTGGAAACAAACATCATCTTGTACATCTGTGCATCTACGCAATTATAAAGGTATTCCGCATAATTCCTGCTGAAGAATTTTCCTCCCAACTGGTAGGCAAACTGTGCACCCAGATCCCAATTTTTATATCTGAGGTTAGTATTGAAACCGCCTGCAAGATCGGGAATGGCACTGCCGACTTCATATTTCGAAGCATTGGCATAATTGTTTGTCTTAACACTTCCTCCTACCGAAGTATCCGAATATTTTCCTGCAGTATGATCAGCCTCGGTTACCCTATGCCAATACATTGGAAGACCTGTATTATCATCAACCCCGGCATATTTGAACATATAGAGATTGTACCAGTCACGACCTATGCCGCGAAGATAAACAGATGCCGACTGCTGGGAACCGCCTGCGGAACTCCATGCACCGCTGTTGTCTTCCCATGTCCCGTCAGGAAGACCTTCAACATGTGCAGGAATGGCATCGGCAGGAAGGTCAGTAAGTTTCGTGGTGTAATGTGATGCATTGAACGCTACATTCCATCTCCAGTCCTTCGTCCTGATGATATCCGCATTGATGTCTATTTCTACACCCCTGTTGGTAATCTCAGCTATATTACGTGGAAGAGTATTCTGTCCGGTAGCAAGAAAAGAAACCGGCTGGGCGAATTGAGAATTCCCTGTCACACGATTGTAATAGTCCAGAGTCACGTCGATACGATTAAGGAAAGTCATATCGAGACCGACGTCAAACGTCTTCGTCTTTTCCCAAGTAAGATCGGTATTCACAAGCCCACCCATGGAAAGTCTGTAATCCGATCCTGTCGGCTGGCCTGTACCGTTTGTAACCAATTTGTATGCGGTACTATAGCCCCATGTACGATAAGTCTGATAACGTCCGATACCGTTCTGGTTTCCGATGAGACCATAGCTGGCACGTAATTTACCATTTGTGAACCAGCTTTCTTTAAGCTCTTTCATGAAAGGTTCTTCCGTAAAGCGCCATCCTCCGCCTACAGACCAGAAAGTACCCCAGCGGTTATCCTTTCTGAACTTTGATGAACCATCACAACGTATTGATGCGGAAAGATAATATTTCTCGGCATAGATGTAATTGGCACGGCCAAGATAGGATTTCATCCTTTCGATATCATGACCATAACCCGGGTTCGGTGCGGAACCGGCTCCGCCGTAACGGCCCACGAAGTTGCCTGCCGCAAGGAATCCCGGAATGAATTCATCATAAGAACCCCAGCTTACCTGCTCCTGTTCCCAACCACTGTACTCATACAGAGCCATGGCGTCAATGTGATGTTTCTTGAAATCCTGAGTATAATTCAACCGGTCCTGGATGTTCAAGACTTCAGTCTCATATGACCTCTTGCCGAAATAACCGCCCATACCGGCAGCCCTTCCTGTCGTCCCGTTATAATAGCGGGTCATCATATCGCTTATCTTGTCATAAGCCAGGTCTACCCTGTAGGAGAAATGCTCCAGGAAAGGTATCTCCAGGAAAGAACGGGTGTTCAATGTGGTAGTCAGATCCGATCTCACATCATTGTCCAGGGCATATCTTATATCTGTGGAGCCGTAGTTGCTCTGTGTCTGGCCCAAAGGAGAATATGTCGAATTAGTCAGATAATTGCGGACTGCATCCCCGTTTGCATCATAGATAATATTGCCGTCTGCGTCATGAGAGTAGAAAGGAATGATAGGAGTATGTCCGTTTACAAAACGGGGAATACTTCCCTGATTGGAACCTGAATTTCTCCCTGCCCAATATGTACCCATGTAATTGGTCTTGGTACGGGAGAATGAAATATTAGTCCCGGCTTTCATCCATTTGAAAAGATTGGCATTGATCTTTGCACGTCCTGTAATTCTCTGGAAGTTGGAATTAGGCACATATGAAGGATCGGTCAGATATCCCAGTGAAAGATAATGGTCTTCCTTGTCATTGCCGCCGCTTGCGGAAATGTCATATTGCTGACGTATTCCCGTCTTAAGAAGGGCGTCTGCATAAGTATCATTGTAAAGCAGCTTTGCATCCGGATTTATCTTGCCGTCGGTTCCTACAAGGTATGCTCCGGTCATGGTTGAACTTGCAGCAGAGCTAGTGCCGTCAGGGTTATAAATTGCTCCGGGGACATTGTAAGCCATATAATTACCCAAAGTATTGCGACTGAAATCAGTCGTGGAACCTATGTAATTGAAAAGATGCTGGCTGGCGAAAAGAGCGGCATCAGCATCGCTTACGTTAGGATTCTTCACATTGGTGACATACTCTCCTGTTGTTTTGTCAAGAACAGGACCGCCTGTGCCATTGACACCGTAACGGTAAGAGTTATATATGGATTTCCATACATATTCATAAATACCGGCGGCATTGTCTACCTGTCCCATTTTGTATGTACCTACGGTATTCCAACCGGTACGGGCCTGGAAAGTGATTTTAGTCCTGCCGGAAGTACCGGATTTAGTCGTGATGATAATGACACCGTTCGCACCGCGGGATCCGTAGATAGCCGTAGAAGCCGCATCCTTGAGAACAGTTATCGAGGCGATATCTTCCTGATTCATCTGTGACAGAGGATTATCTCCTTGTGCAGGCGAACCATCGATGATGACCAAAGCATTGGAATAGTTGGCGCTTGTCGACCCGAGGCCCCTTACACGAAGACCGGCATCATTTCCGGGCTGGGCATCCACCGAAGCATAAATAAGGCCGGGAACAGCACCTTCCAGAGCTTTGGATGCGGAAGACGTGTTCTGCATCGCAAGGATTTTGTTGTCAATCTGAGTAATGGATCCGGTCAGATCCTTACGTTTAGTAGATCCGTATCCTACTACGATCGCATCATTAAGGAAAAGAGCATCGCTTTTCAAAACAACATTGATCGTCTTTTTAGACCCGACAGTAACACTTTGAGTCGCAAAGCCGATACTGGAGAATTCGAGGACGGTACCGGATTTGACATTGGGCAAAGTCCAATAACCGTCAAGATTTGTAGTCGTACCTGTCAAAGTACCCTTGATAATGACATTTGCCTCTACCAGAGGTTCACCTGATTCATCCGTAACCCTACCGGAAACGGTGGATTGGGCGAAAGCCTGCGCGCATAAAACAAACAGCGCAAGAGCTAAGGTTAAAAATTTTTTTCCCATAAACAATCGTTTAGTTGGTTGTATTTTTATTTTTATCTGTATCATACACCGGCAAGCCGGATCTGACGGACAAGTTCACGACGGACAGATGCAAAGGATGCCATGTATGGTTTGAGATCTTATTTATCATCAGTATAGCAGCCATCTTCTTTTACATCGCTGTTTTCTGAGAGATATAAGGAAGGGGCTGTACCTGAATTCCGCATAATAAAATTTCTCAATATGATATTCTTGCAATTCTTAAAGAACAAAAGCGAAGGGACTTCCGAATCTTCCGGCAAATAGCCTTTGGATTTCTGCTTCTCCAAATCGGCACGGAGATCCGGTCCCCTGCCATCAATCACACCCTTTCCGCTTATTGTTATATTTTCAAGTCCTTCGGCATTGAAAATCGCTTTCCGGCCTTTGTAACCGTAAATATTGGTAGTTCCTACAATTACGGCACCTTCCTTTAGCGTTATGGAAACGTTGCTTTTAAGAATCACAGCCCCGGTGAGATACCTTCCGACACTGAAAACAAGAGTACCGCCGCCTTTATCGCTTATAAAATCTATTGCACGCTGGATGCTTGCAGTATTGTCAATAACTCCGTTGCTCTTGATCCCGAAGAGAGATGCCTTGTATTCGGCAGCAAACCCCCGAATGGAAATCAAAGCCAAAACAGCAAATAGTATTATCTTTTTCATTCCGATTTGAAATTTCTTGTATTGTTGGTAACTATCTGATCCTTCCCGGCTCTTGCATCATCCTGGATGATATTTACTTTATTCAAAGTAAGGCCGTTTACATCGTCGCTCACTATGGCAGGACGGTAATCCTTTCCCGCAACCTTTATCTTTACATTATTGAAAACCACTCCGTCTGCATGACGTATGTAAAAACCCCAGGCAGGTTCTTCTTTCCAGTTGGAAAATTCGGGATAAGACTTTTCGAGTTCCGGAATCGCAGCCAGAGCTTCAGGGGAAGACCCTCTGTAAGCATATGTGCTGTCTGCCCTGCCTGGATAAACAATCTCCACATTTTCAAGACGGACATTTTGTATCCTCATATCCGGGAGACCCAGAATTGCGCTGGGACAGACATTGCGCGGAAGATCCTCTACCGGACCTTCGTAGTTGTATCCGGCGTCAGGCTTCTCATACGGGACTTCGGCATATACATTCTTGATTACTATATCTTTCAGACAAGGAGATGCACCCGGCCTCCTGGAAGCAAACCGTATGAAAATCGGATTGCCTGTATGTATGCTCTTCAACCCGTCTATCTCAACATCTTCTATCGACGCACCGTCTACACTTGCAACAGTAAATGCGCTGCGGTAGGTATCGATGATTTTCATGTTTTTGAAACGGAAATGCTTGAACGACCCCAAAGTATACGTTCCGAATTTTATTCCGTTTGCGCTGCTTCTTCCTACGCAATTTTCAACAAGCACATTCTCACTTACACCACTTTTCCTGTGGCTTTTGAAACAATAAGCATCATCGGCGGAATCTATATAGCAATTCCTGACAATGACATCCGAACAGTCGACAACATCCAGTCCGTCATTGTTCCAATACGCCTTTGCATCCACATTTATACCATCTATGAGAAGGTTGCGGCATTGGTCATATTGCTGATTCCAGCTGGCAGGATTCTTAAGTGTGATCCCTTGCACAGTAACATTTGTGCATTGACGGAAATGGATGTTCTCAGGACGGTTGCCTTCACCCGGACGATCGTTGCTCAAGCCGTCTTTGAAAAGCCCGAGATGTATATATGTCACCATCTGGTTAGCAACCTGGAAACCGCGGCAATCGATAGTCCCTTTGCCTGAGATTCCTATTTTGTCCTGATTGATGGCAAAAACGAAAGCTGTCCAGTTTACAGTTGTGTCTTTGACATAATCCCAGGGGTTGAGCGAACCCAACAGCACGCTGCCTTGTTTCAGATGCAGAGTGACTCCTGTCTTTAGGTAAATGGAACCGCATACGAAAGTGCCGCGGGTAAGAACGACCCGTCCTCCTCCATGTGCGGATGCATAATCTATCGCAGCCTGGATACTGGCGGAATTAAGTGTAACACCATCGGCAACAGCGCCGAAATCCGTGGCATAATAATCTTTGGCATTCATATCCGATGCGGAAAACACGCAAAATGCCAAACCAATTAAAAATATCGATATCTTTTTCATTTGTATAATTTTACAGGTCCCAGCAAGCCCATGGATACCAGAGCCTGCTTACGATTGATTACAAATCTTTTAGCGACCTTATTGTCTTTTAGCGTCCATAAATAATTACCCATAAGTGTGGTGACTTTAACCTCTATGGTATTGTCCCCGGCTTTCAGAAGGGAAGAGACGTCGAATATGCTTCTTCCGAACCAACGGGTACCGGCATAGACTCCGTTTATTTTGAGTTCGCAGATATCGCATACTTTGCCCAGATTTATATATTCCGGCATATCCGATCCTTTGAGACTGACATCTGCTACATAAGTCACCGTTCCCATGAAGTTTTTGAATTCGGTGTCCTTAAGATCCTTGAGTTCAGCCATTTCGGTATACATAACCGTATCTTTCCGAGCTTGGCGGAGAGTAAGTTTCCAATTATTCACCATCACCGAATCCTTACCGCTGGCAGGCAGGGTTTTCCACCGTGGAGCCTTTCCCCTCAGTTTGTTGAACACAAAAAGATATGTCTCGGAAGGTCCGAACTCGAAATGCAGCCTTCCGTTCTTTACCGGCAGTGAATAACGTTTGCCGTCGGCGGGATTATAGAGCCAGGCTTTTCTTCCGGCAGTCACAGACTTAGGGAACAAAATATCCGTAGTACGGACCTCGCTCATGTTGGCATTTTCAAAAAGGAATATATCCGATTTGTCATCGGCAACAAAATGGCTTTGCAGCAGGAAACGATCCGGATTCGTTATGGTAATTGCGTGAGGCAGCGAATATTTCTCCATCACACCTTTGTACCACTCCAGATATTTCCCATCCGAAGGTTTCTCCAGCAATATGAAATTATCGGGATATCCTTTCAATTCGTCAACCAGGGAAGCGATCCGTTTATCCCTGGCTTGATAATCAAACAAACCAAGGGATTTTTCCGGATATTTGCCGATGCAGAACACACGGCCGCCAGTACGGACGAATTCAAGCAATTTCTCAAGAGTCCCGGACATTATGCCTGTTTCTTCCACAAGGAATATTGTACCGTACTTTTTGGGGCCATAGCATAACTTTCCGTTTCTGACAACAGAATTCTTTATAACTATTTCATTCACATAATCGGCGCCGCCGCCATTCTTATGAATTGCCTCCCATATCAGTGAAGTATACGGGATATTCAGCTTCACGGGGAAAGGCTCAGTCTGAACTCCCATAGTCGTCCACATATCGTAATTCGCCGGAAGAATGGCAATATCGGTGAACATATCCGAATTCTGGAGAACACTGCTCATCCTTGCACGATAGTCATTGAGAAGCCTGAAATACGGCCACCATGTATTTTTTTCATTATAATAACTTCCGTACTGCACCCAGCCCGGAAAAGCGGCATCTTTCGGCATATAATTGAACCCATGCCATACGGAATGTGTTATACCTGTAATCGCAGTCATATCCGAACCCACTTTGAGCAATTCAAGGGAGGTGTTGAAAACTTTGTAGGTATTGGTCATCTCTTCCGCACTGACAAGACGTTTGCCCGTCAGATGCGCCGCGGAAGATACATATTTGTCAATCATAGTATAGGCACGTCCGCGGCGATAGTCTTTGTCGCCCATTTCTTCCCCGATGCGGTGCCTTAGCCAATTGGTCGTCCATGATTCTCCTTCCGGAATATCATAACCCATAGATGATTCCAGAGGGAAAAATCCTCTTCCGTAAGCTTGCGCACGCGATTTGACTCCCTGATCACGGCACCATGAAAGAAAAGTATCCGTATACCTTTCATTCAGCAGTTCTGCTTTGGTCAATTCGAAATCGAAACGGACCCTGTTTACCTGTTCCTGGAATTCCTTGCTTTTCTTTGCTCCGTATTCAAAGCTTTTTGCATCTCCGAGCCTGCCTACCTGGAACATGGTGAAAGGCAGCCAGGGAAGAATGTCATACCCCCTGCGTTTACGGAATTCAGCAGCAAAATCACTTGTCCAATTGCAGCCTTCCAGTTCCATGCTGTCCACGAAATATGCCCGCAGATATTTGGAAAGGGGACCCAGCTGCGCTTCGATAGTATTCGACATATGATCCAGATAGTTCCTCACAGCCTTGGCATCCATATGATTCAGAATTGAGCCGGCTGCACCGGGAGCCCCGTTTATCACACAGGCGAATGAATCGTAATGGACCAATGCATAAATCGTATAATTCCCCTTCGGGATATCAATAGTTATGACATTATTTACAAACTTATCCGTGATGTCTACTGCCTGGCTCAGATCTTTGACAGGATTCGGAACGAGGTACATTGATACAAGTTCCGGATTGCGGCTGGGATTTACTTTAGTTACACCTGGGTCTATCGCTTTGAAAATGTTGTATTTGGACATCTGGAAAGTCGTACCTCCTTTGACATTCAGGGCATAAGTAAGCATAACCGAAGCTCTTTCATCCATAGGCAGGGTTTCCGAACCGAAAGGCCAGCCGGATCCCACAAGCAGATCACAACGCATGCCTGTTTTTGCAGCCTCGTCAAACACAGTCTTCAACATAGATATCCATTCGTCGCTCAACCATACAAGGGCTTTAGTTCCGGTAGTATCCGAACCGTAAGGCAATGCTATGGGATTGATTTCCACACCACCTATTCCTGCATCTTTCAGCAAATGCAGTTCCCTTACCAATTCTTCAGCCTGAACTCTGTCGCCGTTCCACCACCAGCGGACAAAAGGACGATAGCGGCTGTCCGGATTACGGAACTGCGCATACATATCCTTTGATGTCATGCCTGGCGAAGATGCAAAAGCTGAAAAAGCGGAAAGGAAGCAGGCAGCCAATAATATCATTAATTTATTTATCCTCATGCTTCGTCAATTTTAATTTGTCCGAATATATTATTGCCGAATTCACGACTATATTCAAGCCGTCTTCTTTGTTCAGCCACTTGAACGAAACCGTATGGGAAGCTACGGGAAGTTTGTATATATAATAAAGTTCCCGTGTCTGTCCGTTGCCGAACATCGGAATATCCATGGTCTTGGACAGAACGCCGTCAAGATATGCTTCCACTTTCGCCGAATAATCGTAATTTTTATAATTTTTAGGCTTGGTGAAATAATATCTGACCACGATACCGTTACCTTCGAACTTGATATCCGTCTTGTCTATATATTTTTTGACCGTTCTGAGTTCGACCGGCCAATGACCTGTAAAACCTTGTTCAAGACGTACCGGTTTTGGAGTCTGGACCTTTATCATGACGGCTTTGTCCGAAACCTTTCCGCCGTTGCGTTCAATAACCTGCACCGCTTGGTCAAGGGACAGACTTGTAGCTCTTTTCAATGAAATGTCAGTATATTTGAAATCCCTGTCCTCGACCTCCAAGACAGGCTTTTTCCAATAATCGGGAATACCGCTGAAACCTAGCACGGCACCGAGAATGCCTGCTGCCGAAGATGGATTGCAGTCCGAATCGGCACCGCAGCGTGTGGATATATCGATGGTCCGGTAAAAATTCTTGTCACCGTAAAGCAACCCTATGACTATATATGCACTGTTCAATACTGCATCGATATCGTAAGAACTGTATACGCCTTCAGGACAGCCGACATCGAAACCGTAGTTTTCATTGACCTTGGCCCAGGTCAATTCCCAATCTTCGGGATATTTTTCATGCCAACGTATGACATCCGCAATAGCTTTATGGTACTTGCTTTGCTTCGGAATTGTCTTTAGCGCTTCCGAAACTATATATTCGATATCACTATTCACGAATGCAAGCGAAAGCATGGAAGCAACATACACCCCGCCGTACCAGCCATCCCCGTAGTTCATCATATGTCCTATTCCGTCACAATAATATGAAGCTGCATTAGGCATCCCGGGTGACATTATTCCGGCATAATCAGCTTCAATCTGGAAGTCGATATCATCGGCATGGGCATTGTTTTCCCAATACCCAGACTGCGGAGGCATTATCCCGTGCCTGATATTGTACCTTGCCTGTAAATTGGCATGCCACAAAGGATATTTCGCATAGGCGAAAGCATTGGCGAAAGAAGAAATCGGAGCATCGAGACCTTCCTTACCGAATACATCCACAAAAGTAAGATTCATATAGACATCATCATAAAGACCCGGTGAGTTGTCATACCACTGCTTTATGATATGGTCCGACCATGGTATATCGATGTTTTTATTGATTGTCGTGGCATATCTGAATTCCGTCGGTCCGCCATAGGTGCATCCTATGACCTTTCCTGCCCATGCTCCGCGTATCTTGTCCATGAGAACGGCTTTTGACATTTTCACTTCCGTAGGAACGGGACGTTTTGCATTGACAGTGAAACAGACCAGCAGCATACCGACTGCGATGATTATTGACTTGCTTACTTTCATTTGGAACTTTATTATTTTAAAATTATGTGTTATGTGTACAAACGGAAACCGGAAAAATCATTTGCATTCCCCTATCGGCCAGTCGTCCGTACGGAACGGTGCCGCGGGAACTCCGTAATTATTGTAAAGGCCGCCTGCGCTCCAATTGCGGAAACAATAGCGGACGGACACAGGAACGGAGACTTCGGGACAGGTAACCTCGATAACATTATTCGACCTGTATAACCGGCCCGTGGCAGGATGGAAGACTTTGTCGGATCCGGCTACTTCGAAACCCGGGATATCGGCGCCCATTGGAGAAAGGCCCAGTTTGCCCACATTTAATGTAACATATGATTTCCCGTTTTTGAAAGTTACGCTTTTATAAGTCGGGGAATCTGCTTCAATGAAAGACATGCCGTAGTCGTGTTTGAGAGCAAGCATTGCAAGGCGTTCCCCCACCTGTTGTTTACGGCATGGGTGTATGGTTCCGTACTCCCCGATATCGCAGGTAACAGCCATACCGCTATGCGGAATAACCGCCAGAGTCTTCTGCTGTGCTTCATTGAAATATCCGTTGTGGAACTTTCTGCCATTGTCATATGAATAAGGAGCTATCTGGACAAAATAAAACGGAGCATCGGGAACATCGAATATGTCACGCATCATCCTTACATAAGCTGTCTGCAAGCGGACATATTGATCCGGTCTGCTGCGATTCGCCTCTCCCTGATACCATATCATACCTCTGAACGTATAGGGGACAAGAGGGGCTACCTGTCCGTTAAAAAGAACGCAAGGATCCTGATTGTCCCGTCTCACCTTTCTCGTACCATCCAGATGTCCAAGATTAAATTCCGGAAAATCATTCTCTATGACATCACGCTTCATCCAAGCCTCGATCGTGCTGCCGCCCCAGCAAGACACTATTATGCCGACCGGCACATCAATCGCCTTTTGTAGAGCTTCAGCGAAATAATAGGCGGTCGCACTTGTATTAGACACCGTTTCCGGATTATTCTCCTCCCAGCAACCTTCCGAAACATCAAGGACCTTTACGGATGACTTCCTAACGATATTACAGATCCTGACGGGAGTTGCTGCCTTGGCATTTACAATGAAAGCGGCTGCTCCTTTTGCCGGTTGGGAGCCATAACCTTTCATAGGCATTTCCATATTGGATTGACCGGAACAGAACCAAACTTCTCCGATAAGAACATTCTTGAGCGTAAGGACTTCCCCGTCGCTTATTTTTATTTCATACGGGCCTCCTGCGGCAGGGGTTTTGACCCGTGCAAACCATTTGCCGGTATGAGCATCTGCAGTAACCACCGTTTTATTCCTTGACCAGCCGGTCCTGACAGTAACTTTAACTCCGGGTTCGGCAGTCCCCCATAAAGCGGCATCAGTCTTCTGCTGAAGAACCATGTTGTCACTGATTACCGAAGGCAGGGAAATCTTGGCCGAAAGGCTGAATGAGACACCCAGAAGGAGAGTAAATAAAAATAATCCGATCTTTTTCATCTATATTCCAATCATTTTAATATTTGTATGATATAATCCACCGAACAATCGGCATTTTCCGGAACCTCGACGGTAAAGGAATTCTTACCACGCTTGAATGCCACAGGTACAGAAGAACCGTAAACGGTAACGCTTTTAGCTTTCAAAGAAAAAGGCAATCTGATCATTCCGCCGTCGGGATATTTCATGACATGCAGGAAAATTTTGTCCTCTTTGTGGGTAACCACGCCCCATTTTTGTGGCTTGAGCAAAGTGCTTCTGGTCCCGTATATGGTTTCTCCGTTTGCCGACATCCACTTTCCGATGGCAGACAACCGCTCCAAAGCTTCCGCGGGAATTCTCCCGTCCGGCTGCGGACCGATATTGAGCAGCAGATTCGCATTGCGTCCGGCAGTGCTGACAAGAATCCGTATAAGTTGTGCCGGAGACTTGTAATTGCGGTCACTCACATCATATCCCCAACTTCCATTCATTGTCTTGCAGGTTTCCAGAGGAAGAGCTTCGCTTACAAATGCCGTACGGCTATAGCCTGCCGAGTTCTCACCGGGGACATCTCTTTCAAATATCTGTACATCTTCGCCCGGAACAGGTTCACGATGATGATTGTTGGCTACAAGACAAGAACTTTGAACTGAATGTATCAAGGAATACAACCGGCCGTAATGCCAATCGAAAGTTATTTCCGGAGCCTTTCCGTCTTTCCCTTTTGCAATCTGGTCCCAGTCTCCGTCGAACCATATGCAGCCGACGGGACCATAACCTGTAAGAAGTTCCCGCAGCTGGCCGCACATGAAATCCAGATATGAACCATAATCAGCTTCGGCTGGATTCTTTCCCAAACCTTTTCCGCTCGAACCTTGGGGATAATCACCGCGACCCCAGTCGAGAAGTGAATAATAGAAATTGAGCATGATTCCCTGCTTACGGCACTCACCGGCAAGTTCTTTCAGAATATCCCGGCCGAAAGGAGTGGCGTCTACAATATTATACGGAGACATCTCGGTTCCGAACATAGAGAATCCGTCGTGATGACGGGCTGTAATTGTAATGTATCTGGCTCCGGAAGCCTTTATGGCTCCGACCCATTCCGCGGCATTGAAATGAGACGGATAAAACCCTCCGGGGAACATGGAATAATCCGCATATTTGATGTTCTCATTATTCATTACCCATTCTCCCCTTGCAAGCATACTGTAAACACCCCAATGAATGAACACTCCGAATCTGTCATCACTGAAACGTTCCCGCGAAGCAATATTTTCGGAAGTTGGAGAATAATCGGGAATCCCTTCACAAATGGGTCCGGCACCCGATCCCGAAATCATCATGCAAGCGGAAATTATAATACTGATAATCATGATCTATTGTCTATAACACAGTAAAATTCGAAGTAACCACATTGCTTTTCTTGTCCCAGGAATCATAAGCGGCAAGGGATACGGTATACGTCCCGCTGGCCAGGATTCCGAGAGTCCGGGTCCAGCTTGTCTTCATTTCAGAAGGCTGTGGATGGAGATAAAAATCCGAAAGTATATTCCTGACGGCAACCACCTTATCGCCTTCCTTGAGCGTAAGGACATAATGGTGGACAAATTCGTCATCGATTCCGGAAGCGAACGTAACGGACACGGACTTGCCTTTTCCGGCTATATCCGTCTGGATTACGGTAATATTTCCAAGTACGGGAGCTTTATCCGCAGCTTTGCGGCGTTCCGTCATGTAGACTTTCAAATTGGAGCGGTTCTTTACAGGATGCGGAATGATCCACGGCTTCCCGATTGCAGCATTGTTATAAAAATCCATCCTTGTAACACGCATATTACCTTTGGCATCAAACTGGACAAGCAGGCCTTGGGAGAATTTGCGTGCATCTTTCGGGACACAGCTGCTCGGCATTTCTTCATAATCTCCGGGTTCTATCGATGCATAGCTGACGGAACCGCATCCGAGCGCGGTAAACTTTCCTTGCCATATACTTCTCGGATCATTGAGAGGGAAATGCAAATGGCCGCTGAAAGTAACCGCCTGTGGATATTTATCAAGGACCCCGGTCAGTGCCTTGGTAGACCAATACCATTTGAGGGATGATTTCCAGGGACTGCTGTCCGTTGTCCCCAGCAGGCTTCCGTAAACGGTATCATATATCATTGGATGGGTGATAACGATAACATATTTCCCGGGATCCTCTTTTGTAATCATCTTCAATCTGGCATCAAGCCATTTCACGACAGTGTCCGGATAAGTAACGGGAGAAGCACCGTCAGGCGTTACCGAAAGGATATGATAGCCTCCGATTACGCAATGACGGCATTCATATTTATTCCTCATCCCGTCTTCCAGATCGGTCCTGAAATAATCGGTACCGAGAGTATCCCTTATAAACTTCGTTTTGGCCGGTGTATCCGGATACCATCTGTAACGGGTTCCGGGATCATGGTTGCCTACCGTATAGATCATAGGAACCTTGACGGGATCCAGGACGGCCTCATAATCATTTTTGAATACTCTAATCTGTTTTTTATTCATACCGTTGTCAATGATATCTCCTACAACCATCACCCCGTCAAGGCCATTTCCATCTTGCTCCGCCGCTTTTGCATTTAATTGCCTAAGGGCGTTCCTGAATTTGGCGCTGTTGGCAGTTCTTCCGTCAATGTGGGTATCGCTGATGGCTCCGATTGACAATACTATATGTTTATCGTCAAATTTCCGAGCGGATCGGCACGTCTTTGCCTGAACGCCTGCAGAAAATAGCCACATTGAGGCAACCGAAAGAATGATGACAGATGTTTTTAACCGCATGATAAAATATGAATAATCAAAAAAACTATTTCCTGGTAAATGTCAGATCTTTGTTACACTGATAGATAACATTATAGCTACCGCTGACATTCGCCGAACTTGCGTCTTCGGAAGAAGAGATGGCAATCGTGATGCCGATAATATAATCGTTGGTTGCCGCCGGATCATGGCCAAGGCGCTGAGCGGTTGTGCTGGCAACCGGATTTGCAAAAGTGATTGTCTTGAAATCATCACTTACGGTAAACCACATCCAGGTATAATCTGGAGTTCCGAGATCGGCCTGGACAAAGTTCCAAGGTGAGGTCCAGCCGGAAGTTCCCCAACTTGCCATTTCAGGAATATAGCAGGCATAGATGTAGGTTCCGGTCAGAGAAGAACAAGGCTGTGCTTTCCTGCCGTCCATGAACAGACCGAAACTTGCAGTCTGGTTCGTATAATCTATCTGGACAGTCGCATCACAAATGACATCACTGTAATATAAGCCTTGGACACCGATATTGTTTTTATAAGTCTTTCCGTTTTCCTCAAGACTCTCCGTACCGTCCAGCGGATCTCCGAAAGTCACTCCGGATATAGTTCCCGGATCGGCAGCCTTTATGAAAGAAGAATTGGAGAATATTTTTGAAGTGAAATCATATGTACCTTTGAAATCGGCCGGAACCACCTGGGTCACTTTATAAGTGGAACCGTTGGCAAAAGCAAGGGTTGCCGTACGCGGAGCACCGGTTGTATTTGCAGTCCATGAAACTTTACCGTCGGCAAAACTCAGCCAATCGTTAGCCACAGGTGTCGTACCTCCGGAGGTGAACGCAACGGAACCGGCATCGTCTGCTGTCCATATCATGACAGGCTTAGGGGAAGCGGCAAGCGTCCTTGTTACATCATAGACTTTTCCGGCTTCAAGAGTAGTCTTTGCAAGATTCAGGTCAACATAATAGCGGTCTTCCCCTATCGTAGCGGTCACTCTGGTATCTTTGAAATCGTCTGCAGCCCATACACAAGCTACGGCAACTACACTGTTTTCCAATGTATCCACTTTTGTCGGATAAATGACAATATTCCCGGCTTCGCTTTTATCGGAGGACATTTCACCCCATGCGAAATCCACCAGATTATGAATGGTCTTGTTCTGATTTGAAATGGTTATCATGGTTTTTGACGGATCCACAGGGATATCGACCGGAAAACTGAGATTGAATCTCAGAAGACTTGTCTTGTAGGCATATTTTATGGTAGTGAAAGCCGTCCCCGAAGTGGTAGAAGTCAGATCCGCCACATTCACGGAACCGGAAAGGATATGATGCCCTTGCGCCTCAGACAGATTGTTCTGCAAACTCAGATCATTCACGCTCAATGTATCCGTATAATTCACGGAAGAGCCGCTGAAATCTATATATGAAAAGATCTTCACGGCATTGGAAGGAATCTCCAGATCGGTCACTATGAACTTTGCAGATTTGCCATCGTCCGATATGGAATATTGATCCACTTTCACAATGTCATTGGAAATAACCTTGCTTTCGGCATCGAGGAAATAAAGCTGAAGCTGTTCGTTGCCATTGAATGTAGCCGTATATCCTCCGCTTTCGTTATCCGTATAAGAGAGCTTTGTCGCAGGATTCCCTATTGTGGCATTAATTACAAGAGTCTTGGCATCCTTAACCGGACTTATGGACTCGCCGTTCTCTTTCGAGCAACTGATCAAAGCTGCAATGAGAACTATGAATATAAATATCTTTTTAGTCATTGTTCATTCCTCCGAAATTAAATTTGTCCTCCGTTTCCAAGATCAAAGTCACCTCCGTCTACCGGATCCGAATCAACAGGATAGATGAATCCAGGACCCGCCTTCCATTTCAAATATGTGGTATTTCCATTCCTCCAGGCATTCAGAACTTCAACCAAGGTATTGAAGCTTACGGAATTGATTGTGACCGGAGTCTCAAGTGATCCGTCACTGTTGACGGAAACGAGATCGTTTGCCGTCGAAGTCTTGGATCCGGGGCCCAACGCCTGGGCACAACTTCCGGTAAGATAATAGGATTCACCGATCACCGTAGCGATATTGCTATACCCGACGATTGCACCGATGGTAGCTCCGTCTGCAACAGTTCCGTCTTCGGAAGAGACAAGACCTGAATTGTAATTATTCTGAATCCTGCCGTTGCCTCCGTTATTGATGAAACCGGCAATTCCACCGGCTCTGGGATTAGTAGAAGTCGCATCATTATATTTTATATCGCCGGAATTGTAGCAATTATTAATGTAAACCCCCTGTGACTTGGTATAACTGAGCATCCCGCCGAAAATTCCGCCTATGGCGCTACCGCCTTTAACGGATCCGTGATTTTCACTATTCAATATATCAAGCCTGCTCCAATTGGAGTATCTTCCTTCACAGCCTACGACTCCGCCGGCATACGAAGGCGCGGAAACCTCTGCCGGAGAACTGTTTATGCAACCGTCCACGGTAAGTTTCACTACGTTGTTCATAATCCAGACATAACCTACGATTCCGCCTGCGGCATTACCGTCAGTTACAGTAATCTTGCCTTCGTTGCTGCAATTCTGATAATACATATTCGCAGCTGAAGAGTTACTGCCATGGTAAGGCTGCACCTGACCTGCAATTCCTCCGGCCTGATAACGCTTAGTTGTTACGTCACCTTTATTCGTACATCCGTATATCCTTCCCTGTGTTATGTTCCAACCTACAATTCCGCCTGCGGCATCTTCGCTGACATCCACCGGACCGGAATTATCTGATGATATGATAGATCCCCAATACATGGTTCCGGCAATTCCACCGCATTTATTTACCCCCGATATTGCGCCGGTATTGGAGCATTTTTTGAAATTCACATTCTGGGAATAACCGGCTATACCGGCTGCACCTCCCCAGTAATCACATACATAATAGCTTCCGGATCTTATCATGAATCGGCCTGCCGATTCGGAAGCGGTAACGGAGGCTGAATTCGAACAATCTTTAAATGAACACATATAAGCATTGCCGACAAGACCTCCGACGTCATGCTTTCCATTTACGGACCCTGAATTAGAACAATTTGAAAAAACGGCAGACTTGCATAATCCGACAATACCTCCATGATAAAGGCCATCGGATTCGACAACCGCTTCATTAGAGCAATCATCAATAGCAATGGAAGTCGTATTCGCATCCGAATAATTCTCGGCTTTACCTATAAGGCCTCCCAGATAGTCGATTCCTGAAACGATAGCCTTTGATTTGCAATTGGATATCTTCATTGTCGAAGATGAACCGGCATACCCTGCAAGGGCACCGGCAGCATAATCGGATGCTACCGATCCGACGATTGTCAGATTGCAGACGCTTGCCGAATCCCCCAGATTGGCAAAAAGGCCTGCGGCATTGTCCGCATCCTGCCTTATCGCAACGGTAAGGGTTTTGCCGCCTCCGTCGAAACTGCCCTTGAAAGGAATATATAAAGAGTTTTCAGTATCATATTTCCCTATGGGGGTATTTATGCCTTTTATATCATTCGTAACCTTGACAAACTCGTCCTTCATTGAATTGCCTTCGTTTACATAATAAGTGAATGCAAGCATCTCGGGATAACTGCTGATAAGCCAAGGAGCAGTCTCGGAGCCGTCGCCGCTAAGCGCCTTGAGATTTCCTCCGATAGACCCCAGATCAAACAATTCATTGGCTTTCAACGTCTTTGCAGAGACTGTGGTCTTGCTCTCGCACGCATTGTTAAGATCCGTGGATACAGCCGTTAGAGTGAACCCGGAATTATATGTACCCGGTATTACAGACATATAGAATTTTCCGGAAAGTCCGTCGGTTTTGACTATGACATCCGATTCGGTAGTTTCCCCGGCTGTTACAACCGGTGTTCCAGTGGACATATCCACAGTACATGTCCCGGCCACGGCGTTGTCGACAGCATTGGCGGAAACTGCCTTTATCGGCTTGGCATCCGCCGGGATCCTGAACTGGAGGACCGATGTTACGTTCTTCATCTTTACATATCTGTCCTCGGCAACCGCAACGGAGATATTGGCACTGCCGAAGGTTCCGTTCTGGATACCGGGAATATCTATCTGGAACTTGCCGTCGGACACACCCTTGGCAGCCGATAACGGATACACGACATAAAGAGTCCCTTCAAGAGTTGTCTGGAATTCGCAATATTTCTGTCCTGCATATTCCGAAGCAACAGTCAAAGTATCGAAAGCTGTTCCGTTGGATATCCACAGTTTATCACCGTCTGCCCATACGGTCTTGCCCTGTTTGGTTATATCGGTCTTTGTAACGCCGCTGTCGTCAAAAGAGCAGGTGAATGTCCTTACAGTTTTCCGGCCTGCACCGGATTGAATAGGGTCTTCTTTGGTGCAGGAGGCTGTAGCTATGGCAATTGCCGCTGCAAAAAGAATATATAATGTTTTTTTCATGATTTTCTCGGTTTTATGTTATTTTGTCCAATCCCAACCAGGTTTATCATAATCTTGCGTCCCGTCGGAATTGTCGGACTGGTTTTGCTCGACATTTTCCTTGACCGTAACGTCAAGAATCTGCCATTTTCCGGCATCGTGGGTTTCATCGCTGACATACTTGAAAGCGATTTGCACTTTGGAACCGATATAATCCGAAATTTTTATATCCTCCGAAGTCATGACGCTTCCGCCGAGTTCATCGGGATATGAGAATGAAATGGCAAGTTGATTCCATGAACCCCCTTGTCTTCTGATCCATAAGGAAGTCTGATCCTTTGCCACATCAATGCTGGCAAAGAAATTCACGATATGATCGAATACGATGACAGGATCTTTTGCCGCCGACAAATCTATCATAGGAGAATACAGCCAGCTTTCCGCAGCAAATTTATGACTGTCATCCTTGTATGCATTGGCTGTCATGCCGCCTGTGGCTGAATTGGTCCATATGGCATCGAATACATAAGGGAAGATTTTGTTATTGACAATGAATCCGTCGGTACCTTTGGTGAAATCTGCGGCGAACGGGAATTGTACGGTCGCTACCTTATCCGGATCCGGTTCGGTATAAGCTGCTTTCTTGACGAGATAAGCATATCTGACCTGAACCTTGTTATCCTCTTTTACTTGATAGCCTATTATTGTTACAGTGTCGCGTTCATTAACTCCGAGAGATGCGAAATCGGTCGTAGATGTACCGTAGGAGACTTCTTTTGAAGTAAGACCGTTTACCTCTACAGAACCGGTCTGGTCAACCAGATTGAAAATGCCGGCGGTATTATCAGTCAGGCCTTTTACTACTCCTTTCAATTGATATCTCTGATATTTATATGCGGAAGCAGCATTGAAATCGCTTACACTTGCCGTAGTTACATCCGGATAATAAGCTTCCTGGTTTACAGTAAGCGAAGTTGTCAGTTTATCACCTTTGAATGTTATTGTAGCAGAACGCTCCTCTCCGGTATTTGCAGCCACGGTCACGGTAATGGACTGTGCTTCTTTCGAAGGCTCACCTGTAACAGGTGTTACAGTAAGCCATTTATCTACAGCTTTAGTATCCTGGATTTCAATGTTCCATGGAACCGTAGCGGTAAGTTGGACCGTTTTGGTTTCACCTGCCGCAGAGACAGATAACGAAGACGGGTTCACAGAAACGGCAGGCTTGCCATAATCTACCCCCTTGTCTCCGCCGCACCCAACAAAAGCGAATAACGCCATTGTCGCCATCAATGTCAATGAGTGTAATTTCATAATAACTTATAATTAATGGTTAAAATTTTTAATATATTTTGTGGTTATCATTTTCATATCCGTATCAAATAATCAATTCGCAATTCATTTGCGCTCGAATACAAGACCGACACTACCGTTATCAGTGTTGAACTGGTAAATAACATTATTATAAGCAGTTACCGTCTGCGCCTGTGAATTTGCAAGAGTAGCGTCGGAAGTTTTGAAAGATCCGACCGATATGCCTATGATATATGGTCCGTAACCGTTGGGATTACCCGTACTCAGTTCCTGCGCTTTTGCGGCGCTGTAAGTCAAAGTCTTGAAATCATCGCTTACGGTAAACCATATCCATTCGTAATCGGGATTGCCCAGATCCGGAGCCGTGAACGACCATGGAGCACCCCATGAATCCGCATTGGTATATACTCCGCACATTTCAGGTAAAAAGGCGATATAGGGATAAGAAGAATTGGAAGGTGAAGGGTCCGCCTGGGCAGTCCTGGCATCCATGAAAAGACCGAAAGAAGCAGCTTTGGAAGTATAATCAACCTTGACCGCCGCATCGGCTACAATACCCGTATGGTAAAGACCTCTCACGCCGATATTGTTCGTATGCTCGAGACCTTTGCCGTCTTTCAATGTTTCGCCCTTCAGGGGCGTTCCGAATGAAACGCCGGAAAGGGTTACTTTGCTTCCTGCCACAGAGAAGCCGTCTTTGCAGAAAACCTTTGAAGTAAAGGTCCAGTCGCCTTTGAAATCATCTGCCGAAATCTGTGTCACCGAACAGATTACTGAATTCGGCAGCGTAATTGTAGCTGTGCGGGGAGCACCTGTCGTATTCGCAGACCAAGACAATGTTCCGTCCGAATAACTTAACCAGGCGGATGATGAACTGCCGCTGCCTCCGACATAACTCATACTGCCGGAATCATCACTTATCCAGATGTTGCTGTCGTCATTGATTTCGAAATCTTTGTCGATGGTATCGGAAGCTCCCCAGGAATCCGCAGCGGTTAATGAAATGTTGAAACTGCCTTTTCCGATATTCCCCAAAGAAACGGTCCAGGAAGAAGCCATGTCCGATGCTTTCGGATGCTTGTAAAAGTCGGAAAGTATCTTTTTTGTAACCTGGACAGTACCGTTTTTGGAAAGTGTAAGAGTATAATCATGTACGAATTCATCATCTTCCCCTGCAGCAAAAGTAACCGAGGTAACGTCATCCTTTGTGCTCACTTCCAAAGAAGAAAGGGTAGGAGCATGATTTGAAAGACTTCTGAAAGACGGGGAATACTTCCCGAGATTCGACAAATCTTCGGCCGGATAAGAGACATTGAGAGGATCACCTATTACGTCATCATGATAGAAATCCATTCTATACACTCTCATATTGCCGTTTTCATCAAACTGCAGCAAATTCCCCTGCGAAAATTCGTCTTTGTCGTTCATTGTCGTAGCGCCGGCCATATTCTCATAACCACCGTTTTCTATAGCCATATATCTGACGGATCCGCAACCGAGTGCAGTGAATTTCCCCTGCCAGATACTTCTGGGATCATTCAAAGGAAAATGCAAATGGCCACCTATTACAACAACCTGGGGATATTTGTCCAGAATCGAAGTCAATGCCGATGTAGACCAATAGCCGGACATACTTTCCCAGATTCCCCCGGCTTCCCCCAGAAGACTCCCGTAGACAGTATTGTTTACCATGGGATGAGTCATGACAATCACATATTTGCCAGGTTCCGCCGAGGTTATTGTCTTCAATTGGTTATCCAGCCACGTAACAGCTGCAGCATCATATACGATAGGTTGAGTACCGTCAGGGGTGATGGACAGGATATGATACCCGCCTATTATGCAGTGACGGCACTCAAGAGTCGTTCCGGCAACAGGATCCTGATCCGTCTTGAAATAATTGTCACCAAGTGTTGTACGGATATATCTTGCATCATCGACTACAGTCGGACTCCATCTGTAATTAGGGACATCATGATTCCCGATAGTATATACCATAGGGACATCGGAAGGATTGAAAGCTCCTTCGTAAATGGATTTGAACTCATTAAGATAATTCTGATTCGGATTGTCTATCAGATCTCCGGCCACAAGTACGCCGTCAATACCGTCAGTGTCATTTTCAAGGGCTTTGCTTTTCAGCTGGCTCAAAGCATTCCGGAACTTTCCGGATACTGAAGACGCTCCGTTGATATGGGTATCGCTTATTGCAGCCAATGAAAGGACTACTCCCGAAGCATCGAATGCTGTGGATTTGACCTCCTCTCCGCTATAAACCATCGGGATATAGTTTCCTGCAACCGTACTGAACCCGTCGGAAATTTGAAGCGAAGCGCTTACACCCGTTTTTCCGTCGAAGAAAGACTGTCCCAGCGAATCGCAGGAAACCTTCAATTCAAGAAAACGGCCGTTTGCCGAAATATCGGAAACCGTCAGTTTCGTGGAATCTTCAGAACTCTTCGTAAGCGTATAGACGGCATTCATCTTTAATGAAACAGCCGCGTCTTTGACCAAACTGTCAAGAACGCTTTCCGGCTGGATCTCGAATCTCATCGTTGCATAATATTTATCCCAGCTTTTATAAACCCTGACCGTTCCGTCGGAATAGGAAGGGACATAAACGATGCTCTTGATCGATGAAACGAAACTGCCGTATACGGGAACTTCGAAAGATGTCGTACCGTCACTGAGCAAAAATTTCACGAATCCGTTTTCTATGGTTACGCTTTTGAAAATATAACAGCCCTCTTTGACATTACTTTCTACCTCGGCCCATGTTTTCCCTCCGTCGTAGGATACATACCAAGCATAATCGTCTATCTTGAACCTAGGGGTAATTCCATCAGTTCCGGATGCTTTTACCTTGTTCCCGTCAACAAGCAGCCAGGAACCGTTCAAGGTCCAATAATATTCCCCGTCCGTATCTTTCTTCAAACTGACTGCAGGAGTAGATCCGTCTGTCCCGTCGGTTCCGTTAAGGATAGTAATCGTTTTTCCGGAAGTGAAAGAAATGACATAACCGGATTTGTCTTCAAGTTCCCTGAAACCTGAAATACCGTCATTTTCCTGCAAAGCGGTAACGACTGTCTGTAACGAAGACACATTGGAATTCATGCTGTTGCAAAGAGTCTCCAAAGCGGCCATCCGGTTTTCAAGATCAGAAATCCGTTTGTTCACTTCAGTGTCATCATACTTTCCGCAAGATGAGAAAAGCAGGCAGGAAATGAAAAATATTGAAAAAAATCTATTCATGATCAATCGGCTTGTGATGGAATATATCCGTATGGAATAAGTTCCCAAAGGTCGATATAACCGTCAGCCGTATTCCAGGAATCGGTAAACACTACAGCAACGTATCTTCCGCTGGAACCCTGGGTGGCGCTCAGGGTCTGCTGTGCAGTAGAAGTACTAAGCACTGTACTGAGAAAAGGTATGCCGAAATCATTGCTGAAATCGGTATCATCCGGATCGAAAGGTGAGGATCCCACATACATCACTACACTCTTGATGTAACGTAAGGTATTCGAAGCAGGATTTTCGCAAAAGACAAATTTTGTGAAAGCATATTCGTCACCTGTTGAAGTCTGGGTATCGATTGCCAATATCTTCGGGAAAATCAACTTGGAATCATCCGATCTGGAGCTGTACCAGCGATATCCGGAAAGAATCTTTTCGTCGAAGATCTTTTCCGGAGTATTTTCCCCATACACCTGTCCGGACGTTGCCGCGACAGACCATCTTTTGGCGTTGAGCTGATATGAAATACCGTCCGTCGATGTTATCCAGGTACTCCATACGGTATCCCGGCCCGCTTCCGGACAGAACGATGAAGAATACTGGAACCTTTTTCCTTTTAATGCTTTCGGGAAAGAAATGGTACGTTCGTCAGGAGACAGAACCTTGTCACAATCCACCCATTCGTTATTTTCGTTTTTATAGCGGAATCTTGTGGCAATCATCTCATCGGTCCCTTTCGAAACCATTATTATTGCGGAATCACCGCTCATCTCGGCTGAATTCACAGTTCTTTCCGAACGTGAAACCATCCAGCTGTCGCTATAGGCTGAAGCAGTAATTTCGGCCGGTAGAGATTTATTGCCATCCGAATCAATATTGACTATATCGAAAGTATAGGAACGGTCTTCAAGACTGTCAACAATCAAATCGACGATTCCGGAAGGGTAATCTGAATAATCGATTGAACGGGAACTGGAGTAGTTGTCCCAATACAGTATTGCCGTCTTGACAGCGGGGTCCATAGGCTTTTCCCATTCGATGAAAAGTCTCTGGTATCCGGAAACGGAAGAGAGATTGATCGGCATGGCAGGATAATTATATCCCCCCGCCTTGACATATTTTTTGTATATGTCATCTTGAGAAGTACAGGCGGCTACGGCCAGAAGAAACGCTGTGGAAGCTAATAGATAGTATTTAATTTTTCTCATAATCGGTTCAATTAATCGTGATTCTATTTAACGACTTCGCCGTATGGCGTAACCTCGCCAAACTGGATGCCTGCAGCCTCTGTCGCATTGGAAAGTTCAAAAGTCGAGAAAGTATCCAAAAATACGATTCTCAGATAACGCAGCTGGTCGAAAGCATGGGGATAATCATCGGAATTCAATTCGAAATCATTTCCGCCATTGAAATAAGTAATGTCTTCATTTGTGATAGTTCCGACAGACCCGTCTTCTTCATAACCGGAAGGTTTGTACTGGGTGAATTTTCCAAGGCAGAACCAACTGTCATCGAAACCATGTTCATTGCTTCCCGTCTTGCCGGTAGGATTCATACTTCCCCAGAATTCGAAATCGCGAGGATGCGCATCCCTCCAAATGTTATAATTAATTCGTGGAAGAGTGGCGATGCGGCTAAGCTGTGCAACCAATCCCATATCTATGGTAAGCCAGCAAGGAACAGGACACTTTCCTATTGCAAGGAAATGCGGAGATGAAGAATTTCCTGAACCGTCCCAAAGTCCGGATACCGGATATGTGGAATTTTCTTCCGACATCGAGAAACAATTATCGTCGCCCGGATCATAATACTTGAAGCCGGTCTTTGGAATCTGTATCTCAACACCGGGAGTAAGCAAAACCTTGAGAGTATCCGAGAAATTGCCCCAGCGGTCACGGATGTATACGCCGAATATTGCTTTCTGGGCCTCAAGACCGCGTCTTGTCAAAGTCACATTATCGCTGGCAGTAAACAGAGTGGTGACCTCGACCCATTTGATGTCTTTTACAGATTTGTCGAAATCATCGAGATCGGTATCGCGAAGAAGGCAAACAGCAAGATTCTCCTTGTCGCTGTTTCCCGTTATATTGATCTTTACGCCTCCGGCGGCAGCCGCAACGGTAGGTTTTACGGTTCTGATAACAGGGGACTTGGGATTGAAATCCATATCCACTGCGCTTGATCTGACCTCATCGGCGTTAAAAGTACATATCTTTACGTGGTGGGACAAGGTATCGGCATATCCGACGATTGAAAGGCTGTCGACATATCTCGATATCTTCGCATCAATGGTTTTACCATTGCGTTCATAAGTAGCGACGACACCTTTAATATTCTGGTCATCCGGAATCTTCACCCAGATGACGGCACCGCCGCCAATAGGTTTGACCTTGACTATTTCAGAAACAGGCTCCGGTACAGGCAGATTTTCGTCAAACTGATCTATACGACCGAACTTATTGGTATTCGATGAGCATGATGCCAGAACCAAAGCGGCACTGAACAATGCTATTATATTTTTCTTATTCTTCATATTATATAGGCATTATGAAATCGGTTACCATCCTATGTTTTGTACAAGGTTCGGATTGACTTCTATGTAGCTTGTAGGAATCGGCCAGAAGTAATCCTTCAAACCGAATTTCTGTTCGTAAATGAATTTCTTCACATAATAATCCTCGGCGGAGGCAGCGGTAATGGTGAAACCATATATGCCTTTCTGGTATTCGGAAGGAGCTTCTTTCCACCTGCGGATATCCCAGAATCTCTGGCTCTCGAATGCAAGTTCGTTAAGCCGTTCCCTGTGGATTATATCACGCATTCCGACCTTTGTCTTGTAATATCCCGGACTGTTGCTGTAAGTGTCCCATGCAGTCTGGACATCGGGGATGCCTGCACGCTTTCTTACGGCATTCAGATACTTGAAGAGATCGGAACTATTAGGACCTTCCGGACCTTCGGCTTCATTGATTGCTTCAGCATAAAGAAGATACAAATCGGAAAGACGCATCATAGGCCAAGCGAACCAACGGCCGACAAATGAGTTGTTGCCTGACCATGTACATTGATACGGAAACATTTTCTTCGGGAAATAACCGGTGACAGGTCCTGTTTCGCTCGTGGACTTTGCCTGTTCCCCGCCAATCCGGCAAGAGATATAATGCAAATCATCCGGTTTCAAATCATTATAATTGGTCAGTTCTCCGAACCATGTGCCGCCATCAAATCCAAGGGAAGCGTAAAAACGGGGTTCACGATTGAAATTGAGTTTGGCCGTAGTATAACCCTTGCGGATATAATAGGAATTCTGATCATCCCCGGTCCTTATATCCAGAGGGTTGATATTGGACCAGTCACTGTCATTCTTGATAGGAAGACCGTGAGCGGTATAAAACTGTTCGGCAATCTTCAGCGGAACGCCTATGAACCTATAACCCCCGAGCATATCTGTATAACCGTTCATTATGGGAAGACAGAGTCTCTGGAAGATGATCATTGAAGATGAAGGGGTCTGGGTATTGCCCCAGATTATTTCGCTGTTCCATCTTTCATTGAAGGCTTCCCTGATGGTAAGCGTCGTCTTCAGTGAGTCGCTCATCCTGTATGTTATGTCTGAACCGTCATAGAGCTTGATGTTGGCCTGATCGCAAATGGTTATTGCTTCCTTGCAAGCGGTCATGGCAGCCTTCCAGCGTTCAAGTTTTTGCTCATCCGTTTTTGACGGAAACAACTGGGTACCCTGATTGTCCACAAGGGCAGCTTCTTCCGCATTCCCGTTGAAAAGCGGACTTGCCGCATAAACTTCCACCTTTGCCTTGAAACTTGCGCATATCGCTTTTGTAATCCTCCCGTAATCATCAACGGATGCAGGGACAAGAGGAAGATCGGGCATGGCTTTGTCCAGCAATTCTATGATATAATCGAAACATTCGTCTATAGTATTCCTGTGAAGGCGTACGGTATTGACATCGGAATCGATCGGAAGACTTTCCTTGATCAGCGGAACCGGACCCCATTTACGTACAAGATTGAAATGATAATAAGCCTTGAGGAATGTCACTTCCGCAGTCCACTGTGCTTTTTCTTCATCGGACATATCGGGAACCGAAGATATATGTTCGATCAGTATATCGCAGCAGCGTATCCCCTCATACATGCTTGGCCAGTCACAGCCGAAAACCGAAGAAGCACTGTTGTATCCCCTGGCTATATAAGACATTGTGAAAGGGACACGTCCTGACGTGTTAGATACGATACGTCCGTACAAATCCCACAATTCATCCCCAGAAAGCATAGCGGCATCCGAACCCGGAGCACCCTCATTGGTCATATAGGAATAACAGGTTCCAAGATACCTTATAGCAACGGACCTGAGGCTGAAAGCCGTTTCGATACTTGGAAGTCCGTCATCCGGAACCACATTGAGATAACTGTTGCAGCTATTGACTTCAAATAATGCCGTCAAACTTGCAAATATCAATATAGTTTTATTAAAAATCTTACGCATAATCATACATTATTTGAAAGTTACATTAACTCCGAAACTGACAGTTTTCTGGATAGGATAGTTCAATCCTTCCCCTGCGAGTTCCGGATCCCATAATTTGAACTTGCTCCAACAGAAAAGGTTGGTTCCCTGCATGAAGAAACGCAAATTCTCCATATGCATCTTGCGTGAAATATGATCAGGCAGCGTATATCCAAGTTCCACCTGTTTCAGACGCAGAAAAGAACCGTTCCTCATCCACCATGTACTTACAGCTGTGTTATTGGTATTCGAATATGCACTGTATCTGGGATAAAGGGCGTAGATATTTTTGTTGTCTTCGCTCCAGTGGCTGTCCGCATAAGCCTGAAGAAGTTGAGTCTCATTTACAAACGGGCCTGTACCGCATCTTGAGGAAGAATAACTGCTGGTTGCGTCAATCCAGAAAGATTCACGGGCGAGACCCTGGAAAAATACCGAAAGGTCCACACCTTTGTAGCCGTATGACAAACCGAAGCCATATATGATCTCGGGAGAAGTAGGATATCCGATAGGAACCATATCCGCAGAAGTAATAACGCCGTCACCGTTCACATCTGTATACTTGATATCGCCGCCGCCGTATTGGCTGCCGAACGAAGCCTGTGAAGGGCTGTTTGCCGCATCTTCATCGTCTATGAAAAGACGCTCGGCTATATAGCCCCATTTCTGCTTGATGGAATAGCCTTTATGCTGACGATAAGATTCGGCATACGTTGGTTCCTCATATACAAGATACTTGCTGGTGGAATAAGTAAAGTTAGCCCTTGCAGAAGCCCACATGCCGTTATGCCATGCCTGCTTGTAATCGGCCTGGATATCGACTCCGTGAGCTTTGGCTTCACCGATATTACCAGAAACCGCGGCCTGAAGCCCCATTGTATTCGGAATATCGGCCCTGTTCATGAATATATCGGTACGATGCTCGGTAAAGAACTCGGCTATCATATTGAATTTTTTGAACAAACCGAGTTCCAATGCATAATTTGATTTATAAGACCGTTCCCATGTAATCGACTCGTTTGCGTAACGGGTAACATCTATTCCTGTATATTTTACATTTCTCGTTTCTCCGAAGTACGCCTCTTTGCTTTTACTGGTCATGTTCATTTCGGAAAGATAATAGAACCTGTTGGAACTCGATCCTATATTATCATTTCCCACAAGGCCGTAAGACGCCCTGAGCTTGAGGTTGTTTATGATTCTCTTCGCCGGCTTGAACCATTCTTCATTGGAAATCATCCATGCTCCCCCCACCGAAGGGAAGAAACCCCATCTGTGTGTTTTGTAGAAACGCTCCGAACCGTTGTAGCCGAAATTGAATTCGGAAAAATATTTATCATTCCAACCGTAAGTGAAACGCCCGGATAAACCGGCATTCCTCGAAGGCAGCGAAAGCTGAAGGCTTCCGGCATTGCCTATTCGCGACTCCCTGGCTGTCAGGACCAGCAATCCGGTAACGGCGCTGCGTCCGAAATTCCTGGAATAATTGAGGCGGGATTCTGAATAAAGGGAATTCTGGACGGTTTTTGCTCCTTCCCCGTATGTAAGATAGTCTGTACCGCTGTCATTGATACGCCTTATATGATATTCTCCCGTATACGAATCATATCTGTCAAGGGTATACCAATACGGACTGAACTGGCGATAAACCGTAAAAGCGGAAAGACGCGTCAGATTGAAAAGAGTCATGAATGAAAGGCCTTTCGTTAGAAAATTCAGATTCTGATTCAATTCGACTGCTGCAATCATCTGGGAACGCTGATAGTCCTTATAGCCCCTTACAAGGTTTGCATAAGGATTGATGTATCCTCCGTCTTCATAATTGCCGAACATTATATGCTTGATCCCTACATGTTCGCTGTCTTTAGGGTAATATGCAGGGAAAAGCACCGGATCGGAATGCACAACTTGCTTGTACACATCACTTCCGCCGTTGAGAGGTCCGGTGTAATCGGTGAAGTTTCCGGTAAGACGGACTGCAAGTCTTGTAGTTTTGGTAACATTGATATCGATATTGGAACGGAGAGTGTAGTTCTTGTCATCGATATTGTTATTGAAACTATTCCTTTTGTCCACCTTCAATATCCCCGTATCCTCATTGAAAGCTCCTGACACATAGTATTGTGCAACTTTACCTCCGCCTTGCGCCGACATTGTGGCCTTGTAATTGAGAGCCTGTTTCTTGAAAAGCATATTATACCAGTCATTGCTGGGATAAATGTAGCGATTGGAATTCGGCTTCCCTGTTTGTTCGATCTTGTCGTAACTGTATTTGAGCTCTCCCAAAGGGTCCCTTGTCGTGATAGCCTCATTGTATGCTTTCATATATGTAACAGGATCAGCCAGCTTCACAACTTCCGTCGGCGAAGAAAGCGATGTCTCTACACGTGCAAAAATTTTTGCCGGTCCTTCTTTTCCTCGTTTGGTGGTGACATATATGACTCCGTTTGCACCTCGGGCTCCGTAAAGAGCAGTGGCGGTTGCATCTTTCATTATGGAAAAGCTTGCAATATCATCAGGCTGCAGATTGGCAAGATCGGTAGACGTCAACTCTATATTGTCAATCAGAATAAGAGGACTCGTATTGGCACCGAAAGTAGTTATACCCCTCACAAAGAAATCGGCGTTATCCTCTCCGGGTTCACCGCTTCTCTGATAGGCGATCACACCGGCGACATTTCCTGCAAGGGCTGAGGTCAGATTGCTTGAAGGCACCTTGAGTGTCTGGACATCGATTGTAGTAATGGAACCTATGACACTTTCTTTTTTCTGTTTGCCGAAAGCTACAATTGTAGTCTCGTCAAGCTCATTCTTGGCATTTTTGAGTTTTACAATGAAGTTGGTTGTTGTCCCGACCGTTATGGTCTGTGTTTCTTTGCCGAAGAAATCAAAATTCAATTGATCCGTCGGCTTGACACCGGGAAATTCGAAAGTACCGTCGGACCCGGTGGTGACGCCACGCGTTGATCCGGCAATGGACACTGTGGCACCGGCCAGGGGTTCCCCCGTTTCTTCTTCATATACGGCTCCTTTCACTGTCTTGGTTTGTGCCATCGCGGTAGCGGCAGACAGCGAAATGAAGAAGATGGCTGATAAGATCTTTCTGATAGGCAGACTCCTTTTCATATCGATTTGATAGTTTTAAGTATATTTGGGTAGTAAGATAACATTATTGCATCCACCTCATCCCTATAGGGAATGGACGGTTGCGCCCCGAGATGAGTGACGGCTATCGACGAGCATACGGTAGCAAACTTTGCAGCTTCGTCAATAGTCTTGTTCTCCGACAGGGCGGCAAGCAAAGCCCCGTTGTAAACATCTCCTGCTGCAGTTGTATCGACAACCCGGACTTTCCTGGGAGGAATCAATCTGGCACCGTATCCGTCGCACACGAGGGAACCGGAAGAGCCCATGGTTATTATGACATTGGAAACGCCCATCAGTCTCAAACTCTCGGCAGCTTTTATCACATCCTTTTCTGAAGCCACCTTTTTATTAATGATTTCGGATGTTTCCGTCTCATTCGGAGTAATCAGGAATAATTTAGATAATATCCCGGCCGGAATATTTCTCATGGGCGCAGGATTCAGGACAACCTTCACGCCGGCATCAAAAGCGATATCTATGGCTTTTGTTACTGTCGGTCCCGGGATTTCCTGCTGCAGAAGGAGATAATCGGCCTTCCTTATTTCATCAGCCCTCATCTCGACATCTTCCGGAGTCAGCTCAGAATTGGCGCCAGGGATTACGGCAATGCAATTCTCCCCATTTTCGGCAACAAATATCAAAGCAGTTCCCGTGGGAGCTTCTGAAGTGAATTTCGCAAAATCCATATTAATTCCGTCGGCAGAAAATTCACCGGCGAGTTTATGACCGTTGGCATCATCCCCCAGACACGTAAGAAAAGTGACGTCCCCACCCAATCTCGCGGCCGCTACGGCCTGATTGGCTCCCTTACCTCCATTTGCCTGCCTCATTCTGGCATTCCCTACGGTTTCTCCGGGAAAAGGTAATTTTTTCACTTGTGCTATGATATCAATATTAGTACTTCCTAGAACTACTATTTTGCTCATGTGGTTATTATTTATTAGGATATTTAGAACAAACGTTTGAGCAAAAATATATAAAAAGAAAGGCAGATAACTAAATTATTCTTAAAAAGTCATATATTTGCATTAAAAATTTATGCAACAATTCATTTTGTTGCGCAACCATTAAACTCATTTTTTGCATAATATTTTATTACTATGAAAGAAACATTATCCAGCATTTCCCAACGTCTGGGGATTTCCACAGCTACGATTTCCAGAGTTTTGAGCGGCAATGCAAAAAAATACAGGATAAGTGAAAAAACGGCGGCTATCGTTACTGCAGAAGCTTCCAGATGCCATTACATTCCGAGTCTGGCAGCCCAAAGTCTAAGGACAAACAAGACGAAAACAATCGGACTTCTCATGCCTAAGCTATCCAATCCTTACTTCGCGGATATTTCAAGTGCTATCATTTCCGAAGCCAACAGCAAAGGCTATACTGCTATTATTGCCGATACCATGGAAAATGTGGAAGTACAGAAAGACTGCATATCGGCATTGCTGTCCAGAAAAGTTGACGGAATAATAGCCGCACCTTGTGGAAACGACAGCAAGATATTCAAGGAAATCAATGCCAGAATTGCACCTGTGGTCCTGATAGACAGATACTTCGAGGATGCCACTATTTCTTATGTCACTTCCAACAATTACAAAGGAGCTTTTGATGCGACATCCTTGCTTATCAATAACGGGCACAAAAATATCGTATGCATCCAGGGAGACGAAGCCTCACTTCCGAATAAAAAAAGAGTAGGAGGATATCTTGACGCTTTGAGCACCGCAGGACTTCAGGACAATGCCAGAATCCTTGGAAATGCATTTTCCATACAGAACGGCTACCTAGAAACAAAGCTTCTTCTTAGCAGCAGCTCGAACAGGCCTTCAGCAATATTCGCATTAAGCTATACAATACTTTTAGGCGTTATAAAGGCAATAAAAGAAGCGTCACTCGTTATTCCCGATGATATTTCGATAATATCATTTGATGACAATATAAGCCTGGACTATATGACACCTTCCATCAGCCGTGTAGGACAACCTACGGAAGAAATGGGGCAGCTGGCTGCGAAAATGCTGTTCAACAAACTCAACGATAATGACACCAATGAACTAGTCAGCCATATCGAATTGTCAACCGAATTGCTCATACGGAAATCCGTGATAAAGAATAACGGGGCGGATGAAGACAAAGACAAGGACAAGAATGAGGATAAATGACAAGGACGGAATATAAGGATATAAGAAAAACAAAAAGGACGGTCCCGAGTCAATCAGACTTCCGGCCGTCCCTTTTGTGATTCGGCAGGGATTCGAACCCTGGACCCACAGATTAGAAATCTGTTGCTCTATCCAACTGAGCTACCGAACCATAAACTTTATTTTCGCAAATTGCGTCTGCAAATATAGCGCTTTTTATTTTATTCCGCTAAAAAAACGACAATAGCAGAATATCGGAATCATATATTTCCATATTCATTTCCCGTCCGGCTCCCGCGTTTTCCCAGAAGTTCCAAGGCCGAAACGAAAACGATACCTGCCGCGCACCATATTATGGCTCCGGGAATATGCAGATTAGACAAGGAACCGTCCGCCGCCATCAAAGCACTCTTATCATACCAAGGCCAGACCTTTATCAATGAACCGGCTACGAATCCAACCAACACAAGCATAGTGGGCCTTTCATATCGCTTTAGAAGCCAATGAAGGAATTTGGAAAAAGCCAGGATTCCTATGACGGCCCCTATTACAAATACCGACAACACAGGAATATCAACATTGCCAATAGCATTCATTATGTAATCATATTTCCCCAGAACAAGCAAAATGAAACTGCCGGAAATCCCTGGAAGAATCATCGTACACATGGCAATCGCTCCGCAAATAAAAATGAACCACATATCGTCAGGCGTACTGGTAGGACTCAATGTACAGACGACAATTCCGAGAACCGCCCCTGCAACGGCATAAACGATATCTTTCACCCTCCAGTTTTTGACCCCTGCGAACATTATTACGGCAGATGCAAGTATAAGTCCGAAGAAAAAAGCCCAGATCTGTACGGGATGACCGGACAGCAGAAAAGTAGTGAGTTTAGCCAGAGACACTATGCTGGCAAGGACTCCTACCATAAGAACGAGGATGAAATTTCCGTGTATATATTTCCAGAATTCGCGGAAACGCCCTTTGAACAGCATTTTCCATGCGTACACACTCATCAGGGTATTCAAAGAATCTATCAATTCTTCATATATGCCTGTCATCAATGCAATTGTTCCTCCGGAAACTCCCGGCACGACATTGGCCGCTCCCATTCCGGCACCCTTAAGGAATAATTTGAAATAACGGGAAAAGATATTTCCGCTCATAAGATTATTTTATTTTATCCAGATAACTTTTCATGGCTTCGAAACTCTCGGCCTGGGAAAGGATCCTGTCACCAGGGTCCGATATCACCATATCCAGAACATTCCCCGGCAGCTGCCTGCGGCCTATCTTGAATTTGGCCTGGGAACACGAAGCCATGAAACTTATAGGAAAATCCGAAGAATTGATCAAAGAGATGAACAAATCGGGGCTCCTGTCAGACATAAGCGCGATTTTCTCGCGTCCCGGTTTTCCGAACCAATTCAAATCTTTTTTCAGGACCGTGGTCTTTATACTGGTGATAAGCCTCTCTTCATTGCTTATCTTTCTGAAATCGAAAAAAAAGATATCGCCTTTTATCCCTTTTTCCCTGAAAAAAGCCAAAATTGATTCTTTGCATATATCGAAAGAGACATCTTCGACATCTATGAAAGCGACTGCGGAATGCAAGTCCTTCAACGGACGGATTCCGGTAGGTATATCGCTGCAATATCTGCGAAGGCATCTCCTTCTGAAAAAATTCTTGACGAATCCAAACATTTCTTTTCTATTTGTTCGCGGCAATTAATTCCCTTATTTCCTGTTTTGCCGCTTTCCATCTGGGAATATCAATTTTCGTACCGATTACCTCCACAACTTTAGCCGCAATGATGGAACCGACTTCCCCGCATACTTTCAGAGGCATTCCCTGTGAATGGGCATACAGGAAACCGGCCGCATAGGTATCACCGGCACCGGTGGCATCTATCGTATCGGCAGGCCAGGCTTCGATATAATGATATTCGCCACCGCTCTTCACCATAGATCCGTCTTTTCCTATCTTGACGACGGCTATACCGCAATGCCTGGATATTTCTTCCAGGGCGGCTTTTGTGTCCAATTTGGTAAAAGACCTGGCTTCAGCTTCATTTGCGAATACTATATCGACATATTTATCCACTATATCATGAAGAAAGGCATCATTTGATTCCACAACATTATAGGAAGCCATATCCAGTGATATTATGCAACCCGCAGCTTTGGCGGCCTGCACCGCAGTTCTGATAAGGTCCTGATTCTGGACAAGATACCCCTCTATATGGAAATAATCGTATCCACTGAAATATTCCGGCTTCAAGTCTTCCGGTACAAGTTCCAGAGCCGCTCCGAGATATACGGCGAACGTCCTTTCGGAATTAGCCCCGGTTATCAGGGTTATCGAACGCCCGGAAGAGTTTTTGCCCTTGAGAAGCAATGACTTTATTCCATATTGATCTTGATCGCTCTTGAAAAGATGTCCGAGTTCGTCATCCCCGATCTTTCCGATGAAGCCCGACGGCATTCCGAAAATAGATGTACATGTGATAGTATTTGCAGCAGATCCTCCCGCAACATAATGTATACCGTATTTTTGCAGGCTTGCGAATATCTTGTCCCCTGTCTCCCTGTCCACATGCTGCATGCTTCCCTTCGGAAGATGATATTGTTTGAGGAACGTATCGTCCGGAAGGACGGCAAGGATATCGGTCAGCGCATTGCCTATTCCCAAAATAGATTTCATTGAAAAAACTTGTTATATTACTATGATTACGCAAAGTTATGAAAAATATATTTATTTGCCTTTTTTAGTATAAATTTGCCATATGGACAAAAAGCTATCCAACGTCATAAAATATATACTGTCGATACTTGTCGCAGTCCTTTTCCTTTACTTCTCTTTCAAGGGAGTGAAATGGTCCGATCTCGTAACCGGTCTGGAGACATGCAGATGGGAATACATAATAATGTCCATGATTATCGGCGTCGCCGCTTTCTGGTTCAGGGGCATGAGATGGAGGGAACTTTTGCTGCCCATAGATCCTTCGACAAAAAAACTTACGACTTTCAATGCAATAAACATAGGTTACCTGGCAAATTTCGTATTCCCGAGGATAGGTGAATTCGTCCGCTGCGGATTCATTACCAAGAACTCCCCTGCAATACAAGATTCGTCCGATACCGGTGAAACCGGAAAAATCCAGACGCGCAAAATCGCTTCTTACGATAAGGTCCTGGGAACTGTTGTTGTAGAAAGGGCCTGGGACGTGATAGTAATGTTCCTTTTTCTGATAGCCATTCTAATATTCGGATGGGAACGTTTCGGCAGTTTTTTCGTGGACAAGATGTGGAGACCGTTATCAGCAAAACTGGATTTCAGCCTTTGGTGGCTACTGGCGGCCATAACCGTTACTATAGTCGCAGTAATCTGGATAATAATAAAACTCAAGGACAGAAGCAGGCTTTGTACTAAAATAACCGGATTCTTCACCGGAATATGGCAAGGTATAAAGAGCTGCCTGGGAATGAAAAAAGCCTGGCGGTTTTTCCTGTACACCGCCATAATATGGAGCATGTATTGGCTGATGAGTTTTTCATCCATGCGCGCAGTCCCGCAAATGGATGGATTGGGAATCACGGACGCCTTGTTTCTGATGATAGCCGGAAGTCTCGGATGGTTTATTCCGGTACCCGGAGGATTCGGTGCTTTCCATTACATAGTGGCTATGGCCGTATCGGTAATTTATGGAGTCCCGTTCGAACTGGGGATTGTTTTCGCCACACTTTCACATGAATCACAGGCCATAACCATGATCGTATGCGGAGGCTTTTCCTACACTTACGAAACCATGAAGAAATGACCGGAAATCCTCAGAAAAGATAACGGACACTGATTGTAGGGAAGAATCCGTCCAGGAATCCATCACGGTAGAATTCCCCGTCACATACCCCGAATACGGGACGGAAGTCGGCGGACAACTGCAGCGGGAACCAGAATTGGTATTCCAGCCCGATTTGGCCTACCACTCCGAAAAAGAAATTGTTATTATCATTGTAATAAGCCGATCCAAGCGAAACACCGGGACCTGCATACCATGACCACTGGCCATTGGTGGTCCAGTCTGGTTGAGCGAAAACGTAATTATAAATGCCTGTCAGACGGAATCCGACATCATTCGGATCAAAAATACCGGCATTAACTTCGAGGAAATGAGGCTTTCCGAAATAATGTTCATAGCTGGCTTCCATACCATAGCCAAACCGGCCTCCTATAGCTTTCGGCTGAGCCGACAAAACAACTGACAATCCTAACAGGATGACAACTGAAATAAAAACTTTTTTCATATGGAATTACTTATTTGACAGTAAATATAATAATTAAAACGGATATCAATTTAAACCAATCCCGAGAAACCCATGAAAGCCATAGCCAATATGCTGGCGGTAACCAAAGCTATAGGTATTCCTCTGAACGGTTTCGGGACATCATTCAATGCAAGGTGCTCACGTATTCCCGAAAATATTATCATTGCAACACCGTATCCCACAGCCGTGGCAAAAGCATATACGGCAGCTTCCCCGAGATTCAGCATATGTGCGGGATCTCCGAAAGTGAATTGTTTGGTTACAACTGTTATTGCTACACCGAGGACGGCACAGTTGGTTGTTATCAGCGGAAGATATATGCCAAGGGCCTGATACAGGGACGGGCTTGTCTTTTTCAACACTATCTCGACAGTCTGGACCAAAGCAGCTATCACCAAAATGAAAGCTATCGTCTGGAGGAATGTCAGTCCGTAAGGATCCAAAAGATATTTGTTCAGAAGATATGTGACGATCGTAGACAAAGTGATGACGAAACATACTGCCGCAGACATTCCCGTTGCAGTTGAAAGCTTATTGGATACGCCAAGGAAAGGACATATTCCCAGAAACTGGGACAAAACTATGTTGTTTACGAATATCGCCGATATTATGATCAAAAAATATTCCATATCATTTATTCTTTTTTGCCAGTTTGTTAAACAAAACCATCAGATAACCAAGACACAGAAAGGCTCCAGGAGCCATTACGAAAGCAAGTATGCCGTCTCCGGTTATGAATTTCCATCCGAAAACGGAGCCCGTACCCAGAATCTCGCGTACCATTCCCAATAGTGTCAGGGATAAGGTAAATCCGAGACCGATACCCAATCCGTCGCATGCGGATTCGATTACGGTATGTTTATTGGCAAAAGCTTCCGCCCTGCCGAGAACGATACAGTTCACTACAATAAGAGGAATGAACAAGCCCAGTGTTTCATACATTGCAGGCGTATACGCCTGCATGAGAAATTGCAATACCGTTACAAAAGTAGCAATAATCACGATATATGCAGGAATATGCACTTTGTCCGGCACATACGGGGCAACTGCCGAAATAGCCATGTTTGAAAGAACCAGGACGAAGAGAGTGGCCAATCCCATACTCATGCCGTTAATGGCAGAAGTGGTCGTCGCAAGTGTAGGACACATCCCAAGAACAAGGACAAACGTAGGATTATCCTTGATGAATCCTTTGGTTATCAATTGTAATTTAGTCATAGTCATTCACCTTTGATATTTTTGAAAGCTTCGACAGCGTTACTGATTGCAAGGGTGTAAGCCCGTGATGTTATCGTCGAAGCTGTTATGGCATCAACATCACCTCCGTCTTTCTTTACTGACAGATGTTCCACAGCCGGATCAAGATTTTTAAATTGATTTATAAAAGCCTTATCCGTCAAGCACTTGGCCCCAAGTCCGGGGGTTTCGTTGCAAACAAGGACCGATGTATTGTAAACTTTCCCGTCCGGGGTAACACCTACCATAAGGGTAAGGGGCCCTCCGAATCCAGACGTAGTAGATTCGATCGCATAACCGGCTATCTCACCGTTTTTCCTTACGGTATAATAATTCATTTCCTGGCCATTTAATGAAACCGCAGATTCTTCGGGATCGGAATCGAAATCGGGAACTACCAAAGCTATTGCTTTAGTGGTTTTTGCCGCGGCAGCTTTGTCTATCGGTGCTTTCGTCACGACATAAACGGCGGCCAGGACCGAAGAACATGCCAGACATACTGTGAAAAGGCACAGAACCATATTTTTTAATGAAGATTTTACTGCCATGATCAAGCCCTCCCGTATTTCTTTTGTTTAAACCATCTGTTCAGCAGAGGTACTAAGGAGTTCATTATGAGTATTGCGAAAGACACACCTTCGGGATATGAACCGAAATACCTTATCATCAATGTAATGAATCCAATCCCTATACCGAATATCAAACCGCCTTTGATACTCATCGGAGACGTTGCATAGTCCGTAGCCATAAAGGTTGAGCCCAGCAGAAGACCTCCCGTAAGGAGATTAAACAGCGGATCAGTGAATCTGGAAGGATCGCCCAGCCAGAACAGGCAGGAAACGATAGCAACGGTTCCAAGAATCGACAATGTTATATACGGCTTTATTACCTTGCGCAACAACAGATAAACGAACCCGATGATGATTGCTATGGCACAAGCTTCACCTGCAGACCCTCCGATGTTGGAGAAAAGCATCTGTCCGTAGGAATATCCATGGGCGGTCATTATGTCATGCACGGACGATCCCTGCATTAGCCCTTCCTTGATGGCTGTAAGAGGCGTAGCTCCGGAAACGGCATCTGTTCCCATTCCTTTGCCGAACAAACCGGTAGGAATTTCCCACCGGGTAAGATATTTCGGGAATGAAATAAGCAGGAACACACGACCTGTCAAAGCTGGATTGAACACATTTTGTCCGATTCCTCCGAAAGTCATTTTTGCCACTCCGATGGCAACTACGGAACCGATGAAAACAATCCACCATGGTGTCGTAGCAGGAAGATTGAGGGCAAGAAGGATACCGGTAACGACAGCGGAAAGATCTCCGGTAGTGTTTTGTTTTTTCAGCAGATACTTTGTAATCAGATACTCAAGCAATACGCATGAAATGACACTCACCGCCAATACCGACAGCTCCCTTAGACCGTAGAAAATCACGGATACGACTACGGCAGGCAAGAGTGCTATCACCACATCCAGCATAAGCGACCTGACGGACACTTCTGCATGGAGATGCGGAGACGGCGAAACTATAAGTCTATTCATTATTATTTCTTTATATATTTATTTCAATTTATTTGGACTGTGCGGCAGCTTTGGCCCTTGCTTTGATAATTCCCAAAATTTTGGCCTTGGCTACTCTGATGACATCCAGAAGCGGAATATTGGCAGGACAACTATAAAGACAGCAGCCGCATTCAATACAATCCTGTGCGGCATTGGCTTCCAGTCCCTCATCATCGTCATTCAGAGCTAGCTTGTTCAGCAGGAACGGTTCCAGTCCCATCGGACAAGCCTCCGCACATCTTCCGCAACGGATACATTGACTCTGGATTTTCCTTTCGGTTTGCGGGGAGGTGAGAAACAGAATGGCGGAAGTCCCCTTGAGAGTAGCGGCATCCGGATTCGATACAGCCTTACCCATCATAGGTCCGCCGCTTATTATCTTGACTGCATCGGCAGGAATACCTCCGGCATAATCCATTATATACGAAAGCGGAGTTCCGACCCTTACCATCAGATTCCTCTGCTTTTCAAGGCAATCCCCTGTAACGGTAATGGAATTTTCGATTATCGGTTTGTTCTTCTGGACAGCATCATATATGGCAAGTGCAGTAGCAATGTTCTGGACAACGGCACCGACATCTATCGGCAGACCTCCGGACTTCACCTGTCTGTGCATTACGGCATCTATAAGCTGCTTCTCACCTCCTTCCGGATATTTGGATATCATTGGCATGACTGAAATACCTGAAAATTTCGATGAAAGTTTGAACAGCTTTTCTATTATTTCCTTCATATGGGAAATGGCCTCGGGCTTATTGTCCTCTATGGCGATAACAGCTTTGTCAACACCCAGAACCTGCTTTATTATCGCTGTGCCGACAACAACCTGCTCCCCCTTCTCCATCATCGTCCGGAAATCGGACGTAAGATACGGCTCGCATTCGCAGCCGTTGATTATAAGCGTCTCGCATTTCTTCCCCGGAGGAGGACTGAGTTTTACATGAGTCGGGAAGGTAGCACCTCCCAGACCGACGACGCCACATGTGCGGATTTTTTCAAGTATTGCTTTGTTATCATCCGGTATCACTGTGACAAGAGAATCCGTCCTGTCTATATCTTCAGCCCATTCATCACCTTCCACAGATATTTCTATTGTCGTCTGCTGCTTTCCTGCAAGATCCTTTCTGGGACCTATGGATTTTACGGTACCAGAAACCGAAGAATGGATATAAGCGGACACGAACCCGCCAGGTTCTGCGATCGGCTGGCCTGTGACCACCTTGTCACCGACAGCCACTATCGGCTTTGCAGGAGCTCCGATATGCTGTGCTACCGATATATATACGGTATCCGGCACAGGCATTGCCTCTATGCTGCAATCACGGGAAATCTTTCTTTCACCCGGATGGATACCTCCTATTGAAAATGTATGACTCATAATTCAGGCCTCCGTTTTAACTGTTTTTTCAACCGGCGTTTTTACAACAGCCGGTTTCTGTTTCGAAACCCTCTCCACGGGCTTCGGGAAATTGACGTCGTGAATGGCTCCGGTAGGGCAAACTGCAACGCATTTCCTGCACAGTTTGCATTTTTCATAATCGATATATGCGACATTATCCACCAGAGTGATGGCATCATGGGGACATGTTTTCACACATAGTCCGCAACCGATGCAAGCCGCCTTGCATGCTTTTCTGGCAACGGCGCCCTTGTCTTTATTGATGCAGGACACGAAAACTCTCAAGTTTCTCGGTCCTTTGTTCCTCAACTCGATTATTCCTTTAGGACAGGCTTTTACACAAGCTCCGCATGCAGTGCATTTTGTCTCATCGACTACCGGAAGTCCCGTATCCGGATCCATCGAAATGGCATCGAATTTACATACGGATACACAATCTCCGCAACCCAGGCAGCCGAATGAGCAACCGGTGTCCCCCGTATAAAGAGCAGCCTTGACTTTGCATGATTTCAAGCCGTCATAATAATTGGTTCTGGGACGGTTTTCGCAAGTCCCGTTACAACGTACAACCGCAACCATAGGAAGCTTTTCCTTTACTTCATAACCAAGAATAGCGGCAACCTTCTGCATTACAGGGTTTCCACCTACAGGACAATAATTATTATCCAGATTCGGGGCCTTGACGGCAGCCTCGGCAAAAGCACGGCAGCCTGCAAAACCGCATCCCCCGCAATTAGCACCGGGCATTACCGCTTCCACTTCGTCGATCCGCGGGTCTTCTTCGACCTTGAATCTTTTGGCAATAAAATACAGAATCGCCGCAAGAACAAGACCGAGTACCGTTATAATCACTATTGTCCAGACAATCGTCGCAATCATTTCACTCAGTTTTTTATATAAAATATATATTCCTTCGCAAGAACTTTCCTGAACAGGAAAATGCAGAAATAATACACTGCAACTCCCGCAATAGAGAAAAGCCCTACGTATAATTCTTCAAGATGCAAGGAAGACAAAATCAAAATCAAGGCCATCAGTATCATCAAAGGTATGGCATAGGCAATCCATACGGCTTTGTTTCCCATGGACTGTTTCAAGGCTACATCCACTTCGTCACCGACATGATGGTTCGTAGAAAGGGCCGAAGGCACCTTTATCGCTTTTTTCGTGTATTCGGAAACGCCGCATAATCCCGCAGCATGGCAAGAGGCACAAGCGGATGCCGATATTATTTCCACCGTGGTAAAATCCCTGTCCATTTCCACTATCCTTCCTTTATGCAATATCTCATTCATTTCACAATGGCTTTAAAAGGAGACTTGAGACCCGAATATGATGACAGCCTTAATGAAACCAGTCCTACACGGATTGAGGCCTCAGCATATACCGGAAGCCGGTTTTCATCATCCGAAATCCATAAGAGCATATCCTTGTCCCCCTTGAAGACCTGGCCTTCCAATAATTTGGCCGAGAATTTCATTGTACGGACTTTACCCAATCCCGGAACTGTCTTTGTCATCTTCCCCCAATAGACGAAATAGACATTATAGACATCGTTATCTATTACGAATGTCATGGGATAACGGACACCCTGCCTGACTTTCGACAAATCGATATTCCTTGCCATATAAAACAGCGAAGGGATGTCATAAGTGCATTTTGTAAGAGGCAATGCAATGGAATATTCACCTTTCTTCGAACTATAATTATTGGCCTCTATCTTAGGATTTACTTTATCGTGTTTATAAATGAAATAATTGCGTGCCGAATAATCACCTTCGGAAGTATTTCTTGTAAATTTCATCGGCGACAGGTCTTTTCTCGTAAACCACGATTGGAAATTCTCACGAACCTTGAAAAACATATCGTAGAATTTGTAAGTACGTCCGGTGGCAGTACAGTGGAAAACAGGCACGCCGTTCAATATTGAAGAATCAAGGACAACCGATGCGCTGCCCAGATCGGTATTTACCAGTCCCCATTTGTAATGTATGGTCAGACCGAAAGATTCTCCTGCTTTGAAAGGATACGTGGATTCGGAAAGACTGCGTACGGGAATGCAATGACTTTCCTTTGTCTGGGAAAATGATTCATACTGCATGAATATCAACAATAGTGAAATAATGACTGTGATATTGCTTGACCTCATGATCAGAATTCATTATTGTTGCCGAACTCATTATTCCCGGAGCCAAGGCTATCGAAATCAACGGAATCCGAGTTCATTTTCGACTCCCTGATCATATTTGCAGCCTGTGACTCCAATGTATCGTTCTCTTCCACGAACCTTACTTGTTCGGGTTTGAATATCATCGGTATCTCTGCAGTGGATCCGTTCCTGTTCTTTGCAATTATTATATATGTCTTGCCAGGATTGTTTCCGTCCGGAGAATCGGGATCCGAAAGTCCCATATAATCGGGACGATGGATGAATATTACCATATCCGCATCCTGCTCTATTGAACCTGATTCCCTAAGGTCGCTCAACTGTGGTTTGGAATTGGAATTCGTTCTTTGAACAGCATTACGCGAAAGCTGCGACAACGCTATAATAGGTACATCGAGTTCCTTGGCCGTAGCTTTCAAAGTTCTGGAGATTGCAGCGACTTCCTGTTCGCGCATGCCCCTTAATTCCGACGGCCCCTGCATCAACTGGAGATAATCTACTACAATCAGGCGGACGCCCTTGTTTTTTACCAACGTCTTTGCCTTGGTACGGAATTCCATGACCGGAATACTCGGAGTATCATCTATGTAAAGAGGAGATTTGGAAAGATTTTTAAGTTTGGTTTCCAGCTGCTCCCACTCATAACTTTCAAGTCTTGAACCACCCTTGATCTTATCGGCACTGAGGCCGGACTCGGATGTCATCAAACGCTTTGCAAGCTGCAGCGCCGACATTTCCAATGAAAAGACGGCGACAGGCATATTGTGATCGACGGCAGCGTTCCTGGCAATATTCAAGGCGAATGCGGTTTTTCCAACCGACGGCCTTGCACCTATTATTATCAGGTCGGACCGCTGCCATCCCATGGTTATCCTGTCGATGGAAACATAACCTGACGGGACGCCGCTGAGACCGGTTTTGCCCTGGAGCTCCTGAATATCATTCAAGGCTTCGTTGATAACGGATCCGATATCCTGGACATCTTTCCTGACATTGTTCTGAATAGCGGCGAAGACCTTTGACTGGGCCGTATCTATGAGATCATCGACCTTGACGGAATCATCGAAAGAGTCCTTGAGAATCTGATACGAAGCATTTATCAGGTCCCTCTGGATGCACTTCTGCTTTAGAATCTTGATATAGTACTCGATATGGGCGGCAGCTCCCACTTTCTGGGACAAATCCGCCAATGCAACCGGGCCACCTATTATTTCCAGATTGTTTTTTGCCTTCAGCTTATCGGCAACGGTAAGCAAATCCACGGCTACATGCTCATTGACGAGCTCGCACATGGATTCGAATATCATTTTATGCTTCGGATCATAGAAACACGGAGCGGTAAGCTCTTCCAAAGCCTCATCCACTACGGAAGGCTCCACGAGCATCGCTCCCAAGACAGCCTCTTCAACATCAAGAGCCTGAGGCGGTTTATTACCCATCTCAAGCCCTAGAGTATCCATATTGACTGCCTGCTCCTTTTTTCTGTAATTTCTTTTAGGCTGGTCAGGCATATATGCTAATCGAAATCTGGATTTACTATTATTCTACCGCAATGTTCACAGATAATCAATTTGTTGTCGGAAGCGATGTCTATAAGGCGCTGTGGAGTAATGGAACTGAAACAACCGCCGCAGGAATCCCCGTTGAAGACGGTAACGACAGCAAGATGATTATGGACACTTGCTCTTATCCTGTCATATGCACTTAAAGTCCGCGCATCGATTTTCGAAGCGCAGGAATCCCTTTCTTTTTTGAGCTTCGTTTCTTCGGCCGAGGTAGATTCCACTATAGTGGCAAGTTCCTGCTTCTTTGCCTTGAGATCGTCATTGCGTACACCAAGCCTGTCTTTGATTTCATCAAGTTCGGCTTTTTTGTTGGAAATCTCCAACTTGATATCGTTTATGTTCTTTTCCGCTATCTGCCTGAGAAGTCCTTGATTCTCAATCTCTTTGTTGATCGAATCATATTCACGGCTATTGGCGATGTTCTCAAGCTGCTTCTGGTATTTCTCAAGCTGGGCATCACTTTCTACGATATTCTGCTTGTTGTCCGAAACCGATTTTGTAAATTGATCGATTACGGCGGACAATTGTGACGATTTGGCTTTAAGATCGGCAATCTCCTCTTCCAGAGCCTCTACTTCAGAAGGAAGTTCGCCTCTGAGCTGGATTATTTTATCTATAGCAGTATCTGCCTGCTGCAGAGCATAAAGAGTCTTAAGTTTATCTTTAACACTCAATTCGGAATCTGCGAAATTCTTTTGAAGCGATACGAAAGTCTCCCTCTGATCGATAGGAGTGTCGACTATCTTGATTTTCTTTGCCATACTTATTTATAAATAATATACCGGATTACTTTTATCAATATTTTCACTTATGCGAACTGCAAAGTTAGGAAATTTTTTCTTTAACAATGAAAATAAAATAAATACTATCTCCTTTTCACTTTCAAAATGCCCGATGTCCATAAGCATAAAATTATCAGGAGTGAAAAACCGATGATATGAAATGTCGCCGCAAAGATACAGTTGTGCTCCGGCATCGATAGCCGAAGAAATAAGGGAAGAACCAGAACCGCCGCACATGGCGACTTTCTTTATAGGACAGTCCAGCGGTTTGGAAGTCCTGACCAGTTTCAGACCGAATCTGTTTTTGACTATGGCCGTGGCTTCCCGGCAAGACACAGCATCGGGAAACTCCCCCAAAGCTCCGAGACCAGAGTCCTCGCTTTCCGGTTCGAGTATACGGATATTCTCAAGGCCGAGTTTCCTCGCCATGGCACCGCTGACACCGCCGATTACCTTGTCCGCCGTAGTATGAGCGGCATAAACCGCAATTCCGGCCGAGATGGCTTTCATAACAGCCAACCCTGTAGGATCCTCAGGCGTTATCTTCTTCAAGGAATTGAAAATCAGGGGATGATGAGTTACTATCATATCAGCGCCCGTTCTGACAGCCTCATCGACAAGCGCCGGAGTGCAGTCAAAACCCAAAAGCACTGAAGTGACGTCCGATTCCGGACTCCCTATACACAAGCCACTGTTATCCCACTCTTCCTGAATGGAAAGAGGGGCGAACGACTCTATTGCATCAGCTATTTGCCGTACTTTCATAGACCTTTCTTGACATCGTCAAGCTGGCTGCGGATTTCCTTCAGACTGTCAAGAACCTTTACACGATTTTTAACTTTCTTCCTGGATTCGGCCAGTTCCTTTGCAGCCCCGGCCAACGACATCCCGTCCGTTTTGACAAGAACGTGAATCTGTTTCAGTGTTTCCACATCCTCTTTTGTGAAAAGGCGGTTGCCTTTTCCATTCCTTTGAGGTTTTACGAATTTAGAGAAAGTATTGGACCAGAACCTTACGAGAGAATTGCTCTCACCCAAGATACCTGCCACCTCACTCATTGAATAAAGAAATTTTTCCATAATTTTAATCCATTGATTGTCCTGTACTTACTGACATATACATCATATTGGCATATTCATCGGGAGTTACCGAAGCGAAAAAATAATCCACCGGATCCCGGTATTTGCCATCCTTGAGAACTTCATAATGCAAATGCGGGGCGAATGATTTTCCAGACATACCTACTTCACCGATTTCCGCGCCTTTCTTCACAGTTCTTCCTTTGACGACATCTATATTCTGGAGATGGGCATACCTTGTAACATATCCGCCTCCGTGATTAATCTCGACTTCGTTACCCAAGCCTTTGGCCGAATGAATTACGGAAGAGACGATTCCGTCTCCTGCCGCAAAGACCGGTTCCCCCTGCTGGGCAATCAAGTCGATTCCGTTATGCTGAGCCATAACTTTGTAAAAAGGATTTATCTTCTGCCCGATTGAAGCACCGGTCTGCGCATAAGTAATATTTTTAAGAGGAAGACTCAACGGCGGTAGAATATAAGATTTTTTTTTCGTTTCGGAAAAAATTTTAAGAAAATTTTCATTAACCGTCTCCGCCTTCCGTTCCAAAACTGCGACTTTCTTTTCGGAATAAGCCACTATATCCTTGTCCGGGACCGAATCCTCATAAGAAATGAAATCCGAGGAATCAATGGGATCCACCACAGGAGCCCCCGTGTGGAAAAGATCTCTGTAAATTTTATCATCTTTCACCCGGAGACCGGAAACAACATCATTGAGAAGTCTTTCTTTCTTTACCATCTCCGGATATAATTTCGAATACATACGGTTTTCACGCCTGAGTTCCCTCTCCGTATCCGTACTGAAGAAAAAAGAAAAAATAAAATAAAAAAAAACGGCAAGTGAAGCTGTTGCAATAAAATATTTCAAAAAAGTAAGTACAACCTTACGAACCGAAAGGGTTACCTTACGGAACTTGAAATTATTCTTGTCAAAAACATACAGTTTGCGCATGACGGGTCTTTTTCTTCTTGGTTAGCGTCTCATACGACGTGAAGGCCTGGTAAGAATGGCCTCGGATTCATTTTCCCTCTTTTTTACCATCAGGGAATACTCTTTGTCGGACATGGATAAATCGAAATAATTCACAGGATTCACACAATGTCCCCTGTAAATTACTTCATAATGCAGATGAGGTCCGGTAGACCTCCCGGAATTGCCCGTTTCGCCTATGCAGTCTCCGCGCTTGATTTTCATACCATCTGAAACATTGATCAGTTTCATATGCGCATATCTGGTTTCATATCCGAAACCGTGATCGATAAGGACGGAATTGCCATATCCGAAGAAATCATAGCTGACCTTCTCGACTACACCGTCACCGGTAGCATAAACGGGATTGCCTGTATGACAGGCAAAATCCTGTCCGGTATGCATTTTCACTCTCCCAGTAAAAGGATCCGATCTGAAACCGAATCCGCTGGAAAGCCTGTACAGCCGGTGGTCCGGATTAATAGGCGGAATGGCAGGGATACATGAAGCCATGTCCCCGGCTTTTCTGGCCATGGTCATGACTTCGTCGAAAGACTTGCTCTGGACATATGTTTTCTTTGTAAGGATATCCAGTCGGACGGTTGTCTTTTTGAGCTGGCTGTTATTGTCGAGGACATCCAGATAAGCATATCTGTTCACACCGCCGAAACCGGCGTTACGTACGGCGGAAGGAATTTCATTCATACCGAAAACCAATCTGTAGATATCATCATCCCTCATCTCCAGAGAAGAAAGAACGGCATCGTACTTGTCCAGCTTCCTGTTCATGAGATCAATCTTGGAAGACCATTTGGCATTCTGCATCTTCAGGAGAGCCGTTTTCGGCAATTCAAGGCCTAATACGGAAGTGAAAAGCCAGAAATACAAGAAACCCAGTCCCGCGCCTGCAGCCAGAACCGAGAACCACTTGAGAACCCTGGATTTCGCAGAAACCTCTTTGATCTCATACATAAGTGTCTCCGGGTTCAGAATGTATTTTTTGAAACTCGACATTTGCGCAAATATACTCTTTTTTGAGAAAAATATTATAATTTTGCTTCTTCAATACATAAAGGCATTCAAAGAATGAAAATTTTATGCCAAACAAATCCTTCAAAAGATATGACATCTAAAGAGATAAGAAAGACATTCCTTGATTTTTTCGCTTCAAAGCATCATATGATAGTACCTTCCGCCCCGATGGTAGTTAAAAACGATCCTACGCTGATGTTCACGAATGCAGGAATGAATCAATTCAAAGATATATTCCTCGGAAACACGGTACCTAAGACGAAAAGGGCGACCGACTCACAGAAATGCCTGAGAGTAAGCGGAAAGCACAACGACCTCGAAGAAGTCGGGCATGATTCGTACCATCATACCATGTTCGAAATGCTCGGTAACTGGAGTTTCGGGGATTATTTCAAGACCGAAGCCATAGACTGGGCCTGGGAACTTCTCACCGATGTCTACAAAATAGACAAGGAAAGATTATATGCCACGGTGTTCAAAGGAGACGAGAAAGATGGGACCGGTCCCGATGAAGAAGCAAAACAGACATGGCTAAAACACCTGCCGGCCGAACGGATTCTTCCCGGCGACAAACACGATAATTTCTGGGAAATGGGAGATACGGGCCCGTGCGGTCCTTGCAGCGAGATCCACATCGACCTTAGGGATGACACCGAGAGGTCGGCCATCCCGGGAAAAGACCTTGTCAATAAAAGCAATCCACTTGTAATAGAGATATGGAATCTGGTATTCATGCAGTACAACAGGAAAGCCGACGGGTCGCTGGAACCGCTTCCTGCACGCAATATCGATACGGGAATGGGCTTCGAAAGACTTTGCATGGTACTACAGGGCAAAAAAAGCAATTACGACACGGATGTCTTTTCAGGAATAATACACAAAATAGAAGAACTCAGCGGACATAAATATCACGAAAGTGAGAAAACCGACATAGCTATGAAAGTCATCGCCGATCATATAAGGGCGATAACGTTTTCGATAGCGGACGGACAACTGCCTTCAAATGTAAAGGCAGGATATGTCATAAGAAGAATTCTCAGGAGAGCCGTCCGCTACGGTTACACTTTCCTCGGCTTCAACGAACCTTTTCTCTGCAGGCTTGCAAGCCAGGTCGCAGACGACATGGGCGACGCATATCCGGAAATAAGGAAGCAGTTGAAATTGATAGAGAATGTCATCCGCGAAGAAGAAATGGCATTTCTCAGGACCCTTGACAGGGGTATAAAGATGCTTGACGACCAGATGAGGAAATCCGTGAAGCTGAAGACCATAAGCGGTACTGATGCTTTCCTGCTTTACGATACTTACGGTTTCCCTATCGATCTTACGGAATTGATAGCCTCGGAAAACGGCTTTTCCGTCGATATGGAAGGCTTCGGAAGGGAGCTTGACAAACAAAAGGAAAGAGCCCGCAACGCAACTTCAAATGAATTCGGAGACTGGACGGAATACCATAACGCGGAAGAAGAGATTTTCATGGGATATGATTACACGGATCTTGACGGCGTCCATCTGCTGAAACAGCGCACTGTAAAATCAAAGAACAAGACAATGTTCCAGTTGGTATTCGACCGTACTCCTTTCTATGCCGAAATGGGAGGGCAAATCGGAGACACCGGATATATCATTTCCGAAAACGGAGAAAAGACAGCGATACTAGACACCATAAAAGAGAATAATCTTACGATTCATGTGGCGGAAAAGATTCCTTCCGACTGTTCGGGGACATTCTCATTGCATGTTGACGCCGCAAGAAGAACGGCCATAACAAACAACCATACGGCTACGCATTTGCTGGATAATGCACTCCGCTCAATTCTTGGAAAGCATGTGGAACAGAAAGGTTCATATGTAGGCCCTGATTATTTCCGCTTCGATTTTTCACATTTTTCCAAAATGGCTGACAGCGAAATAGCAGAAGCCGAGAAAAAAGTAAATGCCCTGATAAGAGCCGATCTTCCGCTGGAAGAAAACAGATCTGCAACTATGGATGAAGCAAAAGCCATGGGGGCGATCGCCCTTTTCGGGGAAAAATACGGAGACAAGGTCAGAGTTGTGAAATTCGGAAATTCCATTGAACTTTGCGGGGGAACGCATACATCTTCCACCGGACATATAGGATTGTTCAAGATAGTGTCCGAAAGCGCGATAGCTGCTGGGGTCCGCCGTATAGAAGCTGTGACAGGAAATGCAGCGGAGAATTATATATCAGGGATGCAGGAGACGCTCAAAGAATCGAAAGAACTTCTGAACAATCCTGCGGATCTTGCCGCGGGAATAAAAAAGATAATGGAAGAGAATACGGATCTCAAGAAGAAACTAGAATCCGTGATTGCTGAGAAGACGGAAGATCTCGCCGTGAAAATGATTGGCGGAATACAAGAAACAAACGGAATGAAAATAATATCCTTTACGGATGAAGAAGATCCTTCCATGGTGAAGAATGCAGCTGCCATCGTCAGGAAAAAGGCAAAAGGATGTATTATCGCAGGGGCTTTCATTTACAATGACAAGCCGAATCTCGTTCTGATGTACCCGGAAGAAATGGTAGCCGCAGGACGGAATGCAGGCAAAGACATAAGGGAAGCGGCAAAACTCATCCAGGGAGGAGGAGGAGGACAGCCAGGGCTGGCTTCCGCAGGAGGAAAGAATGCCCAAGGGCTCGGACAGGCACTTGAAGATATGATATGCCGGGCTGCGGGCAAATAGCACCCTGCTGAAAACCGATTTTTAAGATGAAGAAACTTGACAGATTCATAGTAACCTCATTCATAGGACCTTTCGTAGCGATCCTATTCGTGGTTATTTTTATTCTGATGATGCAGTTTCTGTGGGTATATATTGATGAACTGGTAGGAAAAGGCCTTGGGGTGAAAATCCTTGCCGAGTTTTTATTATGGGGTACTTGCACAATTCTGCCGCTGGCTTTGCCTTTATCCACATTGCTTGCAGGCATGATGACGTTGGGCCAGATGGGTGAAAATAACGAATTGATCGCCCTGAAGGCTGCAGGAATTTCACTTACAAGAGTAATCACCCCGCTGATCATCATTTCGGGATTAATAAGTATCGGGGCCTTCTTCACCTCCAATGATCTGGTACCTCTCGCCTATAATAAGATTTATACACTGAGGGATGATATCGGAAAGACCAAAGAAGAGATAAAGATTCCATCCGGAACTTTCTATGACGGCATAGAAGGGTATGTCCTCCGTGTGAAATCCAGGAATGAAAAAACCGGAATGCTATACGGCCTGATGGTTTACGATCATTCGGATAATAAAGGAAACAACAACCTGACTCTCGCGGATTCCGGAATCATAAAAATGTCGAAAGCAAAAGATTATCTTACATTCAAATTGTTCAAGGGATCCAACTATAAAGAAACTAACAGCTGGACTTACAGGGATACTTCCTTTCAATTGCAGAAAATCGATTTCGATAAACAGGCAATGGTGATACCGTTGAAGAACTACGCTTTCAAGCAATCGGACACAGCCCGATTCGGAGACCAGGTAAAAGCCATGAACCTGACACAGCTGTTCCAGGGAAAAGATTCGCTGGAAAGGACACAGTCTGAATCACATAATAAATTCCTATCCGGAATATCGTATGAAGATTGCATCCTTTTCGGAAAACAGCTGGATTCCGCGGCGGTAAAAGATCCCGCGAAGAATTTCCATGACAAAAATTACCTCAAATGGAAAAACGATAATGAGAAAATAATGGCTTTCCAGAGAGCCGAAGCCAATGCCAACGAATTCAGCGGCAACCTGAATCAATTGAAGATGGAAACGTTCTCAAGCACGTACATACTGCGGAGGACAAAAGTGGAAATGCTGAGAAAATTCGCTCAGGCGCTTGCCTGCCTGATAATGTTTTTCATAGGCGCACCGTTGGGGGCCCTCATACGCAAAGGCGGTCTGGGAACGCCTGCGATAATTTCAGTATTGTTTTTTGTATTGTATTGGGTGATAGACATAACAGGGACTAAATTAGCCAGGGACGGGGCAGTTTCCGCAGCTCTGGGCGTATCGATTTCAACCCTTGTACTGTTCCCTACCGGCATGTTCCTCACATGGAAAGCGGTACACGACTCCACTTTCATGAATACGGACAATTTCGGGAATTGGTGGAAAAAACAAAAAAGCAGAATAATGAGTATATTCAGAAAAACAAGAATAGTATATATGGGAACTCCGGAATTTGCCATAGCACCGCTGGATGCCCTAATGAAAAATAATTACAAGATAGTCGGAGTAGTCACAACCGCAGACAAACCGAGCGGCCGGGGTTTGAAGATGAACGAATGTCCGGTCAAGAAATATGCGGTGGAGCATGGAATTCCAGTACTGCAGCCGGAAAAACTTAAAGATCCGCAATTTCTGAAAAGCCTGAAAGACCTTAAAGCCGACATGTTCATAGTAGTAGCTTTCAGAATGCTTCCCGAAGAAGTATGGTCGATGCCGAAACTGGGGACTTTCAATCTGCATGCCGCACTGTTGCCGCAATACAGAGGAGCTGCGCCTATCAATTGGGCAATCATCAACGGAGAACATCTGACAGGGGCGACCACATTCATGATTGACAAGGATATCGATACAGGAGGCATAATTCTGAGACAGGAACTTCGCATAAGCGACACGGATACTGCCGGCGATATTCATGACAGACTTATGGAAATAGGAGCAGATCTCGTACTGCGTACTGCCGAAGGAATAATAGAAAAGAATGTGGAGACACGGATTCAAAGAAGTTTCATACAAGGGTCGGAAGTACTCATGCCGGCACCTAAGATCACGAAAGCCCTCTGCTTCATAGATTGGAACGATTCCGTTTCACGTATTTACAATCTCATAAGGGGACTCAGCCCGTCTCCAGGCGCTTATACCGAATTGACGGCGGAAGGAAAACAATCCATGCAAATGAAAATCTTCATGGCGGAGAAAATCTACGGAAACGGGTATGAGGAGATGAAAAAAGCCTCCGGCAAAGAAACAGTGCATCCTGGCGATATAATCTCCGACGGAAAAACGTTCTTCGCATTTGCCGCTTCAGACGGAGCATTATCGGTAAAGGACTTGCAGATTTCAGGGAAGAAAAGAATGGGAATAAAGAATTTCCTCGCAGGATTCAGGGATGCCGGGAAATATATGGCCGTACCCGGGACATCCAAATCCGAAATAGATAAAATAACAATGAAATAAAATGGGAAAAAGCCTGGTCATCATAGGCAACGGTCAATTTCCCGTTACCGAATACCCTGTATACAAGATACGTTCTGCAGATTACATCATATGTTGTGATGGAGCATTGGGAACATTCATGAGAAAAAGAGCCGGTTTGGGAAAGACTCTTCCCGATGTAATCATAGGCGATATGGATTCCCTTGTTCCCGATGTCCTTGCGGGAATCATGGATTCCGTACCGGAGGACGAAAGAAGGACTCTGGAGAAACGTTTGGTACATATCGAAGAACAGGAAAACAACGACCAGACAAAGGCTTTCATATATGCAATGGAAAATTTCAAAGATATTGATGCAATACATATAGTGGGAGCTACGGGATTACGGGAAGATCATACAATCGGGAACATGTCCCTTCTGATGGAATACACCAGGATGTATGATCTGGATTCCCTGGGCATAACCATTGATATGATCTCGGATTATTCCACCATCTTTCCAATAAAGGACTCCATTTCGCTGACGATCGGAAAAGGACGGAACATTTCCATCTTTTCTCCTGATAACTCATTGAAAATAAAATCACAAGGTTTGATCTGGCCAGTAGACAACGTGGTTTTTGACAATTGGTGGAAAGCGTCACTGAACCGTGCTTCGGAGAATGAAATCAAGTTGACATTCAACCATCCGTCGATAGCTTTGATCGTATTGGAATAAACAGAAGCAACAATTTTTATATCTTTATTTTTTCGTATCTTTAAGAACTGTTAAAATTAATTGACAAGCTATGGATACTCTGAAAGAAAAAATACCTGCAGCTTCAGATCTTGATTCCGAAGCCCTCGATTATCACAAATCTTTTCCTGCCGGAAAATTAGGCATATTCCCTACGAAACCGGCAACTACACAACACGATTTAGCCCTGGCTTATACCCCCGGCGTGGCCGCGCCATGTCTGGAGATACAAAAAGATCCATATAAATCGTATACCTATACAAACAAAGGAAATCTCGTCGCAGTGATTTCCAACGGAACCTCAATACTGGGACTTGGGAATATCGGGGCGCTGGCCGGAAAACCGGTGATGGAAGGAAAAGGCCTCCTGTTCAAGATTCTGGGTGGAATAGATGCAATAGACATCGAGATAGATGCCCGCGATGTCGATGATTTTTGCAATACCGTGAAAAACATTTCGCCGTCATTCGGAGGAATAAACCTGGAAGACATCAAAGCTCCCGAATGTTTCGCGATAGAAAAAAGGCTCAAGGAGGAACTTGACATACCGGTAATGCATGACGACCAGCATGGTACCGCGATTATTACTTCCGCAGCCCTCATGAACGCCATGGAAATAGCCGGCAAAAAAGCTGAAGACGTAAAGCTGACGGTCAACGGAGCCGGTTCGGCGGCGATTGCCTGCACCAGGATGTTCATGAAAATAGGCATCAGGAAAAAGAACATCATCATGTGCGACAGCAAAGGCGTCGTGAGGAAAGACAGAACGGATATAAATGAATTCAAAAGGGAATTTGCAACCGATATAGACGCACATACATTGGACGAGGCTATAGAAGGCTCGGATATATTCGCGGGATTCTCCAAAGGCGGAATACTGAAAGACAGCATGGTCCGTAAAATGGCCGTCAATCCGATAATCCTGGCTCTCGCCAACCCATATCCGGAAATCGGATACAAGGAAGCAAAAGCCGCCAGGCCGGATGCCTTGATCGCCACTGGAAGATCGGATGATCCAAACCAGGTGAACAACGTCATAGCTTTTCCTTATGTTTTCAGAGGCGCTCTGGATACAAGGGCGACCGGGATAAATGACGAGATGAAACTTGCCGCCGCAAAGGCCATATCCGGACTCGCAAAAGAACCGGTGCCGGATACCGTAAAAAAAGCTTATAATATGACTGAATCCGATTACGGTCCCGATTATTTCATACCGAAAGCTCTGGATCCAAGGCTTCTCAAGACCGTTTCCACCGCAGTGGCAAAAGCTGCCATAGAATCCGGGGCAGCCAGAAAGAATATCACAGACTGGGACGCATATGCATCCGGACTCGGAAAATATGAGAAATACCGCACCGTCTGAGACTATACGGAACACAAGAAAACAAATAGCTTATGCTTAAGACAATAAGAAGAATCTTAGCAGCATTTTCATTCATTTTCATCACTTTGCTGTTTCTCGATTTTACCGGCACTTTGCAAAAATGGTTCGGCTGGCTAGCCAGAATACAATTTCTGCCGGCAATCATGGCACTTAACCTGGCCGTGATCATAGCCTTGATTCTGATAACAATCGTTTTCGGACGTATATATTGTTCCGTAATTTGTCCTTTGGGGATATTCCAGGACCTGATATCATGGATGAGCGGAAAGCGGAAAAAGAAAAAAATGAGGTTTTCTTATTCGCCCGAAAAGAAATGGATCAGATACGGAGTCTTCGTGCTTTTCGCAATAGCGCTGATTTCAGGCATACATGCATTCGTTTCCATTCTTGCACCTTACAGTTCTTATGGAAGGATAGCACAGAATCTTTTCTCGCCCGTTTATCTGTGGATGAATAATTTCCTGGCGTTCATAGCGGAAAAAGCAGACAGTTTTGCATTTTATTCAAAGGATGTCTGGATAAAAAGCCTGCCGACCTTCGTCATAGCCGCATTGACTTTTGCAATCATTTTCATATTGGCATGGAAAAACGGCAGGACATATTGCAATACCGTTTGTCCTGTGGGAACGATTTTAAGTTTCTTCTCAAGATTCTCGTTGTTCAGACCGATAATAAATACGGAGAAATGCAAAACGTGCCATATCTGCGAAAGGAAATGCAAAGCTGCATGCATAGATCTGAAAACGCACAAGATAGATTACAGCAGGTGCGTGGACTGTTTCGACTGCATAGACAACTGCCGTTTCGATGCTATGGAATATCGTTTCGCATATGGAGTAAAACCGAAAAACGGCTCATCAGGAAACGGAGGGGAACATGATTTGAAAAATGAAAATTCCTCCGGAAAGTTGTCGAGACGCGCATTCCTGACTACAACTGCAATAGCCGTTACCGCCGCTACAGTAAAAGCCGGAGAGAAGAAAATTGACGGCGGTCTGGCAATGATAACCGACAAAAAGATTCCGGAAAGGAAAGAACGGCTCACACCTTTCGGGTCCGTAAGCATAGATCATTTTTACGATTGCTGTACGGCCTGCCAGCTTTGCGTATCCGTATGTCCCAACGAAATCCTGCGTCCATCCGTTGAGCTCGAATACCTGATGCAGCCTGTGATGTCCTATGAAAGAGGATATTGCCGTCCGGAGTGCGTCAAATGTTCCGAAGTATGCCCGTCCGGCGCCATCCTGAAAATAACTCCGGAAGAAAAGACCGCTATCCATATAGGTACTGCCGTAGTGGACTATGACCTTTGCGTAGTAAACACGGACAACGTGAATTGCGGGAACTGCGCCCGGCATTGTCCTGCAGGCGCAATAAGGATGCTGCGCAAGGATCCGGACAATCGTGAATCGCTAAGAATCCCTTCCGTAATAGAAGAAAGATGCATCGGATGCGGAGCCTGCGAAAACCTGTGTCCTTCAAGGCCATACAGTGCAATCCATGTGGACGGATTGAAAATACATAGAACCGATTAAGAATACAATATATGAAAGACCATATATCAAGAAGGAATTTCCTGAAAATAACCGGAGCCGGTTCAGTTGCATTGGGAGCGGCAGCAGCTACTTCAGGCTGTTTAAAAAGAGCGGGGAATAACAATCCCCTTTCCGGTAATGATAACACAAGCCCCGGAAAAATGGAATACCGGAATAATCCTGGAAACGGAGACAAAGTTTCACTGCTGGGATTCGGATGCATGAGATGGCCCATGACAAAAGATAAGGACGGGAAAGACATAGTCGATCAAGACATTGTAAACACTTTGGTCGATTACGCCTTCAAACATGGAGTAAATTATTATGACACATCTCCGGCATATCTCGAGGGCCAATCCGAGAAAGCGGCCGGCATTGCATTGGGCCGTTATCCCAGGAAATCCTATTATCTTGCCACTAAATTATCCAATTTCAAGACATGGACTTCCGAAGCTTCGAAAAGGATGTACCGGGATTCCATGGAACAGCTTCAGACCGATTATTTCGATTATTACCTCCTTCATGCGATAGGAATGAACGGATTCGAAGGATTTGAAAACAGATATGTGAACAACGGGATATTGGATTTCTTGCTGGAGGAAAGAAAGGCCGGACGCATAAGGAATCTTGGATTCTCATTCCATGGTACCAAAGACAGTTTCGACAGTTTCTTAAAATTACATGACATCTACCACTGGGATTTCGTACAGATTGAACTGAATTATCTGGATTGGGAACATGCCAAAATCCCAAGAAACGTAAATGCAGACTACCTTTACGGGGAACTTGAAAAAAGGAAAATCCCGGTAATAGTCATGGAGCCGCTGCTTGGCGGCAGGCTGGTAAATGTTCCTGACAATATAGCCGATAAACTCAAAGGACGGGAACCGGAAAAATCGATTGCTTCATGGGCTTTCCGGTTTGCAGGAAGCCTGCCGGATGTGCTCACTGTACTAAGCGGAATGACTTCAATGGAGCATTTGCAAGATAATATAAATACCTTTTCGCATTTCAAGCCGCTTAGCCCGGAAGAATCCGGATTTTTAAAAGAAACTGCGGACTTGATTTCCGAATATCCCGTAATACCATGCAATGACTGCAAATATTGCATGCCCTGTCCATATGGAATCGACATCCCCGGAATATTCAAGCATTTTAATAAATGCGTAAACGACGGATTCATAGCCAGGACTAAAGAACAGGAAGATTACAATCGTCTCAAGAAAGCCTATCTTGTAAGTTATGACAGGTCCATAGCTTCCATGCGTCAGGCAAATCACTGCATAGGATGCAAACAATGCATAGAGCACTGTCCTCAAAGCATAATGATTCCGAACGAACTTCATAAGATAGATTCATACATAGAAAGATTAAAAAGAGGGACTCTGAAATGAAAAAGAACATCATATCCATTATCATTTTAATGATATTGCCGGCATTTTTCTCCATTGCCGGAACAATGAAAGGAAAGGTAGTATTGGGAGATGAACGATACGAAACCTATCTTCCGTTGTTAAAAGACGCAAGGATAGCCGTTTTCAGCAACAGTACCGGGATAGTCGGAGACAAAATAATAGGTACGGAAGCAGGCGGCCGTCAGGGAAAAAAGATAAAGGATCCGGGACTTGTTCCGTTCGGAGAGAATGCCTACGGGGAAAAACTGATTTACGGGCAGCATATCGTTGATTTTCTGCTTTCGAAAAAAATAAATGTCACCGCGATTTTCAGCCCTGAACATGGTTTCAGGGGAGGTGCTGATGCCGGTGAGAAAATCAAAAGCTCCATAGATGAAAAAACCGGCGTTCCCATTCTTTCGCTATATGGCAACGGTACGAATATTCCAAGTCGGGAAGACATGGATAAATTCGATATCCTTGTCATAGACATACAAGATGTAGGACTTCGATATTACACATATTACATTACCATGTATCACCTCATGGATGCTTGCGCAATGTACGGGAAGAAAATCGTGCTTCTGGACAGGCCTAATCCGAACGGATTTTATGTAGACGGTCCCATACTGGATATGAAATATAAATCCGGCATCGGGCTACTGCCGATACCGATAGTCCATGGAATGACGTTGGGGGAACTGGCATTGATGATCAACGGGGAAAAGTGGCTCCCGAAAGGAAGAGAATGCGAATTGACCGTTATCCCATGCCTGGATTACACGCACAAGACCAAATACAGTCTTATCATCGCACCTTCCCCGAATCTGAAAGACATGAAATCCATCTACCTCTACGCATCCACTTGTTTCTTCGAAGGTACCGTAGTAACACCGGGGCGCGGAACAAGCTTCCCATTTGAAGTTTACGGACATCCGGACATGAAAGGATGCAACTTCAGTTTTACACCGGAAAGCATTCCGGGAGCAAAAGACCCGCGCTATAAAGACACGGAATGCTTCGGTCGGGACTTGCGCGTCAAGACTAACGCCACCATTTGCAGGAAAGGAATCAACATGGCATATGTGATAGATGCTTACAATAATCTCGATATGGGCGACAAGTTTTTCAAGGACGGAGATCATTTTGAACTGCGGACCGGAAATATAAATGTAAGGAAGATGATCGAAGAAGGAAAAAGCCCACGGGAGATTAAAGCTTCATGGAAACAAGAACTAAAGAAATTCAAAAACGAAAGGGAAAAATATCTTTTATATCCGGAATAAGAGGCTAATCCATTTACTACAAGAACCCACTAAAAAAGGACCGAATCATCTCGACTTGGTCCTTTTTTAAATCTTATTCAACATTTATGCTTATACAGCTTATGAATGAATATTAAAATATTTATGTCTTCTTTTCTTTATTATTCCATTATCGTGCCACAATTATCAAAACCCGCACCTTTTTTATAAGGCACTGATACACAATCGGAATCAGTGAATTTGATAATACATATTCTTTTTGTTAAATTGTTGCGAAACAGTTAATGACTATGAATATATTTATTATCTCAAATAGACTGCCTATAAAAATATCAAAAGACGAAGACAACGATCTGCATTTCGAAAAAAGCGGAGGAGGTCTGGCGACAGGATTATCGTCGCTGGAACTACCGGATAAAATCGAGAAGCATTGGATCGGATGGCCGGGAATGGAAATAAAAGATGTAAAAAAGAAAAAAGAGATCTGCGAAAAACTGGGAAAGATGAATTATCATCCCGTTTTCCTCACGGAGAAACAAATTAAACTCTATTACGAAGGATATTGCAACAGCATATTGTGGCCCCTTTTCCATTATTTCTACTCTTTTGTAGAATATGAAAACAATTATTGGGAAACATATAAGGCTGTAAACAAAATATTTTGCCAGGAAGCATGCAAAATAATCAAACCCGGAGACATCGTTTGGGTACAAGACTACCACCTGATGCTATTGCCGGCCATGTTGAGAAAAGCAATCCCGGACATAAAGATCGCATATTTCCATCATGTCCCTTTCCCTTCATATGAACTGTTCAGAGTCCTGCCGGAAAGCTCGGAAATTCTCAAAGGCCTTTTGGGCGCCGACCTTATAGGCTTTCATACATACGATTACACGAGACACTTCGTTAGCGCCGTATACAGAGTTCTGAAACTCACATTCAATATCGACTGTGTTTCTTATGAAGGTCACGATACTTACGTGGATTCATTCCCGATGGGAATCAATTACAAATTATATCATGACTCGGCTCAAAAGACGGAAATAAAAAAGAAAGTCAGGAAACTTAAATCAAATTACGGATTTAACAACAAGTTGATTCTATCTGTAGACCGGCTGGACTATAGCAAAGGGATAATTCACAGAATCAAAGGCTTCAAAATGTTTTTGTCAAACCACCCGGAATATATAGGGAAAGTTTCTTTGGTAATGATAGTCGTGCCGTCAAGGGACACCGTAAAAAAATATGCCAGGCTTAAAAGGACAATAGATGAACAGATAGGCGCCATAAACGGAACATATTCCACCATAAACTGGACTCCCGTATACTATTTCTACCACAGTTTCGAATTCGATAATCTCATAGCAATGTACTCATTGGCAGATATCGCCTTGGTAGCGCCTTTAAGAGACGGAATGAACCTTGTGTCCAAAGAATACATAGCCGCAAAGGGTGATAATCCCGGAGTGCTTATCCTTAGCGAAATGGCCGGTTCCGCAATAGAGCTTCAGGATGCGATAATAATAAATCCCAACGACATAAGACAAATCGAGAATGCCATAGTCCAGGCTGTTATCATGCCCGAAGATGAGCAAAAACGGAGAATAAGAAACATGCAGGCCATCCTGTCAAAACAGACAGTAGAGAAATGGGCTTCGGATTTCATAAAGAAGTTGATTGAGATATGCGATAAAAATAAAATAACGGACAATAGAGAGATCTCCGCTCAGATAAGCCTAAAGATACAGAAAGCTTATAAAGTAGCCGATAAGAGGCTTTTGGTATTCGATTATGACGGCACACTCGTTGGATTCAGTAACAATCCGGAAGAGGCTTCTCCTGACAAAGAACTGATAAATATTCTGAAAGATCTTATATCCGATAAGAAAAACCATGTAGTAATAACAAGCGGACGAAACAGATCGACTTTGGAAGAATGGTTCGGAAATCTGGATATCGGTCTGGCGGCCGAACATGGAGCCGCTTACAAGGAAAACGGGAAATGGAATGACCTTACCGCAGGAATCGACTGGGACAAAGAAATAGTAGATATCCTTAATGAATTCACCGACGGAACACCGGGAGCAAGACTGGAAGTAAAAAGGACTGCACTTGTATGGCATTTCAGAAACGTTGATGAATGGCTTGCAGGAATCAGGGAACAACAATTGATAAACGCTCTGATTCCACCTTGCAACAGGCACGGACTACAATTGATGAGAGGTAACAAAATCCTTGAAATAAAATCGCCGTTATATTCCAAAGGAATAGAAATGCAACGCCTTATGAAAAATTATCCGTCCGATTTCATAATGGCTATAGGGGATGATACGACAGACGAAGACATGTTCAATGTAATGCCCAGGGACACATTCAGTATCAAAGTCGGAGGGCACTCGGACAATGCCGGATTCCGGATAAAAAGCCAGACGGAAGTACGGCCTTTCATCAAAAAGATTTCAGGGAACAATAAGTAAGCAAATCAAGGACGGATAAAAGAAGATGTTTTGATCTCTTCAGAAAACATCAGTGCAGTATCTATCAATGCAAGATGCGAATACGCCTGAGGAAAATTGCCCAGTTGCTCCTTGGTGTCGAAATCAAGATCCTCACTGAAGAGGCCCAAATGATTGGAATAGGTTAGCATTTGATTGAAAAGTCCGAGAGCTTCAGCCTTGCGTCCGGTCACGTAAAGGCCTCTTACCATCCAGAAAGTGCATATTGTAAAAGCCGAAGATGGAATACCGAAATCATCATGATTATTATACCGGAACATCAGACCCTTGTAATGTAATTTTTCATAAATGGCATTGACTGTCTTCACATATCTGGGATCATCCGCAGCAATGAATCCGTATTTTTCCATAAGCAGCAAAGAGGCATCGAGATCGGAATTGGCATATGTCTGTGAGAAACTTTGCATATCTTCTTTCCAGCCATTCTCGGATACGTCTTTCTTTATGATTTCGGCTTCATTACCATAACGTTCAGCATAACTATCCTTATGGAACATTCTTGATATCTTTGAGGCACGGTCCAGAGCCACCCAGCACATCACTTTGGAAAACACGAACTGATCCTTCCTATTCCTTATTTCCCATATACCGCTATCCGGATTCCGCCATTCAGCCATGACTATTCTGCCTATATGTTTGACAACCTCAAACATATCCTCGATTTCGTCAAGAGAACCTCTGAAATACATATAGTACTCATAAATTACATTCATCAGATACCCGTAAGTATCATTCTGCGTCTGTGAATAGGCAGCATTTCCTATCCTGACAGGTCTGGATCCCTTGTATCCGCTTAAATAAGGCAGTTCTATTTCCCTTATCTCCCTTTGATAATGTATTCCGTACATTATCTGGAACTTATCCGATTTCGAACGCAGGATATTCATGATAAACCGCATGAATTGTTTCGCCGCTCCCCTATGTCCTGTGTTTATCAAAGTCTCTATTGACATCGACGCATCCCGCAGCCAGCAATATCTGTAATCCCAATTCCTCACGCCGCCTATAACCTCCGGGATGCTTGTCGTAAGAGCAGCCAGAACGGCTCCTGTCCTTTGATATGACATTAATTTCAGGACAAGCATACTGCGTTCTATGCTATCGTTGAAAAGCGTGAACTTTTTGGAACGATTGGACCAATTCAGCCAATATAGTTTTGTCCGTTCATATTCAAGCCAAACCCTTTCGAGATCAATTTTTATGACTTTTTGATTGTATGACACCAAAAAGAAAGCATCCCTTTCAAGAACGATTTCTTCGCTTTGCAATATCCTGTCAAACGGGATACTGGAATATAAATAAATAGTATCCTCGGAATCCCCGTCAAGACAGGTCTTTACATATTCGGGACCGGATTTGTGCCTGATCGTTCCCTTTGCATAATTAAGTCTGGGATCATAACGGACTCTGAAAGACGGCCTTCCGCGTTTCAATCTTACCAGCCTGTACAGTTCTGAGGGAATATAATAATCGGTATCATCCCCTGTTTTGTATCTGGGCATGAAATCGATAATCTCGAAACAGCCGGATTCAGGAGAATCGTAAACAGTGACAAGAACATTGGTATGATCGATATATCCCTGACGGATATCATAATCATCCGGAACGATAATATCGAAGCTGCCGCCTTTACGTTCATCTATGATTTTAGCGAAAACAGAAGGGGAATCGAAATCCGGCAGGCAGAACCATTCCACATTACCTTTTGCCGATATCAGAGCAGCCGTCCTGCTGTTTCCGACGACTCCATAATCAAGATTATGCATATTACCATTCATTGTTCATCAATAAGCATATGCAAGTTAAACAATTCTTTTATATTATTCCTCTTTTCTTATTGATTAGCTGCAAAGGTATTTGTTCCTTCCAACTGTCAAAAGACGTATTATATCGGAGGCTTACTTTTCAGTCTCCTAATCTTAATTTTCCTCCCCTCCCCCCAAAAAAACGACTATTGTAACCTATATCCTGAATTTAACCGTAAAAATGATTATTTCAGACTTTCCCACCTTTTTGTTTTAAAACCATCAGAAGCATATTGTTTGATATACGTTCTCAGCACTGTGTTTATTTCATTTTCTTTTATTCCAAATTCCTTGTTTAGGAATACGATAAGATCGTTGTCCGTATGTATGGTGTTCAAAGCTTCCAGAAGCTTATTGTGTCCGCATCTGTCTTCAATCATCTTTACAAGTACCATTCCTATCAGATAATTGCGTTCGGTAAGGTTTCCGGAATCGAACTTATCAAATACTTTAAGGTCAATCTCCGGATGGGCAGACAAGAAAACATCAAGGTTCTTGAAATGCTCTTTGAACGAGATGCCGCGCATTCTCCGATATCATAGCCAAAACCTTTGAGTCTTTGCGATTCGTTCCATCCTTTGGATATATATATGTCCAGATGATTAACCTCTACGTTGTATTCCCGTTTCAGAAAAGACAGGAATTTAATGGCCTTCCTTATCTTTGCATTGTCCCTTTTGTACACTTGATAATGGAAGGTTATCTTGCCTTTTGTGACCTTCTTCCAATTTCTCGAGTAATATTCCAGCCAGTTTCCGAGCACGAATTTAGTAATACATTGAATGGATGTCATAATATTTGTCATCTAAAGGCTTTATTGATAGTACCAAATTTTTCAGGACGCCATAATTTGCCAGGCCGTACAATTCCAGATAGCCTTCAGAGCGAAGCAGATCGTAGCTTTTGTATTTCTCTTTATCCGCCTTATTCCAATAAGGGTTGTCGTACAAACTGTCAGGGTTGCTCATAAGGTAATCTTTCCACAGTTTGTTGATTTTTACAATATCCTGATTCTTCTGATTTTCCACTTCCACTTCGGAATCGGAATGAATCTGCTGCGCAAAAGCATTGATTGACAATGCAATAATAAAACCGATTAATATTATCTTTTTCATTTAATTTGGTTTGGTTGGCCGCAGCCTGGCAATCGGTGAACGAAGATATTGAACGATAAATTCATTCTATACTGAATAATCGTAAAAAATCGTGACTATGATTCCATCTTTAACCACCAAATAGACATTATCGTCACTCTTCGGGTATAGCAAATAAAGCTCTCCATCTTCATCTGTCCTTATATACTGAGGCTTGCCGTATTTGAAATTGTCAAGTTTCGATAACGGGTCCCCGACCCGGATCCCACCATCTATATCAAGCGTCAATGCTGCAAAACGGCGGTCTCTAATAACAAAATTCCTAAACTTTCCGGTCTCTTCAAAATGAAACCACGTCTTTCCATAAAAATATTCCTCACTTAAGCCGAATTCATCATATTGTTTTCGATATTTATCAGGCTTCCCGAATTTTGCCACGACCTGGGCATAAGTCATTTTCTGATCCGCGAATACGCCTTCGACATCCTGCGCAAAAGCATTGATTGACAATGCAATGATAAAACCGATTAATATTATCTTTTTCATGTTTTTGGGTTTATTGATCGCAGCCTGGTAATCGGGGAGCGAAGATATTGAACGATGAACTCACTCTATACCGGATAATAATAGAAAATTGTGACTATTATGTTATCTCTAACCCGGAGATAAACGTGATCATCACAATTATTATACACTGAATATTGTTTGTCTCCATTCTCATAATCTTTGACATACTGAGGTTTCCCGGATTTGAAATTGTCAAGTTTAGATAACGAATCCCCAACCCGGATCCCACCATCTATATCAAGTGTCAAAACAGCAAAACGACTTTCGGTAATAACAAAATTCCTAAACTTTCCTGTCTCTTCAAAATGGAGTCTGTTATTATTACCGTAAACATAATCTTCACTAATTCCGAATTCATCATTGACTTTATGATATAAGTCAGGCTTTCCGAATTTCGCCACGACCTGGGCATAAGTCATCTTCTGATCCACGCGCATGCCATCCACATCCTGCGCAGACGCATTGACTGACAATGCAATAATAAAACTGATTAGCAATATTTTTTTCATCACACTCAGTTATTTGGCTGTAAATATCGTAAGATACATCCTTACCGATGACCATTTAAATGTAGCCGTGACTCAACTTCAGCGACACATACGCGGCCGACAACTTCTCCTCTGTATATGCCATCAGAAGAAGAAGAACTTTTCTCCGGACTCTTTCTCACAAGGCTGATAACCTTAACTCTGCTATAAGAAGCTATTTGCCCCGGATCAATCACATCGCCGAGACGGATAGGGCCTCCACGATAGAAACAGACATTTCGGCAACTGCCGTCAAGATTACTGTACAAGACAATCCCCATGAATCCACCTTTGTCCAGATAGTTGAATGAATCCGCTCCATATAGGTCCAGATAAGCCTTTGACGGGATAAGGGCGGCAATATACGTTCTTACCTTATTTGCCGCAGTGTCAATCACTTCAAGAAGATACTTCTTGACAATCGTTATATCTTCCGGCCGGATCACCGGATTAAGAGAATCCTGAACAGAGACATCAAGGTCCGATTTTACCTCAATGAAAGGAATCTGAGTTATATGACGGTGGTTAAAGTCGAGCTCCTCCATTCTTCCCCTATCGAGAAGTGACTCCAAACTCACAAGGTTGCCATTGTCCCCTGACCCCGATTTTGTCGAAAGCCCCTTTGTAATTGAGGGCAAATTCATATAAAGAATGTTTTCTTTAGAAACCATTACATCCTTAAAAGCGCCTTTTTGCTTTATCTCACTTTTGCCGATTGGCAGTTGGGATAGTTCCTGTTGCCCGCAAAAGGGCAACGCTACAAAAAATGACAGAATAATAATTAGAATATTAGGCCGCACAATCATTGGTTATAATATTATGGATTAGTCTCAACTTCAAATATAATGTTTTTTATTAAAATAATCAACGTCTTTATGAATCCTCTCTATACCGGATAATCGTAGAGAATTGCAACTATGATTCCATCCCTAACCATCAGGTAAACGTGATCATCACAATTATTATACACTGAATATTGTTTGTCTCCATTCTCATAATCTTTGACATACTGAGGTTTGCCGTATTTGAAATTGTCAAGTTTCGATAATGGGTCTCCGACCCGGATTCCGCCATCAATATCAAGTGCTAAAGCTGCAAAGCGACGGTCTTTGATAACAAAATTCTTAAACTTTCCGGTCTCTTCAAAATGTAGCCTGCTATTACCGTAAACATAATCTTCACTAATTCCGAATTCATCATTGACTTTATGATATAAGTCAGGTTTTCCGAATTTTGCCACGACCTGGGCATAAGTCATTTTCTGATCCACGTGCAGGCCTTCGACATCCTGCGCAAACGCATTGATTGATAGCGCAATAATAAAACCGATTAATATTATCTTTTTCATGTTTTTTGGTTTGGTTGGCCGCAGCCTGGCAATCAGTGAACGAAGATATTGAACGATAAATTCACTCTATACCGGATAATAGTAGAAAATTGTGACTATTATGCTATCTCTAACCACCAAATAGACATTATCATCACACTTCGGGTATAACAAATAAATCTCACCGCCATCTTCATCTGTTCTTACATACTGAGGCTTGCCGTATTTGAAATTGTCAAGTTTCGATAACGGGTCCCCGACCCTGATCCCACCATCTATATCAAGTGTCAAAACAGCAAAACGACTTTCTGTAATAACAAAATTCTTAAACTTTCCTGTCTCTTCAAAATGGAGTCTGTTATTATTACCGTAAACATAATCTTCGCTAATTCCGAATTCATCATTGACTTTATGATATAAGTCAGGTTTTCCGAATTTTGCCACTACCTGGGCATAAGTCATCTTCTGATCCACGCGCATGCCATCCACATCCTGCGCAAACGCATTGATTGACAATGCAATAATAAAACTGATTAATATTATCTTTTTCATATTCTTTGGTTAGTTGGCCGCAGTCTGGCAATCAGTGAACGAAGATATTGAACGATGAATTCACTCTATACCGGATAATCGTAGAGAATCTTGACTATGATTCCATCCCTAACCCGGAGATAAACATGATCATCACAATAATTATACACTGAATATTGCTTGTCTCCATTCTCATAATCTTTGACATACTGAGGCTTGCCGGATTTGAAATTGTCAAGTTTCGATAACGGGTCCCCGACCCGGATCCCGCCATCTATATCGAGCGTCAAGGCTGCAAAACGGCGGTCTCTAATAACAAAATTCTTAAACTTTCCGGTCTCTTCAAAATGAAACCACGTTTTGCCATAAAAATAATCCTCAGTTAAACCGAATTCATCATATTGTTTTCGATATTTATTAGGCTTTCCGAATTTTGCCACGACTTGGGCATAAGTCATCTTTTGATCCACGCACATTCCATCCACATCCTGCGCAAATGCATTGATTGACAATGCAATAATAAAACCGATTAATATTATCCTTTTCATTTTATTTGGTTAGTTGATCGCAGCCTGGCAATCGGGGAGCGAAGATATTGAACGATGAATTCACTCTATACTGAATAATCGTAAAAAATCGTGACTATTATGCCATCTCTAACCACCAAATAGACATTATCGTCACTCTTCGGGTATAGCAAATAAAGCTCTCCATCTTCATCTGTTCTTACATACTGAGGCTTGCCGGATTTGAAATTGTCAAGTTTCGATAACGGATCTCCGACCCTGATTCCACCAGCTATATCAAGCGTCAAGGCTGCAAATCGGCGGTCTCTAATAACAAAATTCCTAAACTTTCCGGTCTCTTCAAAATGAAACCACGTTTTGCCATAAAAATAGTCCTCAGTTAAACCGAATTCATCATAATGTTTTCGATATTCATCCGGCTTACCGAATTTTGCCACGACCTGGGCATAAGTCATCTTCTGATCCGCGTGCAGGCCTTCGACATCCTGCGCGAATGCATTGACTGACAATGCAATAATAAAACTGATTAATATTATCTTTTTCATATTCTTTGGTTAGTTGGCCGCAGCCTGGCAATCAGTGAACGAAGATATTGAACGATAAACTCATTCTATACCGGATAAGAATAGTAAATTTTTATTATTATTCCTTTCTTCACTATAAGATAAACGTGATCATCATGCTTCGGGTATATCAAATAATTCTCGCCCTCTTCATCCGTATTTATATACTGCGGTTTGCCGTATTTGAAATTGTCAAGTTTAGATAATGGATCCCCGACCCGGATCCCGCCATCTATATCAAGAGTCAATGCTGCAAATCGACGGTCCTTGATAACAAAATCCTTTAATTTTCCTGTCTCTTCGAAATGGAACCACGTTTTTCCATAATAATAGTCCTCACTTAAGCCGAATTCATCATATTGTTTTTGATAAGTATCAGGTTTCCCGAATTTTGCCACGACCTGGGCATAAGTCATCTTTTGATCCACGCACATTCCATCCACATCCTGCGCAAATGCATTGATTGACAATGCAATAATAAAACCGATTAATATTATCTTTTTCATGTTTTTTGGTTTATTGATCACTGGTTCGCAATGGGAACGAAGATATTGCAAGATAAATTACTCTATACTGGATAATAGTAGAAAATTGTGACTATTATGCCATCCTTCACTGTAAGATAAACGTTATCATTACACTTTGGGTATAACACATAGTTCTCTCCATCTTCATCTGTGTTTACATATTGCGGCTTACCGGATTTGAGATTGTCAAGTTCCGATAACGGATCCCCGACCCGTATCCCGCCATCGATATCAAGTGTCAATGCTGCAAAACGGCGGTCTCTAATAACAAAATTCTTAAACTTTCCTGTTTCTTCGAAATGTAGTATGCTATTACCGTAAATATATTCTTCGCTCGTTCCGAATTCGTCATTAACTTTATGATATCTATCCGGCTTTCCGAATTTCGCCACGACCTGGGCATAAGTCATCTTCTGATCCACGCGCATTCCATCCACATCCTGCGCAAATGCATTGATAGATAATGCAATAATAAAACCGATTAATATTATCTTTTTCATGTTTTGGTTTATTGATCACCGGTTCGCAATGGGAGCGAAGATATTGAACGATGAACTCACTCTATACCGGATAATAGTAGAAGATTGTGACTATTATGCCATCTCTAATCACCAAATAGACATTATCGTCACACTTCGGGTATAGTAAATAAAGTTCACCATCATCATCTGTCCTTACATACTGCGGTTTGCCGTATTTGAAATTGTCAAGTTTCGATAATGGGTCTCCGACTCTGATCCCGCCATCTATATCAAGCGCTAAAGCTGCAAATCGACGGTCTTTGATAACAAAATTCTTAAACTTTCCTGTCTCTTCAAAATGAAACCACGTTTTGCCATAAAAATATTCCTCGGTTAAGCCAAATTCATCATAACGTTTTAAATATCTATCCGGTTTCCCGAATTTCGCCACGACCTGGGCATAAGTCATCTTTTGATCCACGCGCATGCCATCCACATCCTGTGCAAACGAATTAATTGACAATGCAATAATAAAACCGATTAATATTATCCTTTTCATGTTATTTGGTTAATTGATCACAGCCTGGCAATCAGTGAACGAAGATATTGAACGATGAATTCACTCTATACCGGATAATAGTAAAAAATTGTGACGATTATGCCATCTCTAACCCGGAGATAAACGTGATCATCACAATTATTATACAATGAATATAGAGTGTCCCCATTCTCAGAATCCGGGACACACTTAGGCTTACCATATTTGAAATTGTCAAGTTTCGATAATGGGTCTCCGACTCGGATCCCGCCATCTATATCGAGCGTCAAGGCTGCAAATCGACGATCTTTGATAACAAAATTCTTAAACTTTCCGGTCTCTTCGAAATGAAACCATGTTTTGCCGTAATAATATTCCTCGCTTAAGCCGAATTCATCATATTGTTTTTGATAAGTATCGGGTTTCCCGAATTTTGCCACGACCTGGGCATAAGTCATTTTCTGATCCACGCGCATTCCTTCGACATCCTGCGCAAACGCATTGATTGACAATGCAATAATAAAACCGATTAATATTATCCTTTTCATCTTTTTGTGTTTGTTAATCACAGCCTGGCAATCGGGGAACGAAGATATTGAACGATAAACTCACTCTATACCGGATAATCGTAGAGAATTGCAACTATGATTCCATCCTTAACCATCAGGTAAACGTGATCATCACGATGATTATACACTGAATATTGTTTATCTCCATTCTCATAATCTTTCATATACTGAGGCTTGCCGTATTTGAAATTGTCAAGTTTTGATAACGGATCCCCGACTCTTATCCCGCCATCTATATCAAGAGTCAATGCTGCAAATCGACGGTCTTCGATAACAAAATTCTTAAACTTTCCTGTCTCTTCAAAATGTAACCACGTTTTTACATAATAATAGTCCTCAGTTAAACCGAATTCATCATAATGTTTTCGATATTTATCCGGCTTACCGAATTTTGCCACGACCTGGGCATAAGTCATCTTCTGATCCGCGAGTACGCCTTCGACATCCTGCGCAAAAGCATTGATTGACAATGCAATAATAAAACCGATTAATATTATCTTTTTCATCTTTTTTGGTTATTTAGTTGTAAATACAGAAATATTATCTTTCTTCTCTTCATCACAGATTATTCCCTTTATGTCTGGAGTCAGGACCTTACTGTGATTGTCGTTCCAGTTGACACTTCCGTTAATAAGCTCCTCCGGATTCGCACTTCGTCTTGTCCCGTTTGAAGAAATTTTATAATAAGCCAAATGAAGATGTTTCTCCTTGACATTGTAGGCGTTTCCAGTCCTTCCAGTGTAAGCAACGACTTCTCCCCGGAATACTCTATCTCCCTTTTTATATGGGCTGCCTGTCCTTGGGTTTATGGCAACTGGATTTCCAGCCATCAGATGCCAATAACCAATTTGCACGGTCGAACCATGAATATGGCCTATGATATTAATTCTATTTCCAGCCCCATTGACATCTCCTTTATAGCCATCTGGATAATCACGGGTGTTTTTATCTGGTTGTTCTGTAACATACTGCCCCCCAATCACTCCGTCTATCATGGCATAGACTTCAGTCCCCACATTTGCAGAAAGATCCAATCCATTGTGCATTTTTTTATTACCATGTTTATCGTACCTCACATACCCATAAGTACCTCCTTTCCAGCCTGTCCATCCTGGTGAAGCAATAGTCATGTTAACCAAAGGATTACCAACGCCCCGTAAAAGACTAAAACACGGACGAAGCACCCCCGTAGTATAAGATATGTTGATGAAATACGCTGTGGCCGATATACTCTGTTCTACCTTAAGAGTCACATTGAAATCCTTACCATTGAAATCTCCGGTCCACCTGTCGAAATTCGATCCAGTGTAGGCCCAAGCCTTACAAATGACAACGGCCCCTTTCTTATAGACTCCTCCACCGCTTACGTACCCTTCTCCTGTTCCACCTTTGAACAAATTTATTCTATACTCAACGTAGCTTGACGTATCAGCAATTATTACTGAAGGCATCAATGTGTCATAGATGGTTCTTGAATCATCATCGTGTCTGGAATCAGAACCGGAATCAGAACCGCTATCGCCAGTCTTGCCGCTACCGCCGCCGGAACCTCCGCCTCCACCACCTTTTCCACAATCCGGCATTTCCGACTTTCATTTGTCATCTTCGTCCACTCTCTTTCTCGTGGTCTTCTCAGCAACGCATACGCTACCGGCAATCGCCCCTCCGTAGATGCCATCATCATCAGAAGAAGGAGACCTCGTCTCCGGATTCTTTCTCACAAGACTGATAACCTTAACTCTGCTATACAAATCTTTCTGCCCCGGATCAATCACATCGCCGAGACGTATAGGACCTTCACGATAGAAACAGACGTTTCGGCAACTGCCGTCAAGATTACTGTACAGGACTATCCCCTTGAATTCACCTTTGTGCAGATAACTTAATGAGTCCGCTCCATATTGGTCCAGAAAAGCCTTTGACGGGATAAGGGCGGCGACAAAAGTTCTTACCTTATTTGCAGGAGTGTCAATCACCTCAATAAGGTACTTCTTGACAATCGTTATATCCTCTGGCCGGATCACCGGATTAAGAGAATCCTGAATGGAGACATCAAGGTCTGATTTTACCTCAATGAAAGGTATCTGAGTTATATGACGACCGTCGAAGTCAAGCTCCTCCATTCTTCCCCTGTCGAGAAGTGACTCCAAGCTCACAAGGTCGCCATCGTCTCCTGACCCCGATTTTGTCGAAAGCCCCTTTGTAATTGAGGGCAAATTCATATAAAGAATGTTTTCTTTAGAAACCATTACATCCTTAAAAGCGCCTTTTTGCTTTATCTCGCTTTTGTTGGTTAGCATTCGGGATAATTCCTGTTTCTCGCAAAAGGTCAATGCTCCTAAAGATAACAGAATAATAATTAAAATTTTAGGTCGCATGGTTATTGGTTATTAATGTCACTGGCTGGTTTTAGTATTCACTTCAAATATAATGTTTTTTATTAAAACAACCAATGTCTTTATGAAATAATTAAGACATCCGCCTGACATCATGAAATCCGACAAACTAGCCCTCTATACTAATCTGTCGTTAAGTGAACCTTATTGCGACTTCTGCAGTCAAGATAGAGATTTGTGGTAACCATTTTTTGATACCGGAAAAACTTGCGAGTGAGCTGCGAGTGATTTTGTGCAAACAAGTGCAAAATACAGCAGGAAAAGGCAAATGTTTTCTTTTTTTTTATGGCTATCCAAACGTTTGTGTCAGAACTGAAATACATCTAACACTTTGGAAATAAGTAGAATAGAAGCGGAGAGACGGAGATTCGAACTCCGGAAACCCTTTGGGAGTTTACACGCTTTCCAGGCGTGCCTCTTAAGCCACTCGAGCATCTCTCCAATAACTGATTGCCGTATGCGGGCAAACATTTTGCAAATATAACAACTTTAAGCAACAGAACAAACTAAAATGAATATCCCAGACCGAAAGACATCCCGCTTTTCAGACCGGAAAAGCCGAAAATAAAAGCGGAATCAAGACTTAATCCCGAATACCTGATTCCGGGACCGAAAGAAATAAATGATGGAATAACCGTACTGCCGCCATATCTGAAACCTCCACGGATAAAGTACCTGCCGCAATAACCATATTGAGCCCCGAAGGAAAATGAAACGGCTTTGCTATTATAATAATAATCCTCATCAAGATTTAATTCAAGAGCGTTATTCAACAAGAATTCAGGAGAATAACTTACGCCAAGAACAATAGATGATGACATATCGAAATTTGCATCGGATGCCCCCCTAATGGTAATTCCCTGATTTGTTACACCGAAAGCCGCTCTTAACCCATGCAAATCCGTAAAAGAGAAATCGGTCATTATAAACATATCCGATGTAATAGCCTGGAAATCATCGTCTTTAGAAAGACCGGACTTCATAAAACGGAAATTTACACCAAAAGACAAAAACCGGCATAACATAAAAGAGATACCGGAATTGAACATCCTGTCGTCAGGAGTAAAAGTTCCGGAAGAAACGGATGGATTGGATTCCGAATAATAATCATATGACTCTCCTCTGCCATATGAGCCTCCTAAGGTGAAACCGACATTGGACACCTCATAACTCATTCCGAAATCATAATAATGGAAAGAAGACACTTCAGGCTTCCAATACAGATAGCTGAAATTTCCGGCTACACTTTCTTTCATAAATGGTATTATCGCAGGATTCTCATATGAAGACCACGCCAAAGAAGACAAAGACGCAACCCCGGCACCTCCCATTGACAAAGTCGCCGGATTCCTATCAATTCTGGACATGGGAAAAGCATCTGTAAAATCATGGGCAGATGCAACTGCAACAGCAAACGTAGCAATTATACATACCAATAACTTCCTCACAATCATTGAGTGCATAATTCAATTACTTTTTGACAATTGTTTTCTTGAATACTTTATCAGAGTAGCTGATATAAAGTCCGTATACTCCCGGAACACATTCGGACATATCGATTTCAGCAGGGGAAAAGCCGCTTACCTGCAAAGTCTTATCATATATGATTACTCCGGATATACTTACAATCTTAATATGCGTAGGAGCTTCCTTTTCCGTTCTTATATATAGAGTGGAAGAGACAGGATTAGGATAAGCTTCGGCCAGATTATCGGGATTCTTGACAAGAACGGAAAAAGACAATTGGCAGGATTTGCCGGAATTATCTGATGCTTCCATTACAAATTCGGAAAGGCCGTAACTGCAGACGGAACATGACACCAGATTGTCCGTTACAGCAACATCGGTAACATTGCTATCATAATTGCGTACTTTGTAGATAAGAACGCTGTCATCCGGATCACTGAAAAGATCGGACATATCCATGGAAAAAGTATGATCAAGACCGTAAACGATCATATCATTTACATCTTCAGCTACTACAGGCGGCTGATCTTGAACTACCTTGTAATCAAATGCCAGATCAGTCGATGCCGAATACTGATCCGTAGCGGTAATCACACCTGAATAGGTGCCGAGCCCTGCCTTCCGTCCGTTTATGGTTATCTTCAGATTTTCCCCGTCATATTCAGAAGTCACGGCAGGGCCTGCTGATACCGAAACGGTTATGGAATGACCGTCAGGATCACTTACATAGTAATCAAAAGAAAGACTTTCATTCGATTTGACCGTATAAATGCCATTGACCAGTGGAACTATTACAGGAGAATGGTACTTCCCGGTTGAAACTGCCTTTACAGGAGAAATTCCGCTGTATTTCCCATGATAGTTATAAGCAAATACGGCAGCATAATAGCCGGAAGAAAAATCCAGTCCGGATATGCTTCCGGTGATTTGCTTTCCGACTTTAAGAGTATCGGTTAAGAGCTTGGTATAATGGATTCCGGATGGATATTGTAACGAGGGATCGAAATTCTCGACATCATTCTTATCCTTTCCGGCAACCAGAAGGTAACCGTATGACTTACCCCCGTCCATGCCGCATGTAACATCAAAACTAAAATCCAGCCTGTTTGCCTGTGAAGATACCGAAAACGAAGAAACCGGATCGGGAGCTTTCAAACAATTGTACGTACACGCCCCCATAGCGTCTGCCAAGGGACCGATATCCGAACCTTGTGGAAGAATGGCATCGGCACCGCCTATGAGTTTTTCCTTTAATTCCGCATTGGTGAAACCTTTCCTTCCGTAATAAGAGACCAGCAAAGCCGCAATACCGGTAACTATCGGACATGACATGGAAGTTCCGGCCATATATCCGTATTTGTTATCGGCATATGTGCTCAGTACATTTGCATAGCTTCCTGTAAGGTCACCTCCCGGAGCCGATATATCCACCCAGTCGCCATAATTGGAATATGACGCTCTTTTAAAATCACTCGAAACGGAACCTACCGCTATTACATTTTCGTAGTCTGCAGGATGGGAGCAACTACGATTGTCATTGCCGGCGGCAAAGAAGACAAGCCCCCCGGCCATAGGCCCTGTCTGGACACCATTTTCGTCATATCCGGCATATTTTACAAAATAGTCTATGGCCTCTTTCAGATACAACGGCGTTTCATTATTTTCAGCATCGGCTTCGGATGAATAGTCATATTCCCAGCTATTGTTAGACAATACGGCACCATGGTCAGCCCCCCATTTGATAGCGGCGGCCTCATCTCCGGTCAGGTCTTTGATTCCGTCGGGATTTTTCATGAAAATCTGGCAGGAAAGAAGTCTCACACCTTTTTTACCTGAAGAATAATCCCCTCCGGCAACGCCGCATACCCCCTTGCCGTTATTATTCACCGCGGCTATTATCCCTCCGACATGGGTACCGTGATCGTGGGGAAAAATAAGGCTTCCGGCATAACCCCGGACAAAATTCCAACTGCCGTCATTACCGCCGGGAATACAATTTTCCGAAAGATCTTCATGGTTCATGTCCAGGCCTCCGTCGACAACGGCAACTATTACGTCTTCGCTTCCTGTTGTAAAATATTTCCAGGCGGGGATTACATCAACTCCGGCACATGAAGAATCTCCGGATTTGGAGAATCCGGACAATGGCCACTGATAAGAATAGAATGGATCGTTAAAATAACTCCCCGCAACTTTGATCTTCATCTTGGTCCCGACATATTCGACACCGGACATGGAAGAAAAAGCGTCTGACGCCTTGACTTTAGGAATATCCGGACTATATGTGATTCTGTACCATCTGTCGAGGCCCGATTCTTCCGTTCTTCCTTCGAATCTTCCGGCATCGGGGAATTCCCTTCTGATGGACAATATCCCCAGACCGTCAACCAGACAGTTCAAATCCAGGGATTTCGTAATTACTTTCCCTTGCTTTATATCACCGGCAATAAGAGATGAAACATCTTTTCCGAACTTGACAATCATTACGGAAGAAAGTGTATCCTGACATACAGTGTCATCATCCACACACCCTACATCCGCAGCCTGTTCTTTGGAACAGGAAACAAGAATCACAAAAGGTAAAAGATATAATAGAAACTGTTTCACAAACAAATATCATTCAGGATAAACATCGCAATTCCTTCCCTTCAATCACTCCCTGCAAATTTCAAAACGCGATTCCCAAACCGATATTCATTGTGTTTTTAAGATTTTCATTTCCAAGGATATAAGAAAAATCAAGCTTTACGCCTTTCAACTTCAATCCGAACCCGGCGGTAGCGAAAGACGGCAAAACAGCTTCATCATCTCCGTAATGATAACCGGCACGTAAATAAATAGTACCGAACAATCCGTACTGTACACCGCAAGCAGCCGTGAATTTACCGCTGAAATAATATCCGGCATCCAAAGTAGCCTCAATGGACTGGACATAACCGGGCTTTACGACGTATGCTCCGCCGAAATTGACAGAAGCCGGCAGATCGAAAGACTCTCCGTTGTCATCCTTGACGGAAGAACCGAAATTCGAGATTCCTGCTGTCAAGTTCAAGTCATCCATTCTGTACATGGCAAAGATATCGGCGGCAAAGGCGGAATACGAATTGTCGTCGCTAACCTTGCTTGAGAGATACTTCAAATCGGCACCGGCAGAAAGTTTTTCGGACAAAGAAAAACCTACGCCAATATTAGCCTGGATATCGGAAGGTGTAAAAGAACCTTTGGAATATCCATTTTCATCTGTAAGATCATACGATACTCCGCTCTGATTTACGAAGCCTAATGAAAATCCCAGGCGATCAGATGCCTTGAAAGCCAATCCGGCAGCAATGTCGGTACTTTTGATCGCATCTACCGTAGGAGCCCAATCCTGATAAAGGACCTGAGCATCGAATTTCCCATTATAAAACGGAATGGCTGCAGAGTTGGAAAAAGAAGACCATGCCATCGATGAAGACGAAGCGATGCCGGAGAAGCCCATGGCGGCAGATACCGGATTACGGACTACAGCCGAATATCCCATTGCGACATCCCCTCCTTTTGTATCCTGAGCATTTGCAAATTGCATGAATACAAACATTCCGCATATCAAGGCGGTTATCTTAACTATTTTATTGGAATACATAAATTCAATTATTTCTTGACTACGATTTTGTTATAAGTTTTGCCATCATAGACGACACTCAGGGAATATTTCCCGGGAGCGCAATTTGTCATGTCAACCTTCAACGGATTGAAAGCGCTGAAAGAAGATGTCTTGTCATAAACGATGGAACCGGTCGACGAAATTATCTTAACCCGAGTCTCAGCATCCGTTTCACCGGTACGTATATTCAACGAATCCTTGACCGGATTAGGATAAGCTTCCAAAGCTGTACCGGAATCCCTCACCAGAATCCTGAACGAACTTGTAACGCTTTTACCCAAGGCGTCGGAACCGGTAATAGCCACATCTGACAAACCGTAACCTATTGTAGTCATATAAAGGATATTACCGGACTGATTGAAGTGTACCACATTCATATTGGAACAAGCCGCAGTAATCGTAGGAGTTTCGCCATCCGGATCGGTGATATAATCACTTACGTCAAATGTATATTTCTGACCTACATTGTAAGAAAGTATGTTGTCGAAATCCTTTACCTTCACAGGAGCCTGGTCTTCAAGAATCTTATACTGAATTTCCTGAGTTGAAGATGAGCCGTAACTGTCAGTCGCAGTAATGGTAGCGGAGTAACTGCCGGCACTAGCTTTAGGGCCTATAACACGGAAAGTATAAGTGACCGTATCTATCGGGGAAACCAGGGAAGCGGCGTCAGAACCTCCGGAGAAATTCACTTTTATCGAATGCCCGTCGGGATCATATATTTTTACGGGAACTTCTACGGTTTCGTAAGCATGGATAGTAAGATTGGCATTATCGATAGAAATCATAGGAGGGTGATTTATTCCGGTAGTAACAGTCTTTATGCCGGACAAGGCCGAATAGTTCATACTGTAGTCATGTGCCGCTATGGCGACATAATATTGAGTATCGAAAGACAATCCTGTAATCCGAGACGAAATCTCATCCCCGATTCCGGCATCATCAGGCGTATCCAGTGATTTTACAATTATTCCGTCTCCGGGATTATTCAACGAAACATTTTCCAATTTGGCTCGATCGGTACTTGCCAGAAGAATGAAACCATATGCCTTTATAAAAGATTTATTCCCGGTTACTTTCCAGGTAAAATCGATATTGTTGGAAGACGGTACGGCAGTATACTGGCTGACAGCATCCGGGGTATCATTGTTACCGTAAGTAATGGCGCCTAATGCATCCACAAGATTCCCTATCTGGGCGTTGGACGAAAGGAATCCTTTCTTCGCCCCTTTTATCAGCCTGTCTTCAAGCATAGTGTTCGTAAAACCGGGGCCGCCCAAATAAGACACGACCAGAGCGGCAACGCCGGAAACATGGGGACAAGCCATTGATGTTCCCGACATATAGCCGTATTTGGAACCGGACAAAGTACTGTATACGGAAGAACCTGGTGCAGCGATATCTACCCATGAACCGTAATTGGAATAACCAGCCCTCTTGCCATCCGATCCGATTGCACCTACGGCTATTATAGGATCATAGTTACCCGGAGCTCCGTTAGGAAGGCCATCGTTGCCGGCGGCAAAGATAACTACACCGCCTTTCATAGGAGAAGAAGACAACTGGTTGCCGGAATTATCACATCCAGCATATTTTATGAAATAGTCAACCGCCGCTTTATCGGAAGCCGAAATAGTGGCATTCAATGCATTCTCTTTTTCCTGAGTATCAAGAATGCCGTTGCCGTCTGCATCATAAGAATATCCCCAACTGTTCTGGCATATGACGGCTCCGTGATCAGCACCCCATTTGATAGCGGAAGAAGTAGGACCGCTCTTGCTGGTTCCGTCGGCATAATCCTCGAACACCTGGCATGAAAGCAACTTCACCCCTTTAACATTATTAGCGGCATCACCGCCTGCTATTCCGCATACGCCTATTCCGTTATTATTGACGGCGGCAATAGTACCGGCAACATGAGTACCGTGATCATGCGCAACTATGGTATAATTGTTATCGACAAAATTCCTGCTGCCATCGGATCCTCCCGCAATGCAATTTGCAGCAAGATCTGGATGGTTGAAATCTATTCCTCCGTCGACCTCAGCTACAATAACATTGGGATTTCCTGTGGTATAATCTTTCCATACCGGTTTGACGTTGATATCGGCTCCCGCTTTATAATTGGCACCGCCTGTCCCATCATTATAATAATGCCACTGATATGACAGATCCGGATCATTGAAGTCCTGCGTTTTGATTTTACGCTGGTTTTCCACATATTCTATTCCGGGGATACTTGAGAACTCATCTCCGGCCTTGGTAACGGAAACATCTTTATCATATTTCACGACATACCACTTATGCAGGCCTTCCGCTCTGGTTCTCGGCTCGAACTCACCCGCATACGGAAACAATCTGGTCATGGAAACTATCCCGAGTTCGTCAACCGCCTCATTCAAGCCCATAGATTTGGTAACCACCTTACCGTAGCTCAAATCAGATTCCACCAGACCGGTCATATCGTCTGAAAATTTAACGATGGCCACCCCCGGTTCATATGAAAGAGTATCGGATATGTCGCCGGATTCAGAAGGCAGCGGCGTAACGGGCTGATTTTCTTTCGAGCATGCGAAAAAAAAGAAAATCGCCAATAACGGAAAAATAAATTTTATTTTCATTTAAATAACAGTTAGAATTGATCGGAAAGGAAATCTGCTAATATAAGCAGGGACTGCGGATCTTTCCATCTGATATGATTCTTTTTTATGAAAGACTTGACTTCAGAGGAATTCACGCCTTTTATTGACATAACATCCCTTTTGGTAGCATAAATTTTGTTTCCTTTCACGAATATATATGTTTTTTTGATCAAAGGCAGCATTTTGCCTGCATCTTTGTCATTTTTCAGTTCCATATGATTCATATTGGTCCTGGTTCCGCCTATTCCTTCCAAAGAGCTGAGGGCCATTGTACCGTCACTTGCAGAAGATGAACCGTAAGCACCTCCAGTGGAATTGAGTGCGGTTTCGTTTATGGAAAGCTCTTCGACTATAAGAGCTTTGTCCGATTTTGCCAGAACCTTGAGAATCTCACCGTCGACATTACGATAATAATCAGAACCGATCTTCACTGCAGCCACCTCGGAAGAAGAAACCGACTTTATCATTTCACCGTCAAGGAAATGGAGCTTATTTCCCGGTATATATATATTGAACTTTCCGGATTTGCCGCCGCCGACCTTGAAAACAAGTTCTCCCGCGGCGAAATCATCATATCTGTAAGGCCATACCGTAGTCGGACGGTAATCCTGTGCATTGCATACCGACAGCATTGCAAACACCATAATTGCAACCAAGTATATTCTTCTCATGATAATACGTATTACTAATCTATCTGTAAAAATAAGAATTTTTCAATAGCGTCACAAAAATAATTGTTAACCACGCTTAAATACAAATAAAAAGGGATGACTTGAAAATTCAGTCATCCCCGGTAAAGAATCGAATCAAGATGTTGAATCCAGATTTATCTCATAGAATCAGCAACAGGAATTTCCCTCGTTTTCAAAATGCCCGGCGAATTGAAAGCATTAGGTTTCAATTGCACTGAAGAATTTCCTGCGGCCGGAACGGATGCGCCTGCGGCATTCTCATAAACGAAAGAACCTGTCCATTCTGCATTCGGATTTCCGAAATAATCTTCGAAAGTATCCTTAGGAACGGTTACAGTAACTTTGTCTCCGTTGACAGGAACTGCCGCCATTTTGATCATTGCATAATATGCATCCTCGTTAATAGTTAAGCCCCAATATGTAGAATAAACCAAATCACTGTAGGTAGTCGATACGGATCCGTTTTCTATCTTTTCCATGATAGTTTTGGACTTATCCATACCGCCAAGATCGACGCCTTCGGCAGGGACATTGATTTCGATATAGTTCTTCGCAGATGAGGTGGAAAGTGTATCGTAAGCGAAATCACCCATGGTGAAATCCTTGGTATCCATTATTCCGTAGATACCATGGACATGCATACCTGATGAATAGTAGAAATAACTTTCCATCGCTTCACATGGATTTCCCTTGGTATCGGTGAAGGCTCCCGCAGGTACATCCACAGTGTAGTAAGCTCCGGAAGGGATATCGAAACGGACGGTAGCCGCATCTCCGGAAATAACAGCTTTCGACACATCGACATATACGCTGTCATAACCGTCATATTTAGCTCCGCTCCAAACATTCAACGCATAGATTCTTGCCTTCAACTTCCCGGATCCAGCCTTTACGGCTTCGGAAAAGGTGATCTTCAATGTACTGTCGGCATTTACCTTAGAGTCTGATACCCAAGGATCGGTATTGTCTATGGTAGTCACGGCCGCAACGGCAACGGAACTCGGGACGCCGGTTTCACTTGAAGAAACGGCATATACCTGATAAGTAGTATTAGGAGTCAAATCACTGACAGTGAAAGTAACAGTATTCTTATCAGCATATTTGAAAGTCCCTTTTGCAAGACTTTTGTATCCGACCTCATAAAGAGTCAGGGAATCCAGAGTCTCTGCGACATCCGACTGATCCACTAGATAGGAATAGTATGCAGCTTTCCCTTGTGGAGCAAGAGTAACATCGAACGAAGTCTCGGTGACATTCGAAAATGTAACCGTGATAGGATCCGAAGCCACTACAGGTTCCGAGGTAACGTCGTTGTCCGACGCATCGCAAGCTGCAAAAAGTCCGATAACTGAAGCGAAAATCGCAATATATATAAATACTTTTTTCATAATGCTCTCATATTATTTTTTAGTCCAGGTAAAACCGGATGAAAGACCCCAAACGTATGTGGCTAAGAATGTAAGCTGATCCGGAGATGTGAATACGCCGTCGGAGACTTCGGTAAACACGGCATTTCCTGTCTGGATAACATTGTAACCGCCATCACCGGCATCGGTCCAACCATCGAACACAAATTTTCCGTAAGTAGAATTCACATACTTGGTTTCCTGATTATAAGGGAAGGATATCACACGATGACCGGCTGTTCCGGAAACATTGCCATAAACGGCAAGGTCTATAGTCGAATTAGAAAAAGAAAAAGGCATAATATAATCACACCATACTACGGACACGTCGTCAGGATCCTTACTCAAGGTCATTGTGTATGAATTAGGAAGAGTAGCATCTTCATTTGTACAAGCTACTGCATATGAGCCCAAAATATCGGCAAGAGGATGATCTTTGTCGCCAATGGTTACCTTGCAAGTATTGTCGGCACCGATATTCAGACCCGTAGCGTTGTCTATCTTTATAGTAAAAGAAAGATCACCGGTATATTTTCCGGCCAGATCAACGATATTGACAACTATGTTTCCGCTGCGTGTTTTCCCGTCGAAAGTAAGAACTGCGGAAGGATCCGCAAGTGAAAAATTGGTTCCTTCCACCGCAGTACCGCCATCCTCAACGGAATAGGTCACGGTAGTAGCAACCGGATCGATAGTAGCGATAGTAACAGGTATCGAAACCGTTCCGGCGTCTTCCGAAACTTCTATAGAAGATTTATCGAAAGAAGCAAACGCATCGTTCTCATCGAATTTAGGCGTTGTATTAGGGTCGCAGGCTGCAAACAAAGCCAGAACTGCGGCACCGGATAATATTCTTAAAAATTTATTCATATTCTATTCCTCCAATATTATTCACCGTAACCGGCATTTTGAACGAGATTTCCATTTACAGTAAGCTCTCTTTGAGGTATAGGCATAGCCCATCTGTGATCGCCTTTAGGTATGTTGGTTGGAATACTTGAAGAAGCAATATCGGTCCTGTCCATATCCCGACCGGTTCTGGCAAGATCGAACCAAAGATGACCTTCCCATGCAAGCTCTTTCGCCCTTTCCATATATACACCGGTTAAGGTGGCAGGTTGAGCTGTAGCATTTCTGTCTTTCGCGATCACGGCAAGATCGGATATGGCACTAGAACCAGTGGCACCATGGATAACGGCTTCCGCGCGATTGAGATACATCTCGGAAAGTCTGAGAACTACGGTATTGTTCAAGTCCGGATTCGCAAGACCTTTGCCTGCATATTTTCTGGTGAAAAGACAGTTTCCGTCGGCATCAGGTTCAAGCCATGACTTGCGGACATCACCATCTTCATACAGTTTCTCCAAATCCGTAGACGCCCCGGCATCACCGTACTCGCCTTCGGAACAAGTCAGAGACCAAAGAGAATTATGGTAACCGTCATCCGTATTGACTTTAGATCCATAAGTTTCGAAAATGATTTCACCGCCTTTAGGGGCATCCTGAAGGAAACATTTGGCATCCTTTACGTCATCGGCGGACCACATTTCATACTTCTTGGAATCTATAACTTTGGTCGCATAATCGGCAGCCTTCTGCCACTGATCACTGTACAGATAAGCCCTGCTAAGCAAAGCCCATATAGCAGGCAATGACACGACGGCTTTTGCGTCCGTAGCTTCAGGTCTTGTATAGGCAGGATCGATATCGTCAGCAGCGGCAAGGAGGTCAGAGATTATCTGATCGTAAACTTCCTTTACCGTGTTTCTTGCTGGCTTTTCCTTTATTCCCTGTACTGTAGTTACAACAGGAACTCCCAAGTGAGAGGCGTCATCGGTATAATCATAAGGCATAGCATACATCCTTACAAGATCAAAATGCGAAAGAGCACGCAGAAAAAGGCACTCTGCCTTGAGATTTTTGCGCTGTGCATCGGTCATGCTTATGTTGTCTATCACATCAAGGACACTGTTTACAGCATTGATTTCGGAATAAGCCACTCCCCAGAGACCGGAAGTATTGGTTGGAGTAAAAAGGATTGCATAATCATCATTGTATCTTCCGGTATCATGGATAGATCCTATCCATTTCTTACCGTCGATAGTTCTCATCTCGGTAGAGATTATGAAATCTTCGCCATACCATGAAGTATTTACAAGACGGCCGTATGCTCCTTGCACAGCCTGATTAAGGCCTTTATAAGAAGACAAAGTCAGGACGTTGCTCTGGCTGGTAATAGGATCTTTCTTAAGGAAATCCTTATCACACGCAGTAAGAACGGTCAAAGCCGCAAAAGCGATATAAATATATTTTTTCATATTCATATTATTCAAAAAATTAGAACGATAATTCAATACCGCCGACTAAAGATTTTGTAAGAGGATATTGTCCGGCAGTACTACCGGTAACACCCTGCTCGGGATCCCAGAAATCGACATCATTGAAGCAGTATAGATTCAATCCGCTGACATAGATCTTCACAGCTTTGAATTTTGCTTTGCTGACCCATGTTTTAGGTAAAGAATAAGAAAGAGTAACATCCTTGACTCTCAAGTAGCTTGCGTCCTCGAGCCAACGATCTGACAATGCAGCTGATGAATTGGTTGTATTTCCTGCTACAGGTTTAGGATTAACCCCGATATCTCCTGCTGTTTTCCAATAATTGGTAGCCGAAGCTTTTTGGTTCATGGTCATTTCACTACCGTCTGATGAAAGATAAGACCATTCATTAGCAATGAAGTCCTTATTTCCGGCCTTGAATTCAAAGAAAGCGGAAAAAACAAGGCCTTTCCATTGGAAAGATGTATTGAATCCACCTATGGCCTTAGGTTCCGGAGAACCGGCATAATACCTTCTCGCCTTGGAATACTGGTTTGTCAGAGTCCCATCATTCGTTACCCAAAGAGCTTCTCCGTTTGAAGGATTTACTCCATAATAGTCATACAGATAATATGTATACATGGATTTTCCGACAACCTGACGCAGATTGTTTCCAATATGGTCATCGCCACCCAAATCAAGGATCTTTGTCTTGTTGAAAGCAATATTGGCACCGGCCGACCAGAGAAAGTCTTCTGTACGGAGGATATCCCCGCTCAATTGGACTTCCACACCTCTGTTACGAAGAGATCCGGCATTTGAAAATATGGTAGAGAAACCTGTAGTTTGTGGAATTTGTTTAGTAAGCAACAGATCCACGGTCTTGCGGTTATAAACATCAACACTTCCAATGATTCTGTTGTCAAAAACTCCGAAATCAACACCGGCATTCCATGTCTGATTCTTCTCCCATGAAAGGATCTTGTTTTCCAATCGGGAAGGGAACATACCGACATAACCGTTATAATCTTTTGTAGCGTAAACACCGTAAGCCTGATAAGGATCGATGTTATTGTTACCATTCACACCATAACTCAATCTGAGTTTGAGAAGAGAAAGAGCCTTTACATTTTTCATGAAATTTTCTTTGGTTACATTCCATGAACCGGAAACGGACCAGAAAAGTCCCCATTTGTTATCTTCTCCGAACAGGGAAGAGCCGTCTTCACGGGCAGTTGCCTGCAAGAAATATTTATTGTCGAAATTATAATCCGCAATTCCGAAGAAAGAAAGCATCGACTCGTTTGAAAAACTGACTCTTACTTCCGTTTCTTTCTGGCTTGCGGTATTCGGATAAGGAATATACGGATCTACTTTGGGAGCTTTAGCAAATTCATAATCCTCATTGTATTTCTTCGCTTCCTGTCCCAATACGACACGCAGGGAATGATAGCCACCGAAAAGATTCGAATATGTAGCTGTATTGGAAGTAGTCAGTTGCACATCCTGGGTTCTGTAAGTTTGAAGATTTGTGTCCTGGCCACCATGCCCTTGGGATTCTGGAGCCCAATAACGCCGTGATTGACCGAAAGATGTTTCTATTGCATCTTTAGTCTCAAGGTCAAGATTCTTTAACGGCGTCCATTTCAAATTCACTATACCGGTCAAACGGTACTTCTTGTCCCACTGTTGATCATACTTTGCAGTCACACGAGGGTTCTGATATGAATTGTTTGGAAGTTCCGCACTATATGATCCGTCAGGATTTTTCAATTGAGTCCACGGCATGATTGTTTCGCCGGCCCATATAGGATTGGCATAATAAAGACTCTGCATCGGGACATCATTTTGTTCTGTATAACCGAGATTCATATGCACTCCGGTTTCAAGATTGTCCTTAAGCTTGTAAGAAGCATTGACACGTCCTTGTATTTTGGAGAAATCGATACCGTACGCAATACCTGTATTTTTCTGATAATTGAATGAAGAAAAATATTTGGAACGGCTGTTTCCGCCGGAAGCAGAGATTTCATATTCCTGTAGTTTTCCGATTCTTGTGAATTCCTTGAGAGGATCATACAAAGTATTGTTCAAAAGAGAATACGGACGGTAATAAGAACCTGTAGGATCATCAGGATCCATCCCGGCATTTACAACCGCATCCCTTTGATATTGCAGGAGTTCGCGGGCATTCATCATTCTAAAGCCGCTATCGCTTTGAAGCCACGAAACTCCGAATTTTGCACTTGCGGAAAAACTGGATACACCTTCCTTGCCGCTTTTCGTAGTAACGAGAATGACTCCGTTTGCGGCACGTGAACCGTAAGCCGCAGATGCTGCAGCATCCTTCAATACCGTAATAGACTCGATATCATTCGGATTCAGCATAGTCAGGGTGTTAGAAGAATTCACCATTTCAGAGTTGTCTCCGTTCAGAATAGGAATTCCGTCAACTACCCAAAGAGGAGAATTTCCCGCATTGATCGAACTGATTCCCCTGATTCTTATCTGGGAAAAAGAGCCCGGCTGTCCGGTTACAGATGAAATTGAAACGCCGGCAAGTTTACCTGCAAGCATTTTTTCTACGGAAGTTACAGGGATGGAAGCAAGTCCATCTCCCTTGACAGAAGATATCGAGCCAGTAACAGCTTCCTTTTTCTGAGTTCCGTAGGCAACTACGACGACATCCTGGAGAGCTGTGGCATCTACCTCCAATGCAACATTTACCACATTCTTTCCGGAAACCGGAACTTCTACGGTTTTATAACCGACAAAGCTGAAAATCAAAACGGCATTGCTTTTGGAAGCTACTTTGACACTATAAGTTCCGTCAGCACCTGCGGATGCCCCGGTCATTGTTCCCTTCACTCTTACAGACGTGCCTGCTATGGTTTCTCCTGTAGAAGCGTCGGTAACAACACCCGTTACCTCACCGCTTTGGGCAAAGGCTACGCTTGTTGCAACCAGCACCAACAACGCAGTGAAAAAAAGCTTAATTTTTTTCATAAGCAAATTAATTAGTTAAACATAAATATTGAATAAGTAGTATTTGTCTCAAAGATTGTGACTTTTTTATAAAAAAGCAAATCTTTTAACCTATTGAAATCCACTATATTTGAAATAAAAAAAAGTTTTTTTTCGGTTTTTTCTTACCATAAAGAAAATTTCCAAAAAAAATAATCCCTAAAAATCGTTTTAATTATTCGAATCTGTAAGGACTAAAAAAAATTAAAATTTTTTAGAGAATAAAACGTTGAGTTTATCTGCATTCTATCAATAAGATAGAACATGTTAACGAATTGTTAAAAACAATCACTGCTGAGAACCGCCTTCCAGATCCAGCAATTCATTAGTGATTTTCTGCTGTCTGTCTTTGTTGTATTCCAGCGTAAGATCCCCCAGAATTTCATTTCCATTGTCAGTCGCGGTCTGCATTGCAACGGTACGGGCAGCATGTTCGGCAGCCGAAGTATCCAGTAAGACCGTATAAATTTTCAGCCTCAGGACTTTTACAAGCAATTCATCGACAACTGAATTGATATCAGGCTCCACGATAAAATCTTTTACGGGTTCATTATCGGTTTTGGAACCGGAATCTTTGTTTTTATTAACTCCTACAGGAAGATACGTTTCAACGACAGGAGGTTGAGATGCCGTAGATTTGAAATGATTATAGCAAAGAATGATTTTGTCAAAATTGCCGGATACGAAATTATCAATAAGTTTTTCCGCAAGACGGGATGCATCTTCATAAGACGGCCTTCCTGAAAGATTTGAGAAATCTTCCGGGGAAACAAAACCTCTTTTTTTCATCTCTTCGGCCATTTTCCTACCTATCGAATATACTTTTATATCGGACTTTTTCATACCGGACTTACGATATGAGGCAATAACCGATAAAGCGTTTCTGATAGCATTTGTGTTGAACCCCCCGCATAGACTTGAATTGGAAGAAAATGCAATAACAGCCACTTTCTTTACCTCTCGTCCGGAAGCGAATACGGCCAGGTTTCCATCATCGTCCAAACCGGAAGCATATTCAGCATCGTCAATAAGATTAAAAAGGATAGAGTGAAGACGTTCTTCATAAGGCAACATATTGCCTATTGCAGACTGTGCCCTATGCAATTTTGCAGACGCAACCATCTTCATCGCGGATGTTATTTTCAAGGTACTCCGTACCGAAGCTATCCGTCCTTTTATTTCGTTCAACGATGACATTTCCAATTACATTTAAGAGGATACTTTTGTCGAATTCCTGTATTGCAATGCTACAGCATCCGCTTCCGAACGGATGATCTGCTCTATATCTTCCGTGATCTTTCCGGAAGCCAGAACATCAAGCACATCATTTTGATGAGCGGCACGCATCCTGTTAAGGAACGCTTCCTGGAATTCATTAACCTTTTCAACAGGGACATCACGCAATAATGCATGTGTTCCGCAATAAAGAATCGCGACCTGCTCACCTACCGGCATTGGAGTATACTGTGGCTGAATAAGCAACAAATTGTTTTTGCGACCCTTATCAAGAGACATCTCAGTGACTTTGTCCATATCACCGCTGAACTTAGAGAAGGACTCCAGTTCTTCATATTGCGCCTGATCCATCTTCAGAGTTCCGGCAACTTTCTTCATACTCTTCACCTGAGCGCTACCGCCTACTCGTGAAACCGAAATTCCAACATTTATGGCGGGACGGAATCCTTGATTGAACAAAGACGATTCGAGATATATCTGACCGTCGGTAATTGAAATCACATTAGTCGGAATATATGCGGAAACATCTCCTGCCTGCGTTTCTATGATAGGAAGAGCGGTAAGAGAACCGCCTGCCTTAACTTTCCCGACAAGACTAGGCGGAAGGTCATTCATTTTCTCGGCAACTTCCTGCTGTTCGATGATTTTTGCAGCTCTTTCCAGCAAACGGGAATGCAAATAAAAGACATCCCCAGGATAAGCCTCACGACCGGAAGGACGACGCAATATCAATGAAACCTCCCTGTAGGCGACAGCCTGTTTCGACAAATCATCATAGATTACAAGGGCAGAACGTCCCGTATCCCTGAAATACTCCCCTATGGCTGCACCTGCAAACGGAGCATAATACTGAAGTGCTGCAGGATCGGAAGCGGTAGCGGCAACTACTATCGTATATTCCATAGCCCCTTTCGACCTGAGAATGTTTACAAGGCTTGCTACCGTAGATCCTTTCTGGCCTACGGCTACATATATGCAATAAACAGGCTTTCCTTTAAGGAATTCCGAACGTTGATTGATTATGGTATCCACAGCAATCGCCGTTTTCCCTGTTTGGCGGTCTCCGATAATCAGCTCACGCTGTCCGCGCCCTATAGGTATCATTGCATCTATAGCTTTCAATCCGGTCTGCAAAGGTTCAGTTACAGGCTGACGGTATATTACACCGGGAGCTTTCCTTTCCAGAGGCATTTCTATAGAATCCCCCTCGATATTCCCAAGGCCGTCCAGAGGTACACCCAGAGGATCTACAACCCGGCCCAGCATGGATTCACTAACTTTGATTGATGCTATACGTCCCGTACGACGGACTGTCATTCCTTCCTTTATCTGGTCGGTCGGGCCTAAAAGTACGGCACCCACATTATCCTCTTCCAGATTCATCACAACGGCATTTATTCCGTTGTCAAAAGAAAGCAACTCTCCGGCTTCGGCATTTTTCAAGCCATAAAGCCTTGCTACTCCGTCACTTACCTGAAGAACCTGACCTATCTCCTCAAATTTGAGTTTCGTATCTATAGCTTTCAGCTGATCAAGCAGGACGTCGGATATTTCGCTTGGTTTAATATTTTGCACCATTACTAAACAATTCTTCTATTTTTTTCTACAAACTGATGCCTTATTACCTCCAATTGGTGGTATATGCTGGCATCTACCATATAATCGTCAACAGTAAAAATAAAGCCGCCGATTATACCCGGATCGACTTTCGTTTCCAATATTATTTCATATCCGGTTTTTTCCTTTACGAGATTTTCCAATTTTTCCTCCAAATCATGGGAAGTTACTGTTGTTACAAGTTTTGCCATAAGTATCTTTCTTGACTTCAGATACATATTGACAAAAGAATGTAGAATCAGTTTGATGTACTCTATTCTTTCATGCCTGAGAATCAACTTGAAAAATCTGACAAGTTCATCTGCCATGGTAATATTACCCAGAACAGCCTGGAAAAGGGAGATTTTTTCTTTATTAGGGACGGCAACAGGATCATCCAGAATTCGTCTTAAATCTTCCGATTCGCGAATCGCCCTTTCAATTGCTAACACCTGACTACAGACAAGTTCTCCATTTCCTGTCTCATTAGTATATTTCAGAAGCGCTCTGGCGTATCTTGAAGAAATAATACCTGTATTCATCCTTAATTCTTATTGAAATCTATATTGGAGACTTCGTTAACCATTCTGTCAAGGAATTCGTCTCTGGACTTTTCTTCGGAAAAATCCTTTCGAATCACTTTTTCAGCTACGCTTACGGAAATCATCGCGACCTGACGGCGGATATCGCGTATTGCACTTTCCTTTTCAGCAGCTATCTGAGTCCTGGCATCGGCTATTATTCTTGAAGCTTCATCCCTAGCCTGTTCTTTCGCGCTGGCTATTAGATTGTCTTTCGCATCCGAAGCGGCTTTCAATATCTTCGCCTGTTCTTCGCGGGCTTCCTGAATCATCCTGGAATGCTCACCGGCCATATTCCGCATTTTTTCTTCAGCCTCCTTTGCAAGTCTGAGTGAATCGTTTATATGCGCTTCCCTTTTCTCCACCATGGAAGTTATAACGGGAAAACCGTACTTCGCGAGGATAAAGAATACAAGAGCAAATATTATGACCATCCAGAAAAGAAGGCCGCCGTCAGGAGTTATAAGAAACATGATCCGTCTATAAAACAGCTACAAGCAAACATACAATGATAGCGAACAATGCAGCGCCTTCTATCATTGCGGCTACGATAATCATATTCGTACGGATATCACCGGAAGCTTCCGGCTGCCTTGCTATGGATTCTGTAGCCGAAGCTCCTATTTTACCGATTCCGATACCAGCGCCTATCGCTGCAATACCTGCACCTATCGTTGCACCGAGCTTGCCTATGGCTGCTCCCGCGACTGCTTGAAGTAATACTGTAAGTAACATATTTTATTATTTTAAATTAAAAATTTCACCAAAATATAAAATTTATATCATTTTTGCCGGGACAATCCGATAAAGATCGCAGACAATATAGTAAACACATAAGCCTGGATCACTGCTACCAAAAGTTCCAGAAGATCCATAAAAATACCGAACAGGACCGTTACAAAAGACATCGCACCTACCATCGCCGCACCATATTTTGCAAAGATGAAAATCACGCATATCAAACTGAGCAACAATATGTGCCCTGCCATCATATTCGCAAAAAGACGAACCATCAAAGCGAACGGTTTAGTAAAAGCACTGAAGATTTCAATAACGGGCATAAGAGGAATTGGAACTTTAAGCCACAACGGAACCTCAGGCCAGAATATGCTCTTGAAATAATTTTTATTTCCGAATAAATTGATAGCAATGAAAGAACAAACAGCAAGAAAAAATGTAATCGTGATATTCCCAGTTAGATTCGCCCCGCCAGGGAAAAACGGAATGATTCCCAAAAGGTTATTGATAAGTATCCAGAAAAACGCCGTACACAAATAAGGGGAATATCTTTCATAATCTTCACCTATTGACCCCTTTACGACATCGGAATGGATCATCATGATTACAGGCTCCATAAGTGCCGCAAGTCCGGTCGGAGCTTCCTTCGTGACATCGTGGCGTTTATACCAACGGGCGCAGATAAGGATCAGAACTACCAGAAGGACACTGCTCATAAAAAGGGAAAGCACATTTTTCGTTATCGAAATATCAAACGGACGCACTTCTTCCCCGGCAGCATTTTTCTCCACTATCTTTCCTTCATATTTTCCTCCGGAGGAAATATATAAACCTTCATAAGGCCCCTTCTCAAAACGCTTTGAAGAAAACACATGCCAACCTGTCGAACTTCTTGCTATCACCGGCAGATTCATGGCAATATCTTTTTTGCCGATTTTGGTTATATGCCATTCGTACGAGTTTCCTATATGATTGAAAATCAATTTAGGGACATTTATTTTTCCGGTTTCGGATTCTCCCGCCACGGAATCTACAGATACGGTATCCCTGTCAGTATTGACTGACGCCGCCCCTGCGAAAGACATATGCACTGAAACCAGAAAAGCCGACAGAACCAATATATATTTCAATCCCTTCATAATTCGACACAAACCGATACCTTATTGTCATTGACTTCTACAAAGCCGGATTTTATTACAATTCTATTTTCATTATGCCCTGAAACGAACTTTATTTCCCCCGAAGTCAAAGAAGAAATTATGGGAGCATGATTTTTCAATATTTCGAACCGCCCCGCAGCTCCCGGCAAAGAGACACTGCCGACCATCCGGTGGACCAAAGTTTTCTCAGGCGAAACTATCTCCAACAAAATCTCAGTAGTATCCATCTTCTATCAGTTCTTTGCCCGGGCGAGTATTCCCTCTCCTTTTTTAACAGCCTCTTCGATGGTTCCCACATTCAGGAATGCCTGTTCCGGAAGATAATCGACATCACCGTTTAAAATCATATCGAAGCCCTTGATCGTATCATCGATATCAACCATTACGCCAGGAATTCCTGTAAATTGCTCTGCAACGGAGAATGGTTGTGACAAAAACCTCTGGACACGACGGGCACGATTTACCGTTGTCTTGTCTTCATCGGAAAGTTCATCCATACCCAAAATGGATATTATATCTTGCAATTCCTTGTTGCGCTGAAGAATCTGTTTGACTTTCTGGGCAGTATCATAATGCTTTTGCCCTACTATGTTCGGGTCCAGTATCCTTGAAGTAGATTCAAGCGGATCCACGGCAGGGTAAATACCGAGTTCCGTTATCTTCCTGCTCAGAACCGTAGTGGCATCCAAATGCGTAAATGTTGTTGCCGGAGCAGGATCGGTAAGATCGTCTGCAGGCACATAAACAGCCTGGACCGAAGTTATGGATCCGTTTTTAGTGGACGTTATCCTCTCCTGCATCTGCCCCATTTCGGTAGCAAGGGTAGGCTGGTAACCTACAGCCGACGGCATACGGCCAAGCAAAGCCGATACTTCCGACCCGGCTTGAGTGAAACGGAAGATATTGTCTATAAAGAAAAGGATATCCTTTGGACCTTCATCGGTATTGCTGTCACGGAAAGATTCGGCAAGAGTCAAACCGGAAAGGGCTACCGAAGCACGGGCCCCTGGAGGTTCATTCATCTGTCCGAAAACCATAGCGACCTGTGATTTCGGGACTTGGGACATATCCACCTTAGACAGATCCCAATGGCCTTCACTCATGCTCTTGAGAAAATCATCACCGTATTTTATGACTCCGGATTCTATCATTTCACGAAGCAGATCGTTCCCTTCCCTTGTACGTTCACCGACACCGGCGAATATGGAAAAGCCGTTGTGCTTTTTCGCAATATTATTTATGAGTTCCTTGATAAGGACAGTTTTTCCAACGCCCGCACCTCCGAAAAGGCCAATCTTTCCTCCTTTCAGATATGGTTCCAGAAGATCTATGACTTTTATTCCGGTAGCCAATACTTCCTGGGATGTCTTAAGATCCTCGAACTTAGGCGGTTCCCTGTGAATCGGCAATCCGTCTTCTTTGCTTAAAGAACCGAGACCGTCAATAGGATTCCCTACCACATTCATCACCCTTCCCCTGATCTGCGCACCTACCGGCATCTCTATCGGCTTTTCGGTATTCCGTACTTCCATGCCTCGCTGAAGACCGTCTGTCGAATCCATCGCCACTGTTCTTACAGTATCTTCGCCGATATGTTGCTGTACCTCCAAAACCAGTTTCATACCATTGTTTCTTTCTATTACAAGAGCATCATGGATGCTTGGAAGTTCTCTGGAAACATCTTCAGCGGAAACATCGAAATGGACATCCACGACAGGTCCTATAATTTGTGCTATTCTTCCGACTATGTTTGGCATTTCATAAATATTTTATCAGGCGAAATTACTGAAAATTTTGTACCATTATTACCATTTGGCTATAAATTCAACCAAAATACATAAAAAGGCACCCGATATTAATACCGGTTGCCTTTTTATATGTTCTTTTTAACTAATGCTATTTTACTTTTGCATAGCCATAAACCGCATTGTCACCAAGTTCCATCTCGATTTTGAGAAGACGATTATATTTGGCGATTCTGTCGGTACGGCTCATTGACCCGGTTTTGATCTGGCCGCTGTTTGTAGCTACAGCAATATCTGCAATAGTCGTATCTTCGGTTTCACCCGAACGATGGGAAGTTACGGTTGTAAAACCGTTCCTGTGAGCCATTTCTATCGCATCAAGAGTTTCTGTAAGCGAACCTATCTGATTGACCTTGATAAGTATCGAATTGGCTGCACCGATTTCTATTCCCTTGCGGAGATATTGCATATTGGTAACGAAAACATCATCACCGACAAGCTGGACCTTGCTTCCGAGAGCAGTGGTCATCTTGACCCAGCCTTCCCAGTCACCTTCATCAACACCATCTTCTATGGAATCTATAGGATATTTTCCTACAAGTTCTTCAAGGTACTTGATCTGATCATCCACAGACAACTTCTTACCTGCAGGATCTTTAGGCATTCCGTTGCTGAGCTGTTTATAATCATAGAAAAATGCATTCCCTTCTTTTACGGAAAATTCGGAAGCGGCGCAATCCATAGCTATTGTTACATCCTTGCCAGGTACGTAACCTGCTTTGCTTATGGCTTCCACAATGCAAGCAAGAGCATCATCGATACCGTTCAGCTTAGGAGCAAATCCGCCTTCATCTCCAACGGCAGTAGATAATCCGCGTCCTTTCAGAACTTTCTGAAGAGCATGGAAAACTTCAGCACCCATTCTTATCCCTTCATGGAAATTAGGAGCGCCTACAGGACGTATCATGAATTCCTGGAAAGCAATAGGGGCATCACTGTGTGCACCTCCGTTTATAATATTCATCATAGGAACCGGAAGCACATGGGCATTTGCTCCTCCCAGATATCTGTAAAGAGGAATGTCAAGATAGTTTGCTGCAGCTTTGGCTACGGCAAGGGAAACACCCAGAATGGCATTTGCTCCCAATTTGGCTTTATTCTTGGTTCCGTCGAGTTCGATCATCGCTTTATCGATTGACCTCTGCTCCAAAGCAGACATACCTATAATGGCGGGAGCAATTACCTCGTTGATATTCTTTACGGCCTTAAGAACACCTTTGCCGCCAAAGCGTTTGGGATCACCGTCACGAAGTTCAATCGCTTCATTTTCTCCCGTTGATGCTCCGGAAGGGACGGAAGCCACTCCGATTACACCTGATTCGAGTACTACTTCAGCCTCGATCGTAGGATTTCCTCTGGAATCGAGAATTTCCCTACCCGTTACTTGTACGATTCTCATAATTATAAATATTTAAATAGTTTACCTGCACATTAAAAAGGCAGATGCGAATAATAAATTCAGCAAAACTCAAGCCACCTGCTTAAAATTTCGTCGCAAAAATACAAATTCCATTTAACAATAACAAGCACCGGAAAATGAACTGAAGACATAAAAAAGTGCTGCACATTACATAAAGATGACGTGCGGACATAAAAAAAAGGCCCGGACAGAAATCAATCTGTCCGGGCCCCGAAGAACGGCAGCTGCCTACTCTTCCGACTGGTATGTCAGTACCATCGGCGATGGCGGGCTTAACTTCTCTGTTCGATATGGGTAGAGGTGGATCCCCGCCGCTATTACCACCGTTGTATATAACCTGAGAGAGAGTCCTGGTATTTCCACGCGCTCTTTGCTTTTCGTTCTGGCTTATCCTTCCTGCGTACTCTCTGGCTCTCGCCTTCCTTTACGCTCTTTTCTTCGGAAGTTATCGGGGTATTAGTACAG
>JALCMW010000005.1 GCA_022648685.1 Bacteroidales bacterium
TGTATTTGTTGTGATTTACAAAGGTATGGATGCCTTCCTTTTTCTTGGCTATGATGGACATTTAACTTTACCAAAATATGTACATTTTGCTTTCCCAAAAATTGTCGATTTAAAGTTACCTATTACAAAGCAATCACACTATATTTTTTTGGCACAGTCATGATTATTCCGTACCGGGAACGGATAGAATCGGTCAACTCCTTGAAATTCTTATCGAAATCATGGCCCGGCCCGATAGAAAATGCATTCGGCAAAAAGCATATTGCCATAAAAATAATCATTGAAATCTTTTTCATAACTGTGTCCTGTTAAAGTCCGGACAAGGCTATTTAAATTATAGATTTTTTACCGGTCGAAATTTTCTTGGCCTCAGTAATTTGTTTGATTTGCAAGGTTCGCAACCTTGTAAATAAAGTTCCACTCCGAGATAGAGTATTAAGTGTGAAATCCATGTGGTTATTAGTCATTGGAATTAATTTGATAAAATTACAGAATGACAACGGAATTAGCAACAATATTTAATATCTTTTAAAGTGCTTATTATTCACAAAAAAGACGCAATTATGATATTATCGGATTATAAGACCAGTTCCAGGGTCCGATCCAAAGAGGAGTGGGGTGCGCTCCAAAGGGGGCTGGCCATGGCGTGAAAGGCTTAAGTCATTGTATATCAACGTATTGACCACATGCGATCATGGCCAGGTCGGGGATTTTGGAGGGAGCTGGCCATGAAGTATAAAACTTAAGTTATTAGATATCAACGTATTGACCTCATCCGAGCATGGCCAGGTCGGCTATTTTGATGGGGGGCTGGCCATGGATCAAAAGGGTTAAATAATTCATAATCAATTACTTATCCCTTAGAGAGCATGGCCGCCTCCAGCGTTTTTTCGAGAAAATGTTCGAGACGAGATTTGTCTGGAAGATGTCCGGCAGGAACAAAGCATTTCTATTGGAAAAAGTATCCAAAAATGGATATGGTATTCCATCTGGGAGAAGACAGTCTAACTGTCACCCCTGATCAAAAAGCCACAGTCATTGCATTAAGACCACCACAGGTGTTATATTAGGATACAGTCGTTATATTCGGCTTACATCGTTACGCAAGAACGTTATTCGTACCTGACCGTAACATTATTTGTGACTGACAAGATGTTATCCGTACCTGACCGGACTATTACTTGTGACGGACAAGACGTTATTCGTACCTGACCGGACTATTACTTGTGCCGGACAATGAGTTCTTTCTCCAGATCGGCGATAGTACAGCCCATGTGCTCATTTAATACAAGCAAATGGTAGATAAGGTCCCCGGCTTCATAAAGATAACGTTCGCGGCATCCGTCCACGGCTTCCACCACGGTCTCCACAGCTTCCTCACCTACTTTCTGAGCCATCCTCTTGACACCGGCACTAAAAAGGGATGTCGTATAGGATTTCTCCGGCATCTCCTTGTGACGCCCCTGGATAACCTGCTGCAACTCACGTATGAAGCCCTCCGAATCGGGAGTATCGAAACATGCCGTAGTACCTCTGTGACAGGTAGGTCCGGCCGGATATGCCTTGATCAAAAGGGTATCCTTGTCGCAATCCGGAAACATTTCGGACACGGTAAGAAAATTCCCGCTGGTTTCTCCCTTTGTCCACAGACACTTGCGCTCCCTGCTGTAAAAAGTCACCTTGCCTCCGGCAACGGTTTTGTCGAAAGCTTCCTCGTTCATATATCCGACCATAAGCACTTTAAGAGTGTCGGCATCCTGGATTACGACGGGAAGAAGTCCGTCGCTATTTTTCGATAAATCGAATTCTTTGAAAGTCATAATATTATATTTTTTAAATAAATAATCGCTTTAAATCTTGTTCACGGCCATCGGAATCCCCATAGCCGTCAATTGTCTTTTCAAATCCCCTATTTCTATTTCACCGTAATGGAATATGCTGGCTGCAAGTGCCGCATCGGCCTTGCCTTCAGTCAGAACATCCGCAATATCCTTAACACAGCCCGCGCCACCGGAAGCTATTATCGGAATCGAAAGGGAATCCGCCAGACGTGCGAAGGTCTCGCATGGATAGCCCTTTTTGGTTCCGTCATGGTCCATGGAAGTAAAAAGTATCTCACCTGCACCTCTGGACTGTGCCTCGGCCGCCCACGAAAAAAGCTCTTTATCGGTAAGAACCCGCCCTCCTTTTGTCGTCACTGTCCATCTTCCGTCTATCATCTTGGCATCGATTGCCACAACAACAAACTGGCTGCCGTATTTTGCCGCAATCTCATCGATAAGTCCCGGATTGTATACAGCCGCGCTGTTTATCGAAATCTTATCTGCACCGGCTTCGAGAAGACGTGCAGCATCTTCCATGGAAGAAATCCCGCCGCCTACGGTAAAAGGGATATTGATCTCTTTGGAAATCCTTTCCACAAGGGACGTAAACGTATGACGCCCCTCATACGTCGCGCTTATATCAAGATAGACAAGTTCATCGGCACCGGACATGGCATAAAAACGCCCCAGTTCGACCGCATCCCCGACATCCTGCAATCCTACGAAATGCACGCCTTTGACGGTACGTCCGTCCTTGACATCAAGACAAGGTATTATTCTTTTCGCCACCATTTTTTCAATTCCTCCGTTTTTATGCGGCCTTCGTACAAAGCCTTTCCTATAATAATCCTTCTAAGACCTTTAGCATCTGCATTTTCAACATCCTTTACCGAAGAAACGCCTCCGCTGACGGTAAACGATATCCCGGGATATTTATCCTGAAGCCTTGAATATAAATCTAGCGCCGGCCCGGCAAGCATACCGTCTTTGGATATGTCAGTACAAATTACCTGGGACAATCCCGCACCGGCAAACATATCTATCAGGCCATCAACTCCAAGCGATGCCAAACGGCTCCAGCCATGAATGGAAACAAATCCGTCACGAATATCGGCTCCGAGCACAATCCTGTCCGGGCCGAAAGATGAAAGCCAGGACGAAAATAGACCCGGGTTCTCGACTGCAACGCTCCCGCAGACAATTCTGGAAGCTCCGGCATCGAAAACTTTTTTCAAAGAAGCCTCGCTTTTGACACCGCCTCCCCATTCCACAGACAAACCTGTTTTGCCCGAAATTACTTTCAAAACATCGAGATTGACAGGCTCCGAAGCTTTCGCCCCGTCCAGATCGACCAGATGAAGCCAACCGGCTCCTGACGTTTCATATTTCATTGCAGCTTCCAACGGTGAATCACCGTAAACCGTCTTTTGGCCGTAATCCCCTTGTGTAAGCCGGACACAATTTCCGTCAATAATATCTATTGCAGGAATAACTTCTATCATAATGCAATAAAATTTTTCAATATCAAGGCACCTGCATCCCCGCTTTTCTCGGGATGGAACTGAACCCCGTAAAAATTCCCTTTATGCAAAGCGGCGCTGAAAAGGATCCCGTTGTCGCTTACGGCGATGGTTCCGTCGCATAAAGAAGCGGCATAGGAATGCACGAAATACATATAACTACCTTCCTTTACACCATCTAACAATGGCGATTTCAAAGACGTAATCCTGTTCCATCCCATGTGGGGCACTTTGATTCCTTTTTTCTTGTCCGGTACCATACGGACAACATCGGTATCGAATATGGAAAGACAAGGAGTGTTGCCTTCATCGCTACGGCGGCACATAAGCTGGAGTCCCAGGCAGATCCCGAGAACCGGCTGCGTCAAAGTAGGTATAACGGAATCCAATCCCCTTTCCCTGAGTTTCAGCATTGCTGAAGACGCTTCCCCGACTCCCGGCATAAGGACTTTGTCAGCTTTTCTTATGACAAAAGGATCAGCGGTCAATTCGAAATCCACTCCCAGACGCCCCAGGGCATTGCAGACCGAACGCAAATTCCCGGTATCGTAATCTATTACTGCTACCATAACATTCCTTTGCTTGAAGGTATCTCGTCACTGAACTTATTCTTGTGCACGGCCTGACGAAGAGCACGGGCAAAAGCTTTGAATACGGATTCCGCCAAATGGTGATTGTTCTCCCCTTTGGCTACTATATGCAGATTGCAGTGCATTGCTTCGGAAAGGGATTTGAAGAAATGCCTGAACATCTCAGTAGGCACATCCCCTACCATTTCCCTTGTAAAAGGGACATCCCATTCGAAATCGATACGGCCCCCCAGATCAATAAGTACCATAGCGCGGCAATCATCCATAGGAAGAGCGAATCCATATCTTTCTATCCCCCTTTTGTTACCTAGAGCCTTGTACAAAGCCTCTCCCAGAGTAATGGCTACATCTTCCATTGTATGGTGTTCATCCACCTGAAGATCACCTTCGGCTGCGATCCGCAGGGAAATTCCGGAATGATGGGCAATCTGGTCGAGCATATGATCGAAGAAGTGCAATCCTGTATTGATGGAAGAAACACCGTTGCCTTCCAGATCGACGGCAACCGTAATTTTGGTTTCTTTCGTATTCCTTACAACGGTAGCCATGCGAACAGATTCCGATACCACGGCAGGTTTCTCCGCAACGTCATCTCCGCAATATGCTGACACGGAATCCACAAGGCAATCGTTTTCTTCGGGAGTCCCCACCGTAATTCTCAGACAGCCTTCGCAGCCCGGTATGGAAGAACGGTCACGGACAATCATCTTCTTATCGGACAGAACTTTATATAATCCCTTCGGATCATCGACCTTGACAAGAAGGAAATTCGCATCGCTGGGATATACTTCCCGCACACAGGATATTTTGCCCAATCTCCCTGCGAGGATTTCCCTGTCATGTTTAAGCTCCGACACTTCCTTGGTTATATCCCGGCCGAGCAAACCGAAGGCCGCCCTCATTCCGGCAATATTGATGTTATACGGATATTTGACAGAAGAAAATACACTGATAAGATCCTTTGAAGCATACGCCAGACCGAGCCTGAGACCGGCCATTCCCCAAGCCTTGGAAAGGGTTTGCAGAATTATGAGATTGGGATGGGACTCCAATTCGTCCAAAAGACTTTGCTGCGAAGAAAAATCGATATAAGCTTCATCAACTACCACCATCCCGTCGAAATGCTCCACCAGATACAGTATCTTCTCTTTCGGAAAAGCATTTCCGGTAGGATTATTGGGAGAACAAAGTAACATGAGCTTGGTATTGCCGTCTGCCGCGGAAAGCAACCCATCCACCGGAAGGGAAAAACCTTCCTCCAACTGAACTTCACGGAACGAAATGTCATTTACGGCGGCCGCCACTTTGTACATTCCGTAAGAAGGAGCTATGGCGACGGCATTATCAATCCTCGGTTCGCAAAATATACGATAGCACAAATCAATTGCTTCATCGCTTCCGTTGCCGATAAATATATTTTCCGAAGGAATTCCCTTTATTCCGGAAATAATTCCTTTCAACCTGATCTGCAGAGGATCCGGGTAGCGGTTGTATCCGTTATCGTAAGGGTTCTCGTTGGCATCAAGGAATATGCCTTCAGTGCCCTTATACTCGCTTCTGGCACTGGAATAAGGAGTCAGTTCCCTGATATTTTTCCTGATATAAGCCGAATAATCTTTCATATCTATATTATAAATATAATTGTCATGGTTACTTTATATGTCGTCATCATATTTGATATAATGCCATCTCATTTGCGACCGGCATTGGCATCCGCAGCCCCGATTCTTATTTTTACGGCATTGGCATGTGCCTGAAGCCCTTCCGCTTCGGCCATAGCCGTTATCGTACCGCTCAGATTTTCAAGTCCGGTTCTCGATAGCTGCTGATAAGTGATTTTCCTTATGAAACTGTCCAGATTCACACCTCCTGAAGCAACAGCCGTTCCCGAAGTAGGAAGGGTATGATTAGTACCCGATGCATAATCGCCGGCACTTTCGGGAGAATAACTTCCCAGAAATATGCTGCCCGCCGCCGTTATCCTGTCAGCAACCTTCCATGGATCGTCAACAGATATGATCAGATGTTCCGGAGCATACATATTCGCCAGCGCTATCCTGTCATCTTCTTTGTCCATGACAACAATATGGCTGGATTCCAATGCTTTGGCAGCTATCTCTTTGCGTGGAAGGGCAGCAAGTTGCCTTTCAGTCTCCCGCGTTACCTTCTCCGCAAAACTTCCGCTTCCGCAGATCAGGAACACCTGGGAATCCGGACCGTGCTCTGCCTGTGACAGAAGATCAGAAGCCACAAAAGAAGGATCGGCATTGTCGTCGGCAATAACCATCACTTCCGATGGTCCGGCCAGCATATCTATTGCAACACGATCATTGGACACGATCCGTTTCGCCTTTGCAACATAACGGTTGCCCGGACCGAATATCTTGTCCACCTTGCCGATAGTTTCGGTACCGTAAGCCATGGCCGCAATTGCTTGGGAGCCTCCGACTTTATAGACATGATCCACCCCGCATTCCCGTGCTGCAAAAAGAACTTCAGGAGCAACCGCTCCGTTTTTGCCTGTAGGTGTGCAGATTATAACTTCCCTGCAGCCGGCTATACGTGCCGGTATCGCAAGCATCAGCACGGTGGAAAACAAAGGAGCCGTACCTCCGGGGATATATAAACCTACACGATCGATAGGGACAGCTTTCTGCCAGCATTTCACACCGGGAGATGTTTCCACTTCAATGCCGTCGAATTTCTGGGCTTCATGGAACGCCGTTATATTGCGAATCGCCGTTTTAATAGCATCCCTGACGGCCAGTTTCACATTCTTGCAAGCCTGTTCATATTCTCCGGACGAAACTTCAAGGTCATCCAGGTCCACTTTGTCTATTTCTTTCGCCAGTCTTTTCAAGGCTGCGTCCTTGCCGGTTCTCACTTGGGAGATTATATCACGGACACGGGCTTCAATTGCGGAATCATCGAAATCCGGACGTTCCGTCAGCCTTTCCCATTCTTCTTCCGTCGGGTTATTGACGATATTCATTTTTTTACATATATATATTAATACACTACTACCAAATATGCCTTACGCAACGATTTTTTCCACATTGAGGATAAGTATGCCCTCCGCTCCTATTTCCTTGAGCTTGTCTATCTTGTCCCACAATTCATTTTCATTGACGACTGAATGCATGGAACACCATCCCTTCTGGGCCAAAGGCATTATGGTAGGACTTCTGAGTGCAGGCAATATGCCTATGGCTTCGTCCACGGCACTGTCCGGCAGATTCATCAGGATATATTTCTTGCCTCTTCCCATCTGTACCGATTCGAAACGGAACAGCAATTTCTCCACCAATGCTTTTTTATCGGCGGAAAGTCCACGGTTTCCGATAAGCACGGCTTCCGAATAAAGGACTTTTTCAACTTCCTTGAGTCCGTTTGAAACAAGAGTGCTTCCGGAAGAAACGATATCGAATATAGCATCGGCCAGACCGGCGGCCGGAGCTATCTCCACGGAACCGGCTATTGTATGTATTTCTCCATTAATACCTTTCTCTTTAAAAAACTCCTTTAGTATATTAGGATATGAAGTAGCTATCCTTTTGCCGTTGAAATAAGAGAGTGAATTGTAGTCTACGTTTTTGGGAACGGCAAGAGAGATCCTGCAAGCTCCGAAAGAAAGTTTTTTCAATATTTCAACGTCGAAACCACGCTCTTTCACTTCGTTGTAACCGACGATGCCGATATCTGCCGCCCCCATGGCCACTGTCTGTGGAATGTCGTCGTCCCTCAGGAAAAGGACTTCTATGGGAAAATCCGCCGATTTGGCCAGGAATTTCCTTTTGTCCTCATTAACGGTTATCCCCGCCTCCTTGAGCAATTCAACACTCTCTTCATTTAATCTTCCTTTTGTCTGGATTGCGATTCGTAACATATTATTATCTGATTTTTAAAATTTATCTTTTCCCGGCTATGGCAGCGCCTTTCCTGCCTTTCCAATCACTCCGGGGCATAAAAAAAGGCTCGCCCTGACGTAGGGGAAGCCTATATATCGTAACACACACGAGCAGCCGCCCTACTTCATTATGAATCGGGATGATGATGGTGCTCTATGTTGAAACTGCAAGTCATTTGCTATAAAATTCGCTTTCAAAGGTAGACATTTTTTTGATAAAACAAGTATTTTACCTTAAGTTTTGTTTAAATTTGCTTGGGATATGGAAAAATGAGCATATATAGTGGTGTATTATCAATCGAAAGCAATATGAAAACAGCAGTATTGGGCGGAGGAAACATGGGTGGCGCCATAGCAAAGAGTTTCTTCGCCGGCATAAACGGAACCGAAAAAATCATTACGGGAAAGAATCCTGAAATAGAAGTAACTGTCACCCACGCACGGGAAGACCTTAGAAAATGGAATTCAGAAAACGGATCCGTCATAGAATTCGCTGAAGATAACTGCAAAGCAATTGCCGGAGCCGATATTGTAGTTCTTGCCGTAAAGCCTTATAAGGCGGAAGAAGTCATAAACGGAATAAAGGATGCTCCGGATTTCCGGAACAAAACGATAATTTCGGTAGCCGCCGGGATTTCATGCGGACAATTGCAGGAAATGTGCGGAAATCCGGAACAAAACGTATTCAGGATAATTCCCGATACGGCGATAATGCTGGGCCAAAGCGCAACTTTCATAAGCTGTTCTTCCGGATGTACAACGGAGATGAGAAAAACCGTAAGGGAGATTTTCAGCAGGACCGGACAAGTCTATGAAGTGGAAGAAGATTTGATGTCCGCACTTACCGCCCTTTCTTCATGCGGCATCGCATACGTGATGAGATTCATCGCAGATATGATAAATGCAGGCAATGCAGAGGGAATAGCGTATGAACTTTCCCGGAAAGTGGTTTTCCAGACTGTAAAAGGCGCCCTGGCTCTGCTTGACCGTAAAGACGCCGATGCCGAGACTGAAATAAAACGCGTGTGCACTCCCGGGGGAATAACCGAGAAAGGTCTGAAAGCCATGGAAGAACACGGATTCGGGGAAGCCGTAAAGGCCGGAATAAAAGCAAGCATTAAATAATGGAAACGGCAAAGCAAAAACGCAGGATAGTAATAAAAATAGGAAGCAATGTACTTGCCCGTCCCGACGGTCTGCCGGATCTGGTAAGCATGGCTTCCATAGTAGACCAGACGGCATCTCTCCACAAGGATGGTGTGGAAGTGATTCTGGTATCTTCAGGAGCCGTGGCTTACGGAAGAAAGGAAATCGAAGCCGGCGAACATCTGGACCAGGTGTCGGCAAGGCAACTTTATGCTGCTGTCGGACAGGCAAAACTGCTCCAGAATTACTATTCCCTTTTCCGGAATTACGGAATCACATGCGGGCAGGTACTCACAACAAAAGAATCCCTTTCCACCCGCTCTCATTATCTGAACCAACGCAATTGCCTTCACACAATGCTGCAATGCGGAGTAATACCTATCATAAACGAAAACGACGCCATATCCGTCACAGAGCTCATGTTCACTGACAACGATGAGCTGTCGGGCCTGATAGCGACCATGATGAATGCGGACATGCTGCTGATACTAAGCAATGTCGATGGAATCTATGCCGGAAATCCGAAGGAAGGTGCTCCCCTGATAGAATGTGTGGATTCGGACAATCGTGATATGTCGGACTATGTGAGCACCGGGAGTTCTTCGTTCGGACGCGGCGGAATGCTGACGAAAAGCCGGATAGCATCCAAAGTTGCCGATGAAGGAGCCGATGTCGTGATAGCAAACGGACGCACCCCTGGAATAATAACCGGAGCTATCCTGAAAGGACCGGATAAAATCCGCTGCACACACTTCATTCCAAGCCATAAGATTTCCGGAGTGAAGAAATGGATAGCCCATTCGGAAGATTTTGCCAAAGGTGAGATCCATATAGACGCAGGGACATCGGAAGCTCTGCAAGCATCCAAGGCCGTCAGCCTTCTCCCGGTAGGCGTAACCGGAATCACGGGGAATTTCGAGGCCGGAGACATTGTCAGGATAATAGACCCCGACGGCAGGCAGATCGGCGTAGGCAAGGCGATGTACGGAAGTGCAGCAGCACTCAAGACGATAGGCAGGAAAGGCCAGCGGCCTATAATTCATTACGATTATCTTTATCTGGATTGATATGGAAGAAAAATATAACGAAATATTCGTAAAAGCGGCGGCAGCGGCAAAACATCTCGCCGTACTGGAACAAAAAGACGTAGACGGAGCATTGATGGCGGCAGCCGATGCCGTGGAAGCATCTTCAGGACAGTTGCTCGAAGCTAATATCTTGGATATGAAACGCATGCCCGAATCCTCACCTATGAGAGACAGGCTGATGCTGACAGAAGAAAGAATAAAGGATATAGCAGCCGGAATGAGGCACGTGGCATCCCTGCCTTCCCCCGTCGGGGAGATCATGGAAGAATGGACACGTTCTAACGGAATGAAAATCAAAAAGACAAGAGTGCCGATCGGAGTTATCGGAGTCATTTACGAATCCAGACCGAATGTAGGATTCGATGTTTTCTCACTCTGTTTCAAGAGCGGGAATGTCTCCATTCTCAAGGGTGGACACGAAGCGGAGGAATCCAACGCCGCCGCTGTCGATATAATCAAACATTCCCTGTCCCGTTCCGGAATCGATCCCGATGTAGTAAGCCTTTTGCCTGCGGGCCACGAGGCTTCGGACGCCATGCTCAAGGCCAGCGGATATGTAGATCTTGTAATCCCGCGCGGAGGACGAAAATTAATCGACTATGTACGTAAAAACGCCAGCGTACCTTTCATAGAAACCGGAGCCGGAATCTGCCATGCCTATTTCGACAGCGAAGGCGATCTCGCTAAGGGAAAAGCCATAATAACTAATGCAAAGACACGGCGTGTAAGCGTCTGCAATGCTCTGGACTGCCTTATCATACATTTCTCACGCCTTGCCGATCTGCCCGTCCTGCTGGCGGGAGCAGCCGCCGGAAATGTGACAGTATACGCCGATCCCGGAGCCTATTCAGCTCTCGAAGGCAATTATCCGGAAAAACTGTTGTGCAAAGCCGATGAAAAATCTTTCATGACGGAATTCCTGGATTACAAAATGGCAGTGCAGACCGTAGATTCTGCTGAAGAGGCCATGGCAAGCATAGCAGCATGCGATTCTCGTCACAGCGAAAGCATAATAACCGAAAATAAAGAGACTGCGGCTTCTTTCGAGAAACGTGTCGATGCGGCCTGCGTATATTGGAATCTGCCTACGTCATTTTCCGACGGAGGGCAATTCGGGTTCGGTGCTGAAATCGGAATAAGTACCCAGAAACTTCACGCCAGAGGGCCCATGGGACTAAGGGAACTGACTTCCTACAAATACATCATAGAAGGTGACGGTCAAATAAGGAATTGATTCCTAATACGCTATGACAGACGATTCACGGATAAAAGAGCTGAGACGCATACGCGAGGAAAACAACAGGATGGCATACGCGCTTAGCGATTATATAAACGAATATCCCTGCGCCATAACGGCATCCCTGATGAAAGAAGCCGATCCCGATGGCGACCTGCCGGAAGAACGTCTTTACAAAGCTCTGATGTCGGGAATATGCGGGATAAACGAAAATGACATTGAGGCAAACGGATACATCGCCGAAGGAGTATGCAAACTGTCACCGGAAAAATATGCCGGCGACCCTTATTATTCGGAGATAAAATTCCCGGATGTAAGCGGCGGCGGATGGAAATTCACGCATTCATACTACAGACCTTTCGAAGCCTTTGTAAGAGATGACGTCTTGCTTAAAGACGATTTCAGGGAAATCCAGCGTATCGGCTACTTCAGTGAAAGATTCGTTTTCCCGTCGGTGCTTCAGAACGGACGGGAATGGATGGCGATAAAACCCAGCGAAGTGGAAACGATGAGACCCGTCATCGAGAAAGTCCGCGGGAAAGTGGCGGCATTCGGTCTGGGCGCCGGTTATTTTGCATATATGGCCGCTCTCAAAGATGAAACTGAAAGCGTAACCGTAATAGAGCGTGATCCCGAAGCCATAGCACTTTTCAACAGATATATACTGCCCCAGTTCGAACACCGGGAAAAAATCAAAACCGTAAGATACGATGCTTTCGAGTATATGGAAAAGGTCATGCCTGATATGGCATACGATTATGCTTTCGTTGATCTGTGGCATGACAATTCTGACGGTCCCGAACTCTTTTTAAGAGCCAAGCCGCTGGAAAAGCTGTCTCCGGATACCGAATTTTTCTATTGGGCGCAGGAATATCTTTTTTCCGCAATCCGCTGGAACCGTTTTGATCAAATCATAAAAAAGGCGGAGACCTATGAAGAAGTCCTTTACGATCTGGGCGACGACTCGCTGTCTGATGCTTGTATGCAATCTACAGGCCGCGTATGATTTTTTCTATCACCCCGGGATAATATTTCATTTCAAGTTCGTGTTCTTTCGCAGCAATATCATCGACGGAATCCGACGGCGACAATGCGGTTTTGAATTGAGCTATTATCTCTCCCCCGTCTATTCTTCCGCTTACATAATGGACTGTCATTCCCGTTTCGCTTTTGCCGGCGGCTTTGACAGCTTCATGAACATGATGGCCGTACATTCCTTTGCCTCCGAATTCGGGCAGCAGGGAGGGATGTATATTGATTATCCGATGATCGTAAGCGCCGATAAGGAAATCGGGGATAAATGCCAGGAAACCGGCAAGGACAATGAAATCTATATCATATTTACGCATAAGGGGCAGCAGCACAGCCTCTTTTCCGAATTCCGGTTTAGGCAGCACAACCGTTGGTACGCCGTGTTTATCCGCACGGACCAAAGCATAGGCATTCTCCCTGTCGCTCAATACCAAAGCCGTTTTTATATCTTTAGAATTTGAGAAATATTCGATTATGTTCTCACAATTAGTGCCGTTGCCGGAGACGAAAATAGCTATATTCATAATTATATAAGGCCGATTATTCGATAAAAGTACCTATTTCCGCCGCCATTTCAAAAAATAATACGGTTAAAAGAAATACCTTAAACAAAAATTAGCTAACTTTATTATTCATATAATCATGAAACAACTATTCAGCAACTAAATGAAAAATAAAATATTCATAAGAGCGGTAATGACAATGATATGGCTCTTTGCGGGCCTGATCATTACCAATGCTCAAAACAAATCGTTAGCTTCTGAAATAATCGGATATATTTCAGAAGCTAATAAATTTAATGATATACCGATAGGCTTTGCACCCGTTTCATTGATAACGGCAAAGGACACGATCTCGACGCTAACCAATCAGAACGGCAAATTCATTTTCAAAAAAGTAAATGCTGGAAAAGCAAAACTCAAAGTCTCCGTCCTCAATTATGAACCTTACGAATGCGTTTATGATTTCGGAACCGGCGAGAATATGATTTTTATCCGCCTCAAGAAATCGAATGAACAAATCAAGGCCGCAATAGTCAAAGCCGAAGTCCCTTTGGCGAAACAATCAGGAGACACAACCATTTATTATAAAGCGGCTATTTCTACGCAAGAAGGGGACGACGCAATGCGTATAATCGAACAACTTCCCGGATTTTCAATCAGGAACGGCAAAATCCTGAATAAAGGAAAAGAAATAAAAAGGACTTACGTAAACGGTGTACTTATTTTCGGCGACAATCCTGAAGACGCCATGAATACGATTCCGGCAAGCGATGTTATCAGCATTAAGGCTTATGAAGAAAAGGGACTCGCTGCCGAAAAGCAAGGACTTGCCAACGCCCCGAAAGAAAGCGTCCTAGATGTCATAACGAAAAATCACATAGTCACAGCAACCGACATACATGCTCTGGCAAGCGGAGGAACGGACGATGTGAAAGATTCGGACGGAAATTTGCAAAAAAGATATGCCGGAGGCGTGACAGGCAATTTCTTCTCGGAGATGCTGCTTTTCCATACCAATATCTATGCAAACAATATAAACAGGAAATCGAATAATCTTAATGATATAACCAGTGCGAATCAAGGCGGACTCCACAATTATGACGAAACAGTGCACGCCGGCACCGGATTTAAAAAATACTGGAAGGACAGAAGACTCGGGGACAGAATGGAATTCAACTATTCCTATGACAGGGATTATTCCAAATCCTACTCACACTCTTTGACCGATTATCTCAAGACGGAATCAAATCCCGAAATGACATACGCAGATACCACATCGGGTAAATCGGTAATAAATACACATTCAGTCTCTTTCTCCCTTAATCTTACGGATACGCCTGTCAAGGATATTTCTTTCAGCTCTTCTTTCAATCATTCTTCATCGGACAATTCTTCACTTTCCGGCCTTTCCAACGATAAAGGGAACGGAAATATAATTTCCCAGCATGAAACAGGTTCATCTTACGACAAAAATTGGCAATATAACGGTTCTTTTTTTTGGAGGGATAATATTCCCGATAAGAAATTGTCTCTTTATGCAGTGGGCATAGCCGATTTAGGCAGATCCGACTCCAACTCGTGGACTACGGACACGTTGACCTCCTCTTTCTACAGAAGGAATCTGGAATCCGGGAAAATAGGAAAAAGCACGAAGTACGATACAAGTATGGAATTGGAATATTTCATACGGAATTCTTCGGACATGACTCTTTCTCTATTCGGAAAATATGAATTCGTTTACGACAATCATAAAAATGTAAAGACAGCCGTAGATTATCTGAATCCCGAAGAACCTTCGATAGATTCGACTAATACTTTCGATTACACATGGAACCTGCATAAACATTCGGTATCTGAAGAAATCACATTATTTACAAAGAATCAACATTTTTACGTCGGTACAAATTTCATTTATGCAGAACAGAATGATAATGAAAGGGTTCCCGGAACAGGAGCCTACGACTACGATTTCAAGGCGATACTGCCTAGCGTATCTTATGAATATAAAAATATTTTCAGTCTGGACTTCAGGACCGATTCCGGCATCCCGTCCCTTGAACAGCTCAGAAACTGGACCGACAATACGAATCCACTTATCATAAGAAAAGGAAATCCGGATTTGAAAAATTCATATAACACTTATCTCGATATCAAGTGGCATACATCTAAAATAAAAGGCAACGGAATCAACTTTTTCAGCACATCACTGAAGTATTCATCGGTATATAATAATATAATAGCGAGCAACGAATACAAAGAAGACGGATCGATCGTTTATTCGTATGCGAATGCCGGAGGAACTTCAAATCTATCTTTGGAAAACAGTTACAGCCGACGTTTCATGAAATTGAAAACCACCATAAGTTTCAAACTCACCGGCTGCTACAACAAACTTCCGATGTATAACGCAGGAGTATTGAACATGCTCCATGAGCCTTCCGTTGCTTTAGGCATGGAATCCCATACGGGCACGAAAAAAATCAATATGTATGTAAATTCACGTACGTCTTACATACATTCCAGAAGCTCTTCGGGAATCACCGTGATGAACGCTATCACCGAAGACCTTTTCTTGTCTTTAAAGGGTTCATTCCTGAAAAACGGGTTCGCCGCATTGGGTTACGGATATAATTTGCATCACTATTTTTCACAATCGGACAATAATGCATACACCAATAACCTGAACGCTTTGATCGGTGTAAAACTAATGAAAAAAAGACTGACCCTGAGCATATCGGGACACGATCTGCTAAATCAGGGTAGTCTTTATTCCATAACGTCGAGCGCTACGAGCATCCAACAATCATGGACACCTTCTTACGGGAGATACTTCATGCTGAACCTGAGTTTCAGATTCAATAAAATGAATTCCACGTCCTTCATGGGCAACCTGGACGAAGGCTGAAAAAATCTCCCGCATGACCCGCAAGGTTAGAAATCGATGTTGAAACCGATTCCCATAACAAAACTTTTACGGTAGAAATTGTCGGACCCCGGGGTCTTCAGCTTATCTTCCGTAAGATTCGCCGCCAAAGCCGGCATCAAGGCAGCCATAGGCGAAAGATTCTTATAATACGTAGCTCCTACGCCTGCATAATCGGCTGAACTCTTGGTAAGATGGGAATAAAAGGTTCTGAAAATGGCAAGGTCGAAACTCATTCTGTCATTGATATGAATCCTGCCTCCAAGACCTACGGAGCATGAATTCGTAGTGAAACTCATGTCGGAAATATAGTTAGCACTCTTTCCGAAGCTGAATGTGGTCGTGTTCACACCACCGCTGACCGTGAAAATCTTATTGATGTCATATTCCAGTCCGGCCATGAACTCCCACGGATTGTTCTTGATATAATCCTGTTTGTCGTTTTTGCCTGTGGCACTGTTATATTGAGAAGACTGTTTGTCGAAATAAAAATTGCCGCCGACATTGAAACGCAAAGAAGGAATAATACTGTACTGGACTCCGAGAGCCAGCATAGCAGGGATATCCGCAGCAATCGATTTGCCGTCATCGAACTGGGAGATTCCAGTGGAGTTGGTTTCGGTATCGTTTTTCAGACGAAGACGGGTTTTGAACTCATATCTTGCAGCAAAATCGAATTTGCCGGTACGGTAGTGAGCTGACAATACAGGTGTATATCCCATATCGGATTGAGAGCAATCCAACTCCTTGTCACCGACAAGACCCGACGCCATTGTTGCAGCTGAAGTCTGATCGATTGTTCCCCCCGACATTGTGCTTATCAGACCGCCGAGCACATTCGCGGCAGGAAGCATCTGACCGCCATATTGCAATTGGATATTCCTGATGGCACCGTTATAATCCGTAATCACATAATTCATACGAAGACCGGCCGAAACGCTAAGATTTTCCATGAGTTTGTAGCCGATGTTAAACTGCCCTGCGAAATAATACTGTTTGCCGACCAGGTTTATATCGGCGTCATATGCGCTTACCACTGTGGAACCGGCCATAGTGTTGATAAGGGCTGGAAGCATTGCTATCGGAGCTTCGAAAGATCCCAGACCGTCGGCATAATCGCATTTTCCGCCGCCGGCAACTACTCCGAAATGGAAAGAGCCGAACCATCTGTCATGGACAAAAGCCAGATCCAGATGAGGAAGTACGGGAACATCGGTAGTTCCGATATATTGTTTCACGGACTTGCCGTTATTATTTATGCCATAGGCAAACGGTCCGAAGGTTGTTTCAGTGTAACGTCTTTGGGTGACATTCTGGATATCCAATGCCAGATGCCATCCATTGTTCATGAAACCGATTCCGGCAGGATTATAATAAGCTCCTTCTATTCCGATCACGGCATTATGTGCCGGCTGCCTGAGGAAAGCAACGTTCTGATTAGTATTAGTCAGATACCCTCCTGCAACAGCAGGGAATGATGCAGCGCATAAAGCTGCCAAAAAAAGTACTTTTTTATTCATTTTGTCGTCTTTTTTATCAAAAACGCGGCAAATATAACAATCATATTCATACCGGCAAAACCTAAAGTGAAAAAGATCGGAAAATAAAACCTACGGAGTCTTTAAAATGGGGCCGGCCGGAAAACCTGCTACTTTTCGAACGGAATCAACTGTAATAGGTTATCAATATTTTTTTTAACTTCGCATAATACGCATTTTGGCATGCGAAAATTCTTTATAATAATTATAGCAATCATGACTTCATTCGGTCCCGGCCCGAAAATGCGCCGTATGGCAGTGGCCGGACAGTTCTATCCCGAAAGCAAATCGGAAATGGAATCGGTGCTAGGAGAATATTTCGGAAAATACAAAAATGAATCCGGCACAAAAGGACAAATAGCCGCCGTAATAGTCCCACATGCCGGTTATGTATTTTCAGGTTACACTGCCGCAGCGGCCTATTCGAAGATCCCGGAAGACGCATCTTACGACCGCATATTCATTCTGGGCCCCAGCCACCATGCTGCTTTCGAAGGCGCTTCGGTAAATTATGCATATGATGCCTATATGACTCCGCTGGGACCGGTTCCCACGGATACTGCAATATGCAGGGCTCTGACGTCATCTTCGTCTTGTTTCGGGTATTACGAAGCCGCTCATTCTAAAGAACACTGCATAGAAGTGCAGCTGCCTTTTCTTCAATATAGGCTGCGTAAAATGCCGCCGATAGTTCCGATCATCATAGGGACAGAGAATTACAAGACCATCCATGAAATAGCCGAAGGGCTGGAACCGTATTTCAATGAAAGGAATCTTTTCGTGATTAGCAGTGATTTTTCCCACTATCCTTCATACGATGATGCCTGTACGGCAGACGATAGGACGGCACAGGCAATCCTTACCGGAGATCCTGTCAGATTCGCTGAAGCATTGAAGTACAATAAAGACGCAGGAATCCATAATCTTTTCACCAGTGCCTGCGGTCAAACCGCAATTATGACTCTCATGCTGCTTTCGAAATGGAAAGGGGGATGTTCTTATCACCATGAAAAATATATGAATTCCGGTGATTCGGAATACGGGGACAAAAAGGAAGTGGTTGGCTATAATGCCTTCATCGTCACAAGAAGCACTGAAAAAGCCGGAAATCACGATGGAAAAAAATTCGATTTGACCCGTGATGAGAAAAAGACACTTCTTCATATAGCCAGAAAGAGCATACAGACTGCCTTCGACGAAGAAAAACTTCAGAAAGCCTGGGAAGGGGAAAATCTTACCGGGACCCTGGAATCCGAATGCGGCGCTTTCGTAACTCTTAATGAAGACGGGCATCTGCGGGGCTGCATAGGCCATTTCGGTGAGAACATCCCTCTTTACAAAACAGTGGCAATGATGGCAAGGGCCGCAGCTTTCGAAGACACGAGATTCCGGGAGGTCACACGTGAAGAACTAACTAGAATCGATATAGAAATATCAGTTCTCTCCCCTCTTGAAAAAATCGCCGGTGCAGACGAATTCGAATACGGGAAACAGGGTATTTACATGGTCAGGAACGGAAGGAGCGGAACATTCCTGCCGCAAGTGGCGCAAGAATCGAATTGGACAAAGGAAGAATTTCTGGGACATTGCGCCCGTGACAAAGCCGGTATCGGATGGGACGGATGGAAAACGGCGGATCTCTACACTTATTATGCGATCGTATTCTCTGAAAACGAATGAACCGGAATCCCATCAATAAAAATGATTATCGGATATGAAAGAAGCATCATTCTGGCATAAAACGGCAAGAGGGGCCGAATGCGACCTGTGCCCGCATCATTGCAATCTTTCCGAGGGGAAAAGAGGCTTGTGCGGAAGCAGGATAAACATCGGGGGCATATTGTATTCCGAGGTTTACGGCAGGCCATGCGCACTGGCTGTCGATCCGATAGAAAAGAAACCGCTCCTTCATTTCCGCCCCGGAACAGAATGCCTTTCACTTGCTTGCACAGGCTGCAATTTCAGATGCCTCAACTGCCAGAATTCCGAAATATCACAAGTCCTGCCATCGGAAGTCCGTTCTACGGATTTCTCACCGGAAGAAATCGTGAAGACCTGCATGGATTCAGGGTGCAGGGCCATAGCCTATACCTATACGGAACCGCTGACATACATGGAATATGTATACGACTGTGCCGCAGCGGCTCATGAAAAAGGGATTGAAAACATCCTCGTATCGGCGGGATACGTGAACCGGGAACCACTGGAAAAACTCGCAAGCGTTTTGGATGCGGCAAATATCGATCTCAAGTCTTTCGACGACGATATATACAAAAAAATAAGCGGAGGCTCACTCAGACCGGTGCTAGACACTTTGATCACGTTGAAAGAAAGAGGGGTATGGCTCGAAATAACAAATCTGGTGATCCCGTCCGTGAACGACGATATGGAAATGATCCGGGGCATGTGCAAATGGCTGAGCAACAATGGATTTTCGGATACCCCACTGCATTTTAGCAGATTTTTTCCTTGTTATAAAATGGAAAACCTGCCGCCTACACCTCAATATACTTTGGAAAAAGCGAGGGATATCGCTTGCAAAGAAGGAATGGAATTCGTATATATCGGAAATGTGCCTGGGAAAAACGGAGAAAACACTTATTGTCCGCAATGCGGAAAACTGCTGGTGGAACGCAACGGATACGTAATAACTGAAAACAGACTCGGACCGGACGGCAAATGCCCCGTATGCGGACATACAGTTCCAGGCAGATGGCAGACTAAACATTTAAAATGGCATTGAGATGGACATGAAACCCATAGCATACTTCCATTCCCCTTTCGGCTCAAAATTCGGTATCCCGCGTCAAAGCGGACTCGTTCCGGAAACCGAAGGGACAATAATATTCACACCGGAATTCCGTAATCCCGGGGCTTTGAAAGGATTGGAAGGGTTCGACTATATATGGCTATTGTGGGAATTCGGCGAAAGGAAATGGCAGCCCACGGTAAGACCGCCGAGACTGGGAGGAAACAAAACCATGGGAGTCTTCGCCACCCGGTCTCCTTTCCGGCCCAACCCTATCGGACTTTCATCTGTAAGAATAACCGGGATAGAAAAAGGAAGCGGGCAAGGAACTGTGATACATACGGCAGGAGCCGACCTGATGGACGGGACACCGATTCTGGATATAAAACCATATGTCGCCTATAGCGACAGCCATCCTTCGGCTCTGGGCGGATTCGCAGGGGAAATACCGGGAAAAGAGTTGGAAGTATCCGTACCAGAAAATCTGGGGAAGATCTTTTCGCCGGAAATCATGAAGACGCTTAAAGATACTCTTGCACTGGACCCCAGACCAAGGTATCAAAAAGATCCGGAAAGGATTTACGGGATGTCTTTTTACGGATACGATGTAAAATTCACCGTCTCGGGAAACAAACTATATATACGCGAAATTACGAATTCGTCGAATCTTTATCCCGATTTGTCGAATTCAAATGATCGCAACGGTTATCTGTAATTATATTTCGGAGTTTTAATATAAAAGCAGGAATAACCGATTCATATCATGACGGAAATATCGATGAATCGAAACAACAAAAATGCGGTGATCATTCTTGCCCAGATTCTCATTTGGGCATGGCTTATCCTTACGCCGTGGACTATAAGCTTCATGATAGGAAACAGCCGTCACGAATCAATGAGAATCCTTTTAATAACATTTACACATACCCTTCCCCTATTGATCATATATCTTGCCAATTTCCTGCTTCTCGTACCGGAGCTGATGTTCAGAAAAAAAAAGATACTGTGGTTCCTCCTGATAAACGCAGCCCTCATAATTATCCTGGATGCAGCCATATATGTCCAAAAGATATTAAATGCAAATCTTCCCGTAGAAGAACAAACACGTATGTACATTGCGATAGTCGGGTTCTCTTTCATGATAATACTCTGTATCGCGACAGCGGTGGGAATGAGATACATAATGAGATGGAACGACCTTCAAATAAAAATACGCGAAAAAAAACTTAAAAGTGCCGAAGCCGAAGTGAGATGGCTGAAATATCAGCTGAACCCGCACTTCCTGTTCAATACACTTAACAATATCTCTTCCCTGACACAAATTGATGCCGACAAGGCACAGGAAAACATAGGCCAGCTAAGCGATCTTCTCAGATACGCGATATATGACAGCAACCAGCAGCGTGTGGAATTAGAAGGCGAAGTGGAATTCATGAACAACTACATATCCCTTATGAGGCTGAGATGCAACGAAATGACAACAATAGAGAATGACATGAAACTGCCCGGAAAGCCTGTAAAAATAGCTCCTCTCCTGTTCATTTCGTTAATTGAAAATGCCTTCAAACACGGCGTGAATTCAAGAAGGGAATCTTTTGTCAGAATAAGGCTTGAACTTGTAGGTAATGATCTTGTTTTCACATGTGAAAACAGCTATTTCTCAAACAACAGTTTGAACAGGATAGGCTCCGGAATCGGTCTTGAAAATATGAAAAGAAGACTTGAACTTCTGTATCATGACAATTACGAATACATCAGCGTGATAAAGGATGAGACATATACGGCGAAAGTAACGATAAGAAACATCACATAAATAATAATATGGAAAAGCTGAAATGTATAATAGTAGATGACGAACCTCTCGCAATAAAGATGCTGGAGAATTATGTCAACCGCACACCTTTCCTCCAGCTGGATTCATCATATACCGATCCGGTACTGTCTCTCTCCGAAATAAAAAGCAGGAAGCCGGAACTGGTTTTCCTGGACATACAAATGCCGGATCTGAACGGTATGGAACTTTCAGGAATGATTCCACCGGAAACACGTATCATTTTCACTACAGCATTCAAGCAATATGCTTTTGACAGTTATCAGGTGTCTGCCCTGGATTTTCTGCTAAAACCGATAAGGTATCAGAAATTCCTGGAAGCTGCAGAAAAGGCGAAACAATGGTTCGAAATGAAAGAGACCAGCGATTCTTCTCCGGCCAAGAAAGAACGGAACTCCATTTTCATCAAAGCGGACGGCGCTTTGAGAAAAGTGGAATTTTCGGATATCCTTTATGTCGCCGGAATGAAAGACTACGTGATGTTTTATCTGTCAGGAGAAAAATATCCCGTAGTCACACATCTGACTATGAAAGCAGTTGAAGAGATGCTACCTTCGGATTATTTTATGCGTGTACACAGATCTTATATAATCTCCCTGAATAAAATCGAATCCATAGACAGTTATAACGACATAACAATAGGAAAAGAAGTTATCCACGTCACCGATGCCTACAAAAGCAATTTCGAGAGATATCTGACCGATAACAGCATAAAATGATCATTTTCCTTTAAGGAACAGATTTGCGGTTGTTACATTTTCGCTGTCAGGGCCTGTCATTATCTCAAATTCGCCCGGTTCACAAACGTGTTCCAGCCCGGCATTATAGAATTTCAGCAAATCAGGAGTAATCTTGAAAGATACGGCCATACTCGAATGAGCTGGTATATGAACACGTTTGAACCCTTTCAATTCCTTTACCGGACGAGTAACGGATGCAACAATATCCCTTATGTAAAGTTGTACAACTTCGTCCCCGTCACGATCACCGGTATTCGAAACTTTAACGGAAGCGGTAACCGAACCGGAATCACGATTCAGTACGGAAGAACTCAGACTCACATGGGAATAGACGAAATCGGTATAACTCAATCCGTAACCGAACGGATATAAAGGATCGTTGTCCACATCGATATAATTGCTCCTGTATTTCATATACCAACCGCCTTCTGGAAGAGGCCGCCCCGTATTTTTATGATTGTAATATATCGGTATCTGACCTACATTCTTGGGAAAAGACATAGTTAATTTTCCGCTTGGATTCACATCTCCGAAAAGGACATCGGATATTGCAAAGGCACCTTCCGAACCTTCGAACCATACGTTCAAAATCGCCGGAACATTGTCCTTTTCCCAAGACAGGACAGTAGGACGGCCTGAAAAAAGTACAAGTACCACCGGTTTTCCGGTCTTTAATAAAGCTTCCAGCAAAGTATGCTGTACAGAAGGTAGGACAAGACTGGTCCTGCAGGAAGATTCGCCGGACATATCCGCGCATTCTCCCAAGGCTGCAACTATCACATCAGATCTGGAGGCGGTTTCCAATGCATCGGAAATCAATTTGCCATAAGGATCGGGTTCGAATTCCATACGTGAAATATCCCTTTTCATGGCAGCAGCATCTATATCCAGATTGCATCCTTTGGCATACAACACTTTGACATCAGGACCGGCTACTTCTTTTATTCCCTGATAAAGGGAAGTATACGATCTGCCTGAAGCAACGCTCCATGTCCCTGTCATTTCAGGTCCGGCATCCGCCAGAGGTCCTATTACAGCGATGGTACCTTTTCTGGAAAGAGGAAGAAGCGGCTTGCTTCCACCGGCCGTAGAGCCGTTCTCCAGCAAGACAATGCTTTCCCCCGCCAGCTTTCTCGCAAGATTCCTGTGGGCGGGAGTATATATATCTTTTGACCGTCTGTTTTTGTCAATATACCTGTATGGATTCTTAAAAAGGCCCAATTTGTATTTGGCTTCCAGAACCTTCCTGCAAGCGGCGTCTATCTCTGATTTTGTAACACGACCTTCTTCAATCGATTTCTTCAAGGTTCCGGTAAATCCTTCCGAAACCATATCCATATCGACTCCTGCTTTCAGGGCAAGTGCGGATGCTGTCTGCAGATCACCGAGACCATGATTCTGAAGTTCTGCAATTGCCGTATAATCCGTTACTACGAAACCTTTGAATCCCCACTGATTTCTCAGCAGGTCCGTAAGCAGCCACTTGTTGGCCGTAGCCGGAATACCGTTTATATCATTGAATGATGTCATTACACTGCCTGCACCTGCATCCACGGCCGCTTTGTAAGGAGGAAGATATTCGTTATACATCCGGTTAAAACTCATATCCGTCGTATTGTAATCACGTCCGGCCTCTACAGCTCCGTACAATGCAAAATGCTTGATGCAAGCCATAATATCTGTACTGTCCCTGAAAATCTTCCCGTTACCCGGGCCCTGAAAGCCCTTGACCATCGAAGCAGCTATCGCACTTCCGAGGAAAGGATCTTCCCCGGCTCCTTCAGCAACTCTTCCCCATCTCGGATCCCGGGATATATCTACCATCGGACTGAAAGTCCAGCAGATCCCGTCTGCACTCGCTTCCACCGCCGAAATCCTTGCGGCTTTCCTAATACCCGAGGTATCCCAGGATGAAGCCATAGCCAAAGGAATAGGGAAAACGGTTTCATAACCGTGTATCACGTCAAGGCCGAAAATAAGCGGGATTCCGAGACGAGATTGTTCGACTGCGATCTTCTGGCATTCATGTACCACATCATACCCCCTGGCATTAAGAAGACCGCCAACATCGCCACTCCTTATGCTTTCGGATATCCCCGTATTTATTTTCGATCCTGTCACAATGTCTTTCCCGTCATCGGAATGATATGTAGGCAGGTTAAGCTGACCAATTTTTTCATCAAGAGTCATCTTTGACATAAGACAGGAAATGAAACGTCCCATCTCCCTATCCTCTACACCCGGCCGGGGTGACGAAGATTGACAAGTTTTGCTATTACGTAGAGAACCGCATGACAATGCCAATAAGCCTGCCGCCACGGACAATAAGAAATTCCTGTAGTTCATAATTAATCGGTTATAGTGTATCTTTTACAAAAATAACCAATTGATCCGGATCTTCAAGATTAAATTAAATTTAACAGATAATTCGATTTTTCGCATGAAAAGTAATGAAGGCAAGCGGATGCAAATCCTTTCCGGGAAACGGATTAATCATATAATTATATTATATTTGAAGCCGTGTACAACTTGAATTGATAATATGACCGGACAGGAAAAACATCTTCAGACTCATTTGTGGCTGGTACTTGTCATTGTATTCGCCATTAGCTTTTTCGTAAACAACAATGCCCTTCTTCCGGACATAATGGAGTCCAGAAACATAATCACCGCAAGGGAAATGGTCTATGACGGACATTGGATGATCCCTACAATGAACGGCGATCTGCGTCTGGAAAAGCCCCCGCTTCCGACATGGGTCACCGCTTTTGCGGAAATTCTAAAACCGGACAGTTTGGGAATGCAACGTGCCATGGCAGGAATTGCCGCGGTACTTCTTGCGGTTTCTTTCTTTCTAATAGGAAAAAGGCTATTCAAGAACGGACGTACAGCTTTTTTCGCAACATTGATCCTTTGCACCTGCTATGATGTCGTCCTTTTGGGACGGACGGCATCGTGGGATATATACACTCATGCATTCATGCTGACCGGAATCCTTTTCCTGATCAGGGCTTTCGAAAGCGAGAAATGTTCATGGTCCGATTTCATCATGGCCGGTTTATTTACTGGCTTGTCAATAATGAGCAAGGGTCCCGTATCGCTGTTTGCTCTCCTGCTACCGTTTCTTCCGGTTTATTTCTGGTTTTACCCCCCTAAAATGTCGGGGAAATGGAAAGGGATTGTAGCCACCGCATTAATAGCCATAATCGTGGGGGGATGGTGGTACGCCTATATCTATCTGTTCAATCCGGATGCCATGGCTTCGGTCGCGGCAAAGGAATCTGGTAACTGGGCAAGCCACAATGTAAGACCATGGTATTATTATTGGGATTTCTTCCTTGAATCCGGAATCTGGGCTCTACTGTTGCTCACCGCCATATTCGTGCCTTTATGGTCATGGCGGGAAAGGGAAAGCAAAGAATACAAATTTCCCCTCATATGGATGCTTCTAAGCGTTGTCATCCTGTCCATCCCGGGCGAGAAAAAGACACGTTATCTGTTTCCGGTAATGATATCGGCCAGTTATCTTATGGGCTATCTTATAGAAGCCTGGGATGACAGATTCAGGAAAAGGCAGTCGGTAAAAGCTGAAAGGATCATATTCCGGATCAATTCGGGGCTGCTTGCAGCCGTAACTTTCATATTACCGGCCATAATCGCGATATTCGCTCTAAAACCGGGATATATCTCAGTTGCATCGTTTACAATCCTTACAATAATCATATTATCAGTAAGCATTATTCTGGCTTTTTCCGCGATCAGGTACAAACCGGAAAATATGGTTGCAGGAGTAACGATTCTATTTCTGTCCGCAGAAATCCTGGCCATGCCTTCGCTCAGGGAAGTAGTAAACAATCCGGAAATCCACAGCATAGAACTTACAAGGAACATGCAATCCCTGAAAAACATTCCGTTTTATTACAATAAAGATTCGGAATTGCGTATCGAAGAAGTATACGCCGCCCACAGGAATATTCATGCGATAGATTGTTCTTCGGTCGATTCTTTAAGAAAAGCCTTGCCTTTCGCCATCCTTACACACGGTACAGTCGCATCGGAACTTACTCCGGAAATTTTCGAATATGCGGATACGACATTCATCGACAGATATGATAACAATTCGAGACCAAAAGGAAATAGGCTGAACCGCCCGATTTTCGTGTACAATCTAACTTTGTTAACTTGCAAAAAAGATACTATTGACATTATCAGTACTCACCATAAATAATAATAAAAAATGCTGAAAACAGGAATAAAAGGACATCGTGAAATTACGGTAACATATCAAATGACAGCCGATTACATAGGAAGCGGCATGGTAAAAGTCTTCGCAACTCCGGCTATGATAGCATGTATGGAAAAAACCGCCAGGCTAAGCGTAAAGCAATATCTTGAACCGGGACAAGGTACCGTTGGTACTAAAGTGGACGTTTCCCATGTCGCTTCCACTCCGGTCGGAATGAAAGTGTCATGCGACACGGAACTAATAGAAATAGACAGGCGCAGGCTGGTATTCAAGGTTAGCGCTTTCGACGAAAAAGGTTTGATCGGCGAAGGAAAACATGAAAGGTTTATTGTCGATGAAGAGAAATTCCAGGCAAAAGCTGATGCCAAGTCGGAAAACTGATGTCAAGTCATTAAAGGACAAGGGATAGCCGGCCATCATCTTCCGTCAAGACGGTCAAAATAAGTCAGGACATCTTCCCATTTCCTGAAGTGTTCGGTAGCGAAAGGAACCAGGGTCCCCATAAAATCTTCGCCGCCGGAGAATTCGGGATGGGCGTCTATCAGATAATCACCCAGCAATAAATCCTTACGCGGGCAGCAGATAACCCGGTTCCACGCCGCAACTCCAAGATATTCATCCGCCCATGATACCGGGCCGCCCCATTGTGAAGGGGAATTGTGAGGAAGACTTGCAGATATGTAGACGTCATAGTAGCGTGCCAGCTGCGAAAAACATTTTACAGCACTGTTTACAGGTTCCGCACCTGAATAATAACGCGGATAATCGTGGAGATGTCCTTCATAATCTTTCAGAACATCTTCCTGCAAGCGTTTCTCCGATGTTCGGACATCTGCAAGTGTATCATCCATGGCAATAATTACAACCTGTTTTTCCCGATTTTCCTGTTTATCGTCTATCCACTGTATCACAGGCAATACGGAATGCAGCAATGTCTCGTCGTTAAGATAATGGCCCCCGTTGAAACGGATCGCGTTCGGATAATGCGATGCGAAAATGTCGTAAGTATCAACCATTTCATCGTGAAGGCCGAAAAGACCGTAGACACGTGATGTTTCATTTCTATCGGAAGACAGTAGTCCGAAGCAGTTCGAAGTTGTTTTCCTGAATTCTTCAAGCAGTCCCTTCGTAACCAGGAAACTCGTTTGGCCGTCTTTGCGGGGGGAATGGAATTCCTGACGTCCCAATCCGTTATTTTTCAATACGGTATCTGCCAGGGTGAATGCAGGATTGACAAGAATCCTGTCGTATCCAGCCAGCATTTCGGCATACATTCCTCCCATTGAAGTCCCGATGATTAAATTCGGTTCCTCTTCTACACAAATCGTCTTCAGAAGAGATACAGCCTCCTCCGGTTCCACAGGCAGGTCAGGAGCTATTATTTTCGCCTCTGGCAAAAGCGTCTCCAGCGTCTTGACGGTTCCGGAAGCCCCGGAAGATGCGAAACCGTGGACATAAAGTATTTTCTTTCCGGACATGAGTTCCGGCCTGGCATATTCATATAATTCCATAAGAATCGGTTTTACCGTACAAATTTATTTACATTTTATTATTTTATCATGCAAAATAACGCTAATCCGTAAAAAATCGTTATGTTTGCAGACAATTTAAAACAGAATAAATTTAATATTTTAAAATGGAAAAAGGACCTATTTCACAGTTCATCATCCGCAATTTTCGTCATTTCAACGCCGCCGCTCTGGTAGACGCATCGCAAGCATATGACGACCTTCTGAACAAAGGCGGAAAAATGATGTTGGCGATGGCCGGCGCCATGAGTACGGCTGAACTCGGAATCTCTCTTGCAGAGATGATCCGCAAGGACAAATTCCAGATAATCTGCTGTTCCGCCAATAATCTGGAAGAAGATATAATGAACCTTGTGGCTCACTCCCACTATTACAGGGTTCCCGGATACAGGGATCTCACTCCGATTCAGGAAAAAGAACTCCTCGACAATCACTATAACAGGGTTACGGATACCTGCATCCCGGAAGATGAAGCTTTCCGCCGTCTCGAAGGCTTCCTTACTGATGTATGGAAAAATGCACAGGACAAAGGCGAAAGATATCTTCCGTACGAATATATTTACCAAATCATACGAAGCGGAGTGCTGAAGCCTTATTACGAAATAGATCCGAAAGACAGCTGGGTACTTGCTGCATGCGAGAAAAACATTCCTATCGTGGTTCCTGCCTGGGAAGACTGCACTACCGGTAATATCTTCACTGCCCACGTGATCCGTGGAGAACTCAAACCTGATATTGTCAAAAACGGAATAGAAACAATGATATTCCTGGTAGACTGGTACAAGAAAAACTCAGGAGGAGAAGGCGTAGGCTTCTTCCAGATTGGAGGAGGCACGGCCGGTGATTTTCCTATTTGCTGTGTTCCTATGATGGAACAGGATCTGCAATGGAAAGGGACGCCGCACTGGAAATATTTCTGCCAGATTTCGGACAGCACGACCTCATACGGGTCATATTCCGGTGCAGTGCCGAACGAAAAGATCACCTGGGGCAAACTTGATCCCGACACACCCAAATTCATAGTTGAATCTGACGCTACAATTGTGGCTCCGCTTATGTTCTACTACATATTGGGAATGTAATCAAAAATAATTACAACAAATAGAAAAAGCCGTATGCGAAGTCTTCGCGTACGGCTTTTTTTCAATACTAACTACACACAAAATATTTATATTAAGACCATTATTTATGAGATTTGATTTCAACTGAATTTCCATTTACGTTTTTCAATATATGGGATGCCTTGAGATTGTCTATATCCACATCCCCTGAACCGGCTATGCTGATTTCGACATTGTCCGCTTTTCCATCCAGTTTGACATCCCCAGAACCGGCAACTGACAGATTTACGGATCCGCCATCCAGTCTCTTCACATTAATGTCTCCGGAGCCTGAAACCGATGCGTTGAAAACAGGACAAGTCAAACCGTTTACAGACAAATCGCCGGATCCTGAATGAGAATATGAGAAAAAGCGGCAATTAGCACCATTTATTCTCACATGACTGCTCCCAGAGCCATCGATGGACAGAGAATCCGTAATTATGCCATTGTTCATTGCAAAATCACAGGAGCCGCTGATACTTACACTCCTGAGTGAACGGGTATATACATATATCAGGATTTCGCCGACATTGATGAATTCATGTCTTTTCAAGTGATAATTGATCGAAACATTATTTCCGGTCTGTTTCAACTCAATAAGAGGTATGATGTTGTCGGAAGCAGAAATTTTCACATGAGGCAAACTGTCGGTTTGCTCATAACGTAATCTGAAACTTCCCGCGACACTTATGGAATCGAACTCTCGAACGACAGTATCTTTTACAACTATCTTATCGCTGGCATTGAAAGATTCCCTTTCAATATTTTTCGTATTGAATGTGAACATGCAGGAAGTAATGGACAAGGAACACAGTGAGACAGTGGCTGCCAAAATAACCGTTTTGATATTTATTTTCATTTTATTGTTCTTTAGTACAGAATACGGAAGGATCTATTCCTAATAACTTGATTGTCTTGAGAATGCCTGGCAGGGTATTTTCCATGAAATTCTTTTTTTCCCTTTCCATTACAATTTCTTTTGCATCAGGACTGATGAAATAACCGATCCCCCTTTTATTGTATATGATTCCGTCGGAAGTAAGAATCTCAAAAGTACGCATCATAGTGTTGGGATTCACTCCAAGATTAGCCCCATATTCCCTGACCGACGGAATTCTTTCATCAGCTTTCATTGTACCATTCAATATCTGTTCGCAGATCGAATCGGCTATCTGAAGATATATGGGTTTATTTGAGTTGAATTCCATATATTAATGTTTAATAGTTTTTATTCTGAAGAATATGGCAGTCGAAATGCCGAAAAATACAATCCAGGTCCATATTATTTCTATAATATTGTAGGTCTTTGCAAAATGCAAGAAGTTGATGTTCCAATCGGTTCCGTTGGTTCCATTGAAGTAACTGGCTATCAAGATAATGACCAATACGCTTATAGACATCAATATGAGAATCACCCCTGATATCTTCCTTTTTTTGAATATCAGCGCACCCAACAAGAAGACCATAATCCCGTTTACAAGAGAGAAATACGCCCTGACAATACTTACATTGACGAAATCCGCATTTCCGCTATCTCTGAAAAATGAATTGAAATTCAAAGCAAGGGAAGAATGGGCTGTCGGATCCATTGCACATATGAGGCCGTCGCATCCAAAGTAAATCAGGACAAACAGAATAGGAAGGACAACAAGTGAATTGAACATCATTGCAATAAACTTTTCCGTTACCGAAACAGGAATCAATGTAAATTCGGATCCTTCTTTCTTGTTTGTCAGAAAGCCATAGGACTTTGCCGGAAAAGTAATCGCCATAGCACAAGACATTGCGAAAAAGAAAAGCAACCGGGTGTTAAAGGAAGGCGCTTGCCATTCATAATTTGAAAAAAGGAAATGGAATAGTATATAGAACATATAGAAAAAAAGTCCCGCACAAGAAAGTATCATGAAAGAGAAGCCGTAACGGGACACTATATTCTTGAAATCATATTTATAGTATCCGGCAAATCTTTTTATATTGAAAACGTCGCTCATAGCCATAATATTAATTATTGGAAAACATATTTTTAATCAGATCCTTGTGATTGTGAACGGCATTGAAAAGAGCTTCTATGTTCACTTTGCTCTCCGCCCCCGTTACATTCGGATAAACTTGTATGAATCCCCCCGGCAACTGCTCGCTGTACAAGGCTCCGTTCTTAAGCTCCGACCCGTAATCGAAAAACAGTTTATCCGAAATCTCCTTCGTATCGGCATTCAGAAGCACATCTTGCTTATCGAGAATTATGATGGGATCTATTATGTTCTCCAGATCCCTTACCTGATGCGTTGATATGACTATTGTCGATTCTTCTGAAGTATACTTGCTTATGGCACTTCTGAACTGAGCTTTGGACGGTATGTCCAAGCCGTTAGTCGGCTCGTCGAGAAAAAGATATTCGGTACCGCAAGCCAATGCAAAAGAAATATAGGTTTTCTTCAATTGCCCCGTAGACATTTTATTCATCTTTCCGGAACTGTCGTTTTCAAAAATAGCCATCAGTTCCTGGAATTTCTTCATACTGAAGTTCGGCCAGAACCTGCCGACTGTTGCGGCGTAATCATATGCACGAATATTCAGTGCGGCAACTTCCTCACTCAAATAATACTGGCTCCTCAATGAGGAAGGCAACCTCTTGTAAGGATTCTTTCCGTCAATGATAATGGTACCGCGATCGGCTTTCTTTAATCCGGCAAGTAATGTGAGGAGAGTCGTTTTTCCAACTCCGTTCTCCCCCAGAAGCCCGTATATCTTCCCCGGTTCCAATTTCATTGTTATGTTCTCCAGAACGGATAGCCTGCCGTATTTGAAGCCCAGATTTTCAATTTCAATCATAAAAAATAATATTACACTTTCGTACTCTTGCGTATGGCTGTTCAAATGCTGCCATATGTTTTTTACGTGTACTAGATTATTAGTACACTGCAAATGTACGAATCATTTTTTAATTAGCAAACTTTTAATGATATATTTTAAAAATAATCAAAGAAACGGCTGACCGGAATATTCTTCGATCAGCCGTTTAATATTTCATCTTTCTGTTTCTTACTATGAAATGCCAGGTAAAGAGGAATTCTTCAACGCTGGCGGAAGCCCTTCATTCTCGATGAAAGATTACCTGTCATAGCGGATTTCATTACCTTGCGTGTTCCTTCGAACTGCTTGAGTAGTCTGTTTACCTCAGGAATTGAAGTTCCGCTTCCGTCGGCTATCCTTTTTCTCCTGCTGCCGTTAATAATCTCGGGATGATCCCTTTCTTCCGACGTCATAGACATTATTATCGCTTCTATCCCTTTAAATGAGTTGTTGTCCACATCCACATCTTTCAGGGCCTTCCCGACGCCAGGAATCATGGAGGCCAGATCTTTTATGTTGCCCATTTTCTTTATCTGCTGGATCTGATTGTAAAAATCCATAAGGGTAAAGTTGTTTTTCGCAAGTTTTTTCTTGAGTTCCCTGGCCTGCTTTTCATCGAACTGCTCCTGGGCCTTCTCGACAAGGGTGACAACATCACCCATCCCCAGAATACGGTCGGCAATACGGGTTGGATAAAACACATCCAAAGCTTCCATCTTTTCACCCGAACTAATGAATTTTATCGGCTTATCGACAACGGCTTTGATTGAAAGCGCCGCTCCTCCTCTTGTATCACCGTCCATTTTCGTCAGGACAACACCGTCGAAATCCAGTCTGTCATTGAAAGCTTTCGCCGTATCTACGGCATCCTGACCAGTCATTGCATCGACAACGAACAATGTTTCACTCGGTTTCAAGGAACTTTTAAGTAAAGATATTTCGTCCATCATTTCCTTGTCCACCGACAAACGTCCGGCCGTATCGACTATTACCAGCGATACTCCTTCGTTTTTGGCCTTTGCCACGGCATTACGCGCTATCTTGACGGGATCCTTAATACCATCTTCGGAATATACGGGAACCTGGATCTGCTCTCCAAGGACTTTCAGCTGATCAATGGCAGCAGGACGATAAACGTCGCAGGCGGCAAGCATTACATTCATGCCTCTTTTGCTCTTGCAATTCAAAGCCAGTTTTCCACAGAAAGTCGTTTTTCCCGAACCCTGCAAACCGGCAACTAGCACTATCCCGGGATTGCCTTTCAAATTGATGTCCTGAGAATCGCTGCCCATGAACGCTGCCAATTCGTCATGTACGATCTTGACCATCATCTGCTGCGGCTTGACGGCTGTAAGCACGTTCTGGCCCATTGCTTTCACCTTGACTCTGTCACAAAATTCCTTTGCAACCTTAAAGCTGACATCGGCATCCAGCAAAGCCCGTCTTATGTCCTTTATTGTTTCGGCGACATTGATTTCCGTAATAGAACCTTCTCCCTTCAGTATCTTGAAGGAACGTTCCAATCTATCTGATAAATTCTCAAACATGTATTCTGAATATTTTCAAGCTGGAAAGCTTCATTTGTTTTTATTGAAATAATCTATGCGGACGGGAGCTTCCGACAAACGGTCGGAATATACGACAGGAGCGAAATCCTTGCAATTATATCCGCTGGCCATTACCTTTCCGTAAGCTCCTGCACTTCTTATAGCTATCAAATCCCCTCTCATGCTTTTCCTCAATGACCTTCCCGTCCCGAAGACATCGCTGGATTCACATACCGGCCCTGCAATATCATATACGAAATCATCCGTATCGTCTTTCCTCACATAAAAAGCGGTTATGTTCTCTATTTTATGATAGGCCCCGTACAAAGCCGGACGTATCAAATCGTTCATACCTGCATCTATGATCAGGAAATTCTTGGTCTCACCCTTTTTGAGATACAAAACCCGTGAAATAAGTGATCCGCACTGTGCAACCATGGAACGGCCTGGTTCAACATATACAGTCTGGTCCTTCCGTCTAGGCAGATTCGAATCGATTACAGAAAACCAGGTGCGGAAATCGGCTACAGGATATTTGTCCGGGCACTCGTAATCAATTCCCAAGCCACCGCCCAAATCTATATTGCGGACCTCAAGGCCCTTGTTTTCAAAATAGGAAACAATATCTCCGGCACGACGGCATTCCAAGGCATAAACATCATCTATACGGACGATCTGCGAACCGATATGGAATTGCAGTCCTTTGAAATCCAGATAGCGGCTTTGCTTAATCAATGAAACAGCAGCATCAAAATCATGTTCGGATATGCCGAACTTATTTTCATAAAGCCCTGTCGTAACATACTTGTGGGTATGGGCATCTATATTGGGATTAATTCTTAATGATACGTTTGCGCGTACGCCAAGATGCCCGGCCATTGCATTTATGACGGAAAGTTCCTCCAATGATTCGCAATTGAATGAGCCAATACCTGTCTTCAGAGCATCATATATTTCCTTATCATTCTTGCCAACGCCGGCAAACATTATTTCGGAAGGTTCGAAACCGCACCCGTATGCAAGCAAGACTTCATTTCCGCTCACGCAATCGGCACCGAATCCCATACTTGCAAGCTTTTTCAGCATCCTTACATCGGAATTCGCCTTTACGGCATAATCAATCTTTATTCCGTACTCGGCAGACAAAGCTGCGGCAAAAGAAGCCGTCTTGTCAAACAGCTCCATATCATAATAATAGAACGGAGTCCGGACTCCGGAAAACACACTTACATCATTTATTGCTATCATCGCTCGGAATTATTGCGGACCAAGCCGCAAAAATAAATAAAATCCGTAACATTAACCAAATAATCGGAATCACCTTTGTATTTTCTCCAGATAAAAATTCTGGTCGATTACATAATACATCTTATTTTCCGAATTGAACAACGGACTTTCATCGGACGCGAAAAGCAATATCGAACCCCTCCTATACCACCCCCCGTTATTATCTCCGTCTACATCGAAAGCTGTTATTTCATATACGAAAGAGTCGGAATAAACAGCATTCAAGAATCGATATTCCCCCTTTTTCGTCAAAACCGTATCCCTGCATGAAACAGACGTTCTGTCCGATGAACGGTAAGAAGACAGTATCACTACTATGCTGTCAAGGGGGGCCATCGTATCTTTATCGTAGACATTGCCGGACACAACCATCAGATTGATATCCCCCGTTCCCGAAGAATCCGAGTCCTCCACGGCACAGGATACTGCGGAAGAAGCGACTGCAGCAAGCAAAAACAGATATCCGGCAATTCTGATTTTCATCTTAACTTATTGTTATTTTACGTTGAAACCTCTGGAATCCGTCAAAGAGCCTGCAACTATATTTGCCACCAAGGCTCTTATCCGGCCTACACTTCCTACATCATGGGGATGGACTCTGTTCGTAAGAAGAATTACGGCCGTATTCGTTTCGAAATCTATTACCATGGATGTTCCGGTATATCCGGTATGGCATATGGATTTGTCCCGGCTGAACAAGTCTCCCTTCACACCGGAATGGGCGCTTTTCACATCCCAGCCCAACGCTCTTCCTACGCACGGAGCGTTCTCGGAAGGTATTGTAATCATTGTCTTCACAGCTGCCTGACTGAGTATACGTTCCCCTTTTCCGTCCGGAAGGGCTCCTCCGTTAAGCAAAGCTATCGCTATCGTAGAAAGATCTTCGGCATTTGAGAAAACGCCTGCGTTTCCTGAATTTCCGTTGTTGATTACACGGGCTATCGGATCATGGACAACACCTTTGAGAGGCAGCCCGTCCGGCTGGACTTCGGTGGGAGCACAAAGTTCCAGATTGGCGCCCGAAGGGTTGTAACAAGTATGTTTCAACCCCAAGGCATCGAAAACATTCTGTTGGGCATAATCACACAGTCTTTCACCAGTCACATTCTCCAATACGTGTTGCAACGTAATGAAATTCAAACAGCTGTACATAAATTTGGTTCCAGGCCTGAAATTCCTTTTAACTTCCGTGGATATGACTTTCATGAGAGTATCCGGCTGGTTCTTTCCATATTTGGAAACGAAAGAAGCCACATTAACATATGGCGTAAGCCCTGAAGAATGTGTCATGAGGTCCCTGATAGTTATCTCAACTTTTTCTCCCGTTTCCGGATCTATCCACGGCTTGAATCCGGGGATATACATGGATACATTGTCTGTAAGACGTACACGGCCCCTGTCGATAAGCTGCATGAACGACAATGTCGTCCCGACGCATTTGCTTACGGAAGCCATATCGAACATGGTACCGGTAGTCATGGGCGTCTTTTCCGGAACAAGGGATTTATTCCCGTAAGCCTTCATATAAACTATGGAATTATTGCTTACGACGGCCAATACCGCCCCGGGGATTATCCCGTCGGAAATAGCCCTATCGATTACCGTATCCGCCCTTGACAATCGTCCTGTATCCACATGGTAATATCCGGTGCATTTTTCCTTATTACGGAAACCGCCGGCATTGCAGACTGCTGCAGCCGCAAACAATAGTGATGCGGCAATAATAAATGACCTTTTCATCTATGCGATGGTTTTAATAATGACAATATTTCTTTTACGGGGGCGAAAGTAACCGATGGGACCTCTACGAACATCGTATTCCAGTCGCTCATGGCCCCGTTCCATAAACCGGGCAGTTCCAAAGCTTTAAGTTCCCGTCCGTGGTAACTCTTGGAACTGATGAATCCGGCATCATTGTCCACATGCTTGAGCAGATCGAATTTCCTCCCCCTATAATCATACAGACAACAAACAATATCAACAGGGTTGAAATATGTCGAACCGGCCATTGCCGCGGCGGTGCCCGGATCGTCCCTGTTGATCTGTACGCTTTCGAGAATCTGGAGGGAACTGGAACCGTCTTTTGAAGCAACTATATAAGGCCCGCCTCCCGGTTCCCCTTCATTCTTTACCATTCCGCAGACGCGTACCGGTCTGTCAAGTTTAGTCCTTATCATGGACAAACGCTCTTCACAATCCCTTGCCAGAGGAAGTTGTATGCACAATTTCCTGTCCAGGAACGATTCTATTTTGTCGCAGAGAATACGGCATGATGCTGAAAACGGATCTTTCTCGGCATCAAGTTCCCTCAGAAACGAAAACAATGTATCGCGTAGCTTCAGACATTCCCCCATCAAAACTTTTTTGTATTCGGCTATAACAGGAAGGAATCTTTCATTTACCACATTGTCCACATTCTTTATGGAAACCAGTTCTTCGTTTATTCCGTTCAGGTTATATATCAAAGCGCCATGCCCGGCAGGCCTGAAAAACAAAGAATCGGTTTCCGTTCTGAACGGTCTGTTCCTCATATCGACGGCAATGGTATCGGTAGCCGGATCCTGATATGTGAATCTGACATTATACTTTATATCGTATTTCTTCTCGTATTTTTCCCGGACGTCGTCAAACGCCTTGCGGAAAAGATCCGTATGCTCCGGCGATATCGTTACAGTAAGATTTGCTGTACCGTCCGGTTCTTTCATATAAGACCGGGCTTCAACCAGATGCTCTGCAAATGCAGTACGTATTTCCCCGTCGGGATATTTATGGAACTTCAGCACCCCTTTCGGTTTGGAGCCGTAATCCAGCCCTCTGTCGGTAAGAAGGGAGACAAGAGTTTTCAAACGGTATGAAGCTGTATCTTCAGGCACACCGAAAATATTCTTGTCATAGAATGCAAAGTCCATGATATGCGAAGCCAGTTCACCTGATGGGGAATCCGGACCGGGATCTTTTCCATCTTCCAAAAGAGCCATATCGGCGAACATTGCCTTGAACATTCTGGAAGCTGCACCGGAAGCCGGAATGAACTTGCAACGTCCTCTGATTTCAGACCGTTCATAATAAGTTTCGGCTGCCCGGGTTTCGGCCTCATCCAGAACTTCGATACCTCTTTCCACTGTAGCGGGAGAGATGATGCCAAGCCATGGAAAACCTTTTCTGAAACGCTCGAGCTGGGATTCGACCCTTTCCACCGAACTGCCTTTTTTTTCTATCTGCTTTATATCTTCCTGACTGAACATATTGGATTGAAAATTAATGTCACACGTAAAATTCCCTTCGGTATTGATATTCCGAACGCATTTTTTCAAAATTGTCGGGAGTCATCCTGAACATGAAATCATCTGTAAATATAGGATAATTATATTGAAGTACGGCTGCTACCTCTCCCTGATTCATTCCACGCAGATCCAGCCTCAACGGTTCCTGCTCCGGATTGTTTTCGTTAGGGAAAAAATCATACAAGGCTTTCAGGCCGAAATGCCGTGCGACGGCCCTTACGGCACCGGCGGTGCCATTCTGTTTTCCCTGGAAAGAATATCCTGCGATATGTGGAGTCGCTATATCCACTTTATACATAAGTTTCTGATTTATGTCAGGCTCGTGATTCCACGTATCTATTATTACTGGACCTATTTTAGGCATGGCACGCAGCAAAGCTTCATCATCTACGACCTCCCCCCTGGATGCGTTTATGAAAAAGGCACCCGGTTTCATCAGACTGAAGAAAAGGTCGTCGGCCATACCTTTGGTAGTTTCATTCAACGGTGTATGCATTGTTACTATATCGGAATTCTCCAAAAGGTATTCAAGGGAACAAAAACTTTCCGGACCTTCTTTCAAAGCCCGCGGAGGATCGTTTCTCAGAACCTTGAAGCCGAGATATTCCGCCATTCCGGCAATTTTCCTTCCCACATTCCCGACTCCGATAATTCCGAAGGTGTCGCCATTCAGATTAATGGCTTTCCGTGAAGCGGTTCCGTACAATGCCGAAAAGACGTAATCCATCACGCCGCCTGCGTTGCATCCGGCCGCGTTGGATACGGCAATACCTTTTTCGGAACAATAATCCAGATCGATATGATCGGTACCTATCGTCGCCGTGGAAATCATTTTAACCGCAGTTCCATCAAGGAATGTCCGGCTGCATTTTGTCCTTGTCCTTATAATCAATGCATCTGCATCGATTATATCTTCATGGGTTATTTCCTTCCCATCTATATAAACGACATCGGCATAAGGTTCGAAAACACCTCTAAGAAAAGGTATGACGCTGTCTGCAACTATTTTCATAATGTGATCATTTGAGTATGATATCCTTCACGAATCCGGTCCCCGCCACGTTTTTGTCGAAGAAATCATTTTCGGCAAGAAGCGCGTTGATCTTTTCCACAAGTGTATTTTTTTGGAAGTATAATTGATTCCTTACCACCGAAGAATTCACGGTAATATAAAGAATGCCGGAACGATAGTATTTCCGGAGTGTAAAAGGCCCCGCTCCGGAAACGGCATCCCATGCCGAATATACCAAATGGGAATTCATTCCGTAGGAAAGTCCCATAGTCCTGAGGCATTTCGGAATGATTTCACCTATGCCTACAGCCTTTTTCCGTTCCAGGCCGCCGTAATAATTTTCTTTTTTAATCATATACGGGTAAATACGCCTCCTGACGTATCGAAATATGCGCTATCGCTGGTCAAGCCGTCGACGATGCCGGACATCCTTATCTTGTTGCTGTCGGTAATGAAAATCTGGCCGAAATCGGAACCGGCTACCATCGAAAGCAAATTGGATATCCTGTTCAGGTCGAGCTTGTCGAAAACATCATCAAGAAGAAGAACGGGAGGATAACCGTACCCGTTTTTCATGATATCGTATTGTGCAAACTTCAAAGATACCAGAAAAGACTTCTGCTGTCCCTGGGATCCTATACGTCTTATGGGATGGCCGTCCATGTAAAATACGAAATCGTCTTTCTGTATCCCGGCCGTAGTATAGCCGAAAACAAAATCCTTTTCCCGGCAGGCTTTGAGAGTCTCGGAAAGAGGACGTTCCTCAATGTCGGACCGGTATCCGATGGACACCTGCTCATTCCCTCCTGACAAAATACCATAGTATCCGGAAACCACCGGGGTCAAACTGTCGATGAAATCTTTTCTCGATTCATATATTTTCCCGGCGCAAGAGGACATTCGGGAATCGAAAGCATCCAGAAGATCGCTGTCAGATACATGGTCTTTAAGCATTTTGTTCCTCTGTGCGAGAAGTCTGTTGTATTGCTGTACCGAAGACAGATATTCGTGATCCAATTGGGAAAGGACTCCGTTTGCAAATCTACGGCGTTCTTCACCCGAATCGCTCACAAGGGAAATATCCGAAGGCGACACCATGACGATGGGAAGGACGCCTATGTGTTCGGATATCTTTACATATGTCTTGTCATCTCTGTTGAATTTCTTTTCACCTTTTGACGATACCTTGACGGAAAACTTTGAATTCATGCCGTCAGGCATGACATAAGTGCCTGCAATGGCAAAAGAATCGGTTCCGTAACGGAAATTATACCTGTCCGATGAAGAAAATGCACTTTTGGTCATAGACAAGTAATAGATCGCATCCATGAGATTCGTCTTCCCTTCCCCGTTGTTTCCGCATATGCAGTTGACGTTCGAAGAAAATGACAATTCCTGAAATTCGATATTTCTGAAATTTTGAACGACTATCTTTCTTAAAGCAAGCATATCTTTGCAAAGATACCAAAATATGGCTAAATAAATAATTGTTGGATTGGGCAATTTTTTATACTTTTGCATTCTGTTTTTTAGATAATTAATATTAATTACATATGGCAAAGCAAAATCTTAAAGATCAGGAAAACGAACAGGAGAAGAAAGTCGTTGAGACCGTTTCCCGAACCGAAGAGTTTTTCGACAAAAACAAATCGGCCGTCTACATTTTCATTATAGCGCTTTTGGTGATAGGAGTTGCAGTTCTGTGCTATCATAAGTTCTATTATCAGCCGAAAAAAGCCGAGGCTATGGAACAGATGTTCCCTGCGGAAAACAATTTCCGTTCACAGGAATACAAACTTGCGCTCAACGGGGACGGAAATGTCCTGGGATTCGAACAGATTATAAAAGAGTACGGCGCAAAAGGCGGCAAGTCGGTATATTTTTATGCCGGAATATGCGAACTCAAGCTGGGAAACTACCAAGAAGCCGTATCCTATCTGAAAAAATACACCGGAAAGGATCCGATATTGGCTGCCAGAGCTACAGCTTGCATCGGAGATGCATATGTCGGATTGAAAAAATACGGGGAGGCCCTTACTTATTTTGAAAAAGCGGCTTCGAAAGCGGACAACATATTTGCAGCGACATATCTTCTCAAAGCCGGCGTAGTTTGTGAAGAAATGGGCAAAACCGACAAGGCATTGTCCTTTTACAAGGAAATCAAAGACAAATATCCGCAATCAGTTGAAGGTTACGACATAGACAAATACATTTCAAGAATAGAAAGCAGCACTGCTTCGAAATAATTTAAGAACAGCAAAAAGAGATATGGGAAGAGCTTTTGAATTCAGAAAGGAAAGGAAACTGAAACGTTGGGGACATATGGCCAGGACGTTCACGAAACTCGGGAAGGAAATTACGATAGCAGTCAAGCAAGGCGGACCGGACGTTGTAGGGAATCCGAGGCTGAGAGCACTCATTGCCGAAGCGAGAAACGAAAGCATGCCGAAGGAAAACGTCGAAAGGGCCATAAAGAAAGCTACCGACAAGAACATCGGGGATTACAAGGAAGTGACATATGAAGGTTACGGACCTCACGGGATTGCTTACATCATAGAAACTGCGACTGACAATACTACCAGAACGGTTGCAAACGTCAGAAGCTACTTCACAAAATGCGGTGGCACGTTGGGGACAAGCGGAAGCGTCAGTTTCATGTTCGATCACAAATGTGTTTTCAGGATCAGGGAAAACGAACCGATAGACGTGGAAGAGCTTGAGCTCAATCTTATCGATTTCGGCGCCGACGAGGTATTCGAAGAAGAACAGGAAGAACAGGATGGCAGCATAAAGAAAGACATAGTGATCTACGGTGCCTACGAAGCTTACGGCGCTATCCAGAAATTCATTGAGGATAATGGATATGAACTAGTTTCCGGAGGTTTCGAAAGATTGCCTAATGTGGATCTCAAAGAAGTAAGTCCGGAAGAAAGGACTGATTTGGACAAATTGACCGAATTGCTTGAAAATGACGAAGACGTTTCCAATGTCTACAATACATTGAAGCCTTCGGAAGAATAGCAGCTCTTTTCATATCGGATAATAAAATTTATCATACCGGATACCATGTAAATGGATATCCGGTTTTTTGGAATCCTAAATATGCTTCAGGCATTAAGGAATCAATGTTTACCCGGTTGTTCAAATGGTATAATAAATAGTCCGATATGGTTTTATAATTTTAGTTATAAATTTTATAACGTATATTTGTAGAATAGGATTTTTATTATCATAAGTAAAATATTAAGGTTACAATGAGCATCCAACAGGAAAAAATAAAAGAATTGGTCGAACGAAGAGCGAAAGCTGTTATGGGTGGCGGCCAGAAAAGAATAGACGCACAACACAAGAAAGGCAAACTCACTGCACGGGAACGTATAGATTTGCTTCTCGACAAAGGCAGTTTTGAAGAATACGACATGTTCGTATGGCACAGATGCACTAATTTCGACATGGACAAGCAGCACTACGACGGTGACGGAGTAGTTACTGGTCAAGGAACGATCGACGGAAGACTTGTCTATATCTTCGCACAGGATTTCACAGTATCCGGAGGATCTTTGTCTGAGACAATGGCTCAGAAAATATGCAAGGTTATGGATATGGCCATGAAGAACGGGGCTCCATGTATCGGGCTCAATGATTCAGGCGGTGCCAGAATCCAGGAAGGGACGAATGCACTTGCCGGTTTCGGCGAAATATTCGAAAGGAATATCCTGTCTTCGGGTGTTGTACCACAGATATCCGGAATATTCGGACCATGTGCCGGAGGCGCTGTATATTCTCCCGCCCTCACCGATTTCACCATCATGGTGAAAAACACCTCCTACATGTTTCTCACGGGACCTGCAGTAGTAAAGAGCGTAACGGGAGAAGATGTCTCGTCCGAAGATCTCGGAGGAGCAAGTGTACATGCAGTCAAAAGCGGTGTCGCTCACTTCGCAGCCGAAAACGACGAAGACGGCATAAAGATAATCAAAGAATTGCTGGGCTATCTGCCGCAGAACAATATGGAGACGGCTCCCTTTGTACCGACATCGGATCCTGCCGGCCGTATCGATGATTCGCTCAACGACATAATCCCCGACAATCCCAATAAGCCATACGACATGTATCATGTCATAAAAAGCATAGCCGACGACGGTAAATTCTTCGAAGTCCATTCAAAATATGCCAAGAATATCATCGTCGGGTTTGCGCACATGAACGGACGTTCGGTAGGTATCGTTGCCAACCAGCCTAAAATATTGGCCGGCGTTCTAGACAACAATGCTTCGAGAAAAGCTGCCAGATTCGTAAGATTCTGCGATGCTTTCAATATTCCTTTGGTCACCCTCGTAGACGTCCCGGGATTCCTTTGCGGAACACAACAGGAATACGGTGCCATCATAGACAACGGAGCCAAATTGCTGTATGCATATGGAGAAGCTACGGTGCCTAAAGTGACGGTAACTTTACGCAAATCATACGGTGGGGCCCATATAGTGATGAGCTGCAAACAATTGCGCGGCGACCTCAATTATGCATGGCCATCTGCCAATATAGCAGTAATGGGTGCAGACGGAGCAGTGAAGATTCTTTACGGCAAGGAACTGAAGGAGATGGAAAATCCAGAGGAACGCGCAAAATTGGCTGAAGAGAAGAAAAAAGAATACGATGATCTTTTCTGCAATCCTTACCAGGCTGCCAAAATGGGTTATATAGACGATATAATAGAGCCACGTAACACCCGTTTCAGAATAATCAGAGGACTGGAACAATTGGCAAACAAACGTCAATCCATGCCTGCAAAGAAACATGACAATCTTCCACTATAAATTAAGATGCAAATGAAAAGAATATACATAAGCCTTGCCGCATTATGTCTTTGCATATTCAGTTCGAACGCCCAGAATATTTCCGATTTGATCATTTCGGAAGTCTTGGTTGATAATGACAGCAGTGTAGTAGACGATTACGGCAACAGAAATGGCTGGGTGGAGATATTTAACAAATCACAGGGAACTGTGAACCTCGGAGGCTGTTATCTGTCGGACGACAGAAACGATCTTACCAAAAGCGTGATTCCCAAAGGTGATCTGAAAACGAAACTCGGTCCGCGTCAGGTAGCATTGTTCTATGCCAGCGGAAACAAAAGGCAGGGAACATTCTATCTGGGATTCCGTGTTCACAAGGAATCCACTATATATCTTACAAGCAATGACGGCAGGACTCTCGTGGATTCGATTGAAATTCCGGCATCCCTGCCAGCGGATATGTCAGTCAGCAAGATCCCGATCGACAACAAACAAATGGTTTTCGTAACATCCGGTGAACCCACTAAACCGACTCCAATGTCCTTTAACGAGTCCGGCAACAACGAAACCAAAAGCCAGAAAATGGCAAGGGAGGATCCATATGGCCTGATACTGACCGTCGTTTCAATTATGGTAGTATTCTCCGCCCTTATTATTCTATGGTTCCTTTACGGAACTTCCGGAGATATATTCAAGGGAAAACATAAACTCACAAAAAAGATGTCGGGAAAAAACGATAATGAAAAAAGTCGGGAAATAGCAGCCGCTATATCAATGGCACTGGATGCCGAATGCAACGGTGAAGTATATGCAGCTATAGCTATGGCTCTGGACAAATATCAGGAAAATACTGTCCACGATATGGAAAGTTACGTGATCACGATCAAAACCGGAAAAAGCGAATGGTCATCAGGACAATTGTCATTCAGACAACTTCCGAAATAAATACGAATATAAAAATATAAAGAAATGAAAGAATATAAATTCAAAATCAACGGCAGCGAATATGCGGTATCCATCGATTCAGTCGAGGGCAAAAAAGCGGAAGTAACGGTAAACGGCACTTCTTATAGTGTTGAAATGGAAAACGGAGCACCTGAAGCACCACAGGCTGCTGCAACCGCTCCGGTTGCTTCAGCTCCGGAAGTCAACGGAAAAGCTCCAGAGGCTGCACCGGCTGAAAAACCTGCAGGCAAAGGAAAACAGGTGACTTCACCTCTTCCCGGAATCATATTGGAAGTATCCGTCAAAGTCGGCGATTCAGTCAAAGCCGGACAAAAAGTAGCTGTAATCGAGGCCATGAAAATGGAAAATGAAATCCAGGCTGAAAAAGACGGAACGATTACCGAAATCAATGTAAGCAAAGGAGACTCCGTATTGGAAGGTGCGCCTATCGTTACCATTGCATAGACCGCTGATTTAAGATGGATCAAATAATTAACAGTTTAAGTCAGTTCTGGCAATTCACCGGCTTCTGCAACATGACCTGGCAGCATCTGCTGATGATTCTCATCGGCATCGGTTTTATTTCAATAGCCATAATCAAGCAGTGGGAGCCGCTTCTCCTTATTCCGATCGGATTCGGCATGATAATAGGAAACATTCCCATGTTTCCGGGGCTTAACATCGGAATCTACGAAAACGGATCCGTATTGAACACTCTTTACCAGGGTGTCAAGCAAGGATGGTATCCTCCGCTGATATTCCTTGGCATTGGCGCCATGACAGATTTCTCCGCACTGATATCACAGCCGCGGCTGATTCTGATAGGTGCTGCAGCCCAGATGGGTATTTTCGGAGCTTACCTACTTTCCCTTCTGATGGGATTTGCTCCGAATGAAGCTGCCGCCATAGGAATTATCGGAGGTGCGGACGGACCTACGGCAATATTCCTTTCATCGAAACTGGCTCCGGATCTGATGGGTGCGATAGCCGTATCGGCATACTCATATATGGCATTGGTACCTGTTATCCAACGTCCGGTAATGTTACTTTTGACAAGCAAAAAAGAACGTAACATCATAATGCCAAAGCCACGCCAGGTAAGCAAAAAGGAAAAAATCATATTTCCGATAATCGGCTTTTTGACGACAGCCCTGATAGTCCCTTCCGGTCTGCCTCTTCTCGGAATGTTGTTTTTCGGCAATCTTCTTAAAGAAAGCGGTGTGACAAGACGATTGGCCGTGACTGCGGGAGGTCCGCTTATAGATGTCGTGACTACTCTTATCGGTCTTACGGTGGGATGTTCAACACAGGCCGACAAATTCCTGACCGGAAATTCTATAAAGATATTCATACTCGGACTCCTGTCGTTCATAATTGCTACGGCATCCGGAGTGCTTTTCGTGAAATTCATGAATTTATTTCTCAAAGACGGACACAAAATCAATCCGCTTATCGGAAATGCAGGAGTTTCTGCGGTGCCTGACAGCGCCAGGGTATCAGAAGTCGTAGGAAGGGAGGTAAATCCTGAAAATCATCTTCTAATGCAGGCCATGGGACCGAATGTCGCCGGAGTTATCGGATCTGCGGTTGCAGCCGGAATTCTGTTGGGTTTCCTGGGTTGAGATAATAGTGGCACGGTTTTAAATCGTGAAAGCCGGCATTACAATGATATGAAGTTTCGCTGACTTTCGTTTTAGTTTCGAATTTAGTCGCATTTCTTTCGTTTATCTGTCAAAAAGACATAAAAAGACCCTTTGGGGACCATATAATATAATAACAAAACTTTTGAAACGTAAGGATAATTTACTAGATTTGCGAATGGAGTGGTAAATAATGCAAAATAAAATATATTGAAATATGCAAAATAAGCTGCAGGAATTGACAGATAAACTCTATAATGACGGTCTGTCGAAAGGCAAGGAAGAAGGCGAGGCCATATTGGCCCAGGCCAGAGACAAAGCCGGGAAAATAATCGAAGAAGCGCAAAAAGAAGCCGGGAGCATCAGGGCAAAGGCTGAAAAAGACGCCGATGATTTGAAGACAAAAGTCGCCAGCGATTTGAAAATGGCTGCAGATCAAAGTATCCAGGCAACGAAACACGATATCGAAGGCATGATAATAAACAGGATATCGGATGCTAAAGTAGATGAAAATCTGGCTTCTCCAGATTTCCTCAAAGAGATAATTAAAGCCGTAGCCGTCAAATTCAGTGCAGAAGAATCCAAAGACATTGCACTTGTACTTCCAGGGAATCTCAAGGAAGAATTGGAACCGTTCATAGAAAACGAACTTTCGAAACTCCTTCAAGGCGGAGTCAAAGCTGAATTTTCAAAAAAGATCAGCGGAGGCTTCACAATAGGTCCCAAAGACGGAAGTTATTTCATAAGCATGACAGACTCCGCTTTCAGGGAACTGATCGGAGAATATCTTAGACCTGCAACAAGAAAATTCCTTTTCGGAGCCTGACCGACATGGACAATTATTATTATTTGATCTCCGGCCTTCCGGAATTATCCAAAGAATGGAAATTCGCCGATAATTCATCTGCAGGAAAATTGCTGGAAGAAATCCGGGAGAATTGCTCAGACAGGGACAACGTTGTAATAGACCTGATGTTAAACGGATTCGACGACAAAAAGTTGAATTACGAATTCTACCGAGTTGCCCTGGACAATAAAAACCGGTTCATACGGGAATACTTCAAATTCGATCTGAATATGCGCAATGCAAAGGTCGGATATCTCAATGAAGCTTTGGGACGCGATTCCAAGAAAGATACCATAACGGTACCTGTTGAAGACGATGAATTCGAAGAAGCTTCCAAAATAGATTCGGCACTGCATACCGGTGATATTCTTGGGCGCGAAAGGGCTTTGGATGCAATTTTGTGGGATAAAATAGACGAATTGACGACTTTCGATTATTTTGATCTTGACGCGCTTCTCGGATTCATAGCCAAACTGCATATAATTGACAGATGGTTCAGACTTGACGAATCGGAAGGAAGGAAAATGTTCAAGAAACTGGTAGATCAAGTCAGGGGCACTTTCAAAGGTGTAGGTCCTGAAGTCGACAAATTGAATAATTAAAACAGACTAATAAATATGAAAAGTACAGGAAAAGTCATTGGCATCGTTTCCAATCTCGTTACTGTAGAGACAAACGGTCCGGTGTCCGAGAATGAGATATGCTATATCAATCTCGACGGCACCCTTCTTATGGCCGAAGTCATAAAAGTAACCGGGAAGAACGCTTCCGTGCAAGTATTCGAAAGCACCAGGGGGCTTAAAAACGGTGACGACGTCATATTCGAAGACAAGATGCTTGAAGCAACTCTCGGTCCCGGACTGCTTTCAAGTGTATATGACGGATTGCAAAACAACCTGACGACAATGGAGGGCGTTTTTCTTAAACGCGGAGAATATACCGATCCGCTGGACCATAAGAAGCTTTGGGATTATGTCCCTCTCGCAAAACCGGGGGACAAGGTTGAAGCTTCCGACTGGCTCGGTGAAGTCAAGGAAGGATGGCTTCCCCATAAAATAATGGTCCCTTTTTCTTTCAAAGGGGAATATACGGTGAAATCGGTCACGAAGGCAGGTCAATACAATATAGATGAAACCATAGCCGTATTGACTGACAAAGACGGAGAAGACGTCGACGTGACAATGACACAAAAGTGGCCCGTGAAAGTTGCTATCAAATGTTATAGGGAAAAACCGAGGCCGAATAAGATAATGGAAACCGGAGTAAGGGTAATCGATACGTTGAATCCGATTGCGGAAGGTGGCACCGGTTTCATCCCCGGACCTTTCGGATGCGGAAAAACCGTGCTTCAGCACTCGATTGCAAAACAAGGTGACGCAGATGTGATAGTAATGGCGGCTTGCGGAGAACGCGCAAACGAAGTCGTGGAAATCTTCACTGAATTTCCAGAACTGATAGATCCGCACACCGGAAGACATCTGATGGACAGGACGACGATAATTTGCAATACTTCCAACATGCCCGTTGCAGCCAGGGAAGCTTCCGTATATACAGCTATGACGATATGCGAATATTACAGGGCAATGGGGCTGAAATGCCTTCTTCTGGCGGATTCCACATCAAGATGGGCACAGGCATTGAGGGAAATGAGCAACAGGATGGAAGAGCTTCCCGGAGCGGATGCATTCCCTGTCGATTTGTCAGCCATCATATCAAACTTCTATTCCCGTGCGGGAATGGTCGTTCTGAACAACGGAAAAACGGGGGCCATCACGTTCATCGGAACAGTCTCCCCTGCCGGAGGAAATCTGAAAGAGCCTGTTACGGAATCGACTAAAAAAGCTGCCAGATGCTTTTACGGACTTGAACAGAACCGTGCGGACCAGAAGAGATATCCTGCTGTGAGTCCTATCGAATCATATTCAAAGTATCTGGAATATCCCGAGATACAAAAATATCTTGCTGAAACTGTTGAAGCGGACTGGATAGAAAAAGTAAACAAAGCGAAAAATATCATCCGTCTGGGCAAGGAAGCCGAGGAACAAATCAACATCCTGGGAGATGACGGCGTCCCGATGAGTTATCATGAAACTTATTGGAAATCCGAACTTCTGGATTTCGTATTCCTGCAGCAGGACGCATTCGACGCTATCGACAGCCTTTGCCCTATTAAGAGACAGAAGTACATGCTGGATCTGATTCTAGAGATCAACGACAAAAAATTCGAATTCGACAATTTCGAGAAATGCCGTGACTATTTCAAGAATATGATAAATATCCTGCGCCAGATGAACTATACCGAATTTGAAAGTGAAAACTTCAACAATTATAAAGAACAATTGACAAAACTTTTGGAAGAAAATGGCAAATAAGGCATATCAGAGAGTATATACTCAATTGGAAGCGATTACCAAAGCTACCGTATCGCTGCACGCCAAAGGTGTAGCGAACGACGAACTTGCCGTAGTGGAAGGCCGATTGGGTCAGGTAGTCAAAACTAAAGGAGATACAGTTACACTCCAGGTATTTTCCGGAACCGAAGGAATTCCGACTAATGCCGAAGTTGCTTTTCTGGGAAATCCTCCAACTATAAAAGTCAGTGAACAACTTTCGGGAAGATTCTTCAACGCATACGGGCAGCCTATTGACGGTGGCCCTGAAATAGAAGGTGAAGAAAGGCAGATAGGAGGTCCTTCGGTGAACCCGTACAAAAGAAGGCAGCCATCGGAACTCATTCCTACGGGAATCGCTGGAATCGATTTGAACAACACGATCGTATCCGGACAGAAGATTCCTTTCTTCGCAGATCCGGACCAACCGTATAATCAAGTAATGGCCGACGTAGCCCTGAGGGCCGATGTTGACAAGATCATACTGGGAGGAATGGGACTGTCAAACGATGATTATCTGTTTTTCAAGAATGCTTTCGAATCTGCCGGGGCGCTTGACAAAATCATAAGTTTCGTAAACACCACCGAAGAGCCTCCTGTGGAGAGATTGCTGATCCCGGACATGGCCCTTACTGCGGCAGAGTATTTTGCAGTCGACAAAAATGAGAAAGTACTCGTGCTTCTTACGGACATGACTTTGTATGCCGATGCCTTGAGTATCGTCAGCAACCGTATGGATCAGATACCTTCTAAAGACTCGATGCCGGGATCCCTGTATTCGGATCTCGCAAAAATATACGAAAAAGCTGTCCAGCTGCCTACGAAAGGTTCCATAACCATCATAGCAGTCACGACACTCAATGATGGGGATATCACACATGCCATCCCGGACAATACCGGATATATCACTGAGGGACAATTGTTCCTGCGTGCGGATCCTGATTCCGGAAAGGTAATCATAGATCCGTTCCGTTCACTCTCCAGACTTAAACAGCTGGTACAGGGAAAGAAGACAAGGGAGGACCATAGCCAGGTCATGAATGCCGGAGTACGTCTGTATGCCGATGCGCAAAATGCCAAGACGAAACTGGAGAACGGCTTTGACCTTAGCGACTACGATCACCGCTGTCTGGAATATGCAAAGGAATATGCAACAAAACTGTTGTCCATAGATGTCAATATCAACATAAATGAAATGCTTGATACCGCGTGGGAACTTTTCTCGAAATATTTCAGCAAAGCTGAAACCGGAATCAAACAAAATATGATAGACAAATATTGGAAAGATAAATGATATAAGTCATGGCAATAAAATTCCAATACAACAAGACTTCGCTAAACAACCTTAACAAGCAGCTTAAGGTCAGACAGAATGCCCTCCCTACTCTTCAGAATAAGGAATCGGCACTTCGTCTGGAGGTGCGTAAAGCGAAGAACAAATCTAAAGAGCTTATTGCCGACCTTGATGCCGCACTTAAGAGATACGATTACCTGGCAGCTCTATGGAATGAATTCGAACCCAATCTGATATCCATTACGGATATTGATCTGACAACAATCAAGGTTGCGGGTGTGAAGACTCCGGAGCTTAAAGATATCCATTACGAAATCAAACCTTTCAACGCTTTCGTAAAACCGGCGTGGTTCGCAGACGGAGTATCCATACTCAAAGACCTGTCTAGACTGGGCATAGAGTCCGAAGTCTATATGGAGAAAAGCAGGATTCTGGATTACCAAAGGAAAAAGACGACGCAAAAGGTAAATCTTTACGAAAAAATCCAGATACCGGGATATCAGGAAGCAATCCGGAAAATCAAAAGGTATATGGAAGACGAAGAAAACCTGAGCAAAGCTTCATCGAAGATTGTCAAAAACAGACATGAAGCGGAAGAAGAAGAGGAGGAAAAGAACAATGGTTGAAAAAATGACTGACTATTCTTTCATTCTCCTGAACGGAGAACAGGAAGAATTCCTTGAACGGATACGCGAGTTCGGAGTTATGGATATAACCCGTTCCGACAAGCCTGTGGATCCTTCTTCTTCAGCTCTGCTGGAAAAGGCGCGGGATTGCAAGAATGCGATTGCATTGCTTGGACGGACCGATTATTCGAAAGACCCCGATATAGACAAGATAAAACAAGCTGAAAGTTCGATAATTCTTGACAGTGACCTGACAAAAGATACTGACGATTCTTTCGAACGGCTCGCTATGCTGAAAGCACAACTTTCCGCTGCCAAAGCCGAAGTACAGGCAAGGAAGCCATGGGGACTGTTCGACAAGGAGAAACTTGAGGCGATTTCGGAAAGCGGATATAAGGTAGGATTCCACATTGTACCATCCAAAAGGTTCGACAAGGAATGGGCTTCAACGTGTCCTCTGGAAATCATCAGGAATAACGGAAGCAAAATCTTTTTCGTTACAATTACGAAAAAAGACGAAGAAATCCCTATCCCTGTAGAAGAAATTCCTGCTCCGGCAGGAACTTTCGTCCAGGCTGAAGAAGAACTGAATGCAATCTCATCGAAGATAATAGAAACGAAAGGAAGAATACTGGCATTGAAAGAAAAGACGATGGAAATGAAGCTGTCATACGACGGGCTCTTGTCCGAACTCGATTTATATCTGGCCAATGTCTCTTCCGAAACAGCAGTCGAAAACAAAATAGTCGTATTGCAGGGATTCGCTCCGGTAAGCAATAAAAAGGAAATATGTTCATATCTGGATTCTGAGGGTATCTTTTATATAGCCGAAAAGGCTAAAGCAGAGAACAATCCCCCTGTGAAGCTGAAAAACAACTGGTTCGCTTCGATTTTCGAACTTATAGGCAATTTCTATATGCTTCCGAAATATGATGAACTTGACCTGACACCGTTTTTCGCACCTTTTTACATGTTGTTTTTCGGATTCTGCCTTGGTGATTTCGGATACGGAACCATACTTCTGGCATTGGGAATCGCAGGTATATTCCTCTTCCCGAAATTCAAGAAAGTCGCCAAACTGGTAGCACTTCTCGGAGCCGGGGCAATGATAATGGCATTGCTTAACGGGCCTATTTTCGGAAGCAGCATGATCAACTGGTTCGGGATCAATCCCGACAACAATATGATGGGTTGGCTCAAAGCAGGAAAAGACTGGCCTATGGATAATCTGGATATGTTCTGGTTCTCCATGATATTCGGCCTTGTGCAAATCATATTCGGAAGAATCATTGCGGCTGTGAAAGCTACGCAGAAATTCGGATGGCAGGCCGGATTGTCCAATGTAGGATGGATTGCATTCATAATATGGATATCACTTTATTTTACCGAATGGTATCACGGCTGGGATGCCGGAACCGTAATGAAACCATGGCTAAGCCATATCCTGCTTGCGATCGCGGGAATAGGCGTGATATTCTTCTCGAAGATTTCCGGGAACTTTTTCCTGCGGATTCTCAAGGGAGTAGCTTCAATATATGATGTAACCGGACTTTTGGGAGATGTCTTGTCATACATAAGGCTTTTCGCCCTGGGCGTATCCGGAGGCATATTGGGAAGCGTGTTCAACAGTATGGCGCTGCAACTTGGAGGCATTCCTTACATCGGATGGTTCTTCTGCCTGCTTTTGCTCATCGTAGGACACTTGCTTGTGATGTTCCTGTCGAGTCTGAGCGCATTCGTACATCCTATGCGTCTTACTTTTGTGGAATTTTATAAAAACGCCAATTTCGAAGGCGGAGGCAGAAGCTATAAGCCTCTTATCAAGAAATAATATAAACAATTTAATATCAATTAATGATTATGTCACCATTATTTTTAGCTTATCTCGGCATTGCGATTATGCTTTGCGGTACAGGTATAGGCTCTGCAATAGGAGTTGTAGTAGCCGGAAATTCCGCCATCGGAGCTCTGAAAAAGAATCCGGATGCATTCGGACAGTACATGGTACTGTGCGTATTCCCTTCAACACAGGGTCTGTACGGATTCGGAGCCTTCTTCCTGCTTGACAATGCCATCAGAAAAGTCGGAGAAGCCCTGACAATGATACAGGGATCCGAAATCTTCGCAGCTGCATGTGCTTTGGGTTTTGTTGGACTTTGGTCGGCAATGAAACAATCGCAATTAGTATCCAATGGTATTTCCGCCATCGGTTCCGGACATGACGTTTTCGGAAAAACTTTGATTCTCGGAGTCTTCCCGGAACTTTACGCCATACTTACTTTTGCAGCGACCTTCCTCGTACTTCCATCATAATTAAGACTATCCAATAAAAAGAGAAAAGGATGACTGAGATATCAGCCATCCTTTCTTTTTAATTTCCTTGCAGAAAAGATTATTTCTTTCTGTTCTTGTATCTTTGATAGAATTTGTCAACTCTTCCGGCAGTATCAACAAGTTTGGTCTTGCCGGTAAAGAACGGGTGGGATGTATTTGAGATTTCTACTTTCACCAACGGATATTCAACTCCTTCGATTGAAATAGTCTCTTTGGATGCGGCGCATGAACGTGTCACAAACACCTGTTCGTTTGACATATCCTTGAAAGCTACAAGACGGTAGGTTTCGGGATGAATTTCTTTTTTCATTTCTTAATTATTATAAGTATTCTTATGAAGTTGCAAAATTATCAATAATTACCAAACAATCCAAATTTTATTTGATTCTGAAAGGCTGTACGTCATATAAAATATAGCGTTTGGCTTTCCTTATCCATTTTTGCTCTTCCACCTTTATATATTCCTTCAGCTGCGGAAAATTCATACCCCCTTCTATGAAAGAAGCCAGCGAAGGATCAGCCAGCATATCGTAAAAATCGGAGTAAAGCTCGAACTGGGAATATCTCCCGGCAAAGAACTTCATAAGCTGAAGGGTATGGATCAGGGAATGGTATTCCGCCCCCGGTTCCAGCATAATCTGATAACCGTAACACTTCTCTCCGGCATAACGACCGAAAGCCGGAGTAAAGCTGCAAGGACGCATCATCACACCGGCAGGGACAGGCAGCACATCGAACTTCCCGTGTTTAATGAACGGCGCGCCTATGTATTCATACGGTCTTGCCGTTCCTATTGCGGGAGTTATGCTCGTTCCATTCCATAAAGCTCCGCCGCTGTACATATAGCTTGTGAACATACCGGGAAAATCGGAAGCGGGAGCGATAGTCCATGGCAAAAGCTGCTTGTTAGAATCTGTCGCATTAGCCGAAATGACATGCAGAGGATATCTTGCTCCTATTTCCACATAATATAAATTACATAGCTCCCCCAATGTCAAGCCGTGCCTGTGCGCCACTTTCGGAATAAATGTATCGCCGTCATCTTTAGGGACAGTGCCTTCTACCACCCTTCCCGCCGGATTCATATGATCCACTATATACAAAGAAGGGGATGAATCCAGGCTTTTCATTACGGACATAAGATGGAAAACGTCTTCGGTGTAATTGAAATACCTGGACCCTGCATCCTGAATTTCCACGACAATGGCATCAAGTCCCGAAATCTGTTCCCGGGAAAAGGAAATGTGGTCTGTCCCTTGTGACAGTTCAGTTTCCGCCGGACTGAAAATAGCAGCAAGATTGCCGCGTTCCCTGAAAAGATCGTACATGAATCTGCCTTTGGCCGTATCCCAACAATTCTGAGTACAAAAGCAACCTACCCTACCCTCGAGCAGAGCCTTGTCCAGCTGATCTTCCAGAGGAGTTGTCCTGAATGAAAACATATCAACCGTTTATTATCTTCCTGGCAATCCCGATCACGTCTTCGCCAAGTTTTGCAGCTTCGGTTTCAGTACCGGCTTCCGAATATATCCTTATGATGGGTTCGGTATTGGATTTGCGCAGATGGACCCAGCTTTTGTCCTTTTCGAACGTTATCTTGACTCCGTCGATATCATTGACGTTTTCATTTGAATAGATTGATTTCATCTCGGACAATATTTTATCTATCAAGGACTTATCCGAAAGCTCGATCTTATTTTTAGCTATATGGTATTCAGGATACGTCTTTTTTAATTCCGAAACCTTCATTCCCTTACGGGCCAGATTCGAAAGGAACAAAGCTACTCCCACCATAGCATCCCTGCCGTAATGAAGAGCCGGATATATAACCCCTCCGTTGCCTTCGCCCCCTATAAGAGCTCCGGTTTCACGCATCTTTGTAGTAACATTGACTTCACCGACTGCGGAAGCGTAATAAACACCGCCGTATTTCTCGGTAACATCCCTCAAAGCCCTTGTGGAAGAAAGATTGGAACATGATACGAATTTGAACGGAGCTGCAGCCTGGTCCAAGCTCCTGCCGGTTTCAGCCGCTTCTTCGGCTGTTCTGGAGAACAAATAATCTGCGACGCTGACCAAGGTATATTCCTCGACAAAAGGTTTTCCGTCCTCACATATAAACGCGAGACGATCAACATCGGGATCCACGGAAATACCGAGATCCGCTTTACTGTCAACTACTTCAGAGCACAAATCCGTAAGATTTGCAGGAAGCGGCTCCGGATTGTGGGCGAAATTCCCTGTCGGATCACAGTTAAGACGTACGCATTCTACACCGAGCCTGTCTAGAAGACGGGGCATAATTATTCCTCCCACGGAATTTATAGCATCCAGAACAACCTTGAAACGGGCCTTTTTCACGGCTTCCACATCAACGGCCGGCAAAGACAAGACGGCATCAATATGCCTGTCCGTGAAATCTTCCTCGGTAATGGAACCCAGCGAATCCACATCAGCGAAATCGAAGTCCCCTCTGTCGGCGCAGTCAAGTATGGCTTTGCCTTCTTCGGCATTGAGAAACTCACCTCTCTCATTGAGAAGTTTCAAAGCATTCCATTGACGTGGATTATGGGATGCTGTTATGATGATGCCTCCGTCGGATTTTGAGAAAATCACGGCCATTTCAGTAGTAGGCGTCGAAGCAAAACCGGCTTTGATGACATTCACTCCGCAAGCTGCAAGAGTTCCGCATACCAACTGTTCCACCATTTCGCCCGAAAGCCGGGCATCTCTTCCTACAACAACCGTATACCTGGCTCCGGTCGGTTTGGGACGGCGTCTGCGCAACTCGGAACAGTAGGCATACGAAAACCTGACAATGTCGACAGGCGTCAGGGAATTTCCGGGCACACCTCCTATGGTACCTCTTATTCCCGAAATTGATTTTATCAATGTCATATAAAAAAAACGATTTAAATTCAACTTAACATAGATCGTGTCGTTAATACAAATTTAAAATTAAATAGCCCGATAAGCAAATTTATATTATTTTTGCATCTTCATTTTCAGGTTATATGAAAGGACTATGGACAATACTTTTACTGGTAACATCTAATATATTCATGACATTCGCATGGTACGGACATCTTAAACTTCAGGAGATGAAAGTTTCCACAGGATGGCCTCTTATTATTGTAATTGTTATTTCCTGGAGCCTGGCCTTTTTCGAATACTGCGCGCAAGTCCCTGCCAACAGAATTGGTTTTTCCGGAAACGGAGGCCCTTTCAACATAATACAACTGAAAGTCATACAGGAAGTCATATCGCTCATGGTATTCACGGTGGTCGTATCTTTCCTTTTCAAAGGACAATCCCTGCAATGGAATCATTTCGCGGCTTTTGCATGTCTTGTTATGGCAGTATTCTTCGCATTCCTCAAATAGATATATAAGACTGAAACAAGATACGCGGAAGATAAATATCAAAGCAATATTTGCAGTAAAAATAAAAATACCTATATTTGCACTTCAAAATTCGAAATGCTGGGTTCGTATAACGGTTAGTACTCGAGATTCTCAATCTCGCAATATGAGTTCGATTCTCGTACCCAGTACAAATACAAAGGTAACTTAACGGTACCTGATTAACAGTAACTAAGAGGAGCCGCATCGGAATGGCTCCCCTTTTTCTTTTTTCACATGATGAAACTTCCAGATCAGATAAAAGTGATGGCATTCGATGCCGATGACACGCTTTGGGATACACAGTCCTACTACGATAATGTAGAACATAAGTTATGTCTCGCCCTCTCGGCTTTCGGAAACGAATCGTCAATCAGGGATGAGATTTATGCAACCGAAAATGCTAACATGAAAGATCTCGGGTTCGGCGCTCAGGCATTCACTTTATCATTGATAGAAACAGCAATCAGGGTGAGTTCCGGGGAAACGCAGCCGACTCTGATAAACAAAATAATAATAGAAGGCAAAGCATTGATGAACATACCGTCTACGCCTCTTCCCGGAGTCATCGATACTCTGGAAAAGATTCGTTGCAACGGAAAATATTACATGGTGATATTCACAAAAGGCAATCCTCTGGATCAGGAAAACAAAATCGAACGTTCCGGACTTGGAAAATTCTTCGATAAGACCGTCATCGTCTCGGACAAGACTGAAAAGGAGTATAATTCACTATGCAAATCGCTGAACATCAAACCGGAAGAATTCGTCATGATAGGAAATTCGTATAAATCGGACATTTCTCCCGTACTTGGCATCGGAGGATATGGAATCCATATCCCCTACGGCATAACATGCCATCTGGAAACAGCCGACGGAGCCGACCATGACAATTTGTTCAGAGCCGGCAAATTCGAAGGAATATTGCCTCTCATCCCCTGACCATCCACAATTTTCCATACCAGAAAATATTATTCGTAAATTTTCGAACATATTGTTTGCATTATTACGAACAATATGCTATTTTTGTGGCACCGTTTCAAACATGATACACAAAAATGGAAATCAAAATCTTGGGTTCAGGATGTTCCAGATGCAAAGCACTGGAGATCAATGTAAAAAAGGCTTGCGAGGAACTAAATCTCGATGCCGGAATCACGGAAGAAAGAGATATGGCCGAAATCATATCATATAATGTGATGGGATTGCCGGCATTGGTAGTAGATGAAAAGGTTATCTCTGCCGGAAAGGTTTTGTCCGTCGCCGAAATACGTGATCTTCTTTCGAAATAATAAATGCTGCAAAGATTAGTTGACAAACTGGTTTTCGGCCTGATCGGCCTTTCCCCTTCCAGTGCGCTTGGAAATGCAACGGATTTCTTTATCTACGATACGGTAAAGATACTCCTCCTTTTGTTTTTGATAAGCGCACTTATGGGAATAGTAAACGCCTATTTTCCCATAGAAAAGCTTAGACATTATCTTGCCACAAGGAAATTGTACGGTCTGCAATACCTTGCGGCATCGCTTTTCGGAGCCGTAACACCTTTTTGCAGCTGTTCTTCAATCCCCCTTTTCATCGGATTCGTAAAAGGAGGCATTCCGCTTGGAGTGACGTTCGCATATCTTATCACCTCACCTCTGATAAATGAAGTGGCTGTAGCAATGTTTCTCGGATATTTCGGAGTAAAAATCACGGCTGTCTATGTGGCAAGCGGAATTATTCTCGGAATGACGGGCGGTTTCATACTTGGAAAATTGAATCTCAGCCGATATTTAAGCGATTGGGTAAAAGGAATACAGGAGCAGCAGAATTCCGAAACGGATCAGTTTGAAATTGAAAAGACGCCGTTTCTGAAACGGCTTCCCGATATAACCAGGGATTCCTGGAAAATAGTAAGAGGGGTACTCCTTTATGTAATAATAGGAATAGCGATAGGGGCTTTCATGCACGGCTACGTACCGCAGGGATTTTTCAATAATTTCCTGTCTGCTGATAAATGGTACTCTGTTCCGGCCGCAGTAATATTGGCTGTTCCCGTCTATGCCAATGCAGCCGGGATAGTTCCGGTCGTGGAGGTATTCGTTGCAAAGGGAGTACCCATCGGAACTGCTATCGCATTCATGATGGCTGTAGTCGGATTGTCACTTCCCGAAGCCACACTTCTGAAGAAAGTAATGACATGGAAATTGATAGGCGTTTTCTTCGGTGTCATAACCGGCTTTATAATCTTGTCGGGATATCTGTTCAACATTATACTTTGATTTTATTCTTGGTTGTCGCAAATTTTGCTATCTTTGATAACGATGGAAATTGATATTGAAGAACGTAAAAAAGTAGCGGCATTCGCAAACGCCCTCTCCAATCCGGTAAGGGTGGAAATATTGTATTTTCTGGCTAACAGGAAAGATTGTTATTTCGGAGATATCAAGAAAGATCTGCCGTTGTGCAAGGCAACCGTATCCCAGCATCTAAAGGAACTGAAAAAAGTCGGCCTGATCCAAGGGGAAATAGAAGGTCCGAAGACCAAATACTGCATCAATATAGCTAAATGGAATGAAGCCAGGCAGCTTTTTGATGATTTCTTTTCCGGTTACACAGGCGGATGTTCGTGCAACTGCAGAAAGGGGAAATGAAGATTTAAGGCAAATGAAAAAGTTAGTCATAATCAGACACGGGGAAAGCGAATGGAACCGTAAAAATCTTTTTACAGGCTGGACTGATGTCGAACTTTCGGAAAAAGGTAAGGAAGAAGCAGTGGAAGCCGGAAAAGCTCTGTTGAAGAACGGATTCGATTTCGATATCTGTTTCACATCCTACCTGAAACGGGCGATAAACACTCAACAGATCATCCTCAAGGAAATGGACAGGGAATGGCTTCCTGTCATCAAGGCTTACCAGCTTAACGAACGCCATTACGGAGCTCTCCAGGGATTGAACAAAGCCGATACAGCTGCCAAATACGGTAATGCCCAGGTAAAGATATGGAGGCGCAGTTTTGACGTACGTCCTCCCGAACTTGCGGAGGACAGTCCTTACAATGCACGTAAATCGGAACAATACAGAGGCATTCCTTCAGGAGATATCCCGATGTGCGAAAGTCTTGCAGACACGATCAAAAGGACAGTGCCATACTTTGAGAAAAACATAAAGCCGCTGATCATGGAAAACAAGAGGGTGTTCATTTCAGCACACGGCAACTCCCTGCGTTCGCTAATAAAATACTTCGAACATATATCGGACAATGATATTGTAAATGTTGAAATTCCCACAGGACAACCTATCGTATACGAATTCGACGATAATTTCGAAGTCGCGGACAGATACGATCTAATCAGGTAAATTGCAAATTAATCACATATGAAAAGAATATTTATTGCATTCATCACGTTATCTGTATGCGTATGTACGATAACCGCAAAACCAAAAGACGTAAAAAAAGCTTGCACCTTAACACCTGCTTCTGACGGCAGGATAACATTCGTCGGAAGGACCTCCGTCAACGGCGATAATGTATCTTTCGATTGGAGCGGTGTATACGCACGAATCGATTTCAACGGGAAATATGTGGCGCTGAAAGCCGGTGACACTCGAAAAGACTATTTCAATGTGTGGCTGGACACGCCAACCGACAGCAAACCTGACAAGGTAATCCGCATCAGCAGCGCCGATACCACAATCATCCTTTTCGACAAGGCCGATTTTATTGCGAAATACGGCAAAGCGGACAGGAAAGGCACACAAAGACATGAAGTGATAATTCAAAAACGCACTGAAGGCGAACAGGGTACGGCAACGTTCAAATCCATCATAACCGAAGGCAGCGTACTGCAGGCCGCTAAACTAAAAAAAAGACAAATAGAATTCATAGGTGATTCATATACTTGCGGATACGGAACAGAAGCACACTCGGGGGAACACTTCACTCCTGAAACCGAAAATGTAAATTATTCATACGCACCGATTGTTTCCAGATATTTCGATGCGGACTACTATATTGTAGCACATTCGGGAATGGGTATAGCAAGAAATTACAACGACAATGTGAAAGGCTACTATATGCCCGACAGGTATCTGCACACATTCGACACGAAAACCGATTGCAAATGGAACGCTGACAGTGCCGCCTTCAAGCCGTCCATAACAGTAATCCTTCTGGGTACGAATGATTTCTCCACAAGCAGACAGCCGTCACTCAAATCATTTGCCGGCAACTACATAAAGCTCATCAAGGAGATAAAGGAAAACTACGGGGCAGACTATCCCGTATTATGCCTGAAAGCAAGAGGCGACGACGTTTTGTTCGAATATGTACGCACAGCCTGTGAGAAATGCGGAATGGAAAATGTCCATTACATGGGGTACGGAGACGCCGTCTATTCATCACAGGAACTCGGAGCAGATTCACATCCGAATTATTACGCCCAAAGAAAAACAGCTATGGGAGCAATCCCTTATATCTCCACCCTCACAGGATGGACTATCAAAGACTCCACCGTCAAATAATATCAAAAATATCCGGGAAATGAAAAAGGCCGCTGCAATAGCATTATCAGTTTTTATGTTGCCATTTATGGCTAATGCACAGTCAGGCGTAATGGAAGTACACCCGGCTTCAGGCAATAACGGCAAGATCCTGACTATGGAGGAAACTATTCTGGGAAGAAACATCCGGCCAGAGTACGTATATTGCGGATGGACAAAAAACGGACTGCTAACAGTAAGGAACAGGGACAGCATGTCGGTAATGTATCCGGAAACAGGAAAGACGGAGAAATGGGAAAAAGAAAAGCCTGATGCAGATAAATATGTACCTGAAAACGCAGAGAACAGGACGGCAAGCTCAATCGGCAATATTGCATTCACGATCGGCAAGAGTCTGTATTACACCGACAAAAACGGAAACACATATACGATAGCCGGAAGTAAAAACAATCAGGTAACATACGGACAGTTGGTAAGCCGGAACGAATTCGGAATCGACGGAGGAATATTCTGGTCTCCTGACGGTAAAAAAATCGCATTTTACAGAAAAGACGAATCCAAAGTTACGGATTTTCCTCTTTTGGATATAAATTCGCGAACCGGAAGCTTGTTCACTATAAAATATCCAATGAACGGCATGGGATCGGAAAACGTCAGGCTAGGCATATACGATCTGGCAGCGAACACAGTCGTTTATGCAGCTGCTGATGATTTCGGCTATGATCAATATCTCACGAACATAAGCTGGTCTCCCGACGGCAGATTCATATTCATACAGGTATTGGACCGTACGCAGAAACATCTTCATCTGAATATGTATTCTTCTTCAGACGGCCGTTTTGTAAAAACCATACTTACCGAAAATAACGACAAATACGTCGAGCCTTTGGACAAACTGCATTTCCTGAAAGGGACTTATACATTCATATACAGGACGGACAATCGGGACGGATACAGGAATCTGTATCTTTGCGATACGTTGTGCAACGTGAGAAGACTTACCGGAACCGATGCGGATGTCGAATATGTATCCAACGACGGGAAAGCTGTTTACTATACTTCTGCAGAAGTCTCCCCTGTCGAAAATCATCTTTTCAGAGTAATTGTAAAAAACAATAAATCCGGTAAACTAAATAAAGCGAAATTCGGAAAACCGGAAAGGTTGACATCCGAAAAAGGCTGGCATTCCATAACAATGTCCCCGGACTGCAAATGGTACGCCGATACTTACAGCAGCATCAATACCCCAGGAGTCACATTCCTTAAATCATCCGACGGCAAAATCACAAGGAGAATCTCGGTTTCAAGTGACCCGTTGAAGAACTATGAGACAGGTGAAGTGGATTTGGGAACGGTAAAAAGCGCAGACGGCAAATACGATAATTACTATCGTCTCATCAAGCCTGTGAATTTTGACCCGACCAAGAAATATCCTCTCATACTTTATGTATACGGAGGACCACATTCCCAACTGGTCCGCAATTCTTGGCTGGCAAGCATACGGATGTGGGAAATGTATATGGCTGAACGTGGTTATCTGGTTTATGTCCAGGATAACAGGGGGACACAAAACAGAGGGGCGGATTACGAAAAAGCAATTCACGATTACTGCGGACAGGCGGAAATGGCCGATCAGATGGAAGGGATAAAAATGCTGGAATCACTTCCTTTCGTAGATTCCTCACGGATAGGAGTACACGGGTGGAGTTACGGAGGGTTCATGACGATTTCCCTTATAACCAATCATCCCGGAGTATTCAAGGTAGCGGTTGCCGGAGGTCCTGTAATCGACTGGAAGTGGTATGAAGTGATGTACGGGGAAAGATATATGGACACAATGGCCGTCAATCCCGACGGATTTGCTGAAACGAGTCTTATCAACAAGGCTAAAGACCTTAAGGGAAAACTTCTTATATGCCAGGGAGCCGTAGACAATACCGTGCTGTGGGAAAACAGCCTGAGCTTCATACGCGAATGCATCAAAGACAATATAAAGGTGGATTACTTCCCTTATCCTTGCGCACAGCACAACGTACGCGGAAAAGACAGAATCCACCTTATGAATAAAGTCAGCGACTATTTCGCCGAGTATCTTTAATCTGAAGAAAACAACTACATCACTCAACCTTTAGAATTACAGCCGAAACCGGTCCCATTGTTATTTTGTTCCCTGACTTTCCGTCTTTGACACGGACCTTTCCGGTCCCGTATAGCGTCGCCATTTCGGAATTCACGGGAATGACAGCGGAAACGGTCTTGCCTGAAGGATTAAGAGCCACAATATAAGATTCGTTCCCGGAAGTCCTTTTGTAAATCATAGGATAAGGCTTGTCCAATGAACCGACCATTTCCCATGAACCTTTATTTCCCAAAGCGGAAGAACTTTTTCTCAGGGAAACAAGCTTGCGTACATAGTTCAAGACGGATTCGGGATCCTTGTCTTCCGAAGCAACCGTAATTTTTCCTCCGTCCGTATCAACCGGCAAATAGATAGCTTTAGGATCGCAAGAAGAAAATCCGGCATTTTCGTCGTTATCCCACTGCATGGGAGTACGTGTTCCGGCACGATCGGTTCTGCTCCCTTCCTTGTTAGGAAGACCGTATTTATATTTCAATCCGATTTCATCTCCGTAATATATAATAGGAAGTCCCGGCATTGTCATAAAGAACGTAAGAGCCACTTTCAATTGGTCCGGAGTGTTCCTGTCTCCGATATTCAGGCGCTGATAATCATGATTTGCTGTGGCAAAGCCCATATACCCTATGTTTCTGGTTGAATCATAGGCTGCGGAATATCTCGTCATGCAACCCTTGATTGATCCCATACCGTCTTTCTCGAAATATCCGTGTTTTATATTGTCATATTCGCCCCATGGAGTATCGCCATTATACATAAGTGGAGCTATCACATTGACACCCCCGCGCAACATGAGATCCACATCGAAACCGGCTGAGATAGCTTTTTGAGGATCCCCCCACTCGGATATTATTATACATTGAGGGAATTCCTTGTCTATCCATGTCCTCATTTCCTTCCATAACTTCATGGTTTCAACTTTTCCCGGATCATTCTTTACAAGACTCGAAGCCATATCGACACGGAAACCGTCCACGCCTTTCGTAAACCAAAACCGCATGATATTCCTTAGTTCGCGACGCACTGCCTGAGGCCCGGGGGCATTTACCGACTGCTCCCAAGGCTGTGAGGGATCAGGATGGGCATAACCGTAATTCAACGCCGGCTGGCACATATAATAATTCTTCCTGTAATATTTTCCCCTCGTGGAATTAACCTCCACGAAATGTCCATGCTTATCCACGTTAGGATCGGAAGAAGACATCCTTATATCCAATAGTTTATGTTCATTGGCCGAAATAGTGTCTGTCCATATGTAATAATCAGCGTATTTATCTTCCCGGCCTTCCGACATGGATCTTTTGAACCATTCGCATTTATCACTTGTATGACCGGCTACCAGATCCAGACAAACCTTGATACCTCTTTTGTGTGCTTCTGTCACAAGCCTTACCAAATCGTCATTGGTTCCGAAACGCGGATCAACTTTATAGAAATCTATTACGTCATATCCGCCATCAAACCATCCGGATTCATAAACCGGATTGAGCCATATCGCATTCACTCCCAAAGATTCAATATAATCCAGCTTGGAAATGATTCCGGAAAGGTCACCGATTCCGTCTCCGTCACTGTCTTTGTACGTTGAAGGATAAATCTGATACATCACGGCATTGCCAAGCCATTCCGGACATTTCTGGGCAAAAGAACTTTGCAGTGTTAACAGAAAGATAAGAATAACGAACAAAAATTTTCTCATAAAAGCTATTATTAATTAAGTATTAGATATTCGCAGTATGCGATGCCGCACTTGCAGCTGCAGTGGCATAATCTTCACCATGCGATGCAAAAATAACCGCCCTTGAAGAATTTATGATAAGTCCGCCCATAGAATTGGATCCGTATTTTATCACATCCCCGGCAGAACCGCCCTGGGCTCCGACTCCAGGAACAAGGAAAAAATTATCCGGACAGAACTCCCTGATTCCTGCCAACTGCCCCGCTTTGGTGGCTCCGATTACAAACATCATGTTGTCAGGCGTTGATATGGACATCATTTTCTCCATAACATTTCTGTACAGAGGCTTGCCGTCGCAATTGAAAAACTGGAAATCGGAAGCCGATGTATTGGAAGACAAAGCAACCGTTATTACGAATTTACCTTCATATTCCAAAAAAGGCAGAACGGTTTCAGTCCCCATATACGGGGAAATTGTAACTGCATCGAAATCCATTACATCGAAAAAAGTCCGCGCATACATTGCCGCGGTGTTTCCTATGTCGCCGCGTTTCGCATCGGCAATTATGAAAAGATCCGGATAGTTGCTTCTAATATAATCCACCGTGACTTCCAAAGCCTTCAGGCCGGCATTCCCATAGCATTCATAAAATGCAAGATTCGGTTTGAAAGCTATGCAAAAAGGAGCCGTTGCATCTATTATCGCCTTGTTGAAAGCAATTACGGAACGTGGCTTGCCTTTGAAGAATTCGCCTCTTACTGCAATTCCAGCATCATCAGCCATCGCCTTTACATGAGGGGGCATCTTGTCGAAATCACTGTCGAGACCGACGCATAGCATCGTCTTCTTCAATTTTATCTGTCTGTATATATCTTCACGTGTCATGGTACTGCTAAAAATATTTATCGAACAAGATCAACGACTTGATTCCGGAAAAGAATTGACTTAAACGGTAATTTTCATTGGGAGAATGGATCCTGTCGCTTTCGAGACCGAAACCCATCAAAAGAGGATCCGAACCCAATAGTTCCCTCATTTCGGCAAGAATAGGAATGCTGGCTCCTCCTCTGGTCGGAACCGGTTCTTTTCCGTATACGTCGGAAATAGCCTTGGATGCAGCTTTGAAAGCATCGGAATCCGTAGGCATCAGAAAACCGTTCCCTCCCTCGCCATGTTTCACTTCCACACTTACGCAAGATGGAGCGATATTCTTGAGATGTCCGGCCACAAGACTCGTTATCTTTTCGCTGTCCTGGTTCGGCACCAGTCTGAAAGAAATCTTGGCATGGGCGGAAGACGGAATGACGGTTTTGCATCCGGGTCCGGTATATCCTCCCCAGATCCCGCAAACATCCATGCATGGACGTATACCTATCCTTTCCGAAGGTTTATATGCCGACTCTCCCGTGAATCCTGCAATCTTAAGGGACTTCATTATTCCATCTTCATCAAAAGGCGCTTTGGACAGATTCTTTCTGTCGGCATCCGAAACAGGAAGCACGTCATCGTAGAAACCAGGAATCGCGATACTTCCGTCGGCAGCCGTCAAAGATGAAATCATATCGCAAAGGACATTGACAGGATCGGCTACCAATCCGCCGTAATGCCCGGAATGTATATCCCTTTCGGGACCCGTTACGGAAATCTCCACATAAGTCACCCCGCGCATACCGCAATTGATGGACGGTATTTCTTCCGAAATCATAGAAGTATCGGAAACAAGGACAATATCGGAAGCAAGCATATCTTTATGAGCGCCAAGCCATTTTGACAAAGCTCCGCTGCCGATTTCTTCTTCGCCTTCGAATAAGAACTTCACATTGTGTTTCAGAAGATTGTTGCGGACCAGATATTCGAATGCTTTCAAATGCATGAACAACTGTCCTTTGTCATCGGCCGTACCCCGTCCGCGGAAAGCACCTTCCCTGATTTCCGGTTCGAAAGGATCGGAATCCCATTTCTCGACGGGATCCGCCGGCTGCACGTCATAATGGCCGTAAACCAGAATTGTCTTGCTTTCCGGATTTACATTTTTATATCCGAAAACAATAGGATTGCCTTCCGAAGGATACAATCCGGCCTCATCAGTTCCTGCCTCCCTCAACAATGCCGCCACTCTTTCCGCACATAACTTCATATCCTCTTTATGTTCCGGCATGGCACTTACGGAAGGAATGCGCAAAAGCGAAAAAAGTTCATTGAAAAAACGATCCTTGTTATTCTCTATGTATTCGTCTATCATAGTTACGTATATATCTTAATTTTCAGTGTCCTTCAATTTTTCTTTGGCATAATCGTATGTAACGGTAAAAGTCTTGCGCCTCGAAGACGGGGCTTCGAACATTGCATCATCGAAAATCTTTTCGCATAATGAACGCAGTCCCCTGGCTCCCAATTTCCTGCTTATGGAATTATCCGCTATCAGGTTTATCACCGACGGTTCTATCTCCAATTTCATACCGTCAAGTTCGAACATCTTGCTATATTGCTTGATTATGGCATTCTTAGGCTCGGTAAGGATTCTCAGGAGGGCCGATTTTCCGAGATTGTCAAGGTAGGTAACCACAGGCAGTCTCCCGACGATTTCGGGAATAAGACCGTAAGTCTTCAGATCCTCGGACGAAACATATTTCAAAAGATTGTTTTTGTCAATTGAACGCTTTTCAGAAGATGTGAAGCCTATGACCTGGGTATTAAGTCTTTGTGCTATTATCCGTTCAATTCCTTCGAAAGCGCCTCCGCATATGAAAAGAATATTCTGTGTATTGACATGTATGAACTCTTGTTCAGGATGCTTTCTTCCTCCCTGAGGCGGTACATTTACTATATTTCCTTCCAGAAGCTTCAACAAGGCCTGCTGCACCCCTTCTCCGGAAACGTCCCTGGTTATCGATGGATTATCGCCTTTTCTTGCGATTTTGTCTATTTCATCTATGAAAACTATCCCGCGTTCCGCCTTTGCGACATTATAATCCGATTCCTGCAAAAGACGGGAAAGGATGCTTTCGACATCTTCTCCCACATATCCCGCCTGAGTGAGAACTGTGGCATCCACTATGGTGAACGGAACCTTGAGCATTTTTGCGATTGAACGGGCAAGCAATGTCTTGCCAGTACCCGTCGGTCCAACGAGAAGAATATTGGATTTCTCAAGCTCGACACCATCGTCAGGTTTATCGACTAGGTTGTGGTTTATCCTTTTGTAATGATTGTATACGGACACGGACAAGAGTTTCTTCGCCCTGTCCTGGCCGATTACATACTGATCCAGGAAAGCCTTGATTTCCTTGGGTTTGGGAAGATCGTCTATTTTACCTAACGATTCTGCGGCATTATGCTGCATTTCATTCAGATAATCTCCGGCCATTTTTACACAGTCGCTGCAAATACTGCCGTTAAGGCCCTGCAACATCACTTCAACCTCATCTTCAGACCTCCCGCAAAACATGCAATGTCTTTTGTTGGTTACTTTGCTGGCCATATTTTATTTTTTCGTTTTTTTCTTTTTTGATAATATTTCATCCACCATTCCGTATTCCAAAGCTTCCGGGGCAGTCATCCAATAATCCCTGTCGGCATCGGAAAAGACTTTTTCGTAAGGCTGACCGCTATGATCGGAAATTATGCGGCACAATTCCTGCCTCGTCTTTTCTATCTCCTTTGCGGCTATCATGATATCGGAAGCCTGTCCCTGTGCTCCGCCCAGAGGCTGATGTATAAGGACTCTGGAATGAGGCAAGGCGGATCTTTTGCCTTTGGCACCGGCACAAAGCAAGACTGAGCCCATGGAAGCGGCCATTCCCGTACATATTGTTGCAACGTCTGGTTCGACAAGCTGCATGGTATCATAGATGCCAAGACCGGATGACACCTGTCCTCCCGGAGTATTAAGATACAACGATATATCAGCATTGGAATCGGTGGAAGCCAGGAAAAGCAACTGGGCCTGGATAATGTTCGCGACATCATCATCAATGGGAACACCCAGAAAAATGATCCTGTCCATCATGAGCCTGCTGAAAACATCCATGGATGCAACATTCAGCTTCCTCTCTTCTATGATGGTAGGATTGATATAGGAATCGCATTCCGATTTATAACGGTGCAGAGTCATGGAACTTATTCTGCGTTCCTTATTGGCGAAATCGTCAAATTCTTTATTTTTCATAATGATATAAAATACAAAAGCAGGATCCGACATGAATCCTGCATCAAATATACGAAAATTCACACCGAATTCCCGACATTATTTCAAATCACGGAACTTCTCAACCGTTATATTTTTTTCAGAAAGTGTTACGGCACCACGCAACGCAGCTACAACTTTCTGATCTTCAACTTGTTCTTCTATACGCTGAGCCTGCTTTTCATCGGCAAGAACCTGATGGGCAGCAGCATGTATCTGCTCTTGAGGAACATCGGACAAGCCATACATTGCATATTGATAAGCGACGTAACCTTCGGCAGCGTCTTTCATATCCTGATCGGTTATCTTGACGTCGAATTTCTTGATTACGTAATCGCGAATCATTTTCCATCTGAAATCTGCAAGGAAAGCACCGAACTCTTTCTCTATATCTTCTTTCGAATATTTGCCTTCATTCACGGAGAATAGCCATCTCTTGAGAAAATCTTCCGGAAGAGTTATGGAAGCTTTATCCACGAAATAATCCTTTGCATCCTTAGAGAACCTGTAATCGGCTTCCTGGACATAATTCCCTTCGAGTCTTTTCGCTATTTCCTCATCGAATTCCGCTTCGCTTTTCACTTTGTCCTTTCCGAAAACCTTGTCGAAAGTCTCCTGGACAGGTTCCGCGGGAACGAAAGTTTTGACATTGACCACTGTCATGGCAAACTCGGGATTCAATTCCGCAAGGTCGCTCTCTTTCAGCTTAAGTACGGAAGCCCTGTCGTTTTCGTCCGGAAAAGCCTTATTGACATCGACATTTACCTTGTCTCCGGCCTTGGCACCAACGAAAAGGGATTTGCACGAGTCATCTACTTTAGCGACAGTAACATAGGAACCTTCTATCTTTTTGCCGTCCTGCTCGAAATCAGCTATTATATAATCTTCCTCTTTTGCCGAATCACCTTCCTGCAGAGAACCGTATTGACGCAGAATATTGGTTTTCATTTCGTCGCGGCCCTGATCTGTGGCTTCTATTTTATAATACGGGATCTTGTCTTCCTTTGAAATTTCAAAATCCAACTCCGGAGCGGTAGCTATATCGAATTTGAAAGTGAAATCATTTCCATCCTTCCATTCATTCTCGGGCTGGTCTTCACTTGAAAGGGGTTCCCCGATGATTTTAAGATCATTATCCTTGATGAAATCGTTGAGTTCCTTCGAAATTATTTCATTTACAGCATTGACGAGAATCTGTTCGCCATACACATGCTGTATAAGTGACATTGGAACCATCCCTTTTCTGAATCCCTTGAATTCCGCTGTCTTTCTCTGCTCATTAAGCTTTTTCTTTTCGACAGGGGAATAATCATCTTTCCCGATAGAGAGAGTAAGCTCCATATCGAGAGCATCGATTTGTTTTTTTTCTATATTCATATATTATTATAATTGTTTCGTCTTGGAAATAAAGACTGCAAAAATACACATTTAATATTGATTTATCAATGAACTGAGGTTCCTGCGGTATCCGGATACACTATCCTTTCATGATAAACGCCCCCCAGATAAGACTTCAATTCTTCTTTTATCGTATTTAATTCTTTGATGGATATATCGGCTTCTTCGAACTGCCCTTCTTCCATCTTGGAAGACACTATCTTTTCCACAAATGCTGAAAACGATTCCGGCGAATAATCGTTGAGGGTACGGGAAGCAGCCTCAATCGAATCGCAAAGCATGATTATTATCTGTTCTTTAGTCTTTGGCTTTTCCCCATGATACCTGAATGCAGCTATTTCCGACGGATCCCCGCCTTCATTCACGAATTTATTGTAAAAATAACCTGTAACGGTCGTACCGTGATGGGTGACAATGAAATCACTTACAATTGACGGAAGTTTGTATTTCTCGGCAATGACCAAGCCGTCATCAACATGCTTTATTATGGCACGGGCGCTTTCTATGGGAGACAACCCGTCATGATAGTGACGCCGTCCCGGAAGCGGAACCAAAGATTCGTTTTCTATGAAACACTGCGGGTTCTTCATCTTTCCTATATCATGGTACAAAGCACCTGTCCTGGCAAGAAGGGCATTCGCCCCGATGGAACGGGCTACGGCATCGGACATATTCATTACTTGAAGACAATGCTGGAAGGTCCCCGGAGCGACATGCTCAAGACGTCTAAGCAACTGGTTGTTCGTATCGCAGAGTTCCGTAAGACGGGAATCAGAAACAAGACCGAACATCCTTTCGAACAGATATATCAGAGGATAACCGGCAACGGACAACAAAGATGAAACGAACAGATATATGACGGTTCTGTAGGTGTCTCCGTTCACTTCATCGATAAGCTTGAATCCGAAATAAGTGACAAGGAGGGAAACGAAAACCATGAAAGCTGTTACGAATTGTTTCCATCCCCTGTTGAAATATTTGAACATCAATATGGATACCATCCCGGCAACCAGGAACATGACGAAAAGAATGACACCGTCATTGGAAAATATCAACAACGGAAGAAGGGATATTATATATACCGGAACTATCACCCTCTTTTTAAAAAAAGCCATGAGATATAACGCAGTCAAAGAAAAAGGCACCATATACAGGAACATCTGATTGACTTTGCCTATTATGAGGGCGGCGAGAGCGGCGATAAAGAATATCATAAGGAGATAGATATATCTCCCCGGTTCTTCGAACAAATGGCGATTCGTATAATAAATGGCAAGATACAAGATAAGGACCAAAATCAAAGACATAGTGATATTGCCCAGCCAAAGGAATACTTTGGGTCCGCTGTATCCGTAATTCTTTTCATATTCCACTTTATATGAATCGAGCATGCGCGCTATCTCGGCCGTTACGACTTCACCTTTAGAAACTATCGGATATCCTGCATCGACAAAACCCTGCGTCGGGGATACCGAAGCTGCGGATTCTTCATGGACAAGGCTGGTCGTCTGATCGTCATATATGAGATTCGGGATAAGAAGATCATATATGCCCGTCTTCCTAAGAAGCGAATCACAATTAAGACAGTTGGCAGAATCGTTAATATCAGCCAGCAATTTGGCTTTGGCATCACTTTCCCTATATACTTCGCTAACAGGATATTTTACTGTTTTTTTATCTTTCCGCACATATAGGACTTCGGAAGAAATATCTGAAGCTTTCTTACCCGGCTGCCCCCATTCGTCCTGAATTACGCCGTGCGAATATATTTCCTTTACTGCGGCGGAAACTTTCCCCTTCAAACTGCCAGAGTTACCGAAATCCGCACCTTCAATAGCCTTGAGACGTGAATTTACAACATCTTCCGAGAATCTGAAATATGGAATTACTCCGTTTTCCCGATTGCCCTTTTCGCTGATAATCTGATCCTGGGTTTTCAGAATCGGAAAATCGAATTGGGCAATGAGAGTTTCATAATTCCATGGTGATCCTTTCTTGTAATCGTAATTGAATTTCGCCGATCTGGGAAGCATAAGGGCGATAAGAATAAAAAGAATAACCAAAGGAAGCCATATCCTCGGATTTCCGGGTAATCTGATATTCTTCATAATAACGTATTATTTATGGAAAGGACTGTCAGGCTCCCTGCTTATATAGGCATAAGTGAGTTTATCCGTAAGATTCGGAAATAATCTGTGGAAAAAAATGACAAGTTTACCCAAAGCCGTCAGCGTAACAGCTGATTTCCTTTTATACAACCCTTTTGCAAGGTGTCTTGCGCAATCTTCGGCCGACATCAGCTTTCCTTCTTCAAGGGGGGTATTCCCTTGTGGGGAACCGTCGGCCGTCAATGCCGCGTTACGTACATTCGAACTTGTGTATCCCGGAGCGAAGACCATTACATGCAGGCCGTCATAAAGATGCTCTATCCTCAAAGTATCCAGGAAACCTCTTATGGCATATTTTGAAGATGAATAGCCTGTCCTTGCGGGAAGAGCCGTGTAGCCAGCAATGGAAATCACGCCGACCACAGACCCTTTCCGTTCGAGCAGATATGGCAAAGCCGCTTTGGTGCAATAGACGGTCCCCCAGAAATTTACATCCATAAGCGATTTTATCACGCCCAGATCAAGATCCCTGAACATAGCCCGCATCGAGATTCCCGCATTGTTTATCAATATATCGATTCCACCGAAAACGGCAATCGTCTTAGCCATGAGATTTATGCAATCCTCTTCTTTGGAAACATCCGTCCTGACGCAAAGGACGTTTTCCGGGACAGGACTTACGGATGCAGCCTCGGCCTGAAGTTTTTCTATGGAACGCGCAGCCATGACAACCTTGGAGCCATATGAACCGAAGAGTCTGGAACAAGCCAGTCCTATACCCGAGCTGGCTCCGGTAATGACGACTACTTTATTTTTGAAATATGCAGGATTCATCAGCGGAATAATTTACAGGGTGAATCAGCGGATAGTCATTGCGGCAATATCGTCACCGTCATAGAAACCGCTGTCAAGTTTACTGCGTATTTCCTTGAACACTTTCAGCGTATAGTCTACATCTTCCAACGTATGAGCTGCAGTGGCTATGATTCTGAATATAATCATTCCCTTCGGTATTACGGGGTAAATGACCATGGAACAGAATAATTTGTAATTCTCACGAAGATCCTTCACTATCTTGGTTGCCTGGGCTACACCGCCTTTTACATGGACCGGGGAAACGCATGCTTCCGCCGGTCCGATATCGAAACCTTCCTTGCGGAACCCGTCCTGCAAGGAGCGGGTAACATCAAACAAGCGTTTGCGGAGAACATCGCCCTTTGGACTGTCTATTATTTCCAACCGTTTCATATTGCCTATAACGAAAGGCATGGGAAGGGACTTCGCATACATCTGGGAACGAAGGTTGAACCTGAGATAATTGATTATGGCATGGGGACCGGCAACAAAACCTCCGATACTGGCCATAGCCTTTGCAAAAGCACCTATGTACAAATCGACGCCATCCATGACATCGAAATGTTCGGATGTACCTCTTCCGTGAGGACCCATTATACCGAAGCCGTGGGCATCGTCGATCATGAGTCTGAATTCATATTTGGATTTCAACGCGACTATCTTGTCGATTATGCCCAGAGCCCCTGTCATGCCGAAAACTCCTTCGGTTATCACAAGTACGCCTCCTCCCTGTTCCTCGGCAAGCGAACAAGCCCTGGCTATCACCCTCTCGAAATCTTCAGCATCATTGTGACGGAACTTGTACTTCTCTCCCAGATGCAGACGTATGCCGTCAAGCAGGCAGGCATGAGCTTCTGCATCATAAACAATGACATCATGTCTCGAAAGAACGGCATCAATAGTAGATACGATACCCTGGTAACCGAAATTGAACAGAAAAGCATCCTCTTTCTTTTCGAAAGCAGCAAGTCTATGTTCCAGTTCCTCATGATATCTTGTATGACCGGTAAGCATACGGCTTCCCATCGGATATGCAAGCCCCCATTCTGCAGAGGCATCTGCATCCGCTTTGCGGACTTCCGGAAGTTCGGCCAGCCCCAGATAATTATTCAAACTCCAATTAAGACACTCAACGCCGTTGAAAGTCATATGAGGCCCCAATTTCCCTTCCAGTCTCGGATACATGTAATAACCGAAACCTTGCTCCTGATACTGGCCTATAGGGCCACCGGAATTCTTCGCAATCCTGTCAAAAATGTCTAGCATACAAATTATATTTTTATATGAATTATGCGTCTATATTAGCGTAATGTGCGTTTTCCTCGATGAACTGTCTTCTTGGCGGAACATCTTCACCCATCAGCATGGAGAATGTACGCTCGGCCTCTGCCGCATTCTCGACAGTAATCTGTCTGAGCAGCCTTCTCTGTGGGTTCATGGTCGTGTCCCAAAGCTGCACGTCGCTCATTTCACCCAAACCTTTATATCTCTGTACGGTTATTCCCTTTTCGGTACCACGTCCGAGACGCCTGGTAGCTTCCGACCTCTGTTCATCCGTCCAGCAATAAACTTCCTCTTTTCCTTTTTTGACAAGATACAAAGGAGGAGTGGCAAGGTAGACATATCCGTTTTTAATAAGATCAAACATGTAACGGAAAAAGAATGTAAGAATCAGACAGGCTATATGGCTTCCGTCGACATCGGCATCGGTCATAATTATAACCTTGTGGTAGCGAAGCCGGCTAAGATCCATCACTTTGTCTCCATTTTCATCTTCTTTTGCCACGGAAACGCCCAAAGCAGTATATATATTTCTGATTTCTTCACTGTCGAAAGCCCTGTCCCCGGCCGCTTTTTCAACATTCAGGATCTTTCCTCTCAAAGGCAGGATGGCCTGGATGCGCCTGTCACGACCCTGTTTAGCGGTTCCGCCTGCGGAATCACCCTCCACAAGGAACAATTCGCATTTCTCGGGAGCCCTTTCGGAACAGTCTGCAAGCTTGCCAGGCATTCCGGCTCCGGAAAGGGCGGTCTTTCTCTGCACCATTTCCCTGGCCTTGCGTGCCGCATTACGTGCAGTTGAGGCCAGAATTATTTTTTCGATTATAAGTTTGCCTTCTTTCGGATGTTCCTCCAGATACATGTCAAGAGCCGCAGAAGTCGCCTGGGAAACGGCCGACAGGACTTCGCTGTTGCCAAGTTTCGTCTTGGTCTGTCCTTCGAACTGAGGTTCCGCTACTTTGACCGAAATGACGGCAGTCAGTCCTTCCCTGAAATCCTCCGGTGAAAGATCCCCTTTGAACTTGGACAAAAGGTTGTTCTTTTCTGCATAATTCTTCAAAGATCTCGAAAGCCCCATCTTGAATCCCTGAAGATGGGTGCCACCTTCTATTGTATTGATATTATTGACATACGAATAGATCTTCTCGGAATATCCGGTATTATACTGGAGAGCGATATCGATCGGTATTATCTTATCGGAAATGGCGCATACCGGTTCTTGAATCAATTCATCCGCCCCTGCATCAAGATATTTTATAAATTCCTTGAGACCTTCATTTGACAAGAAGATGTCGCTTCTGTATTTTTTCCTGCCGCTGGGTTTGGAATCGCCGTTCGCATCAGTCACATATTCGTCCACTTCTTCACGTTTGTCGGTAAGGCTCAACTTTATACCCTTGTTGAGATATGCAAGTTCCCTCAATCGCGCGGCTAAAGTATTATATTTGTAAACGATAGTCTGCGTGAATATTGTGGCGTCCGGATGGAATGTGATTATAGTTCCGGTATCATTGCAATCCCCTGTCACCTCAACCGGTGTCAACGGTTTACCCTTGGAATATTTCTGGACATATATCTTTCCCTCCCTGTGAATCTCGGCCACTAGCAGGTCGGAAAGAGCGTTCACGCAAGAGACGCCGACTCCGTGCAATCCTCCGGAAACCTTATAGTTGGCCTTGCTGAATTTACCTCCAGCATGAAGAACCGTAAGAACGACTTCAAGGGCGGAGCGATGTTCCTTGGGATGCATTCCTGTTGGGATTCCACGACCGTTATCCTGGACTCTTATCGAATTATCTTCATTAATGGTTACCTGGATATCATTGCAATATCCTCCCATTGCCTCATCGATACTGTTATCAACTACCTCATAGACCAAATGATGGAGACCTCTTTCACCGATATCACCGATATACATTGAAGGTCTCTTTCGTACGGCCTCGAGGCCTTCGAGCACTTGAATACTCCCGGCGGAATATTGTTCTTCCGCTTTTTTCATCTCTTCGTTCTCAATCATCTTTATGCTTTATGTTAAACAGACAAATTTACGAAATTTATTACAAATTCAAGCAAACACCGGCAGTGAAACTGATGCCGCTTTCAGGATAAAACGGATGATTCTGTATATTCGCGTCAAGAAGGTTCGAACCTTTTATCCACAAAGACATTTTCCTTGTAAATATATATTCCAAAGAAAAATCCAGATCCGCATACGAAGGAATCCTGACCGCTGAAGACGATGAATCATAAATCAGATAACCTTTAGCGGAAGAAGCGAACCTGCAGCCGGCACCGAACCTTATCCTGCGGTTCCAATCATACACGGCGCCTATGTCACCTTTGAAAGGAGACGGCATGAAAAGGAGATTGCTATCATCATCAAGTTTGACATACGCATAGCTCAGGCCTCCGTTTACCGTAAGATTGCCGGACTTCCACAAAAAGAGGAAATCGGAATGCAAGCGGTCGTTGTCTGCATAATAGAAGGCCGTACCGTACGAATACCCGCCGCCCGGCAAGGCATAGCCGTAAACCTTGTCGAACAGTCCCTTGTCTTCAATGCCATATCCCGCACTCAAATCGTACTGGAACCTTGCAGCAAAATTCCCTTTCACACCTATTTTGAAATCAGCCCTCTCTACGGTATTGTCAAGAAGAGGATTCCTGCCTATGCCCGATATTGAAACGAACCTGTGGAATCCGTCAACCAAAGAAGAATAGGTATTCATCTTGTCGCCTCCTGTAATACCGGCATAAAAGACCATGTATGATTTTATTGCAGTATAGTTTATATGAAAATCAGGATAAATTATCTGGCTTCCGTTGTTGAACATCGAATAATACGGAGTCATTCCGGATTTCGTATCATCCCGGCTGAAAAAAGAGCTGAATTTCACACCAAGGCTCAAATCCCACTTTCCTTTTGAAAATTCATATCTGGGTACAATGTTTAAGTCGCCGGTCGCCGCATCAAGATAATCGCCGTATGACGCGAATGACATATTTATATCCACAAGAAATCTTTTCGACCGGCTCATCACCGGGCCGAAAGATCCGTCAAACGAAAAAAGGTTTTCGGTGATTCCCAGATCTCCAGCTGCGGAGGAATATGACATCGCGTCCTTACCGCTTCTGAAAGACAGGCCGGCATCATAATAAAAATATTTTTCCCGGTCATCATTGGAATTGAACCGGACATCCAGCCCTGCGGTATTATAGCCCCTTTTCAACAATGTATCCTTAGCAGCAATGGAATTGCAATAGGCGGAATATGTGAAAACGGATCTTTTGAAATCCACCCTTCCTTCCACTCCGAAACGGTTTGTAAGGTCATAGCCATTGTAATCGCCCGAAGCATTTTTCAAGTCATTCCGGAAAGCATCATAATTTCCGAAATAAGAATGAAGAGTCTCATATATGCTCATCCTGTAACGTCCAGCCAGATCGGGGCTGTAAACGGCCGTCAGTTCCGGATGGAAAGAATATCCAGCCCCGGTCCTGAGGTAAAAGTTTCCGCCATTGGATACTGCAGGCTGAGGTTTCATATCCATGACATACGGCCTGAAATCGTAAGCTCCCTTGTAAGGACTTTCGAAGACGGAATAATCAAAATTCAAATTAAACCGGAGCAGGGAATCCGGGACAGACATAACCTGTTTTGGCTTGCGGATATCCGAAAGCCTTCCTTCATATGAATTTGTAACCTCCACCGTAGGATTGATATTCTGCCCGAATGCAGGAAACGCCGCTATAGAACCGGCAACCAATAATATAAAGTATCGTTTCATAAACACTACTTTTCGTTAATAAGTTTCTGAAGTTTCGCAAGTCTTATCTTGACATTGTCGACAATATCGTCAGGATGGCCGGCATCAGGTTTATAGTCTTTCAATATGCTTTCGAAAGTAGCCTTTGCCTGTGTGTAATTATTCCTTTCCACAAATGAATCCCCCAACACAACGAATGATTTGGCAAGCCAGTAAGTCCTGTCCCCGGCATTGTCGGCGAATTTGTAAACCTTGGTTTCGACATCGTCGAAATCCCCCTTGTCGTAAGTTGCCTGGATAACCAGATAAGATGCTTCAGCCCCTTCCTCTGTTTCCGGATAAGCACTCAGCCGTTCGAATATATCGAAAGCGGCTTTCCTGCTGCTTGTAGCAAGATATGATTTAGCCCTTATGTAATCTGACTCCCTGATCTGGTCGGAAGAACTTCTGTTGTCCTTCCCGACTTTTTCAGCCCACGACAAAGCGTTCGCATAATCATGTCCCATATATGCCGAACGCATCATGCCAAGCTCCGCAGTAAATTTGTTGTTTTCTATCCTGGCACTGTCCAGCAAAGAATTATATCCTCTGAAAGCATCCGAATAATGCTCCATCGAGTAGGAAAGATTCGCGAAATTAAGCATGGCCAATTCTGCAAAAGAACCTGTGGCACCGCCGTTTATGACTTTTTCATAATAATCGCAGGCTTTCTCTTTCCTTCCCAGATTCTTATAACATTCAGCTATATAAAAATCCGCATGCGATACATTGCCGCCTTTTGGATATTTCGATTCGTAATTGAGAAGGGCTGTCAACGCTTTTCGGTAATTTTCCGACAGGAATATCTGCTCTGCCGAATTGAAATAAGCATTTTCCTTCTCAATTTCACTTTTATCGGCATCGGCACCTATGCTATCGGCATAGTCAAGATACACATCAGGCTCACCCTTGGCCTGATATATCGATTCTATGGCCAGCAAGGCATCGTCCCGGTATTCACTGTTGCGCATGCCTCCGGCAACTTGCTTGTAATAGGACAAAGCTCTGTCGTAATCGGATTTGTTCCTCGCTATCATTCCGAGTTCGATAAGGGACTTGGCTATATAGGAACTATCTCTTGTATTAGCTTTCAGGGTCTCGAAACACAATACGGCCTTATCGTCCGAATTATCGGAAACATAGGCCCTGCCGAGTTCATATATGGTCTCATCATAATACGGTTCAGAAGGCTTCGAATCCATTACACGGGAAAGATATTCGATTTTTTTCTCCTTGTTCCCTTCCAGCCCGTAAGAAACGCCGATACGGAAATACGGATAAAGATCATTGGAAGAGCCATAATCATTGACAGCCTTTTCATACCAGTCTATCGCATCTTTGTAGTCTTTCTTCACAAAACTGCAATCGGCCCTCCGCAAAGAAGCGTCAGCTCCATATTCGGGCCCTGCCGTATTCAAATATTTTTCATACCATTCGGCTGCAGTGTCATAATCTTTCTCCTTGAAATAGCAATATGCCATGTCATAAGGAATCAGATTTCCTTCGATATGACTGTCAAGCGCCGACAGGTTATAAAGATCTTTGAATACACTTACGGCATCAGCGAACCTGTCGCTTCTGTAATAAGATTCGGCCAGCCAATATCTGGCAAGCTGGTTGAAAGGATCATGGATATCAGAATAATAAGCAGAAGCGCGAAGACAGGAAACGGCATCCCTGTAAGAACCGTTGGAAATAAGCTGTACGGCTCGAAGGTAATTCGCTTTTATGTAATTAGCCTTCATATCGTCGTCCAGCTCATCTATATTGTCATAAGCGGCAACGGCGCCGGCATAATCATGATCATACAGGCATGCCAGAGCCATGTAGCTGTATATCTTGTCGTTCTTTTCCTTTGAAAATCTTGAAAGATATTCGTTGAAGGCCGAAGTGTCATGGTTAAGATCGAATGCAAGTTTGGCATAGTTGAAATAAGCATCTTCCTGGATATCGGGATCGAAAGCAGTTTCGGAGGCATCACGGAAAGAACCCATTGCCGCGACTTTGTTCTTCATCTGGATATAGCTGAATCCCAAATGGTAATTGGCAATCTGCCCCAGGGAATCGGTCCTGTCGGTCATCATGGAAAAATTGTCCACTGACCCTTTGTAATCTTTTACCGCATATAGCACAGACCCGGCATAAAAATAATCTTTCCTACCAATGTTGTTTTTTGCCGGAACTATCTTTTCATAATACTCTTTCGCTTTCCCTGCATTTCCTTTGACAAGATAAGACTCGGAAATTATACGTGCCAGATGAGGTTTCCTGTCCTCAGGTATGCTTCCGTACAAGTCGATTCCTTTGTTGAGGACATAATCGTAATCCTTGAGCATGAAACGGCATTCAAGCATATAATATTCCGATACATCCCTGAACCGCGGATCCTTGGCGGATTTCCCGAACCAGTCATAAGCCTTTTTGAAATTTTTTCCCGAATAATATATGAAGCCTGTCATATATCTCGAAGGATCCGTATATTCCGAATAAGGCATCCCGTCCACGTGTTTGAATCCCGAAAGGGCTTTGACATAATCCCCGTTTTCGAATGAACAATAAGCTTTCTTGAATGCGAATTCATGTCTCTGCGCCGAATAAAGAAGGTTCTCATTCACATTCGAGAATTCCACGGAAGCGGCATCATAATCATTCCGGTCGAAGAGGAAAAGACTTCGCTGATACCGTATCTGGGGTATGAGAATCGATTCGGCATTTCCAACGATATATGACTCAGACATCGAAAGGCAACCTTCCGACTTCATTTTCAAAGCACACAATACCCGGTAACCTTCGGCTACAGGATCGGCCGTCTTCGAAGACACGGATTCGAACAAAGTCATTGCCCGTTCATAAAAACCGCTGTCATATAAATTTACCGCTTGATCGAATTCTTTGGAACCGGACGTCTGAGCCGGAAGGTAATACCCAGAGGAAATGAAAACGGCAGCAAGAGCTGCGATTAATCTCATCTTCTTCATATATGCAAATATTTTCACAAATTTAGCCATTTTTATCTTATATTTGTGTGTAAAGCAGTCGATAATTCGACAATAATTCTATATGGAAGAACAAAAATCTATTATAAGTTTCAGAAACGCGGATATACTGAACGGAGAGAATACCGTTATCTACGGTCTTGATCTGGAAATAAAGCCGGGGGATCTGGTATATATCGTCGGAAAAGTGGGTACAGGCAAGACATCCATCATAAGGACCATGACGGCCGAAAATCCGTTGCTTAAAGGCGAAGGGCAAATATGCGGATTCGAACTCAACGGAATAAAAGAAAAGGAAATTCCTTACCTCCGAAGGAAACTGGGAGTCGTTTTCCAGGATTTCCAACTGCTCATGGACAGAAGCGTCTACGATAATCTCGATTTCGTACTCCGTGCCACGGGATGGAAGGACAGGGACAAATCGGAAAAAAGGATAAACGAAGTGCTGGAAGATGTCGGAATGACAACAAAATCCCACAAGATGCCGCACCAGCTTTCGGGAGGCGAACAGCAAAGAATCGCCATAGCCAGAGCACTGCTTAACCATCCGGAAGTGATCCTGGCCGATGAGCCTACCGGAAATCTGGACAACGAAACGGCTGAAGGCATACTTAATCTGCTAGCCGGAATCAACCGCAACAACGGAACTGCCATAGTAATGGTGACGCACAACAGAAACATATTCGAAAAATACAGGGGACGCGTTCTTGTGTGCAAGGATGAAAAATGCACCGAACAGAAAAACGACGAAGTCATAGACCTGGCTTTTAACGTCTGATATCATACTAAATAATCATGGACAAGGCAAAACGGTATGAAGAAATTTTCCGGTGGTTCAGGGAAAACAGGCCGGATCCCCATACCGAGCTAAAATACGCCAATCCTTTCCAGTTGCTTGTATCGGTCATGTTGTCCGCTCAATGTACCGACAAAAGAGTGAACACAGTCACTCCGGGCATTTTTGCAAAATATCCTGATCCGAAGACCATGTCGAATGCGGAATTCGACGACATCTTTCCTCTGGTCAAATCCGTTTCATACCCCAACAGCAAGGCAAGGCATCTCATTGGAATGGCGAAGAAACTTATGGAAGATTTCAATAGCGTAGTCCCTTCCGGCATTGCTGAACTCATGTCCCTCCCAGGAGTGGGGCACAAGACTGCAAATGTGATTGCATCAATAATATACAAGGAACCTGTAATAGCCGTGGATACCCATGTGTTCAGGGTATCGCACCGTCTGGGTCTCTCCGACGGCAAAACAGCCGATGCCGTGGAAAAAGATCTTGAAAGATTCATAAGCCCAGGAACGAGGACTGACGCTCACCATTGGCTGATTCTTCACGGAAGATACACATGTACGGCAAGATCCCCGAAATGCGGGGAATGCGGACTGAAGAAATGGTGCCGGTACTATTTATCCGGGAATGCCGGCAACTGACAAGAATTCGTAATATTTATTAAATATTTGTTTAACATTATTTGACAAACTTTGCGGAATAAGAATAAAACAATCTGTCTATGGACAATATTTATCTGGCTCTTGTCGTTTTTCTCTTTATTCTCGCAGCGTTCGACCTCATAGTCGGTGTAAGCAACGATGCCGTCAATTTCCTAAATTCGGCTATAGGGGCGAAGATAGCGACTTTTAGAACCATAATCATCGTAGCGGCGGCAGGTATATTCTGCGGAGCCGTCATGAGCGGAGGAATGATGGAAATAGCGCGTCACGGGGTATTCAGACCGGAAATGTTTTCCCTGAAAGAACTCATGTACCTTTTCATTGCCGTAATGGTATCAGACATATTCCTGCTCAATATATTCAATACTCTCGGGATGCCGACATCCACAACCGTATCCATGGTTTTCGAACTTCTGGGAGGGGCATTCGCACTTTCATTGCTCAAAATGGTAAGCGACGGGGGGAGCCAGGATATTTCCTCTTATATGAATACAGGAAAGGCACTGTCGATGATCATGGCCATATTCGTTTCTGTAGCTGTCGCTTTCTTTTTCGGTGCTTTAGTACAATACATCTCACGGCTTGTATTCACATTCCGTTACAAAAGCCGCATGAAATGGAAAATCGGGATATTCGGAGGACTGGCAGCCACTGCCATAATTTATTTCATGATAATCAAGGGAATCAGGACATTCTCTTTCGTAAGCACCGGAACCGTCGATTTCATAGACGGGCACACCCTGCCGATAATAATCGCAAGTTTCGTCTTCTTCTCATTGTTGACGCAGTTGCTTGACCACTATAAGGTGAACGTTCTGAAACTGCTTGTCCTGATGGGAACTTTCGCACTTGCAATGGCTTTTGCCGGCAATGACCTTGTCAATTTCATAGGAGTTCCACTGGCGGGATATTCTTCATATACCGATTTCATTGCCAACGGAAGCGGAAATCCGTCGGACTACATGATGGGGGCCCTGAATGCGCCTGCCAAAACCCCAACTCTTTTTCTGACTCTGGCGGGATGCCTTATGATATATTCCCTGGCCACATCCAGAAAAGCTTATAATGTAGTGAAAACTTCCGTGGATCTGTCTAAACAAAATGAAGGCGACGAAATGTTCGGATCTTCCAAAATAGCCAGGATGATTGTACGAACATCGAAAGGGATAGCAAAAGCTTTTTCCGAAAGCGTTCCGGAGAACATGAAAAAATGGATTGCAGGAAGATTCGACAACAGTGTCACGGAAATGAACCAGGGCGCCGCTTTCGACGAAATAAGGGCCACGGTCAATCTTGTGGTAGCCAGCCTCCTGATAGCATTGGGTACATCCCTAAAACTGCCGCTTTCCACGACGTATGTAACTTTCATGGTGGCAATGGGCTCATCATTGTCCGACAAAGCCTGGGGCCGCGAAAGCGCCGTTTTCAGGATAACGGGAGTACTTTCTGTCATCGGAGGATGGTTCATAACTGCGGGAGCAGCATTCATCATATGCTTTTTCGTCGCACTGGTAATGTATTTCGGAGGAGCAGTGATAACAGTAATCATAATCATGCTTACTGTCTTCCTTCTTATCAGGAGCAACATCCGTTACAGGGAGAAACAAAAGAAAGAAAAAGGAGACATCCTGTTCAACAAGATAATGGCAAGCGATGACAAACGTGAAACCCTGGGACTCCTTTCCGAACATATGTCGCAATGCCAGGCAGAATTCCTGGAGTATGCCAACGAAACTTATCTTCTTATCACGGAAGGGTTTGTCAACGAAGATTTGCGTTCTCTCCAAAAAGCCTACGATTCCATGGGCAAGCAGCGCATGGAGCTTAAGAACGTCAGACGCAAGGAAATGATAGCCCTGCGGAGAATCGACGAAGGAGTCGCCATAGAAAAAAGCACTTGGTTCCATCTCGGGAGAAACAGCTGCGAAGATATATTATACTGTCTCAAAAGGATATATGATTCTTGCGAAGAACACATAGACAATAATTTTGTTCCCCTGGACAAAGAACAGACAAAGGAATTCCTACCGCTGAGAGACACCGTCCTGTTTTTGCTGAAAAGGACTTCTAAATTGATAAAATCCAAATATTACGGAGATATCCGGGAAGTGGCGGTAGAATGCGGCCAACTTGAACTCTGCCTTGACGAAGCGAGGGGAAAGCAGATGGAAAGGATGAGATCGACAAAAGCGAACATAACCCTTGCATACGTATATCTCAACATACTTCAGGAATCCCAGGAAATAGTAACCGCGTTGAGACATCTGATGAGAGCCGCCGAGAAATTCGACGAAACCGGAGATGGATCAGGCTTTCCCGATGCCGCCGAAAATAAATTCCAGCCCTCCGGTTCTGGAAATCCCGGCTGAGATTGTACCATTATGAAGTTTTACGGCATTCTTTACTATGGCAAGACCAAGTCCGGTTCCTCCGGCAGAGCGCGAGCGGCCGTCATCCACACGATAGAAGCGTTCGAAAAGATGTGGCAGATGTTCCGGGTCCACACCTTTTCCGTTGTCTGCAAAACTGAAATAATATGAATCCGAAGTCTCTTTTATAACTTTTACGGTAATAATCACGCCGTCCCCCGCATATTTCACGGAATTCTCGGTAAGATTTCTGAAAACGGAATACAGAAGCTGCCTTATTCCCTTTACATTCACATCTTTATCCACCAGATTGAAAAACCGGATTTTCTTTTCAGCCATGACTTTTTCGTATTCGGAACGGACCGAATTCACTATCTCGCAAATGTTCACGGATGCAGTTCCGAATGAAGCAGGCGCATCCTCTATTTTCGTAAGCAGGGAAATATCCCTAAGCAATTCGGACAACCTTACGCTTTGGGCATAGCACCTTTCGATGAATCCGGCCCTGGTCTCTTCGTCCATATCCGGATCATTTACAATAGTTTCAAGATATCCCTGTATGCTGCTTACCGGGGTTTTCAATTCGTGGGCAACGTTCTGAGTAAGCTGACGTTTCAATCTTGTCTTGTCATCTTCGCTATTCTGCAATTTTGTGTAAAGATGTACTATATTTCCGGATATGTCTCCCAATTCATCATTCGGGAAACGGATTTCCCCGCTGGCAATGTCGTCATCATTCTCCGCCTTGGAAGCGAAAAGACGCAATTGATTTATATTAATGCCAATTCTCCTGGAATATAAAAACATAACTGCAAGCAGCAGCAAGTAAATCACGGAAGCGAACCAAAGATAGTTCCGGTCCACCGATAATATGTGTGAGAGGACGGTTCCGTAAGGAAGGGAAGATCGGATGAAATACCCGTATTCGGGAAAGTAAGTAGCCGAATAGAAATATACATCATGCGTAGTCTCGGAATTTCTCTTTACGGAATAGCCGCTCCCGTTGCGGAAAGCCATCATGATTTCCCGACGTCCCGAATGATTGGGCATCGAAGCGAAATCATGATCCCGGCTGTCATAAAGCACCTTTCCGTTCGAAGCAATCAGAGTAACTCTAAGACTGGCTATCGAATGATGCTCTATATAAGAAGCTATGGAAATCGAATCGATGTCAGAAGCAAGCGACTGCGACATGAAAGAATTGTAATCCTGCAGACGTGTATTGAGGACATCTATTCTATAAGTTTTCTCTCTATGATACTGAAACAGGACGAAACAAGATACGAAAGCCGTGAAAAGCAACGTCACGGAAAAGAACAGCCTGAGGCTGAACGGGAACCATCTTTTACCTGATGTCATCATCGAAAAGATATCCGTAGCCGTGTCTGGTTACTATCCGGCTGCCGAGAATTCCCAGCTTAGACCTCAAATGATTGATGTTTACATCGACGACCCTTTCAAAAACATCATTGTCACCCGGCCATACTTCCGAAAGCAGATTTTCCCTGGAAAACACTTTTCCGGGATTCTTAAGAAAAAGAATCAATATTTCGAATTCTTTTTTTGTCAAAACAACTTCTTTTCCCTCAACTGTTATTCGCTTTCCCCTCTCGTCAAGAATGAGTTTTCCATTGCAGTAACTTTCGGGAATATTCCCCGAAGTTCTTTTGAGCACGGCCTTGACGCGTGACAACACCTCAGCTAAGGAAAAGGGTTTGGATATATAGTCATCCGCACCAAGAGAAAAACCAGTGACGGTATCGTTCTCGGTATCCTTGGCAGTTATGAATATTATAGGGACATCCGAAGAGGCTTTGTCTTTCTTCAGGATTTCGACCATTGCGAAACCGGACATTCCTCCAAGCATGACATCCAAAAGAATAAGCGAGAAGTTTCCTATCGGCATGGACAAAGCTTCTTCGGCGGAAAAAGCCGTATCTACTTCATATCCGGCCTTTTCGAGATTGTACTTAAGGATTTCGCAGATATCCTGCTCGTCATCCACTACAAGGATCCTGTTCATAAGAAAGATAATTCGGTATTACTTGACGAACTGCTCTTTGAGCATATCCAGCCTTGCGTCTGCATCATTCCCTTTCGCTCCGAAATAGAATTTTATTTTCGGCTCGGTACCTGAAGGCCGTACGGAAACGACATCATCCCTTTCACTGAAAAACTGTAGGACATCAGACGATGGAAGACCTGTCTTTCCCGTATCAAGATAATCTATGACCTTCGCCACAGGAGAACCGGCCAGTTCCACCGGAGGATTCAGCCGCATTGCCTTCATCTTGTTGCCGATTTCTTCGGCACCTGCTTTCCCCTTGAGGACAAGATATGACATCTTTTCCTTTCTGTAACCGAATTCGGAATAAATTTTCTGCAGCAAGCCATACAAGGTAAGTCCCTGATCGGCTGCCCATGCAGCACATTCGGCGACAAAAGAACATGCCGTCTGTGCATCCTTGTCACGAACGAATTGCCCGGCATTGAATCCGTAGCTCTCTTCCCCTCCGCAGATGAATTCGCCCGAGCCTTCATTCTTCTTTACTACTTCTGCTATATATTTGAATCCTGTAAGCACATTATATATTCTGACTCCGAATTTCCTGCATATGTCAGTAATCAGTTCCGTGGTTACAATCGTCTTCACGACATACTTGGAAGGATCCAGCCGTCCGAGTTCCTTCCATCGCGTGAGAATATAATATGTAAGAATCGAAGCAGTCTGGTTTCCGTTCAGAAGAACCATCCCGCCTTTGTCGTTACGCACCGCAATACCCATCCTGTCCGCATCGGGATCGGTAGCCATCACGATATCTGCATTTTCCTTCCCGGCGACATCAACGGCCATCTCAAGCGCGGAAGACTCTTCCGGATTAGGGGAAACTACCGTTGGGAAATCACCGTCGCTCACATCCTGGTCAGGCACATGGAATACATTGCGGAAACCAAGACGACGCAGACATTCCGGAACCAACCGAACCCCGCATCCGTGAAGAGGAGTATATACAAACTTTATGTCAGCATGCCTGGACCTTGAATCCGGCGACAACATCATGGAAAGTATATCTCCCAGATAGGCCTCATCCACATCCTTTCCCATCATCTCTATTTCACCGCATTCCAATCCGGGCTCAAATTTAACCTGGGAAGGATCGTTGATTTTCGAAACTTCCGCTACGATGTCCTTGTCAACGGGGGATGTGATCTGGGCCCCGTCGGACCAGAACACTTTGTATCCGTTATATTCCTTGGGATTATGAGAAGCCGTGATCATTACGCCGGCAACGGCACCTTTCATACGTATTGCATAACTGAGTTCCGGAGTAGGACGAATGTTGTCGAAAAGGAAAACATGAAGTCCGTTGGATGAAAGCACATCAGCAGTTATCTTGGCAAAAAGCTTGCTGTTGTTGCGGCTGTCGAAAGAAATGCAAACTTTTGCATCATCATCCTCATTTACATGTGAAAGAATATAATTGGCAAGGCCTTGCGTCGCCATCCCGACGGTATATTTGTTCATCCTGTTGGTTCCTACCCCCATCAAGCCCCTCAGCCCCCCGGTTCCGAATTCGAGATTCTTGTAAAATGCATCTTCGAAAGCGGCAGGGTCATTATTTCGCAATTCTATTACACGGCCTTTGGTTTCAGGATCGAAATCCCCTTCGAGCCAGCTTTTGGCCGCTTCTTTATAATCTCTCGTAATCATAATATGGAAATATTTGACATGTCACAAAAAACACGATATAATGATACTATCGTCAGACAAATATAATCAATTAACTTGAAATTTATTAATTTTGAAAAATACAAACATACAGAGAATGCACACTTTCACGGATTTCATCCTGAAACATGAAAACGACGATACAAACGACTTGCTTTTAGGAAAAGGGAAATGGCCCGACATAGACATGGAAGCAGCCGCAGGCACCATTATCAGCCGCAGGAAGCTTAAAACAAAAGTGCCGCAATGGTACGCAGTCCCGCAGTTGATATTTCCTGTCCCTCTTGCCGCCGAGCAATGCAGTTCCCATGAAGCGGCTTCATACAAAGCCGGCGTCTGCTCCGCGATTCTTTCGGAAAACGGAATTCCACCAGAATCGGCATTATTGGCAGACCTGACGGGAGGAATGGGTGTGGACAGCGCCGCTTTTTCAAGGATATGCGGGAATGTCATATTCAACGAAATGAACAAGACACTTGCTGAGGCCGCCGCATATAACTTCGGGACGCTGGGAATACAAAACATAAAGATCTGGAATTCCGAAGTCTCAGGGGACAACGTCGGAGAAATCCTCGGAGGCGAAAAGCCCTCGATTATATATCTTGATCCGGCAAGACGTTCGAAAGACGGCCGGAAAGTATTCCTGATCCATGATTGCAGCCCGGACATACTGTCGATAAAAGACGAACTATTCCGCCATACTAGCAACATTTTACTCAAATTGTCCCCCATGGCAGATATATCAAGGGCAGTATCGGAACTTGGAATGGTCAGGGAAGTCCACATAGTAGCGTTCGGAGGGGAATGCCGTGAAATGCTCATATGGATGGACAAGGATTGGAAAGAAGAGTACTCGATAACTGTTTGCGAATCGGGCAGGACATTTTCTTTCAGACCTTCAGAAGAACATAAAACAGGGGAAGAGCTCCTTGCCGATAAGGAAGATCTTTCAGCCGGCACCGGCTGTGCCGGAAATCAAGCATTCCTTTTCGAACCTGGCAAAGCTCTTATGAAAGCCGGAGCATTCAATCTGACAGGAAAGATCTTCAACATCAGAAAATTGGGAAAATCAACGCATCTATATATTGTCGCCGGAGATCAAACGGAAAAATTGCGTAAATTATCCGGATTCGGCAAATTATTCGAAATAAAGGAAATCTGCGGACTTAACAACAGGAACATCAGATCGACAGGAAAGAAATACCCCCGCTGCGAAGTATCGGCAATGAATATACGAATGACAAGCGATGAATTAAGAAAAAAGACTGGTACGACCTCCGGAAACGGAATCCATCTGTTCGGGGCAAAGGTGGACTTCGCGGAAAATCAGCACGGCAACTTCATTTTCGTGACAGCGCCTATGGCTGCAAAAGATATTTAAGCCAGAATTCATGGTTCGCTTCAATGAAATGAACCTTTTGATAACCGTGGTAGCCGTGCTTTCCGTCAGGATAAATCATGAATTCGAACTTCTTTCCCTGCTTCTGCATTTCGTCTATCAATTGCTCCGTCTGCTGGAAATGGACATTATCATCCCCTGTCCCGTGGGTAAGCTTGAGCATTACAGGCTCTACGGCCCTGGCGGAACTTGCATCGGAAGCATAAGCTACCGGATATTCCCCCACATAATCCATAACACGTGATTTTGCATAACCTTCAGGATTAGCCCCCGGAGTATCCATATATCTTTCAGTATAATGGGTATCGTAAAGCGACCAATCGTAAACGCCTCCTCCGGCGATTCCATAGTGATAGTACTTTGAAGCGGTAAAGAGCAGCATCGCGGTCATCGTACCTCCGAAAGAAAAACCCTCTACCCCTATCTTGTCCGGAATCACATAAGGAAGGGACTGCAGATAACGGGCCCAGGCTATGAAATCATCGATCTCGCAACAGTTCAGATGCTTGTAGATCATATCCAGTCCGGCCCTGCCGTTATGCCCGGAAGCACGGCAGTCTGCGGTAACTTCAATGATACCATGTTCCGACCACCATTGATTATCGGCGGAAGGGTTTAGCCAGCGATCTTTTACAAGAGGGATATCAGGACCGCCGTAAATATCGACATGGACGGGATATTTAAGTGAAGGATCGAAATTAACAGGATACACTATATATGCAGGCAGCCTGAAGCCATCGTTCTCGATATATATAAGGCTGGGCAATGCATATCCAGACAAATCGGTATCGGCAGTTTTCATATCGGCGGCTTTGAAAGCATAGGAAGCGGGACGCATTCCGAATTTCCGGCCTTTGCCGTGATTACCGGAAGAAGCGGAAAAAGCAGTACTCGCCGCAATAAGACGTCTTGCCTTCCATGCCTGATTGGCATATTCGGTCTCATAAACCCAAACCTGAGACGGAGTTGTAAAATTCGAGACGGAAGCGGCAAAATACTTGCAATCCGGTGAAAAACGAACATTGGAAACACTGTAGGAAGTATCGGTCAGAGCCGTGATATGCTTTTTGGAATCGACTTCGTACAATACAGTCCTTACATCGGAATCCCTGTCAGCCGTGAAATATACGCAATCCCGAATCTTGTCGTAACGCAGGATACGGACATTCCAATTACGGCCTCCGGTAAGACAATCCAAAACGGAGCCATCGTATGATAGGAAATATATCTGGGACCAGCCAGTCCTGAAGCTTCTTGCCATATACAGCCCTTTTTCACCGAATGCCATGCTATCTATCCAGTCCAGCCAGGTTTTGTAAGTTTCATGATAAATATTCTTTTTCGAACCGTCTGTCGCATCGATCGAATAAAGATCCAGCGTATTCTGAAGTCTGGGTTCCCGTGAAATGAAAAACTCCCTGCTGTCGGCACCCCAGAAAGGGATTCCGAAATATTGATCTACGGAATAATCGAAATCCGCCCAGACTATGCCCGATCCTGAACCGGCGACATCCGCAATGCCTATTCTTACAGAAGGATTCTTCTCCCCCGCCTTGGGATAACGTGTATTGATCAATTTCCCGTCCTGCCCGAAAGGAGAATAAATCGGAAAAACATTAACCATGGAATTGTCGAAACGGTAAAAGCCGATCTTTTTGCTGTCGGGAGACCACCAGAAAGCACGATATTTCGACGGCCTGCCAAGTATCTCTTCATAATAAACCCATGAAGCATATCCGTTTAAAATATTATCTGACCCGTCATATGTAATCCTGTGTTCTTTCCCTTCCGGGATATCAAACACATACAGATCATTGTCCCTGGTAAAGGCTAGTTTGGTGGAATCAGGTGAATAAGTCGGATTGACAGCACCTTGCGGAAACGCCTCGGGTGAGTCGAATTTCGCCGGAGCTTTCACACCCTTCAGAACCATATGATTCGCCGCATTGACCATAAAAGCTCCCGTATCTGCGAAAGAACCGTCGTAACTGAACACAACTTCCTTGTCCGAAATCCATTTCCACGATGACGGAATTTTTACCAATCCTTTTCCATAAGCAAATACGGAAAGCGAAGCGGACAACCCCGCCGCGATTAAAATAACAATTAATATTCTCTTCATGGTTTCATGAAATATTCATCCTTGAAATTGATAAGATACACCTTTTCAACAGTTCTGGTAAAAGCGGTATAAAGCCACTTCAAATCATCGACCGTCAATTCTTCATTCCAGAAAGGATTATCTATAAAAACACATTTCCATTGTCCGCCCTGTGATTTGTGACAGGTGATGGCATTGGCATATTTCAGCTGCAGGGCATTATAATAAGGATCTTCCCTAACTGCATCATATCTTTTCTTCTTTGTCTTCAGCTGCGAATAATCGGCGGATACTCCGTTGTAGAGCATTTCCTGCTGTTCATATGTAAGCGAAGCGCTCTCCGATTCCAACGTGTCCAGTATGACTTTCGCTTTTATTTCCTGATCTTCATAATCGGGAAAAGATAATTCCGCCTCCGCGAAATGAAGCCCGTATCTGTCTTCATAATCATTGATGCGAACCAACTTAGCCATATCCCCGTTGGCGATATAATCGAGTCCCTTTACATCTTCCAGAAACTGGTAACAGTTTTTCACTATCATCAGCCTGTCATCCCGGACAAGCCTTTCTTCTTTATATTGGACGGCAGCCCTAATGCCCGCATTGTATCTGTTCGCACGTTTATTCGAACGGCAGAGGACTATTGTCCCTTCTTCACCGTACTTGCCATAGGCATCGGAAAGTGTTTCCACGAATTCACCGCCTTTTATACTGACAACATCATCATAACCCATGGTCCGTATTGACAGATCATTCACGTTGAAACAGGTATCTCCGGATGTTGCCGATGATATCATCCCGCGCAGCGATGTTGCGTTCGCAAGAATGCCTGATTCCTTGCGCTGCCGGACAACAGTAGTAAGTTCCACTCTTGCAACACCGCCTACCCCGTCCATATAATCCGGGGAAAGAGCCGGGCTGCAGTCCAGCCCCACAGGAGGCAGCTGCGCGGAATCACCCATAAGGATAAGTTTGCATCCGGGACCGTTCCTTACGAAAGAAACAAGATCGTTGAGAAGATTCCCCGTACCGAAAGAAAGTGAAGGATTATTATGTCCGGAATCATTTCCGATCAAAGAGACTTCATCCACCACAAACAAGGCATCCCGTGATTTGTTCGGGGCCAGGCTGAACTGCCCGTACCCGTTGTCACCCACCGATTTTTGTCTGTAAATATGTTTGTGAATCGTATAAGCAGGCCTCCCGGCATATACAGAAAGGACTTTCGCAGCCCTTCCCGTAGGAGCCAGCAGGACAGACATTATCTTCATCTTCCCCAAAACGGAAATAACCGAAGAAACGGCTGAAGTCTTGCCGGTTCCGGCATAACCATTCACTACAAGTATGTCATTATCATCCGATGTCAAAAAATCCGCTACTGCCTTGAAAAGCTTTTCCTGGCATTGTGTAGGCTCATATCGGAAAGCCGTAAGAAAACAACGGTAAAAATAATCGCTTCTGTCCATCACCTATATCACTGTTTTCTTTTTCTACGGCTGAATATCAGGGACATCGCCGCAAAAACAGGATATATCTCGACCCTGCCCAGAAACATATCTATTATCAAGGTCAGCTTTGCAACCACGGATATGCTGTTATAATTTCCCAGGAATCCCATTCTTCCGACGGCAGGACCGGCAGTCTCCAGAGCCGATACGGTAGCCACAACGGAATTGTCGGCATCTACGCCCGAAAGAAGGCAAATCCCGGATGATATGAAAATCAAAATAAAATACAAAGCTATATAAAGGACCGTTTTGGAAACGGCGTCATCCCTGAGTATATTATTACCTATTTTGACCTCCCTCACGACATTGGGATGGACGGCGCTCCTTATCTGGCGTCCCAGGGCTTTGAAAAGCACGAAAGTCCTGTCACATTTCACACCTCCGCAGGTAGAACCTGCGCACCCTCCCTGTATCATTACGAAAAGGATGACGGCCGATATATACAACGGCCAGGATGAATTATCCGTTATCGCGAAACCTGTGGCCGAAGCCATGCTTATAACCTGGAACGAACCGGACAGGAAAGAATGCGCCCATCCACTGTAGGTACCCGATACATGGAGCATTATGGAAACCACTATTGAAACCGCGGCCAGACAGAAAAGATAATATTTTATAATGGGATTATCCAGAGGTTTGAGGGAACGTGTCACTATCGCCAGAAAAAGGAACCCGAAATGGATAGAACTCAAAACCATGAAAACCATCGTAACGATGTCTATGGGGATTGAATGGAAATATGCTATGGACATGTTCTTCGTACTGAAACCGCCTGTGGCGACAACACTGAAAGCATGGTTGACGGCATCGAAAACGGACATTCCGCACAGAAGATAGCATACGAAAGCTGCAAAAGTAAGTCCGAAATACATATTGGCAAAAACAAGCACCATCTTATTGGCCCTGGACCTGTATCCTTCACGGGAAAGTGAAGAAAGCTCCATATTCGTAAGTCGCAGACGGGTAGGACTCGAAGAAGGAATGATCAGGAGCAGGAAAACGACAACACCCAGACCGCCTATGAAATGCGTGGAAGAACGCCAGAACAGAAGACTCTTGGGAATGACTTCCACGTTATCCAGAATAGTCGCACCTGTGGTGGTAAAACCGGAAACGCTTTCAAACAAAGCATTTATTACAGAAAAAGGACCGCCCCAGAGAGCATATGGCAGCATGCCGAAAATGAAAGAAAGCAACCAGGACAGAAATATTATCATATAACCGTCCTGAAGTGAGATAGTATCGCTTTTCCTGACGAATATGAAAGGAAAGACTCCCACTATGAAAGTAATGATAAAGCTGATGGTAAGGGCGGCAAGAGCGCTGTCGTTTCCGTTGGGATTGGAAACAGACACGAGAATGGACAAAAACATGAACAACGCACTCACCAAAAGTGCGAAACCGACATTTCTGGATATGACTTTTACGTTCATGGTCATTCTCCGGTTTTATCAGCACCGGGGTCTTCATCCTTCATCGATTCCCTCATATTGTGAAGCCTGTTGCGCAACTGAATGTTTTCTTCCGTAATATCGGTTATGCCGTCATTGAGTTCGGAAAGCTGGTCGTCACCGTCAAATGAATTATTATATCGTCTGTTATACGACCTGTATTCATTAAGGCCGTTGAGCATGCGGTAAATCGGATTGACGTAATAAACCATGATGAAGAAGAAAAGCAGGAATATCAGGAGGAGACCGACGGCAACTGCCACGGTCCCTGGAATGATACTTCTGTAAAATCCGCGTTCGAAAGTCTCGGAATTCTTTTTCAGTTCATTGTAAATGGCGGTATCAAGGATATTTATATCAGACCTGAGTCTATTGTATTTAGGCTGCAGCCTGTTGAAATACCAGATACGGGTATCGATAAAGTCCGAAAGCATGACGTTCTTGAGTTCAAGTGACGTTAGCATATACGCAGAATAAGAATAAACTACGGAATCGGCAAGAGGAAGCATGCTGGAAGAAGCCAATGATTGCTTGAGACTGTCGCAATGAGCCATGAATTCATCCTGTTTGAATTCGGGAATCTTGATGCTTGAAGTGTCCCCTATTACGGTAAGAATACTTAGGTTATATGCATTACTGGCACTGGAAAGCCTTTCGGCTATATTTATACTGTTGATATTGTCAGCTATAAGGGAAGACACATAATGGCTCATTCTGCTGTATTCCATAATGGAAATAACACTCGAAACGAGAAGCATAACTGCAATTGAGCAAAGACTGAGCGTAAGCTTCATCCTCATGGACAGCTTCACACCGCGCAAACGGTTTCGTAATTTTCTGAACATCAGTTTCCTGTTTTGCCTGAATTGCAAATATAACAAAAATTACCGTTATAGTCGATATCCCTTGTATCAAAAGGATTGACTATACTGTCAAGAAGAACGGCGAATTGCAATCTTGTAACAGGTAATGCCTTGTCTGCAATAAATAACGGCCCTTCGCTTCCGTCGTAAGAAACCGTTTTTTTCCCTGCCATTCTGGAAATAAGGTCTAAAGCGTCTGAAACAGTCAGGGTATCCGGCAACGACGATACATACTGCCTGAGTCCGGGGTAATAATCCCCAGGAAACAAATCGCGGGAACGCAAGGGCTCGTCAGCCCCGAACCATGTCTCATCGGACCATGAAACACATTTCCCGGTCCCTCTCATGATTCCGGTAGCTCCTATCCTTTGCAAAGCCTTGAATCCCTGCGCATTCTTCGGCAAATCCAGATAAGGCATGATATATCCGCCGTATTCCAGAACCGACCTTTGCAGTTCCCTGACGCCTACTTCATTCACGTTGCAACCGTGTTTCGAAAATGCAAGAGCCGCCAGAGCCCCGGCGGCTTGCCCCAGCTGCATCACTACCGGCTGAAGTCTTGTGGTTCCGTTTACAAGATGGCTTACGGATATGGATTTTTCCGTCACGATAAGATTACCAGCACCTTGATTACCAGCACCTTTAGGAATCATAACTCCCAGCGGGACCGAAAAGGAAGGTATACTGATATGGGACTCATCCAACTGTTTCCATTCTTTGTATGCAAAGTGGTGATGATCAAGGGGATAATCCCCTACTGCTATTCCCGTACGATAAAGATTTCCGGAATAAGGATCGATTATATCATTTACCGTAAAAGTCACTTTTCCGCAGATTCTTCTCGATTCTCTGTGATACGGAATGAAAGGAAGACGGTCGGATGTTGGATATTCATCGGCAAGGCCGAAATTTTTCATTCCCATCCTGGTCTGTAGAAAATAAACGAATTGCAGTGTACGGAGTTTTGCGCTGTCGCAAAGCGCTTCCCTTTCCACCGGACCGGCATCCACCATGTCGGCATAATAATCGTTGCCTTCAATAGGCCAGTTTATCATATATTCCCGTGAGACACCCGGAAGCTTCCCGTATGTAATCATCGATTCCGGAGCCCATATACGCTGCCCGGTAGCATCAATCGTGTAGATTCCGCCTGCATCCACGGAAAAATCATGATTACGGCCGTTCTTCATACTGTCGTAAAACAGGGAAGGATCATACCCTGCAGGTTTCGGTATTGTCATATCGGCACCCTTTCCGTAATCTTTCAGAACCGCTACATAAGTAAGATCCTGGACGATTCCGCTTCTCACATCCGAATGGCGGCATTCAGCCATGCCGGATCCGGAATCCGTACCCACCCGGTATTCCACACCGCAAGCCTTGGCCACATCGCCCAATTCGGTAGCATCTATCAAAACAGCTGCACTCACTTTGACATTACGTCCTTCCGGCAATCCGTCCTCACCGGAAAATCGGGATTTTGCAAAGACCACTTCCCAACGGCCTTTCTTCCTCCTGACCGATTCGAAAGAAGTATCATATATTATTTCCAATTTCGGACAACCGGCGGCGATCTTTTTCAAAATGGCATCGCAGACATGGGGTTCGAACATTATGCTGCTTACCCAGCCGCTCTTCAGCGAATCATATCCGCCGTAATATGATGATAATGAATCGCAGACCTCACCGAATATGCCGGCTCTCATTCTGTAATTTCCATCTACCGCACTCACACCGGCGGAAGTCAGCATACCTCCGAGCCAAGGCGTTTCTTCGACAAGCAGGGTATTCGCGCCTTCCCTGGCAGACTGTATCGCAGCGGCAACACCGGCCGTTCCTCCTCCGACTACTAGTACATCCGCATTAAGCTTAACGGCACTTGAACCGGAACGGGCCTTGCAAGGTGAAAAAACAGCAGACAAAACAAATATTGAAAAAACAGCCGTTGATGACATCCGTCTCGAAGTTTTCATAATCAGGTAATGATACATTGTTGCACCAAATATAAAAAATATTACCACGATAATAAAAAGTTTTTAAAAATATTTAAAAATAATTGCACGAGTCTGAAATAATTAATTATTTTTGCGTAAAACAAAAGACATAAAAAAGATGACAGACAGAAGAACATTCATCAAATCCGCGGCAATCACAGCCGCATCCCTTATAGCCGCGCCTCATATCATTGATGGTATGAACGTTATGCCTGAAACGGTCAGGAACGCGGCTAAAGCGGAAAGCAACGGCCACGGCGGAAGACTCATAGTACCGAGAGGAAACGGACTGAAAATCACGGGAACTTTTCTGGACGAAATCTCACATGACATTCCGCATCAGAACTGGGGGGAAAAGGAATGGGACAAGGATTTCAGATATATGAAAGACATAGGCATAGATACAGTAATCGACATCAGGTCCGGATACAGGAAATTCATAACCTATCCTTCACCTTATCTTCTCAAAAAAGGATGTTACATGCCTTCCGTAGACCTAATAGATATGTTCTGCAGACTTGCACTGAAATATGGCATGACGTTCTATTTCGGACTTTACGATTCGGGGAAATACTGGGATACCGGAGATATGTCTTACGAAGTGGAAGCCAACAAATACGTAATAGATGAAGCCTGGAAGATGTACGGGAGCAAATACAAAAGTTTCGGAGGATGGTACATCAGCGGCGAGATCAGCCGTGCTACGAAAGGAGCGATAGAATCATTCCAAAAAATGGGTAAACAATGCAAAGATGTCTCGGGTGGCCTTCCGACTTTCATTTCCCCTTGGATAGACGGCAAGAAAGCCGTTGAAGCCGCGGGAGAACAACTCACGAAAAAGAAATCAGTTTCCGTAGAAGAACACGAAAGGGAATGGGATGAAATATTCGACGGAATACACGGATTCGTAGATGCCTGCGCCTTCCAGGACGGTCATATCGATTATGACGAACTGGACGCATTTTTTTCAGTGAATAAAAAACTCGCCGATAAATACGGGATGAAATGCTGGACAAACGCCGAATCTTTCGACAGGGATATGCCTATAAAATTCCTGCCCATTAAATTCGACAAACTGAGGCTCAAGCTTGAAGCTGCCAAAAGATGCGGCTATGACAAAGCAATAACATTCGAATTCTCCCATTTCATGAGTCCGCAATCGGCATACCTCCAGGCCGGACACCTTTATGACAGATACAAAGAATACTTTAATATCCGGTAAATGATGAAAAACAGCAAAGGATACGTTTTGTTTCTTTCCGCGGCGGCGGCCATAGGCGGAATTTTGTTCGGATACGATACCGCGGTCATCTCAGGAACGACATCCTCGGTTTCGACACAATTCGGACTTTCGGTTATGAGGCAGGGCTGGTATGTAGGATGCGCCTTGATAGGATCAATAATAGGAGTCATGACAGCCGGGATATTGAGTGATAATCTCGGCAGGAAAAGGACTATGCTGATCTCTGCGATTCTATTCAGCATCTCGGCAATAGGTTGCGCAATATGCGGAAATTTCAGCGAACTTGTTGCATACCGCATCATAGGAGGATTCGGAATCGGTATTGTATCCATAGTCTCTCCCATATATATATCCGAAATAGCGGAAGCTGACAAAAGGGGCACAATGGTATCACTATACCAGCTTGCCGTTACTGTCGGTTTTCTTGCAGCATATCTTGTAAACTACATTATCATAAAAAATGTCCCGGACTCTGCATTCTCCGGCTTTACCGACAAATTGTTCCATTCCGAGTCATGGAGAGGAATGCTTGGATGCGAGACCATCCCCGACCTTTTGTTTCTGATCGTAATCCTTTTCGTCCCTGAAAGTCCGAGATGGCTTCTTACTAAAGGCAAAACGGAAAAAGCGGCATCGATAATGAGACGCATTTATGACGGAAATTCAAAAGAAATCGATGAAATAAGGCTTTCCGGAACATCGGAGAAGAAAGGAAAGGAATCCGAATGGAAGATGCTTCTTGAACCGGGAATCATGAAAGCAGTAATAATCGGTTCCGCCATCGCCATTCTCGGACAATTCATGGGCGTGAATGCTGTTTTGTATTATGGGCCTCAGATATTCGGAGACGCCGGACTCAGCAGCGGCGATTCCATGTTTTCACAAGTTCTGGTAGGAACTGTCAATATGTGTACGACGATAATAGCGATGATCATAATTGACAAAGTCGGAAGGAAGAAACTTGTCTACTGGGGTGTCTCGGGAATGATAATTTCCCTGATTATGATAGGACTGTTCTTCAAGGCCGGAACAGCTCTCGGACTCGGTAACGGATTTCTTTTGGGATTCTTCCTGTTTTATGTATTCTGCACGGCCATATCGATAAGCGCCGTCATCTTCGTCATACTGTCTGAAATGTATCCCAACAGAGTGCGCGGACTCGCAATGTCGATAGCCGGCATGGCTCTTTGGATAGGGACATACCTTATCGGACAGCTTACTCCGTGGATGCTGGAATATCTGACTCCGGCAGGAACATTCTGGCTTTTCGCCGTCGTATGCATACCATATTTGCTGATAATGTGGAAATTTGTTCCGGAAACGACTGGAAAAACTTTGGAAGAGATTGAGTCATATTGGAAAAAATGATTAAATTTGAAGCGTAACATATATTAATATTAAGATATGGACGCTTCATTTTTAAGTAATATTAACGGAAAAAATGCGGATCTTAAAAAACAGATCTTAGGATTGTGCGTCACTGACGGAGATTACAGCATTGCTGATCTGAGCAAAAGGCTCGATACGAGCATTCCTACAATAACGAAACTTGTCGGAGAACTTATCGACAACGGTTTTCTGGAAGATTTGGGTAAACACGGCACTTCCGGAGGAAGACGGCCAAGCATTTTCGGTCTGAATCCGGCCGTCGGATATATCGCCGGGGTTTCCGTAGACAACAACACCGTGACGATGGCTGTAACTGATTTCAAGGGAAGGATCATAGACCACGAAGACAATCTGCCATTCGAACTGGAGGCTACGGAGAAATCATTTTCCGAATTATGCGTTCTCATCAAGAAAGCCATCAGCGATATGGATATATCACTGAAAGAAATATTAGTATGCGGTGTCAATCTTTCCGGCAGGGTGAATTACCAGACAGGATTCAGTTTCTCCTACTTTCTGGGAGAAGGCAAACCTCTCACAGACTTGCTTGAGAGCCAGCTCGGTGTCCCTGTAACAATAGAAAACGATTCCAGGGCCATGACCTATGCCGAATATCTGGCAGGAGACTGCGGCAACATAAAGAATATGTTGTTTATCAATGCAAGCTGGGGTCTGGGTATGGGAATGATACTCGACGGCAATCTGTATTTCGGCAAATCCGGTTATTCCGGTGAATTCGGACACTTCCCCATGCTGAATAATAACCAAATCTGCCGTTGCGGCAAGATAGGTTGTCTGGAAACGGGAGCTTCCGGCTCTGCACTCCATAGGATTTTCATAGAAAAAATAGAAGAAGGCAAGAATTCATCCCTCAAAGACAAATATCAAAAAGAAGGTGATATTTCCCTTGGAGACATACTGAAAGCTGTACAAGAGGAAGATGTCCTGGCAATAGAAGCAATAGAAGAAGTGGGATTCGTTCTCGGAAGGGCTATTGCAGGACTGATAAAAATATTCAATCCGGAAATGGTAGTGATAGGAGGGAAATTGCCGATGGCCGAAGACTCCCTGATGCTGCCCGTAAAAAGCGAAATAAATAAATATTCCTTCAATATAATAAGCAAAGATACGACAATCAGATTTTCGAAACTAGGACAAATGGCCGGACCGCTCGGAGCCTGCCTCCTTTCCAGATCAAAGATGTTGGGACTTATCTGATATAGAACTATTTACAGATATTGACCGGAAACGTGGATGATGATTATCATAACGTTTCCGGTTTTTCGTTTCTTATCTTTTTACATCGTGGAAAAGAAGTTCATTTTGCGCAAGAAATATGAACCTTGTTAATATTATAAAAATATATTAATATTAATTTGTGCGAAAATAAAAATATTTATATATTTGAACAGTTCAATTGAAAAGAATTCAAAACTAGTAATTAATTCGAAAATGATACGACCAAAAGGAATTGACGGATTTGAAAAGCTGGCTCAGCAATACAAATCCGAATTAATGGATAATGTGCTGCCCTTCTGGCTGGACAAATCCCAAGACAAAAAATTCGGTGGTTATTTTACTTGTCTCAACAGGGACGGCAGTGTTTTTGACACTGATAAATTCGTATGGCTCCAGGGACGGGAAGTATGGCTTTTTTCCATGCTTTACAATAAAGTCCGCCATCAAGAAGAATGGCTTGACTGTGCAATACAGGGAGGAGAATTTCTAAAGAAATTCGGTCATGACGGAAATTACAACTGGTATTTTTCCCTGACAAGGGAAGGAAAACCGTTGATAGATCCCTATAACATTTTCAGCTACACCTTTGCAACAATGGCCTTCGGACAATTGTCCATTGCAACAGGAAAAGATGAATACGCCGATATTGCTAAAAAAACATTCGAGATCATACTCTCCAGAACAGGCAATCCCAAGGGAAGATGGAGCAAAGTCCATCCGGGCAGCCGTCCTTTGAAGAATTTCGCATTGCCTATGATATTATGCAATCTGGGACTTGAGATCGAACCTCTTATAGACAAGGAATTCCTTGACAAGACCATTGAAGACTGCATTCATGAAGTCATGGATGTTTTCGTACGCCCGGAACTTGGCGGAATAGTAGTTGAAAACGTACTTGAAGACGGCACCCTCAGCGACAGCATGGACGGAAGGCACATGAATCCGGGACATTCGATAGAAGCCATGTGGTTCATTATGGATCTGGGAGCGAGATTGAATCGTCCCGATCTTATAAAGAAAGCAAAGGACACGGCCCTTATCATGGCCGATTACGGCTGGGACAAAGAATACGGCGGTATGTTCTACTTCATGGACAGGAAAGGAGCTCCTACACAGGAACTGGAATGGGACCAGAAATTATGGTGGGTACATATCGAGACTCTCATCTGTATGTTGAAAGGATACAAGCTGACAGGTGACAAAAAATGTCTGGAATGGTTCGAAAAAGTACATGATTACGTATGGAACCATTTCAAAGATCCGGAATATCCGGAATGGTTCGGATATCTGAATCGCCGCGGAGAAGTCCTTTTGCCTCTTAAAGGCGGAAAATGGAAAGGATGCTTCCATGTGCCGAGAGGCTTATATCAATGCTGGAAGTTATTGGAAGATCTCAAATAAGAGTACTTCCGACTTCATATGATAATGATGTAAAAAGGGCGGCCAATAATTAACTGGCCGCCCTTTTTATTGTCCTTATTGTCCGGAAAAATATACTCCGGAAACTATTCCTATAAGAATAATGAATTACAATATTCCCATTTTCCGGGCTATGGATTTTCCTGTAGATACAGGATCACCAGCTTCGGGATAAGAAATGGAATATGCCGGCCTGGCCCATTCCAACTCGAATGTACGCATACTGCGATCAAATGATTCCTGGCAGAAAGGAATTCCTTTTTCCACATCTTCAATGGCTTTATCCACGAATTGCTGCCATCTATAACCATAATAAGACGACACCATCCCGGACCATTGCCTGGCTGCATAATCCGTAAGTATTCCGGCTCCGCCCCAATACGATATGATCGTCCTTGCATTTTCTTCGTAATAATCCTTTTCTTCCGGAGTCTCTCCCCATGTACGGGCTTCTTCATTCCAATCTTTCAGGGAAAAAGTCCTGTTGCAGGCAAGCAGGCGATCCATATCCGCGAGGGTTTCCAGCATCTTGTCGCCGTGCATGCGCATCGAAATGGTATCTTTCGCATCACAAGCATCGTAAAACGCATATAACTCCAGAGGGAAATATTCAGCCAAAGCCTGACGGCCGATATTGACTATATCGAATTTGTATGTATCGCGGTCGGAATTTGTTTCCAACATTTTCTTCCATACTCCGGAAAGAAGTTTGTAATCCGCGGTAATCCGTTCTTTTTCAGGACGGGTTCCGTCGGTAATCATTTTCGGACGCCCGAGACAGATATTATTCGCCCTGGTGTACCTCCCGGAAACATATACGCTGTCGCAAATTGTTCTCCAGACCTGTCTGGCCACAGGATCACGGTATCCTACGCGCCTGTCAGCCAAAGCAGACACCCATGAGGTATCCGAAATGCCTGTATTCCATGCCTTGTCGAAGAAAAACTCATACATGAAAGCATTTACCCCGAACCCTTCGAGGGTTGAACCGAGACCTATCATATTCTTGCCGCCATTCGCGAAAGAATCACTCAGACGGGCGCTGAGATCATGGAAATCTCCTTCCATATTGGTAGCTCCCCCGAAATTTGTCAAAAGACAAAATATATACGGCTGTCCGTAAAAGCTGTCCGTTTTTTTCCATATTTCCTGGGAATCGCAGAAATAATCCAGCATTACGACCTTCCCCTGCGGAACGGCCTGCAGATAAGCTTTCACATTTTCTTCTGTCCAGTGTGCGGGATCATTCACGAAAAGCCACCCCATCTGGAGCCATGTTGCATCTTTATCCGAAGCTTTCAATGCATCATATACTCCGGACGACATTGAAGAAAGTGTTTCCGGATCCCAGGAAGGAGGTGCCACCTCATTGAAAAGATCGATACCGTAAATATGATCCGTGCCGAACATTTCCGTCTGTTTGGAGATATAATCCTTTTCTATTTTTGCAAATAAAGAATCCGAAGGATTAAGGAAATGGCATCCGTTTTCGTCAGGAAACTGGCACCACGTGGACACATCGGTAATTTTCGCATCAGGATACAACCCGGCGATTTCGGCAGGGACATTCCCTGAAAAGCCGGGAAGGACGGGAGTCATATCAAGACTCCGTTCCCTTGCAAGAATTTTTTTCTGCAAAGAAGCCTGCCCGTCTATCCACTTTTGAGGCAAAGGACCCATCCAACGATCGATATTGATCATCCTGTGCCACGGCAGAAATGCAGGGCCGGTAAAGAAAGAGCGTATCTGCTCATCACTCATTCCATATTTGCGCCATACCTTCTCCCAAACGGCCTCTTCTCCAGTTATTGCCAAAGGCATATTGATTCCATTCAGTGCCATCCAGTCTATCAACCTTTCCCAATCTTTCCAATGCCACCATGGCATGGTATAACCTAGTGTACAATAATTAAGGAAAAACCTTGTCCCGACTTTTGCATCGATCCGTATTTTATCAGGAATTGAAGGAAGGGTATCAGGCATCTCGACAGGATCACCTGCATACCAGGATACTGATGCCATGCAGAAATTCTTCAGATAATAATTCAAGCCTACAGCCATGGAATTGGCATTATTGCCGGAAATAAGGATTTTTCCGTTTTTCATGGATTCCAGACAAAATACATCCGAGGTATCATTTGTATGATTGAACTCGAATTCCGAAGCATACTCGGGAACGACACGTCTTGCAAGAGCTTTTACAGTCCGTTCCTCCTTGTCCGAACATGAGACCAATACGGACAGGAACATCAGGGAAATCAATATTTTTTTCATAAAAAAGGATATTTTAATCGAAGATTATTACCGAATAACCTTTGCTTGACGATGAGACGGTTAATTTCTTTCTCCCTTTACGGGATATTTTCACCGGGCCCTGCAGATCCAGAACATTGTATTTTCTTGAATCAGAGCCTTCCGGAAGATCGAAAGAATAGCTGCCGCCGGCCATGAAGGCCACGTACAAAGCCGGTTTTGAATCTATTGTACCGAAAAAGCCGAAGACGTGATCATTATCGACACAAGGAGAGACCTGCCATGTATACACACCCTTCCAGAAAGTCTCGTCACCTTTTTTCACCACATGTCCGGCCATTAGTCTGTGATAGGACTTTCCGTTCGAATTCCCGATAAAAACAGGTTCGTCAGGATCTTCGAAAGAATGATCCCCCATTCCGCACCTGAACAGATACGAAGATTGAAAAGACTTGGAATTCCTTTCCACAAACCATCTGAAATCAGGGAAATCACGCATCGGAAAAGAAGAAACCTTATTCTCAGGTGTCCATGAGGAATATAAACCGCCGGGAGTCAAGGTTTCGGTTTCTCCGTTAAACATCGACTGCATCCCGTAATATCTGGATACGGTCAGAGGTTCATTATTGAAAAATTCATGTTTGACGGACACTTCAATAACGCCCGGATATACATCATAACGGACTTTCTCAATTGCAAAAGTATCGAGAATTACATTCGTAACGTCAATTGTCAGGCTTTTCACATAAGCGAGAGTATCGCCTGCAACCATATTCCCGTCGATGGTGATTGAATAAGACTTATTATACGCTGTAGCCTTGCCTCCGTCTCCCGTATGATTTCCTCCGCACCACCCTCTTCCTTCAACCAGAAAAGGTCCGATGTTGTCGCTGTAAGCCTCATTGACTATCACATCGGGAGTCCTTTCCGGATCGCCGACAGGAAGTTCGCCATTGTCTGACAATATGCCTACCCTATAAAAAGTATAGAGATTGTTGGCCATGCATTTGCGGAAATGGAAAATTATATCATGTCCGCTGTCGGACTTTGAAGAGATAAAACAATTTTCGCCGATTACATGGACGCGCATTTCACGCGACAAACCTTTTCCGGAGACATCCCTGCATCCGGAAAAAGCAGCCTTACATGATAACATCATCAAGATAATGCATACGGCGTATTTTAACAATCCGCGCTTCATATCAATTATTTTCCGGCCGCAGCGGATCTTCTATTATGAAATGGCAGAATTCGTTATACAACTTCTGATCTGATTCTGCCGAAGATTTGGCCAATTGATACAAACCGTTTTGTCCTATGTAATATGTAAACGGAGTCTTGCCGTAAAGTCCGTACATCTTGCAATATTCCATGTATTTGCGGAAACGCATCTTATACAGATCGCAATCCTTCCCGCCTTCAAGCAGATAACTGTCCATCTCGAATTCCATTCCGATATTGGCATCGGTAATCATACGGAAAGTATCATCCATGGGATACTCATCACCGTGCCAATAAAAATTGGGCTGCATCCAGACATAATCGAATCCGAATTTCGATCCGAGTTTATATCCTGCCGCCGCTCTGTATGGAATCCAATAGATTTTCTTATTCAACGAATGAACATACTTGGCAACGGAAGGGATTACGACATCCAGTTTCTTCATATCATAACTCCAGCCATCCGTAGGAGTAGCCATGTCTTCCGAAACCTTATAGAAACCGGCAAGTTCGATATTCTTGTAACCAGCCTTCTCGAATCTGTCCATAATCTGATCGACGAACCAATTGTACACCGCTACCCTGTCCGCAGTTATGGAAAAATCCATCTGTTTTCCATTCAGTTCACCCCAATAAACCGTAGATGAACTGACATCATCATAATAAAGATGCAATATGGGATCAGGCAAAACCATCACAACCTGTCTTTTCGTCAATGGCTGACCTATTCGCTCAGCGGCTTCGCCTACGGTCTGATCCAAAGCCTCCAGACCGGAATCATCGGCAAACCAATAGTCCAGCAATTCTTCCCATTGTGCTTTACCGGCAGATTGCCCGATACCTCGGAGATTACCGGTACAATAAGAATACTTCTTTCCGTCGGCTCTGTCGGTACTTTGGAACTCGATGCAAAGGAAAGCATCGAACAGCCAATGTTCCTTTCCACTTTCATCAGTATACGTAACATAAGGGGAAAACCTGTCTTTGTTCCACAAATAAGGAGTCCTGTGAGGACTTCCTCCGTAACAAAGGACCATATCGGTGAAAGGGCAAGCAGCTTCTTTCGTGACAGTAGTATCGCCTTGCGAGACCGGTTTGTCGGTTTGAGCCTTTCCGTCGCATCCTATGCAACCGAAACAAGTAAGAAAAATTACGGAACAAAAAATCAATCCGTTTGAAAAATGATTCATCATATGCAATTTAAAAAAACTCCGCCGGAACACAAAAACATATCCGGCGGAGAATCATAATAATCAATTATTATAAACCAGTACCATATAGTTCGGAAAGTTTGCCACGTCCGTACTGATAGTCGCCTGATGCAGTGCTGAATTCCGGTTTAACTATCACGAACTTGAGATATCTGCCGACTACCAGATTCTGTACAGGGAAATCATAAAGGCCGCCGTCCGGATCCCATGAATAACCTCTTTTTCCCGAAGCTATCAGAGACCACTGTGTATCGGCTCCGTTATACTCTTTTGCCATATACATTTCATATTGTCTGTAATTGCCCTGATGGGTTTTGAAATCCTTGATCTTGAAATCCTGGAAAAGATGCATTCCTCCGAGATCGAAGACAAATGTCATTGGGAAAGTAATCTCATGACGGAAAGGAGAAATCCACTCGGTTGCCGGATTCCCGTCAACAAGTCTGTCCACGGTATAAGCCGCACCCCAGGTCGGAGCTCCGTCTTCTTTTGCATAGCACAAATCGGTACCTTCCAATACGGTCCAAGGACCCATGAGAGTCTTGCTTTCATTCTTGATAGGGACATACATGGTCGAAACAGCTATCGGAAGACCGCTGATTGATGTGGAGACAATTGATATAGGTACCAAATAGGCGGTGAAAGGCAACATTTTGCCATCGCTGTAGAATTTCGAACTTGACAGAGCATATCTGAAAGTAATCGAAGATTCCCCTTCGGAAATGGTTACACTCTTGTCCAGAATAGTTATAAGACCATCCGGAGCCTGAGTATAAGAAGTCCCGTGAGCGGTATTATAGGCATCAAGAAGAGTATTGTCAATGGCCAAATTCAATTGGATATCCTTATTGTCAATAGGGTAATCGACATTAATCTCCCCTGTGATAGTATCGATTTGCGTTTCAACTGCAGTAGGGTTCAAAGTTCCGGCAAGAGTATCGGACATCGACACCTTGGAAAGCTTGGGACATAACATAACCAAGCTTCTGTCATCGTTTACTTCCACTCCGGAAGCTGACAAACTGCAAGGGATGGCGTAATCACCGGACTTCAAAACCGGAACAACAGCATCGGCTTTCCATGTGATTTCAGTAATCTTACGTACATCCTTTTTGTCAAAAGAAAGTTTTGAAGAGGAAATACTGAAAAGATCGGTAGACAGGGAAACGAAATCCGTACCGTTAGCTGTATTGTAGCTTGTAAGGGCAGTATCCGGAAAAGCGATTCCGGCCGTAGCCGAAGACTCACCCTTGCCACTCTTAACAACACTTAAATCGTATTTTTCCGAAAAGACGGAAACGTTGACAACCTTGTCTTGGTTTACATACGAAATAGAATCATCGACCATGAAATTATTTCGATCATCCGTACATGCCGCAATAAGGCAGCAAAGTGGGACGGCAATTAACAATTTATATATACTATTCATAATTACTATTTTCATTTAGAAGCCGTAATTCTGTGTCATATTAGTCATTTCCGAAAGCTGCGTAGAGCTTATAGGGAAAAGATAATCCCTGTCGGCAAAAGTTGCGGGATCACCGACGAAATCAGTATTTACTCTCTTGTAAGAGTCTTCATATTTTGTAGCGCTCACATTTAGTGTCCAGTTGTCGCAAGGATACTCATCTTTGGCTATCATCCATCTGCAAGCATCGTAGTGACGCATAGCTTCCATTCCGAATTCAACCATTCTTTCCTTGCGGATGCACCAGCGCAGAAGTTCCTTGTTGCCCGAAATTTCAGGATAAGCGGTTTCGATATCGTTAAGGCCGACACGATTGCGGACTTTGTTCAAATATTTGATCGCATTAGTCTCATCCCTGTCCGGCTTTTCGTTGCAGGCTTCGGCATAATCCAGATAGATTTCTGCAAGTCTTATCTCAGGATAAACCTGTTTCAGACCTTTGTAATCCGTAATTTCTTTAAGAGGGGTATCAGGCGGATAATACTTGCGCCATGCATATCCGACTCTTACGCATCCGTTGGTGGCCGACCATGGAGAAGAACATTCAGAATTGTTGTAACATGTGAATTTCTCATCCAAGGATTTGCTCGGCCAGTAGTAGCCGTTTGGTACAATGCAGGCGTAATAACGTGGATCACGGCCAATAGTGCTGTTATGAGCCTTGATGGCAGGAGCCCATGAAGCATCTACCGGTTGTTTGTAACCATCCGTGAAATCTTCTGCAGTATAATCTGCTTTAGGATCTATAATAGGTTTAGAGTAATCGTTCTGTCCCTGATAACCTGTAACCGGATAACGTCCCGTTTCCCACATCGGATAGGAATCCACCAATTTCAGAGAAGGCGCGATTCCACCGAAACCATAAAGGAACATACCCGGAGGGCAGGCACAACCAAGAGGTGCACCGGCACCGCCCATATAGGAATAACCGCTGGATGTCCTTTTCCACCATCCGAAGATTGTTTCGCTGTTCCATGGAGTAAAGAAAACACTTTCATATGAATCCGCGCCTCTCTGCATCGGATCTGAAGAGTCCGTACTCTGGCAGAGACTGTACATATTCAGATTTATAACATCCAGACAAGCTTTTGCCGCTGTATCCCACTTCGTATCATCTGTAGTTTGAGGAAACAGGTATTTGCCGTCCATATTCTTCATTTTCCCTTTGTACAAATCGCATCCATTATAGAGAGGGGAAGCCGCCATCATAAGAATTCTGGCTTTAAGTGCCAGGGCGGCACCTTTCGTGGCCCTTCCTTCCCAACGGTCGGAAGATTCTCCGACCTCGGAAATTCTCAACGGAAGATGCGATGCAGCCTCATCAAGTTCAGATACCATGAAGTCCACATTTTCTTCTACGGTATTCCTGTCGATGGTAGCTCCCGACATGGAAGCGTCAGACTCGGTTTGGCCTGCAAGATAAACAGGTCCGTACTGACGGAAAAGACAATAATAGTAGAAAGCTCTCAGGAATCTGGCTTCCGCCTTCATGCATGTCCTTATCGTATCAGTGTCTTCGACATCTCCACCCACATGATCCATGAAGATCGAACACTGATTGATAGCGACATAATATTTTTTCCAGAAGTTGAAGTAAGTTGTACTTGTAGGAGTGGCGCTGCTGTAGTTTCCGGTTCTGTACGGAAGATAGTATACCCATTGGTAGAAAGAGAACATGGCTTCGTCGGAACGTGCAACCACATAACCGTCACTGCCTATGATTTCCTCGTCCAGAGGAAGATATGAATACAGATTCGCAAGATATTTATGCGTAGTGCTGCTTTGGCTGAAAATATCGTCTATGTTAGCCTGATTGTTAAGCTTGACATCGAAATAGCTGTCACAGGAGGCAAGACTGAAAGCCAAAATAATGAATACGGCTACGATATGTATATGTTTCATAATATTACCCGATTAAAAGTTAAGATTAACGCCCAGAGTCACGGTACGCGTAGTCGGATAGACATTACCGTAATTCGCGCTAAGTTCCGGATCCCACAATTTGAATTTACTGAAAGTCAAAAGATTGACTCCCTGAAGATATATTCTGGTAGAAGACATTCCTATCTTCTTCGTTATACGTTTAGGTATGGTATATCCGACTTCGACATTCTTCAGTCTGAGAAAACTCATATCCCTTTGCCAGTAAGTGGAAGACTGCTGGTTGTTTTCGATTTTATTAAGTGAAATACGAGGATAAGTGGCATTGGCATCCTGATTTTCAAGAGTCCAATGATTCAAAGCTACATCTTCGAATACCTGTCCCAACCTTATGATTGATGAGGAAGCTCCGAAAAGATTCTGGCCGGAAATGATTCTTGTTACATGATCTACGCCGGAGAAGAAGAATGAAGCATCTACGCCTTTCCATGATGCACTGATACCGAAGCCATAATTTATTTCAGGGATGGTAGTATATCCGATTGCAACTTTGTCATAAGTGTTGACAACACCGTCGCCGTTTACATCGCGATATTTTATATCGCCAGGTTTTACGGTCCCGAATTCCTGTTTAGGCCATGAATCTATATCAGCCTGATCCTTGAACAGACCTTCTGCAATAAGGCCGAACTGCTGGTTATATGCGAACCCGGCAGTATTCTGATATTTCCAGATCTGGTCAGGTTTGTCATCATACAGTTTTTTGTTCCTGTTGAAAGTATAATTACCCATGGCGGATATGTAAAGACCGTTGCCGAAAGTATGATTATACTGCAATGACATATCAACACCGTTGTTTCTCATACGGCCGAGATTCACATACTGGTCTATGTTGATTCCGGCTACGGAAGGAGTTGATTCCCTTTCGATGAATATTCCCGTACGCTTGTCGTAGAAATAATCCAATTGCAATTTCAATTCTTTCAGAATGCTCATTTCAACTCCGACATTGGTCTTGATTGCCTGTTCCCACTCGACATACGGATTACCGTAATCCCCTGTCGTTATACCCGTATAATAAGTTCCGCCGTTTGTTCCGAAAGTAAATCCGTCTGCGGAAGTATTCATAGTGGTATTATATGCGAAACGTCTGCCTCCTCCGATCTGATCGTTTCCTATCTTACCGTAGGAAGCTTTCAGTTTGAGGACATCGATCTTGTCTTTCAAGCCGGCCCAGAAAGGCTCGTTACTTATCATATAGCCGAGGGCATATGAAGGGAAAAATCCGAAACGATGGCCAGGGGAGAAGTTCTCGGAACCATTGTAACCGAAATTGAATTCGGTAAAGTATCTGTCCTTGAAAGAATAAGTGGCACGGCCAGCAATACCCAGATTTTTGTAAGGGAAAGCATAGATGTAGGATGAAGGTACATTATTGGTCTTATTCCTCTGACTGAACAGGAACATGCCGCTCACACGATGGGCATGAGCGAACTGGCGTTCGTAATTCAGCGAAGCTTCCAGATTGATGGTCGTTATGCTTGTATGAGTCGTATAAGGAAGAGACATATAATTGGTCCCGTCTTGCTGGACATTCAAAAGAAGATTGCCATCGGCATCCCTTCCAGTAGCATAATACAAGGTAGGATTATATGATTTGTACAACATTGTTCCGTTGTCTGCATCCCACGAGAATTTCACATTTGCCTTGAGACCTTCGGTAATTATATCGGAGAAATCCTGGGTCAAAGACATAAGGGACTGTGCAACGATATCCGTATACCTCTTGTAACCGTAGCTATTCAACAGATTGTAAGGATTTCGTGCATTCAAAGGATTTGCAAGAGAACCGTCAGAGTACACTGTAGGAGTCGCAATAGGAGTGGTATACAATGTGAATGCATACAAATCGCTAAGATCCGAACCCGGAGTATTCTTTATCGTGTACTGCGTAGACAATGACAGACCGAGGATCGTACTTTTGGTAATGTTGATGTCGACATTGGAACGAAAATTATATTTCTGGAAATTCATCTGTGCGTCATACTTGTCATTTTTGGCGACATTGAATATTCCGCCTTCGGAATAATATGATCCGCCGACATAATAACGGACTTTAGAACTACCACCTGTAACATTTACGTTTATCCTGCCGGTATTGGCGAAATCTTTGTAAATGGTTTTCACCCAATCAACCGAAGGATACAGATCAGGATCGCTGCCGTTGAGATATTTCTCCTTTTCACTTGCGGAAATGGCAGGTGAAGCGCCTTCTCCCGTATACAGTGAATTGAAGAAATCTATCCACTCGGAAGTGTTGGCCATTTTAGGAAGCTTTACAGGTTGTGTAACTCCGTACTCGGCTTTGAAACTGACTTTCGGAGCCTGTTCCGAACCCCTTTTCGTTGTGATGAGGATAATACCGTTTGCACCGCGGACACCGTAAAGAGCTGTGGCGGTAGCGTCCTTCAAGATGGAAAAAGATGCGATATCATCTGCATCCACAAGATCCATACTTCTTTCAATACCGTCTACAAGGACAAGAGGAGTACTGTTGGCTCCGAAGGTATTGACACCACGGATCCAGAAATCGGCACCCGCACCCGGTTCGCCGGTACGCTGCATTACGACGATTCCGGCAAGTTTTCCTGCCAGGCTTGATGAAAGCTGTCCGACAGGAGAAGCAAGCTGATCGGTGGAAACGGAACTGATAGCCCCTATGACACTGGACTTTCTCTGAGTACCGTATGCGACTACCGTCACTTCACTCAGTTCCGATGATTTCGGAACCATCTTTATAGTAAGATTGGTTTTGTCCCCGACTGTGATGTCCTGTTCTTCATATCCAAGGAAAGTGACCTGAAGGACATCTTTATCAGTTACGCTGATGGAAAAGTGTCCGTCAACATCGGCCATGACACCTCTCGTGCTGCCTTTGATGACAATGGAAGCTCCGGCTACTCCCTGGTTATTTTCATCAAGAACAACACCGGTCAGCTGCCGGTTTTTAACCTGCTGCCCGATTGAAGAAGAGTTTGACTTCCCGGCCGAAAAGCCCGGAAGCGCTGAAGCATTGAATTGCGTGACAATTGACAATCCCGCAATCAACATGAGAATTCGTGAGCAAATTTGGTTCGACATTTTGATGGTTATTAATAAATACTAATGTTTTCCGCAATATTAATAATTATTTTTTAAAGTATCCTAATAATTATTGAAATTTTTTAAAAATATGTGTCGATTCATTCTATTTTCAGTGATTTAGCACAAAAAAGAAGAGAATATCACCGGAAAATCGTGCCCGCCAACAAAAACAACAGGCTTATTATAACCAAAATCAAATCCAGTGACTTCCCTTTCAGATTCTTTTCATGGAAAAGAATCGCACCGAAGACAAACGACACCAGAACACTGCTGCGCCTTATCATTGAAACGATGGAAATCATGGCTCCAGGTATTGTCAAGGCATGCATGTATGACATATCACCTGCAGTCAGGCATACGGATATCATCGGTATGGACCATTTCCAATGGAAAGCGGTATGAGACGGCCCGACTATTTCGCACCTATTATTATATGAGGGAAGTCCTGCTTTTTTGTGCTTTTCAAAAAGGTGGCAGAAAACAAGAACGGCTAACATCATGACGGCCTGATAAAAGTTATACCAACCCTGGACAAAAAAGCCGTCAAGTCCGAGTCCGCCGGAAGCAACGGGGGATAAGAGATACTTGTCGTACAAACCGCATACGGCACCGATAACGGCGGCGACAACCAGAAATAATATGCCCTTATCATGTTTGAAATCTATCCCCTCTTTTTCCCCGCTCCTGCCAAGCATATAAAAAGAAAGGACAGCAATACAAACACCCGTCCACTGGAAAAAATTCAATCTTTCCCCGAATATCATCATTGCACCCAGCAAAGTCAGAACCGGACGCGTTGCATTGACTGGCCCGACAATGGTAAGTGGAAGCCTTTTGATGGCTATGTAACCGCATATCCATGAGGACAAGACCAAAACGGCTTTCAGAAAGGCATAGCGATGATCTATCCAACCTCCCGAAGGTATATACAAACAACTAGATGTGTCAATGACTCCGCACATGGAGCCGGTTATCAACGGTACGAAAAAAAGACTGCAAAAGATACAGTTAAGCGTCAATACCGGAATCACGGCATTATCCAGAAGGGATCTTTTTTTGAAAACGTCATAAAATCCCAAAAAGACAGCGGACATAGCCGCCAATAAAGCCCACATCCGGAATCAGGCTAAAGGATGTTCATGGATTGCTCCCTGATCTTTTCCAATTCGTCCTTCATTTTGACGACAAGTTTCTGCATCCCCGCATGATTCGCCTTGGATCCAGTCGTATTGATTTCCCTGCCCATCTCCTGGATTATGAAACCAAGCTTCTTCCCCGGATATTCATCGGTATCAATAGTATCGATAAAATATTTGCAATGCTGGCGAAGCCTGACCTTCTCCTCATTTATATCGAGCTTCTCTATATAATATATCATTTCCTGTTCGAAACGGCTCTGATCCGGCTGAATCTTGAGGTCTTCTATTCCTTTGGACAATTTTTCCTTTACGGAATCAAGACGCTCCTTTTCGAACCCTTCAAGCTGGTCTTCATATTCCAGGATATTGCGTACGCGGGAAGTTACATCCTTGTATAAGACGGCTCCTTCTGCAATTCTGTATTCATTAACTGAAGCCAATGCCCTTTCTACGGCAGATTCCACTTCCGGCCAGTTTTCATCGGTAATGATTTCTTCTTTCTTTGAATCAAGGACATCAGGGAAACGCAATACGGTATTGAAAATATCACAGCTGCCGCCGGTTTCGACTCCCAGAGAACGTGCTATATCCACCGCCTGCCTGTAATAACCGGAAACAAGATCCCTGTTTATCAATCTCGCCGAAGCGGAAGGGACAGGTTCGAAATTGACATAAAAATCGATAGTGCCTCTTTTCAGGACATCAGATATCTTACGCCTCAGCATGATTTCCTTATCTTTCGGGACAAGCGAAGTTTTCAAATTGATATCAGCATTTTTTCCGTTCAATGTACGGATTTCAATTGTCAGTTTTCCTGTGGACAAAGAAACTTCGGCTTTTCCATAGCCTGTCATAGACTTGATCATATACGAAATTTTAATTTTGAAGAGCAAAAATACGAATAAATTACTACTTTTGTTTTATTTATCCGATCAATAAAAAAAACATGGAAGTAAAAACGCAAGAAAATAAGAATCTTAATTTTCTGGAAGAAATAATTGAATCAGACCTGGCATCCGGGAAAGTCGAAAGCATCACTACTAGATTTCCACCGGAACCGAACGGATACCTGCATCTGGGACATGCGAAAAGCATTTGTCTGAATTTCGGTCTGGCAAAGGAATACGGGGGAAAGACAAATCTGCGCTTCGATGATACGAATCCATCCAAAGAAGACACCGAATATGTAGATTCGATAAAAGAAGACATAACATGGCTGGGCTTCAAATGGGACAAAGAAAAATATGCATCTGATTACTTCGATCAATTATACGAATGGGCTGAAGATCTAATCGGAAAAGGATTAGCATATGTGGATGACCAGACACATGAAGAAATAAGCAAAAACCGCGGCACAGTGGAAACCCCCGGGACTCCCAGTCCATACAGGGAAAGGAACATTGAAGAAAATCTGAAGATTTTCAGAGAGATGAAGGACGGCAAATATGCCGACGGTGAAAAAGTACTGAGAGCCAAAATAGACATGTCAAGTCCGAACATGCTTCTCAGGGATCCGATATTATACAGGATAAAGCATGCTTCCCATCACAGGACAGGGGATAAATGGTGCATTTACCCGATGTACGACTTCACACACGGACAGTGCGACAGCATTGAGCATATCACCCATTCCATCTGTACACTTGAATTCGATGTACACAGGCCGTTGTACGACTGGTTCATCAAAACTCTGGGAATATGGCCTTCGCATCAATACGAATTTGCAAGACTGAACCTCACATATACCCTGATGAGCAAACGCAGGCTGCTGGAACTTGTCCAGAAGAAATACGTAAACGGCTGGGACGATCCGCGGATGCCGACGCTTTGCGGGGTGAGGAGAAAAGGATATACACCGGAAGCCATAAAAATGTTCTGCGAAAAGATAGGAGTTTCCAAACATGAACAGTTGATGGATATCCAATTACTGGAATGGTGCGTAAGGCAGGATCTGAACGAAAGGGCCAACAGGTATATGTGCGTACAGAAGCCGTTGAAAGTCACGATAACGAACTGGGAAAAAGGCAAAACCGAATGGTACGACTGCCCTTTGAATCCTGCGGAACCGGATGGTAAATCACGAAAAGTGCCTTTCACCGGTAACATTCTAATCGAACAAGAGGATTTCATGGAAGAACCGCCTAAAAAATTCTTCAGGCTCAAACCGGACGGCGAAGTAAGATTGAAATACACCTATATCATAAAGTGCAACGAAATAATACGGGACACGGATGGAAACATCACCGAACTCAGATGCACTTATGACCCGTCAACAAAACCGGGTTCCGGTGAATGGAGATCCGTAAAGGGAACAATTCATTGGGTATCGGCTGAATATGCCAAAGAAGTTGAACTGAGGCTGTACGACAGACTGTTCACCGAAGCTGACATGGGATCGATACCTGAGGACAAAGATTACAAGGAATACCTGAATCCGGATTCCCTGATAGTTGAAAAAGGCTATGCCGAACCCGCCCTCCTTGATGACAAATCGGGAATTGCAGTCCAATTCGAAAGGAAAGGTTATTTCTTCCGTGATCCGGACAGTACAGTGGATAATGTCGTCTTTAACAAAACGACTGCACTGAAAGATTCGTACAAGGTCAAGTAAATTAACTCCACCGGAATAATTTCACTTCACCGGTACGGTAATAACCTCAATGCCGAGTTCCTGCAGATTTTCAAGATACATCTGCGGGATTTTTTCGTCCGTTATTATTTCATCGATCTTGTCCATATCACAGATCTTGCTGAAACCACGTTTCCCGAATTTGGAACTGTCTGCAAGAAGGATTGTTTTCTGGGCGGTATTCATCATCAGACGATTCAGATTCGCTTCCATCATATTTGTGGTAGTAACCCCGAAATCCAGGTCCACACCGTCAGCACCCATGAAAAGCAAGTTGCAATTGAAATATTTCAACATATCTTCGGCAAATGAACCTACTGTTGAAACCGAACTTTCCCTGACTACACCGCCTAGCTGGACTACATCTATCGCCTTATTCTGCGAAAGCATGGAAGATACGGAAACGGATGCTGTAATGACGGTAATATCATGCTCATTCATAAGCTCTTTGGCCGTATAGAGAATGGTAGTACCGGAAGCGATAAGGATTGAATCATGTTCGGAGACCAGGGAAGCAGCCTTCTTCCCAATCGCGATCTTTTCCATCACGAATTGTTTTTCCTTTTCGTTAATATGCCTGTCGCCTATATAAGGACTGATCGGGATCGCCCTTCCGTGCGTACGGTAAAGCCTGTTTTGTTTCTCGAGTGCGGTCAAATCTTTTCTGATCGTAACCTCTGAAACATCAAGTCTTTCAGCCAGATCGGTCACTGAAACGCTCCCCTGGAGCTGGAGAATGTCGAGAATCGATTTGTGCCTTTCTGTCATAGATGTCAGGGTATCCTGGCTTTTTTCAGTTACTTTCATGATTATCAGTTATTAGAAGTCTATCGAATTATTTTCAATCGGTTATTCATACACATTAATCTGTCCCATATACAGTCCCCAGCAACCGTCTGTAACTATCGGAATTCTTTTTCCGTCTAGATTGACAGAGTATTCCATTTTTTTGAGGAAAGTATGGGAATGGCCGCCTATCACAATATCCACATTTCTTGTCTTTGCAACCAAAACAGGATCGACAAGACCTTCTCCTTCATATCCTATATGAGTAAGAGCTATTACAATATCGCATTTTCTAACCTTTTTCAGATATTTTGCATATTTGTTGACAACGGACACGGCATCCAGTTTCGGGATTTTGTCGGAAACGGACCGGTCCACAACAGTCGTAATATCTGTAAGCACTCCTATTATTCCTATTTTCATCCCCCCCCTGTGCAATATGGCATAAGGCTTTACATATTTGCCCAGTTCGAAAGAAGAAAAATCGTAATTGGCACACAATACGGGACAATGCAATCTTTTCACCCGTCTGGCAAGCTCATCTATGCCATTATCGAATTCATGGTTTCCTAGCGCCACGGCATCATATTTCATCGCATTTATCAACTTTATTTCGATATTGCCGTGAAATATGGTAAAATATGATGTTCCCTGACTGAAATCCCCGGCATGCAAAAGAAGTACATTCCTTTTGCCATCGGCTTTTCTCACGCTATCAATAAAAGCCGCCCTTTCTATGACACCGCCTTCCCAGGAATCATCGCCTTCCAACACAGGTTCTATATGACTGTGCGTATCGTTGGTATGCAATATGACCAACTGCGGAGCAATACCGCTTCCGGCTTTTTGCGCAAAGCTTACAAAAAAGCAAAATAATAATAAACAGAACGATAAAAAAGTCTTTTTCATAATCGATCGGAAATATTAGTCATATATTTTAACCCGGCCATCCGCCTGATATTCAATAGGCTTGCCTGCCGCAGTAAGGCTTTTCACATATGGAAGCATGTAATCTATGATATATCCCGGAAGGATGGTAACATTTTCAGCATTCTTTGCTACGGACAAACCGTCTCCTCCGTTAAGGAGGAAGGAAATCGTTGCGACTCCGTACACTTTGCCGTCATCCAGAGGCTTGCCATCAACGAGGGCGGAAACCAGCTTGCGGTCTTTTACGACACATCTTACGCCACCTACCACCTGGAAAGAAGTTGAAGCCATCTGCTCGAATATATTCTTCAAATCGGAACCTTTAAGCTCGACATAACATAAATTATTCTTGAACGGGAACATGGACATGATATCATCCAACAGGACATTCCCCTTAGGCATATCGGTACGTATGCCTCCGAAATTCGCAATGCCGACATCCACCCTCTTTCCCGTTTTTTCCGCAACTGCCCGTATTATTTCATCAACAAACCAATTTGAAAGAGCAGATTCGGGATATCTGGAAACCATCTTCTCTGAAGAATATGCTATCACTTCCTTTACATCGTGCATCTTTGGCTGCGCATCAAGGACTATCCCGGCCACCTTCGGCGTCACACCACCTCTGAACCGCCTTCCGTTGGGAGAAAAATAAATACATCCGCGAACATTGCCCAGGGACTGTTTTACATCGGTATTTGAAGATGCCTTTGTTCCGGTACGCGATTCATCCATAGCAAACCTCTTCCATGAAAAGGACGGTTCCTGGGACATCGCGGGATAAATGCCGGAAAAAGCCAATAATAACGAAAGCGCAAGAAGTGCGGCTGATTTGTTTTTGATCATGATTATCTTTGCTTTAACCACTTCCACATATCTTTGAATGTGGATTTTTTACCGAACATTAGAATCCCCACTTTATATATCTTGGCGGAAACCCATGCGCACAATCCGAAAGTAGCGATCAGGATAATCACCGAAAGTGCGATCTGCCATAACGGAACTCCGAAAGGAATCCTTGCCATCATCACGATAGGCGATGTAAACGGAATCATGGAACCCCAGAAGACTACCCCGCTGTCGGGAGACTTGAAAGCATAGAAAGCTATAAAGAAACCTATCAGCAAAGGAATGGTAACGGGAATCTGGAGTTGCTGGGCATCAGCTTCGTTTTCCACTGCCGAGCCGATAGCTGCGAACAAAGAGGCATACAAGAGATATCCCAACACAAAATATAAAATGAAGACAATTATAAGTTCGGTATAATTCAGATCCCTTAGAGTCGACAGAACGGCAGCGGCTTCATTTCCATTGGAAGCTACGGAGGAGGAATCGGTAACTGCGGAAGATGATGAATCTTTGACGGCAACCGCACCTGCTATGGAACTCAGATCAACGGTTGAGTTCATTGCTCCGCCAAGCTGGTCCTGTCCGGCAGTCATGCTCCGGGTCATACCGGCGGAAGGATCGGAAGCTGAAGCTGCAATTTTGTCAAATCCCCATATTCCACCGACAACGCTCACTATCAAGAACGTAAGAACGATCCAAAGGAGGAACTGCGTCAGAGCGACAAAAGCGACACCTATTATCTTGCCGAACAAAAGTTCAGTGGACTTGACGGAAGAAATAAGGACTTCGACGACTCTGCTGGATTTTTCCTCTATTACGCTGGACATCACCGTACCGCAGAACATGGCGATGAACATATATATGATCATTCCCAGTACCATGGATATGATCATGTACACTTCCGAAGAAGAAAGTTGCTCATGACCGGATTCATCCATGGTATATGAAACAAGATGGATATCGGTCTTGACATCTTTCATTATCTTGTCCAGACCTGAAATATCATATGATTTGACACGATATGCTTCCAATGCATCATTCACCTTGCCTTCTATCGTTTCACTCATTTCCACACCAAGCGGCTTTACGGAATATGCATCCACACTTACAGTCTTGCCGACGCTGTCAAGAGGAGAAACAACGAGAAGGGCGTCCATTCCGATGCTGTCAAGATTGCTCTTCAGGACATCGGGGGACGATGATGAATAATCCTTGTAATTTATAGTTTCGCTGTCTTTCAGATATGGTAAAACCAATCCTGATTCATCGACGACTGCAACCTTCTTGGCTTCTTCCTTTGTAGCTAACATTATGATCGAAGGAAGCAAAGCTATCGCAGCAAAGAAAACAGGACCCAGCAATGTAATCCAGATGAAAGATTTTTTCTTGACGCGGTTAAGATATTCGCGTTTTATTATGACATTGATAATGTGAAGATTCATAGTTAAGCCCCCTCTGTTACAAGTTTAATGAAAATATCGTTCATTCTCGGAATGAGTTCCTTGAATGAATTGACCATGACGCCCTGCGAAATAATGGAATTAAGAACCGAATTCGAATCGATGTCTTTTTCAAGAGCAAGTACGGACGTATGCCTGCCGGCATTATCCACATCGGACAAGACTTCGAAAACACCGTCGACAGGGACCACGGAGGCTCCTGTATATATCAATTCGACATGATTATTGCCATATTGATGACGGATGCTGTCCACACCACCTGTGATGACAAGCCTGGATTTGTTTATCAGGGCTATATTGTCACATAATTCTTCCACAGACTCCATATTATGGGTAGAAAGGATAATGGTGGCCCCCTCGTCCTTAAGCCTTATGATTTCTTTCCTTATCAATTCGGCATTGACGGGATCGAACCCGGAAAAAGGTTCGTCCAGAATCATCAGGGATGGCTTATGCACAACTGTAGTTATGAACTGTAGCTTCTGGGCCATTCCCTTGGAAAGTTCCTCGACCTTTTTGTTCCACCAATCCTGTATTCCGAATTTTATAAACCATTTCTTCAACTCGAAAGAAGCATCCTTGGCGGACATCCCCTTCAGCTGGGCAAGATACATAGCCTGTTCACCGACTTTCATTTTCCTGTAAAGCCCCCGCTCTTCAGGAAGATATCCTATTTTATAAACATCTTTTTCAGTAATCGGACGTCCGTCGAAAAACACCTCTCCCGAAGTAGGAATAGTGATACGGTTGATAATACGGATCATCGTAGTCTTACCGGCTCCGTTAGGACCCAGCAGGCCGAAGATCTGCCCTTTCGGAACATCCAGAGAGACATGGTCCAAAGCAACTTTCTGTCCGAAAGTTTTACATAGTTCTTTACATTCAATCAAACCCATTTGTCGGATTATTTAAAATATTAACTAAACATCCGGGAATTTTCATACGTTAAGTATTTTCGTTACCAATTCCATCAGAAGCATATCGGGAGAAGAATACCCGGAATCACCTCCTTTTCCCTTATAATCATACTCATCCAAAAGAGAAATGACTTTCATACATTTCCCCAAAGGATAATTTGCCGAAGCCGCATCATATTCACGAAAGAAATAAGGATTAACCCCCAGTATCCTGGCTTTGACCTGACTGTCAGGATATCTATTCTTGGACAACAGAGCATCATATTTCAATATCCTGTAAAAATGCGTAAACATAGCACTTACAGCCATCGGCATAGCAAATTTAGGCGTCTTCCCTATATATGCTGCAATTTTCAAAGCCTTACCGGCATTACCGTAAGACAATTCTTTCGTAAGTTCGAAGATACTGAATTCGCGGCTTATACCGACATTTTTCTCTATGTCCGAAACGGTCACGGTTTTCGTACCTTCCGGAAGATTTTTCAGCATTTTATCTGTTTCGACGGATATCCTGGTCAGGTCGGTTCCGGCAAATTCTCCCAGCAATGCGGCCGCTTCGTTATCTATGGACAGTCCCTTCCTGCCGTAATATTCCGTTATCCATCGGGACATTTCATAATCACGCAATACATTGGACTCAACTACGATCCCGGACTTCATAACACTTTTGTACAGAGCCTTACGTTTGTCCGCAGAAGATCCGTGCATACATATGATCAAAACCGTAGAGTCCAGAGGACCTGAGCAATAGATGGAAAGTTGTTCGATACTTCTCATCGCCTGTGCTTCCTTCAGGACTACAAGAAGCCTTTCGGACATCATAGGGAATTGCCTTGCTGCAGTTATGACCGTACCGGCATCCGTATCGGGACCGTATAAAACCACTTGGTTGAAATCCCTTTCGCTTTCAGTCAAGGCATTGTCCGCAATAGCTTTGCAGACAACATCCGTATAGTACGGTTCTGTCCCCATAAGCAAGTATACCGGTTTGAAGATGCCTTTTGAAACATCTCCGACAATTTGCCGGCAGAGTTTGTCCGTATCCGAAAAAGCGTTAGACATATAGGACAAAAATAATCAAAAATTCACTATTTTTAATATATTTTTCCTATGAACTCATCTCCATCTGCCAAAAAGTTCCAAAGTGAAACGACAACCGGCATTCTGAAAATGCCAATTACGTGTCGAAGCAAAAAACCCCATGGAAAAAAACCTGTTGGAAAAGCCGTATCCGTATTCCACATAAGGATGGATATGATCAACCCATAACGTATTGATATAAACCCTTTCCGTTTCAATATACCTTCCGACCGAAGGAAGACGGGAAATAAGCAATATCGGATGCTCGTAAGTAAGATTGGTCCGGATATAAAATCTGGAAGCATTATACCAATTGGGATCCAGCAATTGGAAATCGCCGCTCCAGTTGTCATTCCAGCCTCCAGGAAGATTGTTCTCGCGGAAATTCGAATAATCAAGAAAATATATATTACGCGAACGATTGGAATAGAATCCTCCGCCCAACCTCATCGAAAGAGCACTCAAAGGCCCAAGATTAACAACATATGATTCGTCAGTCTCCCATCTCTCATAACCGATACGGGAACCTAAGATTCCTTTTATACCTTTTTCGTAATCCAGCCGGAATACCGGTCCATCCGATTTGAAAGGACGATAAGTCAACTTTACCATCGGAGCGAACGTACGATATACAGTCGGACGGCCGGTCAGGATAAAACCGGTATTGTTCACAGGTGTCCTTTTATGAAAAATAATTCCGGCATCAACATTTAGTCTGTCGGATATATCATATGTATTATTTAGTTTCAGATACATATCATTGAAATAATCCAGATTCAATGAACTGAAATCGACGGAATCTGATTTTTCACTCTTAAGCTGATCCAACACCGAAGAATTTGTAATTCTGTTTCCATTGCCGAAAGTCAGCATAACCGCACCATGTCTTTTCTTATCGTAATCGAATATAAAAGGAATATTATAATAAAACTTGTGCTGTTTGAACATATATCCGGCCTTCACCCTCATACTGAGATTACTGTTTTCAGTCAAATCATACTGGCTTTTCACATCGAAACGGTAGGTTATGCCTTTCCTCTGCGAATAGCTTAGATAAAAAGGATTAAGGACGGGAGATGTACGGAAAGACAACTGGTCGTTTGATCCCAGTTTTGCCGAAAAGTTATTAAGCAGATTGTCATCGATCGCATTCCAGGCCACTTTGTACAATTTTTCATCCTTCGGCCCGGAATCAGTTGCAGTCATTGACGAATCATACTGATTGTAAATAGCAGTCTCGGAGACCGAAAGTGGAAGCGGACGTAATTTATCCATCAATGTACGGCTTTCCTTATCCGAGAATCTCCCGGCAAAGGCTGAAGGCGGCATAAAGACGCACCGGATTACAGATCTGACTTGATTTCCTGCAAACCTGAAAGTCACATTGATATCACAGGACCGGGGCAGGACAGAATCGGAATCACCCATAACCAGGTTTATGCCGAAAGCCAGCATATCGAATTCGCCGTTAATCATCGAACTGAAAATCCGTCCCGTATTGCGGTCTACGATGACAGAACCTTGCACCAGACGGGTATTGTCAATCCTCGGTTTAAAAACGACACGGGACAGTCCATCCTTGATATTTGCGACTTTATATAGATAATATTTCCTGTTCTTCCTGTTGAAAGGCGAAAGGATGCTGCTCCTGAAAAGTGTCGGGGAATAAATATCCGAAGTCAGATATCTAGCTACTGCAGGCACAGACTTCACATCCCTGTCGGACAATATGGTACCCGTATAGACATGCGGCACTTCCCCGTCGAATCCGGATTTACCCAAAGGAATCGTACTATAATACTCTTCTACATAATCGTGACTGCCTTTGGCTATGACATACATGGACGGTATGAAAAACAACAAAGAGTTGCTTCGTTCCACCTTTATACGGCATTTGATATACACATCGGCATTTTTACCTTCGAGGTCGCGTGAAATGCTGTCGGCATAGCCGAACATACGGCCTACGACAGCAGAAGTCTGCCGTCGCGATTCTGACCCGGCGGCAGCACGCAAACATAGGAACAGACATGACACCGCCACAGTATATGTTATGGCTTTGCGACAATCCACGATTATAATATTTCAATACCAACCGACTTTATATAAATATAATCCTCAGGACTATTTCAACATGAAAGAAACGGAAGTGGCAATATCGGATGAGGAAGTTCCGATCAAAGCTCTGAACTCTCCGGCTTCTGCAACCCATACATGTCTGGCCTCATCAAAATATGCCAGAGAAGAAGGCGTTATCTCAAAAGACACCTCCTTGCTCTCCCCCGGATTAAGGAAGACCTTACTGAATCCCTTCAATTCCTTTACAGGACGGACCACAGATGCCTTGGGATCGGAAATATAAAGTTGCACTACCTCAGCTCCGGCAACCGAACCAGTATTCTTTACGGGAACGGAAATCCTGAGAGTCTCGCGGCCCGGAACTTTCGCAAACGGATCTGCGGACACGGAAATATCCCCGGCACCGGCCATTGCCTTTTTGGAAATTTTTGCCTGCCCTACCTCGAATGTAGTGTAGCTCAATCCGTAACCGAACGGGAAAAGCGGTTTGATACCGGCATGTTCATACCAACGGTATCCGACGAAAATCCCTTCGGAATAAGTTTCCTCCATAATTGCATTGCCGCCGAACGTACGGGTTCCTGCAACTCCCGGATATTGTTCCCGGCTCTTCAACGGGCCATCGGACAACGCCACAGGGAAAGTGAAAGGAAGTTTTCCCGAAGGATTGACATCCCCGCTCAGCACATCTGCAAGTGAATTTCCCGCTTCGCTTCCCAGATACCAATCCTGGATTACGGCAGGAACCTTTTCAATCCAAGGCATCGCAATTGCATTGCCGGAAATATTTACGACGACAAGGTTTTTATTGGCGGCAGCAAGGGCCTCGATGACTGCATCCTGACCATAAGGCAAAGACATGGACAGACGGTCCGCTCCTTCGCAATCCTGATGGTTGCTCTTGTTCAAACCGCCTATGAAGATTACATAATCGGCATTTTCCGCCGCTGCAACAGCATCGGATATCAGCTTCTGCGGAGAACGGCTGTCATTGAGATTCTGGCCGCTCTTGACACCATTATATTCGCTTGCCGTATCACCTAAATAGCCACGCTCGTAAACAACATCCGCCGCTTTGAAACGGGCCTTTATACCATCCAGCGGAGAGATCTCGTGTTGCACCTTTAGCGAAGAAGAACCTCCGCCGACTGTCATTTTCTTAAAAGCGTTTTCACCTACGACAAGTATTTTTTTGACCGAAGACTTGACAGGAAGCAATCCGCCTTCATTTTTAAGAAGGACTATCGCCTCATCGCCTATTTTTCTTGCAGCGGCATAATGTTCAGGAGAAGTAAATTTGCCCAGAGGACGTTTGCGATCCATGCATGTCCTCATCATAAGATGCAACACCCTTCCCGCCTTATCATCAAGTTCGGAAGTTCCGACTTTGCCTGAATTTATCCTGTCGAGATATGGCTTTGCCATATAATAATTGTCGTAAGCATTGCTGGCGCTTGTATTAAGACCGTTCGTCCATGTACCGAATTCTATATCCAATCCGTTGGCAATAGCCTGATCCGTATCGTGAGCTCCTCCCCAATCGCTAAGGACAGCTCCGTCGAATCCCCATTCTTTCTTGAGAATATTATTCAGAAGATAAGGATTATGACAATTGAAATATCCTTTGTATTGATTATAAGAGCCCATAATAGACCACGCATGGCCTTCCTGCACGGCAGCCTTGAACGCCGGAAGATATATTTCATACAAAGCCCTGTCGCTTATATTGACATTGGTCCGTAATCTGCCTGATTCCTGATTGTTAACCGCAAAATGCTTAACGCAAGCAGCCACTCCGTTACTCTGTACGCCACGGACGTAAGGGACCACCATATCTGAAGATAAATAAGGATCTTCTCCGAGATACTCGAAATTACGGCCTCCGAGAGGTGTCCTGTAAATATTCACTCCTGGACCGAGGATGACATCTTTCTTGCGGTAGCGGGCTTCCTCGCCTAGACTTTTTCCATACAGATAGGAAACTTCCGTATCCCATGTAGCTGCAAGCGCAGTCAAAGCCGGAAAAGCAGTACAAGAGTCATTTGTCCATCCTGCCTGCGACCATTTGTCCCAGAATACTTCCGGTCTTACTCCGTGAGGGCCGTCATCCGTCCACAATTCAGGAATACCCAGGCGGGGTACGCCGGCGGAACTGAATTTGGATTGTGCATGGATGATTTTAACTTTTTCCTGAACGGTCATTCTTGAAAGGGCATCGCTTACCCTTTCATCAACCGGTTTCGTATCGTCAAGATAAACAGGAAGTTTTTCACTTTTCGACCTTGAACAACAAGATAACGCCAAAACACCGATTCCGACAGCCGAAGCTATCCTAAGCAAACGGGAGAAAAAAAGATTCATAACAATTGATTTCAGATTTTAGTATTAAACTTTGAAAGTTATAAATAAAATTCCTAATTATGAAAAAAAGGCGACGTCCGCATATAAGCGACGTCGCCAGAAAAAAACGAAAAATAAATAATTTATTTCCCGGCAGATTTCTCTTTGGCTCTCCTAATATTTTCTTTCATGGCATCTACAGCAGCCGAAATGGCATCCTCGAAAGACTTTGCACTCCTTGTAATGAGAAGATCCTGGCCAAGAACATGAGTTTGAAGTTTGACACTTTTGTTATCAGGCTCTTTCAGCAAGGATAAGGTAACATCGATATTGTCGATTTCTTCGGCGAATCTTGATAATTTCGAAACTTTTTTCTGAACATAATCCAGAAGTTTGCTATCGGCATCGAATTTAAGTGATTTGACATTAATCTCCATTTTTACCTCCACTTTTGGCCCTTGGATGGGCATTATTATAAACTTGTTTCAGTTTCCCGATGGAATTGTGCGTATAAACCTGCGTAGCAGCCAGCGAAGAATGGCCAAGCAGCTCCTTTATGGAATTCAAATCAGCTCCGTTGTTAAGCAATTCGGTAGCAAGTGTATGTCTCAAGACATGTGGAGATTTCCTTCCGGTTATACCTGCTATATGGCCAAGTTCACTTTTTATGACCCTGTCAACGTATACAGGATATAAATCCCGTCCTTTTACGGTGACGAAAATAGGGTCGGACAAAGAACGCACGGAACCCATCAAAGACTCTGTTGCTTGTAAATATAATGAAATTTCATCAAAAAGAGAAGATACTACGGGAATTTCTCTCATTTTATCACCTTTTCCTCTGATCCTCAAAACTCTGCGTCCCGTATCCAGGTCGGAGATCTTTAATCCAAGAAGTTCGGAACGGCGTATTCCCGTACAATAAAGAGTGGAAACGATTACCCTTGCCAGAATATGCCCGTACATTTTCTCTCCGGATTTGTCAGGTTTGGTCCCGTAAGACATGAAAACGGAAAGGGAATCTTCGCTTACCCAGTGAGCCGTTTCACGAAAATAACTGTCAAGCTCTTCTTCATGGTAAAATTCCGGCAACCGTTTCTCCTGCTTCGGGCGGCTTACCAATTTCACAGGATTCGATTCAAGATACTTTTCCCTTACAAGATACCTGCAGAATCCGCTAAGTACAGACAAATGCAAATGGACAGTCCTAGCACTTTCCTTCCTGCCGTCAAGCAAAGCCACTTCGTAATTCCTTATTACGGTATGGTTAAGCGCGTTCACCAATTCACTGTCGGCAGCATCGGCATCCGGCACATCGCACTTATCGGTTCCGGTGGAAAATCTGAAGAAATCCGAAAGAACATCCATATAGATTATCTGCGTCCTTACAGAATATCTGCGGATTCCTGCCAAATAAGATATGTATTTGTCGATAATCATATTATTATGACCCGTCGACAGGCCTGAGACCGTATTCCAGAGCTTTTTCCCTCATAATCTGGTCAGCCTGGTCGAAATTGTTGTCTATCTTGCCGTCAAGAATTGCATTCTTGACATATTCCTTGAGCTCCCCTATCACGGAACAAGGCTCTATACCGAAAAGCTCCATGACATAATCACCAGATATAGGATTCTTGAAATTGCGGATAGCATCCTTTGCTTCCACTTCCGCAAGTTTTTCCTTTACCGCATCGAAATTAGCCTTCAATCTGGCGACCTTCACAGGATTCTTGGAAGTAATGTCGGCATTGCACAAAAGCATGAGATCCCCTATTTCATTGCCGGCATCAAACAAAAGCCGTCGGACTGCGGAATCTGTGACACCGTCATCCACAAGGGAAATGGGCCTTAGATGAAGTCCCACCAATTTGCGGACATATTTCATTTTCTCGTTCAGGGGCATCTTCAAAGACTGGAAAATCTTGGGAATCATCCTTGCCCCCACTATATCATGGCCATAGAAAGTCCATCCGGCCTCAGGATCGAAACGCTTGGTTACAGGCTTACCTATGTCATGCAGCAATGCCGCCCAACGAAGCCAGACATAAGGTTCCGTGCGCACGGTTTCTATGAACCCGTCACCGTCCTGTTCGGGTTCGAAATTCTTCAGGGTACCGGCGGCAATTCCACGGAGTTCTTCATCTGCAACATTATCGACAACCTGGAGGGTATGCGAGAAGTTTTCCTTATGGCCTTTCCCCTCCACCGTTTCGACTCCTTTCAACTTTATCAGCTGAGGCAATATATATTCAAGAAGACCGGTTTGATCCATAAGTTTGAAACCTACGGAAGGTCTGGCGGTAAGAAGGATTTTGTTTAATTCATCCACAATCCGTTCCTTTGAGAGGATTTTAAGCCTTCCACTATTTCTTTTGATCGATTCCAACGATTCCGGAACTATATGGAAAGGGTGTTCCGGTGTCGTTAACTTGGAAACGAATCTGACGGCCCTGAGCATTCTCAACGGATCATCATCGTACGTCGTGTCCGGGTCGAGAGGTGTTCTTATGATCCCTGCGGCAAGATCCTTTATTCCTCCGAAAGGATCGACAAGCGCACCGTAATCATTTTTCTGAAGACTGAAAGCCATGGCGTTGATGGTAAAATCACGGCGTTTCTGGTCATCTTCCAGAGTCCCGTCCTCCACTATCGGCTTTCTGGAATCACGGCGGTAGGATTCCTTTCGGGCTCCGACAAACTCGATTTCAGTCCCCTTGTACCGGAGCATTGCCGTACCGAAGTTCTTGAACACGGAAACCTTGCTCCTGACTTTTCTGCCTACGGCCTCTGCGAGAGCAATACCGCTGCCTTCCACCACTATATCAATATCATTGTTTTTCCTGCCGAGAAAACAGTCCCGCACATAACCTCCTATAACAAAAGCCCTCACTCCCGATTCTTCCGCCACCGCAGAAACGATAGGAAAAATCGGGTTATCCAAATATCCATCAGTAATCGTAGACATCATATCATCTTTTAACGCCGGAACCGGCAATCTCTTCATAAGCCGGCATCCTGTCGACAAACCCGTAACCGTCATCGCCTTTTTCACATACGAAAGTCCTGATACCATTAGTAATGACAAGGTAACGAACTCCGAGGGCCATATTATACCTCAGGATCTGCTCCATGACTTCTCGCGTAAGTTCGACTTCCGGTCTTTTGCATTCCACCGCCATTACAGGTTTGGCACACCGGCCGTAAACAACAATGTCAGCTCTGTATTCTTTTCTGCCGAAACGGAAAGCAACTTCACTCATCATCATATGCATCGGTACTTTCGCTTCGTCATGCAATATCCCGATAAACCATTGGCGGACTTTCTCTTCCGGAGTCAGAATAACCGTTTTTTTCCTTAACGGATCCCAGACTTGCCCTTCGTTCATAAAATTACGATTTCGATTCTTGATTACAAATATAATCATTTGTAAAATTTTTGCTATTTTTGCATCTATTAAGGGGATGTTCCGGTTTTGACAGCATTGATGTCGGACGGTAAGCACGCCGGGCGTAGAAGATTTGCCCGTAAATCTCAGTCTTCACAATTCAGTTGCTAACAACAACTACGCACTCGCTGCCTAATTAACAAAGTTAATTAGCTTAATCTAAGCCGCCAAGGTTGCGGCATTGACGAGTATCCCGCCGGCTTTAAGCCGATTATGTCCGGAATACGGGGTATCATTCAAATCGGATGCACGGAGAGATGCCTTTAAACTCCGCCAAGACTTAAAGGATAAGTCGGAATTCGCCTGCCGCCCGGCAGGTTCCGGTCGAAAACCAAAGGACGGATAAACGTGTAGAAAGCTGCCTGGTGCGGTGTTTGGACGGCGGTTCGAATCCGCCCATCTCCACTTGAGATACCGGTTTGACGGTATATTGCATGAATTACGCAGGATTTTACGGATACGAAACGTAATCTCCTGCGTAATTTTTTATGCTGCTGCTATTATATTCTCCCATGAATGGAATATCATTCAATAGACCCCATTTCCATACTTAATGAATGATTCGCCATTCATTTTTTTGCATATCAAAAATAATAGTTTAGACATTAAATAACCAGATACTAGACTATCACTTCAGATAGTGAAACAGAAAATTTTATAAATTTGTAATTTTAAGATTTAGCCCTAAAAATAATTAGATTCTTTACAATTATATATTGCTAGCGTTATAAAACGATATAAATACAGAGACTCAGATGTTTGAACAAGCCTTTAAAAACATAGACGATATCCTACACAAAGATGCGGGTTGCAGCAGCGAGTTGGATTATGTGGAGCAAACCAGTTGGATTTTATTTCTAAAATACCTTGACGATTTAGAGCAAGATCGTGTCATGGCGGCCCAGTTAACCGGCAAAACATATACGCCGATTATTGCAACCGAATACAGATGGGCAACATGGGCCGCACCAAAACTCGAAAATGGCAAAATAGACCATAATGCAATGACGGGTGATGACTTGACCGATTTTGTAAACTACAAACTCTTTCCCTATCTCAAACACTTCAAGCTTTCGGCACAAAACGCCAATACTATTGAATATAAAATTGGTGAAATATTCAACGAAGTGAAAAACCAGCTACAAAGCGGGTACAACCTACGCGAAGTAATTAATTTGGTGGACGAACTGCGTTTTCGCAAGCATGCCGAAAAACACGAGATGAGTCATTTGTACGAAAGCAAGATCCAATATATGGGTAATGCGGGACGCAACGGCGGTGAATATTATACACCTCGTCCGCTCATTAGTACCATTGTAAAGGTCGTTAAACCGCAAATCGGTGACACAATTTACGATGGGGCCTGCGGTTCGGCCGGATTCCTTTGCGAAGCCTACAACTATATAATAAATACTCATCCATCGGGACTTTCAACCAAAGACCGTGAAATCCTGCACAAGCATACATTTTATGGCAAGGAAAAAAAGTCGTTGGCCTACATCATCGGTATTATGAATATGATTTTTCACGGCATTGAAGCACCCAATATTGTGCATACCAACACATTGTCCGAAAACCTCGCCGATATTCAGGAAAAAGACCGCTACACCGTAGTGCTTGCCAATCCACCTTTCGGAGGAAAGGAACGTGCCGAAGTACAGCAGAATTTTCCCATCAAAACCGGCGAAACCGCTTCACTGTTTTTGCAGCATTTTATTAAGATTTTGAAAACGGGTGGACGAGCCGGCGTAGTCATAAAAAACACCTTTTTGAGCAATACCGATAATGCCTCGGTGGCACTGCGTAAAACTTTACTCGAAAGTTGTAATTTACATACCGTGCTTGATTTGCCTAGCGGCGTATTTACCGGTGCCGGCGTAAAAACCGTTGTACTGTTTTTCGAAAAAGGCAAACCCACTCACAAGGTATGGTACTACCAATTGAACCTCGACCGCAACTTAGGCAAAACAAATCCACTTACTGAAGATGATTTAGCAGAATTTTTGGAGCTACAAAAGACCTTTGCCGACAGCCCGAATTCCTGGACGCTAAATGTAGAGACGCATTGTAATGTGTCTAATAATTACGACCTGTCGGTAAAAAATCCCAACACACCCGAAGAAGCACCATTACGTCAGCCATCTGAAATATTGGAAGAAATTGAGGCGTTGGATAAAGAAAGTGCAGATATACTAACCTCAATTGCAAAATTATTATGAATAACGAATTAAATAACACAACACAATCAAATATTGAGAATTGCATTTTCTATATCAGGAATCAGCAGGTAATGATTGACCGGGATTTGGCAGGTATGTATGGTGTGGAAACCAAGGTTCTAAACCAAGCTGTTAAGCGTAATATTGAACGCTTTCCTAATAAATTCAGATTTCAACTTACTAATAATGAATATAATGAACTGGTCACAAATTGTGACCGGTTCGAAAGTTTGAAATATGCTTCGACAAACCCTTATGCTTTTACCGAACAAGGCATATCAATGTTATCGGCAGTGTTACGAAGCCAAACAGCCATTCAGGTGAGTATTAGAATTATGGATGCATTTGTCGAAATGCGAAAATTCATTATCGGAAATGCAGCCATATTTCAGCGTCTTGGTAAAGTTGAGCAAAAACAAATTGAAGCTGACCAGAAGTTTGACCAATTGTTTAAAGCCCTTGAAGATAAAAACATCAAACCGAGTCAAGGCATTTTTTTCGATGGTCAGATTTTCGATGCCTACACTTTTACAAGTGATTTAATACGCAGTGCCAAACAATCGCTCATTCTGATAGACAATTTTATTGACGATACGGTGCTGACACTTTTTACAAAACGTAACGCAAATGTAAGTTTCGATATTTTCACAAAAGACATTTCCAGACAACTGCAACTCGACATCAAAAAGCATAATCAACAATATGCACCGGTAACCGTTCACCGGTTTAACAAAGCCCACGACCGTTTTTTAATTATCGACCGGCAGGAAGTATATCATTTCGGAGCAAGCCTGAAAGACCTAGGTAAGAAATGGTTCGCCTTTTCCAAAATGGACAAAACCTCGGTCGAAAGTTTATTGAACTCAATCACGAAAATGCTATGAAAACAGTTGAAAATGGACAATTGAAAGTTGAAAATGCAAAACCAAAAGGCGGCGTACGGAGTTTGCCGAAGGGTTGGGAAAGAAAGAAATTGGGGGATGTATGTGATATTATTAACGGTTCAACTCCTTTACGAAGTAATAAAGAATATTGGGATGATGGTGATTTTCCTTGGTTTACAATTGACGACATAAAAGAACAAGGTCGAATTATAACCAATACAAAACAAAAGGTAACAAATAAAGCATTAAATAAGTTAAGAGTTCTTCCCATGTGTGTCCACTAAAAGTTGTGGACGGTTTATATAAAGTTTAACAATCAAAACAAAGTTGGTTCACTAGAACCATCAAGATCATTGACAATATTGTAGTTAGGTTTTCCGAACAAGTCCTTGAGA
>JALCMW010000006.1 GCA_022648685.1 Bacteroidales bacterium
TGTATTTGTTGTGATTTACAAAGGTATGGATGCCTTCCTTTTTCTTGGCTATGATGGACATTTAACTTTACCAAAATATGTACATTTTGCTTTCCCAAAAATTGTCGATTTAAAGTTACCTATTACACATCTTCCTGTTGATCCCGCGCAGCTCAATCTGTTCGAGCAGTATGAGATGACCGAAGAGGAGAAAGAGCAGCTCGCAAAAGAGGTCGGAAAAGCGGAGGAGACGTTCACATTCTCCGTTACAAGAAAGGTGAAGCCTTCGCGCAAGCCCCTTGATGACAGCAAGCTGCCAGTAAAGGAGATCCATATCTATCCCGAAGGAACGACCAACGAGGATGGCACACTGAAAGCTGAATATGTCGAGATCGGTATCGAGGAGAAAAGGACTCTCGAAACCGTTCCAGCCAGAGTGTATATCACCAAGACTATACGTCATAAGGTGATCCGCCGTTCGGATGTTGAGACAAAGCTCCCGGAAGACAGACAGATACTTATACCCGCACTACCACTCGAGCCGGTCGAGAGATGCATTGCAGGAGCATCTGTTTTAACAGACATCATAATCGGCAAGTTCATGTATCACCTTCCTTTCTACCGGCAGATAGGGCAGTACAAGGAAGCAGGAATAACGCTCAGCGACTCCACGATGGGAGACTGGTATGAAGCTGCGGTAGAAAAGCTCAAACTCCTGTATGATCTGTTGCGAAAGCAAATACTGCAAAGCGAATACATCCAGGTAGATGAAAGTGTGGTGCCGGTAATCGACAATGAAAAGCATAAAGCCCGAAAAGGGTATGAATGGTGCGTACGAGATGCAATATCAGGAGATGTCATGTTCTACTATGACAGGGGCAGCCGTGGGTACCATGTAGCCAGAGAACTTCTAGGCGGCTATAAGGGCAATGCCCAGACAGACGGCTATGACGCATATGCCCAGTTCGAAAAGCAAGCGGGCATCACCATGCACGGCTGCTGGGCATACGTGCGACGCAAGTTCGTTGCCGCTCTTGAAGCCGGCGACAAGAAGCATGCGACGGAAGCTATTGTCTATATCTCGAAACTCTACAAGGTTGAATCTGATGCCGATGAAGCCAAGCTGACGGAGAGTCAGCGAAAGGCCCTGCGCCAGAAGATAGCATTGCCTTTAATCAATGTCTTCGAGAAGTGGATGCTTGATACCTATCCGAACGTCCTTCCCAAGAGCAAGACCGGCGAAGCCATCGCATATACATATACTCTGCTTCCTAGACTTGCCAGATACGTTAATGACGGCAGGATAAATATCGACAACAACCTGATCGAGAATGCCATCAGGCCCCTGGCCCTGGGACGAAAGAACTGGCTCTTTTGCGGCAATGATGCATCTGCATATCGTGCGGCTATCGTGTACTCGCTCATCAGCACCTGCAAGAATGCCGGCATAGAGCCTCGCATTTGGATGGAGGATGTCCTCAGGAAAATCCCTTACTATCTTCGCGACGGCCGCGACCTGGCAGAACTTCTGCCCCGAATCTGGGCGACTCGTATTGTCTAGCTCCGACTAGTACCCGACTTTGCCAGAATCGTTCTTAATAGGCCCAACTAGTATCAAGTTGTAACCGAATTGCTCAAAATCACAATACGCGCCTCACCGGAGTGTATTTTCCTGATTTTGGTTGACTACTTTTAGCCTTATCCCTGACTAAAGTTGACTTTGGTTTTCTTATTACTGATATTTGTTGAATATAATTTTGTTATCCCTAAATTAAGTTGTCAAAAATATCTTATCCCTGTTACATTTGGACACTTTCAGGGCTACGCTCTTTAGTCAACCACATGGTAAAGGTAAACTATTTTCAGTAATTTCGGATTCATGTTTACTTTTGATTGCATCTTCACGCCAACTATGCCACTTTTTTGTGATCTCTCCAGTGCATAGACTAGCCTGAGATGGTGTCATCATATTTATGCTCATATGTGGCCGTTTATTGTTGTAAAAGTCAACAGCTCTGGCAACAGAAGTTCTTACTTCATCAAGGTTATGAAAGATGACATCTTTAAACATTTCATTTTTTATAGTATTATTTATCCTTTCAGCCTGGGCATTATCCTTAGGATCTCCTGTCTCAGTCATGCTTATAGCTATTCCATTGCTCTTAAGTATTTTTACATATTCGGAACTTGCATATTGTATGCCTCTGTCTGAATGATGTATAAGATTGTGGTGACCCTTTTGAAGACGTCTCAATGCCATCTTCAGGGCTGCAATAGGGTATATGGTTTCTAAACTGGGTCCGACGCAATATCCAACAATTTCTTCACTATAGGCATCAAGAATAAGCGATAAATAACAAAAGGTATGTCCCATTTCGTTTTCCCACATCTCGATATACGTTATATCACTAACCCACAATTGATTGGCTATTGTGGGAATAAAATCCTTTATGATATTCGGAAAGGTTGGAAGGCCATGTGAAGAATCTGTTGTCTTAGGTTTTCTCACCTTATTTCTAACCTTAAGGCCATACTTATATATGATGTCTTCAAAACGGTCTCTCCCTAATGGCGCATTACCTGCAAATTCACTCCGATACATATACCATAGCTTTAACCCTCCAATGCCATGATCATACTCTCGAACATATCGGATGAACTCAACTGCAAATGCAACTTGTGCTGCCTTTTCTGCAATTTTTTGCTCATTAATCTTGTAATAGGCCTGCTTGCTTACGCCAAACAGTTCGCACAACTCCGCTATCTGGTATCTTACAGCGTCTCGTACGTGCAGGTTTTCTACTGTTTGGCGCCAGTTTTTTTTCTTATTTTGATCCTGTATCTGCTCTCGGCAACATTAATAAGTTCGTTATATGAATCGGCTCTCAATTTCTCTTTTGCCAGCTGTTTACGAAGTCGAGCATTTTCATCTTGCAAAGATTTCAATCCATTTGCCTCCTGTGGATCTTCTGTATTCATAGATTGAGACATAATTGCTTGTTCTTCTGCAAACTTACGAAGCCATACTTCAATTGTCCCTCTTTTTAAAGATAATTTGTCTCGAATTTCACAAATCCGCAGGCCTTCCCTATAATACAGACGAATTACTTCGTCATAATACTGCTCCTTCCTTTGGAGTCTTTCCGGTGATACATTCTTGTTCATAATTTAACTCGTTTGCAAGTCAACTTTTTTCAGGGAAAGACAGTCTCTCTTATTTGTGTTTTTATTGACCTTGTAATAGAACACAAGGCAAAAAAGCCTGTTAACGGAATGTCAGTCTTAGCGGCTGCAATTCTAGTCCTTTTAATAGTATTGGCTGTCTTTTATGATTCTTGGCTAGTTTTGTAATTAAAATCAGGGAGTTTACTCCCTGATTTATTGTTTTATGCACAAAAACATTATAATAACGTAAGCCTCCGAGGAAGCTTACATCGGCAACTGCAAGGCGTTTGAAATCAATCCCCGCCAGTATCTTGAAGATGTCCTGTTACGAATCACCGGATATATTGCCGGAAATAAGGACCTAAAAGTTCTGCTTTCAGGCCGGTGGAAAGCCGAGTCCCATGTGCGATCCAAACTAGTATACAAATTGGTACGAGTTGAGAAAGTTGCCCCCCAATACAGAAAATTGCAAATCAATACGTCTTTCGTCGGAGGTTTACGACGATCATGAAAAGAGGGAAGGATGTGACCGGAGCATCCGTGGCCGCCCGTGGCCTCGTGAACGGGTGGCCCGGACGAACGTCAGTGAGGACGGGACGGGATGAGCGCTTTGTGCGAAAGAGCCTCCATTGATAATTCCGTAATATTCTGTTTTTTTGTATTTTTGTCTTCATTATTATGTTTTTTGTAGGAATCCGCTGGGAATCCGCCGGAAAACCATTAGGATCCCACTGGGAATTTATTGGAACCCGCTCAACGATAATCAAACGATATCTGATATAAACTATAATTAAACAATGGAAGATAAGAAACGACAGAAAATCGGGAAATGGATAGGAATGGCCATAGGGCTTGTAGTGGGCATAACCGTAGTCCAGTTAGTGTTCAAGCAACCTTCTTTTGACAGAATAATGGCAAGATCTGTTGAAAAACTGAACAAAACATGTCCCGTAATGGTAGATGAAGAAACAAGACTGGACAGTATCAACGTTTTGCATGAGAATGCTTTACAATACAATTACACCTTGGTGAATATGTCTAGGGATTCCATGGATCTGAAGGTCTTTTCCGATTATATGAAGCCTACTTTGCTGAACGGTGTAAAGACAAGTCCGCAACTTAAGATATACAGGGATCACAAAACGACATTCGTATATAATTATCTTGACAGAAACGGTGAATCGGTAGAACTGATTTATGTTACTGCCGAACAGTATAACGATAAAGACAAATAAAACCATGGCTGTCGGTGCGTATATTCCGGGTATAATCTGCATCATAATCCTTCTTGGCATAATGTTCAGATTGATGCATTATGCCAGATTTTATGCCCCTTCATATTTATTTTGGATCGGATTGATTCTGGCCCTTGCCGGCTTCATTTCCTTATTTTTCCCTTTAAGCTTCTTGTTCATCCTCAATCGCACGATTGCAGTTTTCGTGTTATCCGGAGGCGTTTTGATGTCCTTATTATCTTTGCTTTGGCCGGTGAAGATTAAACATTCCCGGACGAAGATGCAAATTGACAAGTTCCTTCCTGATTACGCTTTCGGGGAATTCCATGAGCTGTCAGTAAATGTCGATGCAGGAAAGGCGAAAGTGGTTTTTGGTTCTACCGGAGTGAAGGAAATTACTGTAGTGCATGCCTTGATGAAGATCAGGGGAATTGCAGATACTGATACGAAAAAAAACTTCGGGACAACTTCACGGGTCCAGGGGTCGGAAATGATCTCCACGCCGGATTTCAATTTCTTCACGGTCGCTCCTGATGAGTGGATGATGTTTATGATCCTAAAGTCTTCGATGTTCGGTGACAAAAGCGGGAAGCCTGATCCTCCGGAAATAACTTCTGTAGAACAGTTTACGGGTTTCAATGATACCGGTTATGTCAAAGTGGCAGCCAATTTCAGATTCATCGGGAATGGCGATGGCCGGACTATTTTGTCTACTGAGACAAGGATTTGCGGCCTTTCACTGCTGGACAGCCGGATTTTCGGCATCTATTGGCGTATTATATATCCCGGAAGTGCCATTATCCGCCGTCTATGGCTTGATACCATTAAGAAAAGGGCCGAAAAATCAGAGTAATATTCCCTTGATACAGCCAGATAGACTCTTTTTCATGCAAAGTCCATTTGTTTTCCGGTAATTTTTTGTTAATTCTGCATTATGGATGAATTCGAACAGATACGAGAAAAGATTTTGACGTGTACCAATTGCGATTTGTGCAAGGCAAGACATAATCCGGTTTTCGGCGAAGGCAACAGGAATGCACCGGTAATGGTAATAGGGGAAGGCCCGGGTTATTATGAAGATATGGAGGGGAAACCTTTCGTCGGAAGATCCGGACAGCTTCTGGACAAGATTTTCGCTGCTTGCGGTTTCTCGCGGGACAAACAGATTTTCATAGGGAATATAGTCAAATGCAGGCCGCCTGAAAACAGAACTCCAACCTCACAGGAAATGGCGATATGCATCCCTTATCTTTACCGGCAGATCGAACTTATAGATCCGAAAATTATCATATTGCTTGGCTCAACAGCCCTGAAAGGGCTGATAGATTCCAATGCAAAGATCACACAGATGAGGGGTCAATGGATCGAATGGCGTGGCCGTTGTGTTATGCCGACTTATCATCCTTCTGCACTTCTGAGGAATCCGGGACTCAAGCGGGATGCCTGGGAGGATTTCAAAAAGGTGATAGACAAATACCGCGAGATTGTGGATCCGCAGCATTATTCCAAATATCACTGAGTTTACCGGACTCAGAGTTTTCTGTTTTTGTAAGTATCGATGCAGGAAGGTATCATCCTTTCGTATTCCTCGCTTTTGTACAAAGGTGAAGAGATTATGAAGTCTGCAGTGCTTCTGTTTGTTGCGAAAGGAATGTTGTAAAGGGATGCGAGACGGACAAGCCCCAGTACATCATTTTGGTGTCCCTGCATGATAAGGTTATCGCAGAAAAACACAAGCATGTCGATTTTCTTTTCGGCGATCATTGCGCTGATTTCCGCATCACCTCCCAGGGGACCGCTAAGAAGGCATGTCACTGACGGAGCCTCGTTGCCCAGAACGTCCTTGAGTGCCGCCTCGGCAAGTCTTCCGGTTGTGCCGGTTGCGAACAAATTGCATTTCTGCAAGGATCCAGCATTGAATTTTACCCAGTCTATGAGTTCCTTCTTTCTGGAATCATGTGCTACCAAACCGATGTTTTTGATCATAAATTCAATTGTTGATTATTGATATATATATCGATTGCAAATATAGTAATTCCTTGCTTCATAATTCATTTTTTGTGAAATGGGTGTTATGTTGCGATTAATTGTTAAATTTGTCATTTGTGAAACGGAAAAAGGATTCCATACATGATGTATCTCCCGATTTTCTTGACAGGCAGAAGGATTCGCTTGTCAGGCGCAACAGGGAGGTCATTTATTTGAATGACAAAGAAAGGGATGCAATAAATTTGTATTGCAAACGTTTCGGTGTCCGTTGCAAATCCGTTTTGTTCAGGAAAGCCATTATGGAAAAAGTCCTGACGGAATTGGATGAAACGCATCCGACTCTGTTTTGATTTTTTAACCATTTTTGATACTAGGGCGGCGCAAAAGCCGCTTTTATATTTTATGAAATTTCATATTTTATGACAGGGGATGATTACAAGATTGTCAGCGACAAGTCGGCAAACGGGATCAGGCATATAACGGCAGTTCCCAGCAAACTTGTCTGTTCGGTGAGGATCGATTTCGACATAATAGACAACAAGATATATAATCTTGCCTATACAAGGGGCTGCGAAGGGAATCTTAAAGCCATAGGGATACTTCTCGACGGAATGGAAACCGATAAAGTAATTGCCAAATTACATGGCGTTAATTGCCATGGCCGAGGTACGGCATGTTCGGATCAATTGGCCCGTATTCTTGAGACGGTTACGGCAGAATGATCTTAGCTTCTTCTGGAAGCCAGAGATATGTAATACAGTAATGTCGCGAGAGAACCGATAGCTGCAATCACATAAGTATATGCTGCCCATTTCAAGGCATCAGTAGCCATTGGTTGTGTTTCTGCATTGGTTATTCCGGCCGTATTGAGCCATGCAAGGGCTCTTTCGCTAGCGTTTACTTCTACCGGCAGAGTAATCAGGCTGAACACTGTCGTTACTCCGAATAGTGCGATACCCACCCAGAGAAGGGCGGGCGTTATATTGATCATCAGGACGCCCAGCAGCAATATCCATTGGACGGCATTTGAAGCGAAACTGACCGCCGGGACAAGCGCTGATCTCAGTTTGAGCGGCGCATATCCTTTTGCGTCCTGTACCGCGTGCCCGCATTCATGGGCTGCAACTGCAGCCGCAGCCACGGATCTTTGCGAATACACTCCTTCGCTGAGATTGACCGTTTTCGTCAGCGGATTGTAATTGTCGGTAAGCATTCCTTTTGCTGATATCACTTTGACATCATATATGCCGTTGTCATTCAGCATTTTGGTTGCGATTTCGGCTCCGGTCATGCCGTTGTCGGTAGGGATTCGTGAATATTTGCGGAAACGACTCTTGAGTTTATTTTGTATTATGTAGCTGGCAACCATCACCAGTATTACTATCAGCCAAATGCTCATATAAGTTCTTGTTTTTATATTGTACGTGTATTTATTAGCAAATTGCAGACCATATGCCAATATCTGAAATTATGTCATAATATTATTCTTACTCGGAATTATTTGGTAATTTTGCTCTCCTTTTTAAAGAGATTATATGATAGTAAATGACGATTTCTCAAGATTGGAACTCAATTATTCCAATTTGGCGGGGAATTATAGATATTTCAAGACGAAACTGGAACCGAAGACTAAACTTCTTGTTCTGGTAAAGGCCAATGCTTACGGACATGGGGCGGTAGAGATCGCTTCTATGCTTCAGAAAACCGGAGCCGATTATCTTGCAGTTGCTTATCCTGTTGAAGGTATCGAGTTGAGGCGTGCAGGTATAAGTCTTCCTGTTCTGGTCCTTACGGCAGGAACCGATTTTTTCAATGAGATAATAGATAATCGTCTTGAACCTGGGATTCCGAATATGTATTCCCTAAGGTCATTGTGTGCTGTCCTGGACAAAAGGGGGATAAAGGATTTTCCTATTCATGTCAAACTGGATACAGGAATGCATCGTCTAGGTTTCATGACAGATGAAATTGAAGAACTGACAGCTTTCCTGGAATCTACGGATCTTGTCAAAGTTAAATCCGTTTATTCTCATCTTGCAGTTGCCGAGGATCCTGCACAGGATGCTGTTACCATGGGCCAGATAAATATGTTCGGAAAGAATGCTTCGGCAATTTCCGGAAGCATAGGTTACAGACCCATGTTCCATATCCTTAATTCTGCAGGTATCGAGAGGTTTCCTCAATATCAGTATGATATGGTACGTCTGGGCGTCGGAATCTACGGGATAAGTTCTCTGCCGGGTGTCAGTCTTGCCCCGGTGGCTTCATTGAAATGCAAGGTATTGCAAGTCAAAAATCTTAAGGAAGGCGACGGGGCGATAGGTTATGGCCGTCATGGAATGATATCCCCGGATGGGACATCAATAGCAACCATTCCCGTCGGATATGCTGATGGAATTGACAGGAGGCTGGGCTGCGGTCATGCGTCTTTTGTTTTGAACGGGCACCGTGTGCCTACAATAGGCAATATATGTATGGATATGTGCATGCTTGATGTGACCGGGGTCGAAACAAAGGCGGGGGATACCGTTACAATCTTCGGTGAAGAGCCTTCGGTGAGCGAACTTGCAGATATCCTCGGTACCATTCCTTATGAAATAATGACTTCAGTTCCGAGAAGGATAGAAAGAGTGGTTGTCAAGCGTTAATACCGCCGATCGTCAAGTGTTTGTAAGCCCAGCTTAAATCATCAGGCCGCCTTTGACTTTCTCCACGGCTTCTTCACCTTTCAGATATTCGAGTATTGCCAGAGCGAATTGGACAGTGCATCCGGCACCTCTGCCTGTGATCAGATTTCCATCGGTCACGGCCGGAACTTTTTCGTAGATACCGCCTTTGTCTATCAAAGCATCTTCATAACCGTCATAGCAGGTGAAATGTTTGCCTTTCAGGCTTGGAAGCTGGGACACTACAAGGCCCGGAGCAGCGCAAATTGCGGCGACAGTACCTCCTTCGGCATAATGAAGGCGCATGAAATTGATTATTTCACTGTTTGCCGCCAGATTCTTTGCTCCCGGGTTACCTCCCGGGAAAATAATGACATCTTCAGGCTCTGTGCCTTCTATCATGACATTTTCCTTGAATTCCCCGTAAGTCATATCGGCTACCACGGGTATTTTGTGTGAACCTACGACGAATTTGTCGCGATGAATCGAGACCGTCCGGATGTCTATCCCTCCTCTTCTGAGGATATCCACTGTGGCCAGAGCTTCGGTTTCTTCGAATCCGTTTGCGAGGAAAATATATATGCCTTTCATTTGCTGTGTTTTTAAATAACTTTAACAAATATAAGTCAATTCCCTCTTTGTTCAAAAAAAGGCGCCTTAAAAAGACGCCTTTTTTGTTGAGATAAGAAGATTCGAACTTCTACTAAGGGAACCAAAATCCCTTGTGCTGCCATTACACCATATCTCAATTTCGAATTGCAAATATATTAATATTTTTCCCCTTGGCAAAATATTAAAAGCCCGGGCTGCATATTATCTTTTGTTTTTGAAATATTCAGTCACGATTTTTCCACATTCTTCCGCCAGTATCCCTGCTTGTATCTTTGTCTTCGGATGCATGATTGAAGGGGAGAATTGGGAATATCCCTTTTTGGGATCTATCGCTCCGTACACAAGTCTTCCCGTCTGCGCCCAAGCTATCGCCCCCGCACACATGGGACATGGTTCTATCGTGACATATAACGTGCAGTCGTTCAGATATTTGCTTCCCATAATCCCTGTTGCTGCCGTGATCGCTATCATCTCGGCGTGGGCCGTGGGGTCATGCAGCTTTTCCGTCATGTTGTGTCCTTTACCAATGATTTTGTTTCCGCATACAATCACTGCCCCAATGGGTACCTCATTTTCTTCGGCTGCTGCATGAGCTTCCCTGAGAGCTTCTTTCATGAATTTTTCATCTGTTTCCATGCGGCATCTCAGTTTTTGAAGCTGTGGATAGGTGCCGGAATCCTGCCTTGTCTTTCTATGAATTCCTTGCAGCTGAACTTGTTCACTTTCATTACCTGAGCAGTTCCCATAAGACCGCCGTATTCGTATTCGTCACCTACGTCATGCCCGATCACAGGTATTATCCGTACAGCCGTGGTTTTCTGATTTATCATTCCTATGGCAGCTTCATCGGCTATTATTCCCGAAATCGTACTCGCCGGCGTATCACCCGGAACTGCTACCATGTCGAGTCCGACAGAGCATACGCATGTCATCGCTTCAAGTTTTTCGATCGTAAGGGCACCGGCCTTTACTGCGTTGATCATCCCCTGATCTTCGCTTACAGGAATGAAAGCGCCGCTTAATCCTCCTACGTAGGATGAAGCCATGATCCCTCCTTTTTTGACCTGATCGTTCAACAATGCCAGGGCAGCCGTAGTACCGGGTGCTCCGCATTGTTCCATGCCCATCTCATGGATAATATCCGCTACGCTGTCTCCGATTGCCGGAGTGGGTGCGAGGGACAGATCAATAATGCCGAAAGGTACATTCAGTCTTTTTGCAGCTTCCTGTGCAACAAGTTGTCCGACGCGAGTAATCTTGAAAGCTGTTTTCTTTATGGTGTCGCACAAAACCTGGAAACTTTTTCCGTGTACTTTTTCCAGGGCCGCTTTTACGACTCCCGGACCGCTGACTCCCACATTTATGACGGCATCTGGTTCCGTTACTCCGTGAAAAGCCCCTGCCATGAAAGGATTGTCATCCGGAGCATTGCACAGGGAAACGAGTTTTGCGCAGCCATAGGACCCGGTATCTTTTGTCATCTCCGCGGTACGGACGACGATTTGCCCCATCATTCTTACAGCATCCATGTTTATTCCCTGTTTTGTCGTTCCCACATTGACGCTGCAGCATATATTTTCCGTTTCGGAGAGTACCGAAGGTATGGATTCTATCAGCAGCCGGTCTCCTTTTGTCATCCCTTTGGAAACCAAAGCCGAGAAGCCTCCTATGAAGTTTATTCCCAATTCCTTGGCTGTCGAATCAAGTGTCTTGGCTATCTTCAGATAGTCTTTTGTGCTTTTGCAGCAAGAAGATCCGACAATCGCTATCGGAGTTACGGAAATCCTTTTGTTGACTATCGGGATTCCGAATTCGGAGGAAATTTCTTCGGCGGTCGATCTGAGATTGCCGGCAAGGCGTTTTATTTTGTCATGGATGTTTTTGCAGGTCTTTTCAGTGTCATTGTCTGCGCAATCGAGAAGGCTGATGCCCATGGTTACTGTCCTTACATCGAGATTCTCGTGCTGGATCATGTTCTGGGTCTCGAAAGCCTCGCTTAGATTTATCATGGCTGTCTCCTTATTAGATTCTGTGCATCATATCGAAGATGTCTTCCCTCTGGCATCGGATGTCTATGCCGAGTTCCGAAGAGATATCTTTCATTTGGGATACGAATTCATCGAAATTCTCATCCATGTTTTTGGCGTCTACTATCATCATCATGTTGAAGAAGCCTTTTACTATGGTTTGCGATATGTCGAGAATATTGACTTTCTTGGAATCCAGAAATGTGCTGATTCTGGCTATTATGCCTGGAGTGTCTTTTCCTACTGCCGTAATGATAGTCCTGTTCATAGCGTTTTTTAAAGTAAAATATCGCGCTAATATACGAAAAATCATTATATGTAGAGCCTCTGCAGGTAAATTAATGTACAGTAAAAAAGAGTCCGGCCATGACCGAACTCTTTTAGTATTCCGATTTATCTGTGGAGATTAGAACCTCTCTTCTGATGAAACTGTAAGTTTCTTGCGTCCGTGACGACGACGGGATGCAAGTACGCGACGCCCGTTGGCTGAACTCATTCTTTCACGGAAACCGTGTTTATTGACGCGCTTGCGTACGGAAGGCTGATATGTTCTTTTCATTATCTTATATTTTTATATATTCGAGAATTGGAATGCAAATGTAGTCTTTTTAAGTCTATTTGCAAAATTTTTTCCTTAAAATATTTCCGTAACATGTACGGGGCATCATTTTCCTATGTGTATTACGAATTTTCCTTTGTAATATTCATCTTCCAGCCAGTTGTCTATCTTCCATGTGCTTATGTTCTTCTCGCATAATCCGTAACGTGTCGCCGTCAAGGAGATCTCTTCGTTTATATCCCCGCCTTTGAGACAGATCAGACCTTTTGTATATCTGTTCCTTGTCCACTGATACAATTTGTCCAACGGTGCTACCGCCCGCGAGACGACGAAATCGAATTTCCCCTGCAGTGATTCGCCACGGGAATTGACAGTGTCGATGTTGTTTAGCTCCAGCGCTTCAGCTATGTTTTCAGCTACCGTAATTTTTTTCCCTACTGAATCGCAAAGGGTAAAATGTGATCCGGGGAACATAACGGCCAGGGGAATTCCTGGAAATCCTCCGCCCGTACCGATGTCAAGTATCCTGTTTCCGCCATCCGCCGACATCGAGCCGTATATCTCCCCGCGGTTTTCTTTGAGGTAAGCCGCTATTGCAAGGGAATGCAGTACATGATGTTCGTAGAGGCATCCTATGTCTTTGCGCGAAATCACATTGACCTTGGAATTCCATTCCCCGTATAATTTCTCCATAGCTTCGAAACGGCTGTATTGTGTTTCGGTCAGTTCTGGGAATCTTGTCTTTATTATGTCCTTGAATTCTGGAAAAGTCATTATATATCTTTTTGTTCGTTTTCCTTGTGAAGCTTGTTGAGCATTTCCTTTGCCCTGCTGATTCTTGTTTTTACAGTATTGATGTTCAGTCCGGTTTCTTCTGCTATTTCCTTGTATTGCATCCCTTCTATTATCCTTTTTCTTGTGACTTCCCGGTAAGTTTCGGGCAGTTTGTTTATGTTAGCCTGATTTTCTTCTTCGTTTTCATTTTTTATTATGGTATCTATCGGGGAAGGGACCTGGTCGGGGATGGACTCTATTCCTGTGGAATTGTTTGAGTCGGCGTCAATATATATTGTGTGTAATCTGGGGTGGAACCGTTCTTCCTGCGCCTTGAGATCCAAAGCCGTATTCCTGGCTATGATTTTCAGCCATGTATTGAATTTGCTTATCGATGGATCATAGCTTCTTATCTGCCTGAAAGCTTTTTCGAAACTTCTGCTGCATACATCATCGATATCGATGTTGTTGAGTATTTTCATGTTCATGCGAAGGAACAGGCGCAATTGTTCTATATGCTTGTCCCATAGTGCGGTGAATGCCAGTGCATTCCCGTCTTTCGCAAGAATGACGAGTTCTTCCGCCGTACGTCCCGATATGGACGATCTTCTGTTAATGTGCTTCGAGCCAGTTTTTTCCATAATTGCATTCTACTGTCAGTGGAACCGACAGCTTTATTACATTCTCCATTTGAAATACGACGATATCGCGCAGACGTTCGATTTCTTCAGGCAGTGCATCGAAAACAAGTTCGTCGTGTATCTGGAGGACCATTTTACTTCTTAATCCGGCTTCTTCCATCTTGTCATTCACTCCTATCATAGCCATCTTGATGATATCCGCAGATGTCCCCTGTATAGGGGCATTGACTGCGTTCCTTTCAGCAAGGGCACGGATAGTAGCATTCTTGGAGTTGATATCCGGAAGATATCTCCTTCTTCCGAAAAGTGTTTCCACATAGCCGTTTTTCCTGGCATCCGACAATGTCCTTTCGATGAAAGACGATATTGCCGGAAAACTCGCAAAATAATCGTCTATGATTTTTTTTGCTTCATTTCTGGAAATTCCCAGTCTCTGCGAAAGTCCGAAAGCCGAAATCCCGTACATTATTCCGAAATTGGCCGTTTTCGCAATCCTCCTTTGTTCGGGTGTGACTTGTTCGTGGGAAACCCCGAAAATCTTTGATGCCGTGGCTGCATGTATATCCTTCCCGGCATTGAATGCACTTATAAGATGGGCATCGTTGCTCAGATGTGCCATTATGCGCAGTTCTATCTGGGAGTAATCCGCAGACAATATGATTCCGTCAGGCGTGCCGGGAATGAAGGCTTTCCTTATTTCCTTACCTCTTTCGCTCCTGATAGGTATATTCTGCAAATTGGGATTTGATGAACTCAATCTTCCGGTAGAGGTCAGGGCCTGGTTGAATGTCGTGTGTATTTTCCCGGTAATCGGTGATATGTATCCGGGGAACGGCTCAATGTATGTGGAAAGCAGTTTCTTGACTGCCCGGAATTCAAGAATTTCATCTATCACCGGGTGTTTGTATGACAAGGCTGAAAGTGTCGCTTCATCTGTGGAGTAGCTGCCGTTTTTGTTCTTTTTGGCTTTCGGATCCAATCCGAGTTTGCCGAAAAGCGCTTCCCCGATCTGTTTTGGAGAGGATACGTTCAAATCCGGTTCGCCGGTCATTTCACGTATTTTGTCTTCGCGTCCGGCCAATTCTTTCTTCAAGCCTTCGGCATATAACCTGAGTTGTTCCAAATCCACTTTGACGCCGTTGCGTTCCATTTTCGAAAGGACATGTATCAACGGCTCTTCCATTTTGCCGTACAGGCCGGCAGTCCTTTCGTCCTTGTCCACTTCGGCGGTTATTTTTTCACCTAAGAGCAGATCAGTTGCGGCTTCTTCATATTTCCTTCGTTCCCTGACAGGTCTGTCGTTTTCTTCATCGGCGAAAAGGTCCCCAGATACTTCAGCTTCCGTTTCCTCTGTCTCCGAAAGATTAATGTCCAGATAACTTTTGGCCAGTATGTCCTGCCTGTGGCTCTTTTCAGGGTCTAGCAGGTAATGGAGAAGGCCGATGTCGAACAATTTCCCGCGTATCGTTATTCCGTTGCCGGCCAGAATGTCCATCTGCTGTTTCAGATCGAAGCCGAATTTGCTTATCTTTCCGTCTTCCAGCAGTCCGGCAAAATCTTTCTCCGATCCCTCGGTTGCCAGTATCCGTCCTTTTCCCATTCCGCTTTTCGCGTTTTCCTGTCCCGGGAATGCCGCAACTGTGATTTTCTTTACGGAAGTGAATATTCCTTGCCCGGTTCCTTCGGTTATGATTGCGCAATTGCCTGCAGCGGCAGCGGCTTTGCAAATCTCTTCGGTGCCGGTTTCTTCTATTCGGGGCATCGTTTTTTTCTGCTCCGTCTTTGTCCGGCTTTTTATATGGCTTATATATTTTTCCAGGGAATTGAATTCGTATTTTCTGAAAAGATCGGCTATCACTGGATTGAAATCCAGATTGATCCGCATTTCGTCTCCGGTGATGTCCAACGGAATATCGGTCTTTATAGTTACGAGAGTATGGCTAAGTTCAATATGATCTTCGGCTTCTTCGAACATTTTGCGCTGCTTGTCGCCAAGTTCGTCGAGATGGCTGTATATGTTCTTGACTGAACCGTATCTGGCTATAAGCTTGCTTGCTCCGACTTCTCCTATTCCCTTGACTCCCGGTACGTTGTCTGAAGTATCGCCGCATATGGTCAGCATATCTATCACCTGCCGTGGATCGGTTATGCCGTATTTCTCGCAGATTTCTTTCTTGCCGATTATTTCATTATCGCTTCCGGATTTGCCGGGTTTGTATTGGAATATGTCGTCGTCTATCAATTGACCGTAGTCTTTGTCGGGGGTTACCATATATACCTGGAATCCCTCTTTTCCGCTCCTTTTCGCCATCGAGCCTATTACATCGTCCGCTTCATAACCTTTCACTGCAAGGATAGGTATGTTCATAGCTTTGCATATCTCCATCAATGGGTCCAGTGCATCTATGACAAGTTGGGGAGTTTCCTTTCGCGTGGCTTTGTATAGCGGATACAGTTCATTGCGGAATGTTCCTCCCGGCAGATCGAAGGCCATGGCCAGATGTGTCGGTTTTTCCCTTTCGATCAGTTCCAGAAGATATTTGGTAAAACCGAACAGAATGGACATATCGGCCCCCTTGGAATTGACCATCGGGCGTCTGAGGAATGCGTAGTGCATCTTGAAGATGAGTGCATGCCCGTCTATGAGGAATAATTTGTCAGTCATTTCAATTGTCAAAGATAATGTTTTTATTTTTCAAACAGGATTTTATCGCGAGGATCTTGCCGGCCTTGTCGCTTCCCGATTGCCTTAATATCCCGTCTTTTCCTATCGAAAGAACCCTGTCGCATGCTTTCAGTCCTTCATATATGTCATGAGAGGAAAATATTACCGATTTACCGGTTTCCCTTGTGATAGTTCCTATTGCAGACAACACGGATATCCTGTTTTCCATATCCAGAAAAGCCGTGGGTTCATCCATCAGGATGAGTCCGGCTTTCCGTACCATGCCTATTGCTATGCAGCCTTTCTGGAATTCACCGTCGCTGAGTTTTGAAATATCCCTTGAGGCTAGTTCCCTTATCCCAAGGATTTCCATTGCTTTCATTATTGAACCTGAGGTCTCTTCCGTTGTCTTTCCCGACCAAGGGGTCTGGTTGTAAAGTCCTGTTTTTATGAACTCTTCCAAGGTGAATCCTTGTATCTTCGGTATGCGGCTCGGTATCATCACCGGTTTCATTTCGTTCCTCCCGTTCCTTTCAGTGATTATTTCACCCCCTAAAGCAGGCAGTGTGCCGGCAAGCGTACGCATCAGTGTGGTCTTTCCGCTTCCGTTGGCTCCGCATAACATGATGCATTCACCTTTCCGCACATCGAATGTCATTTCCTTGAGCAGCGTTTTTCCGTATCCTATGGTTAGTTTTCTCGCTTCCAGAATCATGATCGGATTTATTGTTGAAAGGTTTTGTCTTTTCCCCTGAAAAGTATGTATAGTATTACCGGGATGCCGATGAGGGCGATTGTAGAGCCTGCAGGAAGGCTTATTCCGGCAATAACTGACAAAATGTCTGCGGAAACACTTATTATTCCTCCCGTTATTATGCTGAACGGGATTACGGCCATGTGTGTCCTGGTTCCGAGTATTCTTCCGGATATATGCGGGGATATGATTCCCACGAATCCTATCGGGCCGCAGAATGCCGTCACTGCTCCTGTCAGAATGCAGCTGCTTGCCATTGATACCATTCTGATCAGTTTGACGTTTCCTCCGGCCAGGGTGGCATATTCATCCCCGAATAAGATTATGTCAAGTCCCTTATGGTTGAGAAGAGCAGCCATGGTACCAGCGGCTAGGGCTGTTGCCATGATAATCAAGTCTTTGGCATTGCTTCCCGTAAAGCTGCCGGCATACCATGTGTAGAATATCTTGAGGTTTTCTTCGTCGGATGAATATTCAAGTACGGATGTGACGGCGCTGAAAATGAATCCCAGCATGACGCCGAAAATAAGAAGGGTGTCAGCTCCTTTTATCTTTGAGGAGACTGCTATTATCAGGATCGATGTCAAGGCCGCACCTGCGAATGCTGCAAGGGTGAGACTGAATCCGCTTGCCATTCCTCCTGCAGCCAACAATCCGGCCGCAGCTCCCAGTCCCGCTCCGGCGCTGACTCCCATTATGTGAGGATCGGCCAGGGGATTGCGGAATATGCTTTGCATCTGGGTTCCGGAAACGGCCATGGCTGCTCCGGCAATTATTGCGGTAATCAGCCTCGGGATTCTGAGTTTCCAGATGATGTTGCCCGGAATACTTCCATCGTTTCCGTCTAATACCAGTCTGATGATTTCCCGGAGTCCTATCCCTGATCCTCCTGCCGTTATGTCTGCTATTGATACTATTGCAAGCAGTATCAGGCCTGCAGCGAAGCAGTATCCGTATTTTTTCCTTTTGTCCAAAAGTTCCGTATATTCATGTAAAAAGTTAAAGATACTAAGTTTTTAGTTAAATTTGTGGAAATACCGATCCGTATCCATGTCCGTTTTTTTGTTGATATTGTCCGTTGTTGTCATAGCCATTGCCGTTTTTATCTCTTATTCGGGATATGGACGGGCGAAGCGTTATGAAGATGAAAGCAGTAGCCTGAAATCGAAGAATAATGAACTTCAGGAACGTGTGGAATTGCTGCAGAAAGAAAACGGGAACCTTTCCGGAATCCTTTCCGCAAGGGATTCCGTTGAAAAGAAACTGGAAGAAGAACGTAAACTGCAGCGTGACAATGATATCAGATCTCTGAAAGAACAGTACGACAAGTCGCTGGCTCTGATGAAGGAGACTTTCAGGAATCTTACGGACGAGAATTCATCTCTTTTCAGGACTAAGAGTTCGGATGCCTTAAAAGATATTCTCAAACCGATACAGGATAAATTCGCCGAATTCGACAAATCGGTGAAAGATTCGCAGAAGGATTCCATAGACCGTCATTCCCGTCTCGAGCAGAAAATAAAGGATCTGAGTGAAAAATCGGTTTCAGTCGGCAATGAAGCCAAGAATCTTGCTAATGCCCTTACCGGTTATTCCAAAATCCAGGGAGATTTCGGGGAAATGCTTCTGACCGATGTGCTGAAAAATGCAGGTTTGACCGAAGGTATCCATTTCAGGACGCAGAGTGTGATGACCGATGCCAACGGCCATGAAGTTAGGAGCGATTCGGGAAAGGTCATGATTCCGGATGTCATGGTATTGTATCCTGACGATACTATTGTCATAATCGATTCCAAAGTTAGTCTTACGGCATATAGCGAGTATATGAATGCGGAATCGGTCGAGGAAAGGGGCAGGTTGGCAAAGGCTCATGCCGGAAGCGTCCGCAAGCATGTCGATGAACTCAAGAACAAGGATTATGCTTCATATCTGGCTCCCGGCGAACGGAAAGTCAATTATAATATCATGTTCGTCCCGATAGAGGGCGCTTTCCGTCTGATGCTTGAGGAGGATCCCCGTCTGTGGCAAGTGGCGAAAGATAATAATGTACTGATAGTAAGCCAGATGACTTTGATGATCGTTCTTAATATGATTCAGATGAGCTGGCGTCAGTATGATCAGGAGCAGAATATCAGCCAGGTGTACAAAACGGCTTCGGAGCTGATGTCGCAATTGCGCAATTGGCTGGACGCCTATGTCAAGGTTGGGGCCGGACTGGAAAGTGTAAGGAAAGTATATGATGATTCCGTTGCAAAACTCGGCGGGTCCAGTCAGTCGGCATTGAAGAAAGGGGATACCATGTTGGGACGGATCAGGAAACTGGAACGTCTTGGCCTTGCTCCGAAACCGTCGCGCGGAAGCATAAAAACCGCCGGACGGCTTTCCGGTCCGGAGTCCGTAATTCCGGGAAAACTGGAGGGCCGGGAAATGGATGAAGAAGAAAATCTCGATTAAAACCTGATGTATATGAAAAGAAATTATGTTTGTTTATTTGTTGTGTCAGCAGTCTTGCTTTGTATTTCAGTTGACTTGTATTCCCAGCCAGGCAATGCCGAAGCCGGAAACGGAGGGATAACATCCGCGATGTTGAAGGAGATCGGCAAAGGGTATGCCGGTTCTTCTTCTGACAAGGCGATAAAAAATGCCATTGCTTCAACACCTATAAATACTTTGGCTGCCAATTCCGAAAATGCTGCCATGATTGACACCCATTTTTCTGACAGGGTGGAGACCAAAGGCATAACAAATCAGGAATCGTCAGGCCGCTGCTGGCTGTTTACCGGCCTCAATGTGTTAAGGGCCAAGATGATAGAAAAATACAATCTGGGTGCTTTCACTTTTTCCCAGAATTATGTGTTTTTTTATGACCAGCTTGAAAAAGCCAATCTTTTTCTTCAGGGCGTGATAGATACAAGGGATCTTCCTTTCGATGACAGGAAAGTGGACTGGCTGTTTTCGCATCCGATAGGGGATGGCGGCCAATTCACCGGAATCTCCGATCTTGTCACCAAATACGGTCTTGTCCCTTCCGATGCAATGCCTGAGACATATTGCAGCAACCATACTTCGCAGATGTCTTCCCTTCTGAAGAAAAAATTGCGCGAGGACGGTCTGGAGCTGAGGAACGCAAAGGGCGGCAAATCGAGTCTGCTGAAAATGAAAACGGGAATGCTTTCCGAAGTATATCATATCCTGGCCATCTGCCTCGGTGTCCCTCCTTCCGAATTCGTATGGAATAGGTATGATTCCAAAGGCAATTTCGTGAGTTCAGAGAAATACACTCCGAAAGAATTCTATGCTGAATATGTAGGGGCTGACCTTGAGGATAATTATGTGATGTTGATGAACGATCCTACAAGGGAATACGGCAAGGTGTACGAAATAGCTTATGACAGGCATGTATATGACGGACATAACTGGCTGTATGTCAATCTCCCTGTTGAAAGGATAAAGGAGATGGCCATTGCTTCGATAAAAGACAGTACCGCAATGTATTTTTCATGTGATGTGCTGAAGTTCTTTAACAGGAAATCCGGGGTTCTCGATGTGAATAATTTCGATTACGGTTCGCTGATGGGGGTGTCGTTCGGTATGGACAAACGCCAGAGGGTGTTGACGCATGACAGCGGATCTTCCCATGCCATCACTCTTATCGCCGTTGATGTCAAAAACGGCAAACCTGTTAAGTGGATGGTGGAAAACAGTTGGGGTGCAGGTGCCGGCTATAAGGGCTGCCTTATCATGACGGATAAATGGTTCGATGAATATATGTTCCGCCTTGTAGTAGAGAAGAAGTATGTGCCTTCGGACATTCTGGCGATGTTGAATCAGAAGCCTATCGAACTTCCCGCCTGGGATCCGATGTTTTCGCCCGAGGATTAGCCATCCCCATATAATATCCGCGTACGTCCGGACCGAGTTTCTCCAGGGAGTATCGTAACATCGTACGCGGCATTTTTTCCGCATGGGAGTCCAGAAAGGCGAGCAGCTTTTTTTCATCCCTTTTTCCGGCTTCGCGCAGCATCCATCCCGATGCCTTCTGGATGAGATCGTGCATGGATTTTCCCGATGATGTGTCTTTTTCAAGCAAAAGTTCCGTTATCGAGAATGTGTCGTCCGTTTCCCCGTTTCTTATAAATGCAAGCGTTGATACTATTGCTATCCTCCGATTCCAGATGTAATCGCTGCTGGCCATATCATACAATATATCGTGTGGTTTGTCTTCAAGATATTCTCCTATCACGGCAGGACATGACAGATCCACAAGATCCCAATTGTTGATGAAAGCCGTCCTTCCGAGATAGAAATCGAATTTCTTTTTCAATTCCGTTTCATTTTCATTTACGGAATGGGCCGATATCCATTTCCTGCTGCGAAGGATCTTGCATTGTTCGACTATGATAAGAAGTGCGCACATTCTTATTTCATGGAATGGTGATTCCAAAAGTGCGGACAGGTCTGCTTCGGAAGCGTTTTTGTGTCTTGATGATACTTTTCTTATTTCAGGGACGGTGATTCCTAGAAATTTATCCCCTTCTCCGTATTCACCTTTCCCGGTTTTGAAGAAACGAGAAAGGACGGCCGATTTTTCATGGTCGGCAACGGCTTTTAGCTCATCGATTATGGCTCCGGATTCTATATTCATGGTTAGTATTGATTTATCAGCGGATTTTGAACAATCCGGCGGTTTTATTTGAACGTACTGAAAGGAGGGCGATCAGATAGCCTACAAAAGCGACGCTGGCACCAATTATCAGCAGATCTGACCATCTCAGAATAACCGGGTATGAAGTTATTATGAAATTACCCGGCATCTTGATGAATCCGAAATGCTGTTGTGCCAGAGCGAATGCTATTCCGATGATCATTCCTGCGGCGAGTCCCGTAAGGGATATCATCCATCCTTCCAGAATGAATATTTCCCTTACCTGTTTTTCTTCCGCTCCAAACGTAAGCATGGTACCTATATCTGATTTTTTTTCGATTATAAGCATTGAAAGGCTTCCGAATATGTTGAATGCTATTATTATGATGATGAACATCAATATCAGGTATATTGCTCCTTTTTCGTATTTCATCATCCTGTACAGAATAACGTTCTGGCCGAATCTGTCACTGACTTTGAATTCTTTTCCCAGTCTTGATTCAAGTCCTCTGATTATCTTTCGGAGGTCTGTCTGGTTTTGTCCGTCAATTCTAATTTCTACGGCAGAGACTTCGTTTTCATATCCCAATAGCTCACGCATCTTTTCTATAGGGATTATCATAAGGGAATTATCTATTTCCGAATTGATGCTGAATGTCCCGGATGGAAAGATATTTACCGAATTTACTGATGAAATAGGATTGCTGACGGATATGTTTCCTTTTCTGTCGGGGTAGAATATTTCGATGGGTGTGGTGAAATGCTGATTCATTTCCATTCTGTAGGCAAGACCGGAACCGACGGCTGCCAACGGTATGTCCCCCTCGTGGAGGGAGAATTTTCCGTCTTGCATATGTCCGTTTATAGGGGATTCTTTTTCATATATGCTGTCTACGCCTTTGGCTTCAGCAATGCCTTGCCTGTTCCCGTATTTTATGAATACGGTTTCCTGCAATATGCCGCATATGCTTTTTATCCCTTTCAATGAATCGGCCCAGTCGAATGCTTCCCCTTCCGGAACGAAAGTCTTGCCGGCGGCCGGTGTTATTAGGATATCCGGTTCCACATTGCCGAGATTCGATCTCACAAGCGAATCGAAACCGTTGTAAACCGATAATATTATTACCAGGGCGGCCGTTCCTATTGCCATCCCGATGGCGCTTATCGCAGAAATGATATTTATGACATTATGCGATTTCTTTGCGAACAGATAGCGGCGGGCTATGAAGAACGGCAGATTCATAAGGCTGTTTTATTTTTTCAGCAGCCTGTCGATATGTTCCGCGTAATCAAGTGAAGTATCCCGGAAGAAAACCAGTTCTGGAACTATTCTCAACTGCTTTGCCGTTATGTGTCCCAATTCTCCGCGGTATGATTTGATGTTTTCATTGAGAATGTCCATGACAGCGTCTCCTTTGTCCGAAGGAAAAATGCTTACATATATTTTTGCAACAGACAAATCCGCGCTTATCCTTACTTCGCTCACAGTCACCATGGCGCCTCCGAAAGCGTTCATTCCTTTGCTGCGGATAATCTCCGCCATATCCTTTTGAATCTCCCTTGCAACTTTAAGCTGCCGTGTTCCGGGTGTCTTTTCCATGCCGATAGATGTTTTTATTTTGTATATGTGCTATCGTATTATATTGATAATAAAATAGTTCTTTTTGCCTTTCTGTGCCAGGACATATTTCCCGTCGATGACGTCTTCCGGCTTTATTTCGGCATCGATATCGGTGACTTTGTCTTTATTGATGCTTACTCCGTTGCTTTGTATCATTTTCCTGCATTCCCCCTTGGAAGGGAATACGGAAGTCTTGACAGCCAGAAAGTCTATTATGTTGCAAGGCAGTTCATCAGCTTTGACTTCGAATGTAGGAACTCCGGAGAAAACTTGCAGGAAAGTCCTTTCATCCAGTTTCCTGAGTGCCGAAGAATCGGAATTGCCGAAAAGCATTTTCGAAGCCGACACCGCGTTGTCGTATTCACGTTCCCCATGAACCATCACTGTAACTTCTTTTGCCAGAAGTTTCTGCAGTTTCCTTTGTCCCGGATCCTGACGGTGTTCGGTAACGGCTTCTTCTATTTCCTCTTTCGAAAGCATTGTGAAGATTTTTATATATTTCTCCGCATCTTCATCGGTTACATTCAGCCAGAATTGATAAAATTCGTAAGGTGAAGTCTTTTCCGGATCCAGCCATATATTTCCGTTTTCGGTTTTTCCGAATTTCTTCCCGTCGGATTTCTTCATGAGGGGGCAGGTGAGTGCGAAAGCTTCTTTTCCGAGCATCCTTCTGATGAGTTCGGTCCCTGTGGTTATGTTTCCCCATTGGTCGCTGCCTCCCATCTGCAGTGTGCAGCCTTTATGTTCATAAAGCCACAGGAAATCATAACCCTGGAGAAGCTGGTAACTGAATTCAGTGAAAGACATCCCTTCGCGGGATTGATCGGAAAGTCTGGTTTTCACTGAATCTTTCGCCATCATGTAATTCACCGTTATGTGTTTCCCTACATCGCGTATGAAATTCAGGAAAGAATAATCTTTCATCCAATCGTAATTGTTTACCAGTTCGGCGCAGTTCGGTTTTTCGGGATCGAAATCGAGAAAACGTGACAGCTGTTTCTTGATGCAGCTTATATTATGGTTCAGAGTTTCTTCGTCCAGAAGATTCCTTTCATGCGATTTCATGGATGGATCTCCTATCATACCTGTGGCTCCTCCTATGAGGGCGAAAGGTTTATGTCCGAATTTCTGGAAATGTTTCAGAATCATTATGCTGACCATATGCCCTATATGCAGGGAATCCGCTGTCGGATCGATTCCCACGTATGCGCTGGCCGGCCCTTCCATCAATTTTTCCTCTGTCCCGGGCATTATGTCCTGAACCATTCCTCTCCATTTGAGTTCTTCAACGAAATTCTTCATAGGGTGTAAACTGTTAAACACAATACTGTAATACAGAATACAAATTTAGTCATTTTATCAGCCTTATCAAATTTCGTTGCTATTTTCTGATTTAAGGATTAAATTTGCGAACGTTAATTAATGTCAACATTTTAACTTATTATATCATGAGAAAGAAAATCGTAGCTGGGAACTGGAAGATGAACACCACTGTTCCCGAAGGTGTAGAACTTGCAAAAGCCGTAAAAGAAAAATCCGCTGCCGTCCCTGCCGGAATAGGACTGATCGTAGCCGTTCCTTTTACCCACATCGTACCGGTATCCGAAGTCCTCAAGGGCTCCAGGGTCGGTCTTTCCGCAGAGAATTGTGCCGATAAGGAAAAAGGAGCTTATACTGGGGAAGTTTCCGTTGATATGCTTGTTTCAGCAGGATGCAATTATACTATTCTCGGACATTCCGAAAGAAGACAGTATTACGGGGAAACCGATGAGAAGCTTGTTGCAAAGACTCGTCTTGCTCTTGACGCCGGTTTGGGAGTTATCCTGTGCGTAGGTGAGAATCTTTCACAGAGGGAGGCCGGCAACCATTTCAAAGTCGTTACCGAACAGATCGAAAATGTACTCTTCAACTTTACAGCCGAAGATTTGTCCAAAATTATCGTTGCATACGAACCTGTATGGGCTATCGGAACAGGAAAGACTGCTACTTCCGATCAGGCCGAGGAAATCCACGCATGCATCCGTAAGGTGATCGCCGGCAAATTCGGTGAGAAAGCCGCCGATGACGTTACAATCCTTTATGGCGGAAGCTGCAAACCTGCCAATGCCAAAGAATTGTTCGCTTGTCCTGATATAGACGGCGGTCTTATCGGAGGCGCCGCCCTTAAGGCTGACGACTTCATCCAGATCGCCCTTTCTTATTGATTTCCATTATGAGTACCATCAAGAGACTGGCATTGATCTCCTTGGTATCTGCGACCGTTTTTTCATGCGGACGCAAGCCTGATTCCGCAGTCCAGCAGAAAATCGATGAATATGCGGTATGCCAGATAGGTTCTCCTGTCAAAGAAGAATCCATCACCGACAGGGGCAAGGAAGTTCTTAATCTCTTCCGCAGTGCTGCGGAAGAAGTCGACAATATTTACTGGAAACAGACTTTCGGAGATAAATCCCTGATAGAGAAATTGCCTGACGGACCCGAGAAAGAATTCGCATTGATCAATTATGGTCCGTGGGACAGGCTGGACAATAATGCTCCATTTGTTCCGGGTTACGGGCCGAAACCTGCAGGTGCCAATTATTATCCTTCGGATATGACAAAGGAAGAGTGGGATTCCCTGGAAGATCCAGCCAAGCTTAGTCCTTATACTTTGATTCGCCGTGATTCCGCAGGCAGATTGAAAACCGTATGGTATCATGATGCGTACAAGGAAGAGATCGGCAAGATTTGCGGTTATCTGCAGAGCGCCGCAGCCATAACTATCAAGCCGAGCGTAAGGAATTACCTTCTGAAAAAGATCGAGGCTTTGCGTACGGATGATTATTATGAAAGCGACATCGCATGGATGGATATGAAAGACAGCAAGATGGATCTTGTTATCGGACCTGTCGAGACTTACGATGATCAGCTTAACGGAATCAAAGCCGCGTATGAATGTTTCGTCCTTTTGAAGGATTTGAAGAAAACGGCTATGATGACGAAATATCTTTCCATGCTTCCGGATCTGCAGAAGACTCTTCCATGCGATGCTGCATATAAGACTTTCGTTCCGGGAAACGAGTCTGATATCTTCGTGTATGATGCCATATATTATTCCGGGGACTGCAACGCAGGCGGCAAAACCATTGCGCTGAATCTTCCTAATGACGAGAGGATACAGGCCGGAAAGGGAACCCGCCGTTTGCAGCTTCAGAATGTTATGAAAGCAAAATTCGACAAGATCGTATACCCTATCGGGAATATCCTGATTGAACCGGCGCAGAGGAAATATCTCAACGGCGATGCCTTTTTCTGGAATGTAACTTTCCATGAAGTTGCCCATGGTCTTGGAGTAAAGGAAACCGTAAACGGTTTGGGTCCTGTGGATGAGGCTTTAGGCAATCAGGCCTCCATATGGGAGGAGGCGAAAGCGGATATCATCGGACTTTATCTTGTCTGCGAACTGATAGACAAAGGCGAAATTCCGGTTATTTCAAAGCAGGATGCCATCACTACATATATAGCAAGTCTCGTGCGTTCGGTACGTTTCGGTGCCGGAGACGCCCATGGCAAAGCCAATATGATGTGCTATAATTATCTGAAAGAACACGGAGCTTTCGTACGTAATGAAAAAGGTCTGTATCATGTGGATTTCGACGCGGCTCCAAAGGCTATTGCCGGCTGGGCCAACCTCATAATCACTACGCAGGCAACGGGGAATTATATGTTCGCCCAAGAGTATTGCAGCAATCATGCTGTAATAAAAGAACCTCTTTCAGCAGATTTGGCAAATGTCAACCGTGCGAAAATACCTGTAGATATCCGTTTCGATTTCGTGAGATAGGAATTTGCAGGTTATTATAATCGGGAATCGGGGTATTAGTCCAATTTGCGGACTATTACTCCGATTCCGTATTTATAGTTCCAAAGCCAAATACGGCCGTCGGATGATATGTTTTCCGTTTCGAATTCCAAACCTGTTTTGGTATTTATATCGGAAGATTCCGTCCATAAAAGGTCTCCTTTTGCTTTTTGACCTTTTTCCGACGGAGTGGATTCCAATTTGAGCATATAATATTCGGACATGCTGTCGTTGCTGACGGTGAATTTATTTTGATCCGGGTTGTATCCCAATTGGCAGTTAAGGCCGTCATATGTGAACTTTACCGAACCTTTGATGGTAAGCGATATGTTATCCGTATTTATGAAATCGGGATCTATTTCTTCGTCATGGCGGCAAGAGGTGAATGGCAATATTGTCAATATGCAGATTAGCAGCGATAGTCGTTTCATTTTCATTTTACGGTTATTTCTTTTATTATTATCTCTTTTTCTCCGTTGGTATAAGTAATCACGGCTTTAAGCGTTCCCCCTGAAGAAAGAGTATAGTATCCGTCGCCTCCTGTACTTATTTCTTTGTTATCGAGATACCATTTTATCGATTCGGCTTCAACGGCGTTTCTTAAGCGTAATGGCAATTGCGCCCCTTTCGGGAAAGATCCGTCGGAATTCCTTTCGACTTTGCTGTTGAACAGAATGTACGGGCAACTGTTGTTCAGGTATGAACTTGTAGTAAAAGAAGCCGTATATTCACTGCCTTTGCCTGCGACATTCCTGAAATATATGGATATGCTGTAAGCCGTCCGTGGATGGAGATTTTCCATAGTGTAGGAATATTTCCCGGTTTCATATGGAGGGACGTCAATTTCTTCCCCTGTTCCGGAATTTGTCGTGATTGTTATATATGCCGGTTCTTCATATCCTGTGTTGCCTGAAGTCCAATTCAATATTGCCCCGTCCTGAAAGACATCCATAGCTCCGAAGTTGACTTTAGGCGGTGCGCTGAGATCCGAATTGACTGTGAATGAGATATCGCCTCCGGACTGTTCAATGCCGGTTATGCTAAAAGGTGATTTCTCGCCATTCCAGAACGTAAAAGCCGGGGATGTTTCCGGCGTGAAAGAGTTCCGGTTGTTGTAGGGAAAGAAAATCTGGCTTACGGAAAGCGCTTCCGGGTATGCTTCCAGCAAGTATGCGCATTCATGGTCCGGCCTGCAGTTTACTTCATTGTAATCCCATCTGGTCGCCGCGGTCATAGTCATTGAAAAAGTGTCGGAATATCCTGCGTTGTCAGTGGATTTGTCAATATGGTATATAAGCAGACCTTTTCCGCCGACATATTTGTCCCATCCGGAAGAGTTCCTGCATTCGAACAGATAGTATTCTTCAGGATTGCCCGTTTCCATTATAAGGTATCTGCCGTTTTCAGATATCGGTTCCAATGTGTAGAAGCCGGTTTTCAATGTGTCCGGATTTCCTATACCAAGCATGTCTCTGTCTATGGCATCGTAATTGGGAGGGGTCTTCCCGTCGTTGTTGAAATTTCCGCTGCACATGAGCGATGTATTCCACAATGCAGGAGCTTCTCCTCCGCTTCCTTCGTAGTCAGTGTCATACATATCCACTAGTCCTAGTGTATGGCTGTATTCGTGACAGAAGGTCCCTATGCCTTTGATGCTGCCGCCGCTATTCCCCGATAATTCGGAAGAAATTGTATAGCAGTCTATCTGTTTTCCGTTTAACGAAAGGTTTATTCCCGATTTGGAAAGATACCATTGGTGTGACCAGATGTAGTTGTCTCCGGCACCTTCGGCCTCATCATATCCTGCCGTGAATACGAATACGTTATCGACTTTACCGTCATTGTTTCCATCGTAATCGGAAAAATCGACGGATCCGGAAACCAGACGGCATGCTTCTTCGACAAGTTCTGCCACATGGATATCGTTGCCTTTACTGTCGTTTTGTCCGTAATATGAATAATTTTTGGAAAGGGTGACAATATCCGTTACGTTAAAATGGAAAGAGTACTTTCCTGAAAACTGGTCTTCGAAATATTTCTTTACACTTCCGGTAGCATCGTCTTGGGTATAATTGTCCCCGTTTATCATATTATCGAAGTCATCCCTGGAATAAGTGAATTTCAAATCCGGGAATTGTACCAATATTACAAGGCAATATTTATTCTGGACATCTGAGTTACCTGAAATATTGGAGGTATGCAGAGCATATCCGCTTCTTCTCAATTCCGCAGCCTCTTTCCTTTTTGCCATTTCCAACCCGGATAATTTTGCGTAAGGTATTTCAAGACTTTCCGTGAGTATTCTTTCCGGGACGGTTTCTCCCACCTTGAATCCGGAATCTGTTTTCGTACCGGCAGAAGTATAATACGCATAACAATAATATCCGTCTGCATTTTGAATTATGGCGTGTCCCGCCGCGTCGGTTATTATTTTCTCGAACTCATCACCCCTTATCTTGGCTGTGAATTCGTAACCATTTGGCTGTTTTATTATTATGTTTCCGCGTTTTGCAGGTATTGCTGAAGATTCTATTGCCGATACCGCAAGGATGATCGCCGAAAGTAATATCGGCAGACATTTATATTTCATATTGAATTATTCCGATAATATTCAACAAATATTGGAATTTTATCGCTTTAATCCAAATAGAAAAGGAGTCGGTCGAAGATACTCGAGCCGGCTCCTAGACGTGTACTAAAACCTAAACCTATAATCAAGATGCAGGTTAGTCGCTTATTGTTGCATGCAAAACAAAAAAATATAAAAAAAAGGCCGTCGATTGAAAGACGGCCTAAAAATAAAAGGTTAAAGTTATTTTGTCTCGTCCTTAGCGGCCTCAACTGATACTTTTCTGAACTCTTTGAAATCTTTCATAAGAGTCAGCGCTGCTTTACGTGCGCGTGCACCTGCAGCTTTGTTACCTTTTTCAACTTGTGCGTCGGCATTAGTTGCGAAAATTTCGTACTCTGCCTTAATTTGTTCAACGAGCTTTTCCATTTCGTAAATCTTTAGTTAATACGTGAAACATTAAGTATCAAAACGTTCGCAAGATATATATTAAATAAAGAAAAAACAAAAAAAATGGGAAAAACTTAATATTCCGACGATTAAAAGGTATTTTCGGATTTTTTATTAATATCGTTCATTGCCATGTCGGGACCGGCAGTCGCAAATTCCTTAATGCCTTTTATAACCTTGTCGCATATTTGCGGCATTTTTTCTTTTTCCTCATCAGACAGCTCTCCAATAACGAAATCCACTTGCTTCCCTTTGCTGAAGTCGTTTCCGATGCCTATCCTTATCCTGGAGTATATTTGGGTGGACAGAAGTTCTTCAATGTTTTTCAGACCATTGTGACCTCCTGCGCTTCCGCTTTTGCGCATCCTGACAGTTCCGAAAGGGAGATTCAGATCGTCGCATATTACCAAAAGGTTTTCTACCGGAAGTTTCAGTTTGTTGACCCAATATCTGACAGCATTACCGCTCAGATTCATGAACGTCGACGGTTTCAGAAGAATGAATCTTCTTCCTTTGAATGATGTCTTTGCAATGCTTCCGTATCTATCGGATGAAAAAACGATATCGGATGCCTGAGCCCAGGCATCCAATATCATAAAACCCATATTATGTCTGGTATGGGCATATTCGGAACCGATGTTCCCCAAACCTACAATCAAATAGTCCATACCTTACATGCTATGCAGCCATTTATTTGCTTTCACTTCCGGCGGCGTCGGCAGCAGCAGGAGCAGCAGTCTCTTCAGTTGCAGCGGCTGCAGGTGTTCCGAGTGCGGATTCTTCAGCAGCGACTTCCCTTGCAGCCTGAGCTGCAATTTGCCTTGTTGATCTTACGACGCAGACGATAGTGTCCTTTGGTGTGAGAATCGTCACGTTGTCGTAATGCAAGTCTCCGGCGGTGACTTGTTTCTCGATATCCAATCCTGAAATGTCAATAGGCAGATTGTCAGGGAGATCTTTCATAAGTGCGCTGATCTTTATTTCTCTTGTAACCATGAAGAATTTTCCTCCGTTTTGCACACCTATTGCATGTCCCGTTATTGCCACAGGTACATTTATTACGATAGGTTTTTCTTCATTTACGGAAAGGAAATCGGCATGAAGACAGGTGTCGTTTACCGGATGGAATTGAAGTTCATGGATAACGGCAGTGTGTTTTCCTCCTTCATTAAGGTTTATGTCTACGATGTAGGCCTCGGGTGTGTTGATAAGCTTGTTCAGGTCCTTTATACTTACGGAGAAAAGAATGTTCTCCATTTTGTATCCGTAAAGATTGCATGGTACCAATCCTTCTTTGCGCAAAACCTTGACGCTTGCTTTGTTTCCGGTTTCCCTGATTTGGCCGTTGAGTTCGAAATGTTTCATAAAAAATAGATTAAAATGTGTTACTCAGTCCGGAACGGATCCGGACCCCATTGCACCAAAAGCATCCGCTTTTAATGGGATCGCAAAGATACGAAAAATATAGTGAAAAAATAAATATCACTCGACAAGATTTACTGTCTTGTTCCATGCAAGAAGTTTATAGTAATTGTCGAGTACGGAACTGCCGTTGCAAGGCAGGTACATGCTTAATCCGCTGTAGGATGTGATGTCGAAAGAATCTATGAAACTTGGAGTAGCGTTTTTGTACAGTATGCAGTAATCCAGGGCGTTTTGAAGATCGTCCAGTTCCTTTTGGGAGGCACCGGCCTTGCTTGCAATGTCCTTGAGATCATAGAACCAGTGCTTGTCGAAACGGAAATAGCCCTGAACTTCTGACGGATCCAGTGCCGCTATTGCAGCCCTATTGTCCTCGAAGATGCGTTTGCATACATCCGCAAGGGAATCCAGTCCGGAACAATTTACCAAAGAGACAGTTGCGGATCTGTATTGGTCACTTTTGGCATTGTAGTATTCGAAATAGTCCCGGCATACGCTTTCGGGGTCGGGGGTTTCTTCCTTGAGCAGATATGATGTTATGTTTGAGTAATCGAAGCCTTCGGCGAGAACCTCTGTTTGTGAAAAGCCGATTTCGCTGCAGACGTCTTTCAGTTCATATGCCGTTTCTATTCCGCCCATCAGGCATGCATCGAAAAGTATATAGTCAAAATGCATGGGGATTGCCGCGGCGATATCTTTCAGATTTATCTCGTAAGTCAGATAGCCTCCGTTTTTATAAAGAAGATCCTGTCCGATACTTTTTGTTTCAATACTCCGGCTTTTTACCGCAGGTGCCAGTGGATCCGTCTGCGGCATAATATAGGGAACAGGTATTTCGCCGCTTTCCTTTATCGTCGAGAAAGTTGCATACGGGCTGTAGCTTTCGGATTCGTAATATGACGAATTGCTGTAATAGCCTGGTGGAAGCCATCCTGTAGCATGTGAAGAAAATATCATCCCATAACTTCTTGCCGGAAAGTTTTCCTTGATATATGTCAGGACTTTTTTCATGGTAACAGTACTTGATGCGATAGTTCCGCTGTCCATTGTCAGGACCGTATCCATGACTGCTTTTCCCGATTCGTCTTTGTACAATCTGATAAGGTACGGCGAGGTCTGCGTCGTGTAATTACCGTAACTTACTGTCTTTTTGCTGAAAATAAGAATTACATCGTCGTATCTTGCATCGCCGGGGAGATATCCTGTTTCGAGATCTTCTATATCCTCGGCAAGATAGGAACTCAGGGAATTGTATCCGGCTGAGTAAAGTATCAGTACTTTTCTCGTCTCAGGTGATGTTCCGCGTGAACCGAGATCCTTTTGATCGGAGAATGAATCGGTTCCCTTTATATGGAAGTCATCGTCTTTGGAACAAGAAAACATGACACCGGCGGCAATAATCAGTGTCGTTATTTGTATTGTTTTATATAGTATGTTCCTGAACATTATCATGTCAATTCCGTAAATTTTACAAAGGTAGCATAAAAATATGATAACAAACCGTATGCCTGTTTCTTATTGCCATCCTTTTTTTATTTTTGCATTTGAATCCGAATAATTGTAATTTTTACGTCTAAATGGAATTAACGGTAATATATGCATCCTTATGGCAGTTGAAGAATATATAAAAGGTTATTCCTATTATCTTAAGGTTGAAAGGGGAATGTCTCCGAATACCGTGTCTTCATATAGTTCCGATATAGAAAAATTCTTGTCAGCGGTAAATGAAGGCCATTTTGCAGACTCCGACCTCCGATCTTTGTCATCGGGTGCCATATCCCTTTATCTGGAGTCTCTGTCTGAGGTAGGAAAAGGAGGTGCCGGGAAATCGCATATGCTTGATTCCGGAATATCGAAAAGGACACAGGCCAGGATTTTGAGTTCATTGAGATCGTTTTTCGGATGGCTTGTACTGGAAGGGGAGCGCAAGGACAATCCCTGCGACGGGATAGATTCACCGAAATTGGGCAGATATCTTCCTGCAGTTTTGTCAGTGGAAGAAGTCGGACGCATAATGGACTCCGTAGATCTTAATTCATGGACTGGTCTCAGGAACAGGGCTATTCTTGAAGTGATGTACGGTTGCGGAATGAGAGTTTCGGAAACCGTTTCGATGAAGATTTCGGATATATTTTCCGAAGAAGGATTCGTAAGCATAATAGGAAAGGGAAACAAGCAGCGGCTGGTACCTTTGGGCGGCATGGCCGGGGATTCCATTGCCAATTATCTTAAAGTGAGGCCGGAACCTGCTTCTGCGGAATATGACGATATCCTTTTCCTGAACAAGTCGGGAAAAAGCCTCAGCAGGGTTTCGGTGTTTAATATTGTCAGGAAACAGGCAATGGCCGCGGGCATCAGGAAAGAAATTTCACCTCACACTTTCAGACATTCTTTTGCAACCCATCTGATTGAAAACGGGGCGGATTTGCGTGCCGTACAGGAGATGTTAGGGCACGAAAGCATTCTTACCACTGAAATATACACACATATAGACAGCAAGACATGGCAGGCTGCCGTGTTGAAAAGCCATCCCAGGAAATAAGGCTATATCTTGTCTTTCTTTTCTTCTTCAATCGCCTTATTGTAACAATTCCTGCACAGCGGTTCGTAGATGTCCTGCTCTCCCAATACGACAAGTTTTTTGCTGCGGGAAAGTCTGTGCGAGTGGTTTGCAAGACTTCCGCATCTTACGCATATCGCATGGACTTTCTGCACATCTTCGGCGATGGCCATCAAGGCCGGCATGGGGCCGAACGGTTTTCCGGTATAATCGGTATCCAGTCCCGCGATAATCACCCGTATCCCTTTGTTTGCGAGATTCTGTGCTATTTCTATTATCCCGTTGTCCAGAAACTGGGCTTCATCTATGCCTACCACCATAATGTCATCCGGAATTTTCGTTATGATATCTTCCGATGATTTCACAGGCGTGCATTTCAAACTGTGCAGGTCATGCGATACCACATCCATTTCGGAGTATCTGGTATCTATCTTGGGTTTGAATATAGCTATTTTCTGATTGGCGAACTGGGCTCTTTTCAGCCGCCTTATAAGTTCTTCGGTTTTTCCGGAAAACATCGAGCCGCAAATGACTTCAATGCATCCCTGTTTTCTTGTATTTTCTGAAAACATTTCGTTACTTTGATAGTTGACTCTTGCAAAGATAGTCATATTATTGCCGTTATGGAAGATGAAGAAAAAGAAATTTTGATTGGAAAAGATAAGCCGGCCGATACTGCTGACAGTCGTCTCTATGCATTGGAAAAGCGGATTTCGGCTTTGGAAGAGTTTGTCGGATTGAATTCCGGTACCGGGGATGAGGTGAAAAAATATCCCGGTGCCTTAAGCGACGAACCCATCGACTTGTCTTTGGATGAAGCCGAATTCGGGCCCATTGCAGTCAATCCTGTCCAGGGTGTCATGAAAAGTTCAGGCAAATCTCCGGCCGTTGCAGGATCTTCCGCGAAGACTCCGGGGCAGGGGAATGCGATAATGGATGTGATGTCGGAAAAGTTCGCATGGAAAACGGATATGCCGGGAACGGCTGTCAGTAATGTGATAAGTGCCATTTCATTGAACGACAGGGCCCTTTTCATAAATACGCTCTTCAGCCAGGATCCCCTTTTGTTCCGGGAGAACATAATGAAGATAAATGCAATGTCTTCCCTTGAAGAAGCCGAGAATTATATCGGAAAAACATTTCCTAAATGGAATATGCATTCCGCAGTGGTCTACAGATTCATGATGGCCGTAAGGAGGAAATTGAAATAATGCCGGGAAAACTTTACATTGTACCTACTCCTGTAGGAAACCTTGAAGATATGACATACAGGGCCGTTCGTGTCCTGAAGGAAGTGGATCTGGTACTTGCGGAAGATACGAGGACGAGTTCCGTTCTCCTTAATCATTATGATATACATGCAAGGCTTCAATCTCATCATAAATTCAACGAGCATCGTACCGCAGGCCTTATAAAGGAAAGGATTCTGGAAGGGCTGGATGTCGCTTTGATAAGTGATGCCGGAACCCCCGGTATTTCGGATCCGGGTTTCCTTCTGGTGAGGGAATGTGCCGCCGAAGGCATTGAAGTCATTACTTTGCCGGGAGCGACGGCTTGCATTCCGGCGATCGTTTCTTCCGGTCTTCCTTGTGACAGATTTTGTTTCGAAGGCTTCCTTCCCGTTAAAAAAGGGCGGATGACTTTGCTAAAGTCCCTGGCTTCAGAAACAAGGACGATGATCTTTTATGAATCACCGTACCGGCTTGTGAAGACTTTGAACCAATTCTCGGTAAGTTTCGGTCCCGATCGTCAATGTTCGGTCTCCAGGGAAATATCCAAGATACATGAAGAACACAAGAGGGGCACGTTGTCGGAAGTGGCTGCATGGTTCGGTGAACATGAGCCCAAAGGTGAGATAGTAATAGTGGTAGGTGGCGCCGGAGAAAAAAATAAACATGGTTCCGAATATGAGGGGAAGGAAATTTGTGCCGGAGAAGATAAAGAACCGGAACGGGAATGAGAAGGAGGAAAATCATCTTTCTGCATCTTTCATTACAGGTGCGGTTGCACTGGTCTTTTTGATAATAGGTTATCAGACGGCATTGTTTGTTCACAGGGCGGCTGCCCTTAAGATATTGAGCGACAGGGATAATCCTGATACCGTTTATGTAATTGACCGGACTCTTGCAATGTCTGTCCTGGATAATTGCAACAGGGATGAGTTGAAAGTGCTGGTCAGCAATGACAAAAGCGTCCTCAAGTCGAAAAATGAAAATACTAAGATCTTCATAAGACGGAATTCCGCTCATGAAGAAACTGCGGCCAAGGTTGCTTCTTCATTGAAAAAGCGCCATGTGGAAAATTTCAAGTTTGATCCTAATACAATTTCATCCGAAGACCTTGTACGGCTCGGCTTTTCTGAAAAGCAGGCCGGATCTATTGTCAATTACCGTAATAAAGGTGGACGTTTCCACCGGAGGAGAGATTTTGCACGTTCCTATGTAGTCTCAGATTCCGTATTCCGTCGTCTTGAGCCTTATATAACCATTCCCAAACTGGATATAAATTCAGCCGATTCCGCTGCGTTCGATGCTCTTCCCGGCATCGGGAAATATTTTGCATCCAAAATGGTGTCGTATCGCAAAAGGCTGGGCGGCTATTCTTATACCGGTCAGCTGATGGATATTTATCATTTCGACAAAGATAGATTCGATGCCATTTCCGATCTGATAAAAGTAGATCCTCAAACACAAAAAGCATATAAACTATGGACTCTTCCTGCCGATTCGCTCAGGCTGCATCCGTATATCTTATCTTATGCTGCTGATGGCATCGTATTGTATCGCGAACATAACCCGAAAACGGCATGGACTGTGGAAAATCTTGCTGTCGCCGGAGTCTTGAAACCGGATCTTGCCGGGAAACTCGAACGCTGTATTATAGAAAAGCCTTGAAATCCTGTAGCAGGAACTCAATCAGAACCGTTTGATGCCGATAGCTTCCCTTGCCATTTCAAGTGTTGCGGATGCGCTTGCCCTGGCTTTATCCCTGCCGTCGCTGACGACTCTGTGCAAGTAAGATGAATCGTTTGCAATATCGTCTATCCTTGCACGTATCGGAAGGGTGATTTTGCAGATATCCTCGGCAAGCTGCTTTTTCATGTCACCGTATCTTATGGAACAATCGTTCCATTTCTCTTCGAAATAATTCACGGTATCGGGAGTCGATACCAATTTCATCAAAGTGAACAGATTGTCAATGACTTCCGGTTTAGGGCTGTCCGGAGTTTTCGGTCCGGCATCCGTTACTGCCCTCATTACCTTTTTGGTTATTGTTTTTTCGTCGTCGCACAGATATATGCCGTTACCTTCGCTTTTCCCCATTTTGCCGTTTCCGTCAAGTCCGGGTACTTTTACAGGGCCTCCTACCGGATCCATTGCATGGGGTTCCGGAAATACTTCGGTACCGTAGAGATTGTTGAATCTGCGTGCGAAAGTCCTGGCCATTTCCAAATGCTGGTCCTGGTCTTTTCCTACCGGAACCCATGAAGACCTGTGTATGAGTATATCAGAAGCCATCAGCACAGGGTATGTGAGAAGACCGGCATTTACGTTCTCCGGATTCTTGCGTACTTTGTCCTTGAAGGCTGCAGTCCTTTCCAATTCCCCCTTATATGCAAGCATATTTAGCAAGGTATACAGTTCGCAAATTTCAGGAACGTCACTTTGTACGTATATGGTGCATTTGTCAGGATCAAGTCCGGCAGCAAGATATTCGGTAAGGATTATCTTGACGTTTTGGTGGAAATCCTCAGGATGGGGATGCGTAGTGAGCGAATGCAGATCCGCTATGAAATAAAAGCAATTATACTTATCCTGAATTTTAACGAAATTACGAAGGGCACCGAAATAATTTCCCAAGTGAAGGTGCCCGGTGGCTCTGATGCCGCTTAATACAACGTCCATTATATGATAATTTACAAATTTTTATATTCTTGATAAAGCCGCGGAATGTTGTCCCGCGGCTTTTGAGAAGTTAGTCTTCCGTATGATTTTTAAGTGCTTCCCTTATCTTTACTTCAATCTCGTCGCAGAGTTCCGGATTGTCTTCCAGGATTTTCTTGGTGGCTTCTCTTCCCTGGGCCAGTTTCTGTCCGTTATATCCGAACCAAGAACCGTTTTTGTCTACGATATTCAAATCCACTCCGAGATCTACAATTTCGCCGGTATGTGAAATCCCGGTTCCGTAAACGATGTCGAATTCGGCTTTCTTGAAAGGGGGCGCCATTTTGTTTTTCACAACTTTGACCCTTGTCCTGTTTCCCGTGGCGTCTTCGCCATCCTTTATCTGGTTTATCCTGCGTACATCCACACGTACCGAGGAATAGAATTTCAGTGCGTTTCCGCCTGTCGTGGTTTCCGGATTTCCGAACATTACCCCGATTTTTTCCCTAAGCTGGTTTATGAATACGCAACAAGTGTTCGTCTTGCTTATATTAGCCGTGAGTTTCCTCAGGGCCTGGCTCATGAGCCTTGCCTGGAGTCCTACTTTATTGTCGCCCATTTCTCCTTCTATTTCCGCTTTCGGAGTCAGTGCGGCAACGGAATCTATTACGACAATGTCGATAGCACCGGACCTGATCAGATTATCAGCGATTTCCAGAGCCTGTTCCCCGTTGTCCGGCTGCGAGATCAGGAGAGTTTCGAGATTCACTCCGAGATTCTTTGCATACGTCCTGTCGAAAGCATGTTCGGCGTCGATCATGGCGGCTATGCCTCCTTGTTTCTGAGCCTGTGCAATTGCATGTATTGCAAGAGTCGTCTTGCCGCTTGATTCCGGTCCGTATATTTCAATGATTCTTCCTCTCGGGTATCCTCCGATTCCGAGAGCGTGATCCAGAGCAATCGATCCGCTCGGAATTACCTGTACGTCCCATTGTGGCTGATCTCCCAATTTCATGATCGTCCCTTTCCCGTAATCCTTCTCAATCTTGTCGATCGTGGCCTGCAAAGCTTTCAACTTTGAGGCATTTACATCTGCTCCTTCTTGCTTCTCAACTGCTTTAGCCATAATGATATCAATTATTTTTGTTAAAAAAGCGCGGAAAATTTTCCGCTTTGCGCAAAGTTATTAAAAAAGCCGCAACTCTAATATTATTTTTGACTATTTTTGTAAAAGATATGAAAATTAAATTATTAGGAAAGACACCTGACGAACTGAAGTCTGTTTCCATGGCTTTGGGCCTGCCTTCCTTTACAGGAAAGCAGCTTGCGAAGTGGCTTTATGTCAGGAAAGCCGGCAGTTTTGATCTTATGACGGATATCTCTAAATCCGGGAGGCAGCTCCTGTCGGAACACTATGATGTCGGATTGACGGCACCTTCCGATTGTTCGGTGTCTTCGGACGGGACGAAAAAATATTTGTTTCCGGTTTCCTGTATCGGATCTTCACGTATGGGTGCCGATGAAACGGCATCCGATGATGAATTCGAAACAAGTTTCGTTGAAGCTGTAATGATTCCCGAGGAAGACAGGAGAACACTTTGTGTCTCTTCACAGGCTGGCTGCCGTATGGACTGCAGTTTCTGCATGACCGGCCGCCAGGGTTTCCACGGTAATCTTTCCGTTTCCGATATTCTGTCACAGTTCATTGCCATTGAAGAATCGGGATCCCTTACAAATGCCGTTTTCATGGGCATGGGCGAACCTTTGAATAATTATGAAAATGTTTCCAGGGCAATCGAAGCGATTACTGCGGATTGGGGGTTCGGATGGAGTCCCAAAAGGGTCACAGTTTCCACAATCGGCGTTTTGCCCGTGCTTGAGAAATTCCTGGCAGAAAGCAGATGCCATCTGGCCGTCAGTCTGCATGATCCTTTCGGTGATGAGCGGCTTTCTATAATGCCTGTCCAAAAGGCCTATCCTCTGGAAGATATCATCCGGCTGATACGCGAATATGATTTCCACGGACAACGGAGGGTAAGCTTCGAATACACCATGTTCGCCGGATTCAACGATTCCAAGAGGCACGCAGATGAACTGATAAAAATGTTGAAAGGTCTCGAATGCCGGGTCAATCTGATAAGATTCCACCGCATTCCGGATTTCCCTTACATTTCCTCTTCCCGTGATATCATGGAATCTTTCCGCGACAGATTGAATAAAGCCGGAATAGTTTGTACCATACGGGCTTCCAGAGGCGAGGATATTCTGGCTGCATGCGGAATGCTTGCAGGAAAACATAAAAACGACATGAATACATGAATATAGGGAATTAAAAATATCCTGATATATGAACTTTTTCCGAAAATATATTTTTGTCTTTCCGATTTCAATTCTGTTGGTTTGCACATTGCCGGCGGAGGGAAAAAGACCGCACAATGTAAAAACCAGGGAAAAACCAGAAATCGAAACCGTGAAATTCGGTATAGATCCGGTAAGGGATTCCGCTTCGGTATATGAATTGCGTCACAAACTCGACCTAATAAGGGAGAAGCGTCCTACTGTGGCTTTAGTATTGAGTGGCGGCGGTGCCAAGGGTGCCTCCCATGTGGGAGTTCTTAAATATTTGAAGGAAATAGGCATGCCTGTCGATATTGTGATCGGTACAAGTATGGGCGGCCTGGTAGGAGGCATGTTTGCACTGGGGTACACTCCCGGACAAATGGATACGATTTTCACCGCGATGGATTGGCAAAGTGCTTTGAATGACAATGTTCCCCGTGAATATATTTCATATTCGCAAAGTCAATATAAAGAGAGATACTTGTTATCGTTTCCTTTTTTCTACAGCAAAAAAGCTTATATAGAACAAAAGGCCGACGATATGCAGTATTCGGTCCAGAACAACAGATATGACAAACTTAAACTGAGTGCGGATGCGGATGCGTCGGCTTTGATAAAAGATAATCTTCTGGGCAGTCTTCCTTCGGGATATATCTTCGGACAGAATGTCAGTAACATAATAAGTGCATTGAGCGTTGGTTATCAGGATAGCATGGATTTTGCCGATCTTCCTGTCCCTTTCGTTTGCGTTTCAACGGAAATGGTTACCGGAAAAGCTAAAGTGTGGTATGAAGGGAAAATGAGAATAGCTTTACGTTCCACCATGTCCATCCCCGGTATTTTCTCACCTGTCAGAGTTGCCGGAATGGTATTGGTCGACGGCGGAATGAGGGATAACTTCCCGGCGGATCTTGCCAGGAAATTCGGAGCTGATATAATAATAGGCGTCGATTTGTCTTCAGGTTACAGAAGCTATGAGGAGTTGAACAATCTCGGGGATATAATAAATCAGGGCATAGATATGCTTGGAAGATCTTCTTATGAACATAATGTGGATATTCCGGATGTTACAATTACTCCAAGGCTGGATGAATATAATATGTTAAGTTTCGATCCGGCGAGCGTTGATACGATAATAAGCAGAGGCTACGAAGCCGCTGAGAAGAAAGGAGAGGAACTAAAAGCATTGAAACGGCGCGTAGGTACCGATACCTTCAAAGTGAACAATATTCCGGCAATCAATCTTGACAATAACGCTGTCGTCGTTTCCGATGTAAGCATAAACGGGGTGAAAGACAGGGATGAAAAATATGTAAAGGACAAAATCGACATCAAACCCGGAAGTCTGGTTGATAAGAAATCGATAGATGAAGCCGTAGGAAGAGTATACGGTACCGGGGCTTTCGATTATGTGACTTATGAACTTCTCGGGACTTCCAGTCCTTTCCATCTGGTCTTCGATACCAAACGCGGCCCTGTAAATCAATTCGGAATAGGCGCAAGGTTCGATACCGAGGAAGTGGTTTCAATACTTATGAACATAGGGCTTAATGTACATAGGCTCAGAGGTTCGGCATATGATTTCGAAGCCAAGATCGGTACCAATCCTTACGGACGTTTCCATTATTCTTTCGATTCCCCGGGAGTCCCTACCATTAATGCCTCTTCTTTACTTCGCTGGACCGACAGGAATACATTCAGCATCGGGGAAAGTAATTTCAAGGCTTCCTATTGGAATATAAGGGAAGACATTTATCTTTCCAACATGAGATGGTCCATGTTCGACGTAAGGGCGGGACTCAGATATGATTACTATTCCAGTAAATCGATCATGACGGATAATGTTTCGGGAGACTATGATCTCGATGATCTGAGCAATAATTATATGGCTTTGTATTTCAGCGGGAAATCCGATACATTCGATGACGAATATTATCCTTCAAAGGGCTATGAACTGGGGGCAGGATACCAATGGTATTTTTCAGGGTTCCCGCATGATTTCAATCCTTTCCAGATTGTTTCCTTTCACGCATCCGGAGTTATTACCGCAGGAAATTTCTTTTCCGTGATTCCTTCTTTCGATTTGCGTTTCTTGCTTGGCAGCAATATCCCTTTAGTATATACAAATCTGATCGGCGGCAGTATGGCGGGGCGCTATCTTGACCAGCAGATTCCTTTTATCGGGATCAACAATGCCGTTACGTTGAGAAGCAAGATTCTTGTCGGAGGATTGAATTTCCGTTTCAAGTTGTTCAAAAACAATTATCTTTCATACCTCTGCGACATGTCCGATGATTTCGATGATTTCGAATCCGAAAAAGTGGGTTCCGCGATATTCGGTACTGGTATCGAATATGGTTACAATTCCATTGTCGGACCGCTGAGGATGAATATACACTGGTCGAGCAGGACACACAGGGTAGGTGCTTATTTAAGTCTGGGATTTGATTTCTGAATCATATGAGTACCTTTGGAGATCCTTTATATGTCAAGACGCTTGCACGGTTGCAATATCTTTGTTCGAAACGGGAATATTGTTCTTCCGATATTTTCAGAAAGGCTTTGACCATTCTGGAAGGGGATAGGGAATCCGCGGAAAAAATAACCGCATCTCTTGTCTCTGAGAAATATATAGATGATTTCAGATATTCGGAAGCTTTCGCCCGTGATAAGTCTGCTTTGTCAGGCTGGGGGGAAGCGAAGATCCGTTATGTCCTTTTTTCGAAATCCATTTCAAAAGAAGCAGTGGATGCTGCCATCGACGGCCTTGATCCCGAGAAGAGTTATTCGAAAATGGAAAATGTGATCCGTGCAAAGTACAGATCCTTGAAGAACGATACGAATTGCAGATTGAAACTTTTGCGTTTTGCCGTAGGACGCGGTTATTCCTATGATAAAGTCTCATCCCTGATAGATGAGATAGTCAAAGGTATTTAGCATTTGTGTCACTAATGGAGATTAATAAAAAGGCCGGTCCGAATTTCTCCGGACCGGCCTTTCCCTATATATTAAGAAATAACCTTATTCGTAGCTGACAACCTGGATATCAATATCATCAAGGTACATTCTGTGTTGTCCTGTGACATTATTCCTGTCACATCCTATACCGATTACATCGGTAGGTTTGACGCCTGCGATAGTGAAGGAGTATGTTTTCCATCCGTAATTCTCTTCCATATTGAATTTTTGCGTCTGTGAAGGCACTGTAGCAATAGGAAGGCTGTTTCCGGATACTGCGGCTCCGTCGAATACATCTACTCTTGCTGTAAATGGATCAAAAGATGTCTCCTTGTAAGGAGCGGCTTTAAACGTGACTTTGATTGTTGCCGTTCCGCCTAGTGCCTTGAGTTCCGGGGTGATTATATCTCCCGTCAGGCTGGAAGCTCCGATCTTGAGATTGCCGGATTGAATGCACATAGCCTTGTGGGCGTCCGTTTCAACCCAATCGGCCCAGTTCGCAAGCCTTGTAGTTCCTACACTATTGGCCAAAGTGTTGTACAATCCCATATGTGTGCTAGGTGTAGTAAGAGCAAATTTATATGTGTCGTCGGAGGCTGGGTCCGCGCCGGTGGCATTTGTAATGGAAGTCAATGTAGTGCGATTACCGGAAGTGTATCCGGCGGCAAGGTCGGCTGAAGAGCCTCCCCATACGAATTCCCCGAAGTCTTCGTAGAGAATCGTATCGCCGGCTTTTGCCGAACCGGAAGCGAGTTTCGCGAGGTCTACTACTTTTGATGCGGTAGTGGTGTACTTGGCGGTACTTGAAATGCTCTTCGTGTCATCGTCGATCTTTATCCAATAATCCGTTGACGGATTAAGTCCGGGGAATTGGAATCTTGGGCTTATATCCATGAATTTGCTCCACATGATTTTACTTGCCAGAAGAATGACCCATTTGACTTGAAGATCGGTACATGCTTCGTTTTTGTATATGGCGATGGTATAGGCATCAGCCTGGTCATCGGCTACATTTGCAAAGTCTGAGATTGACCATGTGACTCCTATCTGGGTAGCATTGACGAATACGGATTTTTGCGATACGGTCTTTGGAGCTTCGGAAGTGCTGATGGTTTTCGTTTCCGAATAATCGGAATAGCTTTCGCCCGATTGTCCCTTTACCCTGACATCGTAGGAAGTTGCCGCAGTCAGTCCTTCTATCTTGTATTCGGTGTCGGCAGTCGTTCCTGCAACTGTCCAGTCGGCATCAGTGGACTTCTTGTATTCTACTACGTATGCTGAAGCGTTCGTACATGCGTCCCATGAAGCTGTGATGTTGTCCGATCCGGCCGCCAATGTGATACTTGGCGTTGAGATGGAAATTTCCGTGGAACCGTATGATTTCACTTTGATTTGAAGGTTGTCCAGGAAAACACGTTCCTGTCCGCTTGTTCTGAATGAAACGTCGCCTCCGATAGCGATACGTGATGCAGGACCTACATTAGGGATATCGAAAGTATAAGTCCTCATCGTATGAGCTTCGTCAACTTCGAATTGTTTTGCCGCGATTCTGTCTGCGGCACTGACCGAAACTGCATAATTGCTTACGGTGGAATTATTCAATACCTCGATAATTGCGTGACGCAGATCATCGCTTTCCGTCTGGGCGTCGAATGATACTTCTATTGTCGCAGTTCCCGACAGGCAAGTGAGTTCCGGAGTTACGATTTCAGCGCATAAGCTGCTGGCTCCTAACTGAAGATGTCCTGCAAGACAGCACAGCGCTTTGGCTGCTGCATTCTCGTTGAGGTATCCCCAGTCGGCAAGGCGCGTTGATCCTACGCTCTTATTCAATGTGTTGAACAGTCCCATATTCTGTCCTACCTTGCAGATATAGTATCCGAAGATTGCATCTCCGACAGGATTGTTTCCTATTGCCGGTGTAAGGGTTGTCGCAATGCCCCTGTTTGTTGCGGAATAACCTGCTGCATTTTCGTCATCCAGAAGTGAACCGCCCCAGATAAGCTGGCTGAAATCTTCATAAAGTATGACATCGCCGGCTGCCGCAGTCGAAGACGTTATGGTCTTTACGTAAGAGTCCGTAGTTTTCGCCTCAAGCGTTTCGCTGGTCAGATAATCCGAATCGGTTTTATCCACCACTTTCAAGTAATATGTGGTGCCGGGATCGAGACCGCTGAAGATGAATCTTGCTCCGGCATCGTCGGAACTTCCCCAGTTCATTCCGGAAGAAGGCGTCAGCTGCCATGATACAAGCAAGTCGCTGCACTTGTCATCTTTGTATAGCTGAATGTCGTAAGTCCTTGAGATATCTGTAGCGATATCCTTGAAATCTGTTGATGAGAATGCAAAAGTAAGAGTGGAAGACGTTGCTCTTATCAATTTGGAAGTAACGTCCGTTACCGTACTGATAGGCCCGTCATATAGTCCCGTGCCGACCATGATGACGGCTGGAGTCCCTGCGCTGTCAGGCTTGCATATATATGTCCAGTCAGACATTATGGAACCGGAGTAATTTGCCCTTCCCCTTACATAATATCTGTCTCCTTCTTCGAGACCTGAAAATATTACGGCATCATTGATGGCGCCGTCAGTTATCGAGAAAGTCTTGGATGTCCCGGAGTCATAAACATCGCCTCCTTTGGAAAGACTTTTCGTCAATTGGATTGTAAAAGATTTGGCACCGGCGGAAATTGCTTCGTCGGCTGTCCATATCACGGATATGGTTGAAGATGACGAATTGGTTTCGTCATAGTAGATTTCTTCTGTCCCGGGCAAAGATGTATCGATTCCCGGTTTCGTTTCCTCTTTGTTGCAGCCTGTAACAGTCAGAAAGCCTGCAAGGGTAAAAGCGGAAATTAGAATTCGAAAGAATTTTGATTTAATAAACATAAAGTAATGCTGATGATTAATTTAGTTAGTAATTAGTACTAAACATACAAGACTTGCCACAGTTTTGATCCCTTAATGAAGAAAACTATAGCAACATTTTGAAATTATCATGGCGTGGAGAATCTTTTCTGGATTCCGCTTTCACTGACTTACGATGCAAATATGGTAATTAATTTTTAATAAATAACAAAAAATGAACTTATTTTTTTGCTTTCCAAAAAGAAATGAAATTTTGAGGTGCGATTTATTGAAAAAAAAGGTTGCATGAAATGAAAAATTAATTACATTTGCGGCGGAGAAAATCTGAACGTTTTTATTTAACGTTTTAGAATAATAAACAAATACGAAAACTAATAATTAATTATAAATCAAAAATGATGATAGAAACTTAATCTTCCTTAATTTTTAAAACATTTTGTGATTTTATGGAGACACTGACTTACAGACCAGGCGATAATTTTTCGCCGGTGTCTACTAAAATCCCATTAATATTTTAAGGATCAGGTATGAAAATTAAATTCAAACATTTATTTATTTGCGTATTTGCATTATTGGGTGCTTTGATCCCGACGGATGCATTTGCGCAAGTCCGTACTGTCTCCGGTGTCGTGTACGATGCCAAGACTCACGAGCCGGTTATCGGCGCCGGTGTCATGATAAAAGGCACCAACAACGGTTTTGCTACAAATAACGACGGTACATATACCATAAAGGCGAAGCCTAAAGATGTATTGGTCTGCCAGTATTTCGGTTACAAAACACAGGAAGTGGTCGTCGGCGACCGTACCAAGATTGATTTTGCAATGGAAAGCGATACCCAGACGCTTGAGCAAAGCGTTGTTGTCGGTTATGGTACATTGAAAAAGACGCAACTTGTAGGAGCCGTTGAAAATCTTTCCGGAAAATCCATTGAAAATCGTATCAATCCGAATGTGGTACGTTCCCTTCAGGGCCAGATTTCAGGTTTGAACATAGTGGAGGCGGATGGAAAGCCTAACCATTCGGGAAGCATACATATCCGTGGCAACGCCACTTCTTATTCGACCCGTTCTTCCATGACAAGTGCTTCGGGAAAATCCCATAGCATGGGCAGCGGCTCCGGGGCACTCGTATTGATAGATGGTGTCGAAGGCTCTTTGTCCCAGGTCAATCCTGCCGATATAGAAACGGTTGCAGTCCTTAAGGATGCTGCTTCCGCTGCCGTTTACGGTTCCAAGGGAGCCTTCGGCGTCATATTGGTTACTACCAAGAATCCTACCGGAGATAAAGTCTCTGTAAATTATAACGGTTCTTTCTCCCTGAACCGCCGCACGGTCATTTGGGAAAACGGAATTGAGTCTGACGGATATACGTGGGCAAAATCATTTGCCAATTTCTTCCAGAACAATGATAGGACCCCTACTTCTTCAGGAACTTTCCCGAATGCCGTAAATAACGTGTCCGGTACTTTTTCCCAGGCATATCTTACCGAACTCGGGAAACGTGCCGCGGAAGGGTATGTCAACAGATATGGCCTGGACGATGCCGGAAACTATGTCTATTACGGAAATACCAATTGGCTGAAGCTGTTTTACAAACCTGTAAGTTCATCCCAGACACATAATATTACTATAAATGCGTCAAGCAAGAGGATGTCCTATTCCCTTTCGGGACGTTATTACAATCAGTCCGGGATATACAAAGTCGGAAATGAAGATTATCATACTTATAATTTCCGCTCGAAAGGCCTTATAAGGCTTACCAAATGGATGAAATTGGAAAATAATACATCACTTTTCACTGATTATTACAAACAGCCTTTCTATGCATATAATGCTTTGCAAATAAAATATCTCGAACACCGCGGACAGCCTATTTTCGTTCCGACCAACGAAGATGGTACACATACGTACTGGGGTGAATATACGGGATACTGGAGATTCAAGGAAGGCAATGACTACCAACTTGAGAAATCTGTCAATCTGCAAACAACAAACACCCTGACCATAGAACCCATTAAGGATGTTCTTAAGTTCAGTGCAGACTTCACTTACAAGATAAGAAGGTACGAGAGCGACAGGGTCCGGACTCCTTCGACCTATTCCGGTGCTCCCGGAGTTGAGACCGAGTTTATAAAACAAATCGATTCATACCATTCCAGATGGAGAAACAACACGGATACGGAAACTGCCGATGTTGTAGGGACCTTTACTCCGAAATTGGGTAAGGATCATGAACTCAATATAGTCGCCGGATGGAATTTGTATAATTATGATTATACGAGATGGTATGCGCAACGCAAAGGCATCCTGTGGGATTCACTTCCGAGTTATGAACTTATGGACGGTATGGATGATTCATTCGACGATTATCTGACTTCCTACGGGACCGTGGGTTTCTTCGGACGTGCGAATTATTCGTATCTTAAAAGATATATATTCGAGGTTGCCGCCCGTTATGACGGAAGTTCCAAATTCCCGGAGAATCAGCAGTGGGGATTCTTCCCTTCAGTGTCTTTCGGATGGAGGCTTTCCGAAGAGCCTTGGATGGACTGGTCGGACAGCTGGCTGGATAATTTCAAGGTAAGGGCCAATGTCGGTTCTCTGGGAAATGCAAATATCTCGGCGTACCGTTTTCTGGAAACAATGAAAGTTGACAAATCTTCCATGCTTTTCGACGGACAGAAACTCCAGTGTGCCAATCAGGCAACTATCATTCCAGACGGTCTGACATGGGAAACCGTAACTACATATGATGTGGGTCTGGATTGGGACATTCTCAAAAGCCGTCTTTCTTTCTCGGGCGATTATTACGTCAGGGATATCGACAATATGATTGTAGACGGTCCCGAACTTCCGGGTGTTTACGGAGCGGCCGCTCCGGAGGGAAATTACGGTTCCATGCAGACGAAAGGCTGGGAACTGACTCTTTCATGGAAGGACCAGTTCGCTCTTGCAGGCAAACCGTTTACCTATAATATCAAAGGAAGTTTGTGGGACAGCCGTACATGGGTTACCGAGTTCAACAATACTTCAGGAAATATTCTTACATACTACAATAACAAGGAAATAGGGGAAATCTGGGGATTCAAAACGGACGGATACTTCCTTTCCAATGCAGAGGCGAATAATTGGGTAATCGATACCTTCCATAAAAACGGTAATAATTTCCGTGAATATGCCGGTGATCTGAAATTCCTGGATCTTGATGGCGACGGCAAAATAACTACCGGTTCAGGAACCCTTGATGACCATGGAGACCTTGCACGTATAGGCAATACTACTCCAAGATATCAATATGGCATCACATTGAATTGCAGTTGGAATAATATAGGGGTCAATGTCCTTTTGCAGGGCGTCGGCAAACGTGACTGGTATCCTTCGGTAGAATCCGGTTTCTTCTACGGAATGTACAACCGTCCTTACGGTTTCCTTTTGAAATCACAGGAAGGAAATACGGTGGATATGGATTACAGTACAACCAACTGGACAGTGACCAATGCAGATGAACATCCTTACTGGACAAGACAGGTTGCATATTCCGCAAACCGAAACGTCGGTCCTCTTACATGGTCCAATGATTATTACCTGCAGAATGCGGCATATCTGAGACTTAAAAACCTTACTGTTTCTTATACCATGCCTGACAAATGGATGAAGAAATTATCCATGTCAAGAGCAAAGGTCTATTTGACAGGGGAGAATCTTCTCACATGGTCGCCTATCTTCAAACACACCAAGATGTTTGATCCCGAGGTGATAAGTACGGGAGACAGTGATTTCGACGGCGGAACGCAAAGCGGACTCAGCGGTGTAGGTGACGGTTACAGTTACCCTATGTTGAAATCCTTTACCTTGGGTATTGACTTGACATTCTAATTATATGGCATTGAATATGAAAAGATTTTTGAAATATACGATTTTGGCTGCCGGAGCCGTAATGGTTTTGGCTTCTTGCGATGACTTTTTTGACAGACAGCCCAGCAATACCATAATAGCTTCCACATATTTTTCAAATGAGGGAGAACTGAAAATGTATTGTAACGGTCTTGTCCAGTCAGGCATGCCCGGTTTCACAAGCGTGGCTATAGGTAATGATGCTTATACCGACCTTTGTGCTACCAAATCCGGAAGTGACTTTTATCATCCCGGACTGTGGAATGCTTCGAAAGGTTCAGGTTGGTCTTCCGGCAATTTTTCCTTTATAAGAAAATGCAACTTCATGCTTGATAACATGACGAAGGCGAAAGGCAAAGTGGATGACGAAGTTTACAATCATTATGAAGGCGTTGCCAGATTCTGGAGAGCATATGCCCATTATGGCAAACTGCAGACATTCAGTAATATTCCGTGGATCGACCATGTGCTTCAGAAAGATGATTCCATCTTGTATGCAAAACGTGACGACAGGGAATATGTTTTCCACAAGATTCTAGAAGATATGGATTTCGCAAGCGAAAATTGCCTGGGAACTTCCGATTATCTTACTCCGGGAAGGACATATGTCAACAAATGGGTATGTCTTGCCATGAAAGCAAGGATGTGCCTTTACGAAGCTTCATATCGTAAATACCATAGTGTAAACCCTGCGACTAACGAAGTCTGGAATAACAAATACGAAACTTCAGACGATTTGTACAAGGACTGCGCCGATGCCTGTGAAAAAATAATAAGCGGAGGAGTTTTCTCCCTTCATAATACAGGGAATCCCGAAACGGATTACAGCGCTCTTTTCAAAAGCGAGGATATTCCGGTCGATGAAGTGATATGGTCACGTCAGGCCAATACTGAAGCCAGTGTTACACATGATATTACATGGTGTTACAGGTCTGCTACCTATGGCCAGAAGTACAGTCCGACAAAGGAACTTGTCGATATGTATCTCAACCTTGACGGCAAGCCGGTATCTACAGACAGGGTGGATGTATCCGATGAGTTCACAGGCCGAGATTGGCGTATGAGCCAGACTATCTCCGGTCCCGGATATACTTATACACCGCTTAGCGGCAAGGACACCCTCAAAGGTCCTGATTTTTCTTGTACTTTGACGGGGTATGAATTCAACAAATGGTGTATAGACAAAGCTGTCAATTATTCCCAGAGCCTTTCGGACAATTCGGTTCCTGTCCTCCGCTATGGCGAGGTTCTTCTAAATTACGCGGAAGCCGAAGCTGAACTGGGAAAAATGACGGAAACGATCTGGAATCTTACTATCGGTGCCCTTCGTGCAAGGGCCGGCGTTAAAAGTGTCTATCCGGAAAGTGCCGGATATCAAAGGGATCCGATACTTTATTCATATTACAACGGAGATGGCTCCGGACAGAACGGAGTGGTACTGTCCGATATGATTCTTGAAATCCGTCGCGAGCGTGCCGTTGAATTGTGTATGGAGGACGGTCTGCGCCAGCTGGATCTCAAGAGATGGAAATTAGGCAATTTCATAGCGCGCAGATATGACAATCAGGGCTGGAGGGGGATATACCTTACAGCGGACCAGGTTAAGAACGGCTTTACGATAAACGGATACAAATATACGTTAGGTTCCGCTACGACGTCTACTTCATATGCGGTAGCCAATACAGGGTCCGATGCTACATGGAGTCTTTCCGAGGGTACATACGGTTATCTGATATATAATTACAAACTGGAGTGGGATGACAAGATGTACACCAGTCCTGTTCCTGTATCGGCGCTCAATCTTAATCCCAATCTGGGGCAGAATTACGGCTGGACAACCGAATAGTTTTAAATTATATATGATGAATTTCAAATTTATATTTTTTTGTATAGCCTTCACGGGAACGGTCATGATGATGCCTTCCTGTGGAGGAGATAAAGATAATCCAGATAATCCTGTAAATAAAGATACGACTTCCACCTCTACCGTCATCAACGGTACGACAATAGAAAGCGGGAATAATCTTGTCGGTCTGATTAAGGACTCCAAGACAGGCAAAGGCATCTCCGGTGTCCCTGTCAGCGACGGGTACACATTTACTGCGACTGATGACAACGGGGTCTATCAGTTCAAGGGCAATCATTATGCCCGGAAAGTGTATTATTCCAAACCTGCGGGATACTCAACAGCCATGGACAGCAAGAACTCTCCGGCTTTTTATTCTGCGGGCAACGTAAAGACCAGCGGCCAGACGAGGACTGATTTCACTTTGGTTCCGATGTCCTCTCCTGACGACAATTTCACCTTGGTAGTACTTTCCGACCCCCAATGCAGAAGCGATGACAAAGTCGAAAGGTTCACCAGTGAAACAATTCCAGATCTGGAGGCCTATATCTCGGAAGGAAAAGCCGGGGGGAAGTTTTCCAATCCCGTGGCTGTGACTGTCGGCGATCTCATTTTCGACAATCTTTCAGTCTGGCCATTGATGCAGAATGCGTTGTCCAACGTAAAGCTGACGGATGGGACATATTTGCCAATATATAACTGCATAGGTAATCATGACCATAACAACAACGAAACGTCCGATTACAAGTGTACTGAAAATTTTGTCAATTATTTCGGTCCGACGGATTATTCTTTCAATATGGGAAAAGCTCATATAGTGGTTATGGACAATGTAGTTTACGCCGGAAACACTACTTCGGGGACTTATCCGAATATTGAGTACAACGCAGGTTTCTCGGATGCACAGTTGAAATGGCTGGAAGCAGATTTTGCCAACGTTGCCGATCCTGCCGGTACGCTTCTTATAATGTGCTGCCATATCCCGTTCCGCGGAGGGGTGTCTACCGGCGGTTCATCCGTAAATACGGATAAGCATTACTCGGATGTCCTGAATCTTATGAAACAGTTCCATGAAGCTCATCTTATGATAGGCCATACACATTATCCTCAGAATTATATTCACACGGGATATGTGTGCAAAGGGGGGAAGCCGGTGTATGAACATATTCTGGGTGCGACTTGCGGAGCTTGGTGGTCATGCAATATGAATGTAGACGGTTCGCCGAACCAATACGGTGTTTTCAATATTGAAGGCAACACGATTGTTGATGACATTACAAAATCCACAGGGTATCCGGACAGTTATCAGATGCGTGTATTCGATGGCGGACAGATTTACAGGGGATACAATGGTTCATCCAATGATAATCCTTATTTATGGGGTCTCACGGCAACAGAATCCATTAATTCCACGGTCTCTCCATATGAGGGGTATTTCATCGCCAAAATCTGGAACAGTGACGATACTTACTGGTCTGTCAAATTGGAAGAAAATGGCAATGTTTACAATATGACCAGGGTCCCCAAATCTGTAATGAATGCAAGTTCGGCGTCTTATTTCTATAATATACTAAATAAGACTACTACAACTTACATGAAAACCGGATATGACTATTATGTGGTGAAAGCTCCGGGCGGCGATCCCGCTTCCGAGACGAATTGGAGAGTGGTGGCTACCCAGGTCGTTCCCGGCGGTATTTCGAATACTTATACTTCGAGTACGCTGCAGACTGATTATAGCGGTTATTAATTGCCGGTATGATATATTCAAGCAAGAGGATGGCTAATGTTTTTTAGCCATCCTCTTGCTTTTATTTGTCTTTATGTCAACTAGATTGAAAGTTCAAGCCATCGTGTTTCCTTAACGTCGATCGTTTCGTTTATTTCGGCCAGCCTCTGCGATGCTTTGGTGATGTATTCATAATCAAGTGAATCGGCAGCCAGACTGCTTTCCAGCTCTGATTTTTCCGAATTGAGCATCTTGAGTTCTTCTTCGATATGTTCCAATTCTTTTTTCTCCTTGAAAGACAGCTTTCCGGGCTTATCCTGTTCTCCCCGTTTGCATGAAGTTTCTTTTTGCGGACGTTGTGAAAGACGTTTTTCCTCTCTGTCTTTCTTTTCCACCTCCTTTATGAATGCCCTGTATCCGCTGTAATCACCGATGAAATCCTTGACTTCGCCATTCCCGCAGAATATGAACAGATGATCGGCGAGCCTGTCGAGAAAATGCCTGTCGTGGGATATTATTATCAAAGTACCTTCGAATTCCTGAAGGTATTCTTCAAGAATGTCCAGAGTAACTATGTCCAGATCGTTTGTCGGTTCATCGAGAATAAGCAGGTTGGGCTTACGCATAAGTACTGTAAGCAGATACAGCCTTCTCTTTTCCCCGCCGGAAAGGCTGCTTATTTTGTTATTGAGCATATCATGCGGAAACATGAATCTGTTCAGCAGTCCGGTATCGTTTACTGTTTCGAGTACAGTCCTGTCTTCTTCAATATTTATCCCTTCCTGATGATAGTATCCTATCCTGACCGATTCCCCGCGTTCCACCGATCCCGTCAATGTGCCGTCTTCACCAGTTTCTCCTGCAAGGATGTTTATGAATGTCGTTTTGCCGGATCCGTTCTTGCCGACTATTCCGACTTTTTCATATCGTTGGAAATTGTATGTGAAATGGTTGAGCAGGCATTTGTCTCCATATGAAAAACAAACGTCTTTGCAGTCTATTATCTTGTTTCCCAGATGTGTGCTGAATTTGACGTCGCTCATATCCAATTTGGATGAGGACAGTACCTGTCCGGCCCTGTCCTTGAGATCATGGAATGCGTCTATCCTGTATTTCGCTTTTCCGGTTCTGGCCTGAGGTGTGCTTCTCATCCATTCCAGTTCCCTTCGGAGGATGTTTTTCACCTTGTCAGTTTCGGAATTGTAATTTTCTATCCTTTCCTGCCTTTTCTCGAGATAGTTACGGTAATTTCCCTTGTATGAATATAATTTCCCATGATCCATTTCCATGACTATGTTACATACCTTGTCAAGGAAATATCTGTCATGTGTGACCATAAGCAGGGTGCATCTGGAATGGGAAAGGAAATTCTCAAGATATTCTATAGCATCTATATCCAGATGGTTGGTCGGCTCGTCCATTATGTAGAAATCGGCCCCGGAAGCCAGCATCTCTGTCAATGCCACTCTTTTTATCTGGCCTCCGGAAAGTTCGCCCATCATTTTGTCCGGCTCATTCAAACCGAATTCAGTCATGATTTTTATTGCTTCCCTTTCATAGTCCTTTACGGTTTCGCCATTGCTGCCTTTTGCAATATGGCTTTCGTTCTCTTTCAATCGCTCCCATACGGTCTGTCCGGGCTCGAACGAATACTCTTGTTCAAGGAAAGCGATCCTGATATCTTTCAGAAATGTTATCTTACCCCCTGAATCGGATTTGTCCTTCCCCGCGATTATTCTCATAAGGCTGGTTTTTCCTGTTCCGTTGGGCGCTACGAGGGCGTATTTGTCCCCTTCGTTTATATTGAATCCGATATGGTCGAAAAGGATCTTGGCCCCGTATGATTTCGATATGTTTTCTATTTGAAGGTAGCTTGCCATTATTTGAAAAATCTGTCAACTTCCTTAACGGCTTCAGGAGCAGCGAATACCGCGACACGGTCGTATGTTTCTATTTTTGTATTTCCTACGGCGATGAATGATTCGCTTCCCCGGATTATGCCGCCCACTATGGCATTCTTGGGAAAATCTATGTCTTTGAGGGGAGCTTTCGTAATATAACTTCCGGGAGCCACCGTATATTCCAGAACTTCGGCGTCAGTTCCGCTCATATATCTTACGAAACGGACTTTGTCGCTTAGAGTGAATTTGAAAATCCTTCCGGCGGTGATAAGTTTTTTATTTATTACGGCGTCTACGCCCATTTCCTCCGCAAGGTGTATGTATTCAATATTTTCAACTTCGGCTATTACCCTTTCGACTCCGAATTTCTTTGCGACCACACATGCAAGTACGTTCGTTTCATCGCTGCCGGTTAGGGCCACGAAAGCATCATAATCCCTTATTCCTTCATCAAGGAGGAAATCGGCATTTCTTCCGTCCCCGTTCACCACTACAACGTTGTTATCCGTTTTTTCGGATAGTTGCAGGCATCTCTCCTTGTCTTTTTCTATGATTTTTATTCCGGAAAGTTGCTTCCCGAGTTGTTTGCTTATCATTTCCCCTATCGGACCTCCTCCTAGTATCATGACCGTGTCTATCTCTATTTCGTTTTTCCCGAAATATCTCATGAGCAGAGGTTGTCCTTCCCTTGTCGTGATTATGAATATGAGGTCGTGGTATTTGAATTTAGTATCGAATTTCGGAATTATGGTTTCGTTGTTTCTGGATATGGCTATGACTCTGAATTGCAGTTTGTCGGTACTTGCCATTGCCGTGAATTCTTCCAGTTTCATGTCTACGATAGGGGAGTCTTCATCCAGTTTGATAGCGGATATCTGCAGTCTTCCCCTTGCGAAATCCATCGATTCCGTAGATGCCGAGTGCTTTAACAGATCGTTGATTTCATCGGCCGCTATTTTTTCGGGATAGAACAGCAGATCCATCCCCATTTCCTTGAAAAGCAATTTGTTTTCGGATGAAAGGAATTCTTCGTCGTCGATTCTTGCCGTCACCTTTTTACTGCCCAGTTTTTTTGCAAGGAGGGCGCTTATGATATTAACATCCTGCGGAACAAAAGGATTGACGGAGATAAACAGATCGGAATGCTGTACATCGGCATCCTTGAGGACTTTGATTGAAGACGGATTGCCCAACACCGTTACGACATCAGCATTGGCTGCCAATTTACCGAGTCTTTCTTCATTGTTGTCTATTACCGTAATGTCCCCTCCTTCCGTGCTAAGCATTTTGGCAAGGTGGGAACCAACCTCGCCGGCACCTTCAATAATTATTCTCATAATGATTTCATGCTTTTATTTTATGAACGGATTCGAATACTTTAGCTTTGCGGAATATGGCTTCCGGAATAATCCATTTTGTGTAAAACCCCTTTATTTGTAATGATTTGTGACTGCAAATAAAGGCTGCTACTTCTTCCGGTTCCGGTTTCTTCCTCATTTTCCTGTATTGGCTGTGCGCTTCCATTACCGCTTTGAAATATGCGGATTTGAAAGACAAAAGATAGATCAGGGCGGAAATACCGTCCAGGATCATTCTTAGGCCTATTGTGCACCTTGCCTTTCTGCATGCTTTTGAAGCCGTTTTCCCGGTATTCCGCTCCTGATTCATCCCGGTTCCCGCAGAAAGTTCAACGGCGTAGGTCTTGGCAAGATTGTTTTCCAGCATTAAAAGATTGTTGCGGTAGTTGAGCTGCAGTTTCCATGGCGAGTCATTCGGCAAAGTTCCGCCTCCGACATGCCATACATATGAGTCCGGAATAATTCTGATCCGGTATCCTTGCAGTTGTATCCTCCAGCACAAGTCTATTTCTTCCATATGGGCGAAAAAACGTTCATCGAATCCGCCAGCAGAACGGAATACTCCGCTTCTGACCATAAGGCAGGCTCCGCTTATCCAGAATACATCTGCAGAAGATTCGTATTGTCCGGTATCTTTTTCCGTCATCCTTAGCACCCTTCCCCTGCAGAACGGATATCCGAATCTGTCCAGAAAACCACCTGCGGCTCCGGCATATTCGAATTTGTCCCTTTCATGGTATGAAAGCAGTTTCGGGCCGCAAACACCTATTTCAGGGTTGGAATCCATTGCAGCGGTCAACGGTCCAAGCCATCCGGCAGGAACCTCCACATCTGAATTGATAAGAATGAAATATTCCGCATCGATCTTTGCCAAGGCTCTGTTGTATCCTCCGGCAAAGCCGTAATTCCGGTCAAGCCGGATGCATTTTACGGAAGGAAATTTTTCTGCCATCATATCCATGGAATTGTCTTCCGATGCGCTGTCGGCTACAATTACTTCCGCATCCTTGCCGGCTGATGCCAGCAGGGGAGGAAGGAACCTTTCCAGATAACTTTCGGTATTCCAATTAAGGATTACAATGGCAGTTTTCATAAATGACGGTTTACGAAGTTGAAGATACGTTTATGCTTCTTCTTCTTTGCAGCAATGCCCGTCTTTGTGATTTCCGTGACAGCAGTCACCGTCCTTGTGATCTCCGTGGCAACATTCACCGTCCTTGTGATCCCCATGACAGCATTCGCCGTTTTCGTGATCATTTCCGCAGCAGCATTCATCTTTCGGAAGATATTCGCCGTGAAGACCTTCCGTCAGCTCTTTCTCCGTTGCATCCCTGACATCCAGGATATCGCCTTTGAAATGTAATGTCTTGCCTGCCATCGGATGGTTGAAATCCATGGTAACGGTACTTTCCTTTACTTCGGATACGGTTCCGTAAACCACTTGCTCGGAAGAATTCAACATAGGGATCGTTTTGCCTACTTCGAGCAATTCCTCCATAATCTTGCCATCGACGGAAAACGATTCTTTGGGGATATCGAATTTTTTGTTGATATCGTATTCCCCGTATCCTTCGGAAGGAGAGATTACGAACTCGAATGAAGTGCCGGGTTCTTTCCCTTCCAGGCCGGATTCGAATCCGGGGATAAGCATCCCCGTTCCGTGTATGTAATCGAGCGGATGTTCTGCGGTCGCTTTGTCCGCGATTTTGTCATCTACTTCCAACTCATATGTCAGACTGATAACTTTGTTTTTGGTTACTTTCATAAAAATATTGAATTAATGTACAAATATAAATCTTTAAGAGCTGAAATCAACATCCGAGAAAGCAAGAGTCGGAATTCTGTCCGAAGAACATATCCGGCTGTCGCTTCCGCAGGCGATGAGGTTGTTCCATAAGGTTATGAAATTGCCTGTTATCACCATTCCGCTTACCGGGCAGGTGATTTTTCCGCCCTTGAATCCGAATCCTTCTATCCCGTATGAGAAATCGCCAGTGGCAGGATTGTAGTTCCCTCCGTTAAATCCGGTAACAAGTATTCCTTCCGAACATAGCGATATTATATCTTTCTGTGTCAATTCCCGGCTGCCATTTTCAGCGAAAGGAAGCACCTTTATTCTCGTAAAACTTTCGATAGTCGGCTTCAATCCCGTTTTGTTGGCTATGTATGTGTTTACGGCATATTTTTTTACCATTCCGTTTTTTATGATTGGTGCATTTACGGTCGCCACTCCTTCCGAATCGAAAAGCTTTGCCCCCGCTGTTCCGGCCGTTCTTCCCATGTCTTCGATGTTCATTCTTTCCGAAAATATTTTTTTGTCGAGGGAATCTTTGAGGAATGAATTTTCCTGCTGTATTGAGAATCCGTTTAAAGCGTTGAGTATAGGTGTTACCATTTTCGATGCGACTTCGGTTCCGACTACCATATTCATTTTGCCACCATTAATGAATTGCGGATTCAATTTTGCCGATGCCCTGCCTAAAGCTTCTTCGAAGCATCCTGAAGCGTCGAAATCTTTCAGCCATGGAGATGCCGTCCACCAGAAACCGCCGGATTTATCACCTTGCGGCCCTTGCAGCGTGATTTCAACCCCGTATTCGAAAGATGTTTCCATATGTCTGCATTCAAGACCGTCGGAATCTATTATATAAGTGTCGGAAACGGAGTCCGAATATTCCCCTTCTTCCGATATGAGAATGGATGGAATATCCTTGCGGTTTTTTTCTTCTTCTTTTCTATGTGCATATCCGGAAGCTTCAAGAGCGGCTTTTACCCGTTTCCCGGCAGTCATTGTCCCGAAAACTTCATCGAAAAGCCCAAGTTCTTTGCCTGTCCTGGCGTTCTTTTCAGTCCTTTCCTTTGAAGGAAGATCCCTGCAAGGATCAGGGGCCAGCATTTTTATTTCGGATATGGCTTTTGATATGAAATCCTTCAGTTCATTTTCGTCCAGCCTGTTAGTTGAAGACACTCCGTATCTTCCGTTTACAAACAGGCAGAATGTCAAGGTCCTGTCCAGACATTGCGAGACTCTGTCCAAAGTTCCGTTCAATGTCGCGAATTTGTTCAGGAGACTTTTATCCAAAGTTATTCTTGCTTTGTCCGCTCCTTCCCTGATTGCGAAATCCAGGCATTCCGCCGCAAGCCTGCGTTCATTCTCATCCGTTATGCCTGTTATATTCATGTTTTCAGTCTGTTTTATCATGGCTTGTTATTCTCCTCCAACAGTAAGCGACTTGACAAGAACTGTAGGGATTCCGCATGAAACGGGGACGTTTTGTTCCTTTCCGCAAGTCCATGTACTGTCATCTATTTTAAGATCATTTCCTACGGCTATTATATCTGCGAGAGCCTGAGGTCCGTTGCCGATAATGTTTATATCTTTCAGCGGTCTTGTGAGTTTACCGTTTTCTATGAGGTAACTCCTTTTTACATAAAAAGTGAAATCCCCTTCGCCTATTTTTACCTGCCCGTTTGAAAAATCGCATACATATATACCTTTTTTTACCGAAGATATGATATCTGTTTTGTCGGCATCGCCGTTTTCCATGTATGTCGCCCTCATTCTCGGAACCGGATTATATCTGAAAGATTCACGCCTTCCATTTCCGGTAGGACTGACTCCGAAGAACTTCGCACTAATCCGATCGTGAAGGTAGGAGGTCAGGATACCGTTGCTGACCATATAAGTTTTTTGTCCAGGAACGCCTTCGTCATCGAAATTGAGAGAGCCCCTGTTCCCTTTTATTGTGCCGTCGTCCACGATATTTATCTTGCCGTCACATATCTTTTGTCCCATGCGTCCGTTGAATATGGATTGCCCCTTTCTTATGAAATCGGCTTCGAAGGCATGCCCCATGGCCTCGTGCAGTAAAATCCCGGATGCTCCTGCAGACATTACCACAGGCATCTTCCCGCCTTTAGGCCTTTTCGCGGCAAACATATCATCGATCCCTTCCACCGCTTTGGATGCAAGTTCGTCGATAAGAGTGTCCGTAAGCATTTCAGTTCCCATTCTGAAACTTCTTGAAAAAGATTTGCTTTCGGTTTTCCCGTTTTTGGAAAATATCACCGATACGGAAATGCTGCCCATGGGTTTAGTGTCATACTTCATTTCCCTGAAGGAATTGTACATCAGATAATCGCTAGTCTGTCCCGACAGCATAGCTATTATTTTTATTATCCTGTCGTCACATGATGCCAGCCGGTTTTGCAATTTGTCAAGGAAAGGGATCAACACGGAAGTCTCCGTTTTTTTCCAGTCTTCCGCGAAGGGATAGCGGTCAGCCGCAGGATTAGGTTCCCCCGGGAAGAATTTCCGGATCATACGGTCTCCATTGTTTCCGGCTTTTACGAAAGTAGCCGTGTCCCTTGCGTCCCTGAGCAGTTTGTCCACATTAATGGGAGATGAAGGGTTTCCGCTGTTTCCGGCTATAGAAGCTGCTGTCCTTGCCGCTTCCGTCATCGATTTGATGTCTGTCTTTTCCGAATATGCGTATCCTGTCTTTTCCCCTTTCAACACTCTTATCCCGACTCCGTAATCCACATTGAATCCTCCGGAAGTAACGTTCCCGTCTTTCAGCATAAGCTGTGTGTAAAAAGTATTTTCGAAGAACAGATCCGAATAATCGCCTCCTTTGGACAATCCTTCCGCGGCTATCGTTTTCAGATTGTTTTCGGTGATTTTGAATATATCCAGATAATAATTTTTGTCGTATATCATTTTTACAATAATTTTCAGTCGATGTCGTTCTTCTTATTCCCCATGGAGAATATATGATCATATTTTTCCTGGTCCTTGATGATCGTAAGTCCCGTTTTGCTGCCTTCGGCAACTACTCTGAACGGGACTCTTGAATTGTCGGCAAGTATCCATCTGTCGCATATCGGCACATAATCCCTGAAAAAATATTCCAATCCCATGTCATACCGTCTCCTGATTGTTGCTTCTGCTATATTGTGACCCCCCTTGGCAACCCTGGCCCTGACTCTTTCCACTGCCATGTCCGGAGTATCCAGCCAGAAATACAGAATAGTTACGAAATATCCGACCGATTGAGCATTCTTTATCATTTTCAACAATGATCTTGTTGCCAGAGTCGTTTCTATGCTGAAGTCAGCACGAAGCCGGAAGAGATACTTGATTTTCATGAGCATGAACCTGCTTGCCTTTATCGATGCGCTTTCCGGGCTGAAAGGGGAGAGACTCTTTGCGAATTCGTCCGAATTTACGAACTGGCTGCACTCCAGCATCTCCGGAAGCAAGGTGTACGAAGCCGTAGTCTTGCCGGAGCCGTTGCATCCAGAGACAATATATAATTTTGGCATTTATTTGTTCGTATCTTCGGTTTCCTTTTTCGAGGACTTATGTTCCGGATGCGTAACGCCGTACCCGAACAATGCGAAGTCCCCCTTGCAGGGATCCCCGGGAAATATTTCCCTGAAGGCATCGGTTATCTCTTGTACGGTGACAATGTCTTTCTGTTTCCTTGAAGTCAGACCGAGTTCGGTGGCGGTCTGCCATACATGTACGTCCAGAGGAATCAGCAGTTCGGCAGGATCACTGTTCTTCCAGACTCCTAGATCAACCTTCCCGTCTCTGCGTACCATCCATCGCCGCATCATGTTTATCTTTTTATTGGGAGCCTTGCCATCTTTCTTCTGCCCGTAAATTCCGGTTCTGAATTCTTCCGCGCTCATTTTCTCCATATCGGAGGAATTTTCGAAAATCTCCCGCAACCTTCCGCAGATTGCGGCTACTTCGCTCCATTTTACAGTCCTGTGTATACTGGCCCCATCGTTACGATAATTGCCTTCCATTACGTAGTCGTATGGCTTCCAGTCCATTTCATCGAATAATCTTCCGCAGTCCCTTACTATCATCGCTCTTCGTCCCCACGCGAAATGTGCCGCAAAAACAGCTGCGGTTTCAACATCATGAAGACAACATTTTCCGGCAATATATTTCTGGTAAAATATTGTCGGAAAAGATATCGGATCTTCCTTGAAATAAACAGGGTCGTCATAAGTTTCGGCCCAATATTCCAATTGCAGTTTCATTGAATTTTCCATATACCGCACATTTAATGCAAATATACGGAAAGTCCTTGAATATCCCGATGCTTATTATTCCTTGACGTCTCTTACGCATCTTGCACCCGTTACGGTTTCGTAAGTGTCCGTAGAAGTGTGCAGATATACGTTATCGCTCAATCCGTAGTAGTCCCTCGGCCATTTGTCCGATCCAAGAGGACCCATGGACCAGTATGTTCTGCATCCGATTCTGTAAGGGAAAAATCCTGAGTCTGTTATATAATACTTCATCAGTGTCAGCTCCCTTTGGTTCGGAAGCCTGTATCCTGGCGGACAATACGGGTTCGTTTTCGAATTGGTTACGTTGTTGTTCAATGTTGCGAATGATATTTCGCTGCATGGCAGCGCAGATGCTGCAGGCGCAGCCCGGAATGATTTGTAGACACGATTCTGTTCCGAGAGTTCGTCATCGAGATCTAGTTCCCTTGAAGTGTAGTATCTTAAAGTGGCGTCGTTGAGATATGTATTTGAGAATGTATATGAATTGTCCGGATTTTTAGTTACGTTTATATAATCCTGAGGTATTTCGTCCAGATCGCTGTTTTCATCCATTCCAAGATTCCTTACGCATCTTACCGACCATTTTGTTACTCCTCCGTAAGTGTAAGACCCAGAGAGGTCTCCTGTGGAACCTCCTTCTTCACCCCATATCAGATACGGATTATTGCTGTTGGTTCCGTATTCCGTGCTGGAGATCACATGCTCACGCCATTGAAGGACGTCGGAGCTGTTTTTCTGGTCTGCGTTCCTGTTGTACAGTTTCGAAGAAGGATCCAGGATATCGGCGCCTATCCAAAGGCCGATAAGCTGCCTTATCGATGCCATGTACCATCGTACTTCGTCTTTGTCTATTACTCCGTTGCCGTTGTTGTCCCTGTTTCTGGCCATACATGAATACCGGAGTTTTTCATAGTTTTCCTTGAGTATCGGGACATCATTGGCTACTTCCACGTCCATGTAATCGGACCATTTTTTCCCTGTTTCGAATGTTGAAGACCACGATGGGCAAAGTCCCCATTCTTTTGCGGAATTCAATCTTCCATTGAAAAGGTCATTGTTGCCCCTGTCTTCGTAAGGTGTTACGTCCGGTGCCCCAGTGGCGTCCGAGGATTCGTTGTAACGCCATAAGTCCTGATATTCGTCGGTTCTTTCGACTCCCCATGCCGTTGAAAGTGAAGTGTTTGATAAATCAGTATTGAATATAGTCTGGATCGATTTCTGTTCTATAGTCACAACACTTCCTGTCACCCTGCTTTCCTGGTCCTTGCTGAAATTGGAGTCGCACATTATGTGCAGATATCTGTCCGGCTGGTTGGTGAATTCTTTCCAGAGATCGGGGGAAGCGATGCCTGTGATAGGATTTTCATCATAATAATATTCGTCTACGAAGGCGGTTACGGATATCTTCGGTCCTCCCATGACTTCGTCGGTATTGTCGAAATCACTTGCACTAGGAGAAATATTGTATTTCTCTTTCTGTTGTTTGATATATGCCATCAATTGGATTATATCCATGCTGCCGTCATTATTCGTCCCGTCGGAATTTTCCACGAATGCTGTCGGGGTGTATGCACGTCGCTTTTCTTCGAAGTAATTTCCGGAATCGTCTTTTTTGTTGATTCTGAAATGTACCCACTTATAATCCAGACTCGTAGGCAATTCCTCCCCGTTTACCGTTTCGGGGCCTCCGTCACAGAAAGGAGTCCTGACATACCATGTCAGGTCTTCTCTTATGTTGGCGGCGTGGAATGATATTGTTTTTGAAACGTAATGGGCGTCGCACAACATTATTTCTTCCTTGGCAATTGTAACGTCCCCGGTAGCTCCCGGTTGGTTTTCCGTGGTCTCGGTTTCCACTTCTACACGGATATTATTTACACTGCTTACTGTAATCGTATATGTGTAGGATGTGTTTCTGTCCACATTGAAGTCGGAAATTGACCCTCCTTCATTAGTGTCGAAATTCCCCAGATGTATCAGATATTGTACATTGGCCCCCAAAGTCTGTCCGGCACTGTCGTCAGTAAGGTCCATTTCAACTTTGCCGGTCACCAGCACATATGAGGAAAGATCGTCTGCATATTCGAACTCCCTGTTTCCTTCGGAATCCGTTTCATTTACTCCTGTTTCGGAGTCTTTTACCTGGAGGTTCCTCTGCCTGTACGTTTCCGGTGCCATCTTGGGAGACCTTCTGTTTTCAGGCATATAGAAAGAAAATTCAGATTGAGTCAAGGACGGGAAGTCTTCGAAATTGACGAAATTGGAAGAGAAGAAATCATCTGTGGTTGTCCCGGCATCATGTCCGGCGCTATCTGAGATTCCTCTGTCGGCATAAGACATTGCATATACGCTTCTTGGGATATTCACCACTTTCCATTGCATGGGAGTGAAACTTTTCAGATGCTGCCCCCTGGCGTCCGCCGTTTCCGTATCCGCCTTGAATATGAATCTTATTTTTGCATCCATCCTTTTAAGATAAAGAGGATTGTCATTCGGCGTCGATATGTTGTTTTCCGTGACCGTTACTCCTTCAACTTTCCCGCTCATGGGGAAATATCCATTCCTTGATGTTATGTCCTGCAAAAGGGTGGCCTTGAAATTCAACAGATCGTTTTCCGTCTGTATGTCAGTTCCGAGGCGTTCCGGACTGACGTTAATAATATCGGAGTCTATATTCGAAATGGCATAGATCTTATATCCCGTTCCGGATGAAGTCCTGAGCTTTATAACCCCGGTTACAGGATCGGAAGAGTTGTCCACGTACCAGCAATCGTCGTTCGCATATGTCACTTGGCTTTGTGAGTCCATAAGTGAAGAATCGTCGTACCATTTCGCGTATATCTTGTCACCGTTGGGATCGAATACGAAAACATAAAGATTATAGATCCTTTGTTCGTCATCTGCGTCCAATGTGCTTTTTGTTTCTATTGAAACGGCATCCTTCGATCCCAGCTTGAGCATCAGCCATCCTTCGCCTTTGGAAAGGCCGTTTTCCTTCTGTTCGCTGACACATGAATGAAGTCCCGGCAATATCAGTATTGCGGCAAATATCAATATTCTGCTTATGTTTTTCATATTATGTCAATTAAATGAAGCGCCACCGTTTACGGATGACCAGTTCTCGGTCTGCATTTCGAAAGAACCTGTGTTCTCGTTGTAAAATACGTTGACTGTAGTAGTCAGATGTTCATTGCGGTGTATCCCTTCCAGAGGACGGGCACTGCCGTATTTATCTATATAATTAAGAGAGACGGTTTTCGAAAATGTTCTCAGTGGATCGCTTCCGTCGTTTCCTTTTATTGTCTGAGAATAAGGGTACAGTATCCATTCTTCCTGTTTTGAATAATAATAGGATTCGTACAATCTGACGTTTCCGTAATAGTCCACGGAAAGATAATACCTATAATACCAGTATGAATATTCCGATTCAAGAACGATGGTACCTCCTTTCTTAATTTTAGTATAAGTGTCTGCGTCGGATGAGGATGAAGTCAGGTACAAAGTCCCGTAGTTCTGGGCAAGATATTGTCCGGTTCCGACATTTCTCAATGTAGTCGAACTTGTTCCTGAAAACGTCCAGAGATAATTCGCTATATCGGTACGTGTCTTGAGTTCGTTTTCCGAGAAATAGGCTGTAGTCAGATTTCCGTCCGATATTCCAAGGTATCTGCCCGAATAATGGCTTTTTATGAAATATTCATTGTCCGTATGGATCGTTGTCGTCTGTGAACCTATCACCGGTGTTTCCGAGACGGATGTAACCGCTGAGCTGAATATCGCTCCTTCTATTGTCATGTCGTAGGAAGACGCGCTTCCTTCATAAACATATTTGTCTAAAATAGGATATTCCGAATCAGCGGCGATTCCCGATATCGACTGACTGTTGACAGTGTTGAATACGGCATCCGAAGGCGCTGCATAATCATGATTGAAAATATATGTCCTGTCGGGACTTATCGATGATATCTGCAGTTTGGTTATAGCAAGATAGTTGTTTACGGCATGATTGTGCACTACAATGCTGTAGCGGGCTGAAGTCCTGAGTAGTTTTGCTGAAATTTCGTTCGTTCCCGGACTTACAGTAATTTCGGCGTTATATGAAAGAGGCATCGGAGCGGATCCGTTGTTGTCGTAGTCAATCGTTGCGTCTGCAAAATCGGAGGTTATAGTTGATCCCTTTATGTATCCGTTCAGATTGTCGCTGTTTGCAAGGATGTAAAGCTTGTATGAAGTTCTCGGTACATCCTCGAATGAAATAGTATCTGCCATCTTGCCATTCTCTGTTCCATAGTTCGCACTGTAATATTCGGTTACAGAATTATCCGATGAGGAAACGAGCCATATCCTGAGATTTTCAAATTTGTCTCCGGATAGCAGGCTGTCGGTCGAAGAAGACTTCGTTTCCGGAACCGTTTCATTTTCAATCTTCAGAATCAATGAAGAAGTCCCGTCTCCCGTTTGTCCCGTTCCTTTAGCCGGCTCCTTGTCGCATGATACTGCTGCAAGGGCCATAACAAGAATAGGATATATGTATTTTATCATTTCGTTTAACGGTTTCATATCGCCGGATTATAAGTATATGTCTACATTCGATTTCAATTCGCTCCAGTCCATTATGCTCACATCGACTTTGATTGCCGAACCGGAAATTGTCAGATTGTATGTGTATATTTTTCCTGGTTGCCATGTGCTGACTCCGTTGTAAAGAGGAGCGCTGTATACGGATGTGCTGTTTCTCGTTGTGAAATTGACCGTGGCGCCCGAAAGAGTCTGGGGAATCACGAAAACCAGTCCGTCGCCGTCGAATACTGTTTGTTCGGCACCTGGTTGTCCGTCTACGCCGAAGGTTTTCTCACCTGTCCATTGATAATATTTGTTGTATGATGAGAAATATGATGTCATCCATTTCAGGGAATCCTGCTTTTGGGAATCTTCATCTTTTCCGAAAACCAATGTGCCTACGGGATAGATGTTTTTCACATAGAGGTTTGTTATTGCGTCGGTTGTTCCCGCAGGAATCGTATTTTTCAGTTTTATAGTGAATCTCAACCCTGATAAGGCATGTCTGAAAGGCAGATTCACGGTACTTGTGCCTTCCGCGTCTCCGGCAGGGTATCTGGTGGTATATGCTACCAGCAGGTCATATTGTTCCGTGGTGGTTTTGTAATCTATTGCCAGCATATCAGCGCTGGATTCGCTTTGTACCGAAGCAGCGGACGGAAAATACGCCCTGAAAGTGTAGTGGGCCGTCAGATTCCATTTGGCAAGAGGTGAATAAGACCATGCATTATCGGATGCGCTGTATGTCAGAATCTGAGGTTCGGAGTCGAATACCTGATATGTAGTCGAGCCATATGTATATGATCCGTATATACCTATGGTGTTTCCGTTTGTTTTGAGCGATGCGCTGTCAGTTACGGTGCTTTTTGTGCTTTCATGAATTCCTTCTTCCGGAACAAGCGCCGCCGAATCGAAAGTCAGCATAGGATCGGTTTCATTTACGTTTTTATCTTTTCCGCAGCTTGCCGTGATGCAGATTGCAGACAGAATGATGTAAACTGTTTCTTTGCGCATAATCATAGAATGTTCCAATCTGTAGCGAATTTAGTATTTTCCGTTACATTTAGATAATATATTGCATGTTTTCCTATTCCCCAGCTCATACTTTTTTCAGCAGTGAAAATTTGTCCGGGTATGCAGATTCCGTTTACCTCCATTGTGCAGGTAAGAGTAACTTCTCCCGCAAGATCCTGAGGCATAAGGATATGGGTGTTTCCGATATGTATCGGGATGCTGGATAATTTGGTGTTTCCCTCGAAAAATACCAGATCTTCTTTTTCATCGCTTATTTCCCATGCCGGAGACGGAAGCATCTTAAAACTGCCTTTGTAAACAACATCCTTTATTTCCAGTTTATTGATAATTATCGTGTCATTCGAAGGCATGGAAGTATATGCGTAAAAATCCACGGCGCAAAGCGCTCGTGTGAAAGGAATATTGACTATCCCTTTTGATGCAAAAGGTGATATGTCATATAAAGGGCCTCCGAACATTATGTCGGTATTGTCTTTGTTGACATCGAAGTCTTTGAATGTTATGCCTTCCGTTTTACTGAATCCTGCTGTCTTTTCATACGGGGAATATGCGAAAAATGACAGTCTGTCATTGCCGGATATTACCGTTTCCATTTTATCCGGTATCCATCCTGATGATGAATAAGGAACTTCTTCATTGCCGTATATCTCACAAGCCGTACCGTTGTTGTCTTTCCATCCTTTTTCCTTGGGAAGGGAAAAGCCCCATACTCCGAAAGGTGTATCTGTGGGATAAATCGAGGAATACAAGTCTGTGTTCCTTGTCATGATACTTACCACCGGCTTGAAAACCAGGTCTCCGTCCGTGCAGTAATCGCATTCATTTTCAGCGCATCCTGTAGTAAGCGCGGCTACAGCCAGAATAATAATTCCGATTCTTTTAATGTTCATTGTCCTATATTTATTGAAGAACCGTCGGTGTAAGTCCAGTCTTCGACAGATGTGTCGAATGTTATGTACTCTTCCTTCAGGCTGAATATGATCGTGTAAGTGATGTTCTGGTTTATAAGCCATTGATCGGCCAGCGTATTTATCCTGAATGATTTCTCGGTTTCAGTTCCGTTTATTATATATTTTACCACTATCATGGGTGCCGACGTCCTGTAGCTGTCGGTGTACAAAGTTTGAGGGAGAATCATGGCCGGTTCTCCTATTCCAGTTGCGGTAGCGGTAAGTCTCGACGATCCTCCGTCAGGAACGAATGTAATGTCTTTCAATGAAGAAAGATTCTGCCATGTTCCTTCTGCATAGTCCCCGACGGTGTATACATCCGTCATCGTGATGGATTCTACATCCACATAGGAGCCATCTCCCGGGTCGGAGTTAATATTCGCCTTGAAAGTCATTTTCGCCAGTTTATGTCTGAAAATCGTAGGGACGCCGTTCAGGCCGTAGGCTGTGTCTTCAGCCGTCTTGTCTTTTACAACGTCTGCTATCATTATATCGGTAGCTGGATTCGCAGACACATCCCATCCTTTTATTCCGATACCGGATGTCTGGTCTATCGTGGCATTAAGGGTTGCCGGAGAAAAAGCAAAGAATGTCAGTGACCCTTTTCCCGGCCAGTAATATGTATTGTCTCCGTGCCAGCTTTCCGAATTGCCGTCATATGATACGCTTAATCCGTCGATATACGGGATTGCAGCATTTTTGTTCGTATCCCATGACATACCGTCATCCAGGAAATAAGCGAAAGATTTGAATGACAATGCTTTGTCGAATTCGGCCTTGGTAACGGCCGTCTTGAGGTTTCCGGCGACTACATTGTATGAGATCGTGGATTTCATACTTGTGGAAACTGATTCTTTTCCTACGCATGAAACCAACAAGGAGCATAAGCATGCAAGCAATATGTCTTTTGCGATTCTCATATAATTCTTTGTCTTCTTTTTGTAAGCGGCCTTTATAGCCTGCTTGTTTTCTTGGCACCCGGAGGGACGGTCAGTTCCCGCCAGGCAAATAATCGTTCCATGATCTCCCCGGAACAGAAGGAACGATGTTTTTTATTTAAAGTTGAGTGGATTCTGTGGTATCGGTCCAATCCACTACGGAAGGAGCGAACATTATCTGATCCAGTCCTATTGTTATATTGTAAGTATATTTTTTCCCTTTTACCCATGTAGTAAGAGCAGGAGTCCATGTGCCGATTACTTCTTTGGTATCGGTGATCATTCCTCCGTTCGCATCTTTTAGTATTATGGAATAATTTATTATGATGTTGCTGGCAGTCTGCGGAATCACTATGATAGGAGTTCCTACTGTTACAGCGGAAGTGCTGCTTAAGTTGACGTCTTTAGGACTTGACAAAATATCGAGATTGTAGGATATTTGTTCACGCATACCGCTCCAGCTTCCATTAGTGTAGGTACCGTCTGTGGAATGGTAATCTCCTACAGTCTTGAAAGGAGCTACCTTTATCGAGTTGATTCTGATTCCGCTTAAGTTGGAATTCGTATTGTAATCCGATTGTGCAGGTGCTACGGTGAATGCTATCTGGGAAAGAAGGTGTCTGAATTGTACGCTGACTGCTGCTTCGCTTGTCTGATCCTTGATTAGGTCGGAAGCTAGAAGATCCACTTGTTTTGTAATGTCGGTGCTGGTGGTAAAGCCCTGGAAAGCTATTCCCCTTTCGAACGAAGAGGAAGCTACTCCGTTTCCATATGCTTTCGGAGAATAGCAGGCGAAGGTAAGCTTGCCGCTTTTCGGCCAATAATATTTTGTCGTGCTGTTAGCCCAATAAGTGGTTTGTTTTTGTACTTCCACATTATTCATATAAAGAGCCGAATCTCCTGAAACTTTACTGCTATCATATTTCACCGGAGTATAATATGCGTATACTCCGAAATGTTCGGCCTCAGGGTAATCGGTTGATGCCACGGGGCCGTAAACGGTCTTGGTGTTGAGTCTGGTAACGCCGTTGAAAGCGATTTCCTGTTCGGAAGAAGAATTTATCGGTTCTTCTTTGGTGCAGCTTGCAAGTGTTGCTATTGCAAGTGCTGCGATAAAAATGATTTTTTTCATTTTGTGATTGAATTTAAATGTTGATATTATTATTTTAATTGTCTTTATATTCTTGTTCTCTAAAGATTTATCGAATGGTCTTCATCGTCCCAGTCTCCGACTGAAGTATTGAATCCTCCGCCCGTTCCGGGTTTTGTCGTAGGAGGGTCGATCGTTATCGTTTCCGTCATCAGCAGCCAGTGGTGTTTGATGCAGTCTTCGGTTTCGAAGAGAGGGGCGATGTCAAAAGACCTTTGCTCAGTCCTTCCGTCAACAGTGTTGATGTCGAAATTCACGATTGCTTTGCTTGAAGCACCGTCTATTTTTCCGAAAGTATTGAATACTGCAGCGATCACGTCTTCTCCGTTATCCTGGCTTTTCTGCATTGTGAAATAAATGGCGGATTCAGGGCTTGAAACCACTTCGCTTTTTCCCATCATGTAAGATCCTGCCATTCCCGAAACCACAGCCTGTGCGCTTGATACATATTCCAAACCTTTGACTTTTATCTGCAGGTAGTATGTTTGTACAACCGATTCAACTTCCGCTTTGATTACGAACGCTTTTTCATGATACGGAATCACTTCATTTTCGCTTTTCATCATCATGAGGTAATCCGGTTCGTATATTACATTCACGCTGTCGGAACTTGAGGTGTTGTCGGCTTTCGATTTGAATTGATCTCCGACCGTAGTCGAAACGATATCGGTGTATGCTTCTATTGTAGCGAAGTTGCTGTCGTTCCTGATCATGGTAGACTCTGTATCGAAATTGTATATAACCATATTGTAAGTTCCCGGGATTATCTTGATATCGCCTTTAATTGATTCGGTTCCGTCTTCGTTATAGCTTATATCCGATATGTAGGATTCTGCCGCTATGGTACCGTTTTCAGGATTGTAGAACAGGACTCTCATCATCTCCGGTTTGATTTCCGGCAATGTTATCTTGCTGTTGTACACGTCGGTTGTCACATTCAGTATATTTTCCACATTCACATCAACCTTCACGCTTATCTGGTTGTCCGGCTCTTCCAAAAGACGTCTTTCGCAAGCTGTACCCGATATGATCGAAAGTAAGATCAACATATATTTTATTGCTTTGTTAATGTTCATGATCTTCTTACCTCTTCCTTTGACTCTTTCCTGTTATCGGCAGTACCAAAGCTATTTTTGCTTTTGTCGGTCCGAAATAACTTATTCTTCCGTCATTGTATTTGTCCCGGTACAAATGTGTGTAATCGTCGCTCGGCGTATAATGGCGGTATTTGCTTTTTAAATATCCTGCGGAAATCGAAAATTCTATATTAAACAGCCTTGAAAGTTTGAATGCTACTCCGTAAGTAAGTCCTGCGGACCATAATTCACCCTGATCGCAGCCGTCATCGTTGAATTGGAAGTCGTATTTCCCTCCCATTCCGTAAATGCCTGCAAAAGTTCCGGTAAGTCTGTCTCTCTGTCCGTTCTTTATCATCCACCAGCGTGGTTCCAGTCCCATGGTCCATAATTGGAAAGAGTATTTGTTTTTGTTGGGACCCCAGCTCCACCAAGGAAAGATATCTTCTATCCCCAGAGAAAATCTGTCTCCCATAGGAATCTCTATTTCGAAATTGACAGCTGTAATTGCATCGTAAAGCAGATTTGTCTTCAGGGCGAAAATTGTTTTCCTGTTTCTGCCGTATGCTTCACGTGAAATTAGCTCGGGATTTTCCTTCAGGGGTTTGATGGTTTCTAACGTCAATGTGTCTTTGATTTCAGTCAATCCGGTTATCTTCTTCACTGTATCGTATTCTTCCGGAGCCTGACCTTCGTATGATATGACCACCGCGGCTTTTCTCAAATCGCCGAAAAGAGTCCCTGTCATTTCTTTCCATGTATTTCCTCCTTCCAGATTCATCAGCCTTCGTTTTCTTGTATCCACCACTTGATTGTTCCTGACTACGTTTACAGGTATGTTCTTTAAAATATATAGGACATCCTCCCTGTCATTGATATTTGAATTCACGACTTTCCTGGCTGTTCCCGTCCAATCATCCCCGATGGAAATAATCGTTGTAAGGGAATCGGTTCCAGGTAAAGTCTTATTTATGAAATCCGCAATCCATTCACCTCTCTTTCTGGAGAGATCATCATTGATTAATGCACGTCCTTCCGGAGAAGCGGCGGATATGACAAGTATGCCCGTTATTCTGGCATTTTTATCATTTCCGATCGCGCGCAGACAATTCGTCAGGGAGTCGAGACTTTTTCCGTTGTTGTGGAAAGAGTTTTCTACTTCCGTTTCCGATGCTTTGAAGAATACGGTTTTCACAATCGTATTCTGCGCATTCGCCCGAATCATAAAAATGAGTGCGAAAAAGATCAGAGCCGATATTTGACCAATATATTTGCCTGATAAACCTGACATTGCCATTCTGATTATACAGAATTTCTAACTTTCTGAAATTGTTTGTGTTACTGAAGTAAAAAAATTTGATAATCACGTGCTTCCCGGAATGCTGTATGCCTTATGGCTCGCAGCATCGAATATATTTCAGCTTGATTTGTGTGATAACCTTAAGCTTGGAACACGCGAAATCCTTTCCGGTGCTTGTTAAATGCGCTGGAAAGAAATAAGGATAATGAAATTTTTAACAATCTCACTTGCTCTCAGGCTTTTGGCATTATTGCCATTGGGGAAACCCGAAAATAGTGAATTGTTGAAGTGTTGTACGAAATGGGGAATTTTTCCAACATTCGGGGTAGTTCGTTCTATAAACTCTTTTGACATATTTAAGCTAATCTGACCGTTATTAACTAATTGTATTTCAAAACGACTGCAAAGGTAAAATAGATTTTTTACAAATACAAATATTTTTGAACTAATTTGTAAAAATTCCAAATTATATTTTCGGGGACAGTCTTAAAATTCTTTTAAATAAACTGCGTCAACCCGGGGAGATCTTCGCAGTTTAACTGTCTTGCTCGTTTTATACCTTCTTAATTCAGTGGACTTTAACAGTTCCTGTTCCTAAGAAGCGGCGCAAAGGTATAGCTTATTTTTAATTATTGCAAATCTTTTCAGGATTTTTTTAACAAAGTTATTAACAATTAAAAACTAGTTACTTGTAGCGGCTTCCAGTTTGCGAATCATGCTGAACATTACTATGGCAGCTATTACACAAAGAGTCATGAGAAGAGCCCATACCGTCCAAAGCGGTACTTTATTCCATAAGATGGAGGGAATGGAACTCAGGTAATTTCCGGCGGCGGTTGCCGCAAACCAGAAGCCCATCATCATACCTTTGTATTTGGGTGGCGCGACTTTGGAAACGAATGAAATACCCATAGGGGAGAGAAGCAGTTCGGCGAAGGTGAGTACAAGATATGTGGACATAAGGTAATACGGAGCCACCAATGTCGGGCTTACCGTGCCGTCAAGCTCTTTCGGAGACATCAGACCGACGGATGACAAAGTCATGATCAGGAATCCGCATGCTGCAACGAACATTCCCATTCCTATCTTTTTTGGTGCGGAAGGTTCCTTCCTTTTTTTTGCCAGAGCGGAAAAGATTGCCATGGATACAGGAGTAAGGGCAACGACGAAGAACGGATTGAATTGCTGGAATTCCTGCGGAAGTATATGTATTTCGGAGGCCATGTTCTTGTATATCAGGAATGCCCCTGCCCATAATACCAGCGTTATTATTCCCGAGATCGTTTTTCCTTTTCTTGTCTCTGATTGGAATGTTGCGAAAAGGGTATAGACGGAAATGGCGATTAGTGCCAGTATTCCGATATTGAATCCAAGTCTTGGCCATCCGCTGATATGGCTTTGAGTATAGTCTCTTGCGAAATATGTCAGAGTCGAGCCGTTCTGGTGAAAGGCCATCCAGAAGAAGATGACAACTGCGAATACGAAAAACAAGGCTGTAATACGACTCTTGGTTTGTTTGGGCGATAATTCCGAAGCCGTTCCCGCTGTCGCTTTTTCGGCTTCTTTCCCGGTCTGTCCGGCGGAAGTACTGAACCATGATTTGCATCCGAAATAAATGGCCATCGATAATATAAGGGAAATGCAGGCGACGCCGAAGCCAAGATTGTATGCGGAAGACAACCTTTCCAGATATGACGAGCTGAAGTCTGCAAGACCGGTGCCGGGCTGCATGGACGCGGCTATTCCCGTTAGCCTGTCAAGATTCTCGGGCGATATGTTGTTGTCGAGGAACTGATGGGCCAATGCCGGTACGTTCGGATCGTATACCAACCCTGCTTTTCCGAGGAACCAGTTTGTGATTGCCGTGGCGGCCGTAGGAGCGAACATGGCGCCTATGTTAATAGCCATGTAGAACAAGCTGAATGCGGAATCCCTTTTGTCGGAATATTTCGGATCATCGTAAAGGTTTCCAACCATTACCTGAAGATTGCCTTTGAAAAGTCCGGTTCCTATCGATATCAGTGCCAATGAACCGAACATCATTGCTTTTCCGGTAAAATCGGCGGGTGTAGGGATTGCAAGACATAAGTATCCTATGAACATTACGGCAATTCCCGCGGTAACACATTTGCCGAAACCGATTTTGTCTGCCAGGATGCCTCCGAAAAGCGGCATGAAATAGACGGCCGCCAGGAAAATTGCGTAAACCTGTCCCGCCACCGCTGCGGAAAAGCCGAATTTGGCTTGGATGAAAAGAATGAAAATCGCCAGCATCGTATAGTAGCCGAAGCGTTCGCCCGTATTGGCAAGAGCCAGGGCATATAATCCTTTTGGTTGACCTTTGAACATTTTTTTCTCAGTTATGTATTCCTGCAAATATAACAAAACTTGCCGTATTTAAGGGAGTTTGACCGATTTTTGATATATTTGTAAAAATGGATGGAAGAACAGATGGGATTAGGCGTTAAAATGATGACGGGAGTGTTGAAGCTTCTGGCGCTTCAGCCTTTGAAGGTGCAGTATTTCTGGTCCGGATTATTTTACCGGATCATGAAGAACATATTCCGTTACCGCAGGGATGTGACCATGATCAATCTTGCCAGGTCGTTTCCCGACAAAAAGTACGGGGAGCTTTCTGAAATAGCATCCAGGTCGTATTCCCATCTTGCAGATCTGATCACCGAGTCGATATGGTTCGCCGGAAGCGGCAATCTGAAAAGGCTGCATGACAGCCATATTTTCGAAATCTCGAATCCTGATTTGCTGAACGAGTTCTTTGAAAACACTAAAAGTGTCGTGATCCTCAATTCGCATAGGGGCAATTGGGAATTCACCGGCGGAATGTTCCAGTATTTTTATGGCATCGATCCGGTTTTCGGCGAAAAAGATTTGTCAGTTGTGTATAAGAAGATGAAAAGTCCTTTCTGGGATAAGATATTCGCGGCAAACAGATGCTCTCCCGTACAGGACAAAAGTGCCGACTGTTATCTCGAATCGTCCGGAATAATGCGTTATGTGATAACGAACAAACTCAAAAGGAAGATATATGTTTTCCCTACCGATCAGTATCCGTATTCGAATTCGGCGCCGCATAAAGTCAATGATTTCATGCATCAGCCAACGTCGTCTATGACCGGAGGTGCGGCCATCGCACGTAAATTCGGCTTTTCGGTTTTGTATATGAGCACTGATATCGTGTCCAGGGGACATTATTCGGTTACTTTCAAAGAAATCTGCAGGGATGCATCTTCAATGACCGTAGAGGAAGTAATGGACAGATACTACAAGATGCTTGAAGAAGACATAGACAGGCAGCCATGGAATTATCTGTGGACACATAAACGCTGGAAGTGATTATTTCGTTTATTATATAAAAGATAAGATATGAAATTCGTAATAAGGTTTTTAATAATGTCGTTCATCCTGTTTCCTTCAGCTATATTTGCGCAGGGGAAATATCAGGGTACCGATCCTGTCGGTACGGTTTCTTATTCTCTTCCTAAGACAGTTTTGTCTTTTGACGTTACGGCGGTGTGCCGTCATTTCTATGCCGGTCCTTATGCGGATTATGCCAAAAAGTATCTGGGTATAAATGTGAAAGACAAAAACAGTGTTTCCTATTCTCTTGCTTCAGTCAATATGACGCCTTTTATGGAAGCTGACCAAAGCCGCCGTTTTCTTGCCGTTCCGGGAAGCCGCGGAACGGAATCATTTCTTGCTCTTACGGCCCAGGGTCTTATATCGGTAGGCGACGGGAATTTCGGCTCCGTGTCGAAATGGCGTTTCCCGGCACCCGGAAACGGGGATTTTTCAGAAAAGGGCGTTTCCTCCAATCTGACTTCGGAAGCTGCGACACTCTATCGTAAGGTTAAGAATGATTCTGCGTACAATACAGTTACCGTAAGACAGGATATGGTGGTGGAGAAATCGTTGGAAGAGAGAGCCAGGGAAGCTGCCGATATGATAATCAGTTTCCGTAAAAAAAAGATACAGATAGTTACAGGCAATACTGATGCGACTTTTTCCGGAGAGGCGATGGGTGCCGTGATACAAGAATTGGATAACTTGGAAAAGGAATATATGACTTTGTTTACGGGATACTCCGAGACATCGGTACAGGAAATGAAGTTTGACGTTGTACCTTCTCCCGAGAATGAACGGCAGATATATGTGGCTTTCCGGTTATCGGACGAGAAAGGACTGGTTTCCGCCGATAATGTTTCCGGGCGTCCATATCTTTTGGAAGTAGTCCCCGACAAGATACCGTCTGCGTCCGGTGAAGTCAAACCGCTTAAGAATGTCAATTATGCGGTATATCGTATTCCAGCCGTATGCCGGTTGAAACTTACCGACGGAATGAATCTTGTACTCCAGGACAGGGTGCCTGTTTATCAGTTGGGAGAAGAAAGTACATTTACATTGAATTCGAAATAACTTTAAACCATTAGTATTATGACAATTAAAGATTTGGAACCAAAGATCGTATGGAATAATTTCTATGGTCTCACACAGATTCCCCGTCCGTCCAAGCACGAGGGTAAAGTTCAGGAATACCTTTACAATTGGGGAAAATCCCGCGGCATAGAAACCGAAAGGGATGAAACCGGAAATATCATAATGAGAATCCCTGCAACAAAAGGGTATGAGAACAGAAAGGGTGTCGTTCTTCAGGGACACATGGATATGGTTCCCCAGAAAACTGCCGATACGGTACATGATTTCCTTAAAGATCCTATAAAGACAAAAATCGCAGGAGATTGGGTAGGTGCCGAGGGCACTACTTTGGGTGCGGATGACGGAATAGGCGTTTCCATAGCTTTGTCCGTATTGGAAGACAAGAATCTAAAGCATGGTCCTATCGAAGTCCTCGTTACCTATGATGAAGAAACCGGAATGACAGGAGCCGACAAACTCAAACCCGGTGTCTTGAAGGGTGATATCCTGATTAATCTTGATTCCGAGACCGAAGGCGAACTGTACATAGGCTGTGCGGGAGGTCTAGATGCACAGGCGGATTTTAAATATTCCGGGGTTGCAGTACCGGATGGGTTCACCGGATACAAACTGACTGTCAAAGGTTTACAGGGCGGGCATTCAGGTATGGATATAATCCTTTGCAGGGCGAATGCCAACAGGGTTGCCGCAAGGTTGATTCTGCCTCTTATCGAGAAATTCGGTGTCAAGGTGGCAAGTCTGAATGGCGGCAGCCTCAGGAATGCCATTCCTTTCGAAGCCGAAGCTTCTTTGCTCGTCCCTGCAGCTTCTGCAGGCGATGCCGAGGCTTGCGTTAAGTCTGTGTTTGCTGAAATAAAGGCTGAATTCGCTCAGACCGATCCCGGCGCAGAGTGCCATTTCGAAAAGGAAGCGGATTCCGCTTCCGTATATATAGAAGATGGTGTTGCTCTCAATGTCGTAAAGGCTTTGCTTGCTTGTCCTGACGGGGTCGAAAGGATGAGTGCTTCCGTCCCTGGTCTTGTAGAGACTTCCAATAACATGGCTGTTGTCAAGACAGCCGACGGGCATATTACGATAGGATCCCTTATGAGAAGTTCCGTGGATTCGGCAAAAGATTTCCTTGCTGAACGCATGCGTGCGGTATTCGAACTTGCAGGTGCCGGATTCTCGGTTTCAGGCGGCTATTCTGGCTGGGTTCCTAATCCGGGGACTCCTGTGATAAATACCATGAAGAAGGTCTATAAAGATCTTTTCGGCAAGGACTTGAAGGTTATGGCTATCCATGCCGGATTGGAATGTGCACTTCTTGGAGCTAAATATCCTAATTGGGATATGGTTTCCATGGGGCCGACGCTGGTACACCCTCATTCTCCTGATGAACGTGTCAATATTGCTACAGTTGCCAAAGCATGGGATTTCGTTGTAAAGGTGTTGGAGAATATTCCTGAAAGGTAATTTGTTCTTTCATCGAAAAGTATGTATATTTGCAGTTCTTTAGTGCAAAATGCGCTGAAGGACTGCATTTTTTATATAAATTAATAATTTTAACAAAATGATTAAACAGTACGAAACCGTTTTCATTGCAACTCCCGTTTTGTCTGAGGCCCAGATGAAGGAAGCGGTTGCCAAGTACATCAGCTTCATCAAAGACAATGGTGGAGAGATCGTGTACGATGAGGATTGGGGTTTGAAGCAATTGGCTTATCCTATCCAACACAAAACAACAGGTTTTTATCACCTGATCGAGTTCCGGGCCGACTCACAGTTAATCGAAGCTTTGGAGACACAGTACCACCGTGATGAGAGAATCATCAGATTCCTTACCGTGTTGCTTGACAAAAATGCTATCGCCTATGCTGAAAAAAGAAGGGCTAACAAGACTGCGAAGTCTTCTGTAGCTTCCGAGCCTGCAGCAAAGGAAGTAAAGAATGAATCACCTGCAAAAGAAGCTCCGGTGCAGGAAGTTTCGGATGAAAAGGCCGGTTCCGATGACAAGCAGGAAGGCGTAGATGTAAAAGAAGTAGAAAAAAGCGAATAAACTGATTGATTATGGCACAAACGAATAATTCGGGTAAAAATAACGAAATACGTTATCTGAATCCTCCTACTGTAGAAGTTAGGAAAAAGAAATATTGCCGTTTCAAAAAAGCGGGTATAAAATATGTCGATTATAAGGATCCGGAGTTTCTTAAGAAATTCCTGAACGAACAGGGAAAGATTCTTCCACGTAGAATTACCGGAACTTCCCTGAAGTTTCAGAGGAAAGTTGCTCTTGCTGTAAAGAGGGCGCGTTCCATAGCTCTTCTTCCTTATGTTACTGACCTTTTGAAATAATAAGGAGAAATGGCTATGCAGATAATTTTGAAAAAAGACGTGGCTAATCTTGGCCATGCTGATGAAATAGTTAAGGTAAAGGCAGGATATGCCCTTAATTATCTTATTCCACAGGGGTATGCGATAGCAGCTACTCCTTCCGCAATCAAGCAGTATGAAGAGACCGTACGTCAAAGGGCTCACAAGGAAGCTAAGCTTGTGGAAGAGGCGAATAACCGTGCTGCCGCAATTGCAGCGGCCAAAGTTGTAGTTGCTGTGAAAGTGAGCGAAAGCGGAAAGATTTTCGGTTCCGTCACCACAGCCCAGCTGGCAGATGCGCTTGCCGCTTCCGGTGTCGAGGTTGACAAGAAGGATATTGTAATCGTTTCCGAAGGTATCAAGGAACCGGGTGTTTATGATGCTTCCGTAAAATGCTACAAAGATGTTAAAGGCGAGTTCAAATTTGAAGTAGTCGCCGAATAACAAGTCATATAATATGAAAAGAGAGCCTGACAAAATTCATTTTGGCAGGCTCTCTTTTTTCAGGGTAGTAGTTATTAATTTGTTTCACTTCCGGAATAATGGAACTTTACCGCTTTGGAATATGTGTTCCCGTTCTTGTCCGTTATTGTTGCAGTGAAGATATGGTCCGTATTGGCAGCAGGTGAGAAATACAGAATCATTGGTACGAGGGAAGATAAATTCAACTCGAGTTCCGTTTTTCCCTGTACGGCAGTTCCGGACTGTATTCCGAGTGCGGTAAGAGTGGAAGAGACTGTAGCATCGTTGATAAGATCCAGTTTCGGCGATGTGGCGTCCTTATTTTCCTCAATAGATATCATGGCATTCAGCGTCGCGATGAAAGATGCTGCCGGGGATTGTACGGAAATCACGATTCCTTCTATTCCGGCAGGAGCCTTGATAGTAAGATCCACGGACATACCCTGGGCAGCCAATTCTTCTGTTGAAAAATTCGGATTCGCAGCCCATTCTATGGACGGTCCGTCCACTTTGTCATCATCTTTTGAGCATCCGGATGTAATGAAGACAGTTGTAATTAAAGCCGCAGTCATTATGACTGCTTTGATTGAAATTAAAAGATTCTTTTTCATAATTATATGTATCATTAAAATGATTAATATTCAAAGTCCAATTCATCAAGATACAGAGTACTTCCTTCTCCTCCCGTGAAATAATCTCCGTATCTGCTGGATGCAGCTACTATTACCACCCATTTGGGAGTCCTGTCGTTCCTGTATGTGACAGGCAGTGTGAATTCAGTGTATGAAGATGATGTCCCGGAAGGATGTATTTGTGCGAATCCGATAATCCCGGTATCATTTTCCGTATCGACGTATTGATTTGCGGATGATATTACATGGAACTGGGAATCCCAGTCGGTAAGCATTATTTCTATTTCGCCCTCATCGGTCTGTCCTTCAAGATTCTTATGGTCCGAATCGGTGTAATCGATAGCTTTCCCCTGATAGCAGTAATACCCGTGCAGTGCTTTTGGTCTTGACGTAAAAGGTGTTCCCCATGCCAGTTCAGCTCCTGTAAGACCTGTAAGTTTGATGAACTGCCCGTTGAACAGGTTGCCTGATGCGAATTTAAGAAGGGCATACGAACTTGTGAGTTTTGCAGCTTTTTTTCCTGATCCCGATACTGCAACGAAACTTTCTTCCGGAGCTGTTGTATTTATTCCCAGAAGAGATGTTCCCTTGTTTGCAGTTCCCCAGACTTCTTTCTGGGTGTCCGAAGCTCCGGAACCGTAAGGATACCAGGCCTTTCCATCCTCCCATGTCCAATTGTCCATGGACATGTTGTATAATTGGGGCTTGGCTGTCGAGACGGTATCTCCGTCCTTATATCCTGCTATTATTTTCCAAGTGTAATCCTGATATATATGCAGTGTTATCCTTAAAGTATCGCTTAGATCGATAATCCCGTCTTTCGATAATCCTTTGATCGATTTCCCGGTGGCGTCAGACACTACTCCCGATACAGTTGCGCCTTCGGTATATGTGAATTCGCTTATTTTCAATGAGTCCGGATTGGTTCCATCCGGTATGGTGATACGTATGATCCTGCTGTCGGAATAGATGGTTGAAGCTGTCTGTCCGTATACATCGAATTTTGTGATCTTAGCCTGGATTTTAGGATACATCATGTCATTATCCATGCAGGATGCGGTCATCAGCACTGTGATTATATAAAATGTTATCTGTATGATTCTCATTTTCATTTTTTCATTTGCCAGTATGGAAATAATATACTATTCCAAGATTTAAGGTCATTAGCCTTACACGGCAGTCGGTTCTGAAATGAGACAGATTGCTTTTATATATCTGGTTCTTAGTCTGTTCCGATAATGAATATTCGACACCAAGGACATTGAGGGAAGCTTCGAATGCCATTTCATTCGATATAAAAGCACAGATACCGGGATAAAAGCCCAGTCCGACTCCATATGTTCTTGTGAACGTTCCGTCTTTGTCGTTTCCGTCTTTTTTGTATGATTTGCTTTGCCCTAAAGAGCCAGTCAGGCGGGTTTCGTTGAAAAGGGCGAAAACCCGGCTTCCGTATAACGGCAGATAATTTCTGATGATAAGTGCAGTGTAATATTTATCGCTTTTCAAATAATGGTTGGACAGATCCATATTCGTATCGTCGTCTAGGCTAAGATTGGCGTCATCGAGATTGAAATCCGTCCTGTCGTATCCCAGTCTGATTCCGGCGGACATGTTGTCCTTGATGAAGTAAGAAAAGGAAGGCGTGATTCCGTAGGCGGAAAACCGGCCTTTTAGTCCTTCCACTACCGAAAATAAATCGTATCCTTCGGCATCGTTGCTCCCATAATTGTTGTAATAAGCTGAAAATCCGGTGCAGGCATATCCTTTTTGAATGAATTGGGAATTCTTTTGTCCGAAGCCTCTGTCGGTCCATGTGTTTCCCTGTGCCGATGCGGCAGCGATGCATAAAGAAAATAGTATGTATGTTATTAGCAGTTTTTGCATAATATTCTTTTGAGTCGTGCTAAAATATCACTTTTTTTTCAGAATATTAAATAAAAGTAGAGGACTCTCTCAAAAACAAGAGGAATGGATATGAATGTGGCGAAAAGTTGGAATAATTTTCTAAATTTGCATGAATTACGCTAATGATTATGGGAAGTACGAATTATACAGATGACAATATAAAAACGCTTGAATGGAATGAGCACATCCGGAAACGCGCCGGTATGTATATCGGACGTCTCGGAAACGGCGATAATCCCGGAGACGGAATATATGTCCTTTTAAAAGAAATAATTGACAACTCCGTTGATGAATTTACGATGGGATTCGGCAAGCTGATAAAGGTGTCGATAGACAATCTGAATGTTTCAGTAAGGGACTACGGACGGGGTATTCCTCTGGATTCAGTTGTCAAAGTGACCAGCCAGCTCAATACGGGAGGAAAATTCGATGATGTGGCATTTAAGAAATCCGTAGGTCTTAACGGTGTGGGAACAAAGGCCGTGAACGCCCTTTCTTCTTCTTTTTATATAGCATCTTTTCGTGACGGTGAAAGTTCATGGGCAAAATACAGCAAAGGTATTTTGCTGGACAGAGGCAAGGAGGAGACTTCCGAAAAAGACGGTACGTATGTCCTTTTTACTCCGGATGCCGAAATGTTCGGTGATTTTTCGTTCAATAACGATTACGTCATTACTCTGGTCAAGAATTATTCATATTTGAAAAAAGGCTTGACGCTGGATTTCAACGGTGAGGAATTCAGATCTGAGAACGGACTCCTCGATATGGTAAGCGAAAACATGTCGGAACCGTCGCTTTATCCTCTGATACATCTGGAAGGAGATGATATAGAGATCGTAATGACGCATGGCAACAGTTACGGTGAAAATATTTCTTCTTTTGTGAACGGCCAGAATACAAGGGATGGCGGAACGCATCTGAGCGCTTTCAGGGAAGCCGTGGCCAAAACATTAAAGGACTTCTACAAAAAGAATTATTCGCCGGAAGATATCCGCCAGGGTATCGTCGGAGCAATAAGCATCCAAATACAGGAACCGAATTTCGAAGGTCAGACCAAAACCAAACTCGGTTCTACTTATATGTACCGCAAAGACGGAAATGACGGCCCTACCATAAGGAGTTTCGTCAACGATTTCATATCCAAGAATCTGGACAATTATCTTAGAATTCATACGGATATAGTCCCTTTGATCGAAGACAAGATCAAGGCTTCCAAAGCCGAGCGCGAGGAAATATCGGGAATCCAGAAAAAAACGAGGGAAAGGAACCGGAAATCCAATATATATAATGAAAAACTCCGGGATTGCAGATATCATTATAATGACAAACTTCCAGAAAGCAAAAGGGATATAGCCGAAAAGACAAGCATTTTCATAACGGAGGGTAATTCCGCCAGCGGAACAATAACAAAAGTCCGCAATGCGGGTACACAGGCCGTTTTCAGCCTTCGTGGCAAACCTATTAACTGTTATAAGGAAAGTCATAAGAAAGTGGCTGAAAACGTCGAGCTTAATCTGCTTGTGTCCGCTTTGGGAGTAGAGGATGAACTGGACGATTTGCGTTACAACAATATTATTGTAGCTACCGATGCCGATGATGACGGAATGCATATCAGGATGCTGGTATTGACATTCTTCATGAAATATTATCCGGACCTTATACGCAGGGGGCATGTGCATATATTGCAGACGCCGTTGTTTCGTGTCAGGAACAAGAAAGAGATAAGATACTGTTATTCGCCTGTCGAAAAGGAAAAAGCAATTGCAGAATTGAAAAAGGATCTTCAAATTACAAGATTCAAAGGCCTTGGAGAGATTTCCCCTGATGAATTCGTCGATTTTATCGGCGATGGCATGAGGCTTGATTCTGTAAAGTTGTCGGACGAAGAGTCTATTTCCGAAATTCTGGAATTCTATATGGGGGACAATACCATGGACAGGCAGAATTTCATAAGGGAACACCTCCGTTCCGAAGAAGAATTGGAAGACGTTAATATTTAAATATTATGTGGGCGAAATTTTGTGGATTTATTTTAAGACGTATGGGATGGGCCAGCGATAATGGTCCGATTCCTGAAAAGAAAGCTATCGTTTTGGGTGTGCCGCACACTTCCGCATGGGATTTTGTCGTCTCTTATCTTTTTTATACGCAGTTTGGAAAGACGGCGCATATAATGATAAAAAAAGAATTTTTCGTATGGCCCATAGGTTCGCTGCTTAGAAAAGTCGGCTGCATACCTGTCGACAGAAGCAATGCCACGGCCTTGGTCAGAAGCATAATAACGGAGATGGAAAGAGATGATGAATTTCATCTTGCGATAGCTCCCGAGGGAACAAGAAAGGCTATAAAAAGATGGAAAACAGGTTTCCATATGATAGCACGTGCAGTCGATTGTCCTGTTTATCTGGGCTATTTCGATTGGGGGACCAAGCATATAGGCATAGGCAAACGATTCGATCTTACGGATGATGCAAAAGGCGATCTGGCGGTGATCCAGGCTAAATATGAAGAGATGCATTTAAAGGGTAAGCATCCGGAAGGTTACATAACCCATTAATAATGAAGAATTTCTATAAAAAAGGGAAGAATTTCCGGGAAAATTATATCACGACTCTTTACAAATTGTATGAATACGCTTCCACTTTCTATTGGAAGAGGAAGATGTCTCAATTTGCAGATGGCTCGCAATCATATACATATGCGACCTTCAAAAGGAAGTGCGATTCTTTGTCCATGACGCTTTCCCGATTCGGTGTAAGTGCGGGAAGCAAGGTCGCCATCCTTTCCCAGAATATGCCGAATTGGACGGTGGCGTTTTTTTCCGCGGTTGCGTTCGGCAGGGTTGCAGTACCTATCTTGCCCGACTCATCGGAAAGCGAAGTTACCAATATCCTCACTCATTCGGAGACGCAGGTAATGTATATTTCAAAAAGATACCTTCCCAAACTGAGCAAGGAATGCCTTGACAAGCTCATTCTTGTCATAGACATCGAAACTTTCGAGCTGATAAAGAAAGATGATGCGGCGTTTACCTGTACTGGGTGGGTGAAGGAACCGCTTCCGGATGATCTGGCCACATTGATGTATACTTCCGGGACTACCGGGGCGGCGAAAGGCGTAATGCTGAGCCACAGGAACCTATGTCATAATATTGTGGCCAGCTGGCATGCCCAGAAATTCAATAAAAAGGACAAGTGGCTTTCCATATTGCCGATGGCCCATACATATGAATTGGGAATGGCTGTCCTTTATCCTATTTTCTGCGGAGCCAGCGTATACTATATTAAGAAGGCTCCGACTCCGACCGTCCTGAAAGAAACGATGGCCAAGATAAGGCCTTCGGTTTTGTGCGCTGTTCCTCTGATAATCGAAAAAGTATATAAGAACAGCATAGTTCCCACTGTTTCACACAGCCGTATATTGTCCTGGATGCAGAAGCATACACCCCGTTTCTTTTACCATATGGTTGGAAAAAGGTTGTATAATACTTTCGGTGGAAAGCTTAAATTCTTCGGAATAGGTGGTTCCAAACTGGATCCTTCCGTCGAGTTCTTTCTAAAGAAGGCGAAATTCCCTTATGCTATCGGCTATGGTTTGACTGAAACGTCCCCGTTGATATGCAATGCATTGGTTGGACGCACCAAAGTGGGGTCCATAGGCGTTCCCGCTTACGGTGTGGATGTCCGCCTGGCCGATATAAATCCCGAAACCGGAGAGGGGGAGATCCAGGCGAAGGGGGACAATATAATGATCGGCTATTACAAGGATCCGGAAAGGACGCGGCAGGTCATAGATTATGATGGCTGGTTCAGCACCAAGGATTTGGCCATATGTGACAAAGATGGTTTTTATTATATCAAGGGACGTCTGAGCAATATGATCGTAGGTCCGTCGGGGGAAAATATTTATCCCGAAGAAATAGAAAAAGTTATCAATGATTTCGGTGGTGTTGACGAGTCACTGGTAATGGAGCGTGACGGTAAATTGATTGCGCTTGTGAAATTCGATGAAAATGTCCTTAACTGGGATCAGGCGTACGAGGATAAATTTTTTGAGAACCTCCAGTCGAAAAAAGATGCAGTTCTGGAATATATCAATAAGCATGTCAGCAAAGCTTCAAATGTCAATAAGGTTGAAGTGATGAAAGAACCGTTTGAAAAAACCGCTACCCACAAAATTCGCAGATTTAAATACAAGAATGCAAAAGGGTCTGATTCTGAAAGGGATAATGATAATGGGAACGATAAGAAACAGAGCCCGGATGAATAGCATTTATTTTATTTTTAAAATTTTTTATATTTTTTCTTGCATTTTAAATTCCGGCTGGATATATTTGCAGCAGGGTTGAGGTTAATCGAAATGCAATCAACCTTACTTTCTTTAATTATGAGACATTTATCTGTCAATACATTGTGCTGGTGGCGCCTTTTACAACTTTTGCGGTCGTAAGAGGTGAGTTTCCATGTGCATATGTTCCGATAGATTGAGAATATGACTTATAGAGCCCTGCCGCTATGCGACAGGGCTCTTTTCTTTTTTCGTCATCATATAATATTATCAAAATATAAATTAATCATGAGTTATTTAGTAGACAACGATGGCTATTACGGGGAATTCGGCGGCGCATATGTTCCGGAGATTCTTCATAAATGCGTTAAGGATTTGCAGGACAACTATCTGAAAATAATGGATAGTCCGGCTTTCAAGAATGAATATTACAACCTTTTGAAAGATTATGTAGGCAGGCCGTCGCCTCTTTATTATGCTTCGCGTCTTTCCGCCAAGTACGGGGCGAAGATATATCTTAAAAGGGAGGATCTGAACCATACCGGTGCACATAAGATCAACAATACCACAGGTCAGATACTGATAGCGAAGAGTCTTGGAAAACACAGGATAATAGCAGAGACGGGTGCGGGACAGCATGGTGTGGCCACAGCTACGGTATGTGCCTTAATGAATATGGAATGTGTCGTTTATATGGGGGCCACCGATATCAAGCGTCAGCATATCAATGTCGAAAAGATGAAAATGCTGGGTGCTACCGTAGTACCTGTCACATCCGGCAATATGACGTTGAAAGATGCTACAAACGAAGCCATAAGGGATTGGTGCTGCCATCCGGAAGATACCTATTACATAATCGGTTCTACCGTAGGTCCCCATCCTTATCCGGACATGGTTGCCAGGCTGCAGTCTGTAATAAGCAAAGAAATAAAGGTCCAGCTTGTCGAGAAGGAAGGACGGGATTATCCGGATTATCTAATGGCTTGCGTGGGCGGCGGCAGCAATGCGGCGGGTACGATATATCATTATATAGATGATCCCCGTGTGAAGATAGTCCTTGCGGAAGCCGGAGGAAAAGGTGTTGATACTCCGTATACTGCGGCTACGATAGCTTTGGGCCGGACGGGAATAATACACGGTTCCAAGACTTATGTAATTCAAAATGAAGACGGTCAGATTGAAGAGGCATACAGTGTGTCTGCAGGTCTGGACTATCCGGGGATAGGACCAATCCATGCCAATCTGGCAAAGAAAAAGAGGGCGATGGTTTTTCCTGTCAATGATGATGAAGCAATAGCAGCCGGTTATGAACTTACAAGGCTTGAAGGAATCATTCCAGCTCTTGAAAGCGCACATGCACTCGGTGCTTTGGGAAAATTGCATTTCCGTCCTGATGATGTTGTTGTTTTGACAGTATCGGGCCGCGGTGACAAGGATATAGAGACTTATCTGAAGTATTTCAACGATTCAAAGGAAAAATAATCTTATGATGAAAAAATATAATTATTCCGTTGCTTCCAGAACGATTCTGGGCGATCTTGAGACTCCGGTGGGTACTTATCTGAGAGTCAGGGATCTGTATCCCATGAGCGCCCTGATGGAGAGTTCGGATTATCACGGAGGCGAAAACGGCCGTTCATTTATCGGACTTTGCCCTCTTGCTTCTTTTTCGGTGTCACATGGAAACGCGATTTACAGAATGCCGGGTAATGAAACGGAGATAATGCCTTTGTCGGAATCCTTTACCATTGACGAGGCCCTGGAGAATTTCTTATCCTGTTTCAACGTTGACGGTGAGTTCTCGAATTATTGCGGCCTTTACGGATATACGTCTTTCAATGCAGTCCGTTATCTTGAGAATATCTCTGTAAAGGACAGTTCCGAAGGTGAAAATGATGCTCCGGACATCTATTACATATTATATAAATATATTATCATCTTCAAGGGGTTCAAAAGCGAAATGACCTTGACTGAGATGATCGCCGACGGTGAGAAAGATGGCCTTGATTCTATTGTCGGGGCAATACACAAAAATCCTTGTCCGTTATATGATTTCAAAACCGAAGGCCCGGTAACCTCTACCCTGACTGATGAACAGCACAAAGCCAATATCCGCAAATGCATAGATCACTGCCGGCGGGGGGACACTTTCCAGATTGTAATTTCTAGACGTTTCGTGCAGCGTTATAAAGGGGACGATTTCAGACTTTACAGATCATTGAGAAGCATAAATCCGTCACCATATCTCTACTATTTCGATTTCGGTGGATTCCGTATTTTCGGATCATCTCCGGAGACACATTGCAGGATAGAAGGAAGAAGGGCTTATATCGACCCGATAGCAGGTACCACGAAACGTACGGGAAATGTCGAAGTTGACAAGGCCAACGCCCTCAGGCTGAGCGAAGATCCGAAGGAAGGTTCCGAACATGTGATGCTGGTGGATCTGGCAAGGAATGATCTTTCACGCAATTGCCATGATGTGAAAGTCGAGTATTTCAAGCAAACCCAATTTTACAGTCATGTAATACATCTTGTAAGCAGGGTGAGCGGTGAACTGGATCCGGGTGTCAATCCGATAAAGGCTTTCATGGATACATTTCCTGCCGGGACTTTAAGCGGGGCCCCGAAAGTAAGGGCCATGCAGATAATTTCCGAGCTGGAGCCTCATAACAGAGGTGCATACGGAGGTTGCGTAGGTTTCATCGGTTTGAACGGAAATCTTAATCAGGCGATAACCATACGAACTTTTGTAAGTCGTAACGGGACTCTATGGTTCCAGGCCGGAGGCGGAATCGTTGCCAAGAGTGTCGATGAAAACGAACTTCAGGAAGTAAATAATAAACTCGGTGCTTTGAACAAAGCCATCGTACAGGCAAATAACGATATGTCGATATGAAAACTGTTATTGTAGATAATTACGACTCTTTTACTTACAATCTGTATCACATGGTAAGGGAGCTTGGCGCAGATCCGGTTGTCGTTAGAAATGACAAATTCGCTCTTGAAGATCTGGGCGTTTTTGACAAAATCATTCTTTCCCCCGGTCCCGGAATCCCCGGCGAAGCCGGATTACTGGAAGATGTCATAAGATATTACGCCGGGAAAAAACCCATTCTGGGAATATGTCTGGGGGAGCAGGCTATAGGTGAGGTCTTCGGGGCTTCCCTTGTCAACCTTAAGGAAGTATTTCACGGAGTCAGGACACCAGTCCGTTTGCTGCATGATTCGGACGATTATATCTTTTCCGGAATGCCGTCTTCCATAGATGCCGGACGTTACCATTCCTGGGTTGTCAGCCGTGACAATTTTCCATCTTGCCTTGAAGTTACCGCAGAAAGCGATGAAAGACTGATTATGGCATTGCGACATAAGGATTTTGATATACACGGAATACAATTCCATCCTGAATCGGTGCTTACGCCTTCCGGAAAAACGATTATTGAAAATTGGATGAAATACTGATTGATCATGAAAAAATATCTACTTCGTCTCCTTGATAATGAGACACTTTCAAGCGAGGAAACAAAAGAAATCTTCCTCAACATTACAAAAGAAAAATACCCGCAGGCCCAGATTGCCGCTCTTCTTACCTGCTTGCAGATGAGAGGCGTATCCGCGGATGAATTGATAGGATTCCGCGATGCCTTGATGGAAACGAGAATTCCTGTCGATTTTTCTCCTTACAAGCCGATCGACATAGTCGGAACGGGCGGGGATTGCAAAAACACGTTCAATATCTCGACATGCGCTTGTTTTGTAGTGGCAGGAGCAGGCTACAAGGTGGCCAAGCATGGCAATTACGCTTCTACTTCGGTCAGCGGTGCAAGTACGGTGATGGAATATCATGGCGTGAGGTTCACAAATAATATGGACAATCTAAAAAGAAGCATGGAAGAATGCAACATCGCATATCTTCATGCTCAGCTTTTCAATCCTGCCATGAAATTCGTAGGCCCGACACGGAAACAACTTCAGTTCCCCACTGTCTTCAACCTTCTGGGACCGCTCATCAATCCATGCCGTCCTGCGTATCAATTGCTGGGGGTAGCCAACCTTGCCCAGATGAGACTTTATGCGACAGTCCTTTCACGCCTGGGCATCGGCTTTTCCGTGATAACAAGTATGGACGGATATGATGAAATATCCCTTACGGGTGATTTCAAGATAAAGACCGATAATTTCGAGCATGTATACAGTCCTGAAGATTTGGGTTTCGAAAAGTCAAGGCCGGAAGAATTATACGGAGGATCGACTCCCGAGGAAGCATCCGCAGTGTTCGATTCCGTTCTGGACGGAACCGCTTCGGCTTCGAGAACGAATACGGTCATAGCAAATGCCGGTTTTGCAATAAGGACGATAACTCCTTCGAAAAGCATAGAGGACTGCATTTCCGAGGCCAGGGAATCGCTTGTGAGCGGAAAAGCTCTCGGGATGTTCCGTAAATATGTGGAGATCAACAGCTGATGAAAGATATTCTTTCAGATATAGTAAGGCACAAACGGGAAGAACTTCTTTCAGTTGAACGGTCTTTTTCATACGGGTCTCTGGTATCGAAGCTTGCTTGTGAACCACTGAAAAAGACGGTAAGCATGAAGAAAACCTTGCTTTCTTCGAGTACGGGAATAATAGCCGAGTTCAAGAGGAAATCGCCTTCCAAAGGATGGATAAATCCTGATGCAGATCCTGTGTCAACGGCATTATCTTATGAAAAGGGAGGAGCGGTAGCCTTGTCTGTCTTAACGGATTCGGAATATTTCGGCGGTTCCTTGGATTATCTCAAGAGAATAAGCCATGCCGTAAGTATTCCTGTACTGAGAAAAGAATTCATATTGGGGAAATACCAGCTTGCCGAAGCGAGACTGGCTGGGGCTGATGCCGTCCTTCTCATTGCCTCCTGTCTTGAATTGCCGATGTGCGAAGATCTCATAGGCGAAGCTCACAGACTCGGTTTGGAAACATTGTTGGAAGTCCATTCACCTGACGAGTCAGGCTACGCCCGTTGCGGTTCTGACATGATAGGTGTAAACAACAGGAATCTAGGCACTTTTGTCACCGATACCGGCAATTCTTTCAGGATGGCGGAAACGTTGAGAAACATATTGCCTGATCTGTCTTCCGGAAAAGGACCTGTATTGATTTCAGAAAGCGGTATTTCCGATCCTTCTACAATTGACCTTTTGCGTAAAGCCGGTTTTAAAGGATTTTTGATGGGCGAGCGTTTCATGAAAAACGTAGATCCCGGCAATTCTCTTGAGAAATTCATAAAAACGCTATGAAAAAGAAGATGCTGAAAGTCTGCGGGATGACCGACGGGGACAATATAAGAAAAGTGGAGGAAGCAGGTGCGGATCTGATCGGGCTTATCTTTTATCCCGGATCTCCCAGATATGTAAAGACAAAGCCGGGCTATCTTCCCGGGAACGCGAAACGTGTGGGCGTTTTCGTGGATGCGGATTATGATGCCGTTTTGGAAACCGCAGCATCCTACTCTCTGGATTATGTACAGCTTCACGGACATGAGAGTCCGGATTATTGCAGGGCCCTTATCAGAAAGGGATTGCTTCCAGATATGATTATCAAAGCCTTCCGTATAGGTTCCCTATCCGATTTTCCTGAAGCAGGTTCTTATGAAGATTTGTGCGGCATGTATCTTTTCGACACCAAATCTTCGTTGCCCGGAGGCTCGGGAAAAGGTTTCGATTGGTCGTTGTTGGATTCGTATCATGGCCCCGTCCCTTTCTTGCTCGGGGGAGGCCTTGGGATTGATTGTGCGGACAAGCTGGACTGTTTGGCCAATCCGTTTCTTTGCGGTTATGACGTGAACAGTCGTTTCGAACTTGCTCCGGGTTTGAAAAATGTAAAATTGTTAAAAGAATTCATTGAAAAATTATCATTATTATGAATAGGATTGATTCACTTTTCGGAAATGACCCTCACGGTCTGCTTTCCGTTTATTTCTGCGCCGGTTTTCCTACTTTGGAATCCGCTCCTTCTATAATAAGGACCCTGGAGCGCAATGGCGTAAATATGATTGAGATAGGTATTCCTTTCAGCGATCCGATGGCCGATGGCCCCGTGATTCAGAATGCTTCCTGCATGGCTTTGCGTAACGGGATGTCTCTTAAACTTCTTTTCAGCCAGTTGGCGGATATCCGCAAGGATGTTAAGATTCCATTGCTATTCATGGGGTATCTGAATCCGATTTACCGTTACGGCTTTGAAAATTTCTGCCGTTCTTGCAAGGAATGCGGTATAGACGGGGCGATCATACCAGATCTTCCATTTCGCGATTACGAGAATGAATATAAGGAAATCGCCGACAGGTATGACATTAGGATTATAATGCTCATAACTCCGGAGACAAGCGACGAAAGGATACGTTCGATAGATTCGAATACGAACGGGTTCATTTATATGGTTTCATCGGCTTCCACGACAGGGGCCCAGAAAGATTTCAATGATAAGAAAACGGAATATTTCAAACATGTTGCTTCATTGAATCTTAAAAATCCGAGAATGGTTGGGTTCGGGATAAGCAACAAGCAGACTTTCGATTCCGCTTGTTCCAATGCCGCCGGCGGAATAATCGGAAGCCACTTCCTTACACTGCTCGGAAATTGCGAAAATCCGGAAAAAGCTATAGAGCAATTGCGATCGGATATAGGCTTCTGAGGCTTTGTTATCCATGAATAAATCAAGAGGCCGGTCAAAATTTCTTTTTGACCGGCCTCTATTATATTTGATAACTATAAATTATCGTCCTTACAGTTCAGGTCCTGCTTTTACCAAAGCTTTGCCTGCCGCATTATCCTCATACTTTACAAAATTCTTGATGAATCTTCCGGCAAGGTCTTTAGCCTTTGTCTCCCATTCTGAAGAATTCTTGTATGTGTCACGAGGATCAAGAATGCCGCTGTCCACTCCTTCGAGTTTCGTAGGAACTACGAGATTGAAATATGGAATAGTCTTTACAGGAGCATTGTCAATGCTGTGATTGAGGATGGCGTCTATGATTCCGCGGGTATCACGGATGGAAATACGTTTTCCAGTCCCGTTCCAGCCTGTGTTTACAAGATAAGCTTTTGCATCGCTCATCTTCATATGCCTTACGAGTTCGTCGGCATATTTTGTAGGAGGAAGTTCAAGGAAAGCCTGTCCGAAGCATGCTGAGAATGTCGGGGTAGGTTCGGTGATTCCGCGCTCTGTTCCTGCCAGTTTGGCAGTGAATCCGGAAAGGAAGTAGTATTTTGTCTGTTCCGCATTAAGAATGGATACAGGTGGAAGTACTCCGAATGCATCTGCCGAAAGGAATATGACCTGTTTTGCAGCAGGAGCGTGTGAAACTGGACGTACGATATTCTTGATGTGGTAGATAGGATATGATACCCTTGTATTTTCGGTAACGCTCTTGTCGCTGAAATCGATCTTGCCGTTCTTGTCTACAGTAACGTTCTCGAGAAGAGCATCCCTGGTGATGGCATTGTAAATATCAGGCTCCGAATCCTTGTCAAGATTGATTACCTTTGCATAGCAACCGCCTTCGAAGTTGAAGATGCCGTTGTCGTCCCATCCGTGTTCATCGTCACCGATAAGCATACGTTTAGGATCAGTTGAAAGAGTCGTTTTGCCGGTTCCAGAAAGACCGAAGAAAATAGCGGTGTTTTCACCGTTCATATCGGTATTTGCAGAGCAGTGCATTGCAGCTATACCCTTAAGAGGAAGGAAGTAGTTCATCATAGAGAAGATTCCTTTCTTCATCTCTCCGCCGTACCATGTATTTACTATTACGGCTTCTTTGTCGGTTACGTTGAAAACGACTGCGGTTTCGGAACGAAGTCCCAGCTCCTTGTAGTTTTCTACTTTTGCCTTTGATGCGCAGAAAACAACGAAATCAGGTTCCTGATCGAATTCTTCCTGAGTTTTTGGACGTATGAACATGTTGGTCACGAAATGTGCCTGCCATGCAACTTCCATTATGAAGCGGATCTTCATGCGTGAATCCTTGTTGGCGCCGCAGAAGCAGTCCACAACGAACAATCTGTTGGCGGAAAGCTGTTTAACGGAAAGATCCCTTACAACATTCCAGGTTTCTTTTGTAGCCGGGTGGTTGTCATTAGGATAACCAGGTGTGGTCCACCATACGGTATCCTTTGACGTTTCGTCCATTACAATGTATTTGTCCTTAGGGGAACGTCCGGTATAAACTCCGGTCATTACGTTGATAGCCCCGAGCTCGGTCTCCTGACCGACATCGAATCCTTCCAGACCCGGTTTGGTCTCTTCATCGAAAAGGACTTCGTAAGTAGGGTTATACAGTACTTCTTTGGCTTTCTTAATACCGTACTTTTCTAAATCAATTTGTGGCATAATGAAAAATTTATAAAGAATTTAACTTAAATTACGACGGAAATAAATTCGTTTATTTTCATACTGCAAAAATAAGATATTTTTGTCATTACTCAAATCCGGCGAAATTTTATTTGTTAATTTTGTGAATAATTTAACTAACCGTTAGTTCTATGCTGCAAAAATTTTGCCATTTCAAGGTCCCTTTTTCTCGCAAAATCGTTTGAGTAAGAACTTTACGGTATATTTTCAAAAAATGGACGTAAAACCGATTGATATTTTAAAAAGATATTGGGGATTCGATTCCTTCAGAAACGGACAGGAAGAGATAATTACTTATGCCGTGGCAGGGGAAGATGTACTTGCCGTGCTTCCCACCGGCGGGGGGAAATCAGTATGTTTCCAAATCCCGGCATTGATGAAAGATGGTCTGGCATTGGTGATTACCCCTCTTATTGCGTTAATGAAAGATCAGGTCCAGATTCTTAATGACAGAGGTATAAAGGCTCTTGCCGTCTATGCGGGAATGAACAGGCGGGAGGTGGATCTGGTATTGAATAATGCAGCATATGGTGATTATAAGTTCCTTTATCTTTCTCCAGAACGCCTTTCAACATCTCTGTTTCGTGCTTACGCGGAACAGATGGATATTAGCTATATAGTTGTGGATGAGGCTCATTGCATATCCCAATGGGGATATGATTTCCGTCCTGATTATTTGAGGCTAGGAGAATTGAGGTCGGTAGTGAATGCCCCTGTCATAGCTGTCACAGCTACGGCGACTGCCAAGGTTGCAGATGATATCATGTCAAAACTCGGTTTCAAGTCCGGACATATTGTCAAATGCGACTTTTCAAGACCTAATATTTCCTATGTGGCAAGGAAGTGCGAAGACAAATCGGGGCAGCTTCTCAATGTCTGCAATGGTGTTTCCGGATCGGGTATCGTGTATGTGCGTAACAGGAAGACAAGCGAAGAGATATCTTCTTTACTTAATAATGAAGGTGTCGTGGCGTCTTTTTATCACGCCGGACTGGGAGGTGAGGAAAGGTCTCACAGGCAGCTTATGTGGAAAAAAGGCAATATTCGTGTCATGGTTTGTACGAATGCATTCGGAATGGGTATTGACAAACCGGATGTAAGATTTGTCGTGCATTATGATGTCCCTGAAAGTCCCGAAGCTTATTTCCAGGAAGCAGGCCGGGCAGGCCGGGATTGTTTGCCTTCCTATGCCGTAATTTTGTGGAATGATTCGGATTTGAGGAAACTCGGGAGGCTTGAATCCGTTTCCTTCCCCGGATTGGATTATATTGAAGACATCTATAATAAGATACACGTTTTCTTCCAGATACCTTATGATGCCGGTATGGGAAGGCGGCTCAAATTCGATATAATGGAATTCTGCCGGTATTTCAAATTATCCAGATCCGGTGTATATTATGCCCTGAGATATCTGGAACGGACAGATCATATTACATTTTCCGAAGATGCAGATATTCCGGTAAGAGTGCAAATAACAGCTGCAAGGAATGATCTTTATGACATAGACCTTCCGGATCCGCGTATGAGTTCCGTCCTTGAGGCGCTGATGCGGAATTATGCAGGCATTTTCTCTTTTCCGGTTGCTATTGATGAAGAATACGTTTGCCGTTTCTGCACAGTTTCCGTACCTGTTTTGAGGCAGCTTTTATATAAATTGTCTCTCGAGCACATATTGCGTTACGTTCCCAAGGACAGGGCAAATGTGATTTTTCTGCACCATGACAGATTGCGTCCGGGAAATGTAGGGCTGGAGCCGTCGCGATATGGGGAACTCAAGGATAATTTCCACGGACGTATCGAATATATGGAAAATTATCTGGCAGAAGAGGACATATGCCGTTCCCGTTATCTGCTTTCCTATTTCGGACAAACCGATTCATCGGATTGCGGGCATTGCGACATCTGCCGTTCGCGAAGCAAGTCGCTTTCCGGCCGAGGATCGGATTATGTTTCAGCACGCAGGCTGAATACCGAAAAACGTCTTGTAAGTCATATCAACGATGAATGCAAAGGTATTTATACATTGAAAGATATTACAGCCGTATTTGATAACCCGTCGGAGGATTTTGATCCGGATTATCTTACTATCCTTCGCAATCTCATAGACGACGGAAAAGTTCCGGCATACAAGTCATGATTTTGCGGCAAGATATGGATGGAATTCGGCAGTGGCCTGCTGTTGTTTATTTTCTGGAATCTATTCTATAATAAGCCCGTCGTAGGCAGGAAGGATCTCAAGATCGGGAGACAATTCCCTGAGTTTGCTGCAGAATTCATCATAAACGGGAAAAACATGTGAAAGGTGTGTCAGCCATGTATGTTTCGCGTTTATCTTGTGTGCTACGGCAATTGCTTCGTCAAGGGAGAAATGAGAATGATGGTGTTTGTATCCGACTGTGTTGATTGTGACATGGTCCAGATTCTGCAACTTGGCGAATTCTTCGTCCGGAATCATGCTCATGTCAGTTATGTATGCTATGTTTCCGAAACGGAAACCCAGAACAGGCATCTTGTCGTGGAATCCACGTATGGGTATTATTTCCTTCCCTTTTCCCGAAGGCGAAACCGAATCTCCAGAAAACCCGGGATCGTCCACCAGTATTGCCTTGTCCAATTTTTTCGCATCAGTGGATTTTAAACTTCCGTCAGGATATTGTATGCAGTAACCTCTGTCGTTTATCCAAACCAATTTGTTGTCGGAATCATTCGGCAGTACCATGAATGGTTTGTTTTCTATCAAATGCATGTGCCATTCGGGGGCTCCCGGATATTTTTCTTTTTCGAATACATAAGGATATTCGAATTTAAGAGTGTCGAGCACATGTTCTTCGCAATATATTTCGGCAGGTCGTTGTTCTATATAATTAAGTGCGCGTACATCGTCGAGACCGCCTGTATGGTCCCTGTGATTATGCGTAAGTAGTATGGCGTCGAGGTGTCCTATCCCGGCTCTCAACATCTGGAACCTGAAGTCCGGTCCGGCGTCCACCAGAATCCCGAGACCTCCATATTCCACATAGGCCGAGGATCTCAATCTTTTGTCCCTCGGGTCTTTGCTCTTGCACACATCGCACCGGCAGCCGATAATAGGGACGCCCTGCGAAGTTCCCGTTCCCATGAACAGTAGTTTTGCTTTCTCCATAATCAACAGTTACAAAATAATATCGATGATTTTCCCTGCAAGTGCCGGATCATAAGGCCTTTCGACTCTTATGTAATTCCCCGTATAGCCTGAAATCATGCCGTTCTTGTCCGTGGACTCGAAAAGGACTTTTTCCTTTATCCCTTTGTTTGAAGCTATGAATTCCGAATGCAGTTCTTCACACAGTGATTCCAGTTTTTTCACACGTTCGGTCTTGACAGATTCGTCAACCTGCCCCGGCATCGAAAATGCTCGTGTCCCAGGCCTTCTGGAATACGGGAATATATGTATGAATGCAGGACGGATACGGTTTTTAAGAAAATCGTATCCGTCATCGAACAATTCTTCCGTTTCCCCTGGCAGCCCTGCTATTACGTCTATTCCGAAAAACACTTTGGGTTTTCCAGGTTTTTCCAGTCTCCTTCTTATATAATCTATTTTGGCGGCGAAGAAGGATGTATCATAATGCCTTCCCATGGATTTCAGTATGATATCGCTTCCCGATTGGAGCGGTATGTGGAAATGGGGCAGGAATTTTGTTCCTGAAGAAATCCAGTCTATTATTTCGTCCGATATCAGATTGGGTTCTATTGATGAGATACGGTATCTTTCTATACCGTTAATATCGTTCAGCCTCTTGAGCAGCTCAAGGAAACTTTCACCGGTAGTACGTCCGAAGTCTCCGGTATTCACACCTGTGATAACTATTTCCTTTATTCCGGCAGCAGCGATATTTTCTGCATTTGCGATAGCTTCGGCTATCGGTATGTTCCTGCTTGTTCCCCTGGCGAAAGGAACGGTGCAATAGGCGCAGAAATTATTACATCCGTCCTGGACTTTCAGAAAGGAGCGGGTCCGTTCCCCTGAAGAATATGCGGCGAATGTTTCTCCGTCATCTGGTGCAGGGGCATCGGCGTTGCACCTTATTCCCAACATGGTCAGGGTTTCTGCTACCAGTTTTCCTTTCTCTTTGGCACCGAATATCATTGAAACTCCTTCTATTGAACTGATTTCCTCCCTTTTCAATTCGGCATAGCATCCCGTGACGATTATTTTTGCGGCGGGGGAAATCCTGTGCATTTTTCTTATGATGTTCCTGGCTTTTTTATCCGAATGTTCCGTCACAGTGCAAGTATTTATCAGACAAACATCCGCAGGTGTGTTCCAAGGTACGGTTTTAAACCCGTTTCGGATGAAATCCCTTTCATATGTGGATGTCTCTGCATAGTTCAGTTTACAGCCTAAAGTGAGGAATGATATGGTTTTGTTCATTTTGACAATAATAAAAATACGCATGGACGTTTCCCTATGATGAGATTTTCCTTTTTCCATTGCGCTACCGTGAGTGTCCTGATAAAGGCATCAGGCATGGTGATGTTGGCCGCGACGCAGATTTCGGTATCCTTGCGGCATATGTTCAGGATGTCCGACATCATCGTGTCATTCCTGTATGGCGTTTCTATAAATAACTGTGTCTGGTTTCCGGCGGCGGAACGTTTCTCTATCTTTTTCAGAGACTGCCGTCTCTCGTCTGATTTGGCAGGCAGATAACCGCAGAAAGCGAATGATTGTCCGTTCATTCCCGATGCCATCAGTGCCAGCATGAGTGAAGACGGCCCTACCATAGGCACGACCGTGATTCCGGCTTTGTGACATAAAGCCACGAGCCTGGCTCCGGGATCGGCGACGGCGGGAAGTCCCGCTTCCGTTATCAGTCCGATATCGTTGTTTCCTTCGAAAAGCGACATATATGATTCTATTTCTTCCTGTCCGGTATGTTCATTGAGCTCATGGAATTCAAGACTGCTTATCCGTCCTTTGAGCCCGGCTTTTGATAGATATCTCCTTGCCGTTCTCGTTTCTTCCACTATATATGTCTTTATTTTCCCGAGCAGTTCCAGAACAGGTCCCGGTATTACTTCAGACGGTTCATTATCACCGAGAGGTGAAGGTATGAGATAAAGTTTTCCTTTGTTCACGGTCATATCATTTTCCGTTTTTGATTTCCATATCTTCCGGTTTTATTTCTATAAGTACTTGTTTTTCTTTGGAAGGGTCACCGTTTTCCGCTTTCCTTTTATCTTTTCTTGAAATCAGGTTTTTAAGAAATTCCGAAATACTATTATATTCCTGCTGGTATCCTATACCTATTCCGTTACGTTGCGAATTGTCCAGGTAATTTGTGTAGGCATCGGCTGAATGCGAGAACAGATTAAGCCTTAGTTTTCCGCTTTTGTCCAACTTCACTTCTATGTCCAGATCTCCCACGACATCCTGATTGTTCTCGGATGTATTATATTGCCGGTTGCCCAATGTTCCGTTAACTATCACCCTGTCGTTGAACAGCTGTGTGGACAACGCCACGTCGAAAAGATCATTTCCCTTATTATCCGATTGGTAGTTCAATCCCAGGTCAAGAGGAATGTCCAGTTTCTGGAAGATATTGTTCAGCTGGTTTGACATTATTTCGGCGACGTTGGAATACAGGACATTATAGTTATTTATGATTCCGGATTGTTCTTCCGGCATGAACCTGTTTGATATCAGGAGCGAAAGCAGTTGTTTTTGCACTTTGTCATCCGAATTCAGTGCGCTTTCCACTTTCGCTTTTGTGGCCGGATCCAGGTCTTTTACTTCTATTGAAAAACTCAAATGCGGATTTTTCAATTTGTCGGTTATGTTTATGCCGCAGTTTACCGTTTTCCTCGTCGATACCGAAGTCGTGTCCGAAATGAGTGACGCTATCGATGTCTTGGTTGTGTATAATCCGTTTATGCTAAGATCACTGTCCATAATATCCCCGTTGAATTTGATATAGCTGCCGTCGCTTATCGTGAAATCACGTTGTGCTATGCCCATGGCCGTGAAGTGATAATAACCGTCGGATATATTGTATTCCCCGTTTATGTTCATCAAATCCCGTTTAGGCCGTATTTCCAGGTTTATCATGCCCGATCCCCGTGCACTCAATATGTTGGAATTCGTTTTGTCGAATTCGATAAGTGCTTCGGTCTGGGGAGTAGTCATTATGTTCAGTTTGATATCTGTATCGCCTGATTTTTGTGTCGAAGCCGATGCCCGGCGAATCATGGCATAATATGGATCCACATATGTCTCTTTTTCTTCCTTGCGGAATGTAAGCAGGGTTCCGTTTCCGCTTTGCGAGGCTGTACCGATCGGTATATGGAATCTCCCGGCATCCGCAGTCACTGCATTTACTTCAAGAGAGATCGCATCGAACGGCCCTGAAATGGAAATGTTGCCTGTCGCGAACACATTTCCGAAGAATGATTTGTTGTCGCTTTCGGTAGTGTTCAGACATTCCAGATTCGTGAAGTTTATCTCGGTGTCCATCCTCAGATCTTTAAGATTCCGGAACATTATTCCTCCCGAGATTTTTCCGGTTCCTTTGAATCTGTCGTAGACATCGGTTTCGTCGAAATGGAATCCATTATTGTCAAGATGGAAAGGCCCGTTGATCTTATAGGCAGTATTAGTATATCCTATTCTTATTACCGCATCATCGAAAGAAGCTTTTTTACTTGAAAGTTTCAGTTTGTCCAAAGGTCCTTCTACTGAAAATTCCCCGGATATGTTTCCGTCCATTTCGCTGAACAATGTCGATAGCAAAGGTGACACATATCCTATGTCCGTATTATTAAGTATCGCATTGGCCTGCAACCTTTTTGCCGAGGGATAATATGAGGCTGAGGCATTGATGGTCGATGTGCCGTAAAGATCGTTTTTGAGAATGATGTCGAATTTTTTGTCGTCTTCATCCCATACGCTGGCCATTTTTACGGTACCGGCGCTTTTTCCTGAAATCATGGTCGAATCGCAAGTCATGTTCGCAAGAATTCCGGTACCTGACTCACCTGAAGAAATCAGCAATGCCCGTCCGGTGGCCAGGCCGCTTATTCCCAAATCATTTTTTATCAGTTTGTCAATGAGGCTGATGTCGAACCGTACGAGATTTATTTTCATCGTGTCTTTTTCATTCTCAGCCCATTTCCCGTCTATGTCCAGAGCTTGGTCGTTACATGTTGCATTGAAACCCCTTATGGAAATCTTTTTCCTTCCCATGTCTATTTCCGCAGGATGAATGTTCCATCCCGAGTTGTTATAATATATGTTTGACTGCAGGAGTTTTGTTTTGCATACGAGGCTGTCGGCCGGAGTCCTTGACAATTCGCTCGTGAAGTAAATTTCACCTTTTTCCGCCATCTCTTTTTCATTGTCGTAACTGTAGCCCACACCGATGTTGTTGTTATTCGCATAAACCATAAGCGCATTGTTCCTGAATAGAAGTGAGGATAATCCCATTTCGCCGCTAAGCAATTTCCCGTTTAAGCTTTCATTGTTGTTGTCTAAGTGGAAATCAATATCTTTCAGATATTTATCTCCTATTGCTATGCGTTGGGATTTTAGTGTCCCGGCAATGGATCCCTTTTTGTCCATGTAGAACTTGATTCTGGTGCTGTCGGCTATATACATTCCGGGCATCAGGAAAGAAAGCAGGTCCCTTGTGTCCTTGAATATGAAAGACAGGTCGTATCTGTTCTCCCTTTTTGAAAATGACGGGTCTTTGAAGACGGCAGGCAGTTCTTTCTTTAAAGTCAGATCGCGTATGTCGTTGAAGATTTCGCTGATAGGTGCGGATCCGGTGTATGTGCCGTCGGCAAATGAAGATTCGAATTTTATCCTGTGGATATCGTCATTGGAATGGGAGCTGATATGGATCCCTCCGATAGGATGTCTGCCTTTGTCATTTTCGAGTGTAAGATTATTTATGTCAAGGTTTCCTATGAGGTCTCCCTTGCTGATTCTCGTATAATCGGCATTCAGTTCCATCGCCATTTTTGAGATTCCGCGCTTGTCAAGGTGAAGGGCGTTGAGGTCTGCATATCCTATGTTGGCGTAAAAGACGTATTTCGCATTGTTCGTAATACGTGAAAGGGTGAATATCCCCTGGAACAGGAAATTGAGATTCGGATCTTTGGAAACTATTTTGCCGTTGAATGCTTTGTCTGAATATGTTCCGGCGGCGGCTATGTCCGTATACTCGTATCCCAGGACATTCATCTTGTCGACAATCAGCGAATCGATATCCAGTGAAGGGCCGTTTTTGCCAAAAGACGCCGAAAGGGCGGTGTGGACGGAACATTCATGGATTTTGTCATTTCCTGTTATTTTACCGATATCGAGTCCTTTTGTATCTATATTACCTTTAATCCGTATCGCCTTGTTACGGCTTACTATATCTTCAAGCCTTAGGTTTGCATCCAGACTGCCTATTCCGGAAAGCACCCTTCCGTTTATAGATAACTTATCCAATGTTCCCTTGCCCGTACCGGAGAATGTGAAATGTTGTCCCTTTGCGAACTTGTCAATACCTTTTACAGGCTTCTCAGACCATAATCCAGCGAATCTTTCTATTCCCTTCGAAGTGAATTCCAGTTTTCTTATGTTGAAATTCGCCAGCATATATTTTACTTTCGTAAGTCCCGCCAGATTACCGCTGAATTCGCCATTTATGCTGCTGTTCGATTCTTTGAACGATATGTTCTTGAAAGACAGGTCGTTAACGTATCCTTCGACATGCCCGTTTAAAGTCGTTTCAAGTTTGTTCCCTTCCAGGGCCGGCGCAAAATATGATATGCTTCGCAAGCTTATTTTACTCTGTTTGAAGTCTCCGCTCAGCCTTACAGCGTTGGTGAAATCCTTGAAGTCTGGTGTCGAGTTGTATGTCATCTTGAAATACGGCATGCGGATTGACGACCATGGATCTTTCAGTTTCAGATTCCTTATTATGGTTTTTCCTTTTCCTACTCGGGCTTTTCCGCTTATGCTGTCACATATATAGCCGCTCTTTTCTTTGAAAGACAAAAGATCCGCCGTGCCTGAGACTATTCCGTAACTTAATTTGAGATTCCTGCCCCTGAGCTTTATTTCGCTGAGGTCGATGTCATCCCACTGAATTCCGAAATCCCGTTCATCATTCTCATTCCGGAGAAACCTTCTGTAATTTATGAACCGGAATCTCATTCCGTCCAGACGTATATCCTTGATAGAGAAAGCTCCTTTTTTACCATCGCCGGATGATTTTTTGGAATCTCCCGACGAGAACACTCTTTTAAGGTTGCTGGAAACGGGTTCGTCCGTGATTGTGAATTCTCCGTTTTTTATGTAAATTCTGTCTATAGCAACGCCGTCTGGTGAAAGTAATGCTTTGACTGAAAACTTGGCTATGAGATATTTTGCTTTGAAAACGGTATCTACCGGCTGGCATTCCGGCAATTCCGCACATTTGAAGGGATGTTTGTCTACAACGGCAATATTCTTGAGAACCAGGACAGAGAACGGTTTCAGCCTTACCATATCGAATGAAATGTCGGCTCCAAGGTCATCTTTCAGCGATCTGATCGCTCTTTCCGCCAGATAAGTCTGTACAAGAGGCGTTTGGGCTGCAATGGCCATAGCGAGAATCAGAGTGACGATCGCTGCCATTACATATCCTGTTATTTTTAGGGCCTTTTGCATAACAATGCATTATCTTACAAAAATAGTAATTAATTCCGGTTTTTGCCGGTTATCTTTTAATACGTTTCCAGCGTGTTCTCTTATTTGCAGACAAATTGAAGTATTATTGCTATATTTGCGTGCGAAAAATCAGAAAATAATGGCGGATATAATATTGGGAATAGAATCTTCTTGCGACGATACTTCTGCTGCCGTGATCAGGGACGGTTTCCTGCTGTCCAATGTGATCGCAAGCCAGGATGTCCACAAAGCTTACGGCGGAGTTGTTCCCGAGCTCGCTTCCCGGGCTCATGAACAGAATATAGTTCCTGTCGTCAGTCAGGCGCTTGACCGTGCAGAGGTGAAAGCTTCCGATCTGACTGCCATAGCTTTTACAAGGGGGCCCGGCCTTCTGGGATCCCTTCTTGTGGGGACCTCTTTCGCTAAAGCCATGAGCGTGGCTTTGAACATCCCGATAGTAATGGTGAATCATCTGCAGGGTCATATCCTTGCCGATTTCATCAAACAATACGGTAAGGAAAACAGGCATCCTGCTTTTCCTTATCTCTGTCTTCTCGTTTCCGGAGGAAATTCACAGATAGTGAAAGTGGACAGTCCTCTAGATTATGAGATACTTGGCCAGACCATAGACGATGCGGTAGGCGAGGCTTTTGACAAATGCTCAAAAATGATGGGGCTCGGTTATCCGGGCGGTCCTGTCATTGACAGATTGGCGAAATCAGGAAATCCTGAAAGGTTCAAATTTTCAAAGCCCCATGTTCCCGGACTGAATTATAGTTTCAGCGGGATAAAAACTTCCCTGCTTTATTTTGTAAGGGATGAAATTGCGAAGGATCCGGATTTCATGGAAAAGAATAAGGAAGATATATGCGCCGGTTTTCAGAAGGCATTGATCGATATCCTTTTGGATAAATTGATAATAGCCGCTGAAAATACAGGTATAAAAGAAATTACTATCGGTGGGGGTGTGTCCGCCAACAGCGGGCTGCGGAACCGTATAGAAAAAGAAGGTTCCGAACGTGGATGGAATACGTATCTTCCGGAATTCAAATTCACTACCGACAATGCGGCCATGATAGCGGTTGCCGGTTATTATCATTATCTTAACGGAGAGAGGACTCCGCTTGACATTGCTCCCGTTTCCCGCATTTCCGATTTTTAGATTATTATGAAAGAATTCGAAATAGATTGTCCTGTCGGGCTTGATCTTTACCCCGACCGTGTGAGAGTTGCCGCTGCCGAAGAGTTGCGTCTTCGTGGAAATGCAGTGATCAATGTGATAGATCCTACCAAATCATATCAGCCTCTTTATCCCAATGCGGATGTCGATTGCGTGATAGTTCATCGTTCGATTGATGCAAGGGGGGATGTGGTTTACCGATACAGGATAGAAGCTTTCAGAAACTCCTATGAGCATTATGAACCTTATTCCCTTCCGGAATATAAGGATGTATCGGCTTCGGAGCCTGTGATTGTAATCGGAGCCGGCCCTGCCGGAATGTTCGCTGCTCTCAAACTATTGACTTTGGGGCTTAAGCCGGTGATTCTGGAAAGGGGCAAGGACGTCCACCGCCGCAAATATGATATGGCTCAGCTTTCAAGGAAGGGAATAGTAAATCCGGATTCCAATTATTGTTGCGGGGAAGGAGGAGCCGGGACTTTCTCTGACGGGAAGTTATATACGCGTTCTTCGAAAAGGGGTGATATTAATGAAGTCCTGTATCAGTTCGTCGCTTTCGGTGCGAATCCTTCGATTCTCATAGATGCCCATCCCCATATAGGGACCGACAGGCTTCCAAGGGTTGTCGAGAATATTAGGAATTGTATAATAGAGCATGGCGGCGAATATCATTTTGATTCCAAAGTTACCGATATAGAGAAATTGCAGGATGGTTCGTTTTCAGTAAAAGTCTTGTCTACGGATCCCGAAGGAGGAAAATCCGAGAATGTTTATTCCGCTGGGAAAGTGATCCTGGCTACAGGACATTCGGCAAGGGACATTTATGAAATGTTCGATTCCAAGAAATGGAGTCTGGCGGTCAAAGGGTTCGCCATGGGTGTCAGGGTGGAGCATCCCCAGTCAAGGATTAACAGTATAAGGTATCACGGCCAATACGAAAAGGGAATGCCGGCCGCAGAGTATTCTTTCGTGAATCAGACAGACGAAAGAGGTGTGTTTTCATTCTGCATGTGTCCTGGCGGAATCATTGTGCCTTCTTCTACGGAATCCGGTACCGTGGTTCTAAACGGTATGTCCAATTCTGCTCGTAGCTCCAAATGGGCCAACGCAGGTGTCGTGGTTTCGATCGAACCGGAGGATGCACCAGAAGAATACAAAAAATACGGAGCTTTCTCGCTTTTGAATTTCCAGCGCGATCTGGAAAGGAAAATGTATGAATTCGCTTCTTCCCGTTCTGACAATCCGATGGCGGCTCCCGCACAGAGGATGATTGATTTCTGCAACGGTGTCGTTTCCGATGATCTTCCGGAAACCTCTTATCGTCCGGGAGTCGTTTCCGCTCCTTTGCACGACCTTCTTCCCGATATGATAGCAAAACGTCTGCAAAAAGTTTTTCCTGACGTGAAAGCCCATAAGATGGGGGGGTATTTTACGAATGACGCCCTTCTTCTCGGAGTGGAATCCAGGACTTCTTCACCGGTCAGGATTCTGAGGGACAAGGATTCATATGAAGCTGTCGATGTTCCCGGACTGTACCCTTGCGGTGAGGGTGCGGGATATTCCGGAGGAATCGTTTCTTCTGCAATAGACGGAATAAACTGTGCCGTAGCTGCCTCTAAGGATTAGCGGAATCGATCAGGTGGAAGTCCCTGAATGTGTTTAGCAGTGAAGAGTTGTAATACGGTTAGTAAGATTGTACCTGAATACTCTTAGCCGTGAAGTTTTAGAATAGTGATAGGCGTAATATCAGGATACAAAAGTATACGAAAAAAGGGTAAGCTTAATACATCGCACCGCTACAACCTTCTACCCTTGCTGCCTTCCGGCCCTGGGGGAATTTAAAGGGAGCTGATCGTGTATGACTTACCCGCAGCAAATATAATATTTTTTGGCCGATAGCCAAAATTTTTCTATGCTTCTTTTCTCAGGCTGTCGAAAATCAGAGGCAGGATGTCTTCCACTTTTCTGAATTTCCAGATTTTCTTTTTCCCTATCATAAGTACGCCCATCGGTTTCCCTCCTTTTTTCTGGTATTCCGCCATTACCTGCCTGCAGGCACCGCATGGTGTCACGGGATAATCTTCCATTACTCCGTTTTTGCCTCCGGTTATCGCTATCTCTTCCATACTTTCTTCAGGGTATTCGGCACTGGCATAGAACATTGCCGTCCTTTCGGCACAAAGTCCCGAAGGAAAAGCTTCGTTTTCCTGATTTGCACCGGTGATTATTTTGCCGTTTGAAAGCCGTATTGCGGCCCCGACATTGAAGTTTGAGAAAGGGGCATATGCTCTTTTCAAAGCCTCTATGGCCGCTTCCGCAAGCCGTCTGTCTTCCGGTTTGAGTTCCCCCAAGGAGGTGTATTCAATGAAATTTATTTTTATTTCCTTATCAGTCATATAATTATATGCGTTAGATTCTGTAAATATAACAACTTTGCGATTATCGGCAAAATTAATGCTTTTTTGTAATGTGTCAGGTACAAAATCAGGGGTGCGGTACAAATTGATTCCTCTTTTACACCCCTATGGTATAGATTCATTATACCGGTGTCTTCCATAGTACATCTTTCTTCCATTTCCTTTCCTTTTGTTTGTCCAACTTTTGGGGTGCGCTCCACATCTGGACAGAGAGGGCTGGCCATGCTTACTATTAGCTAAATGGTTAATAGTAAGCTACTTGATTCTTTTACTCCATGGCCTGCCCCCCTCAAAATACCCGAGCTGTCCAGGCTTGCTAAAGGACAATGTGCTGATACATAACTATTTAAGTCAAATTATCCATGGCCTGCCCCCCCCCAAAAAAAAAAATACCCGACCTGTCCATGCTTAGATGTGGTCAATATGTTTATATATAATTAATTAAGTGATTGGTATCATGGCCGTCTCCGGTATTTTTCAATGAAAAAGACAAAATATTATTAAGGACAAGGAAATGCTGTGGTTTCCTGATTTTAATTGTGTCTTTGAAGTGTTGTCTTGCAAGAGTCGGAAAATTCAATGAAAAAAAGAATATGATATGATTCGTGGTTACTTGCTAAATATCCTTAATAATAAGAAGCTATTTTGTAAATAATCGTTCTATTATTTGCAAATATAATAATAAATTATAAATAACAAGCGAAATGTGATAAAATATTTGAGTAAATGATGAATATACCGTTTTTCTTCTCTTCATTTTCCGGATTGATAAAAGCTTAAAATGATATACAAATAATGGAACGTTTAAAAAAAATATTAACCTTAAACGATACAATAGCCAATTCATATTAATGAGAAGCTGCATAATAACCTGATAACATCCATTCGAGAATGTATTTTGAAGAGCTGTGAAAATGTTGTGGAATCAGAAGGAATCATATCGGAGGAGGAAAGGATTTGATTAAAGGCTTCAATGCATAAGCAAATTTTCATATCAGTGTCGGCCCACTAAATGTTTCTGTTGTGGAATTATTTATAAATCAGATAATTAACGTTTAATAAATTTGCAATCATGAAAAAAAATGAAGAAAGTTTTAATGCTTACAAAACCCCGGAGATCGAAGAAGTCGAAGTTTCCGGAACATCACCGTTATTGACCGGAAGTACTGAACCTGACAGTGTATATACCTATGGAGGGGATGCCTGGTAGGTTATCTTAAAACCGGGATGAGAGTTCTTATCGGAATCCAAACAGGTTACGGAGTTATTTGGCGCTTGTCTGGAGAGTTATGAATGAATCTCCCGGTTGCTACCATGGCTTCAACGGAAAAGCGGCATGGCAGGAATTAATAAAGTAAGTCAATGAACCTGATAAATAAACAAAGAATGAAAAGAATAGCAATTTGTGCTTTGGCCGTATTTTGTGCGGCAAGCATGATTTCATGTAATAAAGAGACGGAGAGTGTTCAAAAGGAGCAGAATGCCGGAAAGGGAAAATACACCTTGACGGAGATCACTGCGACGAACGACAATGAGGTGACCAAGACAAATCTGGAGAGCAATAAGACGAAAGTCGATTGGAGGACAGGGGACAGGATTGCCGTGGTCAATACGGTTACGAATACGATATTCCAATATGTGCTGAGCGGGGGCAACGGGACGTCTGTAGGCCGGTTCACGGCAGTGTGGGGTGCTGCGACATACGATGATGTGAGCGATCTGGTTGCCGTTTATCCTGCAATGGCGGTTACTGTGTCGGAAGGTGTCATCAAATCAGGTGTGAATGAGTCATACAGTGCTGCCGCGCGGACTAGTCATGGTATCGTGTCATGGACGAGCGATTCCACATGTGCTTTTTCGAACAACGACATCAAGGTATCTTATAGAGCATCAGGTTATACCAGCGGGAATTCTGGAGCAAAGATCAATTTCAAGTTCAAGGAGCTGGGGACATGGTGCCGGTTCGTAATCGATCTTAGCGGAGTAGCGTATGAAGGGGAGAAGGCGTTGTCAGTAAGCGTGACTACAACGGGGGGAACGAGGGGCCTTTCCGGAAAGGTGACGATCAGCGGAGCGGGGAGCGAGAGTCCTGCTTTGGTGGAAGGCGATTCTACGTCGGTAAACTGGACGTTCTCTGAACCGGTAGCCATGTCGTCTGCATTTACAAAGTCGATGATGCTGTTGCCTTGTGTAAGTGCAAGCGATATGTTGAAGATAACGGTAGAAAGCACGATGCGAACGTTTACGTTCTATGCTAAGCCTAATCAATCGTTCTCGGGAGGGGAGGTGTTGAGATTCCCGATAACTGCGGGGAGCAACTTCACTGAAGGCAGTGCGGAGACGGACAAGGAATATACGGTCAAGTCGAAAACGTCAAATTGCTATATCGTGTCACCGGGCAAGATCCTTACGATACCTGTTACGGTCAAAGGCAACGGAAGATCGGTAGCAGGGACGGGAATAAGTACACGTGTCAGCCCTGCATCGGTAGGGATCGTTTGGGAGACGGCGGCAGATCTGATCTCTCTCGGTACCTTAAGCGACGAACACGTAGCCGTGACTGCCGGAAGCAATGTGGGAAATGCAGTGATAGCGGCATATAGTGGCGCGAATCAGAGCGGTACAATCCTGTGGAGCTGGCATATATGGGTGACGGATTATGACCCGGATAACGGTGGCAAGACTTACAGCGTTACCAATAAGGGAAATCCTGCATGTACTTATGTGTTTATGGACAGGAACCTGGGAGCGACTTCCACGATGGCCGGGAATGACGGGACTATCGGTCTTCAATATCAATGGGGCAGGAAGGATCCGTTCACCGGATCATCGTCGATCAGTTCCGATACCGAGATAACCGTATATAACGGTGGTGGAACCGAATTTAAATTGGCAGACAGAGAACAGATGGTAAGTGCTTCGAAAAATCTTTCATATTCGATAGAGAATCCGGAAGTTTTCTATAAAACGAAAGAAGGCGGTGAAGATGATTGGTATACGGTTACAAACAGCAGTAGTTCTCAGAACGGCTCCCTTTGGGGCGGATCGGATTTGGCAACTCCGGGGGAAAAGACGATCTTCGATCCTTGTCCGACAGGATGGCGTGTGCCTGCCTGGAGTGGAAGCCAATCGCCATGGAGTACATTCACTACAAGCAATTTTAAATGGAGCGCCAATAATTATGGCGGGATATATAGCGGCTCATACTATCCGGCTGCCGGAGCTCGCGATCGCCGCGGTGGCGACCTTTACGGCACTGGCTCAGACGGTTCCTACTGGTCGGCTTCGCCTTATTTGAGCAAAGGGTACAGCCTGTACTTCAACAATGGCGGCCTGCTCGGCACTTTCGTAATTCAGTCAAATTACATCGACCGTGCTCTCGGCTTTCCGGTTCGGTGCGTGAAGGAGTAATTATCTTTTAAGAAAATATAATTTCGCATTATCTAAGGCGGAGGGTTGAACTGCATTTCAATTCCCCGCCTTTTGACCAGGTAAAGGATTGCCGTCGGTTATAGGTCTTTTATTAAGTACGTGCCTGTCATTAACCAGGTGCCCTGCCATTAAATATATGTCAGCCGGTTTGAGGAAAGCCTGCGATTGAGTATATTTGCTTCCATGTTGATTGAAAAACATCCTTTCGCGCCATTTTTGCCCGCAGAGGCAAAACTTCTTTTGCTTGGCACTTTTCCGGCCAAACCCGTACGTTGGAGTATGGATTTTTATTATCCCAATTTCATGAATGATATGTGGAGGATAATGGGATTCCTTTTTTATGACGACAAGAACAGGTTTTCGATTTATGACGGAGCTAAAGGCCGTTTTGATAAATCTTCCATAATGGAATTCTGCCGGGAGAAGGGGATTGCAGTTTCCGATACTGCGAGTGAAATACGCCGTCTCAGAGATAATGCTTCCGATCAGTTCCTGGAAGTTGTCAAGCCTGCCGATATCATCGGGTATCTTTCCGGGTTGCCGGATTGCAAGGCTTTGGTTGCAACAGGTACAAAGGCAGCAAAAGTGATTTCCGATGGATTCGGCTTCGGTCTGCCGGCTTCCGGTTGTTCCCTTCCTGTGAAATTGGATGGCAGGACGTATGAATTTTTCCGTATGCCGTCGACTTCAAGGGCTTATCCCTTGTCTTTCGAGAAAAAAGCTGAAGCGTACGGGAATATGTTCCGATCTCTGAAAATGCTGTAAATTTGCATGCTTACTAATTGATATTAATTGTAAATTTGCAATCTTATGAAAGTTTGTGTAGGATTATCCGGAGGTGTCGATTCCAGCGTGGCCGCTTTGTTGCTGAAGCGTCAAGGTTATGATGTTTTCGCTTTGTTCATGCAGAATTGGCATGATACTGAGGGAACGCTTCATGGAGATTGCGAATGGGAAGAAGACCGTTTCGTCGCGGAAATGGTTGCGAGAAAGATCGGCATTCCGTTCTATTTCGTCGATTTGAGCGCCGAGTACCGCAAAAGGGTAGTCGATTATATGTTCGACGAATATTCAAAGGGGCGGACTCCGAATCCGGATGTGCTGTGCAACAGGGAGATCAAGTTTGATGCGTTCATGAACGTCGCTTTCAAAATGGGCGCCGATGCCGTGGCTACTGGACATTATTGCCGGAAAGAAGAGTTTACCGGTCCGGACGGGAAGCTTGTTTATCGTCTTCTTGCCGGATTGGACCCGAATAAGGATCAGAGTTACTTTTTGTGCCAGTTGTCCCAGGAGCAGCTGTCAAAAGCCTTGTTTCCGATAGGCGCTATCGTGAAACCTGAAGTCAGGAGGATTGCAAAAGAAGCTGATCTTCCGTCTGCCGAGAAAAAAGATTCGCAGGGGATATGTTTTGTCGGCAAGGTCGATCTTCCGGTATTTCTCCAGCAAAAGCTCAAATCCGTTGAGGGTGATATAATCGAGGTCTTCGACGCTTTTTATGACAAAAACGAGCATTACGGTTTTATCAGAAGAACACTTGATTCCCTGTTGAACAAAGGATTCGAAGGGGAAGCTCCGATGATTACCGATTATGTCTCCGACAATATTTCTGATGACAGTCTGAAAGTGAATGATCCGCATGAAAAGTCCGTTATGGGCAATCCTTCTAACGAAGGGGGTTGTTCCGGTGACTCGGAATATGATAAAGACAAGATTGAATCTCTTTCCGATGAGGATTTATTCGAATTGTCACTTCCGGTCACTTATGAAAATATAGTTTTCGAGTCGGAAGTCTATCGTAGCGGAAAACACCATACGAAAAAGACGAGATACAAGGAAAATCCTTTCGGCAAGATTATCGGAAAGCACGAAGGTGCCCAGTTTTACACCATAGGGCAGCGCAAGGGCCTCAATGTCGGCGGACACAAGGATTCCCTTTTCGTGATAGGTACGGACATTGAACGCAATGTGATTTATGTGGGAGAGGGCCATACCCATAAGGGACTGTCGCGCAATTGTCTTCGTGTCTCGGTTTCAGATATCCATTGGATAAGGGAAGATCTGAAGATGGAAGTCCAGCAGATAAGACGTTATCGTGTACGGATACGTTATCGTCAGCCGCTTCAGGATGCTACCCTTATAATGAGGAAGAATGGTCTTTATATACTTTTCGATGAGCCGCAGAGGGGAATAACCCCCGGGCAGTTCGCCGCATGGTATGACAATGATGAACTTGTCGGATCAGGGGTTATCTGATCTTCCGGGAATAAGTAATCGAATCTGATCTTCAGGGATAATCTAGTCTTTAGTCTTTTGCTATATTCTTTGCTGCTGAGATTCCGGCGAGATATCCGGTGGAAAAGGCGGTCTGCAGGTTATATCCTCCGGTATCAGAGTCGGTGTCGAGTATTTCCCCGCAAAAATACAGCCCCTTCTTGAATTTAGATTCCATCGTTTTGGCAATTATGCCGTCTGGAGAGATGCCGCCAGCCGTGACAACACTTCGTTCATACCCGACGAAACCTTCGATATCGAATTTCCAGCCTTTAAGAGCAGCAGCAAGTCCCGACACGCCTGCTGCATTCAGATCTTTTATTTTATTTCCTGATTTCGATACCGGTATTGGATTACATTTGATGAATCCTGTTATCAGATCCCATGGAATAAGTTTCCCTAGCAGTATTCTGTATTTTTCCTTGAAATTGAGTCTTGCGCTTCTCGAATCATTGCTTATTTCTTTCCACAAAGCGGAAATCCTTTCCGTAAGTACTTCCATACAGACAGCCGGTTTCATATCTATTGAAACGCAGATTTTGCCTCCGTTGATTATTGTCTTGACGCAGTTCCTGCTGACTTCGAATCCTATCGGACCTTCTATTCCGCCGTCCGTGAAATCCAGATCTCCGAATTCATTTTGTATCTCATTTCCGTCGTTATATACCGTTAGCGTTACATTTTTCAGCTGTATGCCGCACAAATATTCTCCGTTTTCCGAAAGGGGAGTGCTTCTGTCTATATGCCCTTTGATATCTTTGCCCCCGATCATGTTTTCAGGAATTGTTTTGTATCCTTTCGGGACTATCGCCGTCAGTGACGGAAAAAGCGGCTTTATCTTATGTCCGGCTTCTTCCGCCCATCTGTATCCGTCACCGGTCGATCCTGTGCCGGGATAAGAAAGTCCTCCTGTGGCGATGATAAGCCCGGCGGATTCATACGAAGTCCCGTCCTTGCAGTTTATTGTGAATTTGTATTTTGATGATTCGGTAAAAGCGATGTCTGTTACTTCCCGTTCCGTCTCTATTCTCACGCCATTCCTAAGCGCCGTCCTTACCAAAGTGTCTACGACGTCAAATGAGCTATGTGATGCAGGGAAAGCCCTGTCCCCCCTTTCAACAACAGTTTCAAGTCCGTTTTCATTCAGGAATCTTATCATCTTTTCCGGAGTAAGGTTGTAAAAAGCCGGGCGAACAAGATTCATATTGCTTCTTATGTGTGCTGAGAAATCATTCCAGTCCTTCAGGTTTGTGAAGTTGCAGCGTCCTTTTCCCGAGATCATTATTTTCCTGGCCGGGCGCGGCATTTTTTCCAATAATGTCACGGAAGCCGTGATGCCGTTCTTGAAGATTGTTTCTGCTGCTCCGATTGCCGCCATAAGTCCGGAAGCACCGCCGCCAATTATTATTATGTCCGATTTCATTTCAGATTATTGTTGTTTAAAAAAAGTTTGTATATTTGCAGTCCTTTCAGTCTGCAAGACCGAAAACCGCCACTTTAGCTCAGTCGGTAGAGCAGCGCATTCGTAACGCGCAGGTCGTGGGTCCGAGTCCCATGAGTGGCTCCAGAAACCGGATTAATAGTCCGGCTTTTTGTCTCAGTTCGTTTCTATTTCCCTTATTATGGTTTTAATCCTTTTTACGGTCCGTTTGTAATCGTTGAAACATGCCGTTTTCAAAATCATGTATATTGCCAGGATTCCGATGCAAACCAGAATGTTTTCCGGAAAACGGAGTGATAAAAGGACAGGAATGACGATTATCGGGAGTATCAGCAATCTCCAGGACCGTTGCCTGTGTCCTTCATATATGATAAGGGCGAACTTTCCCTTACTCAGGTTTTCAAATTTGCACCTTAAATATTTCTCAGTTGTAAAGGACGAATAATCAAGAAAGAATATTCCGTTTCCTTCCATTGATATTTCCGGTTCTTTCCGTATTCTGCAATTCTCCGACAAGATTTTCTCAATCCTTTCGAGTTCGTATTCATAACTGTTGTCCGAATTATAAAATGCCATTCCGGCATCCATCATCTGGACTTTCGGGTCCGGAGTTTTCATATCACAAGAAAAATTTCGTCAAAGATATAAAAATGGAATCTAAATATCTAAATTTGCCTGTATGAAAAGAATGGGAACTGTTTTGATCATATCGCTGCTCTTGGTATCCTGCAGAGGGCACCGGTCTTTGCCTTTTTTGCAAGGCGAAGGCAATATGTATGCGAGATTCTTCAGTTTGGCTGACAGTTCGGGTACGGGCCTGGCCATTTCAATATCGCCTTATGACGGTTCAAGGGACACTTTGAGATTGGATCATCCTCTTGGCAACATAATTTGCATGTCTTCTTCGTATGTCGCAGGCCTTGATGCAATAGGCTGTGATTCGGTCATTTCCGGAGTGTCAGGATTGCGTTATATATCCAGTCCCGGCATTCGTTCAAGATCGGGATCTGACTTGAATCCTGTATACGATGTCGGTTATGAAGCTGCTCCGGATTATGAAAAAATCCTTTCTTTACATCCGGACGTTTTTCTGACATATACTGTTTCGGCTGTCGAACCGCCTTATATATCAAAGTTGAGATCTCTGGGAGTCAGAGTTTTCGTCTTATACGACCAGATGGAAGGACATCCTCTTGCAAGGGCTGAATATCTAAGGCTTTTCGGTTTTCTTACAGGACGTGAGGAGTTTGCTGATTCCTTGTTTGATTCGATTGCGGCCGGTTATAATAATTTGGCGAGCCGTGTGTCCGATTCAGGGGAGAAGATAAGCAGAGTGCTTATGAACATACCGTATCAGGATCAATGGTTTGTGCCGGGCGGCAAGAATTACATGTCCATTCTTGTCAGGGATGCAGGAGGCTCCATCTTGGGGTCGGTACCGGACAGGATGGACTCTTCCACCATATCGCTGGAAGAGGCATACCGTTTATCCGAAAATGCTGATTGTTGGCTGAATGTAGGTTGGTGCCGTTCCTTGTCCGATCTTGCCGGAATAAAGACATTGTTCTGTTCCTTTCCCTTGAAAAGAATGGAAATTTATAATAATATCCTGAGGACTAGCGGTAAAGGCGGAAATGATTTCTGGGAAAGCGGTGCCGTCCGGCCCGATTTGATATTGGAAGACCTCATCCGGATATTGCATCCCGCATGTCTGGATGAATCCGACTCACTTCATTATTATATTAAAATCCAATAGAGGTTCGCCGTCGATATCCCCTGAAATCCGTATTTTTTCATCCGATGTCCCTGTCAATTCTGACAAAGAGGCCAGTTCAGATGCCACTATGTCTCCTACCCTCAGGTAAGTAAGCGAGGAAACCTCCGAGATATCCTTTTCTATAATATCGATTATATCAATGTTCCCGTTTCCGTATGTGAAAATGCTTTTCCCATTTTTGTATAATGAAAATTTGCCTTTACCGCTTTCCGGCATGTTTTTTTCGTACATGGAGGCCGGAAGAAAGGACGTATGGTCGATGCAGCAAGCCTGACAGAATCCGGATGTGCCTTTTCCGATGTAATCATCGGGATACAAAAGAATGCCGTAGCTGAACCGTTCGAAATAGCGTGAAGCGAACGGCTTTCCTATCGATTTCCCGGCTTTGCATATTCTAGTGAAGAGAACAGGGGCATATGACAGTGACGTTATCGTGTCCGGCACATAAAAATCTTCACTGTCTTTTTCCCATGTCGTATCCGGTCTGCACAGCCAGAATTCCGATCCGGATTGTCTGACAAGAATATTCATTTCAGAAAAGTCTGCCTGTTTTTCCGTTATTGAATTTTTCCATAAGATTCTTCCCGGCCTTTTCGAAGTCGTCTCCTTCAAGCGGTTTTGAAGAAATCTCATCCCTGACAGCTTTTTCTTTGCGTTTTTCGCTTTCGTATTCCTTTTTCAGAAGGGCGAACTGCCTTTTTGTGTCCAGAGTGAATTCCCCGTTCTCAATCCATGCGAAGTATGATGGTTCGGAGAAATAAACTTCCCTTGCCGTTTTTCCCCTGTGTTTTCCGAAACTTATGACGGGTTCTTTCTTGTCGTTGAGGACAAGTCTTCCTGCATAGTCTGCAGTTTTAGGCCGTCCTGCGAATGTGGACAAAAAGCTCACGTCGTTTTTCAAGGTTTCGGGATACCTATCCAGTTGGCCTTTCAGAACTTCGAAAGTCGCAATCGTGTCGGCTTCTGCCGAATGCGCATTTTCAAAATCCTCTCCACCGCAATAAAACCTGTATGCAGCCTTGAGATTGCGTGGCTCCATGGTGAAATATATAGTCTGTACGTCCACCATCTTTTTGTCATGCAGATTGATGTCCAGATCTTTATCCTTGTATTTCCTTATCCTTTCTATTTCTTCGGCAAGCATCGGCAAGTCGAATTTGGAAGAGTTGTATCCTGCCAGATCACTGTCCTTAAGCCATTCTGCAACTTCGTCGGCGATATCGTAGAATTTAGGACAATCTGTCAGTTCTTCATCTTTTATCCCGTTTACCGCTTTCGCTCCCGGGGAAATGGGACGTTGGGTATTTGTTTTGTAATCCCACGGGCGGACTCTCCATGTCTTTATCCTCTGTTCGTTGTCCGGCAATATCTTGACGAAACTCAACTCTATTATGGAGTCGTTAGGAATATTAAGACCTGTGCTTTCTATGTCGAAGAACAGCAGAGGCCTTTCGAGTTTTAATTCCATTATTTTTATATAAAATTAATTACGAAATCGTAATAGGCATAAGGATGCCGCATATCTTTTCACTGTCGGCTTCTTCTTCGGCAGGAACTATGAGGGCAGCGCGTCTTTCATCGGCGAATTTCATTACTACTTCGTCGCAATTCATATTTCCGAGTATTTCTATAACGAAATTGGATTTGAAGCCGATTGTAAGATTAGCACCGTTGTAGTCGCACGCCATTTTTTCATAAGCGGCTATCGAAAATCCAAGATCCTGGGCTGAAATTTCCAATTGTCCTTCACTCAGGTCCAACTTGATGTGATTCGATGCCTTATTGGCACATACAGATACTCTTTTTACCGTATTCAACATTTGTATTCTGTTGATTTTAAGGATGTTGGCATTATTCTGAGGTATTACATCCCTGTATTTCGGATATTTACCCACTATCAGCCGGCATACCATGATGGTATTGCCGAATTTGAATAGTACGGTTCCGCTGTCGAAAGATACTTCTACATCATCGTCCCTTTTGTCTATGAGTGATTTCAATACAGCTGCGGGCTTTTTGTGCAGAATGAACGATGATTTTTCCGAAGTCTTCATATCTCCTGCAGTATAACAGATAAGCTTATGGGAATCGGATGCTACCAGAGTGGCGGAATCCGTATCCAGATCGAAAAAGATACCGTTCATTGCCGGCCGTATTTCATCGTCGGCCGTAGCATATATGGTTCCCGATATCCCTTCGGCAAGAATCTGTGCCGGGAAAGTCGATTTTATCGCATTCTCGTCTGTGGTCTTTATCTCAGGGTAATCTTCCGCAGGGAAAAACGGCAGTACGGAGTTTCCGCTGTTCCAGTTGCATTCAAAGGAACTGTCGCTTATCGTCTTGAAGGATACCGGCTGATCCGGCAACTCTTTCAGCAATTCCGTAAGATGTGCTGCGGGAACGGCAATGCTGCCTTCTTCTTCGGTGTCTTCCACTTCGATAACCGTTCTTAAAGTCAATTCCGAATCGGAAGCCGTTATTTCCAATCTGTTGCCTTTGAGGACGAACAGGAAGTTCTCCAATATCGGGTTGGAAGCTTTTACGGGAACGGCCTTTACGACATCCATGAGGCCTTTGAGCAATTCTGCGCTTGAAACTTTAAATATCATATATTAATAATTTGTTATATCATATTACTACAAATGTAAAAAGATTTTGGGGAATTATGGCATATAATTTGATTTTTTCCTTTCGGTCAAAAAGAAGATATTTTGACTGTTTGATTGAATATTCAATAATAAATTAAAAATTTATTCATATGAAAAAGAATATACTAATTGTCGTACTTTCAGTACTTTTAAGCGGTTTTACCGCATTTTTCGTTGTAAAGGCCGTTACATCCCATGATGTTACAGGAGCGACGGCGGCTTTGCCTGACGGTGCCCAATATCGTACGGTCAGTCTTGAAAATACGGATTATCCGGATTTTACTTATGCAGCAGAGTCGGCTCTTGATGCCGTAGTATATGTAGACGTGACTATGAAAACCCCTGAAAACGAATTCCAGATAGATCCGTTTTTCAAATTCTTCTTCGGAGGCCAGCAGCCGGGGGGACCAGTTGAACGAGCAAGCGGTTCAGGTGTCATAATCAGACCTGACGGATATATCGTCACCAACAATCATGTCGTGGAAAATGCCACAAAAATCGAAGTCACCCTTACCAACAAAAAAACGTTCGAGGCAAAAGTGATCGGGACTGATCCCGCAACAGATGTCGCTTTGATAAAAATAGATGCGGAAGGTCTTCCTACGATTCCTTTCGGGGATTCCGATAAATTGAGGCTGGGAGAATGGGTACTTGCCATCGGCAGTCCGCTCGGTCTTCAAGGTACGATAACAGCCGGAATAGTAAGCGCGAAAGGCCGTTCCATGCCGAGCGACGGAAAAGAATTCAAAATAGAATCGTTTATCCAGACCGATGCCGCCGTGAATCCCGGAAACAGCGGAGGGGCTCTCGTCAATAAAGCCGGTGAACTTGTGGGTATAAATACGGCAATCGTATCCCAGACCGGATCTTATTCCGGATATTCTTTTGCCGTGCCTTCCGACATAGTCAAGAAAGTGGTTTCCGACTTGATAGATTTCGGTACGGTCAAGCGTGCTTTTCTCGGAATTGTCATGACTCCGATGAACGATAAAATTGCAAAAGATTTGAAACTTTCTTCTTTAAACGGCGTATATATTAAGGAGGTTGCTAAGGGAAGTGCCGCCGAGAAGGCAGGCATGAAAAGCGGAGATGTAATTCTGGCAATAGATTCCGTTAAAGTGAACGACGGTTCGGTCGTACAGGAAATGGTCAACAATTACAGACCCGGAGATAAAGCTGAATTTACGGTAGTACGTAACGGAAAGGAAAAAGTGCTGGATGTCACTTTCATGGGAACCAGTGCGGCTAACGGCAGTGTGGATTCGGATGGAAATGTCGCTTTTTACGGATCCAAACTCGGAAAGGTTTCGAAGGAGACTCTCGAACGTCTTGGTTTGAAACATGGAGTTGAAGTAACTTCCGTAGGTCCCGGAAAAATGATGAATGCAGGTGCTTCCGAAGGCTTCGTTATCTTGTTCGTTAACGATATGCCGGTAAGTAAACCCAGGGATGTTGTGGAAATCGCATCGAAAGCAAGAAGGTCGATAGTCATAGAGGGCGTGACTGCAAACGGCCAGTCCGATTATTTTGCTTTCGGGAAGAATAAATAATTTCTTATACTGCAAATTATAATTCTTCCGGGATCTTCTGCAAGGTCCCGGAAGTTTTTTATGTATATATAAGATTTGTTATTGATAGAATATGAGACAATTAAAAATTACAAAATCGATTACCAACAGAGAGAGCGCTTCACTTGACAAATATCTGCAGGAGATAGGCAGGGAAGAGTTGGTCTCTCCTGAAGAGGAAGTCGAATTGGCGCAGCGTATCCGCAAAGGAGATCAGAGGGCATTGGAAAAACTTACACGTGCCAATTTGCGGTTTGTCGTTTCTGTTGCGAAACAATATCAGAATCAGGGTTTGAGTCTTCCCGATCTCATCAATGAAGGTAATCTGGGGCTTATAAAGGCTGCGGAAAAATTTGATGAAACAAGAGGGTTCAAATTCATTTCCTATGCCGTTTGGTGGATACGCCAGTCTATTCTCCAGGCACTGGCCGAGCAGTCACGAATAGTAAGGCTGCCTCTAAATCAAGTCGGCTCTCTCAATAAGATAAACAAGGCGCTTTCGAAATTCGAACAGGAAAACGAACGACAGCCGTCTACCGATGAACTTTCCGAAATGATAGATGTCCCGAAAGACAAGATTTCAGATACTCTCAGGGTATCCGGAAGGCATGTATCAGTAGATGCTCCGTTTGTCGAGGGGGAGGACAACAGTCTTCTGGATGTCCTTCCGAATGACGATTCTCCGAGTGCTGACAGGGGGCTGGTCGGGGAATCCCTGAGTACGGAAATCGAACGCGCCCTGCAGGTACTTACTACAAGGGAAAGGGAAATAATAAAATCTTTCTTCGGCATCGGCTGTCAGGAAATGACTTTGGAAGAAATCGGCGAAAGGCTTGACCTTACAAGGGAAAGAGTCCGTCAGATTAAGGAAAAAGCTATAAGAAAGCTTAAGAAACCAAGTGCAAGCAGACTGTTAAAGACTTATCTAGGTTAAAATGACTCCTGAAAATTTCATTGCTACAAAAGCCTCGGAGGCTATAAATTCTTTATATAATAAACATGTTGACGCTGCGTCTCTCCAGGTGCAGGTTACGAGGAAAGAATTCGAGGGGGATTATACCCTTGTAGTTTTTTCCCTTTCACGTTTTTCCGGAAGTACACCTGAGAATACGGGAAAGGCGATAGGTGAGTGGATGTCTTCGAATGTTCCGGAGATATCCGCGTTCAATGTCGCAAAAGGTTTTCTCAATTTATCCTTTTCCAACGTATATTGGAACGGACTTTTCTCGGAAATTGTTTCTGACGCAAATTTCGGCAACTTGCCTTCGACCGGCAGGAAAATAATGATTGAATTTTCATCGCCGAATACTAACAAGCCTTTGCATCTGGGGCATATAAGGAATAATTTGCTCGGTGATTCCGTATCCAAGTTATTACGCGCCTGCGGAAATAATGTCATAACTTCGACATTGGTGAATGACAGGGGCGTCCATATTTGCAAGTCCATGCTCGCATGGGAAAAGGTCGGAAATGGGGAAACCCCGGAGTCTTCAGGAAAGAAGGGCGATCATCTGGTCGGAGACTATTATGTGGCCTTTAACGATATTTATAAAAAGGAAGTCGAAAGTCTGATAGCCGGAGGAATGCCGGAGGACGAAGCCGAAAAAAATGCGCCATCATTGCTGGAGGCTCACAGAATGTTGGTTGCCTGGGAACATAATGACAAGCAGGTAAGGGATCTATGGGCCAAGATGAATTCGTGGGTGCTTAAGGGTTTCGATGAGACTTATAAAGCTCTAGGCATTTCATTTGACAAAACGTATTTTGAATCCCGGACATATTTACTGGGCAAGGAACTTGTACGGAAAGGTCTTGATATGGGCGTTTTTGTGAAAGATCCGGACGGTTCCGTGTGGTGTGACCTTACGGATGACGGTTTGGACAGGAAGCTGTTGCTTCGCGGCGACGGTACTTCCGTTTATATAACCCAGGATCTGGGTACGGCGGAGAAGAGATTTTCCGAATATAATCTGGATGAGCATGTTTATGTCGTAGGAGATGAACAGAATTACCATTTCCAGGTCCTTAAACTCATTTTGAAAAAATTGGGTTTTCCATGGGCTGACAACATCTACCATTTGTCATACGGCATGGTGGAACTTCCGGACGGCAAGATGAAATCGAGGGAAGGGACTGTTGTAGATGCCGATGATTTGATAGAACAGATGTATGAAACAGCGAAGGAAACTTCATTGGAAAGCGGCAAGCTTGAGGATATGTCTGATGAGGATAAGGAAAAGCTTTATCATATGATAGGTCTTGGAGCCCTGAAATACTTCATTATTAAGGTGGATCCAAAAAAGACGATGCTTTTCAATCCCAAGGAATCCATAGATTTCAATGGAAATACGGGACCATTCATTCAATATACCCATGCCCGGATAATGTCCATTTTGCGTAAAGCCGATGAAAAAGGAATATCACGTGACTTGTCCTGCCTGAAATCCGATCTTCCTCTGACCCAGAAAGAAACGAGATTGATAAAGCTTCTTAATTCATATCCTTCCAAGGTTGCGGAAGCCGGGGAGGCTTTGTCTCCGGCTTTGATCGCGAATTTTGCTTATGATCTGGCTAAGGAATTCAATCAGTATTATCATGAGACCCCGATTCTGAAGGAATCTTTTCCGGACTTGTTGTCCGGCCGTCTGATTCTTATCGATACTGTGGCTTCGGTGCTCAGGCGTGCTATGGGTATTCTCGGAATAGGTCTTCCCGACAGAATGTGATGTGCAACTCTCTTGATTATATGTTTCCGACATCCCGCAAGGAAGTCGAAGCTTTGGGCTGGGATTATATCGATGTGATTTTCTTCAGCGGTGATGCTTTTGTCGACCATCCTTCTTTCGGAACGGCCTGTATTGCCCGATGGCTGCAGAAGTTCGGATACAGGGTTGCGATAGTACCTCAGCCGAATTGGCTTGATGATTTGCGTGATTTCAAGAAATTCGGTGCTCCGAGGTTATATTTCGCAGTCAATTCCGGGGCCATGGACTCCATGGTCAATCATTATACCGCATCCAAACGGATGAGGCATGACGATGCCTATACTCCTGACGGCAAGGCCGGCAGGAGACCTGATTATGCCGTTTCCGTATATACAAAGATATTGAAACGATTGTATCCGGACATCCCTGTTGTGATAGGCGGAATCGAGGCATCTTTGAGGCGGGTCACACATTATGATTACTGGAAAGATGAACTGATGCCTTCGATATTGGTGTCAAGCGGAGCCGATTATCTTTGTTACGGGATGGGGGAAAGGCCCATGATAGAACTTACAAGGGCTATCGAGTCCGAAAGAAGTTTCCATGATATAAGAAAGATTCCGCAGATAGCCTTCATGATGAGCGGGGAGTGCAAGCTGAAAGATGCATTGTTCCTTCATTCTTATGAAGAATGTCTGAAAGACAAGACGGCTTTTGCCGAGAATTTCCATCAGATAGAGACACACGCGAACATGATGCATCCTGCCGTTATCATTGAGCCTGTCGGAGACGGATATGTCCGTATAAATCCTCCGTATCCTCCTGCGACAGAAGCGGAAATGGATTCGTTCTGGGACTTGCCGTTTACCAGGCTTCCCCATCCACGGTACGCCGGGAAAAGGATTCCGGCATATGATATGATCAAATATTCGGTCAATATACATAGGGGTTGTTTCGGCGGATGCAATTTTTGCACTATTGCCGCGCACCAGGGGAAGTTCATCCAGTCCAGAAGCGAAGGATCCATTCTTAAGGAAGTCAGGAATATGGCCAATATTCCCGGATTTAGCGGAAATATATCCGATGTGGGTGCGCCTACTGCGAACATGTATGGAATGGGAGGGAAAGACCGTTCATTATGTGAGGTATGCAGACGCAAATCCTGTCTTTTCCCTTCTCCTTGCAAAAATCTTGACAGGTCTCATCTCAGGCTGCTGGATTTGTATCATAAAATATCCGCAGTAAAGGGAATAAGACATTTTTATATAGGAAGCGGAATAAGATACGACTTGTTCCTTGATGAGAAGGGATTCGTTGATGAGAGTTCATATCCTTATCTGAAAGAATTGGTGCTGAATCATACTTCAGGCCGGTTGAAAGTTGCTCCGGAACATACCGAAAGTGCCGTTTTGAAATATATGGCCAAACCGTCTTTCAAACTTTTCGAGAGACTCCGATATGAGTTCGATAAAATAAACAGGAAAGCCGGTACTCATGTGGGGCTGGTCCCTTATTTTATTTCGGGACATCCGGGATGTACGATGGAAGATATGAAGAAACTGTCTGCCAATCCTGCTTTGAAAGGTCTTTATATGGATCAGGTTCAGGATTTTACGCCTACTCCAATGACAACATCTTCTATAATGTTCTATACCGGGATCGATCCGAGGACGATGAAACCTGTCTTTGTCGAGCACGATATAGAGCGCAAAAGGCTTCAAAAATCTTTTTTCTTCAAAAAGCATTAATTTCTTAAAATTTTTATGAGATTTTAAAAAAAGTTTCATATATTGGCTGCCGGTTAGTTTAATAAAGCCGGTTTTTCCGGCATTGCAGATAGTTTCACATGTATTTGCCTGATAGTTTAAAAAATATTCTTAAAGTCAAGCGCGTTCGACTCTCAGCTTAATAAAAGCTTGGAGTCGTAAAATTCGCGGAATATTCTTTTCCGCATCCGGACTTTCTGCAAGTCCCTTTTTCTGGTTAGTGTTTTTTTTCATTTTAGTTTATATTTTACCTTAAACAATCTATGTACAGGTTTTTGTTAGCGTGTATTGTGCCATTATTTTTCGGCGCCGTACTTTGGTCCCAGACTGTTGCCGTTTCAGGTACGGTTCTGGCAGAAAATGACAATTCTCCTATTATCGGAGCTTTTGTCGTTGTTGAAGGCACTTCAATAGGTGCCGAAACGGATATGAACGGCAAGTTCATAATCAGAAATGTTCCTTCTTCCGCCAAGTCTGTGCGGGTTTCCTGTCTGAGCATGAAGACTGCCACCTTTCCAATTTCAAGGAATATGGTGATTTATCTGCAGGATGAGTCGCAAAATCTTGACGAAGTAATGGTAGTTGCGTACGGAACCGCAAAAAAAAGCAGTTATGCGGGTTCAGCTTCCCTTGTCAAGTCCGATGCGATCAAGGATCTCCCCAACGCCGGTTTTCAGGATGCCCTGAACGGCAGGGTCGCAGGACTCCAGGTTACTTCTTCATCGGGACAGGCAGGTTCTGTAAACAGCATAAGGATAAGGGGAATCGGTTCCATGAATGCGAGTAACGAGCCTCTGTATGTAGTTGACGGCGTCCCTGTATTTTCAGGAACTGCCGGATCCATGAACGGCTACACTTATTCTACCAATAATCTGCTGAGTACCTTGAATCCGGATGATATCGAATCCGTATCGGTGCTCAAGGATGCTGCGGCTTCGTCATTGTACGGATCAAGGGCTGCCAACGGGGTGATAATCATTACCACAAAAAGAGGAAAAGAAGGCAGGCCGGTAGTGAGGTTGAATGCATCCGTAGGTTTTACTCCAACCTGGGCTACGGACAATTACGAGCCTGCCGGAGTCCAGGCTCAGGTAAATATGCTTTACACTGTCTTCCATAATTATATGACTGCCGGAAGCAGTCATGCTACCGATGCCGAGGCTGCGACGTGGGCCATAAACAAATTGAATTCCAAATTCAATAAATACGGGTATCAATTCAGTTCGCAGGGTTCGGGAGCCTATGATAATGTCGCAATATCCGAATATGACAATTCCGGCCGGGGAGGCAAATATTACGATTGGGACAAAGCTTATTTCAGGACTGCCGTATATCAGTCATACGATATGTCAGTAAGCGGTGCAACACCACTTACGAATTATTATGCTTCGATTGCTTATATGGGCGATGAGGGCCGGTTGAAAGTGAATTCTTTCGACAGGACTTCTGCACGTGTGAATTTGAATCAGAAGGCCGGGAAGATATTCGAATTCGGGACGAATATCAGTATGTCAAGGACTAAGAGAAGCGGTTATAATGACACCAGATCGACTGCAAATAACAATTTCATGCAGACCAGAAACCTTCTTTGGGGTTTGTATTGGCCGACCGATTACAAAACCGGGGATCCGTGGACGACAAGATATGGCAGTTACGCACAGAACAATGTTTATTATGATAAAGAGTGGGGAAATGATGCTTCGACTTTGAACAGTTCGATTTCGGAGACGGTCACGGCTCATTTGCTTCCCGGACTGGATCTTAAGTCCGTCCTTTCTTATGATAATACTACAGTAAAACATGTGTGTCCACTAAAAGTTGTGGACGGTTTATATAAAGTTTAACAATCAAAACAAAGTTGGTTCACTAGAACCATCAAGATCATTGACAATATTGTAGTTAGGTTTTCCGAACAAGTCCTTGAGA
>JALCMW010000007.1 GCA_022648685.1 Bacteroidales bacterium
AAAATGCAATCAGACCTTTGGCCGTCGGCAGAAAGAACTATCTCTTCTGCGGCAATGCCGAATCTGCCATCCGTGCAGGGATCGTCTATTCTCTTATCGCCAGCTGTAAATCGGCCGGAATTGAACCCCGTATTTGGCTTGAAGACATATTGAATAAGATACCCATCTACGAAACTTCAGGCGGTGACCTGTCGAAGTTACTTCCCAGAAACTGGAAGCAAAGCCAACAAACTTTGCCATAGTACACTAAACTTTGCCATAGTACAACAAACTTTGCCAAACTTTGCAAAGTCCGACAAACTTCACAAACAAGTGCACTTTATCGGTTGCTTACATTTTTAGTATTGAAGGCCATCTTCCATCAATTTGTCTCAAATTGTATACTAGTTGGATTTAAATTGGAATTCGGCTTTCCATCGGCATGGAAGTATGCTCCGCATTTCCTTGTTTCAGAACAAGAGATTTTATTATTGGAAACGCTTGATCAATTCCGAAATACTTTCGACCTGATCTGCAATCGGGCGATATTCGGGACGATCCGTCCTGATGAAAATCGTACCATCTTTTTCACAAGCTTGCGATGAACAAATCTTACCTCTGAAATCCTCATACCACTGTATAGATTCCTCAAATTTCAAATCTTTATACTTTTCCATTTCAAATAATATGGAATCACATCTCTCACCTGCAGTTGCACCTGTCACTAATATTACAACCCTTGGCGACAAAACATCCAATTCCACTCTCATTATATCAACGAAATGCCAGTATTGTTTATCCCACAAATCATTTAGTGATAATATCGGCAGCTGTGTATCGGCATTTGATTTTTTTTCACTCGGGCCAGGGATCATCTTGTACATATTACTCCAAGCGATGTGTTGATTCCAATCCTCTGCAGCATAATAACGCTGCGATATGCCTTTGAGCAATCTGACAAATGGTTTTGTAGGACATTTTTGCATCCATTCAAACCATGCCAGGCGCCGACACCGGATATTTCCACAATTAACAACTTGTCACCTGAATTAACAAACGGTTCCAACATATTCCTAATCTGGACACACGGCAAATCAGTTTTGACAATCCAGGTCGAATCCGAATAATGCAACCGGGTAGTAATGAACCATTAATCTTATCAATAAGGCCGGTATAATATCTCACGTGCTTATTGAGTTTACAATCTATCAAAATAGATTTCATGATAAAAAATGATAATATGTTTATACCTGTATAGTTTCTAGTAGTCTTCGACCAGCCCGGCAATCAGACTGCGGGAATAAAAAACCTGAAAATCATATAAAAAATCAGAACGGAACTGTCCTTATGCAATACGCAGTACCCATTATTCTCCTTAGGTAATTTAATCACACTTGGTCTTAATTACTGTTAGAAATCTTTGCCTGCGGATACCCGGCCTTTGTAGCATTATACCGCTGAATCTTGATTACACTTTTGAATTTTTACCGTCGAGATTTTTCATATAGGGCAACCATATCGGCTTACCATCGCACCGCACCTTCACTAGTAAACAATATTCCTGCAAACTCAATTTTGTCAAAACATACATTTCGACGGGACATATATATTCTACTTAATACATATTACATGCACTAGGATAAACAAAAAATAAGGCTCCCATAAAGCCTGTTACATATAATCAAACACACTATTCATCATATTCACCACTGCTGTTTTCACAATATATCCTCCGTACTTTCTGGATCATATTTCCCATTTTTGAATTCCATTATGACAGACCCGGATCTCAGACTCACGCAAGTATGATACCGCCCGATCGGAACATTTACCGCAGACAGATTGCTCCCCGGTTCGAGATGGTAACGCGCCGTTTCCCTGCCGGCGTCATCAAACAAGACTTCCTCAACTAAACCCTGAATAACTACAACCGTTTCGGACGTTTCGTTGTGGCGATGAACCGGTATCTCCGTCCCGGGCTCAAGAGCATTGAGCATCCTCTGCGAAGAATCATCCTCCGAGTCACGAAGATCCAGATTCATCCTTTTGCGGGGAGACTGCTTAGCCTGCTCAACCAACGCATCCAGAACACTCTTATCTATCGCTATCATATTATCAATTAATATCTTATAGAATGAATCAACCTATTGATATTTCATCCGAGTATCTCCACTAGATGATTTATACATTTATCATAAGCAAAATGCTCATCCGAAAATTTCTTACCATTCTCGCCTAAAGATATAAGTTCCGACTCAGGCATAGATGCCAGCTGCACAATCAATTCCGCAAGTGCCTTCGAATCTCCTGCCGACACAGAGAAACCACATTTTGCCTCTTCTATCAAACGGGAACCCTGAACACCAAATCAAAAATCAAACGACAGGTCAGCAAAAAAAAATTCACGCCAATTCTTCGGGCCTGGGGGGAAGATCCTTGAACGCCTTGTAGACGAGATCACTTTCCGGAGAAACAATAACCCAAGCGGTCAAAAACACGATCTTCAGATCGGTCATAAAAGAGACATGCTGCTGATACCAAATCTCAAGAGCACCTTTGTATGGAGCGATATAATCCTTGTAAAACTGATGCTTATCCCCGACAGCAAGCGAAATCAGCCGCTCTTCATCACGAAAAATTATCGAACCGATACCGGTAATCCCAGGATGAACATTATATATCTTCTCCTGAATATCCTCTGGAAATTTATAAAAATCCACATCCATCTGAGGACGGGGTCCGACCAAAGCCATCGTACCGTTCAGAACATTGAAAATCTGCGGTAATTCATTTATTTTAGTCTTTCTCAAAAACCGACCGAAAGGCAAGACACGAGGATCATTGCGAACCGTCAGACTGCCATTCCCCATATTGGGAGAATTCTTAAGCATCGTAGCAAACTTCCATATATCGAACATGGAATTCTTATACCCTACCCTCTTCTGCAAATAAAAAACCTCATGCTCACCGGTAAAAAGCAAAACAAGGAAAATGACAATAAAAAAAGGCGACAATATGACACAAGCGATAAACGCAAGCAAAATGTCGATACCCCTTTTAATGAATTTACTGTAAAACATAAAAAATCAGTGCTACATGTGAGAGTCCAGCCCTTTACCCTTCTCTATATGATGAAACTCAGGAAGATACTTCATAAGAGCCGTGACTATATCATCTTTATCGATCGAATCTTTCGCAAAGATATCACTTAAATTCCGTAAAATGGAAAAGACTTCCTCCTTGTCACTAATGCCTTCATTCTTGATAACGCCAAGATTGACAAAAGAAGACATATCCTTCTCTTCATTATCCGTAAAGAACTCCTCATAAGGCTTCTCACCCGAAGTATCCGACTTGAAGAAATAAACCGGATAGTAAACAGAAGAATCATTCAACTCGGCAGCCTTCGCCCTGGCCTCATCCTCGCTGTTGCAGATATTCGGTTCAAGACCCAGATAAGACAGCAGATCATCCGCTATACGATCGAAAGGAATCATATCCTTGTCGGGATCCAATTTCGGGAAAAATATATCACCGCTTTTCCCCATCACAGAAGCAAAAAGACAAAGCTCTCCGGCCTCGGTAGGAGAAACGAAAAAGCGCTTAATGCCCAACGGACACGACCACGGCTGTCTTTTATTCAGCCTCTCAATGAAACCCAGAGGCAAACTGCCGTTCGAAAAAGCAACATTGGCAAAACGGGCCGTCGTCACTGGAATCCGGTCGGAATAACACATTATCAACTCTTCCATCAACTTCTTGCTCGCACCCATCACATTCACGGGATTAGCAGCCTTGTCGGTGGACACACAAAAGAAATGCTCAGGAGGAAACTGCAGAAGCAGATCAAGCAACTTCCTGGCCTTGAATACATTATTATTAATCATGGCCTTGATCGAGAAAACATCCTTACCGCTGCGCACATGCTTCAAAGCAGCAAAATTGGCAACAATATCAAAAGGACCATGAAAACGGAAAATATCTTCGAATACGGAACTACCGAAATCAACCGGGTAAGTAACGAAATCATCAGGAATATTGTACTCTCCATTCGCGGAACTGCGAAGATCACGAACAAGCTCGGTAAGACCATTCTCATTCAGATCCACCACAATCAACTTGGCGACCTTGAATTTCAACAAAGCCTTGATATAATAAGATCCGATCGTACCGGCACCGCCGATTACTAGCACCTTCCTACCGTTGATTTCACCGGAAAGGGAATTCGAACGGTTATCGAAATCGGACTTCAGCAGACTATCCTTACGCTTTGTAACATAACATCTTATAAAATCATCAATATCAATCTCAGTTCTCATGTCGATTATTATTGTATATTGGTTTTGATCTGGTCAACGATATACTTAACATCATCATCCGAAACATAAGGCCCGGAAGGAAGGCACATCCCTTTCTTGAACAAACTCTCCGACACCCCATTCACATAACAAGGAGCATCGGCATAAACAGGCTGCTTATGCATAGGCTTCCACAATGGACGAGACTCGATCCCGGCTTTGTCAAGAAGCACCCTCATCGCCTCGATATTAGCATTCGGCTCACAAGAAGTATGCAAAGAAGCAGAAGCATGAGTAACACCGGCAGCACCACCCACAGCACCGGTAACAGCCTTGCTATAAGCATTTTCCTGGCCGTTGACATGAAGCTTCGGATCAATGATGATCGTATTCAGCCAATAATTGCTATCATATCGTGAAGAAGGATTCTCATGAAGGGAAACGCCATCGACATCCTCAAACAAATTCTTGTAAAGAGCGGTCACATGCTTGTGATGAGCAATATGATCATCGGCAATAGTCATCTGGCCTCGCCCTATACCGGCACAGATATTACTCATCCTGTAATTATAGCCTATCTTCTCATGCTGATAATACGGATAAGCCTCACGAGCCTGGGTAGCATAAAACATGATCTCCTTTTTAGTATCCGGATCCGGACATATCAAAGCCCCGCCGCCTGAAGTTGTAATCATCTTGTTACCGTTGAACGAAAGCACACCGTAACGACCGAAAACCCCGCACACCTTATTATCGAAACGGGACCCGAAACCTTCCGCAGCATCCTCAATCAAAGGGATCCCATACTTATCGGCAACAGCCATGATCTCATCGATTCTGGCAGGCATACCGTAAAGATAAACAAGCATGATAGCCTTAGGCTTACACCCCGTCTTCGCAATCCGGTCTTCTATCGCAGCATCCAATAATTCAGGGTCCATATTCCAGCTACCGGATTCACTATCCACAAAAACAGGCGTAGCCCCCAGATACTTGATAGGATGAGCACTAGCACAGAAAGTAAACGACTGGCACATAACCTCATCACCCGATTTCACACCACAAGCAATCAAAGCCAAATGCACGGCTGCAGTTCCGGCAGACAAAGCCACAACCTCCTTGCCTCCACCTATGAATTGCTTAAGATCATCCTCAAAAGCATTTACATTAGGCCCCAGAGGCACGACCCAATTGGTATCGAAAGCCTCCTTGATATATTTCATCTCATTCCCGCTCATGTGAGACAGGCACAAAAAGATTCTCTCATGTTGTTCCATAATTACTTTAATTTTAATTATATCACTTCACCACCGTAATTAACGTGCAAGCCGAAAACGGTAGCCAAAATCAGCTTCATTTTATAATTCTGTGTTCACAGTCTCTTTTGGAAAATCTTGTATATACAAATAATTATTCGGCATATCTTTAATTATCTTAATATCAAGAACATCTTTTGTTGACTTTAAAGAAGCCATATTATCTTTAGAGATAGTTTCAAACATCATCATGCCAAGATGCCGTGCAATTTCCATTGACGATTTACTTATATCCTTTCCAATACCACGACCCCGATATCTATAATCAACCATCTTGCCTAAGAAACATTTACCATTAACAAAGCTACGAAGAAAATAATATCCAACTATCCTTTCCCCATCTAAAACCAAATATGTTAAAAAAGACTTCCTCTTTATTAATTTCTTTAAAGACTTTTCATCAAAATCATGAGGATTAAAAAATTTAAAAGCATCTTTGGGCTGATCTGAAAAAAAAATAGCTAATGGCTTAGCATCATCCAAGAGGGCTTCCCGATATATAAAATTGCCAGAAAATCTTTCAAGCATCCCTTGAACATCTTTCAATTTCTTTTTATGAATCAAAGAAAAAAATTCGGAATTAATCCATTCTATTATATCCCAAAGAGATCTACTATGATCTTTTATAATATGTGCGACTTCGTATAACATAATAAAATAAGAGCCCAATTATACTTTAGCAAAATTCATTTTACTGCTTCCAAAAAATCCACGAACAGATCTCCGAGCTTGTTTCTATCGAATATTGATTCCGCCAACATTCTCGAATTTCGTCCATATTTTTTTCTTAGTTCAGAATCATCAGCAAGTTTGATAAGGCCATCAGCAAATGCCTCAGGATTATTCGGCTCAACCACCACACCACAATCATTTTCGTTAATCATATCCGCAAGCCATCCGGGATAATTATTCAAAACCGGCAAGCCAGCAGAAATATAATCAAAAAATTTATTAGGCGAAGTCCCGTAATAAAAAGCCGGAACATTGGCAAGAACCATCATTCCAATATCCGCAGAAGAAACAATTTTGCTTAATAGTAATTTTGGCTCGGGATCAAAAAATAGGCAATTATCCAATCCCTCATTTTTTGCCCGCTGGACCATCTCTGGCTTCTGTTTTCCATCACCGATAAAACAAAGCTTTATATCAGATCGCCCTCTTTTAAGAAGGACTTTCGCTGCATCCAAAATAGCATCCAATCCATTAGCGATACCATGGGCTCCAGTAAATACAGCAACCGTATCATTATGAGAAACACCGGCCAAATCCAAATCTTCTCTTCTGCCAGGCTTGAATATCTTCAAATCACATCCATTAGGAATCATTCCGATCTTCTTTCCAGGTTGACTACAGCGCACAATCCCATCTTTTATTCCCGGAGATAAGCCTATACAAGCATCAGCAGTATGATAACTAAGCTTCTCTAAGACAGACATTCCCCACAAAGCTATAGGATTTCTCATTCCTAAAGCCTTTGGCAAAGCCGGCCATAAATCACGCACTTCAAAAACAAATTTTTTTCCGCGGAACCATTTGGCAATAATTCCTGGTATACCAGCAGTAAGTGGAGTCGATGTTGCAAAAAGCAAATCATACTGTTCATGCATAGCGATCTTTATACCTTCCCATGCAAAAGACAAAAATGTTCTTGTTCTCTTCATCAAGCTATCACTATTGGAATATGGAAGCGAAATCTGTATAACATCTATACCATCAATAGCTCCACGATATATATCTTTCTTTGCAGTAGCCGGCAGTCCGAAACGCTTTTGATCGCCACCACAAACTATAGTTACTTCATGCCCTCTCTGAATCAAACGCTCAGCAAACTCGTAAGACCTAGTTCCCCCACCTATTTTAGGAGTAGTAAAATACTGATGAAAATACAATACCTTCATTATTTATTTTATAGTAATAACCGTTTTGACCATTGACCCTTTAGTAACAAATTCTATTTGTTTACAGTTACTCTTTTCACCATAATAATAAGAATATGGTTTTATCTCTTCTTTCCGATCCGAATCAATTTCTGCAGTAAAGGCAATTCTATCCGACAAAGTATGCCACAATTGTCTCATTCGCATCTCTTTCCCTTTACCAATAACACGATCTACAACTATCCAATTCGCAATTCCTTTCTTTTTCATAACTGTCCTGTTCATTGCAATATTCCCCAAATAAGAGAAGCATTTAACCTTTCCGTTGAATTCGTAAGTCCCATTATTATCAGTCAAAGAAACAAACTTTATTTTGGGAGGATAATACCAGACAAAACGAGGACCTTTCAGCATTTGATCGTAATTATCAAGCATAATAGTGTTATGAGATTCCGTCCCTCTGAAATATTTTTCAAGACATTCTTCCGTGTTATATTTATAAGAGCCACCATCTAACAGTACATTTTCCCCTTTGTACCAAACATCCATGTGAAATTCATCCGTGCACGGCCCGCTTCCATTAAAAGAGCCACAACGTATGAAAGTCAACATATCAGGTTCACGAATCAAATAATAACCACTATTTTTAAAAGAGATCATTCCTTCTTGCTGTTTCAATAAAGCAAAAGACTTTCTGAAAGAAGGGACAGAATATCCTACCCACAAAGCATCTTCAAAGTGTTCGCCATATAAAGAGCACCCTGTCAGTAATCCGTACAAAGCATCCAATTGCGGCCTGTAATCACGGTAATCGTTATTTGACAACGGGAAAAACAAAGCACCATCATTCGATCCGTAATTCGGCAAATATCCCGATAACATATCTTGACACTGATAAAGGAAATTCACCGAATTATATGCTTTCTCATAAACAAAATCGCTATACTTCTCTCCATTCCTATCTGCCAAAGCAATAGCCCATGTCATCAACTGAATCAAAACCCGGTGATAATTCATGCTATCCTGAATAAATGTTCCGTCATCAGCAATTTGATATGAAATCTCTTTTTCAAACCAACGCTTACCATTCTTTTTCCACTTGCCAGCATTCGGAAATTGCGGAAATAAAAGACCGATCAAATATAAGGTTAGAGTCTCGGTTATTGCATGATTATTACGAACAGCTATCCGGGAAAAATTGATATTTTTATATACATGGTCAATTTGCCAATAAATCGAAGTTATAATCTTGTTCCATCTTCCTTCGGAAATAGAACTACTGTTTTTATAAAAATATAATGCGAATAACCAGTTCTGTACTCTTATGGATATCTCCTGACTGCACTTATAATTAGGGCCGCAATTCAACGGATTCTTATCTATCCAGTCAAGTATTTGGGAAATCACGAATTCAGAATGATCGGCATCAAAGTGATAATCATATCTAATTATCGTATATAAATAAGAAAACCGGGATTTCTCCCATACGAACTTTATATCTCCGGCAACTTTTGAAAAATCATCAATCTTAGTCCAATGCTTCCTGATATCATAATGGAAACCGGAATCTGGATTTGTCACCCAATCAAAATTTTCACCTAAATCATACCATTTTCTTCCGAAGAATTTTATCTCGCCTTTCAGTATATGTTCAGCTTCGCTTTTTAATTTTCCGATCGGCTCCTTTGGAAAATTCAAATGTTCCCTATCAGCAAAGAAATACTTCGGCTCTCCAGCTTTCCAACTTTTCAAAGATGGCAACTCGATACGCGAAGGAGATACAGGAAATTTCCTGGTAAGGAATCCGCATTTCCTTTCAATTTCATACTTTGAACGAAAAAGAAGATACCTTGGACTCTTATGGATCAATAACAATAGATATTTTTTAACTAAGCTCATCCAAATCTATCATAATGTTTTTGCCATCAACACCTTTGCATGCAACAGGATAGTACCATAATTTATTACTGAATTCCTGCCCACCGGGAAAAGTAATTGCGCCATATTGTAAGAGTTTCATTGGCCATATATCTTTCTTATATTTCCTAACGATTTTTACAGAAAGATCTTTTTTATTAACAACGATAAGGTGCACATAATGGCTCTTTATACCATTGCCTAATTTTGTAGACAATATAGCTTTAATCCCATTGCCTTCTGGTGATTCAACCGTGGTAGAGAAAACAAAATAATCCTTTGTCTCAGTTCCGTATATGCAACTGCCATTGATTTCTGTTAAGATAGATTCTTTGCCATCTTCAGTAATAATATAAATATAATTATTTTTCTCCACAGAATCCGTCGCATAAATCAACCCATTTTCATAAGGAAAGCCGACTACCGTTCGATATCTTTGTTCACCAATAAAAACAGGCTCAATTTCAGACCAAGTTTTATTTGCAAGATAAATTCCCGCTACCTCTTCATTATCTCCTGCAAAAATCCAAAATCTATCGTTCTCTTTATCAAAAATAATATTATGAATATGGCGGATAGTTCCAGAGGCAAATTTGTATATAATGTCCACCTTTAGGTCCTGCCCTATTCTATAGATATTGACATCTTTATGATTAACATTAGAACCATAATCGCCCCAATAAACGAATTGTCCGTCAGAACAAAAATTAAGTGTATCACTAAAACCTTCACGGCTAATCATGAGCTCCCTTATCTCTCTTGTAACAATATTAAAAACTAATGTCTTATGCAGAAAAGAAGTTATAAATAAATCATTTGATAAACGAGCAATACATTTTGGTTCCAGTCTAAATAAGCGATTTAATAAACGATTCTTTGATAAAAGGACTTTTGAAAAAGGAAAAAGATTATTATTAATAGTTGTTACATTATTATTTGGCTCTTTCTTATTTAATAAATAATAAGATAACCTCTTATAAGCTAAGAATAAATTTTCATCAATAATATAAGCGATTTTATAATGTGTCATTTTACACCTTTTGCCTTCAGTATTCTTATGATATCACTATATGATTTCATTTCGCTTATTTCTTCCGGTTCCAAAGAAATATTGAATGTATTTTCCAATTCAAGGACTAAATTTAATTGACGCAAAGAATCCCATTCCGGGCATGTATCCTGAGAACATGAAACATTAACATCTTTGGTCTCCAAAATAAGTTTCAGGATATTGATTATTTTTTGTTCCATAATTTTATTGTATTATAATATGATTCAACTTTCAGATCTGCATTATCGAGATTTATAACATAATTTTTTATTCCTTCAGCAGTCTCAGAAATACAAGTGAAACCGCACTTCTCATAAAAATCCTTAACCTGTACATTTTTGGCTGTAGGGATATACTGTGCCTTCACTTCTTTAATTCCTTGTTCCTTCATGGAATTCAAAATAGTTTTAATAAAAGCCCTTTCAATACCTTTCCCAAGAATTCGGCAACTTAGTAATAAAGAATCTATTTCATTACCATTAAAAATGATGCAACCGGTTATTCCATTATCACCAAACTTGTCTGAGACGCTTATACAATACACTTTGCAACCATTAGCCAATTTTTCGTTGATATCAACATCGGTATATCGTTTGGTTGTCAAATTAAATTGATTTGTCTTTTGGGTCATTTGAGCAATCCTGGGAATATTAAATTCGTCCGCAGCCGAGATGATAATCTTAATATCCAAGCTTTCCAGGAATTTATTAAAGTCAGTAAAACTCTTCTCCGCCTGAACACGTAAAGCATTAGCCTTGTACTGCTTCGTTTTATTTCTATCCTCTTTTGTTATAGAATAGACTTTAAAATAGCTATCCACAACGGACTTAAAAAATACCGGCAATTCGTATGGCTGTTCAGGAAAATCAGGAACAGCTATCATAGGAAAAGATTGTTTTACCAATTCTCTTTCAGTGGGATTATCGTCAATAAAGACAAAACTATCAAGACCGATATTCAATTCTTCAGCAAGTTCCCTAATATTAGTAGCTTTATCATTCCAATTGATACGATAGGCAGCAAAATGCTCTTTTCTTAATACAATAAATGGATTCTTCTCCCAAACATCAAAGACATCCTGTTCATTATTTTTACTGCAAACAGTCAAAATGACACCATATTTACTTAAATTAAGTAACGCCTCCTGAAAATAAAGAAAAGCTTTACCAGGATAATCACCACCTATTTTTATCCCATCTATTCCGTCTTCTCCGAGTACGCCCCCCCAAAGAGTGTTATCCAAATCAAGGACAATACATTTCTTTCTCTTCAGGTCTATCTCATTAAGTTTTTGTTTAAACCAAGTCTGGAAAGGTTTAAGGAGTCTTGGACTCAGGCCCATTTGAGAGATAAAATAAAATTTCCAATCTATCAATTCGGATTCCCGATACTGTCGATAAAAATCACGGATATCAATAACTTTCAGATTGGGGTATTTTTGTTCTGCATCAAATAAAAAATTATTGTAATCGGAAATAACCGAAGCCAACCTGAAATCATCATCGGAAAACACAACCGAATACAGATCATCTATTGTTAATGCAATAAACGGTTTATTTTTATCTATTCTTTCAAGTACGAAAGATAACTTTTGAATATATGATTTAATCTCACTTACAAGATTTGATAAATCATATTTTATCGGAATTTGATAAAACCATAAATAGCCATCAACATCCGAAGGGATATATGAAATATCGTCATATCCGGAAAAAGAATAACCTTTCGGAAAGAATATTTCGATCGTATTATTTCTAAAAATGAAGTAATTCATAATCACTCTTCTAAAAGTTCAATTAAACCCACATCTTTATTAAAGAGAAAACAAATCTTTTTATTCTCAATAGCTAAAGCCCGGACTGGCATATTAATAAGCACAAAATGAAGTTTCTTCAAATCTGCAATAGCTTGATTAATCTCATCAACTTCATAGCAAAAATGATATGGCATGACGCCATTTTTTTTCAAAATCTTGTTTACTGGAGACGTCTCATCTTTCGGTGCCAACAATTCAATTTTAGGCATCCCGTCTTTAGTCAAAAAGCTGATATATACATTTTGAACCGGATCATAAACAGTATTTGTTTTACTATATCCAGCACTAATATAATACTTTGCAGTTGAATCAATATCAAAAACCGCTATGCCAATATGATGAAATTTAAAATATGATAACATTGCTTATTTAAAATAAGGATATCCGTTTTTATTCCTTTTACGAAAAAATGACACATATTCTTGAGCATCATCTATACATAATGGGATTGCCCCTTTTATCATAGTCCTTTTGTATATTCCAGCTTTAGTAAGATCATAATTCATATGCTTTTCTGCTAAATATAACATCCCCCATTCCGGTTTACGTTCTTTTACAACAATACGATGAATACTGCCATCATCATTCACTAAATCAAATTTTCTTAATCGAAACCACTCATAATCTGGCCAATGCCAATCGCCAAAAGCTTCTTCAGCAACATGAAGCATAGAATTATAATGTTCAAGATCGACTCCAAGTCCAATAACTTTTGCTTTATTATCATAACAAAATTTCCAAGATGAATTTGGCCCACTAGGAGATGGCGTTTCTCCATCTATATTATGTTCCATCATAGCTTTTGCCAATGGTCCGATTGCTACCATAGTATTAATTGGATGCGGGCTTACAATACTATTTCTATAACGGACTAAGGTAAAAGATAAAATACCTGTATTAATTGGAGTCCTCTTTTTGTCATACCTACATACAATATCATTGACATCTTGGCCAATTCGATCTTTCCCATTCTTTATTTCTTTATAAGAACGTATAGCTGGCATTGCTAGTGTTCCTGTATCACCTATAATATCAAGCAATTTGTCAATAATCTCTTTGGGGCTTAAACCTGTGCATTTAAGCATATCATAAGAAGAATGAACTATTATTAATGAACCTTTTTTTATACCATTACACTTAAGGAAATCAATGATCTCATCAAAATCAACATGAATAGCATCTTTTGATACTTTATCAATATGCTTAAAAGGATTAAATTTGCTGAAATACTTTACATTGTGCCAATATAGTTGTCTCATTTTAACTTCAATCCTAGGAGATATCATTACAATTTTTGTATAAATTATCGTAATTAGTTTTTTCATAAGTAATTAGTCTTTATAAGGAGATATTGATTTTTTACTAAGCTCATCACTTGATAATAAATATGACATTTATTTTATTTCTGTTAATTGGGGGGATAACACTCATTTATAAAATCAAAACAAAGATTTTCACACTAATATTAAATCAAATAATTATTAATTACGATATTCCTATTGATTTTTTTGCAATAACTGAATACCTGAAATATTTAGCAGCATCTTTAGAAAGATTTTTTAATTTATAATATTTATCCGTAAATATTAAAGATTGAATAACATTTTGCAATTCATCATCATTGTCATCTTCGCCTTTTATGAAAATGCAATTTCCATTAACATCTACTTGTGTCATACCTTCCCACTTTTTGAACACACACGGCTTTCCGAGTCCAACGGATTGTTCCCATAATGTAGAATGAGTCCCTGGAAAACAACACAAATCCGCACATGAAAGATATTGCATTACTTCATCTGCATTGCACCAGCCAACAAAATGAATATTCGAGTTATTTTGATATGGTTTTAACGCCTCTTTCATTTCCGGCGTAATCATACCAAACACTATTATATGAACTCTATTATCAAGATTACATTGAATTGATAGGAGATGATCAATCCTTTTCCGTTTATCCAATTTGCCGCCAGTAACAATTATGAATGAATCGGGTTCTATTTTAAGACGGTCTCCAATTCGCTTACGAATAGAATGAAAATCTGACGGTATATTTTCATCATCAATACCTAATGGTAAATACTCAATCTTTTCAGCCGAAATATGATACATATCCTTTAAAAATTGACATCTAATTGGTGTAACGCCATAAATCTTAGTAGAATATGGCTCTAATATTTGAGCACAATGACGCCATATAGTCCGATTTACTAACATTTTTATAGGAGTTCTTGCACTATTTATATAGTCCGAATGACTATCACAATATAATTTCACGATCGGATTCTTTTTTAGATATCTTACGACAACTCTTGCATCACAAAAACTTAGTCCATGGCAAAATATTAGATCCGGCTTTTCTTTTTGAAGCGTACTATATGTGTGATTATAAATACGCAAACGTCGATATAATTTTTTTAATAATCCTTTTTTATAATCTAACCGAATAACTTTGCAACCCTCAGGCGTATAATATGTCGAGCCTTTTTCAAGTAAACAGGGAACACCTTCCGCATCTTTGGAAACCAATGAGGCAATCATAGTTACATCATAACCCATTTTCTTATGATACTTAATTAGTAAGTTTTCTTGATAAGAATAATTGTCAATAAAAAAACTGCTTAAGCAAAGATGTACAATTTTCATTATCTAATTATTATAGCCTTCCGTCAATCATATCCCGAGGAAGAATTCCCTTAACATCATATATGACACCATCTTCTTTTACTAAATCCCGCACATTAAATTTAAGAAATTCATTGTGCGCAACACATAGAATAGCCATATCGAATTTTTCTTTCGGTACTTTATTAACAATATCAATTTTATACGCATTTTTGACTTTGGCAGCATTTGCCCATGGATCAAATACCACAATATTATTAGTATATTCTGACAACGTGTGATATATATCAACAACTTTTGTATTGCGGATATCCGGACAATTTTCTTTAAACGTAATGCCTAAAAGAAGAATCTTAGAATCTTTTACAACAAGGCCCTTTTTATTCATACATTTTATTGCCTGTTCAGCTACATAAGCACCCATACCATCATTTAAACGCCTCGCTGAGAACATTACTCGAGGAAGTACCCCGTATACTTGTGCTTTTTGAATTAAATAATATGGATCAACGCTAATGCAATGCCCACCGACAAGGCCTGGATTCAATTTTATAAAATTCCATTTTGAAGAAGCTGCTTCAATAACATCATGGGTATCTATCCCCATAGCATTAAAAATCTTTGCCAACTCATTCATAAATGCTATATTAACATCTCTTTGTGAATTCTCAATAATTTTAGAAGCTTCAGCAACCTTTATCGAAGGAGCTTTATGTGTCCCGTTAACCAATACAGAATTATAAATACCATCAATAATATCAGCAACTTCAGGTGTAGAGCCAGAAGTTACTTTTTTGATCTTTTCAACAGTATGTTCCTTATCGCCAGGATTAATTCTCTCTGGGCTATAACCGGCAAAGAAATCCACATTGAACTTCAGTCCGGAAACTTTTTCAACGACCGGAAGACACTCCTCTTCCGTCACCCCCGGATAAACAGTAGACTCATATACAACAATATCACCTTTCGATATGACTTTGCCAACAGTTTCACTCGCCCCCCAAAGAGGTCTCAGGTCAGGACGATTATTTTCATCAACAGGAGTAGGAACCGCCACAATATAAAAATTACAATTTCTAATTTTCTCTAAATCTGTCGTACATACTAATCCTTGTTCAATCGCATGCTTGAGAAGGTCATCACTTACTTCAAGAGTCGCATCGTGTCCAGCCGTTAAAGCATCAACACGTTCTTTATTCATATCATATCCTATGGTTTTATATTTCGTCGAAAAAAGTCTAGCCAAAGGAAGGCCCACATAGCCAAGGCCTATTACTGCAATTTTTATTTCTTTCATAACAAACAAATTTGATTCAAATCCATATAAACTAATTTTTTTCGATTGATTACATTTACATATTTATTTTTTACAATATCTGGGTGAACCATTATTTCAACATTATCATTCAATCCACATTGAAGATATGTTCTATAGCTTCCAAAATATTGTGTAGTAACAAAATATTTTCTAATAATGTGATTTATAAAAGACTTATATATCATCTTAGAAATATTTTTATCATTTAGATTACTGCATATCCTCATCGATTTAAAGCCATAATCTTTAGCAATAGGCAATAATAACTTTAGAATTGACAAATTAGTATGAACATGATGATGAGAATCAACGTGCATTAAAGAACTTCCTATAGAAACATATTTTTTCACTTGAGCCTCTATTTCTGCACAACAATATTTTCTCACTAAAGGATCAGAAAAATATATTCTTGTCTTAATATTATTCCTAAAAGCGCCATTGAAAAGGCCATTTTTATCACAAAATAAATTTATATTTTTTATATCCTTCGTCAAAGGATAACCTTCGTCCAAATTTAAGTGTAAGCCAATTTTATTTATTATATTATGCTGTTTAGCCAATTGTATTGCTTCATCAAAAGAAGATTCTGTTACCATAACCGTCGTTTGATTTATAATATTGTTTGTAAAACAATATATTATAGCATCATTGATAGTATGTGTTCGTCCGAAATCATCTGCGTTTATTATCAACATATTATCTGATTTTTTTTCTACGCAATACTTAAAACATCTTAGAACAATAATATAGGCTTCAATAATCGTATATATATTATTTCAACCACTCGGTTTTTATCATATTATCGTTCCATACATATTTTTTTGAATCAATCTTACAATTATATTTATAAAAACTAAAGTCCTTATTCAAAATTAAAATCGCATTTTCTAACTCTTTGATATCAGCTCCATCTGATTTTAACACTATACCATATTTATCTTTTACTACTTCAGCCATTGATGGATTGTTGCCAACTATAATAGGCACACCTAATGACATAGCCTGATACATTCGATTAGCTTCGCAATATCGATTATTCGGTTTTGCATTTTCATATAAGACAATTGTAAATTGAGCATTCTTCATCAGAATGGGAATATCCAGTTGAGCAACCATACCGGCAAAAAACACTCGTTCTTTCAATCTAGGGTATAAATTAATCAACGAACTCTTTGCTTCATTTTCAACATTGCCAACAACTATTATTTTATTATCTGTTACATTCAAGATAGAAGCAATAGAATTAAAAGGGAACCTATCTTTTGCATTTAAACCTTGCAAATACACATACCGTTCTCCTTTCAGCCAATGAATGAAATTATCATAGCATTTTGGAATACTAGTACTTCTAATATATTCATTATCAGGGTAATTATGAACATAATCATGCTTTTCCGGATGCTTTATAAGATTAATACTCTTTAGATATTCGATACGCTGAGGATTAGCATGTATTATCTTTTGTGCTTTTCTTTCTATTATTTGAAATATTTTCCTTTTCCATCCAATGCAAAATAACATCGGGATCTCATGCTGATCCCAAATAAATTTTTGTTTCCGTGAAGCTAATAAAGGAAATAAAAAAGTCTTTTCTTCATTATACCAAATAAAATCAAAGTCTTTAAGCAAAGGCTTAACACGGAAATAGAATTCCAATGTTTTTATAAATAGAAATTTAGCGCGTGGCAGACAATTTCGTGTCTTAAGTTTAATAGCCTCATATCCTATCCCATAACTAGTTACACCTTTAGCCTTCTCTTCATTATTATCTTGTACAATAAAAATTTTTACATAAAAATTTTTGTGTAATGCTAAACATACTTTTCGAACTCTATCATCAAACTCTAGTCCTTCAGATTTTACAACAATCGCAATTTTATTCAATTCGATATTACGCACTTGTCTTTTGATAATCATTGCTGGTTAATATCATATTGTTTCCCCATCCGCTTTTGATAATAATCATAATTATGCCTTGATCTCTCATAATATGATTTATGTCCTGTAATTATATAATATATACTATTTGAATATGGTATATATACATATCCCGTATATACATTTTTAATCATTATTATTGCAAAGATTAACGTTATTATATATTTCAGAATAGCCCTAGAATTATAAATTATACAAAGCATGGAAATGGCATAAAAATACCCAAATGGAATAGCAAGTCTAAATCCAGTTGGAACAATTAATAAGATTCTGAAAAGGAATAGATAGAATATTGATATACAATATATTTTATCTCCGTAAGCATTACTATTTATTATTGTATCACGATAATAAATAAGTATAATTGCTAAAAAAACATTTATTACCGATCCTATAGTAAAGAATGAATTATTATTTTGTACTAAGTACGAATCATAAGATTTACTACCAAGTAAAATTAATTGCGAGGATATCTCATTCATTAATGTAGACGAAAGATAAATATTGCTACAAATTAAAGAAAATAATATATACGCAATAATTAAAACAATTTTGTTAATGGCATTTATTCTTTTTCTAAATTTAACAAGCAGAAAAATTGGTATTATCAACAGAGTCGTAATATGAAAAAATGGCGCCCAAATCGCAATTAATAAATACTTTTTGTAATTTCCATCAATTAAATAGTAAAGGGCAAAATTTATTATTATGCTCGCAACCATGAATCTCAGGGGGTTATCAATAAGCATAAATAACAAACTAATAGGGAATAACAAAGCAACAGCAGAAAGCCATTTGTCCGTTACTTTTCTCAATATTCTAATTAACGAATATAAATACAAACATTTTAGCAATGCTAATGTAATAAAGAAATCCTTAATAAATAAATGGAGAAAATTGAATAAAAGATAAAATCCCTTCTCATAAAATGAATGTACATACTGATTACTTTGATTATATATTAGTTCATATGCTCTCCAGTCCGAACCTGTCATATAACCAAAACATAAAAAGATATACAACCAAATTATAAAGACATGTCTAACTATTTTATTGCTTCCAAGGCTTTTATTTAAATCAAGTAAAAAGCATAAAAAGAAAGTAATTATGTAAAAAAGCATAAATTACAAATTTAATATTCCAAGAATAAACTTTTATCTAGTGATTCCACTATCAACAACTTCATCAAATTTTCCTCTTATTAATTTCTAATATTAATATTCGTTATTCAAAGCACTCAAAGTAAATATATTTTTCTCTATCATTAAGTAATATCTCTTATCCAGCATTTCCGACAACATCTAATTAAATAGTTCTTACAAGAATATAAATAATAAAAATCAACTTTTTAATAGTGATAATATCCTAAGCATATTTTTTTTATCCACTAGCAAAAGGACAATAGCGTATGTCGCAATAAATATTATTCCATATAAAAGAATTTTATATATTATATTTTCCAAAGCAAAAATATTATCATAAATGATAAAATATAAGGCGCCACTTACTAAAAGGCTAGAAATTAATTCTTTATAAAATGCCTTAAAGTAATTTGATAATTTCAAGAATATCAATTTATATATAATATTTTTCCATATATATACAAAACCAACCAAAGCGATTAATATTTGGCCAATTATTACCATCCTAATTGAAATATTCGACATAATCCAAACAATAGGTATTACAAGAAGAATACGCAATACAGTCCATTTAAAATCCATATCTGTTCTACCCAAAGCAGAGACTAAAATACCTTCGGAACCTGTTATTCCATTTATCATAAATAAAACAGCAAATAATTGCAAGAGAGGAACAGCATCTAAATATTTACTACCGTAGAGGACAAAAATTATTTCTTTAGAAAACAATATCGTCGCTACACAAATCGGGAAAATAACGAATGCACATATATTAATTATTTTATGATAATATCTTTGCAATAAAATTACATCATCTTGAATTTTCGCAAGTATCGGGGTGGAAATCTTAATATTGATAGTTTGAACCATAGATATTAATCTAGAAATTAAATCTTTTGCAATATTATAAAGACCCAACATATCCATTCCTAATACCTTTCCGATTATTAAGACGTCTAATTTTGATGAAAAGTAATCTAGGATCTGAGTTCCTGTTTTATAAATACCTATCTTAAAAAATGGTTTAACTTCACTAAAAGAAAGGTGTATTAGCAACTTATTTTTATGCTGCCCAGCAATAAAATTCCAAATATTTATACATGCTGTATAGATTAATGTTGAAAGGATTAGACTATATATACCAAAATTCAACAGGCAGAATATGTATGCTAATATTAATGACAATAATGATGCTATAATGTTCCTTACAGCCAACGTTTTGAATTCCATGTTTTTTTGCAGAACAGTATCATATAACTTTCCGATTCCCCAAAAAAATAAGTTTAATAAAGAAACCGGCATTAATACAGATATAAGAGGTTCTGAATAAAACTTCGAGACAAAAGGAGACAGAATAGTAAAAACAATATATAAAAAGGCAAATAATAGTAATTGCAGCCAAAAGACACTCGAAAATTCTTTATTAGTAATATCTTTCTTTGACATTATACCAACAGAAAAGCCCAAATCTCCAAATGTGGTAGTAAGCCCTAATATAACAGAAATAATTGCAACTATACCGAAATCACTTTTACTCAAAAATCTTGCAAGAATAGACAACCTTAAAACTTGAACACAAGCATCAACCAATGTTGATATCGTTATCCATTTTGTGCCAAATGCAACTTTGTGTCTAATGGAATTACTCATTGGCGGCTAATTCTTGCTCTAATTTCTCGAAAGGAGTTGCCATCATTATTATATCTCGTCCATCAACAGAATTACTACCTTTCATTTTATATTTTACTGTCGTTGAATATAGCACAAACATTCCATCCGGTCTCACAAAAGCAGATCCACGATAACTCGGAATATCAATTAACGGGGTTTGATATATCCTCAACGTATCCATATTGTTATTAAATTTTCCTAACATTTGGTAACATCTTTGCTTTTGTCCATTTTTTATACAAGCAACAATCGCATACATATTACTCTTATATTGAAAAACAGAGATATGCCATGGTTGATAACTTTTGGATATTAATTTTATTTCACACTTTTCAATAAAAGGCCCTTTAATACTATCAGCCTTTCTAATAATGATTTTTTCACAATCTTTACCATCATTATAACTGGATGATATCAAATAAATTAATCTATATTTATTATTAAAGAATATAAGGCAAGGAGAGGTAATAAGTTCGTGTGTATCAATAATTTTCGAAATAGAATCAAGGATAAAATTATTCTTTAATTCTATATGTCCCATAATAACAAAAAGCCGTATTAAACTTTTATAAGTTTTACCATCATCATTATACGAAATTCTAATTACTTCTCTATTTAAAATACAAATCTTCCCATCTTTAATAAAGATATCCGGATCCGAACAATAACTTGGTAAACCATATAATTTATCAGGAGTTTGCATTAATGGATTATTTGAATACGGAGAAAAGATATGCGGTGGATTATTATTTTCCTCAGCACCAAAATATAGCATCGGATTTTCAAATTCTTCGCCATTAATCCTTTTAAAGCAATGATCAAAAGTTAACCGGCGTAGCGCTTCTCTTAGATAAGCAAAGATAATATTTCGTTTTATTGATGGATATGGAGATGTTACAAGATAATACACACCATTATAGAAACTAATTCCGGCATGTGTTTGTGATTGAGGATATCCATGAGGGACAGGGACATCACATAAGATAAAGTCTTTTTTATTGAAAATTGCCATTTATTATTTCCTTAAATATCTTATATTCCTTATCAATAATACTATTCCATTTAAATATAGAGTTCAGTTCTATTCTTTCGCTCTTAACAGACAACAACTGATTTGATCTCTGAACAATTTTATTGACAAAATCATCATCCAAAGGAAAAACATTCTCCTTATTCAAAACTTCAGGAATTCCACCTCTATCAGATCCGACTGCATTGACTCCACAGGCTATAGCCTCTAACAACACCAAAGAAAGCCCTTCATTTTTACTAGGTAAAATAATTAGATCAATAACATTATATAACTTTTCCATTAAATTTCTGTCACATCTGCCCCAAAATTTTACCGGGATTTTCTTATTATTGCATAGCTTAATCAAGTCATTCCGTAAATAGCCATCTCCGACAATCCAAAAGACAAGATTATTATTTAGAATAAAAAGCTTCTCAAATATGTCCGGTAAAATAAGTACATTTTTTACTGGAACTAAATTTCCAACGAAAGCTATTACTTGTTTATCTGTTATTTTTAATTCATTCTTGATTTGTGCCACATCTCTATCAGGCAACTTTTTAAAAGTCTCATCTACTCCATTATAAATAACACTATATCGTTTTGAAGGATAAATATCTTTACTTTTCTCATACAAAACCTTAGAAACAAAAAAATTATAATTAGCAGATTTTATAATCTTCTTTGTTAAATTAAAATCACTGACAGAAGAAAATGCTGCAACGTTTATATCAGATCCATGCCATGTTGCGGTAAACGGAATTTTATATCTATCAGCAATCTGTTTCGCAAAATAAGCGGCAAATGTAGAATGTGCTGAAATAAGATCGTAATTTTTAAAGTTAACAATTGCCTTTTTTATAAAAATTTTTCTAAAAGGATAATTCAATCTTAGTATTTTATGCAAAAGAGAATCTAATAAAAATGTCGGAACCCATATCAATTTATAATTTACTCCATCATAATAATATTGACCTTTTCTAAGAATTTTTTTTCCTGATAGTGATATTATTCTTCTAAAAAAACAAGGGTAGGCTTGAACATTAAAGGCATCAACTTTTACATTTTCTTTTTGTCTTAGATATTTTATCCTGTCATGAACAGCATAAAAAAGGCCACCTTTATCATTAAAATTTGTCGAAACTACTATTGCAATATTCATATTAATATAATTCCAGCAATTATTACTAAATTCGGATCCGAATAAAAATATTAAGAATCCTGTAGATTATTAATTATCCTTTCGCAAGCATGTCCATCCCCGTAAGGATTGACAGCTTTGCTCATTTTCTCATAGTATTCCCGGTCATCAAGAAGTTGTGATACCTCATTGAATATCTTGGCATATTCGGTTCCGACCAGTTTTACAGTACCGGCATCAAGAGCCTCCGGACGTTCCGTAGTGTCCCTCATTACAAGTACCGGTTTCCCAAGTCCCGGAGCTTCTTCCTGTATTCCTCCTGAATCTGTCAGGACGAGATTGCATTTCTCCATAAGATAGACAAACTCTAGATATTCAAGCGGTTCGATGAAGAACATATTGCCGAGATTTGACAAATCTTTCCCGAAAACTTCATGAATCGGCTTTCTGACATTCGGATTCAAATGCATCGGATACACGAAATCAACATCGGGATATTTCTTGCTAAGATCTTTTATCGCATTGCAGATATGGATGAACCCGTCACCGAAGTTTTCCCTTCTGTGTCCGGTGATCAGAACAAGCTTTTTCCCTCCATTCAATCTTTTGACATCATATCCGGCAGAAATGAGATGACTTTCCAATTCGGCATCAAGTTCCCTGCTGGCTTTTATACGGTTGACAACCATATAAAGAGCGTCAATAACCGTATTTCCGGTTACGGTAATCGAGTCTTCCCGGATATGTTCCTGAAGAAGATTCCGTTTACTTAACGGAGTCGGAGCAAAATTATATGTAGCGATTCTGCTCGTCATCTGTCTGTTTATTTCTTCAGGCCACGGGCTGTAAATATTATATGTTCTCAAACCGGCTTCTATGTGGGCTACAGGTATCTGTTGATAGAAAGAGGCTAGAGCCGCAGATATACTCGTTGTCGTGTCACCATGCACGAACACGATGTCGGGCCGTACTTCTTTGAGAATATCACGCATACCCAAAAGGACTTTCGATGTAATGTCATAAAGATCCTGACCTTGCTTCATGATATTCAAATCGTAATCAGGCTTGATATCGAAAATCCGCAAGACCTGATCCAGCATCTCACGATGTTGGCCCGTAACACAAACAATTGTCTGGAATTCATCCGGATGTTTCTGGAATTCCTTTACAAGAGGGGCCACTTTTATTGCTTCGGGACGGGTGCCGAAAACAAGCATTATTTTCTTCATTGGCGAAACTTCATATTAAAGATGATATACTCCCGGAAGATCTATGACGTTCTGGCAATCCAGTACGATCTTTCCCTTCAGCTTTTCAACATTCTCCCTGATTTCATTATGCTTGACCATAACGACAACCAAATCGACATCTTCAAGGAATTTATCCAGATTATGGTATTGATTCTTCACCATATCTTTTGTAATGAACGGATCATATACTTTCAAAGGCTCGGCAAGATGTTTTTCCTGACTTTCAAGAAGCTGAAGCGTCGGAGATTCGCGGCAGTCATCCACATTTTCTTTGTATGTCAAACCATAAAGTCCGACACGCTTGATATCCTTCATATTTTTTTCTTCCATTATGTCATGGATGCGCTGTAATACGAAATCGGGCTGGCTATCGTTCGTCTTCATAGATTCGTCGATAACCTTTGCCAAAGAAGGATAATCACCTACAAGAAACCATGGATCTACCGATATGCAATGCCCTCCGACGCCTGGACCCGGCTGTAAGATATTCACCCTAGGGTGCATATTGCATATCCTGATTATTTCATATACATCCATATTATCATGCCGGCAAATCCTGCTTAGTTCGTTTGCGAAAGCGATATTCACTGCTCTGAAAGTATTTTCCACTACTTTCGTCATTTCAGCTGTCCTGATGTCGGTAACGACTATTTCACCTTGGCAAAAAGAAGCGTAATACCGTTTGACTTTCTCCCCTATTTCCTTGCTGTCGGCTCCTATTGTACGGTTGTTATGAACCAGTTCGTAAACCATATTTCCGGGAATTATACGTTCCGGAGCATGGACCAGATTTATATCTTGACCGATTTTGAATCCCTTTGAAGTAATGACCGGTCTTACGAATTTATCTATTGTTCCAGGAGAAATCGTGGATTCGATAACGACTGTAGCTCCTTTAGGGCAAACATCCATAACATCTTTCACTGCGTTTATAACATAGCATGCATCGACTTTTTTGGAAAACTTGTCATACGGAGTCGGAACGGAAATTATATACATATCCGTTTTCTGGTATTCGGTAGTAAATTTTATACCTGTGGCTACAGCATCATTGAAAAGTTTGTCAAGCCCTTTTTCCTTGAAAGTGGTCTTCCCCTCATTCAATGTCTTGACCATATCCTTATTATAATCAGTTCCGATAACTTCTACGCCGTGTGACGCCATCATGAGAGCTGTAGGAAGGCCGATATAGCCAAGTCCGATTACATTTATCATAATTAATATTTAAGATTTATTATATTGATTTTCAATCAATGCATACATTATACAAACATTCCGGACTGAACAGATTGCTGATTCCATTCTCCGGAAAGAAAGGTGCCGACTTATAATAATACGCGGCATTCTCCCGCAAAGTATGCTGAAAAATGCCGCTTTTTCATTACTTCATGAACATTTTCACTCTTTCCCATTTGCCTTCGAGGCGGTCGGGAACATATTCGAGCGGAACGTCTTTCCACTGCGATTCGGACCAGACGAACGGTTCGCCTTTTATCTTCGAGGTTCCGTATACCATCCAGAACGATTCCGTGCCGCCTTTCTCATCCGGCTGGAATTTGCAGCTCTTCAGTATCCTCGCGACTTCGTTGGCCGAAAAGGCCTTGGAGTCAACAGCTCCGTCCGGAATCGTCTTCGGATAAGCCGTGGTCCCTTTGCCGAGATCCCATCTTCCGTAAAGCGAGAGAGGTTCGTTGTCTTCCACGTAGGTTATGAGATTCTTGCTCGTTTCCATATCCTTGACGCTTCCGATGTGTTTCGAGAATTGTATCCGCCTCATCGGACGGTTGTCAGTGGATTCGAGGTCCCACTTTACATTGTATGAAACAGGGAAATTGATCCCGAATATGTGTTCTTTGTTAAGCAGTTCCGTATCATAGCCGAACGGTGTGGTCTTCCCGTCAATGGAGTCGGTAACTTCGTAGTCACCGCCGTCGGAGGTGTACAGGACGAAACGTTTGTAGCTCATTTCAACCAATCCGGTCTCTCCGGTCTTGGAATCGATAAGCATGTAGCCGTTTAGATATGTCCCGGTGTTATCTATCGATACGTAACGGTAGAAGTCCTTGATGCTTTCGGCGAACATTTCGGCTGCTGCGGCTCTCCAGCAAAGCCAGATGCCTTTGGCCTTGGCTTCGGTCCTGCCGTAACGGTGGGTAGTCTCATTGAAGCAGATGCCGTGCTTATTGAATCCGAAATCCATGTTGGAACCGAATTCCCCCGGGCAGTATGCGTTCTGGCTCACGAACTCGTTGCCTATAACATAATGGACGGCGCAAGATTGCGCAAGGAAGCCGCACCAGCTGTTGTGTGTCCAGTAGATGTCGTTTTTCGTACGTTTGACGAACGCCGAGCAGCTTTCCGGACGGTGCCCGTTTTCATCCGGGCGTATATAATATGAAGAATCGGCGGCTTTGCATTCGCGGCTGCCGGATTTTTTACTTTCGACGGAATTGGATATGACATCGAAAAGATCCATCTGGGCGTTGATGAAATATATATCCATGAAAGTGAGAGGATCTTCCCCGTAGGCAAGCTGCAAGTCGCTTTGAGGCATTCCTTTAAGCTCGAGTTGAACGGTAGTTTGCGGTTTGTCCTTCGAGACGCCGTCATATATTCCGATCATCCTGTAAAGGAGCCTTTCTATGTTGTGGGCAATGTCGTTTTTAGTGTTGCGAGAGAGCCATTTGCAAAGGTAGTTGTAATTGTCGGCAAGTACGCCTGCGGCTCTGTCAAGTTCTTCACGGGAAGGATCGAGCGATTTCGGATAGGAATGCGAAGGATCGCACAGATAGGTGTTCCGCCATGTGTTGTTTCTGGCAGCTCTGATCATGTCCATTCCCTGGAGTTTGCCTTGCACATAACCAGCATAGTATTCCTGCGTCAGATCGTCCTGGGACGGGTCTGTAGAAAAGATGGTGAAATTCCAGCAGTTGTTGCTGCATTCTCCGAATCCCATGCAATGTTCATTGAGATAAATTTTTCTAGCGGTTTTCATATGGCAAACGATTTAATGGTTGTTGATTCTTTAGTGTCACAGCCGGATTGACGGCATCATCCTTTGCCTGAAGGAATTCGAAAGGGATGTAGGCTGTCGCGAGAGCGAGCAACCCCGGAATTTCGACAAGTACGCGACGGGATTTGCGGATGCGGACGATCGTGCCTTCGATTCCGGCGAAAGGACCGGCTGTCACACGCACTTTCTGTCCGGCACGCAGTTTGGCCGATACGTCGGTCAGGTATATCAGTTCTTCATCTTCGGTGGAAGAGACTTTGATGAAGTCGTTCATTTGCTTCTCGGGAACTATAATAGGCTTGCGGGTGAATTTATCCCACATATACCTCGTCATGGAGTTCTCCCCTTCTCTTGATATGCATTCATCAATTATTTCCCTTATTGAATACACAAAAATGAGGTTGTTAATGGCAGGGGTCCGTACACGTTTCCCCTTGCCGTCTACAATCTTGAATTCCGCACGCATCGGAATGAAGGTCTTGATGCCTTGTTCTTTTAATTTCGCCTGGAGTTTGAGCTGCCTTCCGTATGTCACCCTCAAAGCGAACCAATCCGATGAGTAATCATACGAATCAAGGTCACCAGGGAAGGGGGATTCCTGATGTAATTTAATAGTACTGGCTTTTCGAACATCCGTCCGGCCAAGTCGGTTTGCACTATCCAGCAGCAAAGTCGATTTAGGTATATATTTTTAATAATAGGCAATCTCGTCATGAAGACTGCCTATTATGCAAAGATAGTATTATTTTATTAAAATAAGGATTATTATAAATAATTATTTAATTGGCTTAATATTTATTCCTTAATTCCTTTTAATGCATATTGACGGGGTGAAATGCCCACGGCCATCTTGAAATATTTACCAAAGAAAGAAGAATTCGGGAAGTTAAGCATGTCGCTTACCTGCTGCACATTATATGTCCCGGATTTAAGCATAACCTTGGCTTCCAGGATAACATTGTCGCGAATCCATTCCGAAGGATGCCTGCCGCTTACGTCGGTTATAACTTTGGAAAAATATTTGGTGGACATAAACGCTTTTTCAGCATAGAAGTCCAGTTGGCGTTCCTTGACACAGTTGGCTTCCACATCCTGAAGGAATTTCCGGAATATCCGTTCATAACGGGTACCTTTTCTGTTGTAGTAAGCCTCTTCGTGTTTATCCATTACCAATTGGGCCAATGCGGCGGAAACAATTTGCACGAAGCCCGTCAGCAAGTCTTTTCTAAAATAGAATTCACTCCTTTGAACAAGCTGCCTAAGAATGGAGTATGCCCCGATAAGAATGGACATGGTCTTTTCCCCTGGAGTCAGAAGTACCGGCTTGTAGATACCACTTCTGAGAATTTTGGCGGAACGGCTGCTTATGTCTGCAATGAAACTTTCATTGGAAAATGCTATAAGAGCGAACCTTGTGCCCTGTGGATATTCCAATTTGTCCAGAATAATGCCTGCAGGAGCTATCAGAATGTTGTTTTTGGATATTTCGTAATCTGTGAGATTCAACCTGCAGAAGACTTTCCCGCAAGTGCAAAATAAAATGGAGTAAAAATCCAGGCGTGAGGGGAAGGTGAAATTTTCAGATTGGAACATTTTCGTCATTTTGCCTTCGGAAATTGCCTGATCCACTTCCGGAGACATTTTACGACTAAGATTATCCGCTATTACAAGATTTTCGTCGAAAACCAGTGTCCTGTCTATAGGCGGTATCATTCCCAGATTGATATGGGATAACTGGTTATTGTCTTCTGTATTCATCAGTAATGCTTTTAATTCGGTTAAAAATATAACGGAATATGATACGACAATCCCTTCTTTACCGATTTAAATCGACCGGCAGCAAGTCGTTATAGGGATATGAGGTAAAATAATCTATATTGAATCCTAATTTATTTATATTCGGATACTACACAGAAGAAGACGAAATCGTCTCCGCTGTCGTTGATGATGGAATGTGAATGCCCCATGGGACAATAGTGGACAAGACCCTTTTTCAGTCTCTCTTCCTTCCCATCATATTTTAACAGAGCTTCACCGCCGAGGACATATATGACCTCGCTGTTGTTTTCGTGCATGTGGTAGCCTATCGAAGAACCGGGGGACAGTACATTGACTGCTGTCTTTATTTTTTCGTCAGAATAGGCTTTTGTACAAATGGAGCCTTCGCCTCCCTTGAAATTGGGAATGTTCTGCTCAGGCATCTTATCAAAATCAAATATCATAGTTGTTTATCTTTCAACAGATTCGGACATAGCTATTTCCAATTTCGCTGTTGTGATGCAAATCATTTGTCATCAAAATTAATGAATAAATCCGACTCTTGCAACTTCACCGCCCTACCCGGCTGTGGTTGCATTAGGTAGGCCGGATGATTATACCCGCAATTCCTTTTTTAGCCACACCACCATCACGGGATCGGGAATAACAACTTGGTGCTTCTCGATCTCTATAAGCTCCTTCTTGACCAATGCCTTCTTTACGATACTGACATTTGCCGATGAACCGAGTTGATATTTGTGTAATATCTCTTGCGTGGTAAACTCGCTATGGACACCGTCAATAATGGCTCTCAAGAAATTCATTTGATAAGTAGTAAGGCTTTCGGTCTGCTTTTCGAACAACGGTGTGTTCTGGTCTATAATATCCTGACAGGCCTCCTCTAAATCCTGCCTTGTAGCTGTTTTATCAGTATGAATCCATACCAGCCATGCCAATTGCTGCACATAGGAAGAATGGTTATCAACCCTTTGGCAGATTTCTTCGGCTAACTCTTTTGAAATCTCTTTGCCCGTGGACTTGAAACGACCGCATATATAATCGTTCCAATCCGAAGTTCCAATTTTAGATAAATAAATAGAATCTCCGAACTTATAAAACGGAAGACTCCTTTTTTCAAAAAGTTCGTTCATCAAATGCTTCTTGCTACCGAACAAGCAATATGATACCGACTTTTGTAATTGCCATACGGAACGCAGCCGCTTCTGGAATGTTTTAGAATCCTTAAACTCGGCAATCTGCTGGAATTCATCAATACAAATGACGATATTGCAATCTTTCTTCTGCGCTATCTTTTCCGGAAGTTGAAGAATTTCATTAATGTCATTGCTTTGGGGGTACATATCAAAAGATATGGAGAAATCCGTCATAGGATCTGCCCCCATAGAGATTTTAGGGCTAATATGGGAAAGGAATAGTTTGGCATGCTCCAGCCACTCATCCAACTTCGAAGCGGTCTGTTTGAGAATAGCGGATGCAAATGCTTCATAGAAATCTCTGTCGCTACGACATGAGAAAATATCGAGATAAACGATTTTCAATTTGTCGGATTGTGCCAAGCTACACGCTTTCTGCACCAAAGAGGTCTTACCCCAACGACGTGGCGAAATCAATACTGTATTTACACCATGCCTGAAATTCAATAACAAACGTTTTGTCTCTTTTTCACGATCTGTAAAGTTGTCGCCCGATGTGGCGACACCAAATATAAAAGGCTTATTCTCCATGATTTCCAACTGTTATTTCGACACAAAGATAAGTAATATATTTATTACTAACAACATTATTACTAATAAAACTATTAGCTGTATTCTATGTAAAATTCACAAATAGAATCATACCTTGATGACTCGATGTCTTGATGGGCTGCTAGCCAGCTATGAACCTTCTCTTCATACGGATCGAGGATCTTTACATGCATCCTCTTGTATGACGAGCTCAAGGTGAATTACTCATAGCTCATTCGTAAATAACGCTTGACCGTTTTCTTGTTTAGACCCGTCTCCCGGCATATTTGCGCTTGCCGATAACCTTTCTCAAATAATTCTTTAACTTTGTACCATATTACGAGTTTCCTTTCCGGACTCGTGAGTTCGTAAGTATTCATATGTCTTTGTTTTGTTCTTATTTTTACAAAGTTATGAATGCTTTTTTTCTTCCCTTTTAGGGGTATTTTACCTTGCCAAAATCCGGTACTTCAAAGTTACCGATTAAAGAGCGGTAGGCAGCAGACCAACGAATGGGGAAAGTGAAGACGGGAAGGGATGAGCGTCCTGCGTGAAGATAGCGACGGGTGCACTCCAGATTACCAGTAGAGGGAGCGGATGACAGTTTCCGGATTCTGGGGAGTACCGGTCATAGGGGCATTCCTGTCAAGACCCTTAAGGGCAGCCATATCACCGGAATCCAGACTGAAATCAAACAAATCGAGATTCTCAATAATCCTCGCCTTATGCACAGATTTCGGGATTATAACTACCCCGCACTGAAGCTGATACTTCAAAGTAATCTGCCGCGGAGTCTTATTATATTTCTCCGCTATGGATACAAGCACCGGATTATCATATATTCCATCCATCCTCCCCCTGCCGAAAGGAGAATACCCCTCATGCTGCACCCCGTACTTCACAAGCCACTCATGAGCTTCAAGCTGCTGCGCCGCAAGATTGGTCTCAATCTGATCAACCGCCGGAACAACTTCATTATATTCAATAATATCTATAAGCCTGTCAGGATTGAAATTGGACACTCCGATAGCACGTACCGAGCCCTCCTTCAGCATCTTCTCGAGATCGCGATAAGCAGCATAAGTATTTCCGAAAGGCCAATGAAGAAGAACCAGATCAAGATAATCGGTTCCCAGCCTACGCATAGACTCCTCAACCGAAGCACGCGCGTTTTCGAAATTGCGGAACCAGACCTTGGTGGTAAGAAATATATCCGCCCTTTTCACGCCGGACCTTTTCAGAGCCTTGCCGATATACTCTTCATTACCATAAGACTGCGCCGTATCTATCATCCGGTAACCGACCTCAAGAGCATCCACTACACCCTGCTCACACTCATCCGGATCATTAGCCTTGAAAGTGCCGAGCCCGATCACAGGCATCTCGACACCATTATTCAATTTTACAGTTTCCATAAAGTTTAAATTAATATCATAAATATACGCAATTATTATCGATAAGGTACTAAAATAAAGATGCGGCTTGACCGTTGCCGCATCTTAATGAGTACTGGACATCTTATCATGCCCGCTTGGAATATCTTCCCCAAGGGGAGGACTGTTCTAAGCTTTATTTCTTAAGTAATATATCATTGACCGCTCTGACGAATTCCGATTTGGACCTTGCACCCTGCATCACGACCGGTTCCCCCTCCATCGGAATAAACAATATCGTTGGAATAGAACGGATTCCGAAAGCCTCTGCCAACTCCATTTCCTTGTCGGTATCGACCTTGTAGACATAGATCTTATCCTTGTATTCGGTCGCAATATCTTCAAGTATCGGAGATACCATTTTGCAAGGGCCGCACCACGTAGCGTAGAAATCGACTATTGCCGGCTTATCGCCTTTATAGGTCCATTTGTCGAATCCTTTACGATAGTCCACAACCTTGTTGATGAACTGTTCGCTGTCAAGATGAATCGCATCCATATTTTTTTTGTCTTTTACCGTATCTCCGGTTCCACGCAATCCGCATGAAAGGAACATGAAAGCTGATACTACGGCTGTTAATACTTTTCTCATTACGGGACAATGATTTATTTTCATAATTTTTTCTCTATTTCTTCTTTTGATATTTTCTTCGTGCAGAAGAACCAATCATAACAATGAAGATCCTTTCCGTCGCTCTCTTCCATCCTCTCCTTTGCGACTCCGCATGAATTGGCAGGAGGAACTATCACATCGTCACCAGGACGCCAGTCTGCCGGAAGGGCAACCCCGAATTCATCGACAGTTTGCAAACCGGTGAGAACTCTCTTGATCTCGTCGAAATTACGTCCCAGAGACTGAGGGTAATACATGATAGCGCGGATCTTGTCCTTCGGGTCTATGAAAAAGACGGCGCGCACTGCCGATGTGGTACTCTCTCCCGGCTGGATCATTCCGTAGAGTTTGGCGACTTCCATGGAAATGTCGGCGATCAACGGGAATTTGACTTCCACATTTTTCAATCCGTTCCAATCGATTTTCTCACGTATGGTACGGAGCCATGCAATATGGCTGTGTACGCCGTCCACCGAAAGACCTACAAGCTGGCAATTGAGATCTTCGAACTCCTTGGACATCTTTCCGAAGGTCATGAATTCCGATGTGCATACCGGGGTGAAATCCGCGGGATGGCTGAACAGGATTTTCCATTTTCCTTTGTAGTCCGTAGGGAAATTGATTGGTCCTTGAGTTGTAATGGCCTTGAATTGAGGAGCATCGTCCCCGATTCTTGGCATCTGAAAATATTGATTATCTGTTTCCATAATTTTTAATGTTTATAATTTTTATTTCTTTCAATGCAAATATATGACCGGAAAAGTTATCAATCAAACAGAATTTATCTATATTTGCATCGATAAAATCAATATAGCTATGACACTTCAGCAATTGGAATATATCGTGGCGGCGGACAAGTACCGCCATTTCGTCAAAGCAGCCGAAGCTTGCGGAGTTACGCAATCGACTCTGAGTTCCATGATAGGCAAACTGGAAGATGAGCTTGACTTGCAGATCTTCGACAGGAATTCACATCCTGTCAAACCGACGGAAATGGGCGAAAACGTCATCGCGCAGGCAAAGGTCTTGCTTTACAATGCTTCCCAGCTGAAAGAAATGGTCTTGACAAAACGGGAACAGGAGGAGGGCGAGATAAAAATGGGAATCATTCCTACGGTAGCACCTTACATCCTGCCGAAACTGCTGAAGATAGTCAGGACCGAACATCCGGGCATCATGCTGCATGTGTCCGAAGCCCGGACAGCATATCTTATCCAGAAGCTGGAACAGGCGGAAATAGACATGGCCCTGCTTACCACTCCGCTGGGCAACAGGAATCTGCTGGAAATTCCGGTATATTACGAGAAATTCGTAGCATATATCTCTCCGGACGAGCCGCTTTTCAAAAAGGAGGAAATACAAACCAACCATATCCCGCAGAATCATTTATGGGTACTGCAGGAGGGACATTGCCTCCGCAACCAGGTGATGAATATCTGCAATCACAAATCGGGCTATGCGGCTATTTACGAGGCAGGAAGCATCGATACGCTGGTGAAAATAGTGGACGAGAACGGAGGATTTACGATAATCCCGGAGATGCACGTAGCGCTTCTGAGCGGGGAGCAGCAGAAGAGGATAAGGAAAATAGTGGATCCTGAGCCTGTACGTGAAGTTTCCCTGGTGATCAGGAAGGATTATGTGAGGGAAAGACTGCTGAATGTGATGGCAGGATGCATCAGGGAAATAATTCCCGAACACATGGTGGATTCAAGATTGAAGAAATTCGCAATTAAGTTGTAAATACGCAAAAACCGGAACCGGATCCATAAGATCCCGTTCCGGCGCAACTATTCGTAAAAAAGTCTAGTATCTTCTGCCGTAGCCACCGCGATTGCCGCCTCTGTCGGGACGGTCAGTTTTCGGACGAGCTACATTGACATTGATGGTCTGGCCTTCGAAATCGGTCTGATTCAGTGCGTCAATTGCTTTCTGAGCTTCTTCGTCATTAGGCATTTCCACAAAACCGAAACCGCGTGAACGACCGGTCTCGCGGTCAGTGATAACATTAGCGGATTCAACTTCGCCATACTGAGCGAACAGATCACGCAAGCTGTCGTTCTTCGTACCCCAGCTTAAATGGGAAACATAAATGTTCATTTCTTTAAAAAAAATTAAAAATTATTGAAAAAAATTATTGATAACTGCTCGGGAATCAGCCCTGGACAGTGTTCAATTTCAGATGTTTTTTGGTTAGTTTTTGGATATCGTTCAGCATGGACTTTTCTTCTTTCGTACAGAAAGTGAAAGCCACGCCTGTATTACCCGCCCTTCCTGTTCTTCCTATCCTATGGACGTATGTTTCGGCTACATCGGGAAGGTCATAATTAATGACGACTCCCAGATCCTGTACGTCTATTCCTCTGGCGGCGATATCGGTGGCTATTATTATTTTGGTTTTTCCTGATTTGAAATTATTCAACGCCGTCTGACGCGCGTTCTGCGACTTGTTGCCATGAATAGCTTCGCAATTGATATGGCGCCTGTTGAGCGTCTTGGCAATTTTGTCTGCTCCGTGTTTGGTTCTCGAGAACACCAGAACCCTGTCATTGCGCTTCTTGTTGATAAGCGAAATCAGAAGTTCAAGTTTGTCCGGTTTCTCGACATAATACAAGTATTGGTCTATCGTATCCACTACGGAAGCTACAGGAGCAGCCTCCACCCTTACAGGTCTATCGAGAAGGGATTTGGAAATAGTGTCTATTTCCTTGGGCATTGTAGCGGAAAACATCATGGTCTGCTTCTTTGCCGGAAGCATGGGAAGCAGTTTACGTATGTCATGGATGAAACCCATGTCAAGCATACGATCGGCTTCGTCCAAGACGAAGACCTTAACGTTGTCAAGTTTTATGAAGCCTTGTCCTATAAGGTCCAGAAGACGTCCGGGCGTGGCAATGAGAACATCGACTCCGCGCTCGAGCTGTCTTACCTGTGGATTTTGTTTAACGCCGCCGAATATGACGGCATGACGCACACTCGTATATTTCCCGTAATCGGTAAACGAGTCATCTATCTGTATTGCAAGTTCCCTGGTAGGAGTTACTATCAAAGCCTGGATTTCACGTTTCTCTTTTTTGCGGAAAGGACTAGTTCTTTTGGAATTGGCCCTGGCACCGGCATTGTTTCTCGTACCGGCATAATTATCTCTGGCACCGGCATCGTCATACTGAGCGGAGCCGGATTTGAATCTTTCTATTATCGGAATAGCAAATGCTGCCGTCTTGCCCGTTCCTGTCTGAGCCAAACCGAGGACATCTCTCCCGGCCATCGCCACTGGAATAGCTTTTTGCTGTATAACGGTAGGAATGGAATATTGTAAATCATCCAGCGCCCTGAGAACAGGCTCCGAGATTTTTAACTCGCTGAAGGTCATTTAAACGCCCTAATCAAAATAAATCATCAAAATCAAAAATAGAGCCGCCGGCTGATGCCTGATGATGCGCATAGAAGCGACCCGTAACAAAACAAAGGAATTACAATGATTTCGATTTGACAGGATTATTCCGGAAGACCCGAAATATGACTCATTCAAATATGACTCAATACTAACTCGATGTTTAACACCGCAAATGTAAGATTAAATTTTTGATAAATCCAAATTCGCGGCAAAAATAAATTTAATTTTGTTATAAAAATGATATTTTTGCATTACAAATAACACATATTTAAAAATAATTATGAAAGAAACTGCTACGGAAAGACTCCTTCTGAGGCATATAACGGAAAACGATGCCGAAGATATATATGAATACGGAAGGGAGCCGAATGTCGGGCCTAACGCCGGTTGGAAACCGCATGACAGCATCGAAGAGACTCGCCGTATCATGTCGGAGGTATTCATTGGAAAAGCTAATGTTTTCGGTATGGTGCTGAAGGATTCGGGAAAAATGATAGGTTCAATAGGGTTCATGCCGGATCCGAAACGGAATAACACGAAGAGTTTGCTTTTGGGATATGCGATGTCCGAGAAGCATTGGGGTCGGGGACTGATGACGGAAGCTGCCAGGTGCCTTATTTCAAATGCTTCTCTGGAATTGCCGATAAATCTTATTTCTTGTACATGCTATTCTTTCAACGACAGATCAAGAAGGGTCATGCTCAAATGCGGGTTCGAATATGAAGGTTGCCTGCGTCAGTGCGAACAAAGATATGACGGGAAAATTTTCGACGTAGAATGTTATTCACTTTTATTGAAAAAATAATTTTTTTTCATATATTAGCCAGTGCTAATTTAAAAAAAGTAAAATTATGACAGAATTAAAACAAATTTACCGCTGTGCCATATGCGGGAATATTATTGAAGTCGTACATGCCAGCAAAGGCACTTTAGTTTGCTGCGGACAACCTATGGAACTCCTTAAGGAGAATTCTACGGATGCAGCTACTGAGAAGCATGTTCCGGTTGTTGAAAAAACAGAGGATGGTTACAAAGTCACTGTCGGAGAGGTTGAGCATCCGATGATTGCAACACATTACATCGAATGGATCGAGCTCGTATCAGGAAACAAGGTTATGCGGAAATATTTACAGCCTGGCGATAAGCCGACAGCTTGTTTCAAGACAGATGCCAAAGATGTATATGCAAGGGCTTATTGCAATCTGCACGGACTTTGGAAATCAAAGAATATCTAAAAACAATATCCTTCTAAAATTTAACTTTATGACGGACATGCCTGCAACGACATGCCCGTTTTTCGTTTCCCGGACAGAAAAGACCAAGACCAGGCAAAACTTTGATGAAACCTGCGCGGGAAGTGTGTGTGTAAATGAGTCTCCGTGGCCGCCCGTAGCCTCGTAAGCGGGTAGATCCGGCGAACGGCTGTGAAAATCAGACAGGAAGAAGAATAAATTCATTATTCAGGTATCTTCTATTTTACTTACTTATTTCTTTCATTCTTTTTTCTTTTTGTTGTGCAACTTTCAGAGTGCGCTCCACCAAAAAATCATCGGAAGCGGCCACGCTCCAAATAGCTTAAGTACTTAATAATAAGCTATTTAGCCTTCTGAGAGCATGGCCAGATCAGGCAAAAAAGTGCAAGGAAAGGCAAGTTCGATTATCAGCAGTTGGAGGCACGACGGATCAGTGACTGCGGATGGCCAAGGAGGCTTTGCCGAGGCCTTTGGCGGAAGCGGTGAAGACGATATCACCTTTCGTGGTGGAAGAACGGACTATTGCGGTGAGCTCGCCGCTGAAAAGATGCATCCGGGGCTCACGGAAAGAATCCAGACAGGTAGGGTCGCCGTTGGCCGAAGCTTCGAACTCCCCCGCTCCGCTTACATTAAACTTCACAAGCCGGTTTCCGGAAGGACAAAGATTCCCGTCACGATCGACAACCTTGACATTGATGAATACCAGATTATTACCGTCGGCTGACAGTTTAGTCCTGTTTGGAGTAAGAACAAGATGATCCGGCTTCCCGGCTGTCTTTACAGTCCTCTCGGCGGCAACCTTTCCTTCGGCATCGTAAGCAACGGCCTTCAACTCCCCCGGTTCGTAAACAACATCGTTCCACATAAGCCGGAATCTCGCCATTTTCGAAGAATCATTCTTGCGACGGCGCCCATAACTCTTTCCATTAACAAAAAGCTCGACTTCGGGATACGACGTATAAACAAAAACAGGGGTTACCTTGCCTTCCCTACCCTTCCAAGTCCAATGAGGCAGGATATGCAAAGTCGGTGAAGATTCATTCCAGACAGACCGGTACAGATAGTACCGGTCCTTTGGAATGTAGGCAAGATCGATTATACCGAAAAGGGAACTATGGCTCGGCCATGCATCGGTATCATAAGGCGACGGCTCGCCAAGATAATCGAAGCCGCTCCATACGAACTGGCCTATAACCCAAGGATAATCTTCATCGGCTGCAAGATCGTCGTCCGGAATATTAGACCATGAACAATATTCCGTATCATAAGAAGAAGACTGATTGCCGGGATGCAAGACATCCCCGTTTTTCTCTATAGGAAAGAAATACACACCGCGTGAACTTACGGTAGAAGCGGATTCTGAAGCAAAAAGAAGCCCCTGTGGCAGAACGGAATAAGCTTTTCTGTAATATGGGACTTTGTAATTAAAACCGGGGATATCCAGGGAAGCAGCAAAACCATTGTCCAGAACGCTTCCTACCTGATCCATACCACATGTGACAGGTCTGGAAGGATCCTCATCATGGCAAATCTTTTCCAGCATCAATGCGGTTTTGTATCCATCAGGAGACCACTGTTCTCCTACCTCATTACCGATGCTCCACATCAAAACGGAAGGATGGTTTCTGAACTGGCGGACCATATCACGCACATCCGTTTCCGCCCATTTGTCGAAATAAAGGTTATACCCATTCTTGCTTTTAGGCTTTTCCCAGCTGTCAAAGGTTTCGACTATCATCATGAATCCCATACTGTCACACAAAGAGACCAGTTCGGGAGACGGCATATTGTGAGCCGTACGTATGGCATCGCAGCCCATGTCTTTAAGCAATTCCAATCTGTACTTCAGGGCAGACACGTTGATTCCGGCACCTAGTGGACCAAGATCATTGTGAAGGCAAACACCGTGGACCTTTCTCATTTTGCCATTAAGAAAAAAGCCCTTGTCAGGTATGAACTCTTCCGTCCTGACCCCGAATACGGTAGAATAGCAATCGGCAAGTTTCCCGTCAATGAATATTTCAGATTCGGCGGAATACAGGGAAGGATGCTCGGGAGACCAAAGTGAAGGGTTGTCGACTGTAAAGTTCTGCCTGAAAGGAAGGGAGTCGTAAATCCTCCTTGTATCATTCTTAGAAGTCACTACGTGTCCGTGTCCGTCTTTTATACGGGTGAGAATATTAAGAGATGAACCGGAAGGAACATTGTCCATGGAAATATAAAGCTTCACGGAAGCGAAGTCGCTGCCGATATGGCCGAAAACTACCTTCGTCCCCCAAATAGGGACATGGGCCTTGCCGGTGATAATAAGATGCACGTTCCTGTAAAGGCCGGCACCGGGATACCACCGGAAAGATTCGGGCTTATTCATCAAATGTACAGTAAGGGAATTACTGCCGGGATGTACTGCCGAGGATATGTCGCAATAAAATGCACTGTAACCGTAAGGTCTGGAACCTACAAGGACACCGTTAAGGTAAACTTTCGCGTTGCTCATGGCCCCGTCGAAAAGCAAACCCAGGGATTTGCCGGATATGTTATCTTCCGCAAGGACTATATCCCTTTTGTATATGCCTGTGCCTATATAGGGAAGCCCGCCTGTCCGTCCTGTCTTTATGGAAGCCTTCGTTTCATTATTCTGGGTGACTGCGACATTCTGAAGGTCGTTTTTCTTGTCGAAAGGACCATATATGGCCCAGTCGTGGGGAACAGTCACATTCTCCCATACGCTCTCAGGAGATTCCTCGCCCCTGCAGAACTTCCAACCGCTTTCCAACAGGATATCTCTGCGCAGACATGAATTCCCGGCCGGAAGGGCAAAAGGCACGGCACACGAAAGAAGTATCAACAATATAAATTTTTTCATATACCGTTATTTGAAAGCGTTCAGAGCCGCTGTTGGCTTCCCGCCTGCGAAACAGCCTTTGTTGTAACCCCCGTTGTATCCTGCCGGAGCTTCTGGCTCCCAATAGAAGATGCCTTTACACTCACCTCCTGTGTTATTTTCTGCTTTGAATCTAAGATCCTCGAGAAAAGCTTTGCAAGCCTCGGCCTTGTCATAGTCCATTCCGACTTCACAAATCATGACCGGCTTCCCGTAAGTCTTGTACACAGTATTGATATTGCTTATGCACGAATTGACGGAAGTCTGCCATGAATCAGCGTCCGGATAAAGAGACATGCCTATCATATCATATTTTCCTCCATATGTCTTCAGAGCATTGAATATCCTTGTATAAAGGTAGAGTTTGTCTCCGCTGTCGATATGGATTATGACTTTGGCATCAGGGAATACGCTTTTCACGGCATCATAGCCTGCATTCACGAGACCTGCGTAATTTTCGCCATTGGTATAGGCTCCGAGCGGATAAAGCATCCCGCCCCGTGTCTCATTACCCACCTGCACCCATTTCGGCGGGACTCCGTAGGTTTTGAGGAGATTCATCATCTCCTGGGTATGATCGGTTACAGCCTGTTCCAGTTGAGTTATATCATAGGATTTCCATGCCGACGGAGTTTCCTGATTTGCAGGATCGGCCCAAGTATCGCTGTAATGGAAATCTATCATCACAGCAAGGCCGAGGGCAGCCGCACGGCGTGCCTTGACAAGCACGTCGCCGGTATTGTTCCAACCCTCTGAAGGATTTACCCAGACTCTCAGCCTGATTGAGTTAACTCCATATTCTTTAAGCAGGGCCATGCACTCGGTGCGGGTGCCGGTCGAATCGTAAAATTCGTTCCCTTCTTTCTCGAGTTCGGTAACCCAACTGACGTCGGCGCCTTTGGCAAAGATACCAGCAGAATCCACAGGTTCCTTTGTAACAGGATTATCAGTCCCGTTTCCATTATCTTTGCCGCAAGATCCAACAGCGGCCAAAAGGATTGCCGCAGCTATTGGGAAAAAAAGTTTCGAAATTTTCATATTTTTCTAATTTGCCTTTATACTATATTTCAATTGTGACGCATCGTTAAGATTCAACGTTATCGTACAACTGCCTGCAGCTATCGAAGGCATGAATTCGGAAGTTCCGGATTCAAGAACACCATCGGCATTCGAATCCGTATACACCCAGTTCCAGTCTCCGTTTATTATGAATTTAATACCGTATGTCCCCCATGATGCGGGATTGCAGGTCGCTGTCCACAATTTCGAAGCGCTGTCATATGTCATCACATCAGAAGTAAGCGACCAATTATTGAAATCTCCGGTAACTGCTATAGATGTTATTTCTGTCTTAGACCACGAGCGTGCTTTGTCAGTGAAATCCGCCTTTATGAAAAAATATCCTCCTGCATCGAACCATATGTTCCATTTGTCGCTTGAACAATATAATCTGTAAAGACCTGTATTGTCAACTGGAGCGGATCCGTACACTTTTCCGCTGCCGTCCCGGGCATCGGTAAACAGGAAGTTCTCCCATTCGGCGGCATTGTAAAAACCGGTATAGATACCGTCAGTGGATGCCGAATAAAGGGAGTCTTTAAGACTTGTAATATCGTCTTTATCAACTACATATATCCATAAAGAAGAAGGTATGGCATAATCAGCATCAACGGGCCATTCGTCACCACCTTCTGTACCACCTCCTCCAATGGGCTGTTCTCCCGTCTTGAGCTTGTAAGTACCTCTGTCAAGATAAAGGAAAAGAGTATAAGTACCTGCCGAAGGAATCGTAAGTCCGGTCGCGGAAGTTCCTTTGGAAAAAGTAATTATACTGTCCGCAGAGAAACCTATCGAGAAAGGAGTATCAACTGCCGAAGCATCATCGGTTCCCGTATTTATATCATACAGCTTGCCAGTATCGGATACTTTCAAGACTGTATTGTCCGAAGTTGTCGTTACTACAACACCCCAAAGATGGTCATCGGCATCGAATGTCATTGACAAGTCCGAGCCACCTGCATTCGCAGTCATTGTGGGGATATATATCGTGGACCATTCTTTCTGTGAGTTGTTCATATAGACATAATGGCAGCCCTTTGTATTCGGGAACCAGCAGCTCCACATAGAGCTTGCCGAAGAAAGCATGAACGGAGTCCCTGGATCGCTGTCATTGCCCCATACGGTTCCGTCATTTTCGACGAAGTAGAAGTTCTGCCATGTTCCGGTTGTCACAGCGAAGCCTTCGTATTCCCCGTTCTGTTGGGCGGAAGTAAGATGGGCGAAAACGGTTTCCTCGCTATCGGTACCGCGCATACCCAGTTTGGACATATCTATTACGTAAGGAGTTACGTTGACTGTCATTACACCGCTGTATTTAGGATCAAGGTTATTTCCCAAAACCGATTTCAGCCTTATGTAAAGAGGAGCGGATAATGCATCCGCAAATCCGAGATTAAGGACAAGGGAATTGAGTTCATATACCGTAAACTGATAGGCATATACTCCTCCGTCAGGATTTACTTCCTTCACTTTGCCGGAGAAATCCTCATTGGCACTGAATTGTATGATATTCGCAACAGCATTGTTAGGGGCTTTGTATGAACTATCGTTAAGAGAAATGGTTCCGTTGTCGCTCCAATAAAGGGAAAGAGCGAGGTCGGATGAAGTTGACGGCGTCAGTACAACAGATTGTGCGGAAGTACTCCCGGCTGTTACAGCGCTGAATGAGGTAGTGAGTCTCTCGCCGTCGTTGTCGCAGGAAACCGCGAATATGACGGCAACCAGCATCAATATTATATTCCTGTATATTTTCATCTCAAAAAAATTAATATCGGTTAATAATTTTCATTTTGAAGATTCGGATTCGCGGAGAGTTCGGTTGCCGGTATAGGATAAATGTTGTATTTAGAATCAACGTTTTTACCGTCAGCTGCACCTCCTTTCCACTGCCACAAATAATCTTTGCCTGTGAACACGCCGAATCTTATCAGATCGGTTCTCCTTACGCATTCCCAGTAAAGTTCGCGAGCTCGTTCCTTGAGTATGTAATCAAGTGTCATGTCGGCATCTGTGATATCGCCGGAATTGTCCCCGTATGCACGTTCGCGAATTAAATTCAAATATCCGAGAGCATCGGCCCTTGTGGCACCAGTACCTCCCCTGATAACGGACTCGGCCAGCATGAGATAGACATCGGAAAGACGGAAAACAGGAAAATCGGTACTCACTCCGTCGGAAGTGGTATTGGAAGCTGCGGTTCCGTCATCCTTGAGATTGCTCCATTTCTCACAGAAATAGCCTTGGGTCTGATCGTCGATAGCTTTGTCAAGCCATTGTGTCTGCCCGTCGGTATAGAACATTGCACGTTTGTCAGTGGTACCGGTCTTGTCCGCAAACAATTCAGGGAGCTCGCCTCTCAGGCGGAACATCCCCCAAGGGCTTGTGACTCCGTAATCATCCGCTTTCTGTGAACTTGTACTTCCTACTTCCCCGCATATGATATAGGTTGTAGCTCCCCATGACATTGTGTAACCGGCATCGACTACGAAAGGAAAGATAATCTCGTCCGTCCTTTTGTTGTTATCGGCATTGAAAAGGCCGGAATAATCGGAATCAAGGTGGAAACCATCCGCAATGACTTTCTTGCAATATGTTATACAGTCCGTATAATGGTCCCCGGCATCGAAGACAACGGCATTTAGATAAAGTTTTGCAAGTAAAGCTGCTGCTGCTGCGGAAGAAGCCCTTCCGTATTCGCATTCCGAAGGTGAAGGCAGATTTGCTTCCACGTCTTTCAATTCGGATTCTATGTAAGAAAACAATTGCGAATTGGTATAAGCCTTGGGGGTATAGGCTCCAACAGGATCATTTTCGGTAACGAAAGGACCCTGACCGAAAAGATCAAGTACATAATAATATGAAAGGGCCCGGAGAAAACGGGCTTCGTTCCTTTCATTCTTTATCTCAGTTTGTTCGGCATCCGTAAAGCCGGATATTTTGCCGTCTGCGGCATTGCGGATGAATTCGTTGCTTAAGGCTATCGTATAATACAGCCTGTAATAGACATCAGAGACCCACGGATCGTTGGCATCCCATGTCATATATGTAAGATTGCCTATATTATCGCCTTCCAGCCAGGTGCTGGCCAATTCATCTGTAGAAGCTTCCTCCAGATTGAAAAGGCCTCGCATCAGATCATAGCCGCTGTTGCTTGATATATCGGCGTTACCGCCGCCTTTTTCCTGTCCGGCTATTACATAGGAAGCATATATTTTGGCAAGGACAGATTTATAGTTCGAAGCCTTCGAATATACATCCTTAGATGTGGTTTTTGTAACCGGAATCTGGTCGAGATCTCCCGTACAGGATGCGAAGATCATTACCGATATCGCGATGACGGATATATATGATATTATCTTTTTCATATCTTATTCAATTTTTTAATTAAAATCTAAGGCCTACAGCAAACGAAAAGGTTCTCGGACGAGGATAGAAGGAGCTGTCCATGCCATTAGGCACTTCAGGATCAACGCCGTCGTAGTTAGTAATCGTAAATACGTTCTGAACCATTCCGGAAACACTTATTCTACATATTTTTTTCATATCGAAATTGTAGCTGAGAGTCAGGTTATCCATTTTCAGGAAAGACGCGTTCTGGACGTAATAGTCCGAAAGATATTGCCTGGATTGGAATCCTGTTTTCAGATAGCTGGAGTTCAGATTATTAAGCTGATATGAATTGTATGACATCGTACTCCAGGCTCCGGTGTTCATAGCCATTCCGTTGTATACGTAATTACCTATATTGGCCCTCATGCTAGTGCTCAGACTCCATCTTTTGTAGTCTATCGATGCACTGAAACCCAGAATCCAATCAGGGGCCGGAGAGTGGTAATGGTAAAGGTCATCAGATGTTATCTTGCCATCTTTATTCAGATCAGCATACAGGCCTTCGATAGGTTTTCCTGTTTCTTTGTCATATATCTGCTTGTGGACATAGAAGCTGTAAGGAGCATATCCTTCCGTCAACACTTGGAAATAATATGCGTCTATGGTAGGGCCTACAGAAGTATTGACAGTCTTGCTGCCTTTTACAAGCGAAAGATTGGTTATCTTGTTTACTTCTTTCGTAGCATTGAAATTCAAGGATATCGTCAAATCCCTGTTCTTTACAGGGACGGCATTTATCGAAAATTCCAGGCCATGGCTTTTTACATTTCCGACATTCGTAAGTATCTGCTTGTCGAAATTGGTACCGGCGGCCGTCGGTACTGTAGCCAGCAGGTTTTTCGTTTTCCTGTTGTAATAGTCAACGGATCCTCCCAGTCTGTCATCTAAGAAGCCGAAATCGACACCTGCATTATATGAATCGGTGGTTTCCCATTTAAGGTCGGAAACATAGGCTTCCGGTCTTAATGTATATATCGGAGTACCGCCAAATACATATTGGGCGCCGTCCTGACTTATCGTATATACAGGCATATAACTGTAATTGCCGATTCCTGCCTGCTGTCCGGTAACTCCGTAGCTCAGACGAAATTTGAGATTGCTCAATATATTGTTGTCTTTCAGAAACTTCTCCTGTGTAGCATTCCATGCAAAGGCTACGGAAGGAAAAGTTCCCCAGCGGTTGTTTTTGGAGAAACGGGAAGTGCCGTCCCGACGGGCTGTCAAAGTAAGCATATATCTTGAATCGTATACATAATTGACACGTGCATAATATGAAATCAGAACGTGACGTTCGTCTGTCGGGGCAGAAGACGATTGCACATCCCCTGCCACGTTTTTTTCGAAATAAGCGGCATTGGTGTCTTTCCAATACTGGTAATCGTAACCAGCAGTAACATCTATCGAACTTTTTATAGGTTCTATATTCTTGACATAATTGAAATAAGTTGTAAGTAAGCGGTTATGATTGACCTGAGGGCCATAGTCATAATCACGTCCTCCGGTAGAATAATATTCGTAAGCCGTATCGGGGACATGGACATGGCCTTTACCCCTGGAGTAATCATATCCCAGTGTAGTATGGAACTTGAGTCCGGACACGAACGGAAAATAATAGTCCATGTCTGCATTACCTATTACACGGTAGACGGTACTGGCGGATTTGTATTGTTTCAATTCTCCGACCGGATTGGCAACAGCTTTGGTTATAGGCGCCCCTGTAGCATCGACGGCTTCAGTATAGCCGTTGAAATCCAATGAAGATGAATATACTGGAATAGTGGGATTCATTGTGGATCCGCCCCAGATCGCACCTGTTTCTGCAAAACGGTTCTTGTTCATTGAACCTTTGACATTGAATGTGAAACGAAGAGTGTTCTTGAAGAACGACGGGGAAAGTGAAATCCCGCCGGTGTAACGTTTCGCACGGTCTGTTTTCAGGACTCCATTCTGTTTGTAAGCTCCCATGGAAAACCGGAACGGAAAATCGGGACGAAAACGACCGGAAACGCTGAGGTTGTTGTCCGTACCGAAAGCTTTATGGAATATTTCTTTGTTCCAGTCGGTTGATGCAGTGCCGAGCAAGGCTTTCTGGGCGTCCGAACCTTCGGAATTGACCACATCAACGAATTCCTGACGGGAAAGAATATCAGCATATTTGTAAGGTGTCGCTATTGAGTTGGTCGTATTGAAATCAACCGAGAATTTGCCGGCTCCGGTTCCTTTCTTGGTGGTGATCAATATGACGCCGTTAGATGCTCTGGAACCGTAGATGGCTGTGGAAGAAGCGTCACGCAAAACGGTGATATTCTCTATATCGTTAGGATTGAACATGCTCAGGAAATTGGAACTGCCGCTGACGTTGCCGCTTATTTCCAGCGGCACGCCGTCCACGACTATAAGAGGATCGTTTGAAGCGTTGAGGGAAGCGCCGCCACGTATACGGATCGTCGATCCAGATGTAGGGGAACCGCCGGATGTCATGATCTGGACACCGGCTACTTTTCCGTTTATAAGCTGCTCAGGAGAACTGATCGCAAGAGATTTGTTGAACTGCTTATCTCCTAGGCTTGCGACGGAGCCGGTAAGATCTTCCTTGCGTCTTGTTCCGTAGCCGATGACTACAGTTTCGTTAAGCATCTGGACATCTGTTTTCAGGATTATGTCCAGTTTGCCCGAAGCAGGGATCACGGCGACATGAGAAATATAGCCGAGACAGAAGAACCTTAATGTTTTTATTGAAGCAGGAACATTTATGGTATAATGTCCGTTTTCATCGGTGGATACACCTGTATTGTTTCCCGGGATAATTACATTCACTCCCGGGACAGGGACCCGGGCCTCATCCATAACGGTTCCGGAAACAGTTACGGTCTCGTTCTGGGCTGAAACTTTAAAAGAGAAGATAATTGACAGAATCAGTACGACAGGCAGCAAAGTCGTGCACGGATTCTTAAATAAATTATGATTCATGATTCATCTTTTTAGGTTATTAATATGTATTTACTTATAATATTCCATTATATATTCCGTATCCTATATTCTATTTTCAATATTATATATTCGTATCAGTATTTTTCATTTTCTATTCCAGCCAGACTCCTGACAAATCGAAGGAAAAAGGCTGTGACACCTTTCCATGCGTGGAAAGCATGACTATATCAGCCTTGGATATATCCAAAGGCGGATATGAATCCGGAACGAATTCTTTGTGCAGGAACGACGGATATTGAGCTGGAACAAACCGGGTAGGAGAGCCTTTCAATGAGGACAGGGGCATCCTTACAGTAGAGACATGTCCAGGAAGTTTTATCGAAGCTGAATATGTATATCCGGCTTTCGTAATTATCGAAATGTCAAGACTATCCAGTCCAGAAGGGGTACCTATTCCTACGCAAAGATCTTTTTTGCCGGCAATTATGGAGGAAAGGCCGGCAAGTTCTTTCCCGACATATTTTCTTAAGAAGAACATATCCGGATTTCCAAGCGGAGAACATTCGTATCTCACTATATTCTTTCCTGAAGGTTCGGATTCTTCCGGTATTATCCTGACTTCGATACCGTATCCCCTTCCCGAAAGGACTTCCAGGACATCCCTGTCACCATAAGCATAGATAAGTTTCACCGGTGAATCCAGTGCGGTCAAAGTCACGGAATAGTGAGAGTCTCTGATAAAATCCCAATCGAAAGGAAGGCCTTCTCGGTCTCCCGGAAATGTCCTTTTTTCATTGCCATGGAATACGGATATATAATAATCGTATTCACCGGAATAGCCTGCGGATGCCGCCGGTATGACAGTTTCATAGGAATACCCTTCGGTGCGTTTCATGACAAAACGAGGATTTCTGTCATTCCAGAAAGATACGTACGAAGGATAAACGACTACGGAATCTGGTTCTGACGGACCAGCTATTACGGCTTTTATATCTATATCCTTTCCTTTCTCTGTGTTGGACAACGAACTATTGCGAAGACGAAATTTCACGATGCTCTGCGCCGGGGCTTCGAATTCACCCAAGGAAATATTACCGTAACGAGAAGAGGCAGTACATGAAGCAGCCCTTTTGCCTGCGCCGGAAGCAACAAGCAGATATGCCCCGGGAAATATTTCCACCGTTCCTTTTTCTGATACAGTGCGATAATCATTGCCTTTGTTCAAAGGCTTGACTTCAAAAGTTCCGTCAAGATCCGGAAGGGATATGGTCATAGGCCATTTATGCCATAGAATCTCGGTAACTGTCCTTTTCAAAGAGGGGGTAGAAAAAGGATCTTCGAAACGGACGGCATCGGGCATAACCTCCAGACGCCATACGCCCTTGCTCAGTTTGTCAAGAAAATAGGCTCCTGTACCTTCGTAATTTACTATGGGAGAACTGCCTACTCCGGCGATACTGGAAAGCGCAGTTATATTTTTCGGGAAATCGGACGTGCAGCCAGAATAATAATATTCTGTTCCCGAGTTAAGTTCGCTCATGTCCCGATAATAGCTTACCTTGAAATCACCGAACAAAGTATCCGACGGATATTTTCCGAAACTTTCTCCGCTGCGGACCCGTCTTGCGACTTCTCCGGCTATTTTCAGACTTATGGCTTTGGAAGGCGTATAAGCCAGATTGAGGAAATGTGTCTGGTATTCGGTGTTGTATCGGGCCAGTATCATCGGGTCGTACGCGAACTGCGTTATCCAGAAGAAACCTGCTGTACGGAATGTCCTCGCTATGGCGGGATACATATATGAATACATCAGATCGGCGGCATCGAATTCATAGACTATTCTCTTCTTTTTGCCGAAACCGGGAATCGTATCGAATGGGAAATCATAGCTGTCCACGCATGGCAGGAAGTTGCCGTGCCGGGTATGTCCGGCAACAAGGCCGGTAGGATACCATTGGCAGGTTATTCCCTCCACTTTGCTTTTCAGGAACACATCGGCGATAGATGGATTCTGGCTTATATTATTGAATATAAGCTTGTCGCATCCGGCTTTGCGGAAAGTTTCGTACATTTCGTCAATGTACGAAAGGATTTGTCCGGGAGTACCGCTGAAAACCGGCTCGTTGCCTATTTCAAATCCGGTTATCATGCCGTCGTTTTTGTATGCCTTGCCGGTATAATGATTGACATGGTTTACAAGGGCGGTGACATACCGTTTCTGGATTGCGATGGATTCCGGGTTCTCATTTATCTTGCCTTTGTCATAATCATAGCCGAAACCTTCGGTACGTATGTTCCTTTCGGGATAACCGTTGCCCCAGCCTGACTGGGTTGTGAGAATTATATGTATACCTCTTTGTTCCAGCCGTGAGATAAGATAATCGAGCAAGTCCAGATGTTTGTTGGAAATGAGGTTGCCTTCATGGTCCGTTATCTCGACATCCCAGATGTGTATACGGTAGGCATTGAGACCAAGTCTTGCGAAATGGTATGTGTCTTCGTCTATCGCACGGTAAGGATCGGCTCCGATACGGCCGGCAACACGATAAGCATAGGCGAACGGCATGGTGTAATTGACACCGAACATGACTCCGGTCGTATCCGGTGCTCCTCCGATGTTTTCCGCGCCTGCGCTCAGGCAAAGGCAAGACAATAGGATTACGGTTATGGTTTCCGTCAATTTCATAATGTTATCAATTCATGTGCGGGGACTTTGAAAATATAATTTTCTCATCCGGTTGTAAAATTAAACGTTTCGGATTTCGATGACAAGAAGAAATCGGACATAAAAGAACATGAATCGGACGATATGCCAGGAATCGTAGGTACGAAACTCCCTAGGATTGCATGCCGGCGTCTTCGGTAAACTGTTTCGGGGATATTCCGAATTGGCTCTGGAAGCATTTCGAGAAATACGAAGAGGACGAAAATCCTACCATATACATTACTTCCGAAATAGTGAACCGTTTTTGTTTCAGCAGCATCGCTGCTTTTTTCATCCTTATCTGCCTTATATATTCCACAGGGGGAACTCCTGTGAGTAGACGGACTTTCCTGTAAAGCTGTTTCTGGCTGACATTGGCTTTGTCGCTTAAGAAAGCCACATTCAAAGTCTGGTCGGCCATATTGTCTTCGATTATCCTGGTTATGTCGGAAAGAAATTTCTCGTCGAAAGACATCATTTCCACTTTTTCTGGCGTGGATATTTTTTCTATCCTGAGTTTGCTTTCGACCTGTTCCTTGGATTCCAGAAGCTGCCTTACCCTTGAAAGAAGAATGGAAGCTTCGAACGGTTTGGGCATGAAGACGTCGATATTGAGTTTTATGCTCTCCAATTCAGTTCCGCTATCCGTCTTTGCCGTAAGAAGTATTATCGGAATGAGGGCAAGTCTGCCGTCTTCCTTGATGCGCCGGCACATTTCCAGGCCGTCCATCACAGGCATCATAAGGTCGGCTATTATAAGATCGGGAGTCATTTCACGGCATAATGTCAATCCGGCCTTGCCGTTATGAGCTATTCCGCAATCATATTCACCCGAAAGCGTGTCTTTGATGAATTCGGTAATAGCGATATTGTCGTCTATCACGGCTATTTTCTTGCGGGCTCCCTTTTCTGCGGAAGAAGCCGCATTCGCGCCATCATGAGATTCAACGCTTTCCTGCCTTCCGGAAGGCAAGGTTATCGATATCATGGTGCCGCCTTTCTCTCCGGAAGAAGCGGATATGGTACCATTGTGCATTTCCACATAGCATTTAGCCAGATAAAGGCCTATGCCGGTACCGCCTTTCTTGCCGGCAGTCCTGGAAGACTGGAAAAATCTCTGGAAGACATACGGTATTTCGTTAGCAGGTATTCCTATGCCGTTGTCCGATACTGAGATTTCTATTTTGCTTCCGTCATCCGAATATTCTATCCTGAAATTGACTGAACCTCCGGGAGGTGTGTATTTACAGGCGTTCGATATGACATTGTTAAGGACGGATTCCATCTTGACAGGATCGACGGAAGTATATATCTTGTCCGTACCGGATTCGAAGACGAATGTCCTGTCTTCGAAATTGTCTTTGTAGACGGAGAATATGCTTTTGCAGAATTCCACCATCTCGACTTTCGAAGGAATGAAGAAATCATCGGGATTGTCGTCCAGCCTGTTGAAATCCAGAGCCTTGTGAATGAGAGTGTCAAGTTTTACAGCATTTTGCCTTATCATCTCGAGCAGGCCGTCCTGGCGCTTGTCTTTTATTTCTGAAAGAAGTTTGTCGGCAGGAGACAAAATCATGGAAAGAGGGGTTTTGAACTCATGGGAAAGATTCGCGAAGAAGTCCATCTTCAGCTTGGCTTGTTCAAGCGTCTTGTCTTTTTCTATCCTTTCTATACGGAGCCTGTTCTTGACTCTGAAGAAGTTGATGATCCAAAGGACCAGCCCCAACAGGAATGCGGCGTAACATATCTTGGCAGCCGAGGTATAATACCATGGAGGAGAAATTCTTATGGAAACGGTTTCGGGTGAAGGCCCGGGACGGCCGTTGACATCCAGAGTATTGACTTTGAATGAATAATTCCCGTATTTCAGATTGGCGTATGAGACATGGTTGGAATTCTGCGGCAGGAGGCTCCAGTCTTTGTCCACACCGTCCATCATGCAAATGAAACGGCTTTTTTCTTCCTGCGAATATGAAATGGTGGAAAATTCGAAATAAAGATGGTTCTGGTTGTATTTCAATTTGTATTTACCGGCATACCTTACGCTTTTTTCAGGAAGCGAGTAAGGTTTGTCATTCACGGAAAAACCGGTTATCCTGATAGTTGATGTGCCGTGTCCCGAATTGATTATGCCCGGTGTGGTTTCGACTATCTTATCGACACCGCCGAGATAAACTATTCCTGAATTTTTGTCATAATATATACATGTATATGGATCCGAACGCAAATTTAGACGCACCGGATTCATATCTTCGCCTACGGCCCATACGCCGTCGGAAGTCCCCGCCCAAATCGTATTCCCGACCTGTTCCATGGAAAGGACTCCGCTTTTGTCGAATTCGCCGAATCGAGCCACCGACCATTTCGTCCCGTCGTCAGAGCGCATTGCGATACCCCCCGCAAAACCGCACCATATATTTCCATTGTCGTCGCTTATGATATAGTCGGGAGATTCCCCCGTCGCTTTTTCAATATCCTCCCTGTCCACTTTCCCCGACAATTCGTTAATCCTGTATAATCCGCCTTTGTATATGAGAACCCAGGCATTTCCGTTTTTGCCCTGCACCATCTGGTTTATGAGATTACCGGGAAGGCCGTTGGACGAGGAGAAATTGCGTTCGGCCATGCACGGGGTTCCGCCGGAAGAAAGCAAAGCTTTTCTGTCAACCACGAACACTCCGCCGAGATATGCCCCTATCCATAATTTGCCTGACTTGTCTTCGAATATGCTGTAGGACCAATTAGCGTTCATTGTCCGTGAAGAATCCGTTATGAGATATTTGTCGAACCGGGACCTGGCGTAATCATATTTTATGATACTGCCGTCGGTGGCTACCCAAAGCCCTTTTTCGCTGTCTTCGTAAATATCCCGTATCCTGTTATGCGGAACAGGGTTCTTCTTGTCACTCATTTTGTATGAAACGGATTTGCCTCTTCGGGCATCGTACCTGACAAGGCCGTTGGTCCCTCCAAGCCAAAGATATCCGTGCGAATCCTTGAGTATCGAATAGAATCTGTTCCCTTCGCCTTTTCCTGTAAGTTCCGCTATCGGAACAGTCCTTTTGTCCCTGTCGTTCCGTGCAAGAGAGATATTGTATTCGGTTCCAAGCCACAGGTTATGTTCATTGTCGACGAATACGCTCCAGACTATATCGTTCGACACCGTTTCATGGTTCCTGGAATCATGCACGAAATGTTTGCCGTCCCGGCCGTTGTATATATAAAGACCGTTGTCTGTTCCTATTATAAGGTTTCCGTATATGTCCAGCGCCAGTGATTTGACAGAGTTGTCGGCTACCATTCCTACGGCGGATACGGAACCGTCGGAAAGAGTATATTTGTAAAGGTTCCCTTCCGTTCCTATCCAGATGCAGCCTCTTTCCACGTCTTCAAGAAGGGAATTGACAAATGTGTTGTTTTTTCCGGCGTCGGAAGGGATTCTTATCCTTTCAAAGCTGTCGGTTGACGGCAGATAACGGCATAAGCCGTTGTATGTCCCCACATAGATGTCGCCGCCGGAAGTAACAAGCAGAGAATATATCGTCTTGTGCGGAAGGCCCCTTGTAAGGGTATCAAGGCGTCCGGTATCGAAATCGTATCTGTACAGGCCGTTAAGGGATCCTATCCACAAACGATTGTCGCACATTGCCAAAGCTCTGACATTTTTCGGCATCGTTGATATTCCGGGGCCATCTGTGCCGGCTTTCGAAGATATTTCCATCCTGGGGGAATAGTAATCCCCGGTACAGTCATATGCGAACAAGCCATTGTCGGAGCCGAGGTAGAATGTGTTGTCTCGACGCAATATGCAGTAGATCTGGGAACAGGAAGGATCGGAAGCAGAGGAATGGGACCGGACGGAATATCCGTCGTAACTGTACAGTCCCCGGTTTGTTCCTATCCATATCAATCCCAGGCTGTCCTGAGCGAAGCAATTGGCAACGGAAGCATCCGAAGCCAGCGGAACGGTTTCGAATCGTCCGTAATTTATTCCGCGGGCAGAGGAAAAAAGAGAGGCTATCAATAATATGAATATCCGGAACATCAGTTGAAACAATTGACTGGAATAAAAATACGCAAAAAAAAGTTATTAAAGTATATCTCGCAGGCCGATATCCCTTTCGAAAACTTCCGAGGCTGTCCGCCCCAATTCCAGTATGGCGGTTGCAGAGTTTTGCCGCTATTTCGGGAAGATTGTCCGGCAAAGTGTTGCCATCGGAGGAAAAATCCATGATGACGAAATCGTTGCCCAAACCGTGAAATATTTTTTGTGCACGTTAATATTTCATGCTCAAAAATCCCGATTTTTTAATCATATGATTATTTGTTTTTGGGAGTCAGGATAAACATGATCATATTAACGCAGATGCAGAGCAATCCTATGAACAGGAAGATGTTTTTGCCGCTATAGCAGAATATCGAGATAAGGATGCAGATCATGGCAACAATGGACAAGATCAGTCCGATAATTTTAACCGCGTTCATTTTAGTTGAAGTTATATTGATTCATAATATGATACAAATATGAAAAATACTTTTGAGAATTCCGAGTTCCGGTCTTGTGAAATCATAGGGAAACATAATGGAAACAATAATTAATATAATAATATAAATAATCCGGCCGGATTCCACTTGGACAGAAGCCCAACATTGGAATCCGGCCGGAAACAACTTAATTTAAACTATTATTTATGAAAACTCACACAAACCGTGTGACATTATGCCATACTTACCATGTCTTCGTCCATCCCGGATTCTGACTCAGGTTCGGATTTTTCAATCCAACCTGTGTAGGGATTGGATAAAGGTACATGTTGTCCTTCCATGCATGAGAAGTTTCCTTGTAATCCATGACGTATCCTCCGGCAGGATCATCGGCGAGTTTGTCAAGTTTCAGAGGATCGGTGCTTTGGTTCACAATCACTGCAAGGCTCTTGTATTCTCCCGAATAAGACTTGTCAGCAGTGAAATAAGCGTCATATTCCCCGTCTCCGTTCATGTCCAGCGGCTGGTCCATCGCCGGAACGTAAACTCCCGTCCAAGGCATGTCCCCCCAAAGATTTCCGCAAGCCCAGCGTTTAAGGTCCCTCAAACGTGTCCCCTCCAGGCATAACTCTATGGCCCTGTCGCGACGTATTTCCAGAATCACAGGATCCGTTATATCAGGATAATATGTCTGTTGGAGATAAGTATCAACCACCGTAGGTTTTTTGTCGAGGTCTCCTCCGGTGATTCCGGCACGGCGGCGAAGAACGCCTATGGTGTTTTTCCAGTCTTCATCCGTCAAAGTCCCGAGCTCGGCCTTTGCTTCGGCATAATTCAGAAGCACTTCAGCATAACGCATTATAGGGACATCGTTTGTGTTCGAACGCTTATCGTCATAATTCATGTCGTCGATTACATATTTCGTAAACTGGTATCCCGTAAGAGTATGTCCGGTAAAATTGGCCGAAGTCGTTACATAATTGCCGGAAGCGTCTTTTCTGGTATAATCATATCCTCTTATCGTCTGGTTCAGCCTCAGATCACGCCCGGTTGTCTCTTCCTTGAAATTCTTGTATGTCCCATCGGCATTTTTTTCATCATAGACTGTCCCGTCGAGATTCAGATACGTCTTGGCAAATGGCCTCGTCATGCAGAGATGAGGGCCGTATGTGGAGGAATTAAGCCACCAGTTCATTTCGCCGAGTGATGTTTCATTGTTTTCGTAGCTGAGCATGACTTCTTCTGTGACTGCATTATCGCTTATGAACAGATCCCTGTATGAACCGCGTCCGTTTGCATATGCCGTACCGGTATGTATCTTATACGGTCCGTCGTCCATTATTATCTGGGCGGCATCGGCTGCAGCCTTGAACAATTCATCCGCGGTCATTGTGCAGTTCTTGACATAATCGGTCCCGGCATGATATTTACGCCAAGAGGCTTCGAAAAGGCAGGCGCGGGACTTGAGCAGAAGAGGTGTCCATTTGTTGATGGTATTGGAATTCGGCGTAATTGAAGATGTCGTGATCCATTTGTAGGCATAGTCGCAGTCGTCCATTATATGCCGGATTATGGTATCCCTGCTGTCCCTTCCGGCATAAAGACGTGAATCCGTAGGTTCCAGAGGCTCGTCGATCCATGGGACTTCTCCGTATTTGACGAGTTTCCCGAAATACAAATATGCCCGGAAGAATTTAGCTATGCCGGTATAATTGTTCCTTACTTCTTCGCTGAGATTCTGGTCCGTATTGTATTTTATCAGATAGTTGGCGTGCCTTATGTCGCTCCAGCTCCATGAAGTAGACGTTTCTTCGGTATAAGCCGCACATTCATAAGTACCCACGGAGTTTTTGGCACCCCAGTCGGCCGTATTGTCCGATTGGTGCATTCCGTCGCCTCCGGCATCCGGCAGTATATCATAAAGATAGTTACAGTAAAGTTCAAGGCCTGTGGCGGATCCGAAAACCATGGAACGGTCGGCTGAAGCTTTCTGTCTTTCGGTCAAATCGCAGGCAGAAACCGTTACGATTGCTATCGCGATTGTAAAAAATATGCTTATTTTTCTCATTACCGTATCAATTAGAATGTTATGTTAAGACCCAGACTGTAACTTTTCAGCGTAGGATAATTGTATCCGTCCCCGGTGGTGGTCGCTTCGGAGTCATAGCCGTAAATATTCGCTGTCACATCTATGTCTCGCGTATGTTTGTACAGAGGCGACCATGTCCACAGATTTTCCCCAGAGAAGAAGATGCTGGCCTTTGTAAGTCCGATCCTGTTTATCCATTTTTCAGGCAAATTGTAGCCGAACTGTATGTTTTTCATACGTATGTACGCCACGTTTTGAAGGTAACGGGTATTGGCGCATGAAGAGCCTTTGTAGAAAGGTGCATAGTAGCCGGTGTAACGGGGCAGGTAGGCATCGGTGTTGTCTTCAGTCCAGTAATTGCCCAGCTGCCATTTGGGCAATTGAGCATAAGGGCGGTTGTATTGCCCCCAAAGTGAAGCAGATTCATTGGTAGGATACCAATCCTGCTTTCCTACACCCTGGAAGAAAACGCTGGCAAAGAAATTGTTCCAGTCTCCGGAAAGAGTGAAGCTGTATATATAACGCGGTTCCGTATTGCCTATTACGCGACGGTCTCCCGGATCATCCACAGTATTATTGCCCCTGTCTATGTAGCCGTTTCCGTTGAGATCTTCGAATTTTATATCGCCCGGATAGAGTTTGTATTTTTTATCCGTTTTCATAAGGGGATTGTAATATTTCTGCCCGGCTGCCTTGGCAGCAGCCTCGGCTGCGTCTATATCAGCCTGTGTCTGCCAGAGTCCGTTGGAAGTGAAGCCCCATATTTCTCCAATGGTCATGCCTTTGTAATAAGACGGGCTATTCGACGTTCCAAGATTCTTAGTGGAATTGTTGTATTTGTCTATGACCGATTTGTAATCTGCCAAAGTTGCCTTTATGCTGTAATTGAACTTCTTGCCTGTAAGGTTGAATGAATCGCGCCATGTAGCGGTGATTTCATATCCGCGCGTGGTCATTTCTCCGTAATTACCTTTAGGCGAAGATGCCCCGTATACGTCCGGCAAAGTCGGTCCGACAATGTACATATTGATCGTCTTGCGGTTGTACCAGTCGGCTGTTACCGAGAAGCGGTCCCGGAGAAGGCCGAAGTCAAGACCTACATCCAGAGTCCTGGCGGTTTCCCATGTAAGGTTGTCAGGAATAGGGGAAGCAGGTGAGACCGTCTTTACTTTGGTTCCGTTGAAATATCGTCCGGTACCCATGTTGAATTTCTCATCGAAAGAATATGCCGAGATATTGCTGTTGCCAAGTGCTCCGTATGATGCCCGGATTTTCAAATTCGAAAGGATATTCTCATTTACTTTGAACCAAGGTTCCTGAGTAAGTCGCCATCCTGCCGAGACGGAAGGGAAAAACGACCAGCGTGAACCTTCGAGGAACTTGGAAGAACCGTCGTAACGGCCGTTCACTTCAAGAAGATATCTTTCAGCATAATTGTAATTGGCGCGGAAGAAAGCACCAACGCTGCGCCATTTCGTCCATGCTCCGGTGATATTCCTGTTGTCGGTTCCGGTTGTCAGATTGATATTGTCAACCTCTTCGGTAAGCAGATCGTCATTATAAGCATAGAGCTGTTTCATCGTGGATTGTTCATAATTATATCCGATCAGGAACTTCACGTTGTGCTTATCAAGGAATTTATCGGTGTAGTCGGCATAGACGTTGGTATTTATATACTTGGTGTCTTTGTTCGTCTCCGATATATATGACTGTGTTCCGGAAATGGTTTCAGTCGTGCCGGCTATCTTGGAATATGGAGTGCGTACACGTTTTATCTGGCGGTTGTATGTTGCATCACGGTAAGTGAAATCGGCGTTCACATGCAGCTTGTCATCAAGGAATTTGGCCGCGGCACTTATGGTATTCTTGACATAATCGTTTACAGAAGTATGACGGCTGTTTCCGTAAAGGAAATCCCCTACGGAATAAACGGCCGAATAACTCATGGTCCCGTCCGGGTTCCATACGGGAGAAGAAGGATGGCCTTCATCGGCGATGTTTCTCCATACATTGCCGTTACCTTCCGAATACGTTACGGGATTGTGGTATTTGTTGTAGCTTATGTCGATATTATCAACTATCTTAAGCCATTTGTACACTTGATATCCTGCTTTCAATCTGGTATTTATGGCTTTGTAGTCATCTGTATTGCAAGGACTGTCGAAGAGCCCGCCGTAACCGTAGAAACGGCCAGAAAGATAATAATCGAATTTGCCGTCGCTTCCTGATACCGAAAGATTGTGCGTCTGTGCAAGAAAATGGTTTTTGTAAATCATTCCGGCGTAGTCTGTACCTTTGTTGAAATAAACCCAACGGCCTTTGGTGGTACCCCATGAACCGTCGCTTATTACAGTGCCGTAATTACCTGATTCCGCGCGCGATTTGTATTCTGCAAGCCATGCAGTGGAGAATTGCTGGGATTTGTTTATGCCCGAAGGATTGGAATGATTGAAATTGTAGTAGGCCGTATAGAAGTGTTCCGCCCATGTATAGCCGTCCGATACGTAATCAACGGTATTGGTTGGCTGTTCTATGCTGAAGTTTGTGGAATAGGTAACCCTGGCCTTCCCTACTTTTGCGGATTTTGTTGTGATGAGTACGACTCCGTAAGGAGCTCTGGAACCGTAGATGGCTGCTGAAGCTGCATCTTTGAGAACAGATACGGATTCTATATCATCAGGATTCAGAAGAGCCGGATTGCCTTCGACTCCGTCTATCAATACAAGAGCGCTGCCGCCCTGACCGATCGATGTCGTACCTCTGATATTATAAGTCGCACTGCTTGTCGGTTTCCCGTCGGTCAATTTCAGATTGAGATTGGGGATGGAACCCTGAAGCATCTGGGTTACATTCGAATTGGGACGGCCTTCGAACACTTCGCTCGAAACCTGGTCCACTGCACCGGTCAGATTGGCTTTCTTCTGTGTGCCGTAACCTACGAATACCACCTCTTCAAGCATTTTGCTGTCTTCCTTGAGAATCACCTTCATTCCGTCGGAAGCTGCAATTTCAATTGTTTTGTAACCGATAGAGGAAATGACCAGAATGCTGCCTTCGGGAACGGAAATTGTGAACCGCCCGTCAAGATCGGAAGCCACACCGTTTTTAGTCCCTTTTTGAACGACGCTGACGCCTATCAGCGGAGAACCGCCCGGATCCTTGATTGTTCCGGAAATCTTCTTTGCAACAGCCGGCGTTCCGGAAACTGCGGTTGACAAAAGATAAGAGCGAAGCGAAACGGTACCGGTTGCGTCGTAGGCAGAGGCTTCTACACAGGAAAGACCCAACAGCACCGTCAACAGAGAATACTTGACTTGTTTTAACTTCATCTTGCTCAATTTTAATGTGGTTGATAATTATGTGTATTTATTGCATTACCAGACGGCACGCAGGGCAAGAATTCAGACTATTCTCCAAATAAAGGCCGTATAGGTTCAATATGACACGTACGGACATGCCTGTGCATATAATCCGCTACGATACAATTAGATATGGGGAAAATCCGTGGTTACTAGTGTGTGGTCTGATATGGTTCCTCCAACTCATAACAATATTAATGATTCCGGATATCAAAAACAAGAAAAGATGTATTATATTTAACATCGGTCACAAAAATATGATACTAACCACTATGAAAACATTTTCAATATGCCATAGATGTCTTTGCTGTATAGTTGCAGTACTAGCTCTGGTTTCGTGTTCCAGGGAAAATAACGGAGATGGAAATGATGACGGATCCGATATACATGAAACCGATCTACAGAAATATCCCGGCAAAGGAGAGATTAAAATCATGAGTTTCAATGTGAGATGCAGCACTTCCAAAGAAACGAATCCGTACAACGGTTGGGATTTCCGCAAAGATGCCTGTCTGGAAATGATACGGGATCAGAAACCGTCTCTCATAGGATTCCAGGAAGCTGTTTTCGATACTCAATGGTCATTTTTCAAAGACAGTCTGGCGAAGAACTATGAAGGGTTCGGCGTCGGCCGGAACGACGGAATGGAAAAGGGAGAGTGCATGGGCATTTTGTTCAGGAAATCTGATATAAAAAAGATAGACGGAGGAACTTTCTGGCTTTCCGAAACTCCTGACAAACCTTCCAGGGCCGATTCGTGGGGAGCAGGCAATTATCGTTCCGCCACATGGGGTATTTTCGAAGATATTGCTACCGGAAACAAATTCTGCTACATAAATACTCATCTGGATCTGGTCTCTTCTGCCAGAACAAAGGAAATGGAACTGATTTCGGAAAGATTTTCCATGTACAATCCCGACAATTATCCGCAATTTCTGTCAGCCGATTTCAATACGACACAGAATGATAAAATATTCGATTATATTGAACCTGGAATGCTGAATTCCAGAGACGAAGCTCCGGAAGACAAAACCGACGAAAATACGACTTACAATGGCTGGGGCGATGCCGGCGGCAAGATAATAGACGATATATTCGGTTCTGCTAAAGTAACCGTAAACGAGTATCACACAGTTTACGAAAGCTATGGCGACGCAGCATATCTTTCAGATCATTATCCGATATACGCGATCTTCAAATTCAATAAATAGCTGCCTTTTATTAAAATTTTTATGGCTTATAAGGAAAATCTTCTTACTTTTGCGTCTGACATCAGTGTCAGACTGTCATGACAGCAGACTGGCTGTTGTAACGGCATCACTATAGAAAGAATGAACAGAATAGGAATTGATATCGGATCCACTACGGCAAAGATGGCAGTGGTGGATGATTCCGGAAATATTGTATTTTCCAGATACCTGAGACATAATGCCAGGATAGGAAATACGTTGAGCACCCTGTTTTCCGAAGTAATCAAGGCCATCGGTGATAAGGAAGTCGCTTTCGGAATCACTGGGTCCATAGGAATGGGCATAGCACAAAAGTGTTCATTGCCGTTCGTCCAGGAAGTGATAGCGGCATCAAAGGCTACGCGTTTCAGATACAACAAGGCGATAAGCACCCTGATAGATATAGGCGGTGAAGATGCCAAAGTGGTGTTTTTCAATGACAAGGGTGAAGCCGTGGATCTCAGGATGAACGGGAACTGCGCTGCAGGAACGGGGGCTTTCATTGACCAGATGGCCATAATATTGGGTGAAAGCATTGAAGGATTGAACAGTCTGGCGTTGAAGGCCGACAGGATATTCCCTATTGCAAGCAGATGCGGGGTTTTCTGCAAAACAGACATACAAAATCTCATAGCAAAGAAAATCAGCAAGGAAGACATCTCCGCTTCCATATTCCATGCCGTCGCAGTCCAGACTGTGGTGACTCTGGCGCATGGCTACGACATCAAGGCCCCGGTACTTTTTTGCGGAGGCCCATTGTCCTTCATACCGGCTCTGAGAAAAGAGTTCACAGAATATCTCAATTTGTCCAGGGATGATATCATAGTCCCTGAAGAAGGTAAACTTTTCCCGGCATTGGGCACGGCTTTGTCATGCGGAGACGGGAAACTTTACCGCATATCCGAACTTGACAAAATAATCGGAGATTCTTTCGGTACCGGCAATGACAAGAAAGATGCCTTACCTCCGATCTTCATTGATAAAGAGAGCCATGATAGATGGCTGGAACAAATATCTTCGAAAAAAACGGAAAGGGCCGTATTGGAACCGGGGGTACAGGAAGTATATTTGGGAATCGATTCCGGTTCTACTACGACCAAAGTGGTTTTCACTGACAGACAGGGAAGAATATTGTTTTCATTTTATTCCGACAACAATGCCGATCCGGTAAGTACCGCTTCAGAAGGGATAAGGAGATTCAATGAAAAATGCTGCGAGACAGGCACCGACGCCCGCATTGTGGGAAGCTGCTCGACAGGATACGGGGAAGATTTGATAAAGGCGGCTTTCCGTATGGACCACGGGATAATAGAAACGATAGCACATTATCTTGCTGCAAGCCATATAGATTCGGATGTTTCGTTCATTCTGGACATCGGAGGACAGGACATGAAAGCCATCTATGTGGAAAACAAGGTGATAAACAGAATAGAGATAAATGAATCTTGTTCTTCGGGCTGCGGTTCTTTCATAGAGACTTTTGCTAAATCGCTTGGCTATGCCGTCGGGGATTTCGCCGAAGCGGCCTGCAGATCATCTTCTCCCTGCGATCTGGGAACAAGGTGTACGGTCTTCATGAATTCTAAGGTTAAGCAAGTGCTCAGGGAAGGCTACGGCATAGAAGATATAGCTGCGGGACTGGCTTATTCAGTGGTAAAGAATTGTCTTTACAAGGTTTTGAAAATTACGGATATCTCTTCTCTGGGCAAACATATTGTGGTTCAGGGAGGAACGATGAAAAACGATGCGGTGGTGAAGGCTCTGGAAAATCTGTCCGGCGCCAGGGTCTCGAGAAGCGATTGCCCGGAACTCATGGGTGCTTACGGCTGCGCTTTGTATTCCATTGAAAACATGACGGATCATAAACAAAAAATCAAAGAGGAATGTGTTCAGACAATATAACAGGCAGAAGCGTCGGGGAGTTGCTGGAGAATGCTTCGTTCAAGACAAAGACGCTTAATTGCCATGGTTGCGAGAACAACTGCCTGGTGATCAAATACGATTTCGGCGGGTCAAAGGTATACTATTCTGGAAACAGATGCGAGAAAATATTCAACAACGGTGGAAAAGCCCTGAAAAAAGGGGCGGACGCCTATGAAAAAAAATTTAAGCTTCTGTTCGACAGGGCAGGCGGTGCAATAAACGGGGGTTCGGAAAAAATAGGGATACCCCGTGTCCTGAATATGTATGAAGACTTTCCTTTCTGGCATACTTTGTTTACTGAATGCGGCTTCGAAGTCGTGTTGTCCGATCCTTCGAATATGAAAGAATATGAGGAAAACGCCAGGATGGTGATGTCTGACAATATCTGTTTCCCGGCGAAACTCGTACATGCGCACATTTCCAATCTGGCAGCCAAAGGAGTGGACAGGATATTCTTCCCGTTCGTAGTACACGGACCTAAAGGTAAAGACCAGAACAGCTATAATTGTCCGGTGGTGGCCGGTTATTCCCAAGTCATAAAGGGAAGCGGGAACATTGATATACGTATAGACGACCCGACTATCTCAATGAAAGACGGGGCGCTATTCAAGAAGCAATGCAGGGATTATCTGAAAAGTCTGGGCATAAACGACAGAGTTGCCGGCAAAGCTTTCAGAAAAGCATCGGAGAAAATGCTTTCGTTCGAAAAGGAGATATGCGAATACAATAAGTCGATATTGGAACGCAAAGTTCCCGGAACTCTTACAATAATGCTGGCGGGACGGCCTTATCATACCGATCCACTGATCCAGCATCAGGTTGGCGAAATGATTGCAGGGATGGGAATAGATGTAATAACCGATGATATAGTCAGGGATATGGAAATAGGCCTTGAAGATGTCAATTTCCTTTCGCAATGGACATATACCAACAGAATCCTCAGAGCGGCAAAATGGTGTTCCATGCAGGGACCGGAAATCCAATTTGTTGAATTGACGTCATTCGGCTGCGGTCCTGACGCGTTTCTTATCGATGCACTGAGAGATCTGCTGATGCGTCATGGTAAAAGTCTGACCATCCTGAAATTGGATGACATAAACAATGTCGGATCCATGAAACTGAGAATCAGATCCCTGGTTGACAGCCTGAAGCTTGCAGGAGGAAAGGCTTCATTGAAGCACGAAGAGAAAGCCTTTGCCACCACGCCACCTTTTCTCGAAGAAGACAGGAAAAGGACTATCATCGCTCCTTATTTCACTCCTTTCCTGTCTCCATTGATTCCAGCCGTAATGAAAAAGCTTGGGTTGAATGTGGTATGTCTTCCGATGAGCGATCAGGACTCTGCGAACCTGGGATTGAAATATGCAAACAATGAGGTCTGTTATCCGGCCACCCTTATTGTCGGAGATATAATAAAAGCTTTGAGCAAGGGCAATTATACTACTTCGGATACTGCAGTAGCCATGACACAGACTGGAGGCCAATGCCGTGCCAGCAATTACCTGTCACTGATAAAAAAGGCCATGTCAGATGCCGGATACGGAAATGTTCCCGTAATCTCGGTTTCTTTCGAAAGCGGCATAAACAATTACCAGCCCGGCTTCAAGGTCAACTGGCAGAAAGTCCTTCCAGTGGCATTGTATGCAATCCTTTTCGGAGACTGTCTGGCAAAACTGTACTATCCTGCCTTGGTAAGGCAAAAGCCCGGAACGGATGCAAAGGCCCTGAAAGATCATTTTATGCAGAGGGCCGCCGGACTCATAGACAACGATCAATACAAACTGTTGCTGCCTCTGATTTCTGAAGCTGCGGGAGCCTTCAACGAAATTTCGGATGATTCGATCCATAAGAGGGTCGGTATAGTGGGGGAAATATTCCTGAAATTCAATCCTTTCGCCCACAGAAACCTGATAGACTGGCTGTCGGAAAGAGGTGTGGAAGTAGTCCCTCCTATCTTATGCGATTTTTTCATTCAATATTTCGTCAACAGGAAAACGAATTCGGCAAAGAAAATCGAAAGGGACAGGATACCTGCCGTAATCATGGACGGACTTTATTCAATGCTTAGAAAACGGATAAAAGGATTCGAGAAAGCTTGCGGTTCCTTCAGATATTTCAGGCCTTTCGAAGATATATTCGATGAAGCCAGATTGGCTTCAGATGCCATTTCGCTTAGTTCACAGTTCGGCGAAGGTTGGCTTCTTCCCGGAGAGATCGGAGCCCTTTACAAATCCGGAGTACGAAACGTACTTTCGCTACAGCCTTTCGGATGCATAGCCAATCACATAGTAGTCAGGGGTATAGAGAAAAAAATAAAGAGACTTTATTCCGATATCAATATGCTGGCTATCGATTTCGATTTCGGCGTGAGCGAAGTAAACATAATAAACAGGCTGCTGCTTTTTACAGACAACCTGAGATAATCCGGAACAATTGATATTCACTGTATAACGAAAAAATATGGAAGATACGAAACAGACGGAAATGGAAGCGCAGATAGTGGATGCCGCAAATAAAGTATTCCTAGAGAAAGGCTTCAATGAAACGCATATGAGCATGATTGCCGAAGCTGCCGGAATCAACAGGCCTACTTTGTATTATTATTACAGGACGAAAGAGAAACTTTTCCAGTCGGTATTCAAAAATATCGTATCTTCTTTCATTCCCAGGGTAGTTGACATCCTGCACGAAGATATTCCCATAAAAGAAAGGCTGACTATGCTTATGGACACTTATCTCGAAGCTTTTATGAATCATCCAAATCTGCCCGCTTTCATTATCAAGGAAATCAAGCGCGATTCCGGACATCTGATCAAGACCGTATACGAATTGCATCTGGAATCCTATCTCAATGATGTTATAAATGTCATAAATACTGAAAAAGAGAAAGAAACAATCAAGGATATTCCCCTGTTTACCATTTTTTTCAGTCTGTACGGACTGCTTGCAACCCCTTTCCTGACACGTGACCTGGCGGAAGCCATATTTCTGAAGCCTGCCCCGGATTCAGAGAATTCCGGTCTCCCGTTCCAGAACGGAAAACCGGTATCGCCATGGCATGTCGCCTACGATTACAAAGAACTGATAAGGAAATGGGAACCCTATGCGGTTTCGGAGTTATGCTCCCTATTACTTAAATAACGATGTACGTTATACTTGTATTGATTGGCCTTGTCGCCGGTTTCCTTTCCGGTTCGATCGGGTTCGGAGGCGGGATGATACTGCTTCCTGTCATTACCTATTTCTATGGAGTGGAAGTCGCCGTACCCGTATCCACAATAGCCCAGTTGATGAGTAATCTTTCCAGAACCGTAATGGGATTCGGACAGATAAAGTGGAAAGAGGTGGGGCGGTTCCTTATTCTTGCCGTTCCTTTCACTATCATGGGAGCCTACGGATTCGCCGTGGTTCCTAAAAAGCCTATGACAATACTCCTGTGCATAGGATTGATAATATTTTCAATTCTCAAACTGAGAGGCAAGATGCATCTGCCTTCCAAACCGGCCACAATGATAATAGGAGGAGGGATAACCGGGTTTATCAACGGTTTGCTCGGGATATCCGGCCCTTTGAGCAGTGCCGCTTATCAGACACTGGAACTGGCTCCGGTTGCATATATAGCAAGCGAAGCGACTTCGGCTGTTGTAATGCATATAGTCAAAGCCGTAGTATACGGAAAACTGAATCTCATGAACAGCCACATCTTCATGAACGGCTTATTCATAGGGGCAGCCATGATTGTCGGCAATTTCATAGCAATGAAGCTGATAAGGAATATAAACAAAAAGAGATACAAGACTATCGTGGCCGTAATGATGATCGCCGTCTCCTTGTGGCTTATGATTTCCGTCTAGCAATCGGACTCCGGCCTCTTGACGGGCACATTTTAAACATGATTGCAGATAAACGTAAAGCCCGTTAATCAAGATTACAGATAAACGTAAAGCCCGGCTACAATCCAAGCCGGATCAGTTGAAATCCAATAAATCCGGTAAATCCGGTTCTATTTGGAATCCGACAAATCCGTTACCTCCGGCTATTTGAAATCCTGCTATTTGAAACCCGGCACATACGGCTATTTGAAATCCTTTTTAATCTTGTATTCAGACAAGATTTCTTTTACCTGTTCGTCAGTGAAACCTGTGGTTTCCATTTTCATGAGATATGATTTGGAAGAATCTTTGGTTTCGGGAATAAAAGATATTATTTCCCAGCCTTCCCTGCCCAGAAAATTAAGTCCGGCGATCGGGGAATTGAAAACGATGTATTTGCCATTTTCATCTACCAGAGCCAACGGCGTATTCAGCACCCCTGCCGGGACTTTCCTGCCGAAATCCATTTCCATCCGGCATTTTCCGTCTTTGAGATTCACGGAGACGAATGATACTTCCGTATAAACGAATGTCTTATGCGTCTGGGCCGATGCCGCCGTCATTACTGCGAAAGCGAATATCGCTGACAATAAGAATTTACAAATAAAGGACTTTTTCATTTTACTATTGGTTGTTTTATCTTTTTCGATTTTGATATTTCCACTTAAATCTTTCTCACCTAGACATTGCCACTTCATCATCTTCACTTAGTCATTGCCACTTCATCATTGGATGACATATAAGGCTACTCCAATTTCCCATTATATAACTGGTTCCCCTTATACGGATATCCATGCCTTATCCCAATACAGACATTCCTGCCTTATCCCGGAAATTTTCCGTTTGATCTTGCATGGATATAACAATACTGTTAAATTCAGAATATATGCACTATTATTCCCTATTATATTTTCCGCTATGTTCCTGATATATTACCTGCTACAGTCCGTACAGATTAACTGACTACACTATTAAGGATTACACTTCCGCAAATATACCCAGTTGTATCTCGTACTGTTTACAGGCTTTTACAGATTGCCATATTTTCCGCAAAGTATACTAATTGCAAAAATATATATAAAATCCGGCATTTTCCGGATAATCCTGCCAAAAAGCAAAAACACCCAAAGACGACAACTGCAGACCAACAGACACTAAATCTTATCCGGAATAAGAATCCTCATATCGGAACAGATTACAGTGTCCATACGAACGAGAGGCAAAATGAAGCGATTCAAATCTGTCCCCTCAGTCTTTGCAAACAGGATTCCTCTGGCCGTACTAACCGCAAGTCCTTCGATATGATAAAGGAAATCTTTAGGGATGACTACAAAACCATCTTGTTTAATAGATTCCCATGTATCAAACTCTATTTCAAAAAATGACGGGACCACGGGAACCCGTAATATGAAATGGAGAAGTTACAGACAAGAGGTGATCAAACATAACAAAGAGCAGGAATTGAAAATTTCTGAAAACAGTTTGCCTTTAGCTCATCCTTCCGGAAAATACCTTCCGGTCAACTTAAAACAGGGATAAGACTTGATAAGTAAACGAAATCCAGTGATAAGGGATTTCACAACAGATAAATTAAATTTAGCAACTATCGGTTATATCAATAAACTTAGTCAACTTTTTTCCGGCATTTAGCACTTTCCCGATAAATTTCAATTGTACTTCGCTCGCCATCTCCATCATACTCTTAGATGTACTCTGAATAGCTCGCTCTCTTTACCTGTTCTTTTGGAATCTTGTAATAATGATTGATTAATTCCACTTTCACACCCCTATGGTATAGATTCATTATACCGGTGTCTTCCATTCTGCTTTTTCCTTCCATTTCTTTCCTTTTTGGTTGTCCAACTTTTGGGGTGCGCTCCAAAAAATCATGGAAGGCGGCCATGCCCCCAATAGCTTAAATACTTAATAATTAGTAACTTGACCTTTGGAGAGCATGGACAGGTCGGGTATTTTGAGGGGGGCTGGCCATGGAGCCAACGGGTTAAAGACCTCATAATTAACAACTTAACCCTCGGGAGGCATGGACAGCTCTAGCAAAAAAGTGCACGGTAACAGTGAGAATGCAGAAACAAGGCATTTAAGGTTCTGTTTATTGTGCACGTAAGGCGGATCGATAAGCAAATCGGTAGAAGGACAGAATGACAGCTCTTCAGAAGGGTCAATAGGCAGATCATCTGACGGAATCGGAAAGCGGATTAGCAACTGGGTCGGGAGATGAATCGGAAGGCGGATCGGTACGGAAGGTCTTGAACAGCAAGGTGGGATAGACGACAAGCAGAAGCGGCAGAGCTACGATGAAGCCACCTATGACTGCGATCGCAAGGGGCTGGTGCATCTGGGCCCCGGTACCGATTCCCAATGCAAGAGGCATAAGAGCTGCAACAGCACTTAAAGCCGTCATGAGTTTGGGACGGAGCCTCGTACTGATTGCATAGACAATGGCTCTTTCCTTGTTCTTTTCTTTGAGACTTTCATGGAACTGCAGATATGTAAAAATGGCATTCTCCCCTATGATTCCCACGATCATTATCAATCCCGTATAGCTCCCGACATTAAGCGGAGTCCCCGTAAGAAACAGCAGGATATAACTTCCCGATATCCCCAATATGGAAATGAACATTATTATCAAAGCGGAAATGACGTCACGGAACAAGAATAGAATCACGGTAAAGACCAGAAGGCAGGCAATGATCAAAATAAGCAGAAGTTCCCCGAAAGATTTCTGCTGCCCGGCATAAGATCCACCGTACACTATCTCGTATCCAGGGAGTAATTTAAGGTTCAGATTTATCTGCTTTCTTATATTCTTGACTGTCCCTCCGAGATCATTACCGTCAAGACGGGCGGTAACTGTACCGACATTCTGCAGATTTTCGCGATCTATTTCCGCAGCACCGCCGGTAATATCCACAGACGCAAATTCTTTCAACGGTTTCAATTTTCCGTCAGGCAATGCTATCATACTGTTTTCTATTTCGGACAATGAAACGTTGCCGTTGCCGCTGTACAGAATCCTTACGGGAGTAAGTTGCTCCTTATCGAATATATTTCCGACTATGTTCCCGTCAAGGAGCGTCTGCATCTGATACTGGAAATCCTGAGAAGAGATGCCATATCGACCCAAGACTGAAAGATCGGGAACTATACGCACGGAAGGACCGGCAATCACAATTCCGTCGAAAACGTCAGCAGTTCCTTTAACTTTTCTTACTATACCGGCAATTTTCCGGGAATATTCGCGAACCGTTTCCTGATCCGGCCCGAAAATCTTTATTTCAATCGGCTGGGCGCTGCTCATAAGATCACCGAGCATATCACCTATCACTTGTCCGAAATCCACTGTAAGAGGCAGACCGCTTTCTTCGATCTTTCGTCTTATTTCATCGGTTACCTGCAAAGTCGTTTCCTTCCGCGTCTTTTTAAGCTGGATAAGATAATCCCCGCAATTAGGTTCCGTTATGAAAAACCCCATCTGTGTTCCCGTACGCCTGCTGTACGTTTCCACATCCGGATTGGCCTTAATTATCTTTTCAATCTCATGAAGTTCACTGTCCGTTTCTTCAAGGGACGTTCCGGGAGGGGAGCTATAATCCATTACAATGCTTCCTTCATCCATCTCAGGCAGGAAACCGGTGCTAATATTAGGAATAATCAAAACCGTGCATACAATCAAAAATGATATAAAAAGGTATGATATCCATGGCCTTCTTATAACATATCCTACCCATTTGCGCTCCTTCAGATCACTGTAGACTATCCTTTTCGTACCGGACAGTCCGGAAATGAAAAGATAGATGGCCGGAAGCAGCAGCCATGTAGTGAAAAATGAACAGACAAGAGCAATGATCATGGTATTTGTCATGACTTTGAAATACGCTCCGGCCACACCGCTCATAAGCATGAAAGGTAGAAAAATGACGATAGTGCTCAAGGAAGAACCTATCATCGCCCTGAAAAGATAATCCATAGCATCACGGACCAGAGTCCCGCTATCTTTACCCGGGTACTCTTCGTGAGTACGATGAATCTGTTCAACGATAACTATCGCATCATCTATGATCAACCCTATCGAAGCCGCAATTGCTCCCAGAGTCATTATATTGACCGTCTGTCCGCAGGCATACAAAACCGATATAGTAAGTGAAAGCGTAACCGGTATCGTGATCAGTACCGTAGCGCTCGCCCTGAATGAGCGAAGAAAAAGAACGGTGACAATCATCGCAAGTAAAAGTCCGATCAAAAGAGCATCCCTGACGCTCTTGATAGCATCGATGACGAAATCCGATTGAATATAATACGGAGACAGATTTACATTTTCCGGCATGGATTTCCGCAAAGTTTCGATTTTCTGCCTGATTGCCTTGCCGACATCTATGACATTGGCTCCCGGCTGTTGTATTATGGCAATCAGGACACTTTCTTTGCCATTTGCATTTGCCTCTATATATTGTTTGGCAGCATGGATTTCTATTTTCGCTATGTCCTTGAAATATATCGTACGTTTAGCGTCGCTTTTGATAACAACATTTTTCAGCTGCTCTATATTTCGCAAGCCGGTATCGGTAAGTGTCAGGTACAAATGTCTGTAATCCGAGGAATACCCGTCGGCTTTTATGAAATCCGTATTTGCGGCGGCATTAGCAACTATTTCGGGAGTCAGGCCGAAACGGGACATCGCAGCCCGGTCCAATACAGCCCAATATTCCTTGTCCCATCCTCCTATGATCTGGATATCACTTACTCCCGCGACTTGGGAAAGCAAGGGTTTGATGGTGTAAAGTGCCAATTGTTTCAACTCGACAGGAGACATGGAATCCGAAGAAAGCGAATAGCCCATAACGGAAAGAGTGGAAGGATCCATCTTCTCTACAGTGATATCGGTTCCGGCAGGCAAAGTGTTGCGTATCTGAGCGATGCGCGCTTCTATCCTCTGCTTGCCCAAGTCCATATCGGCATTCCAGGACATCAGTGCCGAGATCTCACAGCTTCCCCTGCTTGTCGTGCTTTTAAGGACTTTAAGATCGGGCATCTGTTTGATAGCTTCCTCCAGAGGCCTTGTGACCGAAATCTCCATGCGGTCTATCGGCTGCTGCCCGGCATCGGCAACCACCTTTATTTTAGGGAATGTGATCTGAGGGAATAATGACGATTTGATATGTGTGAAAGAGAAAATTCCTCCGCACAAAATCAGTAAAGCTACAAGCAACAATGGTTTCTCGTATTCCGCAAAGAAAGATTTCTTCATCCGAGTGTGATTTTTGTCTTTAACATTTACAGTCACGGATTGACTTTGACGTAAGCAGTATCCGCCATTCCGTAATTCCCCGAAACGAGAATCCTGTCTTCCGGCATAATATTTCCAGACTTGATTTCAATCATGTTTTTATACTCGATTCCCTTTCGGATATCAACCTTGACGGCGGTAGTATCGTTTATGAGCTTCATAACCCAGAATTCCGATTGGGAATCATCGGTAAGTACGGCTTTTACGGGCACGCAAAGGCCTTTGACACTTTTTCTCAAAAGGTTTACGGAAGCAATCAGATTTTCCGGGATGTCATTTGCATCTTTCACCTTTATAAAGACTTGTCTGGTTTGTGCTGCCGGATCTACGCTGGGCATCATCCGTGCTGCATATCCGTCGAGATTTCTGCCGTCCGGAAGACGTACGGTCAGCCTGTCTCCTTGTCCGACCAGCCTGTCATACTCATAGGGCAGTTCCATTATGAAACCGAAACTTCCGGCATCGGCGACGGTAGCCAGGATTTCTCCTTCCCGGACATAATCCCCTTTCAGGTGATTCAGCATGAAAACATATCCCGATGACGGACTGAGAACTGCTGTCCTGCCCGAAAAATGGAAAGAAGGGTCCAAACTATTTACGGTATTCCCGAGAGCAAGCGCTTCCTTGGTCTGCAATATGAAAAGGGGCTGCCCGCAATTTACATGGTCGGAAAGTTTTATATTCATTTTCAAGATATAGCCTGTCGTATTCGCTTTTACGTCGTATTTCAGCAAAAACACAGACCGTGCGTTCAAATCAATTGTATCATTGAGTTGCAAGGTATCAGAAGGATACACGACAGAAACGGCCGTCTTCGCAATATTTCCGCCGTCTAATCGTGAATTATCTTCAGGCGACTTGTTTTTACACCCGGTTGCAATCAACAATAATACTACAGGGATCATAGGAAAAAGTTGTCTTATAGCTTTCATTTCATTACAATGTTAGATTGTTTTGCCTGTCGTAAAGGCTATAAAGAACCGTATTGATTTGTATTATACCGGATTCCAATCCGATATGATTTTTTATGGCCATTATGAAATCGGTTATACTGATATCACCGGTCGGCAATTGTCTCAGATTGGCATCTATAAGCACATGTGAATAATGCAGTTGTTCCATGGCTTCCGTCTTCATCGACCGGTATTCACAAATCCGTCTTTCAATATCAGCCGCCTGCTGCATATATTGATTTTTGCGGAAGTCATTGTACCGCTGTCTTGTATCCTGCTTCAACAGGTTTTGCCGCAACAGCTTTTTCCGCCTGCCTCCATCGTAGATAGGTATCGTAAGCGACAGTCCGGCATCGGCTCCGAAATTTTTGTAAGGCGATTTCATGAAAGATGAGGAATAACCGCTTTCTGCATACAAGGACAGTCCGGGACGGTATCCACAGTTTATGATTTTTGCACCATTCTCTAATTCCAGACTGTCTGTTTCATAGCTTCTTGCATATATGCTTTGCCCGTACGGCAATATTCTTCCGGCAGATATGGACGGCGGAGCCAGCATTTCAAGTGTGGTATCCGCTATTCCGGATAAATGATTCAGGATGGAATAATCTTCAAGCCAGCCTGCATGAAGCTGATGCGAGATCAGTCTGTTTTGCTGCAAGGCAACTACGAAACTCAGGTAATCGGTTTGTTTGAATACGGCTTTACGCGTAAGTTCTCTCAATAACGTATCTTCCTTTTCAAGCAGATCCACTATTTCAAGGGAATTTTCATATTCGCACTGCGCAGCATAAGTCTTAATGTATTGATCTGTCACAGTCCGGCTTATTTCTTTTCCTGTAATTTCCGTGCGATTGTACAACTGTTTTACGAGTAAAGATGAACCTGTCATCCTTGCCTTCATTTCCGCCCGGCCCGGCAACTCCTTGCTTACCCGTATGACAGCAGTTACATCCTGTCCATTTGAAAGCGCAGTGTCATATCCCCAACCATGGATAACAGGAGCGGACATGGCATCGCCGATACCTGTGACTTTCAATCCGTAAGAGGAAACAGTCTCCATACTGTCTATCTTTGCGGAATAACATTGATTCCTGTAGTCATTCAGGACGGGACTGTTTTTCAGGGCAGAATTGATGTAATATGCCAAATTGTTGCCTTGTTGCGCCTCTACGGGAACAGGCAATACAAGGCAAAGGACAACAACAGCGATGATTTTTGTCTTTCGCATAATTCCGATACCGTCGCCTGAACGGACGGAACCATAAAATTGAAAAAGGGCTTTCATATAATTCAAGATTCAATCCGACGGCAAATATATTGTCTGAATCTGAATGAATTTTGAATTTCGCCTTTATTTACCCGGGGTGTCAGAAGTCAATGGTGAACCTATGCATGGAATCTGTAAAATCGTACCGGATCCCGTATACGTTCAAATCACAGATGCGTTTGCATATTTCAAGTCCCAGGCCATTGCCGGATTTTCCGGAATTACTTTGCTTCATAAAGCGTTTGAACAGCTTTTCTTTGTCTAAAGCCTTCCCGTCTCCGGAATTGCTTATTTCAAAAGACGTTGCGGATAAGACGATATTGACCGTGCCATTTTGCGGAGTATAACGTAAAGCGTTGGTAATCAGATTGCTGAAAAGAGTTTCGATCAGTGTTTTATTGGCCTTTTCACGAATGCCCGACGAAATATTCTTCACTATTTGTATATCTCGCTGGGCAAAAGCCGGTTCCAAGCGTTCAAGTATATTTTCGATAATATTGTCCAACTCGATTTCTTCGGTCCCGGGAAATTGGTTATTATCTATTTTGGCAAGAAAAAGCAAGGATTTGTTTAATCCGCTCATCCGGCTGTTGGTTTCGGTGAGGTTCTGAAGGAGTTTTGCCTGTTCTTCCGTTATCGGAGATGTCTGCCAAAGCATATCCAGATCGCTGCGCATCAGGGCAAGAGGAGTTTGCAGTTCATGGGAGGCATTTTCTGTAAATTCTTTCTGAGCCTGGAATATTTCCTTATTGTGTCCGGTCAGGGCATTAAGTGATTTGTTAAGATTGTCGAGTTCCGTTATAGGAACCTCAGGAAGATTGAGGGGTTTGTCTTTGTCTATACGGAATTTCCGCAGGGATTCCAGGGTTTTGTAGAAGGGATTCCAGATTTTCTTATTCAGGTTTTTGTTTATGGCAAGTAATGAAGAGAACAGCAAAATCAATATTAGAAGCTGTATTCCCGCTATAGCACGCAAAATATCATCGTTTTCTACCATAGACCGGCGGATCCGGACGAAATATGATCTGCCGTTCACGATCGTACCGAATTCCATGACTCTGTACGGAACTATTTCATTGTCATCGGCAACATATTGATTCACAGTGAAGAATCTGTTAGATGTCAATGTTCCGTCTCCTTGACGCACACTTATATCATTGTCCGGGGAAATAAAACTTCCGGAAGGGACTGTCCGCAAACTCTCTTCTATATGTCTGCGCTGGAAACGCATGCTTTCATCCATATTGCCGTTCATCACAGCACGCAAGACAAAATAAGTCAACGGAATGAAACACAACAAGATTACGATGGTAAAGCCGATATATCTTATGGCTATGTGATTTGCAAGCTTCATCATATTTCGAATTTATAACCCATTCCGTATATGGATTTGATATGTTCATTTCCTCCTGCCGTTGCGATTTTCTTTTTAAGGTTCTTGATATGAGCATAGACCACATCCAGACTGTCGTAATACTCCACTTCATCGCCGGATAAGTGTTCGGCGATTTCCATTTTAGACAAGACTCTGTTTTTATTGACTATGAAATATAAAAGAAGCTCATATTGCGTCTTGGTAATATCAAGCTTATTGCCGTTTACAAAAGCTGTCCTGGCATCAGTATCTATTAAGAATTCCCCTGTTGTGATTTTGCTATTGCCGTTGAATTGCCTTCTGCGTATGACGGCCGCGATTCTCGCACTCAGTTCCGACAAATGGAACGGTTTCGCGATGTAATCGTCCGCGCCAAGGTTGAGACCGGCGATTTTGTCGTCAAGAGCATTTCTTGCGGAAATTATTATCACACCGGCAGCATTATCCGAAGATTTCAGTTCCCTGAGGAGATCCAGGCCGTTTCCGTCAGGCAGCGTTATGTCCAGCAAGATGCAATCGTAGTCGTTTCCTTCTATCCGGCACAGTGCCGAACGGTAGTCTGAGGAGATTTCGCAGACATAGTTTTCCTTTCCCAGGTAAGCGGCAATGTTGCCGGATAATTTGTCTTCGTCTTCAACTACAAGAATCTTCATCGCTAACAAGGTCCATCCCGCCGGACAGGCTAAGATGCCCCTGCTCCGGAATCCGCATAAATATAGCAAGAAATCCGGATACGGACATTCTATATCACACCGTAATGAGGATTATCGTCACAAAGAAATTTCCTTTAACGGTTTCTCAGGGCCAAGAATATTGTGCACATGCCAGACACGGCTTTCGGTTATCTTGAATGAAGATTCGCATTGGACATCTGTGGCATCATTGGCAAATTTGGCCGTATAGGTCCCGGCAGCTGTTTCCCATTCGTCCTTATCGGCATTAAAAGATGCAAGGGAATAAGAATCGACTTTCATGGTTAATGTCCGGCTTTCACCGGGCGCAAGGTTTCCTGTCTTGGCAAAAGCTTTAAGTTCGATTGAAGGCTTTACAAGCCCGCCTCCGGGTGCACTTATATATAATTCAACGACTTTCTTGCCGGATACCTTGCCTGTATTCGTAACAACTACGGAAGCTGTAATGCCTCCTTCCTTATTTGTCTTTACAACCGGTTTTGTGAAAGAAAATACGGTATAGCTCAATCCGTAACCGAACGGATATGCCACTTTCTTCCCGAACGTGGAGAAATAACGGTAACCTACCCATATTCCTTCTGAATAATCGGTATAATCCACATTTGCGACCTTCGTTTTTCCATTCATGAAAGGATTGAAGAAAGATCCGGATTTCGCATTATAAGGGAAATTCAAAGAAGAAGGATGGTCCATATATGAAACAGGAAAAGTCATCGCCAACCTTCCGGAAGGATTGACTTTTCCGCTGAGAATATCTGCTACGGCGTTACCGCCCTCCTGTCCCGGCTGCCAGGCAAGAAGTATGGCGTCAGGCAGATTGTTCCATGAATATGTTTCGATGACGCCCCCGACATTAAGAACGACTATGACTTTCTTGGAAGCTTGATGGAAAGCATCACAGACATCGGTAATGAGTTGACGTTCTGCGTCGGAAAGATTGAAATCATCGTCTACTTTGCGATCCTTGCCTTCTCCGGAATTCCTGCCTATTACAACTATTGCCACGTCATTACCTTCAACCTGACTGTCGATGAAAGAACGCGGAATTTTTTTATCCGGGATTTTTGCATCACCCAGGAGGATTCCCACGCCGTTTCCGGAAGCTTTCATTTCCTGCCTTTCGAATGAGACGTAAGCTTTATAATAATCGACAAGATCCTTATCAAGGGTGTAGCCGCAATTCTCAAGACCTTCTTCCATGTTTACCACATAAGCTTTATTGACATTGCCGGAACCGGTACCGCCTGCAACGAAATCGATTGAGGTGGCACCGAACAGAGCTACCTTTCCTGTACGCTCCAGAGGGAGCGTTCCATTATCGTTCTTGAGCAAAACCATGCCCTGTGATGCAGCCGACCTTGCTACCTGGGCATGAGCTTTCAGATCCGGTTTGTCACTGTATCCGTATCCGTTGAAACGCGGAGTCTTTACAATCAATTCCAATATCCTTTCTACGCATTTATCCAAGTCGGCTTCTTTGATCGTCCCTTTTTTGATATCATCTATAAGTTCCTGTGTCTGGGAAGGTTGTCCCGGTTCCATCAAATCATTTCCGGCAAGGATCTGGGCAGCCGTATTCCTTTTGTTAGTCCAATCGGTCATGACAATGCCCCCGTATCCCCATTCATCACGAAGCAATGTAGTGAGCAAGCCCCTGTCTTCTTGTGTGAAAGAACCGTTTAGAAGATTGTATGAAGACATGATAGTCCATGGATGTGCTTCTTTTACGGCAATCTCGAAAGCTTTCAGGTAGAGTTCGCGCAAAGGCCTTTCATTTATAATCACATTATTTGCCAAACGGTTGGTTTCCTGATTGTTGCATACAAAATGCTTAGCCGAGACTCCCACACCGTTGCTCTGAACACCGTTGATATAAGCAGCGGCGATATTGCCGGAAAGAACGGGATCTTCCGAAAAATATTCGAAATTACGGCCATTTAGCGGATTCCTGTGAAGATTCATGCCGGGAGCCAAAAGTACGTCCACTCCGTATTCTTTCACTTCATTCCCCATTGTCTTCGTGACATCGTAAACCAAACCGGTATCCCATGTACTGGCAAGCAGTGAGCCGATAGGATAACCCGTACAATAATAAGTGCCTGGATCGCCTTTACGTTTGGGATCGATTCTCAATCCGGCGGGACCGTCTGACAAGACTATTCCCGGAATCCCCAGACGCGATATGGCCTGGGTCGTACCTGCGGCACCCGGGACAAGCGTTTTGCTGCCTCCGGTAATTCCCGCAACCATGCTTCCCCAGCCCGAGCCAACTACGAGAGTTGCTTTCTCTTGAAGAGTCATAACTTTGAGGACTTGACCTATATTATCCTTATTCAATTGAGGCTGAGCCACAGCAGAGATAGAGCAGAAGGCAGCACAAAGGGTAAATAAATATTTTTTCATTATCATTTTATATTAAAAGTATAAACAAAACCATTTTTTCCATATTGTTTCCATTCCGTTCCGGCAATGCCGCCCGGATTACCACTTTTGGCAAATTCGGTCCAGCAGTCAGTCATTCCAGAGGCTAATTCGTAATCGGCAGCGGTAAAAGGCCTCCAACTGCGGGAAAGGGTATTGAACATATACCATAGTTCAGCCGAATGGAACGCTCCGGGATCCGTTTTGGGATCACCGTCATCACCGGGCAGATTGCGGGAGAAATAATATTCGTATACGGGTTTGCCGCCCTTTTCATAACGGGTCCTGCAGAAATTATCAACTACGGATCCCGACAAAGAAGGTATGTCGTCCGAATTATAACCTATCATATACGGGATATCGGCAATATCTCCATTTTTAACGGCTGATGAGAATGTTTCAGTAAGTACATTGCCGTCGATATGGGGACATTGCATGATGAAAGTATGCTTTTTTTTAATAAAGCTGTCGAGAGCAGCCATCAATGTTTCAGGCGATGCATTTCTCATCAGGGCAAGCGTGTTCAAACCGGCTGAATCCATGATTGCTTTCCCCAACGAATCGCATTCAGACTGTGTAACTGGAATATCGTTATCGCTTATCCCTCCCCCGCTCTGGATGATAGCCTTTGACATTAATGTCCTGGACAATGGCGAAACGCATAAATCCTTTACGCTCATTGCCCCGGCACTCTGTCCGAATATCGTGATATCATCCGGATTCCCTCCGAACGTCGCTATATTATCCTTTATCCATTTGATTGCGGCTATCTGGTCAAGCAAGCCATAATTTCCTGAGGAACCGCCTTGAATCCCGGAAAGGGCTGGATGTGCCATAAAGCCGAAAATTCCGAGCCGGTAATTTATGGTAACCAGTATCACTCCCCTCTCAGCCCAGGAAGTACCGTCCATTGTGATTTCATAGCCATAGCCATGATTAAAAGCTCCGCCGTGAATCCACATGGCCACAGGCAATCCGGCTTTTGTATTTCCGACAGTCTTAGCAGGAGCCCAGACGTTAAGATAGAGACAGTCTTCGCTCATAGCCGGCTCTCCATTCCAATAGAACTCTTTTTTATAAAAGGAACCCGGAGGTTGTGGAGACTGCCATTCGGCAGGTCCGAATTTATCCGCTATCATTACGGTATCCCAACCATTTACCGCACATGGCTTTTCCCATCTCAGATTACCTACCGGAGGAGCGGCGTAGGGAATGCCTTTGTAGATAAGAACGCCTGCCGAATCGTTGAGGACTCCGCGCACCCTTCCTCCCGTAATTGTAAGAACGGGATTATGCTCCCCTGCGCAAGATACAAGGAGGAGCATAAAGAAGAAAACCATGAAAAAAAAACGTAAATTCCTGTTCATAAGAAATCATTTAAACAATTTTCCGGCAAAGACGGTAAGATATATTCTCCAATTGCGCCAGATATGCCCGCCGTCCGTTTCCATATATTCGTATGGATATCCGTGAGCATCCAGATATGTCCTGAGATCGGCAACCGGACTGTACAGAAAATCAGTCTTGCCTATACCTATCCAATACAGCCTCGGTTTGGCGGCGAACAAAGCCGCTATATCTGTCTGGAATTCAGAATCCGAATTCATTGCATCAAGGAAAGATTTTCCGCCGGAGGAGCCTTTACCCAATGAAAGGCCGGGGGAAAACAGACCGATATAACCGAACATGGAAGGGTAAAGCATTGTCGTGGAGAAAGTCTGTCCTCCGCCCATGGACAAACCGCACATTGCTCTGTCATATTGGCCTTTGAGAACTCTGTAATGGCTTTCCACATATTTTACTATATCAGGGAAACTCTGTTCCATGGAAGCGGCCGGTTTTCCGAAATCCGGTCCTTTCCCGCCGCCGAAACCAAGAGAAGGCTGATACATTCCTGCGGACCATTCACCCGGCGCCGCGGATGTATTTGCATTTCCATTCGGCATTACGACTATCATAGGTTTCGCCTTGCCATTTGCAATCATATTATCCATAATCTGTGCAGCCCGTCCCAATTCCGACCATGCATTTTCATCGCCGCCCGCACCATGCAACAAATAAAGCACGGGATATTTTCCTTTACCTTCTTCGTAACCGGCAGGGGTATATATGGTCATCCTACGTTCAAGTTTCAGGGAAGGACTAGCATACCAGACTTTCTCCAAATTGCCGTGCGGCACTTTATTCACCGAATATAAATATCCTTTATCCCCCTCTGATTTGGCAATAATGAAGATGTTCGTCCATGTGGAGACGTCACGGTTCCGATATATATTGGAAGGATCTGGATATTTCATTCCATTTACTATAAAGCCGTATGAATATAATTCCGGATCAAGGGGGTCTGAAGTATAAGACCAGACTCCGGCGGTATCTTCTTTCATATCTGCGCTTCCGGTGACATCAATGGCCATGGATCTTCCTCCGAAGTTGACATGGACTTTTTTCTGAGGGAGAAAGTCTCCGGAGACCTGTACCGTCACCGCTTTTGGATAATACAACCTGAAAGTAACTGAACCGTCCGGATTGGTCTCAGGAGAAACCACACTTGAGCTGTTAAACAGTGCTTGCTGGGCAAAAAGACCATTAGCCATGGCTAAACAACATAATACGATCAATATCTTTTTCATGTCGGGAGATTATTTAGTGTTATCAACGTTGTTGTAAAATTAAAAATGTTTTCAAAACAAAAAAAGGATATGGCAAGGTTGTTAACACTTGGAAAAACAATTGAACGAATTGTAAACAAAAAAATCAAAAAACTATTTATAATCACTCGGCGGAACTCCGAATTGCTTTTTGAAAGAAGTGGAAAAATGGGATAATGTACTGAATCCCGTCATGTCCGCGATCTCGGAAATGTTATATACGCCTTCTTTAAGAAGGGAGGCGGCCCTGTTCAATTTGAAATGTTTGAAGAATATGCTTGGGTTTTCTCCTGTCAATCCTTTTACCTTGTAGTAAAACTTCGTTCTTGATATTCCAAGGAATTCTGTCATTTTCAAAATATCCAGTTCCGAATCCGACAACTTCTCATCCATCAGATGATACAGTTTCGTCATGAAGGCCCTGTCCTGCGGAGTCAGAGTATCATCTTCCATATCATCGGTTTGCGTTGATTTGTTCAACAGAGCCTTGATCCTTTCCCTGTTTTTCAATTGGGATTTGATCAGGGCAAGCAGATAAGCGGGATCGAAAGGTTTTGTAACGTACGCATCCGCCCCCATTCCGAGTCCCTCCACCTGATCATGAACCGTAACCTTGGCAGTAATCAGGATCACGGGGATATGGGATAATTGCAGATCTGACTTGATTTCCTTGCAAAGTTCAAATCCGCTCTTCCCGGGCATGATGACATCGCTAAGAACAATATCCGGGATATCATCATGCATCTTCCGCATTGCTCCTTCTGCATCGAAACAGCATGTCACTTTATATTTTGATGAAAGTAAAGTGTCCAGATACCCTGATACTTCAGGATCATCGTCAACAACCATTATGGATGGGAGAACTTCTTCGGAGTGGTCATGATCCACCGTTTTAACAAGTTCAGGAACGCTCTCGACAGGAGCAAACGACTTCTCGTCATCAGCCAAAGGTCTTTTCTCGTCATCGGAGTAAGCCACACCGTCCACAGGAAGTATAAGTGTAAATTCAGCGCCTCCTACGGGCCGGTTTCCGGCTTTCAGAAATCCATGATGCAGACGTGCAAGACTCCTCGCATAATAAAGACCTATTCCGGTACCGTAATTATATGCACCTTTCGTCTGATTGTTCAATTGATAATATCTGTCGAAGACCATTTCCAACTGGTCGGAGGGAATTCCTTTACCGGTATCTGCGACGACTATCTTAACGTACTGCGAGCTGACGTCCGTTTCAGTAAGACTGAACATCTTTTCGGCTTGTCCTCTTGAGATGACGTCGAAACTGAGGCTGATCTTTCCGCCCGAAGGCGTGAATTTCTGGGCATTTGAAAGAAGATTGCATATGATCTTGTCAAGTTTATCATCGTCCAGCCATAAGGTAAATGTATCTTCCAGGCCGAAACCGGAAAGTTCCAGGCCCCTGATTCCTGCACTGTACTTGAATATGCCAATGATTTCCTTCAGTTTGGAAATAACATCCATCTGTCTGACTTTCAATTTGAGAGTATCGTTTTCCAACCTGTTGAAATCCATCATCTGATTCACAAGCCTCAACATTCTTGCAACACTTCTCTGAACTATGGAAAGGAGGTTTTTGTCGGATTCGGAGATTGAACAACTCCGGGATAATTGTTCCACCGGTCCGGAGATTACCGTCAACGGCGTTCTGAACTCGTGAGCCACATTGGAGAAAAAACTCATATTCATTTTGTTCACTTTCTCTTCCTGGGCTTTTTCCATCTCCGCTTTTTTCTTTTCATGCCTTTCGGCGATTATTTTCTTCCTCATATTATAAAGGAAAAAGAAGATAGATGCAGCCAATAAGAAGTAGCAGGATCTAGCCCACCACGTCAGCCAAGGATAAGGCTTGACTCTGATATCAAGATAGTGTTCACTTTCTTCTATGCTCTTGTTGTTATTCGTAATGCGGACTCTGAAACGATACTTTCCGGCCGGAAGATTGGCATAGTAAGCCTCATTGTTGCAATCGGCATCTATCCAATACCTGTCGAATCCTTCCATTTTGTAGAAATAATGAGTCCTTTCATTTTCACAATAATCCAAAGCGGCAAAAGAGATACTGAATCCATTCTGTTTCTGTGTCAATACTATATTCGGATTATACGCAAGTTCCCTGTCGATACATCCACCTTTTCCGGGCTCCACGATTTTATTGTGCACTTTCAGGTTTTCAAAAACAAACGGAACCTTTCGTTTGCCATATGATTCACGGGGACTGAAAATCGTAATTCCATGCGTGCCTCCGAATACAAGAGTACCGTCGCCTAGAATATCCGATGACCTGTCATAAAATTGATTGCCTCCGATTCCGTCCGCTTCGAAATAATTGGTACACGTTTCTTTGACGATATCATATTTCCCTAGTCCGTCCATGGTTCCCACCCACAATTTGCCGTTATGGTCTATCTCCAAAGAAGATATATCCAAACAAGGAGTACCTGATATCGGCTTCAATCTCCTGGTATCCAAAGAATAACACAAAAGGCCATTACCTACGGTCCCCAGATAAATGTCATTTCCATTTCTGACTATGGCTGTAGGAATCATTACGGAACGATGGAGACAGGCTTTCTTATCGGAATAGGATATTTCAATATCTTTAAATTTCTTGGTATTGACATCTACGGATTTGAGGTTATGGAACAAAGAAGAAACCATCATTCTTCCATCTCCCAGCGGCAATAATGCGGGAGTGAATGTAAAACCCGGATCATGAATCTGAAGAGCCGAAGGAGATTTGTCTCCCGGATTTATATAATAAATATTGTTGGAAGTCGTACCGATCCATATGGTTCCGTTTTCATCCTGGCAAATCGACATGGGAACCGGTACGAAGAAACGCCGGAGCAATGAAAGTTTTCCTTTGACGTAACGGCATTTGAACAGAACATTCTGCTGCATGAAACCCAGCCATAAATTATCTTCCTTATCTATGAAAAACGGATTGGCGGACATCTCTCCAGGAGGAAAATCCGGAAACAGCTTTATGAAATCCACGGATACGACTTTCCTGTTTTGCTTTTCATATACGAAAAGTCCGTCTTTCAGAGTCGACATCCATATATTATCCCGGCTATCATGTGCGATAGCCACTACGGACTTGCCCTTCATCAAAACAGTAAGATAATTATTACTGTTGAACTGGTCTTTATATTTATAGCTCACATAGTAACCTTGATCGAATGAACCGAACCAGACATTCTGCTGTGAATCCTTGAAGATGCATGAGACTTTGAAAGTAGGAGCAGTAAACGGAAATCCCTCTTCGAACTGGCTGTAAACCTTATGGGCTTTGCGGTCATACATATATATACCGTTATGAGATGTCGTGAAGAGAATCTTGTCTTTGTCATATTCGAAAATGGAAAAGATATCAGCCCTGGAAAGGACAGGATGGGTGGAAATCTCTTTCGGGACAGGAATGAATGAAAATGTTTTGGTATTATATATGGACAGCCGTCCGACTCCTGACATCCATAGTTCACCGTTCCCCATCATACATCCGTGATATGAGTGTATCTGTGATCCGATAGAATCAACCATATTATAATCTCTGGTATCATGGCATGTTATGCTGTTTAGTCCTACAACCCACATTCTGTCTTGAGAATCAAGGTAAGAAGTTATGAAACTCGATTTTGAGGGATTGAAACCGACTAAAGCATGCCCGATTCGATTAACGGAAGGATCATATCTGTAAATGGCATTGACAGATTGATAGAACAGCTTGCCGTCGCTGGTTTCAAGGATATTTGTAAGGTACAACGGTCCGTCCGCGCTGGATATCCTTTCAAATCCGCCCCTATCGTTGTATAGACATAGACCTTTTACAGTCGATACCCATAAACGGCCGGACCTGTCTTTGTGAAGGGCAAGAATCTGATTGTCGCTGAGACCCAGAGAATCGTTTGTACAGAAATATTGATGATAACTATGTATATCATATTTATTAAGGCCCCTGAAGGTCCCTATCCAGATATGGCCGAACGAATCTTCTTCTATAGCATTAACCTTCCGGTTTGAAAGACTGCTCGCAATCACCGATGACTGTTCTTGTCCATTTTCATCGGACTTTCCAAACCGGGCTGTATTGTCCTGATTTCCCCGTCCGCAGGATATCAATATCAGGAACAGGAATAGAGGTATAGGATTTCTCATGTTATTAATTAGTGGCTTCTCAAATTTACTATATTTTCGTAATAATTATTTAACAATCTGTTATGCATGATAAGCTTTTTGAACAAATCAGATAAAAAATGAACCGATCGGAAAACGATTTTATTCGGGATATGTTTTTTTGAACAAAACTGAAAATTATTTGAATTATCAGGAAAAGGATTCCGATTATTATAAATTAGTTTTGTATTCGAATGAATGACCGATACCTGATATTTCGAAATTTCACTAACTACTAATAAATAACATTAAAACCATGAGACCTTCTATACTGAAAAGGTTCGTAATCCTTTCAATGGCTTTCTTGCTATCTTTTCCCTCTCTGTTTGCACAGGAAAAGATAACTGTAAAAGGCAGAGTCACCGATGACAAGAATCAACCGATGACAGGAGTCGGAGTTATTGAGAAAGGAACACGGAACGGAGTCGAAACCGATATAAATGGAAAATATTCCATATCGGTAAACAAAGGCTCTATAATAACATTCTATTTCATAGGGTTCCTTCCTGAAGAAAGGCACGCAGCCGCCGGACAGATAAACATCAGATTGATGCCTGACAACCTGCAGCTTGAAGAGACTGTGGTAGTAGGATACGGAATACAGAAAAAAAGCGATCTGACCGGTTCCATATCACAGGTCAAGACAGGAGATATAGAAAACCGTACGATCACGAGTCCTTCACAGGCGTTGCAGGGAAAAACCGCAGGTGTCGAAGTATTCAGCGCTTCGGCAAAACCGGGATCGTCCCCGACGGTACGGATCCGCGGGATAAGTTCAAACGGTTCATGCAGCCCGCTATATGTCGTGGACGGACGATTGGCAAGCGATATCAGCGGCATCGACCCTAATGACATAGCATCAATGGAAGTACTCAAAGACGGAGCATCAGCAGCAATATACGGAGCAAGAGCAGGGAACGGTGTAGTCCTCATCACAACTAAAAAAGGAAAAGGTACCGGGAAAATAACTTACGATTACCAATATACCGCACAAAGTCTCAATAAGATACCTCATGTCATGAATTCCGAACAATATATACAATATTATATAGAAGATGGACGTTTCAATCTGGAAAAGTTTTACAATAACTGGGATTTCAAGACCAATACCAATTGGGCCGATGTCGCATTCGAAACTTCCGTAATGCAACATCACAATATTACTCTCCAGGCAGGAACCGACAAAGGCTCCCTTTATATATCAATGTCTTATCTCGACAATAACGGAATGTTCGTCGGAGACGCGGATACCTACAAAAGGATCACAGGAATGATTAACGCCAGCTGGAAGATCAAGCCGTGGATGGAAATCGTCACTAATAACCAATTGGAGAAATACAAGGTGCGTTCGTTAACCGACGGTTACGATTACGGAAGCGCTTTGTCATCCGTTCTGCAATTGGATCCTCTGACAAGACCAACCTATTCTTATGATGAACTGCCCCAACATATGCTGGATATTATCAATGATTCTTCAAAATCTCCGATGCTCCAAGACAAGAACGGAAAGTATTATGGGATATCGGCTTTCAATTCCGGTGAAAATGTCAATCCGCTCATTGTAAAAGACAGATCATACTCCAAAACCACAGGGTTCAATCTTAACGGCAGTACTTCCCTTCACTTCAAACCGATAAGGGACATTACCGCCACATCACGCATAAGTTATCTCTTCAGCAACTCAGATACTTATGGTTATGGCATTAATTATTACACCAATACCAATGCTTACCAAAACTATATATCACTGAACGGCAGTGAGAATTCCACCTGTTATTACCAATGGGAAAATTTTATAAATTACAATCACACCTTCGGTAAACATTCAATTTCCGCAATGGTCGGTTCCTCTTACAGTGAGAACCGTACTTTCGGGCTTTCCGGCACATATGCAGGCAGCGATGATGATCTTGGAGTCATTCAAAACTACCCTTCGTTTTATTATTTCGCCTATGCAACATCGACAGCCACAAAAACGCTGTCGGGAGCGGAACCGATATACACCAGAAACCTGTCATATTTCGGACGTATAAACTGGAGTTATTTGGGCAAATATATGTTACAGACATCACTTAGAGCCGATGCAGCCGACAGTTCGATCCTTCCTATCGACCAGCGTTGGGGATATTTTCCAGCAGTATCCGCAGGATGGACGATATCGGAAGAACCGTTCATGGCGAATATACGGAACTGGATGCCATATCTGAAATTGCGCGCAAGCTGGGGACAGAATGGCTCCACAGCCTCTCTAGGCAGTTATCTTTATGCGAACGTTATCGCTTCAGACGGCTCATATCCAGTAGACGGCTCAAATTATATCGTAGGATATTCTCCTACTTCCACCGGTAACGATGACTTGAGATGGGAAACATCAGAACAATTCAATGTAGGTGCCGATGCAAGATTCTTCAAAGACAAATTGGCAATTTCGGCGGATTGGTACGTAAAAAAGACCAAGAATTTGATAGTGACCGGAATTAAACCTTCCACAGTCGTAGGTGTAACAGCTTCTCCGGTAAATGCTGGAGACGTAGAGAACAAAGGGTTTGAATTCGAAGTCAAGTGGCAGGACAGGGCAAGGTCTTTCAATTACGGCGTCAATGCCAATATTGCTACACTGAAAAATAAAGTTACTTACCTGCATGAATCTCTGGATGCAATAGATGGGACAAAATATCGTAATTACGGAATAATAACAAGATTCGAAAAGGGATACCCCGCATGGTATTTCTACGGATACAAATATACAGGGACTGACCCGGCAACGGGCAACGCCACTTTTGAAGACAGGAACGAAAGCGGCACTATTACGGACGCTGATAAGACGAATCTGGGGTCCGGCATCCCGGATTTCACCTACGGAATCACTCTTACAGCCGGTTGGAAAGGATTTGATGCTGTCGTATTCGGCACCGGATCCCAGGGAAACAAAATTTTCAGTTGCCTTTCGGTAGTCGATTATGCATCCAACAGGCTTACCGCATTCACGAAAGACCGCTGGACAACCAGCAATACAAAAGGTTCTATGCCTGCTGCAAATGCATCGAATTGGACCAACTTTATAACTTCTTCAGGTTGTGTTTTCAATGGATCATATTTCAAGATCAAACAAATACAACTTGGTTATACACTTCCTAAAAATCTGACAGGAAAAGTCAAAATAGAGAGGGTCCGCGTTTACGGATCACTTGACGATTTCTTCACTTTCACTTCTTACCCTGGATTCGATCCGGAAGTGACCGGAGTTGGAAATTCCCTGGGAGTCGACAAAGGCAGTTATCCTACCTCGAAGAAAGTCGTATTCGGTGTCAGCCTTACTTTTTAACTCAATATTATTAGGAGACAAAAAGATGAAAAAGAATATTATAATTCTCGTTATGATATCGGCTGCCTTCACCCTTGTGAATACAGCCTGCAATGATATGCTGAACATTTCGGAACATGGGGTGCTCAACTATGAAACATTTTACAAAACTGACGATCAGATAGCTTCCGCCGAAGCATCCCTTTATATTCAGGTCAAAGGGAATGAGTTTAATTATTTCCTGACAAAGAACATGCTTTCCGACGATTTCTGGGCCGGAGGAAGCCAAAGAGGTGACAATATAGATCTGGAAGCTATAAATGAATACCGTTTCGATGCTGAAGAAGACTATATAGAGGGGCTTTTCACGTCTTATTATACCCAGATATACAAAGCCAACGTCATTCTTCACCATGTAGATGAAAACGGAGATTCCAAGGCACAGGAGGCAAGGGCCGAGGCCAAAGTATTCCGGGCATGGAGCTATTTCGAACTCATATCGATGTGGGGGAATCCGCCTGTCGTTGACCATGAATTGTTACCTTCGGAATATTCCAGACCGAACGGCTCGACAGAGGAGTTGTGGGCATTGGTAGAAAAAGACTTGACAGAAGCCATCTCATCGGGAGCTCTTCAGGAGAAATCAGGTTTAGATGACAATACTACATGGCATATAACGAAGCAATTTGCAGAAGCACTTCTTGGAAAAGCTTATCTTTGGCAGAAGAAATATTCAGAAGCAGCAAGCATGTTTACCAACATAGTCAAAAGCAAACTTTACAAGTTGTACCAGGGCGATTACGGGGATATGCATCTGGCTTCAAACAAGCATTATTGCGAAAGCATGTTCGAAAGCAACCGCATTTACGATTCGAACAATGCCTTTGATAATTTCACCCTTTATTATCTGATGATAAACTGGAGAATGGATCATATGTCCTATCCTTCCGATACTCCGATAATGAATACCGGCTGGGGCTTCTGCACTCCTCAAAAAGGATTATATGAAGATTTCGTAAAAGATGAAGGGACTGACGGATACCGCCTCAACCAGACAATGCTCACATACTCGCAGTTGAAAAGCAAAATGAATATTTCCATAAACGCCGGGAGTGAAATCTGCGGTGAAGGATATTTCATGTGGAAATGGCGGACCCTGTCAAGTGAAAGGGGATACAGCAGCGACTACGTCTACAATGCAAATATACTTTGGATGCGTTATGCAGAAGTTCTATTGTGCGGAGCGGAAGCAAGTCTTCAGGCTGGAGACGAAACTACAGCACTTGATTATATAAACCAGATACGGATGAGAGCTAAGCTTGCTACGCTTCAAACAGTGACATTGGATGACATCAAACTGGAAAAGCGCCTTGAGCTATGTGGTGAAGGCACCCGTTTCCAGGATCTGGTTCGCTGGGGTGATGCAGCATCAGCTCTCTCCGGCCAGGGAGAAACAGCTCCGTTCCTGGAATCCAACGGTGAAGTAATGTACAGAAAATACAACTCGTCTTACGGATTCAAGACAGGCAAAAATGAACTCCTGCCATATCCTGCAACGGAAATGAGACTTAATTCAAACATAACTCAAAATCCGGGCTATTAGAAGGATACGACAAGAATTAAAATATTAAACAGATTCAATTATGAATAACAAAATCAAATATATCTTTCCAGCTCTGATTATCCTTCTGATATTCTCTGCTTGCACGAAAAACAACCTGGACGATCTGACAGGCATGTATAAGGCTCCAGACGATTATGACCTCTCTTCACTCGTTTCCGAAACCGTAGATATCTCCGGTAACCACAACGTATTTACAGTAGAACTGGCCACTTCCGGAGTCTCAGGAGCCGAAGGCGTCTATTCCGGTACTGGTGAAGTCCTTTGCCTGAAATTCATAGGATCCAAATACTATCTCGAAAGCAACGGATTCACACCGGCCTCTTCATCTTCAGCCGTTGACGGCAATTATATTACCGGTAACGAGGGTTCGATGTTCTACAAAGTGTCTTCAGGCACAGCATCGTCCATTCAGATTTCCAGCGGTACAATCACCGTCGTCAAGTCCGACAGCGTGTACCGTTTCAGCGGAGCATTATGGCTTGCAGACGGAAGCATTATAAGATTCAACAATACCCATGATATAACATACAAGAAGATAGTCAACGTAGTTACTTTGACAAAGGTTCTCTCCGCCAGCACCAATGACGGTATTTATACCCTGCAATTGGCTACAAGCGGTGTCTCTTCTTATTTCGATATGTCCACTTACAAAACCGTATATACAGGAACGGGATATCTTCTTAGCATGCAGTTCATAGGTTCAGGCCTTATTGCTGGTTCTTATACAGGAGCCGCCAAGAACTCGGCGGAAGACGGAAATTACATCAATGGCTTTCTAAATGACACATATGCCTCATACGGGGTCACATATCCGGACGGTTCTCTCATATATACCGTAACGGACGGCAATGCTGCAGCCGCTTATATAGGAAACGGAACTGCAACGGTTACATTAAACGAAGACGGGACCACAACACTATATCTCGATCAGGACTCCAATGCTTATACATTCACAGGTAATTTATTGTAATATGAAAAAAATAATATCGATTGCAGCTGTAATGCTGCTTGGCCTTTCTGCAAACGCACAACAAGCCATTTTCGGAAAACCGGGTATCAAATCTCCGGAAATAAATTCCGACGGAACAGTAACATTCAGATATTCGAATCCAAAGGCGATCACTGTACAAGTTACCGGAGAATTCCTTCCAATAACAAAAATGGATACCCCCTTCGGGAAATATGATGCACCCGGCACGGCCGATCTGAAACAGGACAAAACAGGGATATGGGAATATACGACGACCGAACCGGTAAAAGGAGGCTTCTACAATTACTATTTCATCGTGAACGGACAAAAGACTCTTGACCTGAATAATGTTTTCGTAAACAGGGATGTATCATCTTTGACCAATATCCTGCTGATAGGAGGAGGAAAAGCCGATCTTTACAAAATACAGGAAGTTCCCCACGGAACCGTATCCAGATTATGGTACCATAGCAAGACGGCAGGTTTCGACAGACGGATTACTGTCTATACTCCAGCCGGATATGAAACGTCGAAAAGGACAAAGTACCCTGTACTTTATCTTCTGCACGGCATAGGCGGTGATGAAGAGGCATGGATAACACAGGGAAGAGCTTCACAGATAATGGACAATCTCATTGCGCAAGGCAAGGCCAAAGCAATGATAGTGGTAATGACAAACGGAAACATAGCCGAGGAGGCAGCACCTAACGAAAACGCTACGGGGTATTGCGTGCCGACAATGCAGCTTCCGAAAACCATGGAAGGGACATTCGAAGAAAGTTTTCCCGAAATAGTAAAATTCATAGAGTCCACTTACCGGACTATTCCTCAAAAGAAAGCGCGGGCTATAGCGGGGCTCTCCATGGGCGGATTCCATTCTTTGTATATTAGCGCCAACTATCCGGACATGTTCAATTACGTCGGATTGTTTTCGGCTGCCGTAGGCGTTTCCGATACTTCCGTCTCCCCCATATATCAGAATATAGACGATAAGCTGAGAATCCAGTTCGAAAAGAAACCGGCTCTGTATTGGATAGGAATAGGCAGTGCGGATTTCCTGTACGCTTCAAACAAAGAATTCCGGACAAAGCTCGATGCCAACAGTTATCCTTACAAATATATGGAAACCGATGGCGGCCATATATGGCGGAACTGGAGGACATACCTTGCGACATTCGTCCCTTTATTGTTCCGATAACTTTAATCACCTTCGATCAAGAAAGAGCGCTTCAGACGAGGTGCTCTTTCTTTTTTGCGGTTCTCAGTGATCTTAGGTGATTTCGTGAAAGGACGAACCGGAGAAGTTGAATTTGCATTTGCCATGCAGATTTCTTATATTTGTTTTTAAGTCATTGATTTCCTTCATCTTTTTCATTTGCAGGAAAGTGTAAGATCCATTTCATTTACGGCATCCATGTTATTACAGTGATAGCATTATCTCCGTTCGTGATCTATGTATAACATTTAAACCGTCATTAATGATTCTTAAAAAGATCAAAACCACATTCTCCAAAAAAGTAATGCTGCCGAGCATTATAATACTGCTGACACTATCAATTCTCTGCGGATTGTTTCCTCAAAAAGCGAATTTATTTTTAAATTCCATTCAAAATTGGTTCTATGAAAATTTAAGCTGGGCGTACGTATTGGTCGTAACGGTAATATTCATATTTCTGATAGTCCTCGCTTTCAGCCGTGTCGGAAACATCCGGCTCGGTGAAGATACGTCAAAGCCACAATACAGTTTCTTTTCCTGGATTTCAATGCTTTTCGCTGCAGGAATGGGAATAGGACTTATGTATTTCGGTGTGGCAGAACCTATTTCACACTATATACATCCGGTAGCAGCGAATACCATTTCCAGAGCAAAGGATGCACAATTGTACACGTTCCTGCATTGGGGTTTCCATGCATGGGCAATTTATGCACTAATCGGTCTAGTACTTGCCTATTTTTCATTTAGATACAAATTGCCGCTAGCAATCAGAAGCGGCCTTTTTCCGATTTTCAAAGATAAAATCAACGGCACCGCGGGAGATATTGTAGATATATTCGCACTTTGCTGTACTTTCTTCGGAATAGCGACTTCCCTCGGTTTCGGCGTCATCCAGCTCAATACAGGCCTGACATATCTGGGAATTCTTCCAGACTCAAGTATAACCTGGCAGACGGTAATAGTAATAATCGTAATCGGGCTTGCCGTACTTTCAAGCATTTCGGGAGTGAATAAAGGAGTAAAGAGACTCAGCGAAGCAAATATGTGGATGGCAATAATCCTGATGCTCTTCGTATTAGTCCTGGGACCTACCCGACATCTTCTGGGGGCCCTTATTGAAGGAATAGGCAACTATTTTACCAATATAGTGGGACTTACCATGGATACTTATGCATTCGAACCTGAAGGCAAACCGATGTTAACGAACTGGACTGTTATGTATTGGGCTTGGTGGATATCATGGAGTCCGTTTGTAGGACTGTTTATCGCCAGAATTTCAAAAGGCAGGACAATACGGGAATATATACTTGCAGTAATAATAGTCCCCTCCCTTTTCATTTTCATGTGGATGACAGTCTTCGGCAATGGAGCAATATGGATTGATAAGAATGTTGCCGGCGGTGCTTTATCGGCGATAGGAGACAAACCGGATATCTTGCTATTCAAATTTTTGGAATATTTTCCATTGAAATCCGTTCTTATAGTACTTTCGCTGTTGGTTATTGCGATATTTTTCGTGACTTCCGCAGATTCAGGAATAATTGTAATGAACAGCATTGCATCAGGAGACAAACCGGGCAGTCCGAAATGGCAGAAGATATTCTGGGGTGCCATGTTATGCGTCATTTCTTTATCCCTGCTCAGGATAGGAGGATTGAAAGCACTTCAGACAATGACTCTTGTCTTTGCCCTTCCGTTTGCCATTACTATGCTGGTACTTTGTTACTGCCTGATGAAGGCTTTGAGACTTGACATCAAATTTCACAATGCCAGGCTGCCTTATGGAAGTGCCTCATGGAATGCACGCGGCTGGAAGGGACTTCTGGATAAGATTACCTCATTCTCAGGGAAAAAAGATATTATATATTACATGAACAATGTAGTAACTCCGGCATTCAATGAATTGTCTTCGGCATTCGAGGAAAAAGGAATAACATCAAGAATAGAAAGCGGGAAGAAAGACAATATCCCATATATGGAACTGATAATACCACACGACAAAATCCGTAATTTCAAATATGGCGTGACTTCTCTTTCACAGAATATATCTGAATATATACAAAGTGAAGAAAATACTCCCGATGCGGAACATGAAAAATCTTATATACCGGTATCTTATTTCAACGACGGGCGCCGCGGGAATGATCTTGAATATCTGGATAAGGATGACCTGATAGCCGATATCCTGAAAGAGTATGAAAGGTTTATCAATATCGTATCCGACGAAAGCAGCCGACTGCTCGTATTGGACAAGAAAACATTGTTTTAGCCGATTTCCGTTACAAAAATCGGCTATATATTGCAATCAATCACTCCAGTCTCATTCATACTTATATAGTTCCTCGGGAATAGTAAGTTTATATTTTGGCAAAGGCTCAGATCAAGCCAAACAAAATCAGGAAATGGCACCAAGCTTATATAAATTTACAAGCCCCTTTCAGCCTTGATTATCTCATATGCATTCTGTATCTCGATAAATTTAGTCTCAGCATCATGCTGCACTTGGGGACTCTGAGTCGCATACTTGTCAGGATGATACTTCACAACGAGATTTCTATAGGCTTTCTTTATCTGTTCATTCGTTGCAGTCATATCAATGCCCAATATCTTATACGAATAAGTCGACTTGGATTGCTGTACAGGAGGTGCATTGAAATCATGAAAATCATAGCCCCGGTAAGTGTAATGCCGCCCGTCATCATATGAATCTCCAGATCTATGAGCAGATCGATTTCTATTGCCAAAAAACAATCTGTACAAGATATTTTCAATCATGCTGCCAATGAAAAAGCCAATAACTCCTCCCAACAAGCCATAAAAGGACAGGCCATATAGTGCAACGAGCCAACGTATCATATTTCCGTCAGATTACTTTTTATAACTATACCATAACAAATAGCATACAATGCCCATCAAGCACCATAAAATAGCCTTTGGGAAGAATAGTGCAATTATCAGAGTAAGCATGATCATCTGCATAATGATGTAAGCCAGTTTTTTTTGCTGCGGCATGATGCTCCAGCCATATTTGAGTCCGCTCCATGTAGACTTTATGCCATCTATAAATCTGGATTTGCCTTTACCGGATGACCCGGTCCATGTCCTTTCCGCCTTTGCTTTCGGGATATCGACATTGATGTCTTTTGACAGTGTATAACCTTTGCCGTCTTTTAGACCTTTCACATACACTTTCGTCACATCATCATGTGAACTGCCTATGATGATGGTCTGTGAGCCAGACTGAGACACGTCTATTGCAGTCTTGGAATACCCATTGTCTATAATCATCTGAGTATTAGCCGAACCGGGGCAATCCCATTCAAGCATAACCGATTCTCCGACCTTAGCGGATTTCTTGTTTGATTTTAACCTCATGATCTTCAAGTTATTGTCTGCCGGTGAGATATAATCAACTTATATGCCAAGCCACAATACTGGTATTTCTCTGACAGACTGAGACACAATGTCAGGCGATCAAAGAGCAGTGATATTAGAAGCACAATTCGCCCAAAAGTACAAATCGTCTTTACTTAACTGACATATCAAGTCTTATCCTTATTTAAGTTGACCAAGGTTTATAGACATAACTGATATTAGTTGACTATAAATTCATTATTCCGGAATTCAGCTGACAGACCACATTACTGAAATTTGTTTACCGGTCAAGCCTTATCCCTGGGTTGAGTTGACAGGGCTGAAAATGGGAAAATGAATAGTGAAAAGATGAAAGAAGTAAATGGAAACTGGTAAACGGAGAGTAGAGAGGAAAATGAGGGAAGAGGAAAATGGGAAAGTAAAAGCGTAAAAAGGTGGATGACCGAAGCGTGATCGGAGCATAAGCGGAGTGCGACAGGAGCGCGACTAAAATGCGACAGGAGAATGATCTTAGCATCCGTGTGTGGCCGCCCGTGACCTCGCGAATGGGTTGACCCGACTAACAGATGTGAGTCGGGAACGGGGTGAGCGCTCTGAGCGAAGATGACAACGCACAAACTCTCTTCCCCTATGTCTTATTTATTCTGCAATAGAAGATTCCATATTATTCCAGGATTATCAGGAAACGTGGATTTTCTGAATTTAGCGGAAAAAGGACAAACCATAATTAGTCCGTTCTCATTTCAAGAACGATTTTTCATTTTTTAGCGGAAGGCGGCCATGCTCCCAACTACCTAAATGACTGTAACTGGCTACTTTAGCTCTTTCCGGGCATGGACAGGTCGGGTATTTTTAGGGGGGCTGTCCATGGAGCAAAAAGGTTAAATACCTTATAATTAGCAACTTAACCATCGGGAGGCATGGACAGCTTTGGCAAAAAATGCGACAAAATGCGACCGGAGTTCGACCGAAGTATGATCCCAGCATACGTGTGTAGCCGCCCGTGACCCAGCGAACGGGTGGATCCGGCTAACATCGGTTCAGATTCCGGAGTCAGTCTCAGTTCCGGAGGACATACAGCTTCAGTTCCGGAATACGCTTAATCTCTGTTCCGGAGTACACTCAGTCTATGTTCCAGTTTCACAATATGGATATATACAAAAAACCGGTTGCCGAAGCAACCGGTTTTTTTACCGGAACTATTACGAATAGCTTTCTTATTCCTCCCGAAATCCACCGTCAAATGCAGATTGATTTCTTCGATTTCCGGTTTTTTCCCATTTGTGACTTTTCAAGATTATTTTCTTCCTCTTACCACTTAATAAATAGATATATAGATATTTATTATTTCCCAAACCGACAAAGAACGAATCTAATATTCGGGAACGGGTAATTTCCGTCAGGCTACTCTCGGTTTTTGAATTATCCTGAGGACAAGGGAGATCATATATATAATAATACCGTAGAAAGTAGGTATCATGCTGACCTTCAGGCCACCACACAACACGGGATAGCTCACGTCGGGGTAATTCTGGATGTAACCGCACATCTGATATATACCGAGCAATTGATAAAAGATTCCGAAGACCAATGCTATGATTCCGATTTCCTTGACCCATGCCGGAGCTTTCCACGCAGCAAAAAGTAAAAGAACAAGAATAATAGTAAGTACGGACATTCCGACAGGTCCGCCATTAACGAACCACGATACCATTGATAATGTAATTGTCAACATTGTAAATTAATTTTAAAGATTCAACATTTTCAGGAATTCCCGATAGCAAAGGTAGAAAGCCGGTTTGTCACTGTCAATGTCAAATCCAGCTAAAGATCTGTCAAATCCTTTTTTCCGGATATCATAACTGTAATTGATAAACATTATTTACTATTTTTGTTATGGAAAAGATATGCAAAAGTGGATTACAATAGGATACTGGTCGCTATCCGTGCTTCTTGTAGCACTGATAGTATGCAGCCTCGGATATTCCTTTACCGACGCTATTCTTATCGGGACTATGTTTCTTCCCGGAGCACTTGCCGCAAAATATCTTCTGCCGAAAATTTCATTTAACAAGAAAAAAGAGGGTATACGGAATACCATACTAGTCTCTGCAGCTATCCTGGTTGCCGAGTTCCTCCTGATAATTTCCGCCGAGATGTTGATTGAAAGCATAAGGGACAAATTCGACTACGGACTGGATACCCCCGACATTTTAGTGAATCCGGCTTTCATAGCGGCTATTATCACATTACTTACCCTAGGCGATTATTTCATAAGCAAATATCTGGCAACAAATCATCCGGAACCGGAATCTTGCATAACTTTCAATTCAGAAAGGAAGAAAGTGAGTCTTTACCCCCACGAAATCTTTTACATCGAATCCTGCGATACTGAAGTGTGGCTTTATGCTGCCGAAAACCGTAAATTCCGAAATAAAACCGGCATATCTCAATGGGCAGCTTTGCTGGGAAAAGATTTCATAAGGATCCATCGTTCCTATCTTGTCAACAAATCCGCAATAAGTTCGGTTGGCAATGAATCGCTTTTCGTCGGCGATACGGAGCTTCCGATCTCCAGAAAATACGGCAAGTCACTAAAATCCGGTTTATCGGGATAGCTCACGTCGGGGTAATTCCGGATGTAACCGAACATCTGATTATACCGAGCAATTGATAAAAGATTCCGAATTATTATGAATCTATAACGCAAAATAATGATGACGCAACCAATAGGCATATATCGGATCTTGAAAAGAAATCTTACCAGCAGTGTTGTCAAGAATATCTTTCTCGATAAGCGCCTTTCGCGAACGAGAGATGGCAACGGTGGAAGTGATGCGGTATTTATACATAACGTCGGCAGAAAATATGGAGGTTTCTCCTGCAATTAGAGCGTGAAGATAATTTAGTTGCTGGGTGGTAAGAGTTTCAGTAATAGTAATGAACAGCAGACTAAGTTGTTCAACCAAAGCCGTATGTGCCTGACAAACAGTCTCCAAAGTACAGTTTGTACCTGTGCGCAACCATGAGAGCTGCGCAAGTTGCTGTGTATAGTATGGATGGTTGTCGGCAAGCTCCACAATTTTGGCACATGCATCAGAGTTTATGCTTTTATCGGTAGCTGAGAAACGGTCAGAGATGAACTCTGTCAGGTATTCGGTTTTAATCTTATTCAAAAAGAAAATGTCGCCGAATTTGTAAAATGGCATCTGGGGATTAGTAGACACATCAAGCATCATGTGCCGTTTACTGCCATAAAGACAATAAGCAACATTATGATGCAATTGCCAATGCGAGCGCAATCGCTTTTGAAAATAGAGAGGATCATCAAAATCTTCGATATTCTGAAACTCATCGATACAGATTACCAGTTTAAGCTTCTTGTCACGAGCGATATTTTCTGCAAGGTCAAGAATTTCATCCGGATTCCTTTTCAACTCTTCCCAATTAAAGTCGAACGATATCTCATTTGTATTGTCGGTGCCGACAACAATTCTCGGAATTACCCTCGAAAAGAATTTCTTTGCACTTGCGACAGCCTCTTCCAGACGAGATGATGTCGCTTTGATGACGCTTTCTGCAAGAAGCGTATAGAAATGGCCTTCATTGCGTACATTGAACAAATCAATACGGCATATTCTAAGATTCCTGTTATCAGCAACAGCCAATTGAGAAGCTTTGTTTACAAGAGAGCTTTTACCCCAACGACGTGGCGAGATGATAATGGTATTTATCAGAGAACAGAAATTCGAGACCAGATGAGCCGTTTCTTGCTCACGATCAGTAAAATTCTCTGCAGTGGCTATTTTACCGAATACAAATGGAGTTTCCATAATTATTCTCAAATATTACAGTTGCAAATATAACATTTTTTGTTACAACAAACTATGTTACAACAAAAAATGTTGCAAATAATTAATTGTGAAAGGACGAAAAAAAATATTCAGTACTCGATTTTGAAATAGTCGAGAAACGCATCAGCACGAACCGCAACTGCGGTATTTGCCGATAGACAAATAAGTAAGGTGTAATAAGCAAACATTCTTTGGACATTTTTTCGTAAAGTTGTTTGTACATTCCTGCCGGCGTTTTTGGGGCTCACTTGTTCTGGTTTATTCTTGAGTTTATTTAGTTTTGGACGCAGCCCCAT
>JALCMW010000008.1 GCA_022648685.1 Bacteroidales bacterium
CCAGGATCAGGGGCTCCGTAGCTGCTCCGACAGCCGGACTTCATTTCACCGAAGCTGTTCTTGACGGTATTAAAGCCAAGGGAATCGATATGGAGAATGTCTGCCTGCATGTCGGAGCCGGGACTTTTCTGCCTGTTAAAAGTTCTGTTGTTTCGGAACATCCCATGCACAGGGAACCGTTTGCAGTGTCTGCGGATCTGCTGAAGCTATTGAGAGACAGTCCTAAGAAAATAATTGCCGTAGGTACAACCTCGGTAAGAACTTTGGAATCCCTATATTATGTCGGCGTCAAATGTATAGAAACCGGTGAGCCTTCCGATATCGGCCAGTGGGAACCATATGAAAGGGATTACGAATATACATTGAGCGAGTCTCTGGATGCCATAGTAAAATATCTGGAGTCCAATTCGCTGAAAGAACTGAAGATAGGAACGAGGATAATAATAGTGCCGGGATTCAAATTCAGAATGGTCGATATGCTCGTTACGAACTTCCACCAGCCTGAAAGTACCCTGATTCTGTTGATATCGGCTTTTGTCGGCGGTGACTGGAAGACAATCTACAGATATGCCCTTTCTCATGAATTCCGTTTTTTGAGTTATGGAGACAGCTCTCTTCTGTATAGGGCCGGCTTGACAACGGCAGCGGATAATTCCGTTATGGAATAGCTGTTTGATTATGGCATGTTTTTTTATTGAATATTGTTTTATACATTTGTAAAATAAATAATATTCAATATCATGTCAGATTCTTCTGAATTCGAAAATATAAGTCCTTATTCTGATGAAGAAGCTGTAAAAGCTTTAGGGAGAGTCGCAAATCATCCTGCCGTATCTGCCATCTCAAAATATCTGTTTCCCAATGAACCGGTTACATTTCTGAGAGATGCCTTGAAGAGTATCGGAAGTGTCGATGAATTTCAGCAGGCTGTTATGTCCAAGGCAATAGAATGGGTTCTTGCCAATACCGCTCATAATTTTTCATACGACGGAATAAATAATCTCAAGGATATCAATGGAAAGTTTCTGATACTTTCCAATCACAGGGATATAATTCTGGATCCGGCGATAAGTCAGGTCGTTTTGTTACGAAACGGGATATCCATGACCGAGATCGCGGTCGGAGACAATCTGCTTTCAAGCAAGACCGTTGAATATCTTTTACGGTCTAACAGGATGATTACTGTCATCAGGGGGATAACGGCAAGGGAACTGTACCTTTCTTCCCGTACTTTGTCAAGATATATCAGGCAGTCGATAACTTCCGGACATAGTTCCGTATGGCTTGCCCAAAGGCAAGGCCGGACAAAAGACGGGATAGATGTGACGGAACAGGGGCTTTTGAAGATGCTTGATATGAGCGGGACAAAATCTTTCGCCGAGAACTTTTCAGAGCTTAATATAGTGCCGTGGAGCATATCATATGAATATGAACCTTGCGATGCAAGGAAAGCAAGGGAATTGCTTATTTCGAAAAGCCGCAAATATGTTAAGAGGCCTAATGAGGACCTTCACAGTATCATCATTGGAATGCGCCAGCAAAAAGGCAATATCCATTTGAATATAGGCAAACCTTTGACACGTGAAGAAGTCGAAGCCGCTTCATCTTGTGACAAGAACGACCGTTACCAGGCAATAAGACATGCCGTTGACAAAAGAGTGATAGAAGGATACAGACTATGGAAAACCAATTACATGGGGTACGACCTTGCGAACCATAGTTATAAATATTCGGATAAATATACTCCTGACGATCTGGCCGAATTCACTGATTATATCGAACATCGACTCAACACTCTGGAAAATTCTCTTAACAGAGCCGAATTGAGAGATATCTTATTGCGTATATACGGCAATCCTGTGGTAAGCAAGGAGAAACTTGCCGAAGAAGAAAAATCAAGACAACTTTGATACGTGTACGTCCATCTGGGGAAAAGGAAAATTGATGCCTTTCTTCGGTAATTCAGTGTACACAGTTTCGTTGTAGGAAAAATAGACGTTCCAATAGTCTTCTGCTTTCACCCAGGCCCTGACGACAAATTCTATACTGCTGTCTTTCAATGCGGATAGGGCAATGAAAGGATCTGCCGCTCCTTTATGTGAAGCATGGAGTATGCGTTTGTCCTTGTCCAGAAGTGAAAACAATTCATTTTTGACATTATCGGAATCGGATCCGTACTCTACGTCAACCAACCATTCTACCCTGCGTATCTTGTGTTGCGAATAATTGTTTATATTACCGTTGGAAAGGGCTCCGTTTGGCAGGATTATACTTCTGTTATCGACCGTTGTCAGTTTCGTACTTACGATATTAACTTCAGTAACCGTACCGGAATATCCCTGGGCTTCTATATAATCTCCCGATTTGAACGGTTTGAAAGCAAGGATCATTATGCCGCCGGCGAAATTCTGAACGGTACCGCTCAACGCCATGCCTATTGCCATACCTCCCGCGGCAAGCAATGCTGCAAGCGACGTAGTGTTGACGCCGAGAGCGCCTATTGTTATTACAAGCAGAAGTACGGTAAGTGTTATTGTAGTAAGGCTGGTTACGAAAGATGCTATTGCACCTTCGGTCCCTTTTTTCTGAAAGAATTTTTTAAGAAGTAACTTGACTTTCTTTATCAGCCATGCGCCTACGATGTAAATGGCTATGGCTGCAAGTACTTTGAGACCGAAATCAATAGCCGATTGACCGAAATCCTGAACGAATTTGTGCGGATTGTTAGTGATTTCAGATGTTATTGCAGATAAATGGATTTTTGCAGAATCGGCTAGATTTACTGTGGAATCCGAATTTGCGAGGATTTGTAGCAATAAATTTACCATGAGTGAAAAATTATTTTAATCGAACAGCTTGTTGACTTTTGATATGATTTCTTCCAATGGAAGATCCGGACTCAGCACAAGATCAGGTTTTTTGAGTTCAAATCCTTTTTTTGTTGCATTGAGCATTCCGCCGCCGCTGATGTTGAGCATGATCACTTCATCATTTGTAATCTGCCCTCCGTCCAATGCTTTTTTCAAACTGGCTACTGCAGATGCGGCCGCAGGAAAGATGTCACAACCTTCCACATTGAAGAACTGCAGCATCCAATAGACGATTTCATCATTGGTAACCTTGAACATATCTCCTCCGGATTCTTTCAATACATCATACAGTCCGCCTGCCATGCTGTATGAAGGTTTTCTGTTGGAAAGTACTTTTGCCAGGATTATTTCGGAATTTCTTCTCGACTGATCTGCCGAAAGCGGTACCAATTCCCTTGATCCTGCTTTCCAGGAATCATACATTATCGTGAACGGTGTATTCTGTACCGCGAAAATCTTCATTTTGTTATTTCCGAAGCGTCCGTCCGCCAGAAGCCTTTTGCTGTTTTCCCAAGCGGCAATAGCTCCGGTTCCGCTTCCTACGGCCTGGAAATATGCATCCGGAATCCTGCCGATTGCTTCAACGGCAGACAGGACAGTGGTCCCCATTCCGTCTCTTCTGGCAATGTTTTTAGCACCGCCTTCGGCAAGATACCTCGGATCCTTGCATAAGATATTGCCAAGGGTTATTGCATCGAAATAGTCTGTGCCGTGCGGCGTGGCCACAACCTTTATGAACGGTTTTAGTCTTTTCCGGAACCAGAGATCGTTTATGTTGTCTTCCGGAATGCAGATTACAAGAGGTATATTGTTGTCGGAACAAACCTTTGCGAATGCCCGTGCCGTATTTCCGGCCGACTGTACTACAAGTATATGTTTGTCGTTTTTCGGAAGTCTGGCGCAAACGGCATATGCTTCTGTTTCCTTAAACGAACAGGTTTCCATTTTTGCACCTATTTTGGGAAAATATCCGGAAAACGTTATGTAAAGGTTTTCAAGTCCCAGAAATTGTGCGAGACCTTTGCTTTTGTAAGTGACGGGAGCGTGGGAATGTTTTATCAATCTTCTGATAGGAAGCCAATTTGAATATCTGTACAATCCCTTGATATCTTCCCTGGGAATAAATTGTTTGTTCTCGTAAACGGCTCTTACCAATGCCGGTTCCGAAGATTCCGGATCGGCCAGGGTCCAGCCGGTATCTTCAAAGAGTCTTCCCGTACCGGTGTTGACCAGCTGGTATTTAGTAGGTGTGAATCCCATTGTATTTAAGTTTTAGCATTTGCAAATATACTTAGTATTTTTGATTTTTCCGTAACTTTAAACGGTAGCCGTCAACCATGCCAGATAGAAGCCTTCTATGATTAGAAATACGACTGCGTCAGCCCTGTCCAGTTTATTCTTTTTAAACGTCAGTGCACTTGCCATGATTGCTATCGCACTTGCCAGCAGTACCCCCGCATCCATATAATGTATGTCGCAGAAAGAAAGCGGATGGATAATAGCAGATCCGCCTAGAATCAAAAGTATATTGAACACATTTGATCCCAATATGTTGCCGAGAGCCAGCTGATCCTTTTTCTTTGTAGCTGCGACAATGCAGGTAGCAAGTTCCGGCAATGACGTTCCCATGGATATTATTGTTATGGCAATGAATTTATCGCTTACTTTCCACATCTCCGCTAGTTTGATAGCCGAGTCCACGAATATTTTTCCGCCGAATATCAGAGCTCCCAGTCCGGCAAGAATCATGAATAATGATAGTTTGAAAGTTCTGTCCTTGCTTTCCGAAGCAGGGGCAGATTCAACTTTCCTTGCTTGTTTTACCGAATAAAAGATGTAGACTATGAATATGAGCAGCAACAAGATTCCATCCGTCCTGCTCAGCAAATTGTTTCCAAGGCCGAAAATCGATTTGTTCATTCCGAGTAAGATCAACAGGACGGTAACGAACAGATTGACAGGGATATCTCTTCTCAGGTTTTGCCTTGAAATGGTAATTGGAAATATCAATGAAGTTACTCCAAGCACCAGCAACGTATTGAAGATGTTTGAACCTATTATATTGCCTACGGAAATATCCGCATTGCCCTTTATTGCGCCGATGAAACTTACAACCATTTCCGGGGCCGAAGTCCCGATACCAACTATTATGAAGCCTATTATGAAGTCGCTGATCCTGGCCCTTTTGGCAAGGCTGGAGGAGCCTTCGACCAGGATTTCCGCTCCTGCCAATATCATTGTCAATCCTGCAATTAAAATGATAATATTGATGATCATCGGGATTTTTTATTATTTTGTAATTTACAAATTTACTGTTTTTTCGTAAAAACGCCTATATTTGCCGAACATATAAATCAATGATACTATGCTTGCCAGGTCATTCATTATTAAGCTGTTTGTTTCTTTGTCCATGATTTTATGCGTTATTCCGGCCTTTTCTTCCGGAAAGGCTGTGATTTACCATATCCGCTTGGCAAGTGAAATAAACAAACGTGCGGAACGGATAGTTGTAGGAGGCTTGAAAAAAGCTGATGAGAACAATGCGGATTTTATTATTCTGGATCTTGATACATACGGAGGCGAGCTTCAGGCGGCCGACAGCATCAGAAGTGCCATTCTTAGATGCAAGATTCCCGTAGCGGTATTTGTGAATATGCAGGCGGCTTCCGCCGGAGCTTTGATAAGCATAGCGTGCGATTCCATTTATATGAAGACAGGAAGTTCCATAGGAGCCGCTACCGTTGTAGGACCTACGGGAAAGGTCATGCCTGACAAGTACCAGTCCTTTATGAGAGGGATGATGCGTGCAACCGCCGAAGCAAACGGTCGTGATCCCCATACGGCGGAATCCATGACGGATACTGCAAATGTTCTCAGCATGACTCCCAGTGAGGCAATCAAAGCCGGATACTGCGAAGGAATCTGCGAAAGTGTTGAAGAAGTCGCGGAGAAATTGTCTTCTTCCCGTTATGACGGGTATCAGTTGATTGATGTGAAGCCTGGCGGTGCGGAAAAAGCGGTTCTGTTTATGATGAATCCCGTCCTGCAGGCGATCTTCCTTATTATGATAATCGGAGGCATATATATTGAGTTCAAGACTCCCGGAATAGGACTTCCGATAGCGATAGCCATTCTGGGGGCCATATTGTATTTCTCTCCTTTATATTTGGAATCGCTTGCCCAAAATTGGGAAATAATGCTGTTCATTATCGGACTGATTCTTCTTGCCATGGAATTATTCGTGATTCCGGGGTTCGGAATCAGCGGTATAGCCGGAATTGTGTCTATTTTGGTGTCCCTTACCTTTGCCGCCGTAGATAATAACATTGTTTTCGGCTCCGACGGTTCTTTCAATGCTTCAGTCTTGCTTAAGCCTTTCGGACTGGTCGTCATTTCAGCTTTTGTAGCTGTTGCCGGATCCGTATGGCTGGTACACAGGCTTTATCCGACGAAGACGTTCGATTATATTGCATTGCGTCAATCATTGGATGGAAAAGAGGGTTTTGTAGGCGTCAAGACGGGAATGGACGGTCTGATCGGTAAAGAAGCAGTAGTTTTTACCGATTTGAAACCTTCCGGCAAAATAATGCTTGACGGGAGACTGTATGAAGCGACATTAACTTTCGGATATGCTTCGAAAGGCGAGACTGTCAGGATAGTGAAAGCCGAACAGGGACGACTCTATTGCGAGAAATGAGAACGAAGAGTCAAGGCGCATACGTTTTCCACATGCTGCGTATGGGGGAACATATCGACAGGCTGGACGGCGGTAATGACATATTCATCGGAAAGCAGTGCCATATCCCTTGCCTGTGACGCCGGATTACAGCTTACATATACTATTCTGGAAGGGGAAGCCTTTTTTATGACTTTGATCACGTCGGGATGCATCCCCGCTCTGGGAGGATCGATAATGATGACTTCCGGATGTCCGTGGGCTTCGATAAATGAATCATTAAGAACATCTTTCATATCCCCGGAATAAAATTCGCAGTTCTTGATCCCGTTTGCAATGGCGTTGGCTTTTGCGTCTTCTATGGCTTCCGGTACGTATTCGATTCCTATTACTTTTGCCGCCTTGGAAGCTACGAATTGTGCAATCGTGCCTGTCCCCGTGTAAAGATCATAAACGATTTCGCTGCCTCCAAGGTCTGCGAATTTCCTTGCTACGCAATATAACTTGTATGCCTGTTCAGTATTTGTCTGGTAAAAAGACTTCGGACCTATTTCGAATTTCAGATTCTCCATGGTCTCGCAAATAGTTTCCTTTCCATGGAACAAGATACATTCCTGATCACTTATCGAATCATTTAATTTCTTGTTTACTATATAATAAAGTGAAGAGATCTCATTAAATGCTTTATATACGGACCCAAGCAGCCCGGCAATAGCTTCCCTGTCATCGTAGCCAAAGCATACGATAAGCATTACGTCACCGTTTTGTGCGGTACGTATGAAAAGATTCCTTAAAAATCCGTGATTTTCCCTTATGTCGTAAAAAGACAAGCCATTCTTTACTGCATATTCCCTGATGAACAGCCTGATGCCATTGGAAGGGTCCGGCTGTAGATAACAATGCTTGATATCCAATACTTTATCGAAAAATTTTCCGACATGGAATCCAAGTCCGCACTTATCTTCGGGGCTGATCGTCTCAGGGTCTTCGCCTTTGAGTATCCATCTTTTCGATGAAAATGAAAATTCCAGTTTGTTTCTGTAATAAACTGTTTTGTCTGATCCTATTATAGGGGATATTTCCGGTATTTCGAGATGTCCTATTCTTACCAATTGATCCGATACCTGCCTTTGTTTTGCTTCCAATTGCATCTTGTATGGCAATGGCTGCCACTTACAGCCTCCGCATACTCCGAAATGGCTGCAAAAAGGTTCCAGACGGTAAGGGGAAGGCTTTATGATTGAGGTCACAAATCCTTCCATGTAATTCTTTTTCTTTTTGGTGATTTTTATGTTGACGACATCGCCGGGTACGGCGCATTCAACGAAAACCACAGACCCTTCATAATGGGAAAGAGCCTTGCCTTCGGCGGCAACCGACTCTATTGTGATATTTTCGAGTTCGATATCCTTCTTTTTTCTAGACATAAATTAATCAGTATTGTCTTTTACTATAGCCTGGGAAATGTTGATAATGAAATCGCCCATGGCTTCAAGTTCCGCTATCAGGTCAAGGAAGTAATTATTGGACTGATAATTCTCGGATTGTTTCTCGATTTGTTGTATTCCCTGGTCTCTAAGTGTATTTCTGGTTGAATTTATATTCTTTTCGCAAGCGTATGCAGCTTCAATGTTTACAGGCTTATCATTTCCGGCAGCGTTGAGATTGCTTAGCATTACCGCAAAAGCCTCATTCACTTTGAATACCATCAGATTGATATTGCTTATGGCATTTTCGTCAAAACTCTGTTTGTGCACCCTTAACCTGTTCAGAATCCTGCTTATGTTTTCACAACTGTCCCCGATACTTTCCAGTTCCCCGATGATTCTGTACATCACCTTTACCTCTTCAGCTTCCTCTCCGCTTATTTCATTAGTGGTGATACCGTTGAGAAAAGAAGCTATTTCGTATTCGAATTTATCGGTAACCTCCTCACATTCAACAAGTTTCATTCTGTACTCCTCGAATTTGTCAGCATCGTTTTCATTAACGGCTTTATTTACATACGCAAATCCTTCCTGGGCAGTATGGGCGAAGTTGATTATTTCATTGAAAGCCTGTTCGAGCGATAGGGAAGGGGTCGAAAGCAAGCCGCCCCTTATATACTTCAACGAAAGTCCGTTTTTGTCTTTTTCCGGTTGCGGGTCTTTGATCGCCCATGTGACTATCCTGACGATTATTCCGGACAATCCGATCAGTATCATCGTATTGATGACATTGAACATCGTATGTACGATTGCTATTCCGTAAATTGAAGAAAATGCTGCGGATCCCGTAAGAGCATCGGTTGTATACAATAGGGTATTGGGATCCGGACATCCTGTCAGAGTCGTAATTTTTCCCGTGAGCCTCAGGAATGGATAGAAAAATATCAGGCCCCATGTGAATACGCCGAAAATGTTGAACAAGGAATGTATCAGCGCGGCTCTTTTTGCCTGGACATTCGCAATAGTAGCCGCTATATTCGCCGTAATTGTCGTTCCGATATTAGCGCCGAGAACCATTGCTGCAGACATATCGAACGGAAGCCAGCCCATGCTTATGAGAATCAAGGTCAAAGAAACACTGGCACTGGATGATTGCAGTATGAAAGTGATTAATATCCCGATAATTACGAATATGATTACAGACCAGAAACCTTTGTCGGAAAGTGAATTTATCAATGCGATTGCCTGGGGATGACCGGAAAGCGGGGGGATAGCCGATTTCATATACATGAGTCCCAGGAACATCAGAGCGAAACCTATTATCAACTCGCCGATTTCTTTCGCCTTGGACTTTTTCGACATTGAGGCGATAAAACCTATACCGACAAGTGGAAAAACCAGATATGAAAGATTGAATCCGAAACCAAGTAAAGAAATCAGCCAAGGAGTGACCGTGGTTCCTATATTCGCACCCATGATGACGCTTACGGCCTGTGCCAGTGTGAGAAGTCCTGCATTTACATAACTTACCACCATTACCGTAGTAGCGCTAGACGATTGTATAGTAGCCGTGATACCGAGGCCGCTGATTACCCGCTTGAGAGGATTGGATGTCATCCATGGCAGGAATATCGTTCTCAATTTATCGCCGACGGCTTTCTGGAGTCCGGAACTCATCATTCCCATTCCATAAAGGAAAATTCCCAGGGATCCGAGAAGGGTAAATAATTGCAATATCATCTACTTAACATAATATAAATTGTGTAACAAAGCGGACAAACCTTTTTCAGCAGTTTGCTATCAGTCCGGCGAGCGCTTTCATATCGCATTTTTCTTTTGAATAAGCCTGACTGAATTGAATTCCGTCGGAGATCAATTCCATTCCATGAGCCGCCGCCATTTCATTCATCAGTCTTACGCTTCCGCCGCCCCATGAATAAGAACCGAAGGAAACGAATTTGTGATTCTTTACAAGCCTTGAACATACCGAGTAAATGAAATTACGTACGGGCGGGAAAATATCGTTATTATAAGTCGGGCCTCCGGCAGCCAGTATATCGTATTTGAATACGTCACGCAATGCGAATGACGGATTTTCGGTACATAAATCATGTACTGCGCACGGAATATCAAGTTTCTCAAGTTCCCCGGCAAGAGCCATCGCCGCTTTTTCCGTATTGCCATACATTGAGCCGTATACCAGGCAGACTCCCCGGTCCGTTTCATATTTGCTCATTTTCTGATATAATGAAACTATTTCGGGAATGTTTTTCTCCCATACCGGTCCGTGGGTCGGGCAGATTCGTTTGATATCAAGGCAAGACAGCTTTTCCAACGCTGAATTCACCGGCTTTCCGTATTTTCCCACGATATTCGAATAGTATCTGATCAGATCGTCCCTGAACAGGCGGAAAGTTTCGGAATCATCTGTAATTTTGTCGTTTACGGCCCCGTATGATCCGAAAGCATCCCCTGAAAACACGGTTTTTTCTTCAATACAATAGGTAGCCATTGTTTCCGGCCAGTGTACCATCGGTATCATATGGAATTCCAAAGTCAGGCCTCCGAGAGACAACCTGTCGTTTTCCTTTATTACCTGTATATTGTCGCACACGTTATTAAAACCTTTTAACATAGGCACGGCGCGTGCATTGGTAACTATAGTTATGTCCGGATATAGCTTCCTTACGGATGAAATCAAAGCCGAATGATCCGGTTCCATATGGTTGATGACAAGGTAATCTACCCGCCTGTCCCCTATTTCCCTTTTTATATTGCTGATGAATTGCTCATTGAAATCGGCTGCTGCTGTATCTGTAAGTGCTATTTTGTCTCCTGTTACAAGGTAGGAATTGTAAGAAATTCCGGTAGGTATGTACCACTGATTTTCGAATAATTGATCAGCGAGGTCGTTGACACCGACATATCTGATTTTTTCACTGATTTTTCCGTTCATATAATATATTGAGTTTCCGGTTACAAAGTTATAAAAAATAGAGAGCCGGTTCAAAGTTTTCTAAAAATTAATGGCTATTCCCACAGACGCCGAAACGAACCATGCGTCGCTGCTTCCTATTTTATCCTGATTTACCGGTTCCAAAGTGTCCGGATCGGTAAGTTCGGGATGTGAATACCCTGCCTGCAAAGCGAAGATAATATCCATATCCGTTTTGCAATCAAGAGGAAGACGCAATCCCCATCCGCATTTGTATATGTCATTGTGGCTGTCGGCAAGTTTGTTGTCCAGACCTATTCCGGCCTCCGCAAAAGTGAAATACCTGTTTTTGCCCTTTTTTCCCGTGAGATATGTACCCCGGATGCTTAACGGATAAAATCTGTTGTTTTTGTACAAGCCTTCGTATCCTGCCTGGGCAGATAAATTGAAATGTTCCGTCAGATCATATCCGGCCTTCAGGAAAAATTGTCCGTTGGAATGGAATACCGTTCCTTTTCCCGTATCATGCAATCTGTCTCCTTCATGGGTTATGAAATTGTAATCGTAGTATCGGAATATGGTTTCGGAGTATCCCCATTCGAAGCCGTATGTGAAATTGCTTGTTTTAAAGTGTATTTTGCAAAACAATTGCGGCAAGGGCAACAATAGAGCGGCGGTCAAAGTGATAATTGTTTTTTTCATCCCTTCAAAATTCATATAGGATCTTAAGTTCCGGATAGTACCAACGGTAGACGCCATTTTTATATAATGTCATTACATTGTAATCGGGATTGTCGCTTTTTTTGAGATGGAAAGCGAATTCGCTGCTCCATCCGAAAGAAATCACGAAAGACTTTGAAAATATCATATTGATTCCTGCATCTGCTGCAAGTCCGCCCATGGCACCGAAATCCTTTCCTTTATCCTTCAGGTAACCGGCTACGGTACCCGGACCTGCATAGAATGATATATATGATTCCGTATTAAGTTTCCTTCGAACGGATTCGAAATTGTAAAAATAAGAAAACATAATTCCCGGCATCTTTGTCTTTCCGTTTATTATTCCATGGAAATCGGCATTCACGATGAAGCTGAAGTATGTATTGTCTTTTCCCGTATTCAAATCCAGTGCTATTCCGGCTCCTTTGGGTGAATGGAATGTTCCGGCATTGATTGTCTGTGCCGTGGATTTTTGAACACTTAAAAGGAAAATGGCAATTAGAATGCAAGCTATCGGGGCTTTGTACATTTTTAGTACTGATTGTATATTCCAACGCTAATTTAGCAAAAGGTTACAAAATATGCACAATTAAATCTAAAAGAATTATCTTTACAAAGACAAACCGATAAAACCAAACCGTTATGCATGTAATAATAAAGCCGGTACGCGATAATAGGGCACTCCGCTCTTTCGTTAAGTTTCCCAACGCTTTGTACAAAGGGAACAAGTATTATGTTCCCAGTATCTTTTTCGATGAAATGGATACTCTCAGATCCAAGAATCCTGCATTTGAATTCAGCGACGTGGCTTTGTTCCTGGCTTACAGCGGCGGCAAGGTCGTAGGCAGGGTGGCTGCTATTATTAATCACAGAGCCAATTCCCAGTGGAAGCATCTCGAAGTAAGATACGGTTGGTTTGATTTTGTCGATGACATGGATGTGTCAAAGGCTCTTCTGGATGCCGTTATCGATTTCGGCAAGCAGCATGGGATGACTTCCGTTTCCGGTCCTTTGGGCTTCACGGATTTCGATCCGGAAGGAATGCTTGTTGACGGTTATGACCAGCTTTGCACTTTTCCCCTTATATACAATTATCCTTATTACAAAAAACATATGGAAGCCTTAGGCTTCGAGAAAGTGGTTGACTGGTTGGAGTACAAGCTTTTCATTCCGCAGACTGTCCCGGAGAAAATAGGCAGGATAGCAGACATTACCGAAAAGAAATACGGATTGAAAATAAGGAAGGTACGTAGACGGGAAGTCCTTTTCGGCGATGTCGGAGAAAAAATCTTTTCACTTATCAACCAGACTTATTGTTATTTGTATGATTTTACCATTCTTCCTGAAAAAATGGTAAAAAAATATATAAATACATATATTCTGTTGCTGGACCTGAAGATGGTGACGCTTGTCGAAGACCGGGACGGCAATCTTATTGCGTTCGGAGTCAGTATGCCTTCGATAGTCCGCGCCGTACAGAAATGCGGAGGCAGGATGTTTCCTTTAGGCTGGTATTATATCCTGAGATCTATGTTTTTCAAAAAGGAAGAAAATCTTGAACTCCTCCTTGTGTCTGTAAGGCCTGATTATCAGAATACCGGAGTCCTTGCCATGTTGTTCAATGATTTGATACCTGTATACAATAGATACGGATTCAAATATGCGGAAACCAATGCTGAATTGGAATCCAATATCAAGATACGCGCTGCCTGGGATTGCTTTGATAAAGTCTGCCACAAACGCCGGAGATTATACGGAAAGTCCATATGATTCTTTTCTTTTTTGCGGGAAAAGCCAGTTAACATATTTGTTATCATGAATAACAAATTAGTTTTATTGTTTTATTGATAGAATATTGTGTGATAAATGAGTGTGAATAATGATAATATCGGCAAAAGTCGAATGTTGCCTCCCCTTCCTGAAAGAATGCGTCCTGATACGTTATCCGATTATGTCGGACAACGTCATCTAGTAGGAAAAGGATGCGTTTTGCGGAATATGATCGAGAGCGGCAACCTGTCTTCTTTTATATTATGGGGTCCCCCCGGTGTCGGGAAAACGACTCTTGCCCATATAATTTCAACTACTCTAAAACGTGAGTTCTATTCTTTGTCCGCGATAAATTCCGGTGTAAAGGATGTCAGGGATGTAATTGACAAAGCAAAATCCCTTTCCTTGTTTTCAGGGGGACTCTCCCCTATTCTTTTCATAGATGAAATCCACCGTTTCAATAAAGGACAGCAAGATGCATTGCTCGGAGCTGTGGAAAACGGTACCGTGACACTTATAGGTGCGACTACTGAAAATCCTTCTTTCGAAGTTATTACCCCACTGTTGTCAAGATGTCAGGTCTTTGTGCTTAAATCGTTGGATACAAGTGATTTGGAAATATTACTTGAACGGGCGCTCAAGGATGATGTCATTCTGAAGACAAAAAAAATCGAGTTGAAAGAGACTGACGCCATGTTCCGTTACAGCGGGGGCGATGCCAGGAAGTTGTTGAACATCCTCCAGATAGTTATTGACTCTTTTGATAACGGGGGTACAATTGTAGTTGACAATAAGATCGTTACATCTTGCCTGCAGAATAATATAGCCGTATATGACAAAGATGGCGATATGCATTATGATCTGATTTCCGCTTTTATAAAAAGTATCAGGGGCTCGGATCCGAATGCCGCCGTATACTACCTTGCACGAATGCTTCAGGGAGGAGAAGATCCGTTGTTCATAGCCAGGAGATTGTGTATACTTTCCGCCGAAGATATCGGGCTTGCAAATCCCAACGCCATGCTGCTTGCCGATTCCTGCTTCAGGATAGTCAGCTCCATAGGTATGCCTGAGGCCCGGATTCCATTGTCCGAGACCGCGATTTATCTGGCATCTTCACCAAAGAGCAATGCTGCTTACAAAGCTATTGACAGTGCCATGGATTCTGTATCAAAAACAGGAAACTTGTCAGTCCCTTTGTATCTGAGGAACGCTCCTACACAATTGATGAAAGAGTTAGGGTATTCGGATGGATACAAGTACGCACATGATTATCCCGGTAACTTTGCCGATCTGGAATTTCTTCCCGAAAGTATGGAGTCGACCGTGTTTTATGAACCCCAGCACAACAGGCATGAAGAAACCTTGAAATCTTATTTGGAAAAGTGCTGGCCGAAATATTATGGAAAGGACGAAAATCAGAAAGGATAGCCGACTCCGAAATGTACAGCATATTCATCATTATGCATCCATCTTGCAGGGCTTACCCATTTGTTCCCTTCTGCTGAAGGATCATGTACCTTCATCCCGATGTCCAAGCGTAACAATATGAAATTCATATCCATACGTATGCCGAGTCCCCAGTCCGCCGCTATGCTTCTAGTGAAGGTGCCGAATTTGAAGCGCGAACTTTCTTCATCCCCGGTAAGAGTCCAAACGTTGCCTGCATCGGTGAAGACAGCTCCGGATAGTTTCCAGAACAGGGGAAAACGGTATTCGATATTGGCTTCCAGTTTCATATCCCCCGTTTGGCTCGGTATCGAGAATGCAGTGTCCCGAACTGTCGTCCCAGGTCCCACGGCTCTTGCCTGCCAGCCTCTGAGGCTGTTTGCTCCGCCGCTGTAAAATTGCTTTTCGAAAGGCAGGGCCTTCGAATTTCCATAGGCGTATCCGGCTCCTCCAAGCAATCTTATCGCAAATGCCTGTTTATTGTCTTTGCCGAATCTGATAGTTCTTCCTGAAGAAAATTCCGCTCTTACGTATTGGGAATACGGTGTATTCCATATCATTTCGTTTCCGGAGGAATTCTTCCGCATGAATTTGTCGAACAGGCTGAGGACATTCCCTGACAAATCTGTCTGCAGCCGCCAGTAATAATAAGATGTCATCGGATTGACATCGGAATTGGTTGTATAGTATAGTATTGTCCTTGAACCGGCATCGAAGTGATTTTGGTAGGCATTTTTCATGAAAGGATTCTTTGCCAATGTGTTGTAGAAAGTTTCATCGAGATTGAACAGGCGCACTATGTTTATCTGTATCGGATAGGCCTGGTAGAACAATCTGTTACCTATATTGCCGTTGTAGCCGAATGAAGATGAAATTATGTTGCGCGTATATTCCGGTCTGTCCTGGAAATTGTAGGAAGCCGTCACTTCGGTCCTGGGCACGGAAGGTCCTCTGAATCTGCTGTCCGGAAGTCCCAGGAATTTTGGAAAACTGAGGCTCAGTGATGTTCCCGATTCTTCGGAATGGGATTCCGAATTCGGCTTGAACTGGAAGTTTCCCAGAAAACCGATGGTCAGCCATTCCCCTCCGTGGAAAATATTTTTGTTGAATAATGTCACCTGGGGTGAAATACCTATCAGTCCTGTAGAGTTTGAAGATCCTTCTATGTTTGCCTTGAATCCTTTTATCGGTGATTGTGAAAGGGATATTGCGCAATCTACATGATTTGTGTCGGTAGGAGTCATCGCGATATTGACGCTGCTGAAAGTTTTTACCGAAGAAAATCTTGAATAAGTGGTGTTCACGTCTTTTTCTCTGTATTGTTTTCCCGGCGTAAGCGTATTCAGATTCTTCAATATTTTATCTTTGAATTTTAGATTTGCAGGATGTCCTATCGTCACATTTCCCAGATAATACTTTCTGAGCCTGTGTGCATTCGATTTGGCTTCATTTCTGGTATATCCGTTTATTCTGATTTCAAGAATCGCACTGTCAGGATGAGAAAGCGTATCGGCTTCGAAAAAATAATAATTCTTCGTAAAGCCGAAATATCCTTTGTTTCTCATTCTGGCCGATGACAGAACGCTTTCCTTTTCCAAAGCCGATTCGGAAAGGAATGATCCCGGTTTTATTGAATTCTTGGCCGTATCCGCGAAAAAATCCGAGGAAAATTCCCCTTTTTGCGGGACCGCATATCTGATTTCGCTGATCGGATACCGTTTGCCTAAAGTAATTATATAGCTGACTGCGACTTTCTTTTTGTTGACGGAGACTTTGCCTGAAACCTGGGAATTGTAATATCCAAGATATTCCAGATGCCCGGAAATGTTTTTTACAGACTCGTCAACTTCTTCGGGATCATATACGACGGGGGCAACACCTATTTTGCGTATAATCTTTCTTATTCCCTTGTTTTCACCTTTTCCCGACCAGTTGTACAGATCAAGGAAAGGATTCACCCCGAAAAACATATATGAATTCGGCTGTTGCTTTATATAAGGCAGGATTTCGCTTTCGCTGAAATTTTTGTCGTTTGTAACGATGGTTTCGTTCTTCTCCAGACGGTACTCCCCTTCCTGCAATGTTCTCGTCGTGCTGCAGGAATACAATAATGCCGAGACTATTATAGCCAGGGTTATACCGTATAATCGTTTCATCGATTGCAAATTTATCCTATTTAACCAATATTCTCAAACTATTTGAAGAAATTAATTTAAGATTCTAGTATATTTGCAAACAAAAAAATCAATTAAAGGCAAATAAAAACAAAAAGCTAAACCAGGATGAAAAATAAGTACATCGATCTGATTGAGCAGACGTTCGAGTTCCCTCAGGATGAATTCAGAGTTGAAGACGGTGAGCTTTATTTTAACGATATAAGTCTCATGAAGATAATTGGCAGGTACGGTACCCCGTTGAGAATAACATATCTGCCGAAAATATCCTCGCAAATACAAAAGGCAAAACGTCTGTTTAAAGTTGCGATGGCGAAATCCGATTATAAAGGGGAATACCACTATTGTTATTGTACCAAAAGTTCGCAGTTTTCCTTTGTTTTGCACGAAGCTCTGAAAAACGATATACACATAGAAACTTCTTCCGCATATGATCTGAATCTTGTGGAAGCCCTGCATAAAGACGGATCCATAAACAAGGATATGATAGTCATTTGCAACGGATTCAAGAGGCCTCAATACATCAGGAACATAGCGGATATGCTTAATGCAGGATGGAATAACATAATTCCGGTCCTTGACAACAAAAATGAACTTGAAGATCTTGAGGATCTTATCAAGGTTCCTACCCAGCTGGCGGTAAGAATAGCATCGGAGGAAGAGCCCAATTTCGATTTCTATACTTCCAGACTGGGGATAAGGTATAGTGATATCATTCCTTTTTACAGGAATCTTATCAGCACCAAGAAGAATTTCCATCTCAAGATGCTCCATTTCTTCATTAATACGGGGATTAAGGACACTTCCTATTATTGGAACGAATTGGCCAAGTGTGTTTCCCTGTATTGCGACCTGAAGAAAATCTGCCCGGATCTGGATTCTCTGAATATAGGCGGCGGGCTGCCAAACAAAACATCCCTGGCCATGGATTTCGATTACGAATATATGGTTGAAGAAATCGTAAATCAGATCAAAAGCGCATGCGAGGCCCATGAAACGCCTGAGCCTAACATATATACCGAATTCGGAAACTACACTGTCGGAGAGGCCGGAGCTTATATTTTCAAGATACTTGATATCAAACAGCAGAATGACAGGGAGAGATGGTATATGATAGATAATTCCTTTATGACGACAATGCCGGATACCTGGGGGCTGAATCAGAGATTCATTCTTCTTCCTGTCAATAAATGGGGGGATGAATATCAGAGAGTCTTCCTTGGAGGGTTGACGTGCGACAGCCAGGATTACTATAATGCCGAGGCCCATGCAAACGCAATCTTCCTGCCAACAATCAGAAACCGCAGGGAGTCTTTGTATATAGGATTTTTCCATACAGGTGCCTATCAGGAAGCCATATCCGGATTCGGCGGCATAAAACATTGCCTGCAGCCATCTCCAAAGCATATCCTGATCAATCGTGACGAAGATGGAAATCTGACCACCGAGGTGTTTGCTCCGGAACAGTCCTACGAATCCATGCTTGATATCCTTGGATACAAGTACAAATAGTGTTTCCTTTTTAACCTGCTTGGAATGAGCCTTATATCAAAAAATGAAATTAAAACGATAAAGTCGTTATCGGACAAAAAATACAGGGACAGCTGCGGACTTTTTGCAGTTGAAGGCGAAAAGATGGTGGATGAAGCCTTGCATTCCGGTTTCAAGGTTGAGAGGATTTTCAGGAAAGAAGAAATAGGAGAGCAGGCCATGTCGAGGATATCATCTTTTTCAACTCCTTCCCCGGTGCTTGCTGTTATAAGAAAACCTGACCATATTGCCATATCGTCTTACGGTATGCTGGATTCCATCCTTTCCGGAGGCGGACTGTTTATGGCTCTTGACAAGATAAGGGATCCGGGCAATCTCGGCACTATAATAAGGATCTGTGATTGGTTCGGTGTCAAGGCTCTCTTCGCATCGGATGATACTGTGGATGTTTTCAATCCGAAAGTGGTACAGGCAACTATGGGCGCTATTTTCCGCCTTCGTTTCCATTATACTGATATCGGGGAATTATGCAAAAGGGTTGTTTCAGGGAACGGAAGGGTATACGGAACATTTCTTGAAGGTGAAAATATCTATTCGGCCGGACTTGACAACGGTCTTGAATCCCCTTCTCTTGTAGTCATCGGTAATGAGTCGGAAGGAATCTCAAGGGAAATCAAGGGATTGGTGACGGACAAGATCAATATTCCGCCATATCCTGACGGAGAGAGCGGTTCCGAATCGCTTAATGCCGCAGTGGCTTCGGCGGTTACGATTGCTGAATTTCGCAGAAGACTTTGTACATAATAGATTAAACATACGAAAAATGGATGATTCGGGACGGAATTCGGCAAAACAACTGTTTTATATGCCTTATGAGTCTCTTCTTACTTTCAGGGTAAAGAAGATACTTATGATATGCAGTAATTACGATGCTTTTATTCTAGAAGAAGACGGACAGATAGAGTCTGAAGTCTACAAAGAATATATTGATTTGAATTTGACCGATCCTCCGCGTTTCGTATGGACAGATTCTTCCGATGCTGCAAGGCTTGTCCTTGACAAACGGAAAGATATAGATATGATCATTTGTATGTTCAATGAACATGACAAGCATATCTTTTCCCTGGCTGCGGATCTGAAGTCCAAGGGAATAGATATTCCTTTCGTGCTTTTGATACACTATTCCAGGGAAATAAAGAAAAAAATCTCCAAGCAGTACAATTCTTCAGTCGATTTCATATTCAGCTGGCACGGCAATCCGGAGCTTATCCTGGCGATAGTAAAATTGTATGAAGATAGCCATAATGCCGATAACGATATACTTAAAGTAGGTGTGCAGGCTATCCTGCTAGTAGAGGATTCCGTGCGGTATTATTCTACTTATCTTCCCGAATTGTACAAACTTGTACTGACCCAAAGCAACGAGTTCCTGAAAGAGACGTTGAATGCCGAACAGAAAAGGAACAGGAAACGCTCCCGTCCGAAGATATTGCTTGCAACATGTTATGAAGAAGCTCTGTCAATTTTTGAAAAATATAAATCAAACATCCTTGGGGTTATTTCCGATGTGGGAATGATCGTACATAAAGGAGACCCTTCTTCTGCCGAAAAATTAGATGCAGGAATAGATTTTGTGCACAGGATAAAGAACGTTGATCCGTTGATGCCCGTCTTGCTTCAGTCTTCCCAGGGCAGCGTTGCCGCAATTGCAAAATCCCTTGGCGTGGGATTTCTGAGGAAATATTCCCGTACGTTGTTTCTCCAGCTTTCCGATTACATGAAAGAAGAATTCGGTTTCGGTGATTTTGTATTCAGGGACAAAAAAGGCGCGGAATACGGAAGGGCCGTCAATCTGCATGAACTGGAAAAACTGATAAGTAAAGTTCCTGACGATATACTGGTAAGCAAGACATCCAGGAACATGTTTTCGAAATGGTTCTATGCCAGAGGTCTTTTCACTCTTGCAAGCCGTTTCAAGGCTGTACATCACATAGTCGCCTCGGATGCCAGGAATTTCATCACCGAGCAGATAAACATATACCATGATTTGTGCGGACGGGGAATCATTGCCCAGTTCGAAAGGGATTCTTACGAAGATTATATATGGTTTTCCCGGGTGGGACAATCATCCATGGGGGGAAAAGCCAGAGGGCTTGCTTTCCTTAACAGTCTTGTGAAGAAATATGATTTGGCAGCTTCTTACGATAACATGAGAATATCCACTCCCAGGTCGATAGTGATAACTACGGAGTATTTCGATCAGTTCATTCTCGAAAACGGACTCCAGTATGTGATAGATTCCGAACTGTCCGATTCCGAAATCCTGTCCGAGTTCGTGGCATCAAGGCTTCCGGAAGAATTGATAGAAGATCTGAAAATATATCTTTCAACAGTGGACTCCCCTCTTGCGGTAAGGTCCAGTTCTAAGCTGGAAGACAGTAACTACCAGCCTTTTGCCGGTGTATATTCAACCTACATGGTTCCCGTCACGGAGAACAAGGATCAGATGCTAAGGATGCTGGACAAAGCTATAAAAAGTGTTTATGCATCTGTTTTCTATAATGGAAGCCGTTTGTATATCCAGACTACTGAGAATCTTCTCAGCGAAGAGAAGATGGCTGTAATAATACAGACGATATGCGGATCGGAACATAACGGTTTATATTATCCGCTTGTTTCAGGCGTTGCCCGTTCCGTAAATTTCTATCCTTTGGGGGAAGAGAAATCGGGGGAAGGAATAGTCAATCTGGCCTTCGGTTTGGGAAAGACCATAGTCGAAGGGGGCAAATCTTTGCGATTCAGTCCGAAGCATCCGAGAAAGATTCTTCAGCTTTCCGATACGGGATTAGCCCGGAAGGATACACAGAAAATGATGTATGCGCTTGATTTAAGGCCAAGTGCATTCAAGATATCAAGAAATGAAGGAGTTAATCTTGTCAATATTCCTGTAAATGAGGCAATTAAATATTTCGATTATCCTTCTTATGTTGTTTCGTCTTATGATTACCAGAATGATAGGATAAAACCGGGATATTCAGGAATCGGAAGCATAGTCGTTTCATTCGACACAATAGTGAAATACGGTAAATTTCCTTTGGTAAAAGCTCTCGGCGATATCTTGAAAATATGCAGGAAAGAACTGGCAAGCGAAATAGAAATGGAATTTGCAGCCGATGTAATTCCTGAATCGGAAGGAAACCGCATTGTACTGAAACTGCTTCAGGTCCGTCCCATAAGGGAATTCATGAATGAAGATTCGAATGTTTACGGTAATGTGGCTTCGGATATGAAAAATGTGCTTGTCAGGTCCGACAAAGCTCTGGGAGCCGGATATATAAGCAATATAGACAATTTCGTATTGGTCACTCCGGATAAGTTCGACAATACCGAAACGGCTGCTATAGCTGAAGAAATCGGGAAAATAAATTCGGATATGAGAGCACGCGGCGAAGGATACATTCTGATCGGACCGGGGCGATGGGGATCTTCCGACAGATTTCTGGGCATACCTGTCACATGGAGCGATATTTCGGAAGCAAAGGTAATAATCGAAAACAGCCTTCCAGGATATGAAGTCGAACCTAGCCAGGGAACACATTTCTTTCAGAATATCACTTCCCTGGGTGTCGGATATCTGTCCGTAAGCCGGCAGGCCGGTAACGGTTTTGTTGATTTCGATTCGTTGTATTCTCTTGAACCGGTACAAGAAGGCCGGTTTACAAAGGTCTTCAAGGCTCCTTCATCACTGGTGGCATTCATTGACAGGAACACCAACAAAGCTATAATAGGATACTAGTTTTCCAGTTCGATTATCTCTGCATCCATAGGACCGGCCACAACTCTGATTGCCGATTGTGAATTGAATTCAGGTGTTTCCTTAATTTTCATATATCCGAAGGCATCTTCAGGTATTATGATTGATGTATCGGCTTTCACATTGCTGAAATTCGAAAAAACGAGCAGTGTTTTGCTTCCGTAATGTCTGAGAAATGCGAAATGCCTATTCTCATCGAATCCGTCGGAAGAATAGTTGCAATAACATAAATCATAGAAGCATCCTTTGGTTACGGCCGGTTCCGAGGCAGCGAGTCTGATTGCAGATGCGAATTTCGAAAAGAACAACTGATCTTCTTTATCCATGCCTGTAATGTGTTCGATTTCCGTCATATCCGCATTGATGTATCCTGCAGGTACATTATGTATCAGTCTATATAACTTTTTCAGGGAAGAAACGCTCCACCAGTCATAAATTGATGTCCTTCCGTCAAGGCCGCTCATTCCTTCTTCATCCATTCCCCGTTCTCCGGCTTCTTCTCCTGAGTAGATCATGAATGGCGATGTATTCAAAAAGAGCGATACGTACAAAGCCGCGAAAGTATTTCCCGCTTTTTTTCCGAAGAAATCGGATGCAAATCTCTGCTCATCGTGATTCTCCAGAAAGTTCAGCATGTGAGGCTGAAGTGTTCCCGCCGATTGCCAATTCCAGGTGATGCTTTTCGCCGATTGCCAAAGCTCGACAGGCATACCTTTGTCGTTCAGATTCTTGCTTACAATTGATCTCAACGTGTCATACATACCGGATTTGTCGTACAGATAGTCGAATCCGGTCTTGTATATATAATCGGCATATTTCTGTTTCTGATAAACTTCGGCTATGAATATAACGCCATTGAATTCATTTTTGATTTTTGCTATCATCCATTCGAAAAATTCCTGCGGTACCAGTTCCACCATATCGCATCTGAAACCGTCTATGCCTTTCGCGGCCCAGAACCGTACTATTTCGTACATTTTGTCCCAAGTCTGCGTATGGAAGTTGCAATAATTAAGTTTTATAGTATCGTACCAATCATATATTCCCGGCTTGGAGCTGTAATTGTTCCCTGAAGCTTTTGCAGGGCATTCACAATATGAAGTCTTGCCTGACGGCAATTCTAGTGTCTGTCCTGGATAGTAGAAAAAGTCATTTTCAGCCTTCCAATGTACATTCCGGTCATCGTCTTTGCCTAATATGTTTCTGCCTCCGAATCTTCCGTAATCCCTTGCAACATGGTTCGGTACGAAATCCAGTATGACCTTCAGCCCTGATTCGTGAGTCCTTTTCACGAGATCATCGAATTCTCTCATCCTGTTTTCAGGATCATCGGCCAGATACGGGTTTACGTCGTAATAATCGTTTATTGCATAAGGCGAACCTGCTTTTCCTTTGACCCACGAACTGTCCGAGGCTTCACATCCTCCGGATGATTCCGTCGTGGCATGTCTTATCACTCCGGTATACCAGACGTGTGAAACGCCGAGCCATTTTAAGTATGAGAGTGTCTTTTTGTCAATAGCGGAGAATTTCCCTGTCCCGTTTGTTTGGAGATTGCCGTTTTTTTGAGGTTCGTTTTCCATGTTTCCCCATAATCTCGGCAGCAATTGATATATTATAGGTTTATCCATTGATTACAGATTTAATGTCAAGTGTTCTATACCCCACCTGCATATTCCGAGCCAAATGCCTTATGCGACAAATGGTCCGTTTCCTCGTTCTCCGCCATTGCCGGATGATGGAAATCCCCGCCGGACGGCCATTAACTAAAAGAAGCCCGGGGAAAATTCTTATCCCCCGGGCTTCTTTCTATTTCTGACGGGATCCGTCGTTTTACCAGTTCAAAATCTTTTTGAAATCGTAAAGTTCGGGATCGGACACATATTTTCCTGCGGCTTCGTAATCGGCCGGAGTTATATAGTGACAGATATGGGCGTAATAGTTCTTCGCAGTTCCGCCGTTGATGTTTACCCTTCGCGGAGGAATCTTACCTTCCTTGTTCTGAAGATCTTCAAGATACAAAGGATGCGATTCCCCTGAAGCGTCAACATATACCATACAGCCGGTCTCCCCTTTCTCGAACAATTCGTATGCTCCCATTGCCAGTTCTGTGCAATAAGTCAAATCGTACGCTATCGGATCCTGGCAGCGGACGTCATATCCGATTTCCACAGGACGCGTCTTGATTTTCATTCCTATTTTCTTGAATTCCTTTTCAAGAATGTCATTGAACAACACCGCTTTCGATATCTTACCGAGTTCCGGATGTCCGTGCTCGTCATAAGTCATATGTACTCCCGTAGCTTTCAGGTCTTCAGGATCAAGATCATGGAATACGCCTTCGGCTACCACTACTGTTCCGTAAGGAATGCCTAGAATCGTTCTTTTGATTATTGCCGAAAGAGTCAGCTTTATGATTTTGTCGACAGTGATTTCCGTATTGCAGAACATTTCCGGAATTATGGTCATAGGGCAATGGGTGGCTTCACCGATTCCAAGGGCAAGATGTCCTGCGGAACGTCCCATGGCCGAGATCAGAAGCCAGTTTCCTGATGTCCTGGCATCTTCGTATACTGTCCTGGCTATATGGGCGCCTTCATCCTTGGCGGAATTGAATCCGAAGGTAGGCGTATTGTCAGGAAGAGGAAGATCGTTGTCGATCGTCTTGGGTACATGTATGTTCTGTATATCGTATTTGTTCCTTTTCAGGAATTTCGCGATTCTGTTGGCTGTGGAAGCCGTGTCATCTCCGCCTACGGTAACAAGCAGTTTGATATTATTGTCGCTGAAGAGTTTAAGATTGAAATTCTTCTCAAAATCCTCATCCGTAGGTTTGAATCTGCTCATTTGAAGGTAAGAACCACCCCTATTGAAATAGGCATCAGCCTTGAAGAAATCTATGTCTTCGGTATTGGGAGTCTTGCTGAAAAGCCCCGAATATCCGCCATGAAGTCCGATTACTCTGAATCCGTTGGAAAGAAAAGTTTTTGCAACGCTGCATACTACCGTGTTCATCCCCGGAGCTGGACCGCCGCCGCAAAGAATAATAATAGAATCTTTCATAAAAATCGATTATATAAAGTTTGAAAATATTGATACATCTTTTGGTGCGGTCGCAAAATTAATCTATTTTCAGCAAAATATACACGAAAAAATGGTTAAATTTGTAAATCGGTTGCATATTTCGTTGTCATGGACAAACATCAGGCTGAAAATAGAATAAAAGAACTCAAAGCTGTTCTGTCTGAGAATAGCAGGAAGTATTATGTCGACAATGCTCCTACCATGAGCGATTATGATTATGATCATCTGGTTTACGAGCTTGCCGGTCTTGAAAAACAATTTCCCGAATTTGTAACAAGCGATTCACCTACGCAGAAAGTCGGAAGCGATCTGGAACCGGCGGGGATGAAAAAAGAGTTCACGCAATATTTCCATCGTTATCCCATGCTTTCCCTTGGTAATACATACAATATCAGGGAAGTGGAAGAATTCGCCGAGAGGGCTGGAAAGGCATTGGGCGTGAAATTCACTTATTGTTGCGAATTGAAATTCGACGGAACGGCCATTTGCCTTACTTACCGTCATGGAAAGCTTTTCCGTGCGTTGACACGCGGCGACGGTCGTATCGGAGACGATGTCACGGCGAATGTAAAACATATAGAAAATATCCCTGTCGAACTTAAGGGTTCCGGTTATCCCGATGAATTCGAGATAAGAGGCGAAATCCTGATGCCTTATTCCGCTTTCGACAGGCTTAACGCCGAACGTCTCGAGAATGAGGACACTCCTTTTGCAAATCCGCGGAATGCAGCTTCCGGTTCCCTCAAGTTGCTGGATTCCAATGAGGTGGGAAATAGGGGTTTGTATTGCACCCTGTATCATATCCCTGGTGACAATGTGTCTTTCGAAACACATGACGAAGCTCTGAAGGCTGCCGCTTCATGGGGGCTGCCTGTTTCCGGAGAAAGGCGTATCTGCCATGATATAAGTGAAATAGAAGAATATCTGAACTATTGGGATATACACAGGAAGTTTCTGCCATATCCGACAGACGGGATAGTCATAAAGATAAATGAATTCGCATATCAGAAAGTCCTTGGATATACTGCCAAATTTCCCAGATGGGCCGTGGCATACAAGTTCAAAGCCGAAAAGGCTCTTACGAAACTGATTTCGATTGATTATCAGGTAGGAAGAACCGGAGCCGTAACCCCTGTTGCCAATCTGGATCCGGTACAACTTTCCGGCACGGTAGTAAAACGTGCTACATTGAATAACGCAGGTCAGATGGATCTCCTTGACATACATACCGATGATTATGTCTATGTGGAAAAAGGAGGCGAGATAATCCCCAAGATCACAGGTGTGGAATTGTCCAAAAGGACGCCCGGCGCCCCACGCCCTTCTTTCCCGGTTGTATGTCCAGATTGCGGCACCGCGCTGGTAAAGGAAGAAGGAGAAGCCAAATACTTTTGTCCCAATACGGAAGGCTGTCCTACGCAGATAAAGGGCAGGCTGCTTCATTTTCTCAGCCGGAAGGCGATGAATGTGATTGCAGGGGAAGCTACGGTCGACCGGCTTTATGATCTTGATTTTGTAAAGACTCCGGCTGATTTCTACGACCTTACGATGCCTAATCTTCTTATGCTCGACGGGTGGAAAGAAAAAGCAGCGCAAAGATTCCTGTACAGTCTCCAGGGATCCAGGAATGTACCTTTCGAGCGTGTTTTCTTCGCATTGGGTATAAGATATGTCGGAGAATCCACTGCAAAGGAAATTACAAGGTATTTCGGTGACATAGACTCCGTCATGGCCGCTTCCGAAGAAGATTTGTCGGAAGTCGCGGATGTCGGGAACGTAATTGCCGCAAGCGTGTACGAATATTTCAGCGACAGCCGCCATATTGAAGAAATAACAAGGCTGAAGGCTGCCGGTTTGAAATTCTCTACCAAAGAGAAATCGGTGACGGTTTCAGATGTGCTGGCTGGAAAAACAATAGTCATTTCCGGGAATTTCACTGTCTCAAGGGACGAGATAAAATCCCTGATCGAAATGAATGGCGGAAAGAACAGTACTTCAGTCAGCGGAAAAACTTCATATCTTTTGACAGGGACAAGGCCCGGGCCGGAAAAACTGAAAAAAGCTTCGGAAATCGGGATTCCCGTAATAGGTGAAAATGAATTCAGATCAATGCTTCCTGACGGTGGTGTTCTCCCCCGTCAGGAGACGGGATCCGTGAATGTTACAGGCGAAAGCGATCCGACGTTATTTTGAAAAAGAGTCCGTTACCCTAAACGAACCTGATGATGAAGATTAAAGAAAGGATACAGAAAATACGAAAATACATATCGGAAGAAATCTGGCAGCTCGATACTGACGATTTCAGCCGGTTCAAAGCCAGAATCATCAGGGATGTAAAGGTGTTGATAATTACGATCCGGACATTTTCGGCCCAAAAGATAGGATTCCAGGCTGTCGCCCTGAGTTTTTTCTGTACGATGGCCGTAGTTCCTTTCATTTCATTCGCTTTTGTCATAACTGGCGGTCTTGGTTTGGACGGAGTATTGAAAAATCTTTTATATGCCAATTTCGACAATCAGCAGGTTATCGATACGGTGTTGCGCTTTTCGGACAATATAATCAGGACATCCCATTCCAGTGTACTGGGCTTGATAAGCGCCCTTTTGTTCGTTTGGCTGGTTATTTGGATGATGATGTGCGTGGAGAGTGTATTCAATAATGTATGGAAAGTGAAGAAGTCCAGGAATATATTCAAAAGATTTTCTTTTTATATTGCCATCTTGTGCTTGTCGCCTTTCATCATCATGCTTTTTTTCTCCGGTTCCATAGTCTATTCCCATATACTGGATTCCCTTGTTCCCAACAAAATTGCTTTCTCTGAAAGCATTAAATCCTTCTTGGGCTGGATAGTATTTTGCATAATATCGATATTGACATTTTCGGCCATGTACAAATTTGTTCCTAATTTCAAGGTCAAATACAGTTGCGCCATCATGGCAGCGGTTTTTTCCGGTGTCGTATTTACCCTGCTTCAGTATTTGTATCTTGAAACCCAGGTTTTTGTAACCAGGCTGAACGCCATATACGGTGCTGTTGCCGCCATTCCTTTGTTTATGTTCTGGCTTAATTTCGGCTGGTTCATAATATTGTTCGGGGCCGAGTTGTCCTATGCGTTCCAAAGTGTTGATGATTATAACATTATTGAAAAATGAGTTTTTCCCAATTCACACAGCATGATTATGAAGTCATTGCACGGGAATATGCCGACCTGAAAGAATCGGCACGGAAAAGGTGCGCCGATGAAGACGAACTGGAAATCGTACAGAAAGCATTCGATTTTGCCAACGAGGCGCATAAGAATGTCAGGAGACGATCAGGAGAACCTTACATCCTGCATCCGATTGCCGTTGCGAAAATCGTAGTCGGCGACATCGGCCTAGGCTATAAATCCATTTCCGCGGCACTCCTGCACGATGTTGTGGAAGACACCGATTACACGGTGGAAGACATCCGCAATCTGTTCGGGGACAAGATAGCCTCCTTGGTCGAAGGCTTGACCAAAATCAAAACCGTCCTTGACAACGAGGACAAAAACAGACAGAACAGTGTCTATTCCGAAAGCCTGCAGGCCGAGAATTTCAAGAGAATACTTCTTACACTCAACGACGATGTCAGGGTAGTTCTCATCAAACTTGCCGACCGCCTGCACAACTGCAGGACGATCGAATATATGCCTGAATACAAAAGGGACAAGATACTGAGCGAGACGATGTTCATTTTCATCCCGCTCGCCCACAGGCTGGGTCTTTACGAAGTAAAATCCGAGATGGAAAACATCTGGCTTAAATATAAGGAACCCGATGCGTTCAATTCCATCACGCAAAGGATAAACAGGGATATCAATGACAAGGAAAAGGAGATAAACGATTTCGTGGAACCGATACGTGATGCTTTGAACGAATCCGGTTTCGATTTCACCATTGCAAGGCGTGTGAAATCTCCATATTCGATATGGCACAAAATGCAGACGAAAAATCTGACTTTCGAACAAATATATGACCTGTATGCCATAAGGATAATATTCACACCTTCGAATAAGTCCGGCGAAAGCGAAAGGGACCAGTGTTACCATGTATTCTCGATAGTGACAGGAATCTATAGATATAAGCCAGAAAGGGTGCGGGATTGGGTGAAGCATCCTAAAAGCAACGGGTACGAAGCTCTCCACTGTACTTTAATGAGCCAGACCGGCATATGGATAGAACTTCAGATCCGGACCAAGAGGATGGATGACATAGCCGAAAAGGGAATTGCTGCACACTGGGCTTACAAAAAGGACGGTTATCTTGCCGAGAATGACAGCGAGATGGACAAATGGCTTGCTAAAGTCAAGGAAATCCTCGTCAATCCGGATGTCAATGCATTGGAGCTTCTGGATATAATACATAACGATCTCACTACCACCGAGATAACGGTATTTACACCAAAAGGGGAACAGAAATCGGTACAGAAAGGATCTACGGTCCTGGATTTCGCTTATCAGATACATACTGCAATAGGAAACGGAGCTATTGCGGCAAAAGTCAATATGAAACTTGTCCCGCTGTCACATATTCTCAAATCGGGCGACCAGGTGGAAATAATCACTGCCGAAGGCGAGCATCCGAAACGTGAATGGCTTCAGTTTCTGAAAACACGCCATGCCAGAAATATGGTAATGGATTATTTCAAGGGTGAACGCAAGGATACGGTAATTTTCGGGGAAAAGACTTTGGAAGAGCAGCTCCAGACTCTCGGATATAAGAAAAGCAATGAAATAATAATACAACTGATTAATACATATCATCTGAAAAATGCAGAAGAACTGTATTTCCGCATAGGTATGGGCATCATCAAGCTGAATGAACTGTCAAAGATTCTGTCACTTGTCGACGGCAAGACGTCCCGAAGCTGGTCATTTCCATGGTTTAGAAAAGACAGGGAAAAGCAGGCTAAAGAAAGTTTCGTAATAAACGGAAACGATTCAGATGGTCGCAAATATATCATAGCGACTTGCTGCAATCCGATACCCGGAGATCCCGTTATCGGATTTCTGGCTCCGGACGGTTCCGTAACCGTTCACAAAAAGACTTGCAGCGTTGCTGAAAGTATTGCATCAAAACATGGTGACTGGGTTGTTGTTCCGCAATGGGAAGTACCTGCCGAAGAAAAATCTTTCCCTGTAAGGCTGATGATAAAAGGTCTGGACAGGATAGGACTGCTGAATGAAATTTCACGTTATATATCCCTTGTAATGGGTGTAAATATGCGCGCCGTTTACCTTGGGACCGATGAAGGTATTTTCGAAGGATATATTGATTTGTATGTACACGATAAAGATGCCCTTGAGCGCATGATAAGGAAACTTAATTCGATAGAAGGCATCCAAAGCGTTATTAGAACCGAAATTTGATATGAAAAAATCCATATTGATTCCTTTGGTCCCCGTCGGACTTATTCTGGGCACGATGTTTTTTTCCCCGTCATGTGCAAATACCACCACGCCTCCCAGCGGAGGGCCTAAAGATACCATTCCTCCCGTATTGGTAAGGGTGGAACCGAAGCCGGGTTCCGTGAATGTTCCGGTGCATGATACAAGGGTCATTTTCAGTTTTGATGAATATGTAACAGTAAAGGATCAGAATTGCATATTTCTCTCCCCTCCTCTTGCAAAACAGCCTAAGTACAAAATCAAAGGCAAGAATGTAATAGTTTATTTCGAATCGGACCTTATGCCCAATACGACTTACGCTTTGGATATAACGGGGGCTATCGCGGATAATAACGAAGGAAACAAGTATCCCGGATTCACGGAAACATTTTCCACGGGATCATCTTTGGATTCGATGATGCTGACCGGGATTGTCCAGGATTGTAAAACCCTTTTGCCGGTAAAGGCTGCTACTGTTATGTTGTATAAGGATCAAAGCGATTCGGCTGTTTTCAAGCATCGTCCCGCCGCTGCGGTCAAAACCGATGATTGGGGATTTTTCTGTCTGAGAAACATAAAGGATACGGTTTATAGGTTGTATGCAATAAAAGATGAAAATCATAACAATATCTATGACCCTGATAATGAACGTATCGCATTTTACGATAGCATTGTGAAGCCGTCCGTTAAGGTCAACGATTCAATTCCCGAATTAAGAAAATACGACATGACGGATACGCTGCTATGCCTTGCAAGAAAAGCTCCCTATGAACTCAATATGTTCAGGGACAAGCCATCCAAGCAAATGATCGTAAACAAGGTGCGTTTTGCCGACCGTGCAGCTTACATAACATTCATGGCACCTGGCGCAAAAATAGATTCCATGTGGATCAGGAACCTGAATCCCAAGCGGCTGATGACGGAATTCAATGTTGAGAAGGACAGTATGGAAATTTGGATCAACGATCAAAGAAAGATGCCGGATACACTTCATCTGTTCGTGAACTATCACAAAACGGATTCATTGGGCATACTCTCCCCCGCAACCGAAGAAGTGAGACTGGCCATGGAGAAGAAATCCGCTTCCGGAAGGATTTCAAGGAGGAATATAAAGCATGAGGATACCACATGCGTCATGACGGCGACGGCAAAGCCTGAAACCGTCGAGCAATACGGTTTCAGCCTGGAATTCAAATACCCTTTGATCAAGGCTGATTTCGATTCCCTGCAATTTTCTTATATAAATCCGCGCCAGCAGGAATACAAAGGAGGATTTGTCGTTACCAGGGATCATGAGAATATCAGGAAATATACAGTCAGGCCGAATGTCAAACTCCTGCCGGGATATGATTATATCCTGAAAATTCCATATCGTAAATTCATGGATATCAACGGCTATTATAACGACAGTACCGAAGTCAAGGTCTCCCTTCCCAAAGATGACGACTTGAGTTCCTTGAAATTGATTATAAAAAACACCTTCGGGAAAGAATACATAGTTGATATGCTTAATGAAAAACGGGACAAAATAATAAGAAGTTTTATAATTTATAAAGACCAGACCTTGGCGTTTCCGTACCTTAAAGCAGGGAAATATTCCATCCGTATAACCGAAGATCCAAATGAAAACGGTATCGTGGACAGCGGTAGTCTGCTTGGACACAGGCAACCCGAAAAGGTGAAATTCTACAAAATAAAAAACAAGGCTCTGATTGACATTCCCGAACGTACCGAACTTGAACAAACAGTCGATCTTTCCGTACTATTCGAATAAAAGAGATGAAAGTAATATTTGCATATATAATTACTGCCGTTATGGCATTGTCCGGCTTTTGCATCACGGGAGCAGCCCAGGAAGATTCCGCCGCGGATTCGATAATAACGGTTTCCCCGGATTCCCTTCATGTGCACAGGAAGTTCATGGTGAACGATTACTCTCTCATAGGATTCCAATACGGTGTTTCATTCAACCAGACACAGTTCAATCCGACAATGAAACAGGCAGCCCTGTTCAATCCCGAATACTTCGGGATCACTTATACCAGATATGGCAAATTGTTCGGCTATATGCCTTATTTCGGCTTCCAGGCCGGAATAATGTACGGTCATGAGGGATACAAATTCAAACCGGACAAAATCACCGGTGTTTCGGAAAATCTGGAAGGAGCTACCCAGGCGATAATGGACGTGGTGGAAATCCCTTTGCTTGCCCAGATGCATGCGGATTTCCTTCATTTCAAGTTAATGGCCGATATCGGAATATACGGGGGCTACCGCATGAAAATAGAAAGGACGGGGACAGCTGTCGATGAAACCATAAGAAACAATTTCAAAGATACCGACATCCGTTTCGATTATGGTCTGAAGGGAGGAATTGGCTTCGGTCTTGTATTTGACCCGATAGAAATACATTTCCAGGGGATGGTCAAATATGCATGGTCGTCACTTTATGAACCTGATTACTATAGCCGTTATTATTATAGGTTTGCATATCCGCTGGATATCGTATTGACGGCCGGGATAAATTTCCAGCTTACTAGACGCAGCGGCAAGACAAACCGCCAATTGAAAAAGGAAGCATACGAGCAAGTTTTCGGAAACGGATCCGGAAAATCCCCGTCAGGGAAAAAATCCGTAGAAAAAGCAGAATAGATAATGAAAACATTAACGGTAAAAGCGGGAGGTATTCTGATAGGCGGAGGCAACCCGATCGTTGTCCAGACAATGTGCAATACCCACACTTACGATATAGAGAAAACCGTGTCACAATGCATGGCGATGGAAAAGGCCGGAGCACAGATGATAAGGATAACGGTACCCGGACTCTCCGATGTCTCCAATATAAGACGCATCAAGGAAATACTTTTGTCACGCGGCATAGCCACTCCTATAGTAGCCGATATCCATTTCTCATCCGATACGGCAATTGCCGTAGCTCCTTTTGTCGATAAGGTCAGGATAAATCCAGGGAATTTCCATCGGGACCATCGGGAAGCAAGGAATCGTTTTTCCATATTGCTTGATGTATGCAGACGGTACGGAACGGCAATAAGAATAGGATTGAACCATGGTTCTCTGGGTGAATATATCACTTCACTTTACGGCAACACTCCACTTGCCATGGCAAAGGCCGCAATGGAATGGATAAATATGTGCATTGATGCTGATTTCCATAATGTTGTAGTATCTCTCAAGTCAAGTAACACTATTGTTATGGTTGAAGCTTACCGTGAATTGGTGAGGGAAATGAAAGAAAAGAAAGTGATTTTCCCTTTGCATGTAGGTGTGACCGAAGCCGGAAACGGAGATTCCGGAAGGATCAAGTCTGCAGTAGGCATATCGGCATTGCTTTCCGAAGGCATAGGAGATACGATACGTGTCTCTCTTACTGAAGATCCTGTAAATGAGATCCCTGTGGCAAAGTATCTGGCAGACAGATATGACAGGAAACTGTTTTCTTCCATGACAGGTTTTTCAGTAAACGGAAAAACAGCCGTTGCGCAATACTCTTCGCCTTCAAGGGAGAGATTGCTTTTGGATGCTTCTTGCGATTTCGGCAAAAGATTGCTTGATAAAGAGCTGGATGAAGTGGAATTCCACGGGACATATACAGGGAATGACGGTAAATCCGTATCCGTCGAAGAATCAGGTTTCGGAAAATATTTGTCCGACGAATTGCTTCAGGCTGCAAGACGCCGGTTTTACAAACCGGAATATATCGCTTGTCCCGGATGCGGAAGAACCATGTATGATCTCCAGTCGGCTTTCGATGAAGTGAAGAAAAAGACTGCACACATGAAAAATGTAGTGATAGCCGTGATGGGTTGCATTGTCAATGGCCCAGGGGAAATGGCCGACGCCGATTGGGGCTATGTAGGGGAAGGTAATCACAAAGTTTCCATATATCACAAAAACAAACCTGTTGCAAGGCATATAGAAGATACGGAAGCTGTAGACAGACTTTTGGAATTGATAAAAGAGGATCAATCTAGGAAATAACCGGCGGCTTGCCGTCTTTTGTGACGATGACTTTGTCGATGCGTGCACCGTCCATATCCGCCACTTCGAATGTGAATCCTTTCCAGTCCACTTTCTCCCCTTCCACAGGAACATGCTCTGCGATTTCCATAATGAGTCCTCCCACAGTCGAGAAATCATAATCTTCCATCGATTCATCCAGATCGAAATGCGTAAGGAAATCATATATGGAACATTGTCCGTCCACAAACCATCCGTTGCCATCTTTACGCGCCACTATGTCCGGTTCTTTCTGATGGCTGTTGCTGACGTTGCCGACAAGGGCGTCAAGTATGTCTTTCAAAGAAATGATCCCGGACAATGAACCGAACTCGTCACAGACCAAAGCTCTGTTTATCTTCTCAGCCTTCATATTCTCCAGGACGTTGTACACGTTCATGTTCTCGTGGAAATATATGGGTTCTTTCATTGTAGCTTTAAGATTGAAGGTCTTGTTGCTTCCTATTATCACCACATAATCTTTCAACGACAATACGCCTTCCACATGGTCCATATCGCCGTCAACTACCGGATATTGTTCGAAAATGTTGTTTTCTATCGTTTTTTTTATCTGGTTTTCCGTCATGTTGATGTCAAGACAGACAATGTCATCCCTGAGAGTCATTATATTGCTTACGCTCAGGTCTCCCAAGGTGAATACCCTGTCGACGATACTACGTTCGAGTTCGGTTACTTCTCCGTCCTGCGTACCTTCCCTTATGATGGATTTGATTTCTTCTTCAGTCACATTTGCTACCTGATCCTTAATACCAAGATGTCTGACGATAAATGCAGTGCTCCTGGCCAGCGCCAAGACGATAGGTTTTGCCAGCCAAGAAAAAAAGCTCATGAATCCTGACATTCTTTCAGCCGCCTTTTCAGGATTTGCCATTGCGATTCTCTTCGGTACAAGTTCTCCGAAAAGAATACTGAAATACATTACTATGAGGACTATTATGGCTTTTGCCAGGACATTTGCCATGCCTGAAGCTATACCGAACCTTACGAAAAAGCCGGCGAAACTTTCAGCTATGGAAGCCCCGGAAAAGATACCTGTAAGAATACCGACAAGAGTTATTCCGACCTGTACGGTGGAAAGGAATTTGTCAGTATCCCTGGTCAATTTCAAAGCCTTTCCGGCGGATTTGTCGCCTTGATCAGCATCGGATTTCAGTTTGCTCTTCCTGACAGAAATCATTGCGATTTCCGCCATGGAAAAAATCCCGTTCAGAAAGATCAGGATGAGTATGACTAAGGCTTCGGCCATATTTTACTTGAGCACGGCAATCACAGATTCACACGCTCTTACAGGATCGCCCAGCTTAACTTTGATATCTGCATCCAAAGGCAGGTAAATATCTATTCTGGAACCGAACTTTATTATTCCGCATTGCTCGCCGCATGATTCGCACTCCCCTTCTGTCGCATAACAAACTATCCTTCTTGCGAATGTCCCTGCAATCTGTTTAAAGAATATTTCTCCGAAGGGTGTCCGCATTCCTATGGACGAATGTTCATTCTTTTCCGAGGCTTTCGGAAGAAAAGCCAAGGCGTATTTTCCAGGATGGTATTTATAATATGTTATTTTTCCGGTAACAGGCCAGAAATTGGCGTGCACATCGAAGAAATCCATATAAATCGAAACTTGTATGCAGTCCCTTTTCAGGTATTCGGGTTCGTAAACCTGTTTTATGATGACAATCTTTCCGTCGGCTACTGAAGTAACAAAGTTGCTTTCATCCTTTTTATTGCGTTTCGGGACTCTGAAAAACCAAGTTACGAACAGCATGAACATCGTCAATAATGAGGCCAGAGGTATGGAAATCCATTTGAGGTGTATAAAATGCACGGATAAAAATGAAAGCAAAAGACAAGACACCCATACACCGGTAATACTGCCATATGAATTTTTATCGATTTTCATACCTGAATTATTGGTTCATTAATACAGTTTGCAAATTTATGTAAAAAAAATGTAAAATATTTGATTCTATATCAAATTCATTAAAATAAGATATACTGCACCGAAAGGTACTGCGAACAAAGTACTGTCGAATCTGTCGAGCAATCCGCCATGTCCGGGTATTATGCTTCCGGAATCTTTGACATTGAAGTGCCTTTTCCATTGTGATTCGAAAAGATCACCGTAGACGCCCGATACATCCATTATTATGGCAAGTATCATGCAGTGGATTACTGGAAATTCAAGCAATCCGAGAAAATGCAGGATAACGGAAGCCAGCATTGCGGATACGAGGCCGCCCCAGAATCCTATCCATGATTTCTTAGGTGATATGGAAGGGAATAATTTCTTTCCGTACTTTTGGCCAAGTGTGATTCCGGCAATGAAAGCCCCGATGTCGGAGCACCATATAATAATGAAAAAGCATACCAGAAGCGTTCCGTTCAGCGAGCCGTCACGGTCGATAGCTATAAGATTGGATAACGCCAGAGGAACGGCTATATACATCAGTCCGGTATATATGTTTGAAAATCTCCCGAATTCCTTTTTGTCTTTCACATAAAGCGAATTGATCATCACAAGAAAGATAGGAACAAGTGCGAGAGTCAGGAATTTGATCGGGAGCCGGTAAGCAGATGCAAGGAAAACAAGGATAAACAAAATTACTCCTGCGGAAATTGCCAGAATACGGGAAAATTTGTAAAGATTCCCCATTGTCATCCGATAGAATTCCGACATCATTCCTATCAGTATAAGAATGATCAGACCCGCAAACAAGAATTTGTTCAGCAGCAGACAGGACAGCATCACTACAATAAACCCTATGCCGGATAGTGTCCTGACGATAACGTTATTCATTTTCGGTTATATCAGTTGGTTTTAGTATCACCTTCTGCCGGAATTTCCGCTGCGATTCCTTTGGGTTTTACCTTGGGTCCGAGGATTTTTTCGACATCGTCGGCAAAGATAACTTCTTTTTCCAAAAGAAGAGCGGCCATTTGCAAAAAACCTTCTTTATGATCCATAATAATTTTATAGGTCATTTCATGGATTTTTCCGACAAGGTCCTTAACTTCCTTATCCATAATCTCGGCTGTTTTCTCGCTATAAGGTTTGGTCAGATCGTAGCCTTTTGCTCCTGTTGAATCGTAGAATGACAAAGCACCGACTTTATCGCTCATGCCGTAATACTGGACCATGCTGTATGCCATTTGCGTCAATTTTTCAAGATCATTCTGTGCTCCGGTAGACGGTTCCCCATTGACTATCTCTTCGGCAACCCTGCCACCCAGCAATGAACACATCTCGTCAATCATCTGGTTCCTTGTCCAGATCTTGCGTTCTTCAGGCAGATACCATGCAGCTCCGAGAGCCTGTCCCCTTGGTATCAAAGTCACTTTGAACAGCGGATTTGCGTAAGGAAGCAACCAGCTTACCGTAGCGTGTCCCGCTTCGTGGTGTGCTATGGATCTTTTCTCCTCCGGAGTGATAATGGCGCTCTTCCTTTCCAATCCGCCTACTATCCTGTCTACGGCATCCAGGAAATCCTGCCTGTCTATTTCCTGCTTGTTTTTGCGTGCAGCCGTCAAAGCGGCTTCATTGCATACATTCGCAATATCTGCTCCGGAAAATCCCGGGGTATGTTTAGCCATGAAATCGACATCGAAATCCTTTGCTATCTTCAGCCCTTTCATGTGGACCTTGAATATCTCTTCCCGTTCTTTAAGTTCCGGCAAGTCGACATGTATCTGTCTGTCGAAACGTCCGGCTCTCAACAAGGCTTTGTCAAGGATATCAGCTCGGTTCGTAGCAGCCAGGATTATGACTCCCGAATTTGTATCGAACCCGTCCATTTCGGTAAGGAGCTGGTTTAGCGTGTTCTCCCTTTCATCGTTTGATGAAAATCCGACATTTTTCCCTCTTGCCCTTCCTACAGCATCTATTTCATCTATGAATACGATACAAGGAGCTTTTTCTTTTGCCTGGCGGAACAAGTCCCTTACCCTTGATGCTCCGACACCGACAAACATTTCAACAAAGTCGGAGCCTGAAATAGAGAAGAACGGAACATTCGCTTCCCCGGCGACAGCTTTTGCAAGCAGCGTCTTTCCCGTGCCCGGAGGCCCTACCAAAAGGGCTCCCTTGGGGATTTTACCGCCCAATGCAGTGTATTTCTTGGGATTTTTAAGGAAATCAACCACTTCCATTATCTCGTCCTTTGCTCCATAAAGGCCGGCGACATCCTTGAATGTCACTTTTACCTGAGTCTTGTCTGCAAGTTTACCTGTAGATTTCCCCACGTTGAATATTCCACCGCCCATAGACCCGGAACCGGAGCCGTTACCCATCTTTTGGCTGAAGCCGCGGAACATCCATACCCACATGAGAATCAGAATAATAGGAAGAATGAGCCATTCCAGGACACCTGTCCATATCTTGTTATCATTCTCCATTATTATTTTCACTTTATCCTGCTGCGGTAAAGTATCGTTGATCGTACCGAATTCTTTCTCGGCATTGAAACTCTCAGATACCCAAAAAAAGAAATGGGGTGATTTTGAAGGTACATGGCCGCCGAATTTGTCGGCATATTTGGAGAGTCTGTCAGGTTTGACAGTTATTTCACCTTTGAAATCGTTTCTTATGAAATGGATATCTTTCACATCTCCTGCCTGCATCATCGTTTTGACTTCGTCCCATTCGACTTTCTGAGGATTGGAGCCTTGCTGATTGAAAAGCATCCAGATTATGCCCAGTATAAGAATCAAATAAAGCCAGGAGAAGTTCATTCTGACCTTTATCGTCTTCTTTTTGGACTTACTATTATTATTAGGCATGTTTTCTTGTTTATTTTTCGGAAGTTTCGGTCCTCGTCGTCTTGCGTGTCATCCTGTAATTCTTCTTTGGAGCATCAGCCCACAAATCTTCCAGTCTGTAAAATTCACGGTATTCAGTCAGGAAAATGTGTACGATGATATTTCCATAGTCCTGTATTATCCAGAACGAGTTTTCTTCACCCTGCGATTTATAGAGCTTTTCCCCGTGTTCTTCCATCTTGGATACGATATTATCGGCTATGGCTTTTACATTTGTAGTCGAATCCGCATTACAGACAATGAAATAGTCCGAAATGGCCGTACCGATAGACCTTAGGTCGAGTGAAACAACGTTCTGTCCTTTTTTATCAAGCATCGCATCTGCAATAACGCGAAGATCGTGTGTTATCATCCTTTATTTTATTATTTTTGTCTACAAATATAAGACAAAAAACGAACCAATGAAAAATAAGCAGTCTATTATATGGCTGGATCGCACCGATTCCACAAACAATGAAGCCAAACGTCATATTTCGGATCTTGACAATTTGTCAGTAATAGCTGCAGTGCACCAGACAGCCGGGCGCGGACAACGGGGAAACGTATGGAAAAGTGCTGAAGGTCAGAATCTGACTTTCTCCATGATATTGAAATTTGCAAAAAAAAACGGAACGGAAACGGAAGGTAAACGTTTGCCCCGACTTGCAGTGAAGGATCAGTTTTCCATAAGCGAAATGACTACGGTTTCAATCACCGAATATCTCGCGTCCGCAGGAATAAATGCGAAGATAAAATGGCCCAACGACATATATGTGGGTGATAAGAAAATATGCGGGATATTGATAGAGAATACCGTTTCCGATGATGATGTCGACAGCAGCATAGTCGGCATAGGCCTCAATATGAACCAAGTTTCATTTCCGGCCGGTCTGATGAATCCTGTTTCCATGACCAATATCACACATTGTACATATGATATCAGGGATTCGCTTGTCAAACTGCTCCATACCATTATGAATAATCTAAAAAACTTGGCCGATGAGACGGGCAGAAATGGATTACTTGAGAAATATAAGTCTTCGATGTACGGAATAAATGAAAACCGCCATTATCGCGATTGCCTGAAAGGATATGAGTTCGAAGGAAAAATAAAAGGGATTTCCGACGATGCCCTTCTAATCGTTGAAATGCCGGACGGAACATCAAACAAGTATGCTTTCAAGGAAATAAGCTATATCATATGAAACTAAGGCCGGCTTGAAGCACTAGAAGCGATACTGCCGGCTATCTCATCATCCTTATCGAATTTTCCGGATTTGAGGACCCGAAAACCGAACTTCCTGCGACAAAGATATCTGCTCCTGCCTCGGAAAGCTTTTTTGCATTGGCAGGTGAAACGCCTCCGTCTACTTCTATCATGCAGTCGAGTCCTAGTCGCGATATCTCATTTTTCACCACCCGGATTCTTTGATAAGAAGTCTCTATGAATTTCTGTCCTCCGTAACCGGCGAAAACGGACATGATCAGAACGTAGTCCAAATCCTTTAAAAACGGAAAGATTTTTTCAACTTCGATGTCGGGATTTATAGCCATACCGGCTTTCATTCCCGTCTCTTTTATCTGTTTGATTACAGACAGGCTGTACTCCCCCGCGGCTTCATAATGGAAACTCAGCATCCCGACACCGGTTTTAGCGAATCTTTCCACATATTTTTCCGGATGGATTATCATAAGATGTGCATCCATCGGCTTTTTTGCTTCGGAAGCAATTGCCTCCACGACAGGAAAGCCGAAAGATATATTAGGCACGAAAACACCGTCCATTATGTCCAGATGGAAGATATCAGCATTCTTATTCACGAAATCCACATCTTTTTCCAGATGAAGGAAATCCGCGGACAATATGGATGGGGCGATCAACGGCATGACTGAAAATCAATTGAAATTTGTCACAACATCGTCCAGGAGAGCGACGAATTTATCTAAGGAAGCCAAATCAAGCCTTTCGCCAGGAGCATGTACTCCCTTTAGGGTGGGACCGAATGAAATCATATCCAGCCCGGGGAATTTGGTAAGGAAAAGTCCGCATTCCAATCCTGCATGGATAGCCTTTACTTCAGGCTCATTCCCGAACAATTTTTCGTATGATTTTTTGCTTACTTGAAGGATTTTCGAAGAAAGATCCGGTTTCCATCCCGGATATTCGGATTTATGAGTTACTATGGCTCCGGCCAGACGGAAACTTGCTTCAACTTTGGCGGCAATTCCCTTTCTTGCCGAATCTATCGAACTTCTCTGGCTTGTTATTACATGTATGGGACCGCCATCCGTCATATTTACTGCAGCAAGATTGGTAGAGGTTTCCACTAATCCCGGAATATCCTGACTCATTGCAAGAACTCCGTGCGGAGCGGCAAACAATGCAGTTATCAGTCGCTTGCTTACATCATTGGAAACTGCTTTAGCGTTGCATTTTTCCTCTGAAGCGTCGAAAATAACATCCGGATCGCTTTTAACGAATTCGGCCTTGACTTCCTTTCCGAATTTGTCGAAACGCGAAATGACAGAATTGACATCGGGTACAGCTATCAAGGCCTCAGAATCCCGTGCGATGGCGTTAGGCTTGTTTCCTCCCTTGATTGTCATGAGCTGGAATTTATTATCCATTTCACCATACAGGAATCTGGCCAATTGCTGCAAGGTATTCATCCTGCCTTTGTCGATATCATCTCCGCTATGACCTCCTATGGCATTGTATATCCGCAGCCTGACAGTTTTATATCCTTTTTCAACCGGCTCGTAGGAGCAGGCGAAGTCAACGACGGTATCGAGACCTCCGGCACAGCCTACAAACAACTGGCCTTCGTCTTCAGAATCAAGATTAATCAGTGTCTTTCCCGAGAAGAAACCTGATTCCATAGCGTGGGCGCCGTCCATTCCCGTTTCTTCGGAAATGGTAAACAGACATTCCAGTTTCCCCATAGGTTTTGGACTCTCCAGCAAAGCAAGTGAAGCTGCCACCCCTATACCGTCGTCCGCGCCCAATGTTGTATTCTCGGCTATCATCCAGCCGTCCTTGATTACATAATCTATCGGATCTTTTCTGAAATCGTGTTTGTAATCCTTGATTTTATCACAGACCATATCCTGATGTCCCTGCAGAACCAATGTCGGAACATTCTCTTTGCCCGCTGAAGCTTCTTTAGTAATAAGAACATTCCCGCATTTATCCGTTTTGCAAGCGAGGTTGCGTGCGGCCGCGAAGTTTTGCAAATAAGCGGTCATGGGCGCTTCGTGCCCTGATTCGCGCGGTATCTTTGTGATTTCCTTGAAGATTCTTAAAACTGATTCCGAGTCCATGATACAATGTTTTTATTATCTGTCTGCCGGTGAAAGCATTTTTTCTATATCCGAAATGTATTGCCTGAATGTTTTGTCGGTATCCTTTAGATCGGATACTGTAGTACAGGCATGCAGTACAGTAGCATGGTCTTTTCCTCCCAGTTCCGATCCGATGGTGGACAGCGAACAATTGCTTATCATATTCCGGCACATATACATAGCTATCTGCCTTGCCTGGACGGTTTGACGTTTGCGGGAACGTGACACCAGAATGTCTTTGGCTATGTTGAAATAGCCGCAGACCGTATCAACGATCTTGTCTATGGTAACTTCGCTCTGTTCCTCCCCTACTATCTTGTCCGTGATGTTTCTGGCAAGATCAACAGTTACCTCCTTATGCAGGTAAGTGGATTGCGCGATAACTGTCATCAGAGATCCTTCGAGTTCCCTGAAATTGGATTTAATCCTTGATGCAAGATATTCAAGCACGTCATCGCCTATTCTTACACCTTCCCTGAAACTTCTCGACTTCAGCATCGCCAGACGTGTGGAATAATCCGGTCTGGAAAGTTCCACGGACAATCCCCATTTAAATCTCGAAAGCAATCTTTCTTCAAAGTTCTGAAGATCCACAGGAGCCCTGTCGGAAGTGAATACAAGTTGTTTTCCGGATTGATGAAGGTGGTTGAAAATGTTGAAAAACGCATTTTGCGAGCCGGGGCCTATCAAATCCTGGATATCGTCTACTATCAGCACATCTATTTTCATATAATAAGCCAGAAAATCGATGAGTTTGTTTTTCACATTGACGGCATCCATATATTGCGTCTTGAATTCGTTGCCGGTCACATATAGCACAACGAGTTCGGGATATTTGTCTTTTATCGCTATACCTATCGCCTGGGCCAGATGTGTCTTGCCCAATCCGGGTCCTCCGAAAAGGAACAAAGGATTGAACGGCGTTTTACCTGGGGCGAGGGAGATATTTTCTCCGGCGGTGAATCCCATTTTGTTGCATTCGCCGACAACAAGATTGTTGAAGCAATAAACCGGATTCAGCCTGGGATTGATTTTGATCCGTTGTATTCCCGGGAATACGAACGGTCCCGGATTTGCAGACGGCTGATATGTATTTATCGATACCGATCTGTTTACAGGTGTCAAGCCTTGCGCGGCAGGGAAAACCATAGGCGGCTGTACCTTGACGGGTTTAACCATATAAACTAATTTGGCATCCGTACCGATCACCCTTTTAAGCGTTTTTTTCAGTACGTCCAGAAAAGCTCCTTCAAGATATTCCCTGAAGAAGTCCGAAGGCACCTCAATAGTCAATGTGGAATCCTTGATCGAAACGGGAATTATCGGCTTGAACCAGGTATTGAATTTTTGGGGATCTATAATTTGTTCAATAATCCTCAGACAATTGTTCCATACTGCAATATGTTTATCCTGATTTGCCATTAAAAATAGTTAAGTTTTTTCTTGAATGAATTTTGTTGGTCACCCTGACTTCAAATGCAAATTTGGATGAAAAATTCTTTATAAAAAAATTCTTTTCCTATTGGAATTTAATTTTCTTTTTCTTATATAAACGTTTGCGATTTCGCTAAACGCGTTTTTTTTAAATAACTGTATTTCAATATGGTATATTTTTAAATTTTAGTGATTTGCTAATAATTTCAGACCATTACAAATTAGAATTATTCAAATCTACTCCGATAGGGAAAAACAATCGTTCTGAACTGTTGACAAGTGGAATTTCCTTGATATAAAAAGTCTTTTAAGCTTCTTTTTGTGACAAAAGGAACATTTTGTTTAGTAAATTCCGGCCTGATTTTAAGTATGAAAGAGGATGAATCAGTATTTGATGATCGAAGACTCCCCGTTTTCCACTTTGACCATGAATGACTCCGGGAAAAGCTTCTTCAGTTTGCCGTAAGATGCAGTTGCTTTTTTATAATCGGGATCGGTTCCTATAATATATTTATAAATTCTTCCGACTTTCACGACTGAAGGGGCATATCCTTTGAAAAAAGGATCCGATTTTTTCATGACCTTTACAGTGGCGAGGATCTGTGTCCCATAATAAATATTCTTTGGATTTTCCTGTACTGTTTCTTCCGTAACCGTGTCCCTGTCCCGATTGTTTATCGAATCGTTAGTCTCCGGAGTTACGGATTTCTTATCTTCCCCAGAGATTGCATGGGCACGTTTTGCTTCGGCAGCTTGTTTCTTTCCGTCATCCATACTGCTGTCGTAACTTTTCTTGAAAGCAGAGAAAGCCTGGAGCAGGTCATCGGCTATAGCGTCCCGTCCCGTTTTTGTCCTGAGGGTTTTCAGATCGGAAGGATTGGAAATAAATCCGCATTCAACAAGAACCGACGGCATGGATGTCTTCCAAAGGACATAAAAAGGATCCTGCCAGATTCCCCTGCTTTGTTTTACCGGGCCTTTTGACATGGATTTGTCTATATCCTGGGCAAACAGGAAACTTTGTTCAAGGAATGCGTTTTGCATTAGGTTGAAAAAAATGAACGACTCCGGCGCGGAAGGATCGAATCCCTGATATTTTGCAGTATAATCATCTTCCAGCATTATAACGGAGTTCTCTCTTTTGCACACATCCATATTATAGGAAAACAAATCCCTGTTTTTGATTGAAGATTTTCCAAGTATATGAATGGAAAAACCGTGGGCTGATGAAGACTTGGGAGCTGTATTGATATGTATGGAGACGAAAAGATTTGCGTTGTTCCTGTTAGCTATGGCGGCCCTCTCGTTCAGAGGAATGAACACATCGGTATTTCTGGTCATCACGACTTTCACATCAGGATAAGCCGCTTTTATTTTAGCTGCGAATCTTCCGGCTATGTCAAGGGTAAGAGTCTTTTCATAGGTTTGCCTGTCTTTGCTGACGCATCCAGGATCGTGTCCTCCGTGTCCCGGATCTATAACTATAGTCTGCAACTTGAAATTGTCTTTACCGCGTGGACCGGCGAAGGCTTGCAAGGACGACGTCATATTCAATACAATGGCAAGAAATATGAAGAGAATTTTATTGTTTATCTCGGAAAACATTTAAGCAGGGTACGTATTTTGGTAATAACTGAAATTAGTTTTACATTTGTACTTTGCAAATTTAGTAAAAAATTGCATAATATAGAATATCAGGATGTCGATATACAAACCGGAAAATCATAGATTTTTTGCCGGAAAATACTTGTTGGCGGGAATTTTAATTCTTTTGTTAACCGGTATTTCCCTTCTTTCCCAACCTGACCGGAAACCCGGACGAAGGAGATCCAAAGCATCGAACTCCGCCGTTGCTTCCGACAGTATAAGGAAAATGATTCCCGATTCCCTTTTGGCTGTTGCCGATTCAACAGCAAAGGCAGATTCCACTGCAAAAGCCGACTCTCTGATGCTCTTGGGAAAAAGTTCCATAAAACATCCCGCATTTTCACAGGCTAAGGATTCCATAATAGAAGTTTTTTCCGATGGAAAGAGGAAAGTTTATTATTACGGAGATGTAAGCGTCACTTACAGCGGGCTCAAATTGTCGGCCGACTATATGGAATACGACATGAATACTGGCGTGGTATTCGCACGTGGTACTCTCGACACGCTTACGGGCGAGTGGAAAGGACAGCCGAAGATGGAACAGGGCGGCAAAACTTACTATATGGAGCAGATCCATTACAATTTCAACACTCAGAAAGCCGCTGTCAAGAACATGATTACCCAGGAGGATGACGGGATACTCCATGGCAAGAATATTAAAATGATGCCCGACAGGTCTATAAACATAACCAACGGCAAATATACCGTCTGTGATCTTGAACATCCTCATTATTATTTGAAACTTACTGCAGCGAAAGTCATAACGAAACCTTCCAGAAAGACGGTCTTCGGTCCCGCATATCCGGTAATCGAAGATGTTCCGCTCCCGATAGGTCTTCCTTTCGGTTTCATTCCCAAACGTCCGAACAGGGCCACTGGTCTGCTTATGCCGACTTTCGGCGAAGAAAACGCCCGTGGATTTTATCTCAAGGATCTCGGAATGTATTTCGTCATCGGAGATTATTTCGATGTTTCCGTAACTACCGACATGTATACTCTTGGATCATGGAGCTTTGATGTCAATTCCAGATACAAGGTGAATTATAAGAGCAATGGTACTTTTGCTCTTACTTATTCCGTGGATCAGACCGGAGAAAAAGGAAGCACGGATTTCTTCCAGACGAAGAACTTTGCCCTGAAATGGTCCCATCAGCAAGATTCGAAAGCTCATCCCGGAACATCATTCAGCGCATCCGTCAATTTTTCGAGTCCGTCCAACAGCAAATACAATTCAAGATCGGTGTCTGAGGCTCTCCAGAATCAAGTATCTTCTTCCGTTTCATATTCAAAGAATTGGGATGGAAAATTCAATCTTTCAATCAATGCCCTGCACAGCCAGAATTCCAGGGACAGTTCATATTCTTTCACATTGCCTAACCTTACTTTTTCCGTTACCCGTTTCTATCCGTTCAAAATCCAGAACAGGGTCGGGAAAGAGAAATTCTATGAAAAGTTCTCTCTGGCGTATAACACTACTCTGCAGAATAAAATCAATTTCAAATCATACGAATTCGGAAAACCCGGGTTCATGGACAAGTTTTCCAACGGAATGAGTCACAGTTTCCAGATAGGGCTGCCGAATTTCACCCTTGCGAAATATTTTAATTTCACTCCTGGCATCAGCTACGGTATGAACTGGTTTTTCCGTGATACGAAAAAGGAATTCGATTCCGAAACCAATTCGGTGGTGGATGTAAAAGGTAAACAGTTCGGAACATTCGGGGTGACCCAGACATACTCCGGTAGCATGTCCATGAGTACACGCCTATACGGTATGTTCAATTTCGGCAGTTACCACAAAGTCCAGGCTATAAGGCATGTGATTTCCCCGACTGCGTCTTTTTCGTTCAGTCCGGAACAGGGTACATACGCAAACGGCTGGAGGACGTTTAATTATACTGATACCAACGGAGTTGCCCATTCGCTGGACTATAATCTTTTTTCCGGACAGCTGAATTCTGTTCCCGGCAGGGGAAGATCCGCTACCGCAAGCATTTCAATTGGCAACAATCTGGAAGCAAAAGTAAGGGATTTGAGAGATACGACCGGAAAAGGCGTTAAAAAGGTAAAACTTATTGACCAGCTCAATTTCAGCACTGGATATAATTTTCTTGCCGATTCATTGAGGATGAGCACAATAGGTGTAACCATGTCTACATCCGTTTTCGGAAAGATGGGAATCAGCGCAAATGCCAACCTGGATCCTTATGCTATCAACGACAAAGGACGGAAAATAAATAAGTTCAATATAATGGAAAAAGGACTGCTTCATCCTTTACGCCTTACGAATGCCAGTGCGACCATTTCATATTCATTTTCAGGAAAAGGAACGATGAATGGCAATGATGGAAGCCGGGGAAGCGGAAATACCGGAGGCGGCTCCCAAGGCAGTTCGGGAGGAAGGGATTCCAGCCCTGCTTCCTATTATCAGCGTATTTATTACAATCCCATGAACGGAGCATATATTCCGGGAGGATGGCTATATTATCTGAATCCCAATTCACCATGGTCCGTGAATGTCAATTATTCGTTCAATTACAGCCGTTCTTATTCTTATGCCAATGAACAGTTGATTACGAATAATAAATATACGCAGACCCTTGGTCTGACCGGCAATATAAAATTGACTCCTAAGATGGCGTTGAACATGACCACCGGCTTCGATGTGATGGCAATGAAAATGACTACAACACAATTAAGCGCGTCGTTCGATCTCCATTGTTTCAATATTGCAGTATCATGGATCCCTTCCGGGACATGGCAGTCATACAGCTTCCGTATTGCAGCAAATGCTTCCGCGCTTGCAGATTTGCTTAAATACAAGAAAAACAACAGCTATTGGGACAATAGATAGTAAATATATTTGGACATTTACTATTTTATCACTATCTTTGCACTGCTTTCAGACGATTGTCTGCAAAGATTTCCACACAAATAAATTCTTAATTATTGGCGGATTCATCCCGCTGTTTTTTTCGAAATGTAATTCTCGCGTGCATATATTTGGTGCGCATTATTAAAATTAGTTATGCTTCACAGTTTATTTGAACTGAACAAAATGAGCGAAGAGCAGCTCAGGTCTCTGGCCGAAGGACTCAAAATTAAAAACTCACAAAAACTTGACGTTGAGAATCTCTCATACGCAATATTGGACGAAGAGGCAAGGGCTGAATCCCTGAAACCGATTCCGGACAAGCCTGCGCGCAAACGCGGCCGTCCTCGTAAATCCGAAACGGCACAGAAGAAAGATATCCATAAAAATGAACCGTCCAAAACAAATGATGTGCACCAGGATACCGTAAAGGCGCCTGAAAAAGAAAAAGCACAGGATATCAGGGTTAAGCAGGAAAATGTCCAGCCGCAGGCTGAAAAGCCCCGTGTATCATCAAAACGTCCGCGCAAGCCGAAAACGACAAACGTACAGCAAGTTCCGCTGAACATGAATAAAGGGAATCAGGAGCAACAGGCCGGCGTACAGGAAAAACAACTGCCTGAAAAGAAACAAAATCAGGAGCAGCATCAGCCTTCAGAATCTGCAAAAGAGAATCGCAATGTTCCTGTCCAGGTTCAAAAGCAAAAGGTCTCAGGTCCGAATCCGGCTCAGAAAAATCACAACAACCAGAATAATCAGAATAATCAGAATAACCCTGGCAACCCAAATAATCCTGCCAATTCTAACAACTTTAATAACCAGAACAGCCAAAAAGCCGAGCAGACCCCGTCTGATTCGGTAAATGCTAAAGAGTTTATTCACAAAATATTCAATGACCTTGACAAAGATGTTTCCCAGGAAGGGATAGAAAATCAGGGCCAGTCACAGGCAGCTCAGCCAGGCAGGGAATATAACAGACAGGAAAAATACGGCAAAACAAAGAAATATCAACCGAGAATAGAATTCGAAGGGACGATAGAAGCTACCGGTGTTTTGGAAATCATGCCAGACGGATACGGGTTCCTGCGTTCTTCCGACTATAATTACCTTAATTCCCCTGATGACATATATGTTTCCCAGGGACAGATAAAATCAAATGCACTTAAAACCGGAGATACCGTTACCGGAGAAATAAAGCCGCCTAAAGAAGGAGACAAATATTTCCCTTTGGTAAAAATCAAATACATTAACGGACGCACTCCGGATTATATCCGTGACAGAGTGCCTTTCGATTTCCTTACGCCTCTGTTCCCCGAAGAAAAATTCAATCTGCTCGGACACGGCCATGAATATGACACTTCATGCAGGATCGTGGATATGTTCACGCCTATCGGAAAAGGACAAAGGGGACTTATTGTCGCTCAGCCTAAAACAGGAAAGACAGTGCTTCTCAAGTCGATTGCCAACGCGATCGCAGACAATCATCCGGAAGTATATGAAATAGTCCTTCTTATTGATGAAAGGCCTGAAGAGGTTACGGACATGAGCAGAAGTGTCAAAGCGGAAGTTGTGGCTTCCACGTTCGACGAACCGGCGGAAAGGCACGTAAAGGTTGCCAACATGGTTCTGGACAAAGCCCGCCGTATGGTCGAATGCGGTCATGATGTGGTAATCCTGCTGGATTCCATTACCAGGCTTGCTCGTGCCTACAATACGGTACAGCCGGCTTCCGGAAAAGTATTGACGGGAGGCGTGGACGCAAATGCACTTCAGAAACCGAAGAGATTCTTCGGAGCCGCCCGCAATATAGAAAACGGCGGTTCCCTCACGATCCTTGCGACGGCGCTCACCGACACCGGTTCCAAGATGGACGACGTAATATTCGAGGAATTCAAGGGTACAGGCAATATGGAACTGCAGCTTGACAGGACTCTTTCCAACAAGCGTATATTCCCTTCCGTAAACGTAGTGCTTTCAAGTACCAGACGTGACGACTTGCTTTATTCTTCTGACCAGGCCCAGAGAATATGGATTCTGCGTAAGCTACTTGCTGATATGAACCCTACCGAAGCAATGAACTTCATGCTCCAGCTCATGGACGAATATAAAACAAATGAGGACTTACTTGACAATATGAACAAAGTAAGTCCTAAAGATATGAGAAATTTCTATTAGCGGTTCCTAATATTCATCCCAGGACTTTATCTGGATATCGTCCTGGCTCATTGAACAGAAGGAACGTATAAAAGCAGTCGCAAGACGGGCATTGGTGAAGAGCGGTATATTGAAATCGATAGCCGCTCTTCTTATTTTGTATCCGTTGGACAGTTCTTCCTCCGTGAAGTTCTTCGGAATATTGATTACCATCTCAACTTCCTTTTCCTGAATCATTTCCAAAGCCGTTCTGAAGCGTCCCTTCAAGTTAGGGTTTTCACATTCCGTGGGCCATAGAACCTTTGTGCACGGAATACTGTTTTCGATGAAATATTTGTAAGTGCCTCCGGTTGCGTACAAATCGTATCCGTGGTTGGCCAGCAGCCTGCATGCCATAAGCATATCGGCTTTTTGAAGGGCATCACCTGTAGAAAGGAGTATTTTCTTCTTTGGAATACTGTTCCCTACCGCCAGTACGGATTTCAGAAGCGCTTCATTCAAATCGTCTCCCAGGCATCCTACTTCCCCTGTGGAAGACATATCCACTCCTAGCATAGGATCGGCCTCTTCAAGTCTGGCAAAAGAAAACTGCGAAGATTTGACTCCGACATAATCAAGATCGAAAGCGCTTTTCTGGGGCGCTACAGGGTGCATTCCCAGCATGACTTTGGCAGCCAATTCGATGAAATTGATCTTGAGGACCTTGGATACGAAAGGAAAACTCCTTGAAGCCCTCAGATTGCATTCTATGACCTTGATCTCATTCTCCTTTGCCAGAAACTGGATGTTGAAAGGTCCGGATATCTGCAGAGCACTTGCTATCTTATGAGCAATCTTTTTTATCCGCCTTACGGTCTCGACATAAAGTTTCTGCGGAGGGAATTGTATTGTAGCGTCGCCTGAATGCACTCCGGCATATTCTATATGCTCGGAAATTGCGTAAGCGAGTATTTCACCCTCGTCGGCCACTGCGTCGAACTCTATCTCCTTGCAGCGCTGCATGAACTTGCTTATCACTACAGGGTGCTCCTTAGATACTTCCGTAGCCAATGAAAGGAAATGCCGAAGTTTGTCTTCGTCATAACATACGTTCATTGCGGCCCCGGAAAGCACATATGACGGCCTTACAAGGACAGGATACCCTACTTTTGCTATGAACTTGTCCACATCTTCTATGGTAGTAAGTTCGCTCCATTCAGGCTGATCTACACCCAGGGCATCCACGATGCTGGAAAATTTATGCCTGTCTTCAGCCTTGTCTATATTCTCGGCCTTTGTCCCGAGTATCGGTATATTGCTGCCTGACAGCCTGAGAGCCAGATTGTTCGGGATTTGTCCGCCCACGGAAACCACGACCCCGTGAGGAGTTTCCAGCTCGCATATATCCATGACCCTTTCGTAAGTCAATTCGTCGAAATAGAGTCTGTCGCACATATCGTAATCTGTGGATACGGTTTCCGGATTGTAATTAATCAAGACTCCCCTGTATCCCTGTTTGCGCATAGTCTGGATGCAGGTAACGGAGCACCAGTCGAATTCCACCGAACTGCCTATCCTGTATGCACCCGATCCCAATACTATAACAGACTTATTGTCATTCTCGTAAGTTATATCATTTTTAGTTCCGTTATAAGTAAGGTACAGATAATTCGTAGCCGCAGGGAATTCAGCGGCGAGAGTATCGATCTGTTTCACACAAGGTATAATGCCCAGGGATTTCCTATAGCGGCGTACTTTATCCTGATTTGCCGGAATGGAACCGTTGTCATGATAGACGGCCCTTTGGATCTGGAAATCGGAGAACCCCTGCTGCTTGGCCTGCCTCAGCAATTCTTCCGGCATCTTTTCTATATCCGAATAATTCTTCATATCCGAATATGTCCTGACGATGTTTTCAAGTTTGTCAAGAAACCATTTGTCTATCTTGGTCAACTTATGAATTTCATCTACGGAGTATCCTGCATCCATAGCCTTGGAAATGACGAATATACGTCTGTCCGTAGGTTCCCTCAGCGATTCATCGACATCGGCTACTTTCAGCTCCTTGTTTCCGACGAATCCGTGGGCTCCCTGCCCTATCATCCTGAGACCTTTCTGAATGGCTTCTTCGAATGTACGGCCGATTGCCATCACTTCCCCTACGCTCTTCATGCTGGAGCCTATTTTTCTCGAGACTCCGTGGAATTTTGAAAGATCCCAGCGCGGAATCTTGCACACTATGTAATCCAGAGCCGGTTCGAAAAATGCCGGCGTCGTTTTGGTGACGGAATTCTTCAGATCGAAGAGGCCGTAGCCCAAACCGAGTTTTGCAGCAACGAAAGCCAGAGGATAACCTGTGGCTTTCGAAGCCAGGGCGGAAGAACGGCTCAATCTGGCGTTTACTTCTATCACCCTGTAATCCATTGCATCGGGATTGTAGGCGTATTGTACGTTGCATTCCCCGATAATTCCTATATGGCGTACTATCCTGATCGACAGTTCACGCAAAAAGTAATAATCCTTGTTGGAAAGAGTCTGGGAAGGAGCAACAACAATACTTTCACCCGTATGGATTCCGAGAGGATCGAAATTCTCCATATTGCAGACCGTAATGCAATTGTCGTATTTGTCGCGGACTACTTCATATTCTATTTCCTTCCATCCTTTCAGCGATTTCTCTACAAGGACTTGAGGGGAAAATGAAAAAGCCTTCTCGCATACTTCTGTAAGCTGGGCGTCATTGTCGCAGAAACCCGAACCGAGACCTCCCAGTGCATAAGCCGCACGCACAATCAGAGGGTAGCCCAATTCATGGGCGGCAGCTTTTGCTTCTGCGAAATTTTTCGCCGGATGCGATTTGATGGTCTTGACATCTATTTCATCCAGTTTCTGTACGAACAGCTCCCTGTCTTCCGTATCCATGATTGCCTGGACGGGAGTACCGAGAACCTGGACGTCATATTTCTCCAGAACTCCCCCTTCATACAAGGAGACGCCGCAATTCAATGCCGTCTGGCCTCCGAAAGAGAGCAGAATCCCCTGGGGGCGTTCTTTTGCAATAACTTTCTCGACGAAATAAGGCGTTACTGGAAGGAAATATATCTTGTCGGCGACTCCTTCCGAAGTCTGTACCGTAGCGATATTCGGATTTATCAGGACGGTTTCTATACCTTCTTCCCTCAATGCTTTGAGAGCTTGCGAGCCTGAATAGTCGAATTCTCCGGCCTGACCGATTTTCAGGGCGCCGGAACCCAGAATCAAAACTTTCTTTATATTAGGATCTTTCATGATAGTCTACAGCTTGCTTATAAATTCGTCAAACAAAAATTCAGTGTCGGTAGGTCCGCTGGACGCTTCCGGATGGAATTGAACCGAGAAGAACGGTTTCGATTTGTGCTTTATCCCTTCGTTGGTCCCGTCGTTCATATTTATGAAAAGCGGCTCCCAGTCTTCACCCAGTGTATTGTTGTCCACGGCGTATCCGTGATTTTGCGAAGTGATGTAGCAGTTGTTTGTTCCCGACAGCCTTACGGGCTGGTTATGGCTCCTGTGTCCGTATTTGAGCTTATATGTTTTTGCCCCACCGGCACGCGCCAGCAGTTGATTGCCCATGCAGATCCCGAAAATCGGTTTTTCCATGGACATCGCCTTTTTTATGTGCTCTTCGGTAATTCCGCAGAATTCCGGATTTCCGGGACCGTTGGAAATGAAAAGACCGTCATACTGCATATCAGTGAAATCGTAATCCCACGGTACCCGTATCACTTCTATCCCTCTTTTGACGAAACATCGCAGGATATTGTGTTTGACTCCGCAGTCCACAAGAACTACTTTTTTCTCCGATGATCCGTAACTGATTACTTTTTTGCAGCTTACTAATGAAATCTGATTCTCTGCATTAGGATCTTTTATCGGAAAATCCTTTGCAACGCCTTCGGGAACTATCATTCCAAGCATGGATCCGTTTTCCCTCAGAACCTGAGTCAGAGCCCTTGTGTCAATACCGTAGATTCCCGGAATGTTGTGTTCCTTGAGCCATGCGTCGAGACTTTTCACCGCATCCCAATGGCTGTAATTGAAAGAGTATTCTGAAATGACAAGTCCTCTTACCCATATCTTCTCCGATTCGAAGTTCTTGGATATGCCCATTTCATCCGTACCTTCATTAGGTACGCCGTAATTACCAATCAAAGGATAAGTTACACATAAAATTTGTCCGGAATAGGATGGATCCGTCAAACTTTCCGGATAGCCAACCATGGCAGTAGAGAAGACCACTTCCCCGTCGCACGGCTTGTCATATCCGAAAGACCAGCCTTCGAATTCGGCACCGTTTTCCAAACGGATTCTAGCTCGCAATTTTGTCTCGATCATTTGCTGAAAATATTAAAAAAAAAGACCATCCCTAAAAGGGAATGGCCTTTCTGAATTTCATATATATGGTATGTGGTACCTTGGTTGGCGTTGCACATAATGATTCATTGTTTTTGCGTTGCAAATTTAGTCATTTCCTCGGAATAAAACATCAAAACTTCCGAATTTTTCAAATGATTTTTCAAAAGGCCGCGCATCTGTGAAACATAATGGAAAAAATATTCTTATTTTTGTAAAATATTGTCATATTTATGCTTATTTCGCTTGATATTCATAACTAAACTTACCAAATGGTTGATTTTCTCAAACCCTTGCAGACATTCAAGTTCTGGAAAGAATTGTTCGTGATGACATTCGGCATGCTCATCGGTGCCGGGGCGGTATATTATTTCCTTATTCCGGGGAAGCTGATAATCGGCAGCATATCGGGTCTGTCGATAGTGCTTTCCACCTTGTTTGCCAATGCCGGCATCGTCGTGAAGGTGTCCTGGCTGGTTACTGCAATAAATGCCTTTCTCCTGATTTTGGCGTGGTTGCTGATTGGCAAGGAATTCGGTGCCAAGACAGTATACACGGCTTTAATTCTCGGACCTCTCCTTGACTTCTGGGATGCCGTTCTCCCCTACAGGAAACTTGTGGAAGCCGGGCAGACTTCCATCATGGGCGATCCCTGGCTCGACCTGCTTTGCTTCGTGCTCATGTTAAGCGTTTCGCAGGCGATATTGTTCAATATAAACGCATCGACGGGAGGTCTGGACATACTTGCCAAGATAGTGAACAAATATTTCCATATAGATATTGGAAAGTCAGTTACAGTGGCAGGTGCTATGATATGTTTTACTGCATTTAGCATAAATCCTTTCAGATTGGTAGTACTAGGCTTGATAGGGACTTGGATCAATGGGCTTGAGATTGATTATTTCACCGAATTGCTGAATAGGAGAAAGAGGGTCTGCATAATATCCGGCGAATACGAGAGGATAAGGGAGTATATCATCGGCACATTGCACAGGGGGTGCAGCTTATATGAAATCACAGGCGGATATTCCGGTGATCCTCATGTCGAAATCGAAACAATCCTTATGCAGAGCGAGTTTGTCGGTCTTATGAATTTCTTAAAAGTCAACAATATAGATTCTTTCATCACAGCTGGGAATGTGAGCGAGATTTACGGAAAATGGCATAATTCAAGGAAAGAACGCACGTAAGACGATAATTCTTGATAACTTTGCCAGCATAATCAGTGAGTCGATGATCCATTCTAATGAAGATACCATTTACGCTCCTGCCACAATTCCGGGAACAGGGGCGATTACCTTGATACGTGTTAGCGGCAAGGATGCCTTCCGCATTGCAGACCAGATAGTTGTGTGTCGCAAAGGGAATATCGCCGAGGCCGAGGGGAACACTGTGAAATTCGGAACTGTGTTTCAGGAAGACGGGCAGCCATTGGACGAGGTCTTGGTAAGCGTATACCGTGCGCCTCATTCGTATACGGGGGAAGACAGCGTGGAGATTTCGTGCCACGCCTCTTCTTATATATGTTCGCAGATGATGAGCCTGCTTTCCGATGCCGGGGGGCGTGCGGCAGGGCCTGGGGAATTTACCGAAAGGGCTTTTGTAAATGGCAAGATGGATTTGGCTGAGGCCGAGGCTGTTGCCGATTTGATTTCTTCGCAGAACGAGGCTTCGCACAGGGTTGCTTTCAATCAGTTGAAGGGTGGTTTTTCGAAGGAGCTGGCCACTATGCGTGGAGAGCTTCTGGAAATCACTTCACTTATGGAATTGGAGCTTGATTTCAGTGAGGAGGAGGTGGAGTTTGCGGATCGGAAGAGACTTGGCGAGTTGTTGGACAAGGTTTTGTCGAGGATTGACGATTTGGCGGATTCTTTCAGGTTGGGCAATGCCATCAGGAATGGTGTTCCGGTGGTGATCGTGGGGGCCACCAATACTGGGAAGAGCACTTTGCTGAATGCTTTGCTCGGGGATGACAGGGCTATCGTTTCGGATATCGCCGGGACTACAAGGGATACTGTCGAGGAGACTTTGAATCTGGACGGGATGCTTTTCCGGTTCATCGATACTGCGGGGATAAGGGAGACTTCGGAGAGTATTGAGAAGATAGGGATAGAGAGGACGTTCCGGAAGATTTCGGAGGCAGAGATTGTGCTTGGATTGTTGGATCTTTCGAAGAGTGAGGGTGAGATTTCGGAGGAGGCGTCGATGATAGCCGGGAAGGTGGATTTTCGTCGTCAGGAATTGGTCTTTTTGCTCAACAAGGAGGACGTTTTAGGGTCTAACAAAAATGTTACGGTTGCAAACAATATAGTTTCACTCATTGAGAATAAGTATAATGATGTTAAATCGGTATTAATGATTTCTGCAAAGACCGGTGAGGGGCTTGATGAGCTGAAAGGGCTGCTTTCATCTTCGAGGAAGGGTTTTTTGGGGGGAAATGATGCTGTATTGGTGACGAATATCAGGCATTATGAGGCTCTTCGGCGGACATCAGAGGCTCTTTGCAGGGTGAAGGACGGTTTGGCCAAGGGGATCCCTACCGATCTTGTTTCTCAGGATCTCCGCGAAGCACTCTACCACCTCGGCACCATAGTCGGCGAAGTCACCACCGACGAAGTCCTTGGAAACATCTTCAGCCACTTCTGCATCGGAAAATAAGTACACCGAACCACCCTCTACGCACTCCGAACAAAAGGGCGTAACTCTCACATAATCAACTGAAATATGTTGAAAACTTTTCCCGAATAGTTTGGTCTAATTCGGGATATTTTTGCTATATTTGAACCACATTTGAACCATGCGTGGTTCAAGGTTTAGAGGGGCACCGGCCGAATACCGTCCCTTGACATAGATTTACGTAGATTTACAAACTTGTACCCAATCAGCGGTCAAGAATAGAAGATTGGAGGTCTCGCACCTCATAACCGCCTTATCGTTGTAAAAAGTATGCACATTGCAATGAAAACCTGCTCAGGCTGCGGAACCCCCTTTACCCCGGAAAATCCGAGGCAGAGGTACTGCAATGAAACCTGCCGTAACACATACAACATGCGCCTTAAGCGCCAGCGCAAGCAGGCACGCAAGGCCGAGATAGAAACGATGGCCGCCCGCGAGACCTTCGGAGGCAAGTCGCATCTCTCGATAACCGAAGCCGCCCGGTTCCTCGGAGTAAGCCGCCCTACCCTGTATGCCCGCATCAATGCCGGAGAACTCACGCCGCTCAAAGTCTCCTCCCGCACCGTCCGCATCCCCATCGAACAGCTCACGGCCGACAGCCATATCCAGCCTCAACCCATCAAAGGCGACTGGTCCGTACTCATTTCTAAGGCGGAGGTCCTGCAGAAGTACAACATCTCCGAATCCTGGCTGATGCGACGAATGAAAGAAGAAGGCTTCCGCCCGCGCATCATCAAAGGCAAAGCCTTCTACCCCAAAAAGGAAGTGGACCGGATGTTCAAGCCCAAGCCCGTATATAATAAGGAAGACTGGTACAACGCTGAGGATCTGATGCAGAGCGAAGGAATCACGCGCAAATACATCTCCGCCTACGTCCGCGAAAAGAAGATTCCTGTCCAGCGGGACGGACGCCTACTCCTGATTTCCAAGAAAGAATGGGACCGCAGCCGCCTCTTCCAGGGCGACATAGAGAAGAACTACCTCACCGTAGACCAGGCCAAGAAACACTATCACCTCGGCCAGCAAACTTTCTACGACAAAGTAAAGGCGGCAGGCCTTGAGGGCACCCGCACCGGTGTCTTCGTCTACTACAAGAAAGCCGACCTCGACCGCCTCTTCAAAGACAAAACCCCGAAAATCCCCGCTGAGATTCGCAAGAACTACATGCGCAGCGGCGACGCACTCAAATACTACCACCTCGGCCAGAAACGCTTCAGCGAAGAAACTCAGGCCGCTGGCGTGACCAAAGTCCGGACGGAAGGCAACTATGTCTGGTACAAGAAAGACGAATTGGATAAACTCTTCAAAAAGATAAGCGACAATGGGAGTAACTAAAGTAACACTTCGAAAGCGGCTGCTGCCAAGCGGCAAGATTACCCTCTATCTGGACTTCTACCCGCCCCTGAGAGACCCGCACTCACGCAAGTACGTCCGGCACGAATACCTGGGCATATACCTCGTAAACAAGCCCCGTTTCCAGAGCGACAAGGATGCCAACAAAGAAAAGATAGCCCAGGCCGAAGCCATCCGGTCAGAGCGCGAACTGGCCATCATCCGCGGCCAGTACGACTTCCTGGACAAGACCAAGCTGAAGATGGACTTCCTCGCCTACTTCAAAACCAAGCTGGACACGAAAGATCAGAAATGGATTCGCGTCTACGACCACTTCAGCAACTACTGCGGAGGCGTATGCAAGATGGGCGACATCACCGTCCCCTTCTGCGAAGGCTTCCGTGAATACCTGCTGAATGCCAAGCAGCTCAAGCACCCCGACAAACAGCTCGCCCAGAACTCCGCAGCCGGATACTGGTCCACCTTCCGCGGCTTCCTCAAAATCGCTTATCAGGAGAAACTGCTGCAGGAGAACGTCAACGACTACCTGGAGACCATCGATGCCGTAGATGGCCGCCGGGAGTTCCTCACGCTGGAAGAAGTGCGCCAACTGGCCGCCACGCCCTGCGACACGCCCGATCTCAAGAACGCCTCCCTGTTCAGCTGTCTCACCGGTTTACGTATCAGCGACATCCTCGCCCTCAATTGGAGCAACATCGTAAAAGCGACCGACGGAGGCTGGTGTATCCGCATCAAGACCGAGAAGACCGACACCGAGGCCACCCTTCCACTCTCCCAGGAAGCCTACGAACTCTGCGGCACGCCCGGCACCGGACTCGTTTTCAAGAACCTCAAGCGGCACTACACCCAGAAGCCGCTCCAGGACTGGCTCAAAGATGCCGGCATCACCAAGCACATCACCTTCCACTGCTTCCGCCACACCTTCGCCACCCTCCAGGTCAACGAAGGCACCGACATATACACCGTCTCCCACCTGCTCACCCACGCCAATGTCGGAACGACGCAGATTTACGCCGACATCGTGGACAAGAGCAAGAGAGACGCAGTAGAACGCATTAAGATAAAGGAGGACAAATGATAAAGTTTAATCTTCTCAATTCGATAATAGGCGGCCAGTATCGCCTTATCGTGATGCCAGAGATTCCGCATTACAAGAGAATTGCCCCTATACTTGACAAACGCCCAGACAATCTGGAGGATATTATTACGAATCTCAAAGCCATATCCGGCATCACAGATCCAGAGTGGTTCTCATATGAAAAGGGAGCAGACATCAATGCGCTGCTGGACGGTGCCGCGAAGAAATATACGCCGATAGTGGACGACCCGTATCCCATAAAGATGCCGGACATATCCATTGAAGACAAGCATTACAGTCGCTTCTACAAGGCGATGGTAGACCTTGAATGCCTGCGGATACGGCATCAGTTGCTGGATTACAGCCACGACGTAAAAGACGACTACCAGACGCGTAAGGAGGTTAAGTCCACTCTTTCAGAACTCTCCAGAAAGACCAACGAAGCGGCGTGGGAAGCCATCCTTATCGGTGACGAGATGTTCCCCGGGAAAGACGTTCCGCTGGATATTAGGATGAATTCCGCAAAGGAACCGATGGCGATATACGATTACCTCACATTCAGTCTCGTCAACCTGTATTACGAACTGGTGCTGCTATTTAAGCCCATTCTGAAAGAATCAGATTACATACAGCCTTTCGAGTTCGAGTTTGACCGCGGCATTGATGGTTTCCTGCCTTATGACCTTCCCGGTGAATTCAATCTCACGGAACTTATTCACAAAGCGCAGCGTTGTATCGTGGATGATAAACCGGGCGATGCATCCAAAGTGCTCGCGGAACTGAAAGACCATGCGGAAGAAGTTGAATCACGCCCCGCCCTGTTGAAAGTTGCGGCAGCGTTGGAGAACTTCATCTTTATCTCTTCCACTGGTACGCATGTGACGGATGTGAAACAACTCATTGAGAAGACGGTCGTCTCCCCTGTCGTGAAGGCTCAGCGCGAAGCGTTCAGAGCCGAATATGAGAAAGAAGATACCGCCCTGGAACGCTCCAACGTAATTGAAGAACTACTCAGTGATTACGATTTAAATAATTGCTTTAAGTGCGAGCAATCAATTAAATATCATTTAGCAACATTCCTGAACAAACAGAACGAACTATATCTCCAAGACCCCGCTGCGGTATACGTTACCAGACGAAAGTCCGGTCAGAAGCCTGGCTCCCCTAAGCCGCTTCCGGTCAGCACGGCGATGCCGGTCAAAGACAAGATTGCTTGCGTTCACAAACGTATTGCTTTCCTTGATGGAATAGACCCCGACACACAAGATCGTGTTATGCCGAAAACGGACTTCGAACTGCTCAAGACATATCTTGAAGACCTTGTGAAAAGTAACCAGTGTCCTGTAATCACACACCGCGTACCAAGAATACCCAAGGGTGTCACCTGGGTTCGCTATACGGTGTATCTTATACATCAGGACATATTTCACGACAACATCCAAGATGAATGGATAGATTTCCTATATCGGGGACTGGTCAACGACAAAGACCCTGAATGGGATGTGTTGAAAAAGCGATTTAGTATCCCCCCAAGCGGATACAACCAATACGTTAAGCGTATTACGGGAGAGTAATATCTGCCGATGTCGAACCGAGGACGGTGAAAAGGAGTAAAAACCTCTCACCGTCCTTCTCTTTTGCTCATTTTCTCGTGCTGATTATCAGCGACTTATCGCAGTAGAAGACAGAGAATAGGGTGAACCCCGTTCACTTCTGGAGCACCGCCCTTTCACCTATTTCCTTCGCGGCTGTCATTTGAATTCACAAGTGGCGGCTCACGGTTCAGCGGCGCGTTCCGGAGTCTATGCAGCCGCTGATAATTTATGTTACAAAACACTTTTACTCTTGAGCAGATGCCCCAGATCGTGGCATCTCTCGAACAGAAGGTTGACCGGCTTGTCAACCTGGTCCTTGAACTCAAGGACGCCAAGGGGAATACCCCCGACGAGTGGATGGACGTTGAAGGCCTGATGGCCTACCATCCCGACAAACCCGCTCGCAAGACCATCTACGACTGGGTCACGCTCAGGCGCGTACCTTACCACAAAGATGGCAAGCGGCTCCGTTTCCTCCGTTCCGAGATTGACGCCTGGCTTGCCGGCGGCTATCACAAGACCGAGGACGAGATGCAGGAGGCGGCCGTGGATTACGTCAACTCTAAACGTGGAGGGCTGCGCTATGATCAGTAGAGAAGCCATCCTCGCCAAGACGCACTACGGCACGGGAATCTATTCCCACATTCTGCGTCAGTTCTACCCCGGCGAGACCGTGATGAAAATCTCCGGTCGCGACTGCGGCATCTGCAGGAATCCATTTGCCGATGGCAGCGAGACCCTCCACGTCTGGACGGAAAAGATTCACCCGGAAGAGAAACTCTCCGACGAAATCGCCCGTCACAAAGACCAGTTCGACGCTATCCCCGAAGGCGACTGCTTCGACTTCGCCAAGCTGTACTGGAGGAAAGACGGACAGGATCTGCTCATCGCCATCAACGAAGACCTGTTCCTCCATCTTGAGGAGGGCTACAGTCCCTACGACCGCAACGCGGTCCCGGTGAAGCCGCTCCCCTCCTTCTCCTTCTTCAAGGCTCCGGTCACGAACAAGACTCCTCACAAGTCCATCACGCTGCTGGATGTCTGGAACTACATCACCGGTCACTACGCTCAGGCCGAGACCGAGAAACTCCGCTCCATCGAAGACAAGGACGCCAGACGCAAGTACAAGGCTGCCCACTTCGCATACTGCACGTTCTCCGGTGTGTTCTCCGAGCGGTCCAACGACAACCTGGTGGAGCATAGCGGCTACCTCTGCCTCGACTTCGACCACGTTCAGGACATAGACGCTCTAAAGCGGACGCTCCTGGACGACCCGTACTTCGAGACCGAGTTGATGTTCCGCTCTCCCAGCGGTGACGGGCTCAAGTGGATTGTCAAAATCAACGTAGCGTTGATGCCGCACTCCGACTACTTTCGTTCCGTCTCCAACTACCTGGTTCAAACCTACGGCATCGAGCCGGACAAATCGGGCAAGGACGTGTCCAGAGCGTGCTTTTTGCCCTTCGACCCGGAAGCGTATCTCAACCCTGAAATCTGTTAGCGATGGAAAAAATCCCATTTGATCCCCACGCATGGGCGAATAAAGTAACCCCTGCGACCGAACGTAAAACTTCATCCTCTGTCGTCAATACCGGCGACAGGGCCGATGATGTTGAAATCGTTCTTCAGCGAATTGAAGCGGGTCATATTGACATCACCACCGGCTACGACAACTGGCTGGACATCGGCTTTGCCTTTGCCGATGAATTCGGTGAAAACGGCCGTGACTACTTCCATCGCGTCAGCAGATTCCACCCGGAGTACAACGAGCGCATTACCGACGAGCAGTACGACAAGTGTCTCAGGGCGCACGGAACCGGTGTGACCCTCAACACGTTCTTCCACAAGGCCAAGGAAGCGGGCGTTTCCCTTCACACCCGCGAGCGCGTATGCGCAACTTCCGCAGAATGCGCGAAATCCGCAGACACATCTCCTGCGCATATTGCGGAAACTGCGGATTCTGCGCAAAAGCAGCCCGACGATGTCGAAGAGCCTCCGCTCCCCGTCTTCTCCCCTGCCGTCAGAGACCTTCTCCCCGCACCGCTCGATACGATCGCGGCCCAGTCCACTTCGGACGAAGACTGCGATATGCTCATCCTCGGTGCTCTTTGCGTTCTTTCATCCTGCCTTCCTCACATCTCCGGAGTTTACCACGGACGGAGAGTGTACCCCAACTTCTTCCTGTTCGTCACCGCCGGTGCGTCCGCAGGCAAAGGGCGTCTTACGCTCTGCCGGCACCTTGCGGAGCCCATCGACGATGCGCTGCACCAGAAGTGTGACGATGAAGAGAAGGAGTACAAGAAGAAGATGCAGGAATTCAAGTCCGCAAAGAACAAGTCCGGGCTTGAGATACCGGAAGAGCCGCCGATGTTGATGCACTACATCCCTGCCAACAGCAGCGCCACGGTGGTCTATCAGATCCTGAACGACAACGGTGGCAAAGGGATGATGTTCGAGAGCGAAGGCGACACCCTTGCCAACATTTTCGCTTCCGACTACGGCAAGTATTCCGACGGCTTCCGCAAGGCGTTTCACCACGAAAACATCTCGTTCGCCAGACGCAAGGACCGCGAGCGCGTGTTCATCAAGGAGCCCAAGTTGTCCGCCCTGCTTACCGGCACTCCGAACCAGATTCTCAATCTCATAACGGATGCCGAGAACGGCCTGTTCAGCCGCTTCGCGTTTTACTGCCTGCAGACGGAACTCGTCTGGCTCAGTCCGTTCGCCTACAAGGAGGAGGTTACCCAGGACGATTTCTTTTTGGAACTCGGGGCCGGAGTTAAAGACCTGTACGACATCCTCAAAGCCGGGAAGGACCTCCGTTTCTCTCTGACCGAGGAGCAGGAACAGGACTTTGACAGCCGCTTTTCCGACTCGCAGATGGCGCTTTACAACCAGTACGGTGACGCTATCGTCGCCTCCATCAGGCGTCTCGGTCTCATCACTTACCGTATAGCTATGATTCTGTCCGCCTTGAGGCTGACAGAGGATGGTGACTTCGAGAGCGACATCGTATGCCTGGAACAAGATTATCAGACGGCTGCCGCCATCTGCGAGGTGCTTGTGGCTCACATGGCGCGGGTATACAAAATGCTGCCGGAGACTCCGGTCGCCATCAAGTCCAAGCGCAGCGACAAGCCGAAGGTTTACCAGCGCTTCTACGATGCCCTTCCGGGCACCTTCGACCGGAAGACATACTCTGATGTGGCCGTGGCCGTGGGCCTCAACCCGCGCTCGATTGACCGCACCATCGGACAGTGGTGCGACGAAGGGCGTCTGGAGAGAACCGCGCACGGCCAATATGCCAAGGTTAAGTAGTCCCCGCAAGGGGGCTACTCAGCCTTTTTTCATTTGATTGAAATTCCGTAAGTTACAGATTAAGCGAGCAATAAACAGATAAAAACTACCGGCAAACCGATATTTTTTGTAACTTTGTAGAAATATGAATTGCTTATGAAGTTGTTCGAAGACATGACTCAAGCTCGGCCATTCATCAAATGGGTTGGAGGGAAGACACAGTTGCTGGATGAGGTTCGCAAATCGCTCCCTCGCGATTTCGCATCCCGTCAGCACGTTACTTATGTGGAGCCGTTTGTTGGTGGTGGCGCCGTTATGTTCTGGATTCTTCAGGCATATCCCAACATTGAGAGAGCTGTCATCAACGACATCAACCAGGAACTTATCTGCACCTATCGTGTAATCAAGGAGAACGTGGAGGAACTGATAGCAGAACTCGCTCATATCCAAGAAGAGTATATTCCCCTGGGCGCAGAAGACCGCAAGGCTTTTTTCATTGAGAAGAGAGCCCGTTTCAACACGAAGCAGACCACTCCGGTAGAAACGGCCGCACTCTTCATCTTCCTCAATAGGACGTGCTTTAATGGCCTGTACAGGGTCAATTCCAAAGGCGAATTCAATGTTCCTCACGGCAAGTATGCTAATCCCCGTATTTGCGATGCTGATAATCTCCGTGCATGTTCCAGTGTCCTTCAGAGGGTAGAAATCCTCTGCGGTGATTTCGCGGAAACTGGACGCTTCGCCGGCCCTAATACCCTGTTCTATTTTGACCCGCCGTATAAGCCCATCACCGAAACTTCATCCTTCACGTCATATGCAAAGGAAGGCTTCGACGATAGCGAGCAACTCCGACTCCGCGACTTCTGTGACCAGATTAGCAAGGAAAAAGCCCTCTTTGTAGCCAGTAACTCTGATCCGAAGGACGTGAATCCTACAGAGAATTTCTTCGACACCATATACCAACACTTTGTCATCAAAAGAGTATCCGCCGCCAGAATGATTAATTCCGATGCTTCTGGCCGCGGCACCATCTCTGAACTGATGATTTCTAACGTAGTTAACGCGTAAGTATGAGAGATTTTATGACTTGGTTGGCGGGCTTCCGCTCCGCCATAGCTGGCTATAAGTATTACACCGACTTTGAGAAGATTTACAAGAATGTAGACGCTATCAAGGTTGAGCTCAACATCATGAATTCCCTAATAGGATGTCAGGATATTGAAAAGGGATTCGTGGCGCTGTACCGGCGTTATCCGGAAATCCTCAAGTGTATTCCTATCCTGCTTGCCAAGCGTGAATCTGACATCCTTACCGTGGACTTTGACGGCGAGCACGTCTGGAATTTCAAGAAGGCCAACTACCACATTGAGGAATACACTGTTTTTATGCGTGAGACCGGCCTGTTCGACCTCATGCAGCAGAAGCACATCCACAATCTGGTGGACTACGTTACCGGCGTAGAGACCGGCTTGGACTCCAATGCCCGTAAGAATCGCGGTGGTCACGTGATGGAAGACCTGGTGGAAGGTTATCTTATCAAGGCCGGTCTGGAGAAGGATAAGACTTACTTCAAGGAGATGTACATCCACGAAATTGAGCAGAAATGGGGCATTGACCTGTCCTGCATCTCCAACGAGGGCGGCACAGAGAAACGCTTCGATTTCGTCATCAAGCGCCCCAATATGACTTATGGCATCGAGACCAATTTCTACGCCAGCGGTGGCTCCAAACTTAATGAGACTGCCCGCAGTTACAAGACCATCGCCCTGGAGACCAAGAATCATCCCAAATTCAAGTTCGTCTGGATTACTGATGGCCAGGGCTGGGGCTCTGCTCGTAATAACCTAAAGGAGACCTTCGACGTTTTGGAGAATCTCTACAATATCATGGACCTCGATGAAGGTGTGATCGCATCGAAACTGATATAACCCAAATGCCCACAGCCTACTACAAATCACAGGATAAAAACTTCACGCTCCTGCAGGGAGATTGTATCGAGCTTTTGAACTCCTTCGATTTCAAGTTCGATATGATTTTCGCAGATCCGCCATATCATCTGTCAAACGGTGGCATCAGCATACAGAGCGGCGTTCCCGTGTCTGTAAACAAAGGCAAGTGGGATAAGTCCCAAGGATTTGAGGAGGACTACAAGTTTGATAAAACATGGCTGGCAGCCTGCCGTGAGCATCTGAAATCAGATGGCACTATCTGGGTCAGCGGAACATATCACAACATTTTCTCCGTTGCTCGTTGCCTTACGGAGCTGGACTTCAAGATTCTCAATTGCATCACGTGGGTAAAAACCAATCCTCCACCCAATCTGTCCTGCCGGTATTTCACATACTCAGCGGAGTACATCCTGTGGGCTCGAAAGGAGCAGAAAGTGGCTCATTACTACAACTATGAGCTGATGAAGGAAATCAACGGTGGTACTCAGATGCGTGATGTCTGGACGTTGCCGGCTATTGCACTGTGGGAGAAATCATGCGGCAAGCACCCCACCCAGAAACCGTTGTGCGTCCTGTCGAGAATCATTCAGGCTTCTACGAAACCTGGTGCCTGGATACTTGATCCGTTCACAGGAAGCAGTACTACCGGTATTGCGGCTAACCTTCTGGGATGCCGCTTCCTCGGCATTGACCAGGAAGAAAAATTCCTCGAGATGAGCAAAGCCCGTCGCGAGGAACTGAACAGCATCAATCGTAGAGGAGAGATTCTGGAGAAATTAGAGAAGCAGGCCAAACTCTTCCAGGATAGCGACATCCGCGTCCTGTGTGAGCCGGAGGCGTATTACGGTCCCGAACTTCCGTTCTAATATTCTCTGTGTCGAATCACCAAATTAAGGACATTCTTGAAGTCCCGTTGGCCCAAAATGCACTCTTTTGTCCACTGAAGCGCCAGTTTGAACTGGTGGGCGTCAGGTGTCTGTTTCTCACACAAACAGAATAGTTCAAGGATAATGGCAATTCCACCGATGGACATTGTCCCTGGAGTACTAACATTTGCAAACTTGGTCTCGATCTCTTTTAGGGTGCGAGGCTGATAAAGCTTACGCTCTTCCAGTGAGTCGAAAGGCTTGCAAGATTCATAGAACTCAAGATAATAGTCCAGTAAACGAACAACCGCATCTTTGTGGTGCTGTGCTTTTAGCAGTAAGTCTACTACCCATTCGTCGTGGGGAAGAAGGAATGGCTTCGCATCAGGTTTTGGCTGAAGAATCTTCACGCGGAAATCCAGATCGGGTCGTGCTCCTTTTTTCCCTTGAAAGATACCGATTGCTGTTCCATCAGAAGCCACAAAGGTGTGAATGGCAGGACCTTTAGGATCACGGTACTGCCACATCTCATTGTCAATGAAATACTTTGGATTATACATAGGCAAAATGCTAAATGCTTCTAATACCATTGTAAAGCATATTGCGACCACTCCAATTCCAGTATGTTATATCCTGTTCAATAAAGAGCCACTTAATACACTTGCAAATCATGTCAACAGGATAGCCACTCTGGAAGGTAAACGCATTATACTCCAAAGGATCAATCTCGTTGCAGTTAAAAATACGGTCTATGATAGCACGAAGACTTGAATATTGCGCAGGGTCTTCTGCCTTCTTCGCTGCAAGGTCATCTAAGATATTATCGTGAGAAGGCCTATTGCTATGGGATACACGGCCATTTTTGCTTACATGCTTAAATCTTTGATTTGAAACACGTACCTCAAAGTCGAAACCTTTATTAAGATTCGTGGGCCTCTTCAAATAAATCCGGTTGCCAGCATTATCTGTTTCTACGTTATATTCGAAATTGCTTGGTGCGCCAGCAGCACCGTTTGGCTCATTTAGAAACAGCTCTGTTAGAGTACGCCTATAATCCGCTCTGGAATTTTCGTTAATAGTAACTGGGAGAATTGTTGCCATATCAGAATAAATCTTTGATGTCCAATTTCAATGCTTTAGCGATGCGCTCGATATTACAGAGGGTAATGTTCTTTTCTGCACGTTCTATCATACCGATATATGTTCGATGTACACCAGCCAAGTCAGCAAGCTGTTCTTGTGACAGATTACGTTCTTTTCTAAGCTCTTGAACTCTCTGTCCGAAAGCCTTGAGAATAGGTTCTTTTTCCATTATGTAATTGCTTGATTTACTAATTACAAAGGTAGATATGCTAACTAAAGTTATCAACATACTATGGTTAGCAATATGTTCCGTAATTAAAATTGCTCTTACCGAAATAAAACGTTATATTTGTGAACAAGCAGTAGTATAGTTCTTTGTCATCCTGTAGGCTGTTATTTATTGCCAATTATCGTTTTTATTCTCCCAATAATGGGAACAATATAGAAGCTGGGGTCTCCTCTCGCGGGAGGCTCGAACCGAGTGTTTAATTTAAGTTTTTAAACATTATGATTATCAACATTTTATCGGTCGATTTTATCACAGACGTAATCGACCTTGAGGTGAACAGAGAAAGAAAAGAACACGGACACATCCGGAGTCTATTCAAAGACCAGTGTCCCGAACTGTGGGCTGCTGAGCCCACCCTCTCCGCCACCCGCCGTCTCTATTTCTCCATCACCAGCAACGCTCGTGAGTGTTTTGGTGATTCTTACTTTGCCCGCATCCGCCTTGGTGCTGATCGGGATCTGACTAAAAGCGTTTTAAAACAACGTCTTTACGACTATTTCCGACAACGTGCCATTGTCGGTTATGATTTCGTAGACAACATCGAAGTCTGGATTGAGGACTCAGAACAAAAGCAGGAAGGCTGCACGCAGTACCTCCGTTTCTCCATTGTACCCAAAGACCAGACCGTCACTTCAGGATGGGAATTGCTCGTGTCATACAATGGGCACTCCATCGTATATGACACACCCCTTTCCGCCCTTGACCTCAAAGCAACACGCTATAAGGTTATTGTTGGAGACGAAGTGGTTAAAGTAAGGGACCTCACTCCCGAGCAAAAACGAGAAATCTCCTCCATCTTTCCAGTTGTCAACAAGGAGCTGTCCAGAGAACTCGGTGTCATTGAGCATTATGAGAAGATTCCTAACCGCTATGCCGACACCCTGCCCAAGATTCGTTCATTCGCAAAAGAGTATCTATACACAGAAGAATTCAACTCCACAGTACTGAAGATAACCTGCAATGATTTCATCACGGTGCCTGATGACAAGCTAACCGAGGTAACACAGGGCTCCAACGTGCTGCTCTTCGGCCGCAGCCAGATTAGTTTCGACCCGTACACCGGCTTATTCGGCAATCGAAATGGAGGCGGATACGGTCCGTACAGTGCAACAGAAAAAACAAACGTCCGCTTCTTTTTCATCGCTCAAGAGAGTCAGAAGGATGTTTGCCGGTCGCTCTACTGCATTCTGAAATACGGAATGGTAAAGAATCCTTCCACCGGTGCGTACTTTCAGAAATACAAATCGCTTGCGGACGACATCCTGCAGCCTTTTAACACTGACAAGAATGGAAGCATCTTTTTTCAATCAGTTGAGACCGCTGTCGAGGACATACGAGCAGGCCTGGCAAAGAAGCAGTGGGATGACAACGCCTTCTACGTGGCTCTCTACATCAGTCCAGTAGATCGGGATGACCCTAACCCGGAGAGGCACGACATATATTTCAAGGTCAAGGAAATGCTGCTGGAGAAAGGGGTCACCTCGCAGGCTATTTACAACGAGAACCCTGGCAAGAATGCATTCCAGTTCCATCTTCCCAATATCAAAACCGCAATACTTGCCAAGATAGGTGGCATCCCCTGGCAGTTGCAGACACGCAAGAAAAGTAACGACGTTATCATAGGTGTCGGGGCATTCAAGTCCGAGAAGATTGGTAAGAGATACATTGGTAGTGCTTTCTGCTTCAATAATGAAGGTGTTTTCCAGAACTTCGACTGCTATCGAGATGATGACCTTGACAGCCTTGTGGGCGATATTCGTAAGGCATTGGGCCATTTCGTTATTGAGAGCGGTAATCCCGACCGTGTAATCATTCATTATTATAAGACGATGAAAGAAAGGGATTCTGCGAAGATTACGGATATGCTGTATAAACTCGGTTTCTCTATCCCGGTATATATCGTCACCATCAATAAAACTGAGGCATCTGATTATGTCGGATTCGATACTGAAGACCCTGGCCTTATGCCGAAGAGCGGCACTATAGTCAGGCTCTCGTACAACGAATTCTTGTTGTATAACAATGCCCGCTATGATAAGCCTGGCAGATACGATTTCCTCTTCCCAGTCAAATTGAAACTGAAGAAGGTCTATAATAACGCGGCCCCCGAGGACAAAGAATTGCGCATGGACGAAGCCCGTACCCTTCTTAACCAGGTCTACAAGTTCAGCCGGATGTATTGGAAGTCTGTTAAGCAACAGAATCTGCCCATCACCATCAAATACCCGGAGATGGTCGCAGAGATAGTTCCTCACTTCCGCAAAGAAGAACTCCCCGCTTTCGGCAAAACAAACCTCTGGTTCTTGTAATAGAGATGCTCGGATTGCGCAAAATGCGCGAAATACGCAGAATACGCAGTGCCAATGGGAAGATAAAGGCCGATTGCGGACGGTGTCGATATGTGGGCCGATAAGGAAAGCGGTACTTGCCCTTCCGGGACGGACGAGCCGCCCGGAAAGGCAACCTTCAATGCCACCCTTCGCTGCAAGATTGTGGCCGGACAAGCCGCCCACAAACTTGCTGACGCCCTCCCCGCAGAAATAAGGAAAAGCGGTCACGGTCAGCAGTCAGTTGCTCCGCTCGCTGCGCTTGCTCCACAACTGCCAGCTCACCGTGCTGGTTTATCCCCCACCGCCCCCAGGGGCCATAATCGCCCGGGAGCCGTAGTGCCGGAGCGCGCAACCTCGTCCTGCCCAAGTACCGCGCCGTCATCTTCATCAACGGCTGCTTCTGGCACGGCCACCGCGGTTGCACCAAGTACGTCGAACCCAAGACGAACGCCGGATTCTGGAAAGAAAAGATAGCCCGCAACATCGCCCGCGACGAACTCAACGCCCAGCGCCTCGACACCCTCGCCTGGACCGTCATCACCGTCTGGGAATGCGAACTCGGCAAGAATACAGATGCCACCATCGACCGCATAGAGGCCGATTTACGGGCCGCAAAGGAGAAATACGACAAATGGACTGCCCTCCGCCGCGAGAGCCGCGAATACGCCCGAGAACAGGCCAGAAAGCATCGTGAAATCCTTGCCCAGGTCGAAGCCGAGCTGGGCCTGCCGAAATCCCTCCGCAGCTACGCCCAATCGTTACTAATTATCGAACCTTTATTGATGACTTATATAAGGTTCTTGAATTTGTGGAATGGTATAAAGAATGGGCATAATCTTGTACGTTTGAAATCTTAGCGCCGGCAGGCGTTTCATACATGATGTAGGGAGAAATATCTATCTCCCACTGCATAGGGATAACAATTCTACTTGTGAACGCCCTTAGTTATTTCTTATGCACTAAGTTCAGAAAGCCCCCACATCAGTGTGGCGCTTATAGTTTCTTTTTGTGTTGAGGTCACATATTTCTACTATATTATCCATACTTTTTGTCCTTACCTACTATTTATTGGTATAACGCAAAAACAATATGGAGCAGAACTACAAAAGACAATTCAGAGAGTTAGAGCAGGAGACTAAGGACAAAATCAGTCAATCAACCAAGAATAAGCCTAAATCAATTCAACATCGTCAGCATATATCGCAGGGGATGACCAAGTATTGGCAGAGTGTGCCGAACAAACCAACGACATCAAGTGGAGGAACGCCAATGTAACCACTTATCAAGGGTAAGATGTCATCAAAAATAATGAAATAAGATGCAAATGAATACGTGTTAAAATTCGACAAAATCAAGTTAGTAACCAACATTGACAACGTTAATATAACAAACAATGATGTGTTTGATAGTACCATAAGGGATGGCGTAGTAGTGTCACAGAAATTCCATCAAGAGAGTCCTTACCTCATCATGATTAAACTTGACTACATTGCAAATGAGGCAGTAATCGAATTCACAGGCAAGGTTTTGGGGTCTAAATACAAAAATCTCATAACAATCGATACCATTAGACACTGCTTTGACAATATCAACGAGATGGGAATATGCCTCATAGATGTAGAAAGAGTTATGATGGATGCCCAAGTCGTCAAATGCGATGTAACAAAAGATGTTGAGGGGCTAAACATCAAACAGGTGACCTCTTACATCAAAAGCCATCTATCAAGTTTTCAAGCGTACCAATGCAGAAAAATGAGAAACGGAAATTTAATAATTGACAAAAACGTAACGAGCAAAAAGATAATGAAAAGACTGACCATATATGATAAGGGGAAGGAGATGACAAGAGCCAATAATATAAGGTTTTCAAACGAATGTGGCTGTACAGATGATTTTGAAGGCGTATGCAGGTTTGAGATGAACCTCAACACAAAGGAACAAATACGTAATGCTCTGATGATAGAGGACACAGGGCTGATGTCTGTTCTGTCTTCTTCTGCTAATCCCATTTATGACTTTATGGCTGAGGTAATATCACCATCTCGTGAGAACATTTCCCTACCTGATAAGAAGTCCTATATGGCAATGTTAGTGTTGAAAGATAACGACTATGACTTGGAAAAGGTCGAGGCTAAGATGAGGGCATTTCATCCTCGTGGGACAAGCATCCCAAAGATTATGGTGCCATTCAGACAGGTTCTTGAATCTTTGTCTTCTAATGAAGGTGGGGATTTGTATGATACGTTGATGAATAGCCTTAAAGATTGATTTATATTGATAGTTTACGAGTCAAAAATAAATAAGATTGTGTCAAATGTTGAAGTGTGTCATTTTAATATTTGAAATAAGGTGATCCAGACGAAAAGTCTGAATCACCTTATCATTTTATCTTAAATTTTATTGGAATAAAGCATCTGCATTTACATTCTTATTGAGTTCTGATTTGATTTTTTCAGGATTCAATGCGTCAATAAGTCCATCAAATTCAGATTCAGATATTAATATGAGATACCATTGTTGGTCTATATACTCATTATCCCAATCTTGCGCTTTACCTCCTGCACCAAATGATGCCTTTCCATCACTGCCAACCAAAAATAAAGGTTTCAAATGGTTCCTTTTATAAGTTGAAAACCATTCTGAGCCTCTCCAATATATCTCTACATTTGGAAATGTTATATCAAACGGTTTAGAATAATCAGTGACATTATTGGTTTGTGCAACTTTCTTCCACTCAATAAATTTTTCTTTACAAGATTTTAATTTAGAGATAAACTGATTTAAGTCATTCTCTCCACTGATGCGAATCATGACTTTATCATTCTTATATTCCCCAAGCACCTCAACATATACATTCAAAGCGCCTTTATTATCAAAAGCCGCTTCGATTTCTCTCGGCATCTCGGCCATTGTATATGTTCCAACTACTTTTTCTGCATTGGCAGACATAGTGCACAACATTAGTGCAATGAATAAAATAACTCTTTTCATAATTATCAATTTTGTGAATGTACTTATCGTGTTATACATAAAAATAAAAGCGTAGACTTTCGTCATACGCTCTCAGGCTCACCACAAGCCGAATACACTTATGAATCAAGTCCACGCTAAGGCGTGAAACTCAAAGTGTATTCCGTTGCTCGTTCTATGTCGAGGTGGTGATTCGAGAGCGATTGAGCAAAATATGTCTTGCTACATTTCTGTAACACCACAAATGTAGCTAAAAAAATCTAACAACGTTCTTTTATTCTGATTTTCTTTCGCTTGTTATTATTGGGGCTTTTCTTATAGTGCACACTTCATTAACAAAATCGCTATGGTTTACGAAATGGTTTGCGAGGGTTTTGTATCCCACTCCCAGTACTTCCTTAGGGAAGTGGTCTGTGAGAACTTTGAGGTTGCCAAAGTAATAATGGTAACCATAGAGTTCAAGGTGACAGACCATTCTAATTTGTTTTTTCTTCTCCATGTTGAGGTTGTTTAATCGGTCAAAGATAAGAATATTTAATGGAAATAAATAAAAAATATCCCTATGAGATTTGGATATAATTAAATTATTTCCTATCTTAGCTATGGTTAAAGGAATGAAATATGGATAAGGTCATAATTTTAGCAAGGGTATCAACACAAGCACAGGACTACCAAAGGCAGGTTAATGAGTTAAAGGAATTCTGCGATAGAGTCGGTTGGGAGGTGTCAAGGGTATTCGCTAACAAGGTGTCAGGTGCGAAGACGTTGGAGGAGCGCTCTGAGATGGTGGAGATGGTGGAATACATCAAGTCCAATGATGTTAAGAGGGTTGTGTGTCTTGAAATCAGTCGTCTTGGGCGCAATACTCTCGAAGCATTGAAAGTAATCAATTACCTCAACGAGCATGGGGTCAGTCTATATGTGAAAAACTACAATCTTGAAACTCTCGTGGATGGAAAGGTCAATCCAGTCGCAAGCCTTATCTGTACTATTTTGTTGGAGATTGCTTCGATGGAGCGCCAGACTATCAAAGAGCGTATGTCAAGTGGTCGCAACCAATATATTACCAAATGCAAGGAGCAGGGCATCAAGATGGGAAGACACTCATCATATCGCAAAAGTGAGGAAGCCTATAAGGAGCAATACACAAAGGAAATCAGTCTTTTACGAAAGGGGATAAGCCTTAGGAACGTGTCTCAACTGACAGGAACAAGCGTAAATACACTGCGAAAATTGAAAGACAGATTTGGTTTTCTTAAATAATTTATGTAATCTTGCAATGAAAGGTTTGGTTCAGCCAATAATCCTGAGTGTCCTTTCCCAACGTCCTGTTGGAATAATAAGGTGCACAACCATCCGCACCATTCTCATTCTTCAATTCAGAATGAAAAATATTTTTTATGGCTCGTTGAGCCAATCAGAAAAGGACATAGTCATAGACTATGTCAGGGAGTTGTTTGCTACAACAATCTCACACCTAAATAATAATCAAACAAACACCTACGCAGATGATAGATTATAAGTATATAAGGACTAGCAAGAACTGCGTAGTGTGGACAAGAGTGTCCACCAAGTATCAAGAGGATAATGGAGGTAGCCTCGCATCACAGAAGGAGTGCTGTGAAGAATACGCTAAACAGCACGGATACACTATTGTCAAGTACTGCGGAGGAAAACACGAAAGTGCGAAAACCCTAGGAAAGATGATTACAGAGATGAAAAGATACGTCAAGAATCATCCTGACGTAAGCACAATTCTTCTGTCAGAATTTGACAGGTTCTCGCGTACATCTTGGCAAGCCACACAAATGCTCGAAGAACTTAGGATACTTGGCGTAATAGTCATCGCAACCAAATGTGGTTTAGACACACGAACCAAAGAGGGCATGATGATGGCACAACACACCCTCAGCATGGCTCAATGGGATAACCAAAACAGAACTGACAAATTCGTTGATGGCAGAGTCAACTGCCTTCGTAGCGGTGCTTGGTGCGAGAAAGCCCCATTAGGTTACTCCAAAGAGGGCAAGAGTAGGGAAACATTCTGTTACCTCAACGAGACAGGCAAGCTCATTAAAAAAGCGTTCAAATGGAAACTAAATGGCGATGCGAACTCGACTATATTGTATAGGTTGGAAGCAAATGGGCTGAGGTTATCCCCTCAGACCCTACACAAGATATTGGTTAATCCATTCTATGCAGGAAAGATAGTCCACAAACTAATAAATGGTGAAATGGTGGACGGAAAAATTGAACCTGCTATTTCATATAGCAACTTCCTGAAAGTTCAAGATATACTCTCGGGGAGGACAGGCAAGTTTGTACATAGCAAGGAAAACGCAAAGTGTCCGCTGACCAAGTATGTAATCTGTTCGGAGGATGGTACGCCTTTCACCTCATACACCAAGACCAAGAAAACAAGGGAGTTCAATTATTACAAATGCAACAAGTCAGGATGCAAGACCAATGTGTCTGCCAAGGAAATGCACGAAAAGTATGAACAGGTGCTAAGTACATACGACCTGCCTGAGACTATGTTGAAAGAGTTTGAGAGCATATTAAGAGAGGAGATGAAGGCATATCAGGCGGAGAGTCTTGAAGAAAGAAAGAGGTTGAAGAAACTTATGACCGAGGTTGAGGGAGAGATTAAGAACATGAAGGTAAGATTTGCAAGCGGTAAGATAAATGATGATATCTATTCGATTGCTATCAGGGAGATGCAGAACAGAAAAGATGTCCTGACGCTTGAACTCGAAAAATGCAATGAAAATTTATCGAACCTCGACGCACAGATACCTGTAATCATCGCAACTGCCTGTAAATTAGGTACATTATGGCACGATGGAGACCTTGAAACCAAGAGAAAAATACAAAAACTTGTATATCCAAGTGGTGTTTTTTGGGACAAGGAAAATCGCTGTTATCGAACCGAGAACCGCAATAAATTCTTTGATATATTGGACAGATATTCAATGAGTTATGGAAATAAAAAAGGGACATCCTCGAATGAAGATGTCCCCTTGTGCGAAGAAGGCTCAGGAGGAAGAATAAGAACTTATCGCTTAAGGGACTCTATCAGATCATCCAAACTGCCGACAACCCCTTCGAACAGCTTATACATCAGTTCCGGCTCCTGCTTCTCCGGCATATAGACAATCGTCTTGAGACCCTTGCCGGCAAACCATCCGGCTTCGGTGTGTGCGCTTCGGCCGCAAGGAAGGACCAGGACGCAGGTATCGGCCCATAGCATGGCGTCCAGGTCGGCCTTGAAACCTTTCTCGGCAACGGGATGGGTAAGGTTGCGGATGTACTCTTCCGGCTGCCATTCCTGCCAGTTTTCGTCCACGTCTGCCCAGTGGAAACCACCGGGATTGTCTTTGGGATTCCGGAAGTCATAGACCTCGTGGCCAGCCTTCCTGAGGGCGGTCACTACTTCGGGCTGGTATGGGTTCCTCCAGCTGGAGGCGACGTAGATTCTCGCCATTGCTCGTTTTAATCATTGGAAAAGCAAAGACGCCCACGAACGTGAGCGTCTCTTAATTCTATTGAATATGTGCTACTTGACACGCTTTTTGACGTCCTTTTTCTCGGCCATCACACCTTTATCTTGCAAATACTGCGGATCATATTTACCCCTTGGAATATCGCGGAATATGAAATAATTAGCTTTTCTTGCAGCTACGATATGGTCAGTGGCAGCTGTTGCAATTGCCGAAGCCGCAAGATCAACCAATGCAGATAGTGCCGAATTTCCTCCGGAATTCTGTTGCAGATCAAGATATAGGTCGCAGCTACGATCGAAAATGATCTCGCCGGATGTGGTTGACTTAATGATGTAGCGAATCTTTGTATCTATACCAAATCCTCTTTTAGTCCAATCGTCGATCTGTGAGAATACAACGGCATCGGCACCAAAGAAGTCTCTGAACATTGTCAGCGGCTTGTCAATAAACATCTCTGCATCATATGCGCTCTCCGCTTTGAGCACGTCCATTGCCAAAAGCGGAGAAATAACGTAGTAACCTGCTTCGGCAAGAGGGCGGCTAATGGACGTATACAAAAGGTCTTTCGCTTCGACGTTAGATGTATTATTGATGGGGGGCATCACAAGAATTGTGACAGGCATGTCATTATACATTGCCGCATACTGCGATTCTCTTGTCACCTGATTCATCATGCCGCACGAGCTGACAATTGCGGCAAGGATAACAATTGGGAACAACTTTTTCATATTACCTCGCAAGTTTCTTGATTAACGGTTCAATGAACTTTGCCGATTCCGGATAAAGTTCAATTTCTTTCTGAAGCATTTCCTTTCCTCTCTCAAGGAACAAAGCGCCATAGTCATTTGACTGGAAGAGTTTTTTCTGGGTGGCCGTGGCGTTATTCATGAAAGTTTCAGCTGTTTCTGGCTGAAGAAGCAGATAACCATACTCAGCACAAATTCCAGGAGGCGGAACCTGACGCGTCCCCCCGGGATTTGTGACCATTTTTTCATATACGGCAACGAGGTTGCAGATACTCTTGGGGGTCTGTTTGTCGTAAGACTGGTAGGCGAGGTTTTCGTAAGCGGTCGTTCCGCTTTGAGTTCCTCCCCAATAATACAAGGCGTTAGTCATGCCACATGAGGAGAGCAGCGCTACGGCCAATGCTAAAAGGACTATTTTTTTCATAGCTCAATAACTTTATGCTCTTGCGTAGAGATGAATACCTTCTTGTTACAAACTTCTTTTCCATTCATGGTCACGACAATGTTGTGTTGGCCAGGAGTCAAAAATATTGTATTCTGAGCAGTTTTCTTAATATTCCTGTCTTTGCGCCAAGCTTTGGTCTTCACCGTATATACATCATGGGACTCATTGTCAACTGTCACCGTAATCGGTGTCTTAGACTCGCTGACGAAGGAAATCATCCCCTCATCGGCCTTGCCGGAAGAAACAGAATATGAGCCGACGCCGCAACTTGACAGCATCAAGGCACCTATAAGGGCAATAAGAATCTTTTTCATACACGTATTTTATTTGTCAGAAATATAGTAATTGCCGAGATTCCCCACGTCGAGAGCTTCGCCGTCATAAGTGCAGAATGAGATTTCAGTCTCTGGAGTATCACCGTAAGAAGTCTGTACGGACATGGTGCCAATCTTCTGCCCCGGGAGTTCTATGTTAAGCCCGGTCTGAGGGTTCTTGACAACTTTTCCTTTTTTGTAAACATTGAAACTATCACCGGCGGAAAGGCCTTGGGAAGCACCGCCCGAGATAATATAAGAGCCATCGTCGACAGAAAGGATATATGATCTCCACGGCTTATCCATACATTTGTTGATAATATTTTCAACAAGTTGACTCAGAGCAGCTGATATTGCCTTGTCGCTAAGTGTGGCGTCGAAACCGGCAGTTCCGCCTACACCCAAAGTTTGTTTTGTAGTTGCTTCGGCGAATCCTTTGGCCTCATCCGAGTAAATAATCAATCCGGTTGCGGCTTCAACGAGGCGGATGCTGACGCCCGCTTCTACCGTTTGCGTCTTGGTTGAGGAAAAAACTTTCTGCTGGCCCTCTGCCTTACGTCCAAATTCAGTAATGGAACCAAGAATGATGTAGTCAGCACCAATCTTGTTCATACCTTCACCGGCTTCGGCAACAAGGACATCAAGGTCATCTCTCTCTAAGAGGATAAACTTTTCACTGGCTGCAAGTTTGGACGAAAGAATGTCCAATGCCTGCTTTCTCATCGGGTCATTCTCTTTGTCATAGAAGAGCCCTTTAGCATACTGCGTCTCATTGGTGAAACGACCAATGGCGACTTTCCTCTTGATAGTCTTGTCCTGCGCCGATGCAGAAATCGGAGCTGCGAGAACAAAAACAGCCGCGAGAAGAATTGATAACTTGGTTAAAGTCTTCATAAATAATATGTTAATGTTACATTGTTTCGCTTTTGAGACATAAAAAGCGTGAACCGCCTTTGTTCCCGCTGTTATAGGTCTTGGCGAACCTTGCCCACGAAAAAAAGTACAGCTCACGCAAACTGCGCGAGCATTAATACTTACTTCTTCGGGCTCAAAAACCGCCAAGTTTCTAACAGAAGAATAAGCTTAATGCTTGTATGTCTCCTTTCGTTGCTTCCGCAACAGGTACAAATTTACGATTATTTTTCAATTACATTGAATTCGTTTTCAAAAATCTGATTTTGCAGTATATATTTGAAAGACATAGCGGTCAAAGCCAGTTCGCTTCGCTAAAGCTGCGCTCACTCGCTTTGGTTCCGTCCTCCGGGGCACAATCGCGCCCCTTCGAACTCCACTTATGGCAGCTCCACTGCAAGACTCTTCCCTCCGCGCCGGGAGCTCCGGTCAGAGACTTGCGGCCGTTCCGCGCCCCGGCTTCGCCGGTCAGTATGCGAAGGGCAGCAACAAGATTGAGCGGAATCAGTATTCGAAAGCCCGTGCAATGAAGCGGTCAGCCTTCGGCTGGTTTGTCCCCGCCCGGTCGCTTCGCTCCCTCCCCGCCCAATAATGGAAAAGCGGTCAAGAGACTGTGACCGGACAAGCCGGCCACAGACTCTTGCTGGTTTATCCCCCACCGCCCCCAGGGGCCATAATCGCCCGGGAGCCGCAGTGCCGGTGCGAGCGTCGGTGCCCCGAATCCGCGTACATTAACATAATCCCATCAGGATTATGTTAAGTACGCTCCGTCAGTGAGTTGCGGAAGTCCTACCTCCGAACTCCCGTGCGAGGCGGCGGCAGGAGAGGAGTTCGCTCAGGGAGGGGACCACCCCTCCCCTCCGTCGCTCACTCCGCACTTCCCGCAATCTCCGATTCAGCGTCGTCAAGGTTCGAGTCCCGCTCCAGCAGTCGTCTCTTCGCGAGGGCGCTCGAGACCACTGCTTCCGCTACGTGACCCGCAATGAAGGTATGGAGGTATGCGTGGGCGGGAAGTGCCGCCCCGAAGACCGTCAGTGCCTTGCGACCGGCATCACTCGACTTCAGCGTTGGTGGTATGCGAGCATCCTGCCGCCTTACGCAGCATCCGCTGCTGGGTCGTTCCAGGCCGTGACTCCTCTTCCTCCGCAGGCTCCGTCAGAAGAGTCCCGTCCCTCCACTCCGCGGTAAGCCTTCGGCTTGGTTATACCTGGCCGCTATTCCTCCAGGCCTTGTGTCTTTTCCGCCTTGTGCGCGGTCCTCGCTACGCTGCGGTCCGTGCTCGTCTCCAAAGCCACAAAGCCTTCCGGGCAGCCAGGAGGCAGGCGTCCCGCCTGCTGGCGCAGACAGTGTCGGGATTCCGCTGCGCTCCACCCGCCACAGACTGCGCCGGAGCGAAAGTGCATGGCTTCGCCTCGAGAGCAATACCTCGATTCGAGAAGTGAGCCGTTCCGGCTCAGGGCGGTGAGGCCGTCTGTCCTCCCGCATCGTCGGTCTCTTCCGCTGCTCCAGGGAGCCTGAGGTCTCCCTTCCGCGGCGCTCCAGAGCCCGCCGTCCCCACACTGCCAGACCGCCTCCCCGCCCACGCTCCACTTCGTTCCGCGCCCTATGGCACTGCCAGACTCGTAGCCGTCTCGCACAGACCCCGCCGCACCGATCCTGCCGGCTACGAGACTGGACAGCACCATAGGCCAACCAGCATCTCACGCCCGAAGGTCAGTGCGGATGCGAGCGCCCTACCCCGCCTGGACGGGAGAAAAGAGGTATAAATATATAACACTTGGTAAGCAGACAGCGGCTGCCGCCGCTGCTGCTCTTATTCTTGAATAAGTCGCTGATTATTGGTATCTTTGTGCTGGCTCCGAGATACTTAGAAGGTAACTCCCAACCCAAAACTTGTAAACTTAGACTATGCCCCAATTCAGGCCTTCCATACTGATTACTGACGCCTACGGTTCCGCAGGTGACTTGACCTGGTATCACAGGAACGGCAAGTGCTATACCCGGAAGCGGTCGCATCGTGTGTATAGCGGTACCGCTGGCCAGTTGGAGCATCTGGATGTCCACCGGCGGGCATTGGCTGCGTGGAGGTCAATCCCCCATCAGACGCAGTTGGAGTGGAATGCCCTTGCTGAGGACGTAGAGCCTCATAGACCGCCCTTTGACCACAAGGCAAATATCTCGGGCCAGAATCTCTTTGTAAGCGCCTACCACGGCTTCTATACGCTCGGAAACGAACATCTTCCGGTACCCAGGGCATTCGACAATTTCCCTCCCTACTCGATCGATCTCCGGGACGCTCACGTAGAATCCGGGACGCTTGTCATTCCAGCAGTAGTTGTTCTCGGCGGTGAAGAAACCCCTGGGCGGTATCGTCTGTTGGCCAAACTGCAACTGACCACTCCGGGCAAAGGCTGTCACCCAGGAATGCTGCGGAATTATCTTGCGGACGCCTCTTGTGATTCCGATGACATTCATATCCGGGTACCGGACTATGCCTCCATCATAGGAAGCGGCTCGACTTCGTGCCAGGTACATGGCCGTTTCATCCTGCTTGACAATGTCACTGGCTATCGGAGCCAGTACCACAAGGAATCCTTCCAACTAATGATTCTTGTCCAGGACTGAGACACAGTAGTCGATTCCACGCATTTCCGCTCTCAGTTCCTTTCTCTTGGACGGCACGTCATCGAGTTCCAACAGCCGGATTTTAATTTCCTCCTTACGTTTGAGCATAAGTTCTCTGGCCGCCTGATAATGATAATCCGCACTGATGAGCACCGGCTTCTCTGGCTCGTTAGAGCCACCGAGCGCATCCAAAACCTCCCAGACTTTTTCGTGATTGACCGGCATAGCGGAGCCATCGAAAAAGAATTCCAGAGCGACTTTATAGGCCTTGATGAAGGTACTCTCGGCAATTGAACGGTGATGGTTCGCAGTTCCGCGCCTACCTACGATATTGCTCTCGACCTCAATCTCTATTACAGCGCATTCTTCCTCCTTAGTGCATGTGATGCTGTAATGCCTGCTGGGATTCCTCAGAAATGCGTTGAAAGAGAATCTGTGACCGGTTTCATCCTTTTTGATGTAATACTCTCCTCCGTGAAGCGTCGCCTTCTGCAAAGCATCGAAATTCTTGTTCCACTGCTTTCTGAAAGCGTCCTGTGTGATTCTCCGGACGCCATCATATCTTTCGTCATCCAGAAAGGCATCGTCGAACTCAAAATCTATTGCGACATAGGCTATGAGGCCATAGCTCTCCGGATCGCCTTTATCCGTACATAATTGAACACTCTCGTTCGTTTTCCACAGTTCGGTGCATCCGTGGTGGTCGTAGGCTTTTCTTTTAGCGGAGTAGTATCTATCGGTCATAATGCGGTGTATTTGATTCAACTACAAATTTACACGCTTCAGCTGACAACAAAAAACCCTGGCACATCGCGTGTCAGGGTCATTTGATCGGGTTTGTCAGATTTCTGACAAGATGAGCTATACACCAGCGGTCCAGGTGGTCTCCGCCAGCATCACGCCCGACTTCTCACCGGTGGAGGAGTTGACGTAGTAGTAGCGGAAGAAAATCTTCGGAGCCGCAGCGCTGGGAGCGCCGTTCTTGGCCACGTAGTCGGCACGGATGTCGATTGCGGTGGCAGTGGGCTCTTCGACCATCTTGATCTGTGCGGCCTTGCTGTGGGCACGGCTCACACCGTTGGACTGACCTTCGGAGGCCTCGATGACCAGGAAGATGCCGCCGTTGTCGGCCAGGGCCTGGTCCAGCTTGAAGGTGAAGGTTTCACCCTGGCACACGATAGTGGCAGAGGAAGGGTTCTCTACACCCACGAGCGTGGGCGGGGTGGTCTCCGGAGAGCCGCCGCAGGCGACAATCCAGTAGTTCAGACGGGTGAAGAGGTTCGCACCGGAAATCTTTCCCTTGGTGCCGAGGACGCTGCGGGCCTCCTGGCTCAGGGCGAGTTTGTTCCAGGCGAGGATCTGGTCGTTCGTCAGGCCCCTCCACATGGTGGTGAGACGCTTGAAAACGCCCTTGACCTTGGCCTGGTCCGCAGTACGGACGCTGCCGCCGTAACCGCGGTTGCGGATGTACTTGCGGCTCTTCACTTTAGCGGCCGTAACGCCCTTGGCGCTGCCGCTCATCTCCTCGAAGGCGATGGAAGGAATGTACTTCATAAGCGTTTAAGTTTAAGTAATTGATAATAAAGGTTGATATAAGTATTTGTCATTCATTGCTGTATGATTCTCCATCCCTAACCAGAAAAGCGTACACGAACGGATCATGAGCCGTGTCGAAGAATCCCATCACGCGACGCTGGCTGGTGAGAACCTTGTTCTCGATGTGGGCTTCCGCCATGCCGTCGCACTCGGGATGCATCTGGTTGCCGCCTCCGCAAATGGGGACATCCGCAGTGATGTCTGCCGGCAGCTCTTCCATGAGTACTTCCCAGAGTGATTCCCTGTAAGCATAGGTGCATCCGGAGAAAAACAGATGGATGAACACCCAGTGCTCGAACTCCGCCATGAAGGTCTCGTACCCGAAACGGAGATAGTTATCCGGTGTAGTCATCGTAAGGCGCTGCTGCGTTCCCTTGATGGTATTGGCACCCTGGTTCAATTGCGGATAGAGCGTCAGGATGTAGATGATGAGAGGGCCGTTCTGGTCGAACCATGGCTGCTTCTCAATCACAATCGTGTTCTTGTCCTTCACCCAGGACTTGAGCACGGAGCCACCATCATAAATGGAATCACCCCAGGAGTAATGCGCGTCTTCCATAAATCGGACGAATACGGCGCCAACTGCACTGCGGTCTATGCTGAGGTTCGGCACATAAATCTCCAGCTGGTCACAAGCCTGGTAAGCCGGGCTCGTAGGGTCAAAGCTGAACTTGGCGTTCAGGACCACGTAGTTGTCTGCCTGGTAATCCTTGAAGGAGATCTGGCCGGCACCGAAGTTATTTCCTGTACTGTTGAACATAGCGTTTCAGATTGAGGGTTAATAGATGATACCAGCTCCGAAGCACTCCGTTTTTGCCACGTAGTAGCCGCCACGATGGGCAAAGGTCATTTCAGACTTGCCTCCATAATTGCGGATATAGACCAGGTAGGACTGAGCGACAATCTTCCCGTTAGGGTCATTGGCACGTCCAAGGCATACACCAGTACCGGTAAGCTCTGCAGGGAGTTGCTGGGTCAGATAGACCTCAGAGGAAGCGACATTGCTGTGTCCCAGGCAAACCGCGTTGAACTGCGCCACAGGAGCGCCGGTAGAGAAGTCTACGTCAATGGCAGTGACGTTGTTATCCTCGGTGGGATCAAGGCTGTCCATCGTGACTTTAACCCGGCGGCTGTGAGGAGCCTCACCGGTAACGACGACAGTGTCACGTGCCTCTATGCCAGCAAAGCCGGTAGACGTATCGAGCCAGTAAGCCTGAACGAAAACCTTCTCGCCCGGCACCGGTTCTACGCCTATAGTCTTGAGGTAAAGCTTGGTCACGTCCGCCTCTCCCCAATCGTCTTTCATTCCGGGAGTAATGATGACGGTTTTGCTCCATCCGTTGGAGATACCAGCGCTCTGGGAACTCGACATCTTCACGACGAGTTTGAACGGATCGGGCTGGTGCTTTATACCTCCGATGACCATCAGCTCGGGGGTCACGACAACCTGCTCGTATTCCACGTTGGGAACGGCCACGGTATGAAGCGGAGCGTTCGTCATCAGCGGCTCCCCTGCCATCGCCCTGTTGGCGTTGAGGCGCACATAGAGGTTCATACCGGAGAGCTGTGCTGCCTGGCCGAAGACGGACTGTCCCGTGGCGGTTTCCGCCAGCCGGTCCCAATCGCGCATCTGGTCGGAGGTGAGTTCCTTCCAGCTCTTCGAAATCTTCTTCAGCGATGCCCGGCGGATAAGCTGCGCTCCGGTGGCTGCACCAGTCGGCCAGCATTTAACGGAAAGGATGCTACGGCCGCCAACCTGGCGAGCCGTAACACCCTTAGCCGACCCAGAAAATCCCCCGAAAGCGATGGAAGGAAGTGCAATCATAGTTTAAGTCTAAGTTAAGTTTTCGGGCTGTTTCAGTAGTCCTCCGACACAAATATACATAAACTTATTTAATTGCAAAACAAATAATTATACTATTTTATCTAAACCAAAACAAGAAGTAAACAACCCAAAACAAACGGATATGGTAGGAACGACCCGTGGACATTCCGGGAACGATCCACGCCATACGTCCGGGCGTAAAGACTTAGGGGGCCGCCCTTCAACTGGAGCAGTCCCCTATTCCGATTCCGGAGATTTTTTGCAATATTAGTCTTCGGCTTTTTGGCTCAATTTTCAGTCCGGTTTATTACCAAATAAACGCCCTTTTTTCTGAACCATATTTGAACCACGGAGGCTGTAACAAATTGATTATCAACACTTATTATAGTCTGCATCGGTAAATAAATATAACTAATTATTATAATAACTAGTTTATAATAATTAGTTATATTATGAATACCAGTAAAATATAGGCTATAATAAGGTGATTTTGGTTAGAATGCCCTAAAAGTCATTGCCATGTTCTCATACCATAAAGAAATCCATTTATTGCATAATCCACGATATATAATATAAATATGGGTTCATCAGACTTTTGGAATGACAATTCATTCGCCACAAAGTGTCAACATGTATCTGTGTGTCGCTACACTCTATCGTGCTACAAGCATATGTGGATTTCAGTCTGCACCTTTTTAAGTTAAAACTTGATTTTTTCTTATCAAAATACCTTCTTTTAAGAAATAATGCGTATTTTTATGGCAGAAATATGTGGAATACCACTGAAAACAATCATAGAATTATGCTTTTTGAAAGAAATCAATATCTACAACAGCTTATAACTGCAGAAGACAATGGAATGATCAAGATAATCACAGGCATCAGGCGTTGCGGTAAATCATTCCTGCTATTCAACATATACAAGCAGAACCTGTTATCCAGAGGAGTACCGGCAGATCATATTATAGAGGTAAATCTAGAGGACAGGCGAAATAAGAAACTTCGTGATCCTGATGCACTCCTCAAATATATCGACTCACAGATAAAAGACTCGGAGAGATATTTCATTCTATTTGATGAGATTCAGTTGGTTTCCGAGTTTGAGGATGTTCTCAACTCCTATCTGCATATGGCGAATGTTAATGTGTATGTTACCGGGTCCAATGCAAAGTTTCTGTCAAAGGATGTAATCACAGAATTTCGTGGTCGTGGTTGGGAAATAAGGGTTCGTCCATTGAGTTTTGCTGAATACTATGATAAAGTTGGAGGAGATAAACAAGAAACCTTAGAGAAATATTACCTATATGGAGGGCTTCCTGCGGTGGTTCAATTGGAAAAACCTGAGGATAAACAGAATTATTTGAAAGAAATCTTTGAAACTGTTTATCTCAAAGATGTGCTGCAGCGCAACCACCTTAGAAATGCCGATGGCATGAGTGAACTGATAAGGATTCTTGCCTCATCTATGGGTAGCAGCATAAATGTACAAAGGATTTCAAATACGTTTAAATCTGCAAGTAAGGTCGATATTGGAGCCAACACCATCGGTCGGTATTTGGAACATCTAAAGGATTCATTCATCATCAATGAGGCACTGCGTTATGACATAAAAGGTAGGAAATATATAGGAACTGAGACCAAGTACTACTTTGAGGATCCCGGCATCCGGAATGCAGTTGTAGGATTCCGTCAAATTGAGTACAACCATACCATGGAGAATGTAATATATAACGAATTATGCCGCATGGGATATAGTGTTGATATTGGCATGGTAGAGACTTTTGACAATAATGCCGAAGGTAAAACCATCAGAAAGAATTTGGAGATCGACTTTGTTGTCAACCGCCACGATCAGCGAGTATATATCCAATCAGCCTATCGCATACCGGATGAAGAAAAGCGAAATCATGAACTGGCATCTTTCAGAAACGTAGCAGATGGATTTCGCAAGATTCTTATTGAAGGCGATAGGTATAATACTCATTATAACGAGGACGGGATACTCATAATGAGCCTTTATGATTTTTTACTGAAAGGCCTTGATAATTAAGTCAAACATATAGATATCTTGCTGGCGCATTGACACAATGGGTATCACTTGCATCAAGCGATTCACCACCCGCAAAATTGAGTCAATCTCCTCCTGGTTCGCCTATACACTCTGCCACGGCATGCACGAAAATCCCCTACCGTTCTGATTTAAAATCCCTCGACTATGATTGCTAGCCGAGGGTTCTATCTATAATCTGTAGAAACTCTTTATCTTATCCTCCAAAGGATAGTCTTTAAAGACTTCTTGATATGTCAAGAGTTTATCAATTATTGTTACATTGGGGCTCAATCCGGATAAACCATTATAAACTGCTTGATAGATATTAGAATAATCCTCAAAAGCACTAATCTGAATATTGCCTCGTTTGATTGAATCTGTGTCTCCTGGGAACTTGAATACTATTTCGCCCAAAAGTATTTCTGACTGCAGCATTAAGGAACGCAAGTAATTTTTACGAGGGTCTTTGAACGACTTTGACTTAGAATTGAGGGTATTGATTATGCCTTTGTGATGGCAGATCATCTGCTTTGGCCCAGTACAATAATGTTCACCCAATAGTTCAATTACAGGCTGTCTGTCATTGTCTTCCGTGATGTTTAAAGTTAGATTACAACCCTTGATTACATTACGGTACTCTCCTTCAAATAGTTTCTGATAGGATTCTTTTTTATTTGAGACTTGGACTTTACCAAATGAAAGATATTCAGCAAACTTTGATTCAAGGAAGAGAACCATTGACTTACCTGAAGATTCTTTTCCTACCAATACTACATCAACATTGGATTTTCCGCCATTGACACAAGTATTCTGAATCTCAAAGAAGGATTCCGAAAAAATGTAGTCTTTCCCATTTAATCTAATAGATAGTGGATTATTTGGAAGATCATAGAAGCATGCCAAGCAAAGAAGAGAAGATGAGCGTAAAGTTCTCATCTCAGATGTCCCCGATCCACTGCAGGCCTCTTTTTCTTTCGACACAAATAAGGCAAGTTTATCATCAGGAATACAAAAAAATTCTTCCGGTTCAGAATTGAATTTTAATGAAGACTTGCCTGGTCCATCGAATATAATTTCAGAAAAACGTGCAAGCAGAGAATCATTTGAAGCAAAAAATAGATACTCTCCTTTCAGCCTTTTAAATCTTGTTAACAAAGTAGATTTATCTTCCATAGTACAGTACAAATAATTTATAATTCTGTAAAATATGATCAAATTGCCTCCTTATGGTATTCTTGAACATCACTCCATAAAACTGAAAACCTGCCGTTTAAAATGGAATCCTGAAATCAGTTTGTATGCAAAGATAGAGTATTATTCGTTTCTCTGTTCTTCTTTCTGAGACATTTGCAACGGAAGTGTGCGGAAGTAGTTCGCCTGTTCGTCAACTTCGTCCCTAGCAAAACTCTTGTATTTTGCCTTGATTTTGTGGCCTTCCTTCATCGCCTTCATGATTGGAGTAAGGAATTTCCGGCTTGAAGGAATATCCTCGAAGAGGATGCGTTTCTTCATGGCCGATGACTCGGTCAAAAGATTATTCATGCTGAGGGCATTCATCATCCAGTTACGAATGCCGCTGCCGTTGATATCCCCCTCGTTCCCGATGTAGTACTCATTGTCCGAAAGGAATGATACTGCTGCTATGAGTTCTTGAGAAAAATCTTCAAAAAAGTTGTCCCCCATCGTCAACTTTGAAAATTTCCGGGACAGACGGGGAACAAAAATGAAAGCCGATTTGATGTAAATTAGTAATTCACTAAGGTTGTAGATTTACAAGATATTTTGCAACGAGAAATGATGGCGGTTCCTGTTTTGCGATTTTGCGGGTCAACATCGTACTGAGTGCCGTGCGGGAGGGAATCCGGCTCAGTGGGCCCCGCCGCATCGCTCACTGCCGTTTGCCGCTTGCGGCCCTTTCAGGGGCAAGCGCGGCCGTTCGCTGGCGGACGCCATTTCGCCTCCCTCCCCTGCCGCAAGACTTCAAGTCTGGTGAAACATTTGATTATGGGATAAATTGTTGTCCTGCAGAATCCATGTATCAACCGAGCCAGATATGTAGTCTGTTTTAAGATATAATCATAGGATTTATCGTCATTAGATGTGGACAGAGTTGTGGAGAATCGTCCTTGCCAAATTGTGATATTATCATGTTTTGGTACAAACTTACCACAATATATAATATTTGTGGTAAGTTTGTACGGATTTACATTATTGATATGAGCGATACCATACAATTCATCTCTTCATCTTCCATGAAAGAACACGGAAGAACAGAGTATTACAAGATGTTTGAGAAGGCTAAGCAAGGTGAACTGATTCAAGTCCGCCGGGGTGTCTACGCCACATTAGAGCAGCTGAGCTGCAATATGATAGGTATTGACTCAATCATTCCTGACGGCATCCTTCGTCTATGGTCAGCCTGGAGCCTGCATAGGCTTACGACATCAATGTCACAGGCTTTCCACGTAGCTGTCAAAAGAGAAAAGAAAATGGCGGTTCCGACTTTCACGCAGATGTAGTATCATATCTTCAGAAGATGCTCCTGCCATATCGAAATAATCTCAATAGCTGAGGAAATGGGTTCTTTCCGCACATATTCCTTTCCTGACGCAAAGAACATAATGGTCTGCGGAGATATACACGGCGAATTCAACGCCGTGATATACAAGCTATGCATACAATACCAGATGACGGACACGTTGCTCATTGTGGCAGGAGATTGCGGATTTGGGTTCGACAAACCAGGATACTATGACAATGTGTTCAACCGCAACTCCTCAAGATTGAGCAAATCCAACAATTGGGTGGTGATGTTACGCGGCAACCACGATGATCCTTCATATTTCAGGGATGAAAAAATATCACACGAAAGATTCCGAACAATCCCCGACTACTGCGTCATCCAAGCCTGCGGACGCAATATTCTCTGCGTTGGTGGTGCCGTCAGCATAGACAGGGATTACCGTAAGAAGCACGATAGCAGCCATTCGGTTTCCGACATAGCATCATATTGGCCTGACGAGATACCCATCTACGATGGCGCCTTGCTTGAAGATATAGGAAATGAAATCAAGATTGACACCGTCATCACCCACACCGCCCCATCATTTTGTGAACTGATATCCAAAGCAGGACTTTCTGAATGGGCGGCAATTGACCCAGACATTTCTTCAGATTGCGAGAAAGAACGAAAGACTATGGACAGGATATTCGAGCATCTGATGTCGGCTGGACATCCGGTGTCACATTGGTATTATGGTCATTTTCATCAAAGCTGGAGGTCTGAGATAGACGGGATTCTATTCTCGATGTTGGACATTATGGAGTTCAAGGAAGTCCCGTCCGCAATCTGATGAATTTCCGCAAAAATTTGTCCAACAGAATTCAATAAAATAGGTGGGTAATAATGAAATGCATTTTGCGATTTTGCGGATCATCTTGGTCTTGAGTGCCGGACGGGAGGGAGTCCGGCTCAGCAGGCCCCGTCGCATCGCTCACGGCCGATCAACGTGAACCGATAAACAGGATCTCTCTGAAATACTTGGAATAATGTTTTCAATTATGAACAAAATCAAGTATATTTGTGCATAATTAGATACATTATGAATATGAAACGAGCCTTATTGCCCAGCCAACAACGTACTCTGTCATCCTTAGGGGAAAATATCAGATATGCACGTCTACGACGAGATCTCTCTTCTGAACAGGTCTCAGAGCGTGCCGGAATATCCAGAAATACTCTTATCAAAATTGAAAAGGGAAATGAGGGCGTTGCCATAGGATATTATTTTCGAGTGTTGTCCGTGCTTGGGTTGGACAAGGATTTTATGCTGGTTGCGAAAGATGATGAACTTGGTCGAAAATTGCAGGACGCAAAATTAACTGTAGCGGAACGGGCTTCAAAGAAATAAGAGATGGCAGAAAATAAAAACATATATGTTTATATTGATTGGCAGTATGGCGACTCGCCAATCTTTATGGGCATATTGCATAGTGAAATACTGCATGGCAAAGAGGTGTTCTCGTTTGAGAATGATCCCAACTGGTTAACTTACAAGCAAATCAGGGTATTGGATCCTGACTTGCTTCATTTCGCGGGAAAACAATATTTGCCTTCAGGCAAGAGCAATTTTGGGATGTTCCTTGATTCATCACCTGACCGATGGGGACGTATGCTGATGCAAAGACGTGAAGCAATCATTGCCCGACTTGAACATAGACCAGGCAAGACATTAAAAGAAGCTGACTATTTATTGGGTGTTTACGATGGAAACCGAATGGGGGCTTTGCGATTTAAGTTATCACCCGATGGTGAGTTCATGGATAATGATAAGACAATGGCTACTCCACCATGGGCGTCTGTTCGAGACCTGGAATACGCAAGTCTTCAAATAGAAAATGATGATATAAAAGACGATGCAGAATATGCTAAGTGGCTCGATATGCTTATGGTTCCAGGCTCCTCATTAGGTGGTGCCCGCCCTAAAGCTAACATTATGAATGTTGATGGATCTCTATGGATTGCCAAGTTTCCAAGTGGCCATGATACTAAAGATATGGGAGCGTGGGAGGCAGTCACGTCAGAAATGGCAAGGATGTGCGGTATTGAGATGGTTGAAAGCACGGCGCGGAAATTCAGCAGCCGGCAGCATACGTTTCTTACGAAACGGTTCGACAGGATTGGTGGCAAACGTATTCATTTTGCTTCGGCAATGACATTGTTGGGTTATACAGATGGTGCCGATTCTGCAGCCGGCGTTAGCTATTTGGAGCTTGCAGAGTGGATTGGGCGGAATTGCGACAATGTGTCGCAGAATCTGGAACAGTTATGGAGGCGTATTGTTTTCAATATTGCCGTATCGAATTGCGATGACCATCTGCGCAATCATGGATTTCTGCTAACGCAAAAAGGTTGGATACTCTCACCTGCTTATGATATCAATCCCGATGAACATGGGATGGGATTGAAACTGAATATTTCCGAGAATGATAACTCTTTGGATTTTGAGTTGGCACTGAGTATCGTTGCTTATTTCGGGATAGGTATTGTAAGGGCAAACGAAATAGTCAATCAAACAAAGAATGTTGTATCGGCTTGGCGAAAACTTGCTGCGAAATATGGCATTTCACGCTCTGAGCAAGAAGATATGGCTCCGGCTTTCAGGTATTAGTCCCCAAATGGCAATATGAATGCTGTGGTTTTGTTTTAAATTCCAGAATATGTTTTCGTTGGTGTCTTAAAAAAAAGGCTCACAAGCGACTATTTAACCAAAATGTGTGGGAATCATGGAGCGACAACTATCCAGCTGATCATCTTGGTCTTGAGGGCCGGGCGGCAGGGAGTCCGGCTCAGCTGGCCCTGCCGCATCGCCTCCCTCCCCTGCCGCAAGACTTCAAGCAGATCCTGGATGACCGCTACAACTGCAAATCTCGGATTATCGCTAGTCAACTTCTGGTATCGGACTTGGCATACACTCTTCAGTAATGAATCCATTGCTGATGCCTGCATGGGATCGTCCACAAAGCAGTACGCTTCCAATTTATAGGAGAGAGTCTTCGTAAAAAATACTGACTCAACAAAAACATATCTGAAAATCACTCTTAGAGTGAACGGAAATCCTCCGGAATCACTAAATGGATACATAGCTAATATAATTCAATTGGCAAATTTGCAAATCAAATTATAATTATTACATTTGCATCATAATTACTGAATTATTAAGGTTTTATCCTGTAGCAGTGTTATGAGTATAGTTAAATTTGTAAGCCCGAAAAGGGTTGTTGTGCAAACGTCACAAGGTGACCGTTTCACATTGGGACTAACTCAGACTGTCCCATTCAAACTTCAGCAACAAGAAGCTGAAATCATTTCTCAATTATTTGACATGTATTATAAGGGAGACCCAAATGTCATTATGGGACCTATTCTTCGTGGTATGTACCAATGTCATTGCTTTGGATCAATCTACTGGTATGGCCCCGATAGGGATGATGAACGTGAAAGAATAGGTGCTCAAATCAGGAGCCTTCGTGAGGAGCGGAAAATGGATGCAAAAGACCTCGCTTCTCTTGCAGACCTGGATGCCTCTAACTTGTGCCGCATCGAGATGGGAAAATATTCACCGGGTCTCGACATCCTCTGCAAGATTGCAACGGCTCTCAATTGCACTTTGGAGTTTGTGCCAAACAGCAATAGCATTGAGGCCTGTCATGTAATTGATCCTACCTGCCATCAGACATTGTTGATCACGGCTAAGCGCAGCACCTTCCGTCTGGCAGAATGTCTTGAGAAGTACGGCGAGTATCATTGGCAGCAAAGCCGATACAATGTCAGCATTGGTGACACCATATATATTTACGTATCCGAAGATCGGGAAATCAAGTACCGGATGAGCGTGGAGGCCGTCAATGTCCGCTATGACCAATGGATGGTTAAGGAGGAGGCATTCTGGGTTGATAAGGACCGCATTAATCAAGGCGAGAGCGAGGCAAAATATGCCCTACTGCGGCTTGAAGCCACTTCAAAATCCGGCAAACTCACGGAAGAGAATCTTACCAAGCACGGTTTCATCCGCGCTCCTCAGGGGACCAAAGAACTGGACGGAGAACTCCTGAAATACATAGAAAGGAGGTTCTAACAATGGGCACATTCCTAACTTTTGCGCTGGATGAAGGCGGAGCCCTCGTCCACGTCGATGATGTTGCCAAAGGCATGAAGTGCGGCTGCCACTGCCCCCATTGCGATGCGCCCCTATATGCCAAGAATGCCGGACAGATCCGTGAGCATCATTTTGCCCATGCCCACGGACACGAATGTGAAGGTGCCTACGAATCTTCGCTCCACCTGCTCGCCAAAGAAGTCCTTCAGGAAGCCGGACGGATAATGCTCCCGCAATCCAATAGTGGTACTTTTCCCTCTGGTCTCGTAAGAATACACAATGTTGAAGTAGAGAAGTGGGATGAACATTATGGCTTCCGCCCGGATGTGGAAGGCATAATGGATAATGGCGAGCGACTGCTTATTGAATTTCTGGTCAGTCATAAGGTCGATGGCAAAAAACGTCAGACCATTGTCGACAATCACCTCAAGTGCATAGAAATCGACATCAATTATCAAGCTCTTGACCGGGCCGAATTGAAGGAATTCTTGACCGTTTCCACCGAAGATAGAAAATGGATCGCGCCGATGCCTCTGGCTCCTAAAAAGGCGGGTGGATCCTTCTCTTATGGTCGCAATTCTTTATATGAGAAGACCCGCGACGTCCTCAAGGAAGTTTTTGACAAAGGAACATTGCTGATACACCCCTTCCAGTATTCTTTCTCCCACAAAGACCAGACATTTGACCTCCGGAAATTGGGATATGATGTCTGCAAAGTGAACACCAAGTACCGGGGATTCAAGTCCGATCTACTTCTCTACAGGAGTCAGAAGGAGAATAAGGGATACATCTCTCTCAATATACGTGGCAGACGCCGCAGCGATGTCTATAAGCGTCCCAAAGGACTGCGTATCATTGATGTAGTGCTCGGATACGATACAGCAAGCGATGGCATCAAGAAACGATTTGAAAGCAGCGATCTGGCCAGCAATTTCGGCACCATCGTCTATTACTTCGGATTCAAAAAATAAAAGCGGTACTCGCTCGTCAGGTCGGCAGAACTTCCCAAGAAAGGAAACGGTCATCTGTGTTTACATCCGTCAAGAAGTTGACCATTTCAGCCTCACAAGGCTTGCTACGGTATGCGTACTGACAACTCGAGAACTGCAAGTGAAGGAGCACCAAGTGCTCGAAGATGAAGCAGAACGTCTTGGAACTCCAATAAGCGGGTTCCTGAGTTATACTGATGCTCGTGCGGGTGCCTTTGATGGTATCTGCTCTGATTTATCATCGGATAGAGCGTCTGGATATAGATGGTAATTTCGCCTTTGTTGTTGAAGTTGGTGCATTTTTCCAGACAGATCGTGTGTAAGCCTCCGGAGAAGAACGTCTTTTGGCAGCGTGAAGTAACGAATACCTTTGCAGCGAATCAATAAGAAAAGAGGAATGCTGACAAAAGGTAAGCAACCGATAAAGTGCACTTGTTTGTGAAGTTTGTCGGACTTTGCAAAGTTTGGCAAAGTTTGTTGTACTATGGCAAAGTTTAGTGTACTATGGGCAAAGTTTGTTGGCTTTGCTTCCAGTTT
>JALCMW010000009.1 GCA_022648685.1 Bacteroidales bacterium
AAAGTCCCGGCTCCGACATGCAGGCAGACATTCTCCATATCGATTCCCTTGGCTTTAATACCGTCAAGAACAGCTTCGGTGAAATGAAGTCCGGCTGTCGGAGCAGCTACGGAGCCCCTGATCCTGGCATATAATGTCTGATATCTGTCGATATCCACAGATTCCGAATCTCGGTTCAGATATGGGGGTATGGGAATTGTACCGCAAAGCTCCAGAACCCTTGAAAATGGTGATCCGTCACTCCAGGAAAACGAAACGAAACCTGTCTCACCATTCCGCTCAATCAGGTCGGCTTTTAGGTCCATTCTTTCAATGGAGGGATTATTTTCGGGATTATAAAGGACCAGAGTATCGTTTTTCCATTTTTTTGCATTTCCTATTATGCATTTCCAGACACATTTGCCTGTAGAAGCAAAGGAAATGTTATATTCCGACGGCTCCGACGGCTCCAGACAAAAAATTTCGATGCCGGCCCCGGACTGTTTGCGGAAATGCAGCCTTGCCGGCACCACCTTGGTATCATTGAATATCATTAAGGAATCGGAAGGCAAAAGAGATGGTATCTCCTTGAAAATGAATTCATCCACTTTTCCGTTCCTGTACCTGAGCAGCTTCGATTCGTCACGTTCTTCCAAAGGATATTTTGCAATCCTGTCATCCGGGAGAGGATAATTATAATCCTCTATTCTAATCAATGGGATCATTTTTTCAATTATAGACTGCAAATTTAATCATAATATGCAATTATGCGAATTCATACTCTCTCTTAATAACAATAAAAGTCTTGATTATTGTACATCCACTTATAAACATTTGTTAATTAAACACGATTTCAACAGCATTGGACAGTGGTTTTAAACAATAATTACCAATGTATCATAAGCAAAAATTATATCAAGTTTTACATATTAGTATATATATAATAATCAAGCATTTATACATATTATTATTAATCTTTGCTTCAACATAACGGTGTTAATCCGTCTTATATATCGGCGAACAGCGGTTTTACATCATGATATTTGCAATTAATATACTTATAATCTGTATTTTATATTAAAATACATTATCTATTACTTTATATAATTAATACTTTCAGGATTCTGCTTTGGGATATTGTTAAGAAATGTTAACGATACATTTATTTCCTGATTCAGGAATTTCTATTTACATTTGTAAAAACGACATATAGAAAAATGAACAACAGACTGCAACAATTTCTTGCCGCGGAAAATATAACGCAGGCAAGTTTCGCCAACACGATCGAAGTGGCTCCGGCAAGTGTTTCACATATTCTGCAAGGAAGGAATAAACCCGGATTCGATTTTCTGGTAAGTATGTCGGAACACTACCCTGAACTTAATCTGGAATGGTTCCTTACAGGTAAAGGCAAAATGTATAAAAATATCGGAGGCGATACCCGCGGGGACATATCCGAAACAAAAACGGACACCGACTCCCTTTTCGGATTCGATAACGGCACCGCAGATGAGGGTACAGGTACATTGTTTGAAGATGCCGTACCTGAAAAGGATGCAGCCGGAAATGATATGCAAAACGGAGAAGGGAATCCAAGGCTTTTCAACTCCAAAATAGGATTCGGAGGCCCCGGGATAGTTAAAGTAATCGTATTCTTTGACGATAATACTTTCAAGGAAATAAAATAACTTGGCTACTTTTTGTATCTTTGCCCGGTAATAAAAGACTGGATATGTACAAGCGTCTGATCAGACCGATCCTTTTTAAAATTAATGCGGAAACCGCACATAATCTGATCCTTTCTTTATTGACGGTTATACGTCACATACCATTGGGAAGGGTTTTGATGCGCCTTCTGTACAAACGGGAATCCCCGACCCTCAAAAGGGAACTTTTCGGTATAACGTTTCCCAACCCGGTTGGTTTGGCCGCCGGACTGGATAAGAACGGAAATCATTACAATGAACTTTCCGATTGTGGTTTCAGCTTCATAGAGATAGGTTCTCTGACTCCGGAACCGCAAAAGGGCAATCCGAAACCAAGAGTGTTCCGTGTAGTCAATGATGAAGCTATCATAAACCGCATGGGCATAAATAATTGCGGTGTAAGAAACGCGATAGCTTCAATTCAGGCGAATAAACCGGAAGTGATATTGGCAGCAAGTCTTGCAAAAAATTCCAACAGTGTAGGAGAAGATGAAATCATTCATGATTATGAAACTGATTTTTCCCTTATGTATGATTTCGCGGATATGTTCGTTCTGAATATATCCTGCCCTAATGTGGAAGGAACCGAGGCCTTGCAGGATATAGATCTGCTTTCAGATATAGTGGACCATCTACTTGATCTGAGATTAAGTTATGAAAAATACAAACCTCTGCTTCTTAAGATCTCGCCAGACATACCCCACAGCCAGCTGAATGAAATTCTTGATTATTGCAGACTTTCTGGAATCGACGGGATAATCGCCTGCAATACCACAAGGAAAAGGGACGGACTTACGTTGAATGATACCAAACTAAACGAGATAGGCAACGGAGGTCTTTCCGGGGCTCCTTTATTCGGCAAAAGCCTTTCAATGGTCAAATATATAAGTGAATATACAAAAGGGCGGCTTCCCATTATAGGGGTCGGGGGGATAATGACACCAGAACAGGCGGCGGAAATGCTTGATGCCGGCGCATCCTTGATCGAACTGTATTCAGGATTCATATACGAAGGGCCGTCTCTGGTAAAACATATAATCAAATATCTGGAAAAAACTAAATGATATCATGACACAAGCTTCAATATGCACGATCGGGGACGAGATTCTCATAGGCCAGATTACGGATACGAATTCATCCGGAATCTCCCGGATACTAGAGAGCATAGGAATCAAAGTGACACGGATGCTTTCAATAGGTGATGACAGGAATGAAATAATTGCCAATTTACGTAATGAACTGGCAAATAACGATATAGTCATTTGTACAGGAGGTCTTGGCCCTACAAAGGACGACATCACGAAGGCCGCCCTGTCCAAACTATCCGGAAGCGAACGTTTGGTCATGAACGGGAAGCAATCGGATATCATTACAAACATTCTTCATTCCAGGGGCCTCGATTCTTTGGAAATCAATAAGAAACAGGCTCTTGTTCCTGAAAAATGCGAAGTTATTCCAAACAAACTGGGAACGGCGCCTATAATGATTTTCAGATCATCCTGTCAGGACGGCAGTCATTGCGCCACCCTTTATTCCCTACCGGGAGTCCCACATGAAGCCATAGGGGCTATGCCTGACATAATCAATGATATAAGTGAGCACTATCCCCTATCTGACATCTATCATAAAAGTGTAATGACTTTCGGTATGGCCGAATCCTTGTTATCGGAGAAAATTGAATCATGGGAAAATGATCTTCCTGAAGATATCCATCTTGCGTATCTTCCCAATCAGCTTACTGGAGTCAGATTAAGATTGTCAATATACGGAGGCAAAAAAGAAACGGAAGAACAAAGAATAGATAAGGAAATCGCTAAACTTCAGGGAATATTGGGAAACACCATATATTCTCTTGAAGACGATACACTTGAAAATACTGTCGGCAGACTTCTTAAGAAAGCGGGAAAGACACTGAGCGCCGCCGAATCATGCACAGGAGGAAAAATATCCGAACTTGTAACCTCGGTCCCCGGTGCATCGGAATATTATCTTGGATCCGTAACTTCATATGCGATAAAAATCAAGGAAAGAATTCTGGGCGTACCTGAAAAAACCATTTCCGAACACGGTGTTGTAAGCAGCGAAGTAGCGGCTGCAATGGCTGAAGGCGTAAGGCGTATAACTGGGAGCGACTATTCGGTTTCCACAACCGGACTTGCCGGACCTTCGGGAGATGAATGGAATCCGGTAGGTACTGTCTGGATAGGTGTTTGCGGACCGAACGGAACAACAACGGTGAAAAAGAACTACAAAAACGACAGAAAACGGAATATCGAAAGATTTGCGGCAGCAGCACTCAATACTTTGAGGATTGTTATTGGTACCGATATAAATGATTGATTATTAATTAGTATAACAAATTAGTTAATAAACATAACATTTATGTTATGTTTAGATATGGAAATTATAAGAAATCATTATAAAGCCGGGAAACAGCTTACTTTCAATTCATTATAACAAGAAGACGATTATCTGCTTGATTTTTTGGAAATAGCAATTATTCCTATTTATCCAAGAGTTTCTTCCACTGAAGCCAAACATTATCTACATCGAATTCCCGACTCTTATCGATTGCATTCTTCCTCATTTGCAAGATCTCCGATTCCGGTTTCGATGCAAACAGCTTCACAGCATTACAATATCTTGAAATGCCTCCCCTGCGGAGCATCTTGACATACCTTCCGGCTTTATTGATATGTATTTTAAATCCATTTTTGCCATCATCAACCATATCATTGACGGCATCGAAAGAATCAAAAACAAAAGGGATGCAACCGAACTGCATGGCCTCCGGTATCACCATCGGAAAGCCTTCATATGATGACACCAGGCATAAAGCCGAAGCCCTCTTGTAATATTCGACCGGATCACGATAGCCTGCAAACTCAATCCTTTCAAGGCCCAGCGATCCGGCCATCCTTACGAACCTTCCTCTGCCGTAATCCCCCACCAGAACCATCCTCCAATCCGGCAATGCGACTTGAAGCTTCTTCCAAATGATAAGCAACAGATCGACTCTTTTCTGCAAAGAGTTCATCCTGCCCACATACAATAGAATCTTCTCTTTCTTTACCGAAGACAAATCGAAAGACTTATCTATATTGAAAGGATTTGGTATAGCTAAGATATTGCTGGCAGGAATAGGAAAAATATCTTGCAAGGAACGGACATATGAAGAAGAAAGAACAATCACTTCTGCCCCTTTTTTCACAAGAGTGACTATCCCCTTATTGAAAAGCTTATTCCAGCAAATTGTCAGCTTCTGTGCAATAAAAGATTTTTGAATGAAACGAAAACCCTTTGGATAGAAATCATTCTTGTTGTAAATTTCATCTGGAGCGTTATGGAGATGGCAGATTATCCTTACGTCCCTGAGCCCTAACATTATCTTGGTAAACTCGGGATATTGAGGGTATGCACAAACCACAACATCGATCCCATACTGTGATATAACAGTCTGCAAATCAGGCAAAGTATTCCGGTAACTGATCTTATGACCTTTGGCTATGAAAATCTTTTTGTACCAAGACCCGGCATCATAATCTGATGGAATCGACACATAACAGTAACAGTTATACTCCGAACCGGATAAGTACCTGGCCAGATTGTCATAGACACGTTCTGTTCCTCCGCTCTTGGGATCGGCCTTATATGCAAGGAAAAAGAGAATATTCATTGTAATATGATTACTTCCTGGAAATAGCAATTACTTTGTTGAAAACCCTTAAGAAATTTGCGCCTGCGACTTTGGATATGTCCTTCTCGGAATAATGGCGCCTGCGCATTTCATCGAAAATCACACCTATCCGCGATACATCTTCCAGGCCTTCAGGAGTTATTGTGATCCCGTCGAAATCCGATCCCAATCCGACATGGTCGATTCCGGCTTTCTGCACGGCATAATCGATATGGTCGACAACCTCTTTGTACGAAGGGCGATCCAATGATAGCAATTCATCCTGGGCTTTATTCCATGCTGCGATTTTGTCGGGGTTTCCCGGATCTTTGATAAATTCGGCTTCGATGGCATCAGTTCTGTCACCGATACCGGAAGTATCCAGGAATCCGGCAAAAGAATCGGATAAAAAGGCCGGATAGAAATTTATCTGTATAACCCCGTCATTTTGCGATATTGCTTCCAGCATGTCATCCGAGAAATTCCTCCTGTGATGAGCCAATGCCCTGCAGCAGGAATGCGTGGAAACGATAGGTGCCCGGGAATACTCGATGCAGTCATAAAATGTTTTGTCCGAACAATGGGCAACATCGATCATCATCCCGAGTCTGTTCATCTCAGCAACGACTTCTTTTCCGAACGGACTCAAACCGTTCCAATGCGTTCCTTCGGAAGCCGAATCGCAGATTTCATTGTCCCCGTTGTGGCATAATGTAATATACCTTACACCTAAACGGTAGAAAAGCCGAAGCAAAGGCAGGGACTTGCGTATCGGGCTTCCATTCTCCATTCCGAGAAAAACGGAAACGAGCCCTTTACGTTTATTGGCATAAGCCTGTGCAGGCGACAATGCCATAGCCGCTTTATCTTTGTTGTTTTCCAACGAGTCGTACACGGCGGCAAGCATATCAAGTGCATATGCAGTGGCCTTATCCGGAGGAAATGAATTTGACGTATACAACGCGAAAAAGGTTGCATCGACTTTTCCTCTTTTCAATTTTGGAAAATCCACCTGTCCCCTTTCATTGTCAATACCGAGATTTCTCAATCTGATAAGTTGCGACGGAGTGTCACAGTGTGAATCCAAAACGAACATGATATGAAATTTAATTTACTTTATTTATTAACGTAATGTGATACGGATGAAGATTTTATATTAACTATGCTTATCCTGGGCGACCCTTTGAAGATCAAATGGCTGCTGCCCGACAAATCCATGGTCAGCCCCGCGCTGGCTCCTTCCGTAACAGTACTTCGACCTGACATGACTACATATGCATTTTCCAAGGCCAGATCTGGTGCATCGATTTTGGCAAACCCCGAAGCTTCAACTTTCAATACGCTTGCCGTTCCCGAAAGGAACAACTTTGACGAGCCGGAAGCATCCACATTGATTTTAGTATTGTCGCAATCGATTTTAATATTTGACGAACCGCTTGGATTGACTTCCAGGAACTTTGAGGACTGCGACAAGGATAAAGCTGACGAACCGGAAGATACCACCTTCACCGAATCGGCGGATATTGTCATTTTCAGGTCGGAATTTTTCGAAATAAAAATATCTGCGGTTCCTGCAGATACGGTCATATCTGTAACTCTTGATTTGTCTCCGGCTTCAATCATGAATTTTCCGGCAGTCACAGGATCGGAACAAAAAACAGATGCCCTGTCCGACAGCTTGACTGATGAAACGGATGGCATATCAACAATAACCTTAAGTACCTCGGGAATGGCATTTTTCCCTTTGAACAAACGTTTGATTCCATGCGGTATGGCTTTGTCATCCAATTTAAGATACAAAATACGCCCTTTTACATAAGTCTGCAGATAATCAGCCAATTGATCGCTGACAGTCACCCGTATTCCGTAACTGCCTGAAATCCGGATTTCCGTTTCAAAACAATCGGACACATCTATACCGTCGAATTGTGAAAATTCATGTACCAGCACCTTGGTCTGCGCAGACGAGGAAAGAGAGATTGCAATACCTAAAGCCATACTGCATATCATCTTAAATAAATAATTATCAATAAATGATTTCATAATGCAATGACATTAAAATATAACATTAATTCCGTTCTATGAGTTTATCCCATTCTTCCATGAGATCGTCCGAAGTCCTTTTTATTTCCAGATACTTCCGAGTTATTTCCATAATATCGTCTTTTTCGCCGGGATCGGCAAGTACCTTCTCGATATCCTTCATTTCATTTTCAGCTTCCTCTATTTTCTTTTCAAGAAAAGATATCCTGTTCCTGAGTTTTTTCTCATCTCTGGAATGAAGCCTCTTTTCTTCATATGTATCGCTTTTTTCAGATGGAGGTGCGATTTCCTGCGAATTACCCTGATTCTGAGTACTGAAGCGTCGCTCCAGCTCCTGCATATTCTCAATTTTCTCTTTCTCAAGGAATTCACTTACGCTGCAAAGATGTTCCCGTACCGCCCCGTCTTTGAATTCATATATCTTGTCGGTAAGACCGTCCAGAAAATCCCTGTCATGGGAAACAAGAATCACGGTTCCGTCATAAGCTGCGAGAGCCTGCTTCAGGATGTCCTTGGATTGGATGTCCATATGATTTGTAGGCTCATCCAATGCAAGGAGATTATATGGTTCTAGCATCAGCTTTGCCATTCCTAGTCTGGCGCGTTCGCCTCCGCTCAGCACAGATACCTTCTTGTCTATATCTTCGCCCCTGAATAAGAATTCCGCAAGGATATCCCTCAATTTGCTTCTTACGTCACCGACAGCGATTTTATCCAGAGTACCTAAAACCGTCTCGTTTTTATCAAGAATATCTTCCTGGTTCTGGGCATAATATCCTGTAGAAACATTATGTCCCAGCCTTACGGTTCCTTTCAAAGGACGCAACTCTCCCGTTATCACACGCATCAATGTCGTCTTCCCTTCTCCGTTGCGGCCTATCAAAGCGACTTTCTGTCCCCTTTTGACTTCTATGTCGGCATCCCTGAAAACAACCTTCTGAGGATAACCTACGGTGATGTCCAAGGCCTGGAAAACGATTTCACCGGAACGTGGCGCAGGAGGGAATTTTACATTCAGAGAAACATTATCCGTTTCATCAACTTCTATCAGATCTATTTTTTCCAAAGCTTTGATCCTGGACTGAACCTGATTGGATTTGGTAGGCTTGTAACGAAACCTGCGGATGAAATCCTCGGTTTTCTCAATCATCTTCTGCTGATTTTCATATGCGGCAGACTGCTGTGCTATACGCTCTTTCCGCAAAACCAGATATTGACTGTATGGAACTTTATAATCGTTAATATGGCCGAGCATTATCTCAACCGTACGGTTGGTCACGCTGTCAAGGAATTTCCTGTCATGTGAAACAAGCAACAGGGAGCCCTTGTAAACCATAAGATAAGATTCCAGCCATTCAATGGATTCGATATCCAAATGATTGGTCGGTTCATCCAAAAGCAGGACGTCCGGTTTCGACAAAAGGACCTTGGCAAGTTCAATCCTCATATTCCATCCCTGCGAGAAAGTCTCGGTCTTCCGGTCAAGTTCATCCTCCTTGAATCCTAATCCCAGCAACGTTTTCCGGGCTTGAATTTCCGGCGGTTCGGATTTGGCCAAAGAAAGTTGTTCGTTAATATCGTTCAGTTTGGTTATCAGTCCTGTATATTCATCCGATTCATAGTCGGTTCTGGCTGCAAGGGAAACGTTTATTTCGTCATATTCCTTCTCAAGGGCGAACAAGGCTTCGAAAACGGTCATAGTCTCTTCTATGACACTCTTTCCCTTGTGATGTTCCATTATCTGAGGAAGATAACCTATCACCAGATCATTCGGCTTATCTATCCTTCCCGAAGTCGGCATTTGCAATCCGCAGATCAGTTTCATTATCGTGGACTTCCCGGCTCCGTTCTTGCCGACAAGACCTATCTTGTCATTTTCGCTGATATGAAAACAAACATTGTCAAGCAGATTGAATCCGCCGTATGATACAGTTAAATTATTAATTGAAATCATTTAAGTTAAATCTCTTTTTTACAAATTAATACGCTCATTTCATAAAGCCCGTAGAGAGGAAGGGCGAGGACAAACATGGAAAAAGGATCCGTGGGAGTCACGGCTGCCGCTACAATCAAAATGACACAAAATGCATATTTTCTGAACTTTCTCAACATTTTCCTGGTTACAATGCCGAATCTTGACAAAATGGCGATAACCGAAGGAAATTCAAACAAAATCCCTGTCAGCAAAACCATGGACATAAACAGGGAGATATATGAATTCAATGATATACGGTTGACTACGTCACTGCTTACGGAATAATGGATGAAAAAATTAAGGCATACCGGAACCACGAAAAAATATCCTACTGCCAAACCCATGTAAAACAACACCGAAGCCATTGAAAATGCTGCTTTTACAGTTCTTTTTTCATTTTCATACAAAGCAGGGGCTATGAATTTCCATATCTCGAATATAATATATGGAAACGCAAGAATAAAACCGAAAGCAACAGCTACCTTGAGATGAATGAAGAACTGTGCGGAGATATCGATATTGATAATCGGCATATCCAATGAAATCCCTAGCCATCTGTACAGATAAAAATCACTTTTGGTCGGGGCCAGCACTATGTCATCAAACAAGAAACTCTTGAAACAAAAAAGAATCAGGCTCAATGCTATCAACATGGATGCAGAACGGAACAGAACGCCACGCAGAACATCCAGATGATCCCAAAAGGACATCTCAACGCTATTGTTCACCACAATTAAGCCTCTTTTTCCTTGTCTTTTTCCGTAACGCTTTCCCCGTTCTTCTTTTTATCGGATTTTTCTTTTGCAGAAGAGGAATAATCCTTGTCGATATCTTTTATTTCGGACTCGACATCATTCATTCCATCCTTAAAACTTCTGACGCCCTTTCCGAGACCCTTCATAAGTTCAGGAATTTTCTTACCTCCGAACAACAGGATAATTATCAGGGCGATTATTACGATTTCCCAAAAACCGAACGCCAATGGATAAACCAACATAATACAAAAGGATTAAAGAATTATTTTTCATTCAACGAACCTTCGATCAACCCTACAAGCTTTTCAGGGCAGGCTACGGGCCTGTGGGTGCTCTTATCGAGAAAACCAAGGGTAACAAGACCTTCGGCACACAGAACACCATCCTGATTATATACAGCTTGTTTTACTGTCAACTTTGCCAAAGGTACTTTATCTATAATTGCGACACACTTCAGAATGTCCCCCATTTTCGCCGGATGCTTATACTGGCATTCGACTTTTACAACGGGTGTCTCGATTCCGTCTTCTTCACATTTCTCTATCGGATACCCGCCCTCTGCCATCATGTGATTACGGGCACATTCGAAATATCTTATATAATTGGAATGATGGACTATTCCCATCTGATCGGTCTCATAATATCTTACGGTCAAATACACTTCCGAATACATCATAATCAATGTTTTATGCGGTAGCAAATAAATATCTATTTTTCAGACAATAACTTAAGCTGGGATTCGTAACTATCTATCCTGGATACGGCATCAGCCTCCTTCTTTCTCTCCAGCTCAACGACAGCTTCCGGGGCATGATCTACAAATGAAGAATTTGCAAGTTTCTTCCTGACCGAAGCAAGAAATTTCTTTTGATATTCAAGTCCGTCTTTGATCTTGGCAACTTCCTCATCATGGTCGACAAGACCGGAAAGAGGGATGAAAATTTCCGTAGTACCTGCGATAAAAGAAATTACATCGGCAGCATTGCCGACTTTTTCTGAAAATTCGATCTTGCCGACATTCGCAAGTTTAGCCACAACAGGGAAACAACCTTCAGGCAAGGATCCTTTTACAATCATGGACAAAGGTTGTTTAGGAGAAAGATTCTTTTGCTGTCTTACGCTCCTTATCCCGTTCACTATATCCTCGGTCTTGGCAAAATCGGAAATAATACCGGAATCGTAATTTTCAACCTTTGGAAACGGCTGATACATGATAGTACTGCCCTCTTCCCGCGATTCCATTGCATGCCACAATTCTTCGGTTATGAATGGCATTACGGGATGGATCATCTTCAAAAGATTTTCGAAAAATGCAATGGTTGAATCATACGTCTTCCTGTCGATGCCCTTACCGTATTCCGGTTTTATGATTTCCAGATACCATGAACAATAATCGTCACGGAACAGCCTGTATGTTGACATCAAGGCGTCCGATATCCTGAATTTGGAATAATCCTCTTCCACGGATTCCAGAACCTGCGAAAATTTATTTTCGAACCATTTCACAGCTGAGGCGCTGCAATCCGGCTGAATCGACTTTTCATCTATTTCCCAGCCTTTTATCAGTCTGAAGGAATTCCATATCTTATTGCAGAAATTACGGCCCTGTTCGATCTGAGATTCATCATAGAAGATGTCATTTCCGGCAGAAGAACAAAGCAGCATGCCTATCCTTACGGCATCAGCTCCGTATTTGGAGATCAAGTCCAGCGGATCAGGCGAGTTACCAAGTGTCTTGGACATTTTTCTTCCCGATTTGTCCCTGACAATTCCCGTAAGATAAACATTGGAGAACGGTTCCTTACCCATGAATTCATCACCGGCCATGATCATCCTGGCAACCCAGAAGAATAGGATATCGGGAGCCGTAACCAGATCGTTGGTCGGATAATAATAAGAAAGATCCTTATTCGGGACGGCATCCGGATGCCCGGCCTTGTTGGTATCGAAAACGGAAATCGGCCAAAGCCATGAAGAGAACCATGTATCCAGAACATCTTCATCCTGTTTCAGATCCGAAGCGGAAACTGACGGATCTATTTCTTTTGCAGCCGCCAACGCTTCTTCCTTTGTCGCTTCCACAACATATTTGCCATCAGGCAGATAATAAGCCGGAATACGCTGTCCCCACCACAATTGACGTGAAATACACCAGTCATGGACGTCTTCCATCCAATGCCTGTATGTATTTATATATTTGTCAGGAATAAACTTGACTCTGCCGCTTTCAACGGATTCCAATGCCATTTTCGACAAATCTTCCATCTTGAGGAACCATTGGGTAGATAATTTCGGTTCGATGACGGCATTCGTACGTTCGGAATAGCCAACAGGGGAAATGTAATCCTCGACTTTTTCCAGATTTCCCGATTCTTCCAACATTACTGCGATCTTCTTTCTGGCAACGAACCTGTCCTCGCCTACCAATATCCGGGCTTTATCGTTCAGTTTTCCATGATCGTCTATAATATCAGTTATCGGAAGATTGTGCCTAAGACCTATCTCGTAGTCATTCACATCATGTGCGGGAGTGACTTTGAGGCAACCGGTACCGAAACCTATCTCCACATAAGAATCTTCTATAATCGGAATCTCCTTATCGATCAACGGGATAAGGACTTTCTTACCCCTGAGCCAATGATATCTTTCATCATCGGGATTGATACTGACCGCAGCATCGGCCATAATAGTCTCAGGACGCGTGGTAGCTACTATTATATATTTATCCGTAGGATGTCCCTGACCATCCGAAATGTAATATCTCAAATGGTAGAATTTACTTTTCGTATCTTTGTGTACAACTTCTTCGTCGCTTACGGCGGTAAGACCTGCAGGATCCCAGTTTACCATTCGTACACCCCTGTAAATAAATCCCTTCTTATAAAAATAGACGAACGTGTTTATGACAGCTTCCGTCATATCCGGGTCCATCGTGAATTTAGTCCTTTCCCAGTCGCAAGAAGCACCCATCTTCCGTAGCTGCTTCAATATCTTGTTTCCATGTTCTTCTTTCCAATCCCAGGCATATTTGAGAAACTCTTCCCTGGAAATATCGTCCTTGGTTATACCTTTTTCCTTGAGCATTGCCACGACCTTGCTTTCTGTAGCAATCGAAGCATGGTCGGTTCCCGGAACCCAGCAGGCATTCTTCCCGTCCATTCTGGCCTTTCTCGTAAGAACATCATTTATCGTATCGTTAAGGACATGTCCCATGTGAAGGATGCCGGTGACGTTTGGTGGAGGAATTACAATTGTATAAGGCTGTTTTCCATTCGGTTCCGAGTGGAAGAAATCATTTTTGATCCAATACGCATACCACTTGTCTTCCACTGTGGAAGGATCATATTTAGAAGGTAATTCCATAAACGAAACAATTAATTCTATCTTGACTATAAATAACGATAACCACTGCTATCCAAATTATGCAAAGATACTATTTTTTCGCTAACTTTGCATCTATAACTCATTACATGTACCCATGTAACCCAAATAATAACGATATGGACAACAACAATCAAAATAACCGGCAGATCAGTCTTGATCTGAAACCGGAAGTGGCAAAAGGCACTTATTCCAATCTCGCAATCATAACCCATTCGCACAGCGAATTCATAATTGATTTCGCTACGATAATGCCCGGATTACCGAAACCGGAGATAAGCAACAGGATTGTCATGGCTCCGGAGCATGCAAAACGGCTATTGAATGCATTGGCGGACAATATAGCTAAATACGAAAACCAGTTCGGCCCCATTGACATAGGGGAATCCGGAGAACAGAAGGGTGTATTCAACCTTAACGACTTCGGCCCTGTCGGCGGAGGGGCAAAGTCTTGAGATATGGATCTGAATAAAATCAAGGCTTTCACTTTCGACATAGACGGAGTAATGACAACCGGCAGTCTTCTGTGCGATCTTGCCGGTGAATTATACAGAGTATTTGATGCCAAGGACGGTTTTGCCGTGCGTATGGCGACAATGAACGGATACCATGTCGGTATAATCACGGGCGGCCGGTCGGGAAGCATTGTTTCAAGATTCAAATCGTGCAAAATCCCGCAGGAAGACATCTATCTCGGTTCCAGAAACAAAATGAAGGATTTCGACGATTTTTGCAAAAGGCATGGATTAAATGCCGACGAAGTCATGTATTTCGGAGACGACCTGCCGGATATCACGGTCATCAACGCTTGCGGGGCGGGAGTATGCCCTTGCGACGCGGTACCGGAAGTCAAAGAGGCCGCAGATATCGTTTCATCATTCCCGGGAGGCAAAGGATGCGTAAGGGAAGTTGTGGAATCCGTGATGAAACAACAAGGAAAATGGATTTTCAATGTAGATCAATATACCGTACTGTTTTAATATGGATTTAAAAGGCAAGAAAATAATCCTTTCAAGCACTTCACCACGAAGGGAAACGCTTCTCAAAGGTCTTGATATAGACTTCAAAGTAGATTGCAGGACACATTTCAAAGAAAGTTACGGCAAGGACACCCCTATCGAAGAAATTCCAGCACTGATGTCGGAAGGCAAATCCAAAGGCTTCCACAGGGATCTGAAGGAGAATGAAATATTGATTACGGCAGACACTATGGTATACGTTGACGGAAAGGTTCTCGGCAAACCCCATGACCACAAGGCAAGCATCGATATGCTCAGGGAACTTTCCGGGAAAAGGCACAAAGTAATTACTGCCGTCACGATAAGGGACAATCACAGGAGCGAAACTTTCACAGACACGTCCTGCGTCTTTTTCAAAGACTTGTCAGAAGAGGAGATAGACTATTACGTATCAAAATACAAGCCGTATGACAAGGCCGGATCATACGGAATCCAGGAATGGATAGGATATATAGGAATAACGAAAATAGAAGGATCTTTTTGCAATATAATGGGACTGCCCGTACATAAAGTGTATCGGGAGTTGCAAAAATTCATAGAAAAAACATAAAAGAACGGATATGGTATTTTCCTGCATTCCGGAACTTATACATGAAAGATATATAACAAAAAAAATGAGTGCCGCCGCATCACGCGGAGACCACTCATACTAACCACATAATTAATAACACTAAAACTAATAACCAATAGGTTGTCCGGGGAGAGAACCTCCTTGCTCAACCCGATACAAAGGTACAATTAATTTTATTATATACAAATATTTTTTATCTTTTTTTTACTAAAATTTTTAATTTTTCAACTAACTAATTGGTAATTAATGATATAAACCATAAGAAAAATTTTATATCCCGTTTACTAAATTATTTTAGTATAAAATTGATATATCTGTAATCCATGCCAAAGATAAACAAAATAATTAAAAACGGTTATTATTATAAATCGTTATTAATTTACCGAAATATGATTACGAATCATAATCACGGCATTATATCGTATCTTTGTAAAAATTATCCTGGTAGCTGATGGACAACTTTATAGCAATAGATTTTGAGACGGCAAACGAATGTCCTTCTAGTATTTGCAGCATCGGTGCTGTGCTTGTAACCGGAAAACGGAAAGTAAATGAGTTCTACAGCCTCATACATCCCGAACCGGAATATTACAAGTGGTTCTGCCAAAAAGTACATGGACTTGACTGCAACGATACCGAAAATGCACCAGTCTTCCCGTTCGCATGGGAGGAATTGAAACGGACATTCGGATGCATCGACAATCCGGAATGTGGCAATCTGCCTTTTGTAGCCCATAACAGCCATTTTGATGAAGGTTGCCTGAAAGCTGCGTTCAATGTATATAGTATGGACTACCCTGACTATGATTTCAAGGATACTCTGTCAGCTTCACGGAAGTTTTTCGGTAAATCAATTGAAAATCATCAACTGCAAACGGTCGCTGCAGCATGCGGTTATGACCTGACAAACCATCATAACGCACTTGCAGATGCTATTGCATGTGCCTGCATTGCCGTGAAGATTCTTTGAATTGCCCTTATCCGGGGTTCTCTGGAACGAGAAAAAGACGCCCTGAACATAATGTCCAAGGCGTCTTGAGGTGCCAAGCAGAATCGAACTGCTGTACTTGGTTTTGCAGACCAATGCCTAACCGCTCGGCCATAGCACCATTTTCGAGTTGCAAATATAGCGAACTTTTGTGCCAATCACAAAAAAATGCCGGATAAAAGCTTTATCATATTAAAATTTATTCCACATAAAGAAGCAAACCTTTGAGATATTCACCTTCCGGATGGTATATGTTCACCGCATGGTCAGCAGGCTGATTCAGTCTGTCCAATATCCTTACATTCCTGCCTGTCTGTGCCGCCGCGGAGAACACGGCAAGGGAAAATGCTTCTTTCGTAACGACCTGCGAGCAGCTGAAAGTGAATATGAAACCGCCGGGAGCTATTTTAGAAATAGCCGCGGCATTCAAACGCCGGTAAGCCTTCAATGCATTATTCAATGCTCCCCTGTGTTTTGCGAAAGCCGGAGGATCAACTATCATCAAATCATATTTGTCATCCGGGGAATCCTTTAGAAAATCCATTGCATCAGAACAATAACTGGTATGCGACAAGGTATCGAAACCATTAAGCCCGACGTTTCTATCCGCAAGACTTATGGCTTTTGCCGAACTGTCCACAGAATCCACGTGAACAGCACCGTTAGCTAAAGCATAAATTGAGAAGCCTCCGGTATAGCAAAAGAGATTCAATATATTACGCCCTTCGGAATACTTCCCTACCAGAGCCCTGCTCTCCCTTTGGTCAAGGAAAAAACCTGTTTTTTGCCCTTCATTCCAATTTACGATGAACTTATGTCCGTTCTCGGAAACAATCATTTCATCATCATCGAAACCCTCTTTTTTGTATAAATAGCCGTCAATCAAATCAAGACCAGCCTTGAAAGGAGCCGTACCTGAACTTTTGTCATAAACAGCCTTCAAGGATTCTCCGTAGATCTTCTTCAAGGCTTCACATATACGAGACTTCGCCCTGAACATCCCGACGGAATGGGCCTGAAATACACAAACTCCTCCATAGTAATCGATTATAAGTCCCGGAAGACTGTCACCTTCACCATGTACCAATCTGTAGCAGTCTGTAAAGACACCTGAAGCAGGTTCCATCCCAGGTGTGTATGCAATTCCGGCTGCAATACGTAATGCTAGTGCCCTGGAAATCATGATCTCATAGAAATCCGGGCTTAGTGCGTCGGAACAGAAACTAAGTATCCTCACTGCAATCGAGCCTATCTGGTAATGACCGTAAGCAAGAAATTCGCCATCAGAGGAATAAACGCCTACAACATCTCCTTCAACCGGATTTCCGGAAATCGAACTTATCGCACCGGAAAACACCCAGGGATGGAACCTTCTTACGGATTCATCCCTTCCTTTTTTTAAAATAATTTTAGTCATAATTCAACAGCAGGGTTACTATTTATGATTTTCTCCGGGGCCAACGGATGCTTCTCGGAAGCCAACAGGTTCCGGTACATTTCCCTGCATACCCACGCATCGGTAGCCGCATACAATTGCTGCGATCCGGACAGGGAATCGGCTTCCCAATTGGACAACTGCTGTGATTTAGATATCCTGAATCCAAGGATAATGGCAGACATCTTTTTTACGCTTTTATCCTTTATTCCATAATCGCAAACTATTTTCTGCAAATCCACAAAAGAATGGGGCTTGAACGGAGCATATCTCTGCAGTCCTCTCAAATCGTCATTGACGGCAGCTCCCACTTTTATTATCCCTGTATCGGAGAGAAGATTGCAAAGAGATCTGCGCATCCCTGTCTTTTTTATTCTGAACAGAAACGCCTTATCGGCACCGGAAAGCTGGAGCAAAGATACTCCGTAATGTGGCTGAGAAGGTGTGAAACAAGGACGGGATTCGGTATCGAATCCTATTATCTTCTGCCTTTTAAGATAATTCACCGCCCGGCGGAAAGACAGTCCAAGACTGTCGATAACAAAAATCTTCCCCGGGAAAGCAGCCAGTTCCATCTTTTCTATCTCTTCCGCACTGATACTATTGATAAACATAAAAACCGTATATTTTAGGAGCCGCAACTTTCATACTGTCCGAAAAAGCTTTAGTAACATATCTATTACTAAATGGAATCAACTCATAAGTGGCGATTCCGGAAGCGGATGTCCTGGTATATTTGAAATCATATGAAAGATTACCGTCTTCATCATAAGAATTATCAGGCAATCCCGATGCGGGAACGGTCAAATAACCTTCAGCCTTGGGATAAGCTACATTATGCGTAAACATATTCCTTTGTCTCATGATATGGTAGCATTCGGAAACGGCAGATTCGGACGAGTCTTTTACGGATATGACTGGAATCTTGCCTCCTGCAGACTCAAAAAGGACTTGAACGTCATCATAACCGAATTTTGACATAAGCGGCGAAGTCAGAATAATAATTTTCGCCCCGGGTTTGGTATATGATTTTTTTCTATCATACGGGCTTACGGCACACTTGGTATCCAATGACGCCAAGGTTTCCCTGACAGTCAATTCCCGAAGAAATTTATAATTGCCTTTCGCGACATATCCCGAATACGGAGCATTTGCAAAATCATATACTGAGACGATATTCTCTCCGGCGAAATCGGGAAGGCCATCGCTTCTTGAACGGCCGTCAACGTTGTCGAAGACATCGCTTTCCATGAATTCTTCTGATACTTTCATACATTCGTAAGGATCCCCTATTATCGCTATGCAACCCGAAACATCAGACGGATCATATGATGATACAAGACGGTATCCAGCGGATGTAGTGTCGGCCATCATATCTCTGACTAAGGACACAGCTAAAAAACCTGACGGTTTTCGTCTGGCACAAGACGTGACAGATAAAATCGTCAGGGCAATAAAAATATAAAACAAATGTTTTTTCTTCACAATAAACTGTTAAAAGAATAATAGTTCACGATATTTAGGCAATGGCCATAACTCGTCATCGACAAGCATCTCCAAATGATCGGCACTGTTTCTGACTTTTGCCATCTGATCCTGAACATCCCTTGAGTAAACTTTTGCCCGTTCCGAAATGCTTTCTATGACATTGGCCTTTTTGCGGGCCTCGACCAGAGATTCGACATCTGAAGAAAGGCTGTTTACATATGAAGATATCTTCTTGTAGGTATCGATATCGGACTTGCAGATATCGGCATATTCATTCCCGAAAACTTCTTTAGCACCTTTTATACTCTGCATGAGTATATTTTGATAGGTCACCGAAGCGGGAATCACATGGTTCAGGCAGATATCACCCATGACGCGTGCTTCTATCTGGAGTTTCTTGACGTATGTTTCATTCAAAACCTCGTAACGGGAAGAAATCTCGGCACTTGTCAGTACTCCCAGGTTTTCGAATAAAGATATCGTTTCCTTGTCTTTGTATATGTCGAATGCATCCGGGACGTTGGTAACAGCTTTTATTCCTCTTTTGGCAGCTTCTTCCTGCCATTCACGGCTATAGCCGTTCCCTTCGAACATAATGCTCTTGGCATCAATAATGAAATTGCGGACGACATCCATTATCGCGTCGCTTCTGCTTTCCCCTTTTGCCTCCAGGGCGTCAACCTCAGACTTGAATTTCTTAAGGCTTTCGGCTACTATGGAATTTATCACGAAAGCGGCACCGGCCACATTCATTGATGAACCGACTGCACGGAATTCAAAACGATTTCCGGTAAAAGCGAACGGAGAAGTCCTGTTCCTGTCGGTATTGTCGGGAAAAATTTCTGGTACTGATGCAACTATCTTTATGGATTCCTTTATTGCTTTGTCCTTTGGAAGGCACTTGGTCTTGATGATGGAATCGAATACTTTCGACAATGTGGATCCGGAAAATACGGACATTATGGCAGGAGGTGCCTCATGTCCTCCGAGTCTGTAGGAATTGCTCAAAGTGCAGACCGAAGTCATCAACAGGAAATGATAGTCATGGACGGCCTTCAGGACCGATGAGTAGAAAGCAAGGAACTGCATGGTCTGAGCCGTAGTCTTTCCTGGGGAAAGGAGATTCACATTCGAATCCGTACGCATGGACCAATTGCAATGTTTGCCGCTACCGTTTACACCGTCGAAAGGTTTTTCGTGAAACAAAACCTTAAGATGATGTTTCTCCGAAACTTTCTGCATTACAATCATCAGCAGCATATTCTGATCGATTGCCTTGGTAGCTTCGCAAAAAACCGGAGCGCATTCGAACTGATTCGGCGCAACCTCATTATGTCTGGTTTCAAGTTGGATGCCAAGCTTGTAGGCTTCGGTTTCGAAATCTTTCATAAAAGCCTCGACTCTAGAGGGAATGGCACCGAAGTAATGATCCGAAAGCTGTTGATCCTTAGCCGCGGTATGGCCTATCACGGTCCTGTCGCAAAGGACAAGATCCGGTCTTGCATTGTAAAGAGCCTCGTCTACAACGAAATACTCCTGTTCGAGACCGAGATTGACTGATACGGATTTTACCGAGGGATCAAAAAGATTTGCAACGGCCGTAGCGGAATTGCTTAAAGCCTGCAAAGATTTGAGATTAGGCACTTTCATATCCAGTGCCTCACCTGTATACGAAACGAATACCGAAGGTATGCACAATGTTTCGTCAAGAATGAAAACCGGGGACGAAGGATCCCAGGCCGAATAGCCGCGGGCCTCAAAAGTGTTTCGAAGACCGCCATTAGGAAAGCTGGAAGCATCCGGTTCCTGCTGGACAAGAGCACTGCCGCTGAATTTCTCGAACGCCTGTCCGTCTTTCACGGAAACGAAAGCTTCGTGTTTTTCCGCAGTGGCACCGGTCAAGGGCTGGAAAATATGGGTGTAATGAGTTGCACCTCTTTCTATAGCCCAGTTTTTCATTCCCGATGCAATTTCATTTGCAACGGAACGATCAATCTTCGTACCTTTTTCCACAGCGGACAGCACGGCTTCATATGCAGGCTGGGACATGTACCTCCTCATTATTTTCTGGTCGAAAACGTTCTGACCGAAATAAGAGGAAACCGGTCCCTTTTCAACGAAGAAACGCTCACTCATGTGGGTTGCAGCTTCGTTCAATGCTCTTTGCCTAAATGTTGCCATAATGATACTGTTTTATTTGTTAGACGCTGACAAAGATAAAAAAATATCATTACCTTTGCGTGATTACATCTAAAAAAATCGTTTAAAATTTTAAGTAATGGCTAATATTTCACAAAAAGCAGGAATGATGCCAGCATCAGCCATCAGGAAATTGGTGCCGCTTGCCGACAAAGCGTCTTCGAAGGGCATTAAAGTTTATCACCTGAACGTCGGCCAACCCGACATCAAATCCCCTGCCTGTGCTCTTGAAGCGGTGGCAAAAAATGGATTGGATCATGTTTCATATTCCAATTCGGCAGGACTGAAAGAACTTAGGGAAGGTCTGGTGGAGAAATACTATAAAAAGATAGGTATAAATATTAGCCTGCCCGAAATATTGGTAACCGTAGCCGGAAGCGAGGCTCTTAACATGGCTTTGCAGATTACTTGCGACGAAGGTGACGAAGTGATTGTGATGGAACCCTTCTACACGAATTACAATACTTTCGCTTTCATGAACGGCATTACATTAAAAGCTGTTTCCACCGACATAAGAGACGGATTCAACGTTCCGTCCATGAAAGATTTCGAAAAGCTCATTACTCCAAGGACCAAAGCTATTCTGATAAGTAATCCCGGCAATCCCACAGGCACGCTTTACGGCAAGGAAAAGATGCTTGCATTAGGCGAAATAGCAAAAAAACACGATTTGTTTTTGATTTCCGATGAAGTGTACAGGGAATTCTGCTACACCGACGATCCGCATTTCTCCGCCATGAACATCCACGGACTTGAACAAAATGTGATACTTGTTGACTCTGTTTCAAAACGCTACAATCTTTGCGGTGCAAGAATTGGCGTAATAATATCCCACAATACCGAAGTCATGAAAGCGGCAATGAAATACGCACAGGCTCGTCTTTGTCCTCCTGTATTCGGTCAGATAGCGACAATAGGGGCATTGGACACTCCGGCTTCGTATTTCAGGGAAGTAAGAAATGAATATATCGAAAGGCGCAATTTCATGGTGGATACTCTCAACAAGATGGAAGGTGTGTATTCCCCGCTTCCCATGGGGGCATTCTATACGGTAGCCGAACTGCCTGTGGACAATGCCGAGACATTCGCCCGCTGGATGCTGGAAGAATTCAACATAGATAACGAAACGACTATGATAACACCGGCCGCATCATTCTACAAGACGCCGGGTAAAGGCATCAACCATGCAAGACTTGCATACGTGCTTGAAATACCTGAAATGAAAAAAGCTCTCCACATATTGGAAGAAGGACTGAAAGCCTATCCCGGAAGGACGGTCTGACCACTTTCCGATGATGATAATGTGATCAGGGTTATCTCCGGAGGTGTTCCGACTCTTATAGGAAGAGCGGTCTCCCCCAGCCCGATATTAACATAAAGATATTGCAATATCCCGCCGTCAGCAGCATTGGCTTTGCCGACGGGATATTTATATAATCCCCTGTAACTCTTGAAAATATATCTGGAAGGGCACCATCCGAACAGAGAAAACTGCATGGCATGGGTATGGCCCGAAAGAGTCAGGTCGATATCATAATTCCCGGCCACTTCGTTATCCCAATGGGAAGGATCATGGGTAAGAAGGATCTTAAAACCGTCCGCAGTCCCTTTCATGGCCTTGCGCAAATCGCCGTAAGACTTGAAATACCTGGAAGCGGAAATATTCTCCACACCAATGACGGAAATGGAATCTTCACCTCTTAAAATACTGTAATTCTCGTTCAGAAGGAGTCTGAAGCCCATTCTCCTTTCACTATTTATAACATTAGAAAGGGATTCCAGCCGGTCTTCTTCCGAGGCGAACTTACCATAAAAACAATAATCATGATTTCCCAATATTGAAATTACTCCTTCAGGGGCATGAAGGGACGAAAGGATTTTTTCAAATCCGCGTATTTCCCTGCTGTCCGCGGTCACCAGATCCCCGGTAAACATTATTACATCCGGTTTCAAAGAATCCACGGCGGCAACAATTTTTGCCAATTGCCTTTTCCTGTGAGCGAACGAACGCAGATGGATATCCGATATCTGGACGATTTTGTACCCTTCGAAGCCGGAGGGGACCCTTTCGGATACAATCTTTATTTTATTTATCGAATACCTGTTCCTTCCGACGAAATATCCCCATCCGAAAAGGAACAACGGGATGAGCAGACCAAATAAACCATATAAGAAAACACGTGAAAATGAACGGCCGAACAAGGCTGCCGCCGCACTGCACAAAAGATCGGCTATCAAAATAACCAGAAACAATATTAGCAAAAATGCCAGGGAAACTTTGAACTCCATCGATACTTTCTTTAAAAATACTCAATAATATTCATAATATGTAGGTATTGATAAAAAAAATCCGAAATGATAACTTTGCCGTTATAAAAATCATTCGATGAATATCATTCTTGCGATAGATTCTTTCAAAGGCTGTTTAAGTTCCGAAGAAGCCGGAAAAGCAGCCTCGAAAGCTTTTTCAACGGACGATAAAATCTCGCAGATCATCATTTCCGACGGTGGTGAAGGATTCACCGATGCCGTTATGAAAGCACTTGGAGGGCATCTCAGAAGCACTTCAGTCCAAGATCCCTTGGGAAGGAGAATTTCAGCTTCATACGCAATCACCGGCAACGGAAGTACGGCAATTATAGAAACGGCAGCGGCCGGAGGATTGGGACTGTTGAAGCAAAGTGAAAGGAATCCATTGAAAACCACATCTTTCGGAACGGGAATGCTGATTGCGGACGCTTTGGATTCCGGGGCGGAAAATATCTACCTGGGACTAGGAGGCAGCGCTACAAATGATGCCGGAACTGGACTTTTACAGGCATTGGGATATCGTTTCATTTCGCCGGATGGAATAATTCTTCATAAAGGGAATACGGTATTAAGCAGGATCTGCGGGATTGATGGTTCCAGAAAGCATCCTGGACTATCAAATTGCAGAATCTCAGGATTTTATGACGTCAACGTACCTTTTTACGGCAAAGGCGGGGCAACATATATGTTTTCAAGCCAGAAAGGGGCCGGAAAAGCGGATTCGGAAGCTTTGGAACGATGGATGACAGAAATATGCGCCTTATATTCGAGGTACTCGGGAATCGGAATAAAGAATACGGAAGGCTCTGGAGCAGCGGGTGGAATAGGAGGAGCATTGACCGGAATACTTAATGCGGATATGAAGAAAGGTATAGATAAGATATTGGATATAAACGATTTCGACGGCATGGTAAAGAATTGCGATTTTGTCGTTACCGGAGAAGGGAAGGCAGATATCCAAACGCTTCAGGGAAAAGCGCCCAAAGGAATTCTGGACAGAACGAGGGAAATGAATCGCAATACCAAAATAATTCTTCTTGCAGGCACTATCGAAAACGGGAAAGAGCTCTATGAGGCCGGATTCGATACGATAATACAAGTAACCCCCGGAAAGATGCCGCTGACGGAAGCCCTTGACAAAAGAACGGCGGAAAATAACATTACCAAAGCTTTATCAGACTATTTTAATTTATAGAAATGGAAACACATCTTCATCACGAACACAACACGGGAATAACTTCACTGAATGGAATATATATCATTTCCATAATCATCAACTTCCTTTTCGTAATAATAGAAGCGGCGATAGGATTCAAGGCGGATTCCCTAGGGCTGCTCTCGGACGCAGGACATAATCTGGGTGACGTTTTCAGTCTGCTGTTGGCAATGATAGCATTCAAACTCGCTTCAAGTCACGGAACCAAACGCTTCACATACGGTTACCGGAAAAGTTCCGTACTGATATCACTTCTAAATGCAATAATTCTCCTTATAGCCGTTGGCGCCATCATAATCGAAAGCATACATAAACTCTCAGATCCGGGCAGTCTGGACGTAAACGGACAGGCAGTTTCATGGACAGCCGGAATCGGAATAATAGTAAACGGAGTCACTGCACTACTGTTGATGAAACAACAGAAACATGATTTGAATACCAGGGGAGCATTTCTTCACATGATTGCGGATACTTTGGTTTCGATCGGTGTAGTGATATCCGGAATAGTGATAACTGTCACAGGCTGGTCCGTAATCGATCCTGTAATAAGTCTCATAATTGCGGGCATCATATTGATTACCACCTGGAATCTGCTTTCAGAAAGCCTGAAAATGAGTATAGATGCCGTTCCCCAAGAAATAAATACGGATGAAATCATGAAATTGATGGAATCCGAATCAGGTGTCACAAACATACATCATCTGCATATCTGGGCCATCAGCACCACTGAAATCGCATTGACGGCACATGTAGTAATAGACAATCTGAAAGATATGGACGAAATCACGGCGGATCTGAAGCGGAAACTTAATGAAAAGGGTATCGACCATACCACACTGCAAATTGAAAGGCAATGCACCGATTGCCATGACGAAGAATGCTGTTGAACTTAACCAAGGTCAAGCATATGCAGGATCTCGGGGATCAAGAGTGACAAAACAAACTCTTCTTCCATACAATGTGTTCCGGAATACATAGTATAAGTTTTTCCGAAATACTTCCTGTATGTACGGATACTGACTATTCCGCTGATCCTGTATCTGTCTTTTGTACCGAAGAAAGCATGGAAACGGTCTTTGCTTCCCTCATATGGCGAATTAGACAATGCGATATCACGATAATGTTTCCATTTCTTTATCGTTCCATATCTGAAATGCAGAGATTGCCTGTCTCCCGGTTTCGGTTTGTAGATCTTATCCAGCAAGAACGTTACACCGGGAATCAAAGCCAGCCAGGACAAGTATGTAAAATACAAGGGGGCATTCAGGGAAGGGGAAACCAACACATGCGGATAACCTTTTAAAGCGATGGCATGTATCGAACCGAGTGATTCTCCGAGAATAAGTGAAGGTTTTATTTCATCAGTCCACATACCGATCTGTCCGGACGCCTTTCCTGGATCGAAATCGTATGTCCTTACAATGACATTAATACTCACGCCCTTGTCTTTTTCAATATAACCGTTGATCCTTTCATTCAAAATTGAAGGTATACGGCTTTCTCCGCCGCCGCCCATGCCGTGGACATACAATAAATTTATTTCTTTCATCAAGAATTTCCTATTAATTGATAATTATTGTAAATTTATAAATTATATCATAATTTTGCGTCATATCAAAAAATTCAATACTAATTTAATCGATCAAATGAGAGCTTTCAAAACTATCGTGGCGACATTTTCAGTTGCCGTGCTTTCGGTATTTTGCGTATCCGCCCAAAACAAGACGGTACAAAAAGCCAAAACTCCGGATTATGAATTTACTACTGTCAAAGAGAATCCCATCACTCCGATAAAGAATCAATATCGTTCCGGAACCTGCTGGTGTTTCTCGACCATAGGATTTCTCGAATCCGAGGTTATAAGACTGAAAGGCATAAAAGACACTACAATGTATCCCGATCTTTCGGAAATGTTCGTTGTAAGCAAATCATATCATGACAGAGCGGTAAAATACGTAAGACTAGACGGCAAACTGAATTTCGGTGCCGGAAGCGAGGCCGACGATGTCCTTGACGTGATAAGGGAATACGGAATCGTACCTCAAAGCGCACAGACCGGTTTGAATTACGGTACAGATCTTCCGGTTCACAACGAGATGGATGCAGCTCTTGCGGCTTATGTTGGAGCCATTGCAAAGAACCCGAACAAGACCCTCACCACAGCGTGGCTGAAAGGTTACGACGGCATTCTGTCGGCATATCTTGGAGAGTGCCCCGAAAATTTCACTGTAGACGGAAAATCCTATACTCCGGAATCCTACAGGGATTATCTTGATATAAAACCTGATGATTATGTTACTTTGACATCATTTACACATCATCCTTTCTATAAGACGTTTGCAATTGAGGTTGCTGATAATTGGAGATGGGACAGCGCATACAACGTACCTCTGGATGATTTCATCAAGGTACTTGACAACGCCATAAACAAAGGATATACAGTAGCATGGGGTTCCGATGTAAGCGAAAAAGGCTTTACAAGAAACGGAATAGCAGTATTGCTTCCGGATTCAAATAAGAAATCGGGATCGGATCAGGAACACTGGACGGGCAAGGTTGCCGACAGTACGAAAAAAGCTACTCTTCCTGTGGAAATGACTGTTACTCAGGAATCACGCCAGAAGGGCTTTGACAATAAACAAACCACTGACGATCATGGAATGCAGATTTTCGGCATAGCAAAAGACCAGAACGGTAATAAATATTATATGGTGAAGAATTCATGGGGTGAAACCGGAAAATACAAAGGAATCTGGTACGCATCTGAAGCGTTTGTAAGAGCCAAATCGATGGACATTATGATCAATAAGAGCGCGCTTCCGAAAGATATCGCCAAAAAATTGGGAATTAAATAATTCCGTTTACAAATCGATGAATATCAAAAAGAATATTCCTAATACTGTCACCTCAATGAATCTGCTTTGCGGAGTCCTTGGGGTGATTTTCACCTTAAAAGCACGGACGGATATCGCTTTCCCTCTCATGATAGCGGCGTCGGTTTTCGACTTTTTAGACGGGTTCACAGCAAGACTGCTCAAGGTATATTCGGAAATGGGAAAGGAACTGGATTCATTATCGGATCTTGTAAGTTTCGGAATCCTGCCATCCCTGTTGCTTTATGAAACAATGGTATCGAAGACGGAACATGAAACATTCTTGTGTTATATTCCTCTTCTCATTGCCGTCTTTTCGGCACTCAGACTTGCAAAGTTCAATATAGACACACGGCAGTCATTCAACTTCATTGGCTTAGCCACTCCGGCCTCTGCGATGATATGCGGATCGCTGGCCTATTTCGTCAACGCCGAACCTGAAAGTTTCCTTGCGGAATGGTCTGGAGGAGTCATCTTCATCCCGGTACTGTCGGTAATACTTGCAACTTTGATGGTAAGTGAAATACCAATGTTCTCAATGAAAATAAAAAAAGATTCATCCGATTACCTAACAAAGATGAAAAGGACGGCTTTCTTCTCGGTAGCGGCAATATGTATGGTAATCGTAGCTGTCCTCGGGCAAAACTGGTCTTTGGCGGTATTGCTTATCTTTTCATGTTATGTAATCATGAATCTCCTTTTCCTGTTTCTGAAAACACCGTCAAAAGGGATTCCTTCACAACAATAAGTCAAGACCGGATTTTACGTATCCGAAAAAACGTAATTGCAAAGACAAAATAAAGATGGCGGCCTTGAAGTCATACTGACTATGAGGGCCGCCATCTTTATATATAACCGATGCCGTAAATCTACAACATCATATATACGGAACTAATAATTCTCAGCTTTTACCTGGAAATAGCTTCTGGGGTGCTTGCATACGGGACAAACTTCCGGAGCTTTCTTTCCTATCACTATATGGCCGCAATTTGAACACTGCCAGATCGTATCTTCATCTTTGGAGAAAACAACGGAATCCTTTACGTTCTTAAGTAATTTACGGAATCTTTCCTCATGGGTTTTCTCTATATCGGCAACTTTCTCGAAAAGAAATGCAATTTCGTCAAATCCCTCTTCTTTGGCATCTTTTGCAAAAGAAGGATACATATCCGTCCATTCATAGTACTCTCCGGCTGCAGCATCCTCCAGATTTGCTTCGGTATCCGGAATTTCTCCGTTATGAAGAATCTTGAACCAGATTTTCGCATGCTCTTTCTCATTGTTTGCAGTCTCGTCAAACAAGTCCCCTATCTGTACATAACCATCTTTCCTCGCTTTTGACGCATAATACGTATACTTATTACGAGCCTTAGACTCGCCTGCGAAAGCCGATTCCAAATTCGCTTCCGTTTTTGTCCCTTTCAATTCTTTCATGATCAGTATTGTTTATATGTTATACAAGCAAAAATAATAAAAAGAAAAAGATATAACTAGTATCTTTGTACATATAAATAAATGATATATGACTGCCGCATCATATAAGAAGAAACCCTTGAAAACAGGCACCGGAAAGAAGCGTAAGAAGCCAAAGAAAAGAAGCCGCAAGAAAAAAGCCGTAAAAATGAATCTTGCAGCAATCATATCCATATCCGCTGCAATACTTATCTTGATACTGATTACTCTGTACTTAGGCAACCGTGAAATCAATAAAGCATTACCAGAGACTTTAGGTTACGAAGAATCGGGAACTGCCATTCCAAAGGGAAATTACAAATACGGAATAGATATCTCCCACCACAACAACCAGGATATAAACTGGTCCGACATAACAATAATGACGGACAGAAAAGGAAATACGGTGAAATCCCTGAAAAAAGCAAAGGACATATATCCGGTTTCCTTTGTCATTATGAAAGCGACAGAAGGAATGACTATGAAAGACAAAAAATTCGAAAAGTGGTGGGAGGATGCAGGAAAAGCCGGGATCAAAAGAGGAGCATATCACTTTTTCCGATCTTCCAAAAACCCGGGGCTGCAAGCACGTCTTTTCATCAGGACGGTAGGACCACTGGATGCAAATGATTTGCCGCCAATCCTGGATCTTGAAACAATACATAGGGGCTGTTCGAACAGAACTTTGAATTCCAGGGCTTTGAAATGGCTGGAATATGTCGGTAACCATTACAAAAGAAAACCGATAGTATATACTTCCACATATTTTGCCATGAATGTACTGGACAAAGACATAACAGGACGCTACCCTATCTGGATATCGGATTTCAGAGGCAAGGAACCGGAAATAAATGACTGGTACATCTGGCAATTCACAGACAAGGCGGTGGTATACGGCATACAGGGCCCCGTCGACCTTGATGTCATGAAAAATAATTACTAATCCAGGACCGTATCAAACGATGTGACGTATGCTGCAATCAAGAATTCCGAAACCCTGGATATAAAATAAAGAAGAGACCGTCGGTTGGCGGTCTCTTCAAAATATTAATAACTGACGAAATTATTTGTTGATTACACGGGCCATTTCGCAAACTTTGTTTGAATAGCCCCATTCGTTATCATACCAAGCGCAAACCTTTACGAAAGTAGGGTCAAGCTGGATTCCGGCTTTCTCATCGAAAATCGAGGTATGGGAATTGTTGCGGAAATCAGTGGAAACCACAGACTCATTGGTGTATCCGAGAACGCCTTTGAGTTCGCCTTCCGAAGCACTCTTCATAGCATTGCAGATATCTTCATAAGAAGCAGGTTTTGCAAGCTCTACGGTAAGGTCTACGAAAGATACATCTGATGTAGGTACACGCAAAGACATACCTGTAAGTTTGCCGTTAAGCTGAGGAAGAACTTTTCCAACAGCCTTTGCAGCTCCTGTTGTAGAAGGAATGATGTTTTCAAGAATTCCGCGACCGCCTCTCCAATCTTTCTTGGATGGACCGTCAACTGTTTTCTGTGTAGCTGTAGCTGCATGAACTGTAGTCATGAGACCACGTACTATACCGAATTTTTCATCAAGGACTTTGGATATAGGAGCAAGGCAGTTCGTCGTGCAAGATGCATTGGAAATGATATCCTGACCTGCATAAGTCTTGTCATTGACTCCGTATACGAACATAGGAGTATCATCCTTGGATGGCGCTGACATAATAACTTTCTTGGCACCGGCCTGAATGTGTTTGCGGGCTTTTTCATCCGTAAGGAAAAGACCTGTTGATTCAACAACGACATCGGCTCCCACTTCATTCCATTTCAGATTAGCAGGATCCATTTCCGCCGTCAGACGAATTTTGTGACCGTTAACGATAAGCGTGCTTCCTTCTACAGATATCTCGCCTTTGAATGCCCCATGAACGGAATCATATTTGAGCATATAGGCAAGGTACTCAGGATCAAGAAGATCGTTGATTCCTACAACCTCTATATCATTAGAGAAGTTCTCTACTGCGGCACGGAATACCATACGGCCTATACGGCCAAATCCGTTAATACCAAGTTTTACCATTGTTATACAAATTATTAGAAGTTAAACAAATTTCTTTTACTAACCATTAGTGTTTCCTACAAAAACGGTGCAAAAATACTAAAAAATATGAATAATCCCTATATTTGCAGAAATTAAATGAATATGAACATTCTGATTACCAATGACGACGGATATAAGGCGAAAGGCATACATTATTTGGCAGAAATCATGTGCCAATTTGGCAATATTACTGTCATAGCTCCAAAAAGACATCAATCCGGAATGAGTACGGCAGTATCGCTGGGACAGGATAAAATTTCTTACAAAGAATTGCCTGAAGAAAAAAACGGGAAATGGGCATATCTGGATGCCACCCCGGCGAGCTGCATAAAATATGGATTCAATTTCAAATTCAGGGATATCCACCCGGATGTTGTTGTATGCGGTATAAACCACGGCTCGAATGCTGCAAGCGCCGCCTGTTATTCCGGAACACTGGGAGCAGCCGAAGAAGCTGCATTGAACAATGTTCCTTCAATTGCCGTCTCAATTGATGACGGATCACATGATCCCGACTTTTCAGCCGTCGGAGCTTACTTTCCGGATATTTTCAGAAAAATAATGTCCTCGCTGCCTGATAAATACGGAATTTTCTACAATATCAATTTCCCGGGGCTTCCAGCGGATAAAATCATAGGAACCAGAATAGGCCGCCAAGGCTTGGGCAAATGGGTAAGGGAATTCGTATTAAGCGGTAAGCCCCTGGAAGGGCGAAATTGCAAAAATTGCGATGGCAACGAGACATTGTACAACATGACCGGAGATTTCATGGACAGCGACCTGAATACGCAGGATGCCGATCATTGGCTGATGAACGAAGGCTTCATCTCAATAGTACCGGACAAACTGGACAAGACTGACTACATGGAAAAACAAAGGCTTGAAGGGCTTGGATTCAACGTTAATTTCTGACGTAATCATATAATAATGAAATACTATATTATAGCAGGCGAAGCCTCCGGGGATATGCATGGATCCAATCTGATGAAAGGGATTTACGAAAAAGACAAAGAGGCCGACATCCGATTCTGGGGCGGGAATCTGATGAAAGATGTCTATGACGGGCATCAGACCGGAACAGGTCTGGTACATGATTATAAAGAAGGTGCGGTAATAGGGTTCATGCAAGTGATTTTGCATGCCGGCAGATTCCTGAAAAGATTCAGGGACTGCTGCTCGGACATAATGCAATGGAATCCGGACGTGGTGATACTTATTGATTATCCGGGATTCAATTTCAGAATAGCGGAATTTGCTCACAAACACGGATTGAAGACATTCTATTACATTGCTCCGAAAGTCTGGGCGTCAAGGGAACGCAGGGTAAAGAAAATCAAAGCCTACGTTGACAAACTGTTTATAATCTTTCCTTTTGAAATTCCGTATTTCACGGAAAAAGACGTGCAATTCATATATAAGGGAAACCCGCTCATAGATGCCGTGGACAACTCCCCTGCCATGCAAGAAAGCAGGAATGACTTTCTTGAGAGAACGGGGATGGAAGACAAACCTTTCATAGCTCTCCTTCCGGGATCACGCAACGGAGAGATAAAAACCATGATGCCTGTATTCATGGAATTCGCCGACAAGATGATAAAGATTCCGGAATATTCCGGTTACAATTTTTTAATCGCCGGGGCGCCGTCAAGGACAACGGATGATTATGCCCCGTACATCAGGGGTCGGGAAAATTATGTAAGACTGATTTTCGATGATAGCTATGCGATCATACGAAATTCCGAAGCTGCAGTAGTGAATTCCGGTACTGCATCGCTGGAAACGGCCATTATCGGAACTCCACAGGTCGTAGCTTACAAAAGTTCACCGATAAACTTCATGATAGCAAAGAAGATAATCCGCATAAAATTCATAAGTCTCGGAAATTTGATTCTTAACAGGTTATGTTTCAGAGAACTGCTCCAATACTATTTCGATTCCGGAAATGTTCTCGGTGAAATACGGAGAATCCTTGAAGATGAATCCTACAGAAACCATATGCTCTCCGATTACAAAGAGATAAGGGAAGCCCTTGGAGGAAAAGGTGCATCGTTCGCAGTAGCAGAATCTATGATAGAGGCAATGAAGGATTAATATTCCCTCGGACCGAAAATCTTTGTTCCTATCCTGACAATCGTAGAGCCGTATTCCAAAGCTATTTCGTAATCCCCTGACATTCCTATTGATAATTCTTTGAAATCGGTCAGTTCCGGATGGGCTTTTTCCATCTTTTTCTTGAAACCGGATATCTTTTCAAAATCCGCTCTTACTGCATTGACGTCCGAAGTATGCGTAGCCATACCCATCAGTCCGCAGATACGCACATGGGGATATCCGCCATTATCGTCCAATATCGCTTCGATCTCGTCTCCGGTGAAACCGTGTTTGGTTTCTTCGGCGCCAAGATGCAATTCCAGCAGGATATTCATCACTGTTCCGGCTTGACCGCACCATGAATCTATGGCACGAAGCAAATGCATTGAATCTACAGATTCGACCATATTTGCGTACGGAAGAACGAACTTGAGTTTATTTGTCTGGAGATGCCCTATGAAATGCCATTCTACATCCGAAGGCATTTGAGGCACCTTTGATGCGAATTCCTGGGGACGGTTCTCTCCGAATACCCGCTGGCCGGCTCCATAAGCCTCTTCTAGCACCTGAACGGGATGGAATTTGGATACGGCCACCAATTTCACATTAGCGGGAAGTTCCGAACGCAAATTCTCGAGAACCGAAATGACAGACATTATCTTCTCCTCTTTTTTTCTTGCTCTTTCAACATATTCTTTTGCATTTTCTGAGCTTCTTCAAGACGCTGTTGCCATTTTGATTTAGGTACTACCTTACCTTCGCTGGCCTTCAATTTCGCAAGTATCGCATCCTGGTTTATAAAGAATTTCTTTACTACCCAAGTCTCAATCATCATTATTATATTGGAAAGAAGGTAATAATAACTCAGACCGCTGGATAGGCTGTTGCATATGAAAAACATCATGACAGGCATCATCCAGATGCTCATGAACTTCATTCCGGCCATATTCGGATCCGATGACATCTGGCTAGAATTCATTTTGGAATAAATGAACATTGACACGGCCATAAGCAATGCAAACAATGAAATGTGATTGCCGACCAAAGGGATATGGGTACCGAAATTCAAAATCGAATCATATGAACTCAAATCATCAGCCCACAAAAAGGACTGCTGCCTAAGCTCGATAGAAGCCGGGAAGAAACGGAACATCGCCCACAGTATAGGGAACTGTAAAAGCATAGGCAGACAACCACCCATAGGACTTATTCCGGCCCGCTTATACAGGGTCATGGTAGCCTGCTGCTTTTTAACGGCATCCTCCTGCTTGGGATATTTGGCATTAAGCTTATCTATTTCCGGTTTTATCGCCTGCATCATGGCGGACGACTTATACGACTTGAACGTCAGCGGAGAAACTATCAATTTGATGAATAAGGTCATCAGCAAGATAATAAGTCCGAAATTGGCAATATAGCGGTGCAGAAAATTGAATGTAGGAATTATCAGGTATCTCGTAAACCAGCCGACAAGCCATCCTCCCAGAGGAATTATCTTTTCATACTTATGCCCGTATGATTTCAGTGTCGAGAAATGGTTGGGACCGAAATAGAATTCATAAGGAACCGTGATATCTTTGGAATCGGATTTGAATTCGGAACGAAGATCGGCTTTGCATGCCATCAGGTTATGACTTTCATCATCTTCCTGATAGAAATTTATTGACATGTTCCCGGACATGAAATTGTTTTTCGCTCTCATTATTGCGGAAAAGAATTGCTGTTGGAAAGCAAACCACGAAATTTTTGCATCTATCCTTTTATCGGCATTCCGGCCTCTTCCTATTGATACGGGTTTTTTGTCATCAGGAAAATAAAAGTCAAGTTTGGAATATTGTACTTCGTTTTTATAACCTTTCTCCATACGGGGAACAATGACCGACCAATCGATATCAAACACAGAAACATTTCTCGGAATGACATTTTCCATCCCGACAAAAGAAAGTTCGTTGTCTACCACATAAGATCCTTTGTGTATGACATATTTCTGCTGGATATATCCCCCGCCCGAAAACGGAAGACGCATTACCAGAGATGTATCGGTTTTTTCTGTAAGATCGAAAACGAAATCTTTCGTATTGATATTTTCCCCGGTATATACGGTGACTCCGTACTGACTCATTCCGGGCTTGAAAACATATAAATCCGTACTGTCGTAATTCCTGTAGTTCCTGAGTCTTACCGAGTACGGCTGGGCACCCTTAGTTGTAAAAGCGACATCGAATTTATCATTCGAAAGAAGGTAATATTCGGCAGTCCCGGAAGATGCGGAATCAAGAAGCGCATCCTTATAAATATTGGCTCCCTTGCCTGAAGGTGAGATCAAAGAATCATTTGAAACAGCGGGCACAGATTGCCCTCCTGCCGAATCTGCTGCGGACAATGACAAGGTATCGGAGGCTAACGCCAAAGAATCCTGCTGCTGCTGATATTCTACCTGATTTTTATATTGTTTTGATTGATACCAAGTGAACCCGAAAAGGAGAACACCAATAAGAATAAATCCAGTTATTGTATTTTTGTCCATTACTCGTTATGTCTGTTACTCTTTTGAAGACGACTCTTCGGCTTTACGTATCTGTTCTTTCAAATCGTTCAATTCCTTCTTTGCCGCATCGATCCTCTCCAGCATCTGATTGATCAGCGGTTCCGACTTCTTGGATTTGTCAAAAAATCCTATATTGTTTTCGTATGTATCAATCTCTTGTTGCAATTTATTGAAACGCTGTACAAGATAATCCTTTTCGCTTCGGGGCTGCTTAGCCATGCCGCTGCGGCCGGAAGAGTATACGAAATCCGGGAACTTGGTCTTCATGGCATTTTTGTAACGTTCCACGATCGCATCTTTTTCCTTGAAGGGAACGAAGCCTATAGCTTTCCATCTGGAAGAGAAATCGTTCATCGACTTGATGTCATCGGATCCGTTTACCGGCACATATGAATCGATATCTTCTATGATCTGCCGTTTTGCCTTAAGATTTGCGTAATAATCATTTTCAGGCTTGTTTTGTCTGTCCCTTTCATTGAAAAATTCATCGCAGGCAGCACGGAACCGTTTCCACAGCACCTCCGATTTCTTTCTCGGAACCGCACCCAATTCCTTCCATTGTTTCTGAAGACTGATGAACTGGTCGGTAGTCTTTCTCCACTCCGTACTTGTTTTCAAAGATTCGGCAGTTTCGATAAGCGCCATCTTTTTGGCCATATTGTCGTTCATCACTTCTTTGTATGACGAATAAAATTCGCGTTTTCTCGCAAAAAACTTGTCACACGCAGCACGGAACCTATCGTATATCTTTTGATTTTCTTTCTTCGTGGCATATCCGATAGTACGCCATTGTTTCTGGATTTCCTCTATTTCCTTGGTCACGGAATTCCACTCGTTGGAAGACGTGATGTCCTTTCCGGCCAAGGTTTCGGTTTGCTCGCAAAGTTTTGTCTTGGCTTCCAGATTTTCCCCCTGCTTGGCTTTCTGGGCTTCGAAATAAGCCTGGTATTTCTTGTTTATGATAGCTGTGGCTGCCTTGAAACGTTCCCATATCGAATCACGGTATTCCTTTGCGACGGGACCGAATTCCTTCCACTGTTCATGAAGTTTCTGTAGCTCCCTGAAAGCGGCTACGACATTATCATTCTCGGTCAGTTTTTCGGCTGTCTCGCAAAAGCCTTCTTTAGCTTCCAGATTCTTCTTGAAATCAAGATCGCGCAGATCATGATTGATTTTGACCATATCATAGAACTTCTCGACATAGAACTGATATGTATCGTTTATATCCCTGTAGTTCTGTACCGGAACAGGACCGATCTCCCTCCATCTTGACTGGATTTCACGGAACGCCGGAAAAGTTGCATTGACATCTTCCTGCTTATCGACCAAAGATTTAAGATCCTCGATCACAGCCTGTTTCCTGACAAGGTTTTCTTCCCTATCCTTTTCGAGTCTTTTATTATATTCAACGCGTTCTTTCTTGTAAGCATTATAGAAAGCTTTGAATCCGTTTTCTATTGCATCGAAAGGGTTTTCGTGCTGGTCATCCCCTGCAGGGGGTTCTGCTGAAACGGAACCGCCGGCATCCACTTTTTCCTTGGTCAGCTTCTTGTAAAAAGCCGACTTAATCGATTCAGCTTCTTTATACCGCTTCATACGGTTTTCACTTATTGCAAGCTGATGAAAAAGTTCGGAAAGCTCGGCAAGGGTTTTTCCGGACAGGTCTGGTTCGCTTTCTTCCACGGAAGATTTTTCCGCAACGGGCTCGGCAACAGCAGGCGCCTCCTGTACGGAAGTGTCTTCGCCGACCGTTTCATTGATGGCTTCATCTGAAGTCTCACCATCAGGAACTGCCTTTTGAACTACATCTGACGGAACTTGCGCCTCAGGCACATTAGTCACATCAGGGATAATTTCTTCACTCATAATAATAAGGAATTATTTTAATTTCATATTCTGCAAATATATGAATAAAATGCGAAAGAATAAACACATAACACATATTAAGAAACATTTCCTATATTTGCGAATGCATATATGAAACATATATTTAAATATAAAAAGACAATGAAAAAATTACTATTGCTATTAACCATTATCGCACCGGCAGCGTGTTTTGCTCAGAAAAACGCATCATATCCATATACAGGAGAAAGGATATCCCTTTCACAAAATATTCTCAAATCCACATTTCTGGGACCATTGCAAGGAGTCCAGAAACAGGCCTATCAGGGAATGGATATTTTCGGAAATTATCTTCTCAGCTGCCAGAATACGGGTGTAGCAACTTTATATGATTTCGACGGGAAAAAAATCGAAAAGCTCAGCCAATTCAAACTTGCCAGCTACAATAAATACAATCATTCGAACGTAGCTTCATTCGGCATCGAATCTTACGATCCTGCTGATCCTATGCCTCTGGTATACATAAGCCAATGCCAGAAAAAGAAAATCAACAATATGAAAGATGTGGCTTATGTGGAAAGGATCAACCCCGACCTGAAATCTTCAACTCTTGTACAAACGATATTTTACAATGATACTAGCCATAATTTCGGATATGCGCTGCAGTGGGTGGTAGACCGTCGGAACCATTATCTTTACGGATACGGAAACACCATCAACAATTCCGATCCGGCCAACAGGCACAGAATAGTCAAGTTCAGACTTCCATCTTATAAAGAAGGTCAAAACGGACTTCTGATACTTACTGACAAAGACTTGCTTGAAAATTACTTGGTCGAGGATTACTATGCCGTTCCTTTCAATCCTATCGGACAGGGTCTGTTCATTCATGACGGAATGCTTTTCATGCCTACAGGAGTGGGAAAGACGGAGACGCCTTCGATACTTTACGTTTGGGATCTCAAGAACAGATGCATGCGTAATGTCCTTGACTTGACAAAGGTGACTCACAGTGAACTCGAGGATTGTTCCGAATATGACGGGACACTTATAATTCAAAGCCAGGCCGGACTGTTCAAAATCAAATTCGATTAAGCATGCGCATTGACATCCTGTCGGTCGTACCTGAACTTTTAAAAAGCCCTCTCGGATATTCAATAGTAGGTAGAGCAATAAAGAACGGTCTTGTTGACATTCAGGTCCATAACATAAGGAAATATGGATTGGGGTCACGCAAGACCGTGGATGATTATTGTTATGGGGGCGATGCCGGAATGGTCATGATGGTCGAACCGGTATTCAAAATGATAAATGAATTGAAAAGCCAAAGGGAATACGACGAAATAATATATATGTCACCGGACGGGGAAACTCTTACACAGGGAATCTCAAATGAACTTTCCCTCTTGGGAAACATAATAATTCTGTGCGGACATTATAAAGGGATAGACGAAAGGATAAGGGAACATCTCATAACAAGGGAAATATCCGTAGGCGACTATGTGGTAAGCGGAGGGGAGATTCCAGCTGCCATTCTTGCCGATTCCATAGTCAGACTTATCCCCGGCGCATTGACAGATGAAACTTCCGCATTGAGCGACAGTTTCCAGGATAATCTGATCTCGCCTCCCGTATATACGAGGCCGGCGGAATTCAACGGCTGGAAGGTCCCTGATGTGCTTCTGAGCGGAAATCCCAAACTCATCAGGAACTGGCAGGATGAACAGGCGGAAAAAAGGACCAAAGAAAGAAGGCCCGGCCTGTTAAAAGATGCAATACGTTAAAAACGTATGAAAATTAAACATTTTTTGAAAAAATAAATTTGATTTTCAAAAAAAGTACTTATCTTTGTAATGTTTTAAAACGTTAAAAACATTGTTTGAAAAACACTCGACTCCCGTATTAATTTACGAGAGATTCTAACCAACAATAATTAACCTTTCTATAGGTAAAATACACTACTAACTAACCATTGAAGCCCGCAGTGATGCGGGCTTCTTTATTTATGCAGACAACATTATCGTTTGTGTCAAAAAGAGTATGTCACCCTGAGCATATAATTGGCAGGGGCCTGTGGAAAAACGCCTTCCTCCTGATAATATTTGTTTTCATCACGGAAATGCGCACGATAGACCCAGGCATCGGCATAATACCTGTTGTCCAGAATATTATTTATATATACACCCAATCTGAAAGTCCCTTCCGATATCTTGAACAAACAGGACAGTGATGCATCCGCCACGAAATAAGCCGGAACCTCCCTGTCGGGATTTTCAGTATTGTCCCAATATTGTTTCCCGACATATTTCCCCCTTACGCATATACCGGCGGTATTGAGAAAATTAGAACAGCTATTTTTGAAGGGCAAATACGAAATCCCGGCCGAAGCAATTACCGAAGGAGACATCAGGATAGTGGTTTTGTCGAAATGTGTCTTAAGCAAGCCAAGATAATTCCAATCATCGGAATTATCATAATTCTCGACATAATTGGTGTAATTCTTTATTTTATTTGTACTGAATGCAGCATTGGCATCCATTTTCAACACTGGAAAAATCTGCCAGGCAACGGCAAGCTCGATACCCCTCCTGTAACTTACGGGAACATTTTCTTTTATCGTGTATCCGACATCACTCAATTTGCCGGTTTCCAGAAGCATATTCCGATACTCCATCATGTAGATGTTGGCTGACGCGGAAAATCCGGCAGAAGAATAAGAATAACCGGATTCGATATCCACCATTCTTTCCGGTTTCAAACTCACTTCGGCAGAACTGTTCCCTGACGATATTTCGTCGGCAACGGTTTCTATATTTTTTTCAAGATCGCTCCTTCCGGGCTCCCTATGTCCCAATGCCACCGAAACATATGCTTTTCCAAAAGAAGACAGGTCGAATGAGAAACCGGCTTTGGGATTAAAGAAATTCCAATGCTTGCGGTAATCAAGTGAAACGGAATTGTCGTCGGGACCGGTCATTTTTAGGGATACATTCCTATACTGTAAATCAAGATATGCATCGAACCATGAAAAGGGATGATATTCAGCTCTCGCAAATGTATTCAAATCATCTTTCGTTCCGTTATTCCTATACCATTCGGAATCGGAATAATCATAATCATTGCCTGCAATACCGGACCATATAACATCGCCGAAATGATCACCGTTGTATCTTGAAACATATACTCCGCCAATAACATCCATTTTATCGGACTTATACTTCACATTGGAATTGACAACCGCATAATAATTGTCCATTTCTTTCCTGACGACGAAATCACTTTCGTCCAATGATTGGGAGGCAGTGCCGAAACCGACTTTCCCGCACGCAACATTCGGCTTGTACTCTTCATAATAACCGTCACCCTTGGTATAATTCAAAGTAGTACTCCAGAAAACCCTATTCCCGAACTGATGGGTAAAATTGAACTGGAGATGCCGCTGGGTGTAATTATCTGTCTGGTTGTCATAATAACGCTTATTCCCCCACTTGTCTTCATATTCACCTGCAGGATTATATTTCCTGTTTTTATAATACATGGCAAGAGGTATACCCTCCCATGTTATCCCTGTATGCTGAATACCAGTGAGATAAGTAAGTTTAAAGGAATTAGAGCCTTTGAGGTATCCTATTTCGGCAAAAACGGAACGGACTTTCGCCTTGGCGTTTCTGATATAACCATCAGTATATCCATGTGAATATGCAAAAGAAGCATATAAACCGGATTTGGTAAGACCCGTACCGGCGGATAAAGTGGATACGAATGTGTCGAAAGAGCCGCTTGAGAAATCAAAATAACCGTAGGGGGAATTTCCGATGGAAGCCGTGCTCATATTGATACTCGCGCCGAAAGCACCGCTGCCGTTTGCAGATGTGCCGAGTCCCCTCTGTAATTGAATAGAACTCAACATATTGGGCAACGCCGGGATATTCACCCAGAAAACTTCCTGGGATTCGGCGTCATTCAATGTTATACCGTTGAGAGTGACATTTGTCTGGGAACCCCGCGAACCGCGTACTGTCATTTTTGAATAGCCAAGGCCCGTCCCGCCTTCATTTGTCGTAATTACCGACGGCTGTGATGACAATATCATAGGAAGGGAATTGATAGGATCAGCCGCTCTAAGCGCCTTCTTGTTTACCATTGTAAAGGCGACAGGTGCAGAACGGCTGGCTCTTGAAGCTGAGATGATCACACTGTCAAGATGTTCTGTCAAGGATAATGAATCCTTGCATACGGGAGAAGCGTTGGAAGCTTCAGCAGTTAAACATAAAAGCCCGGCAAGGGCATAATTGAATAAAAAACCTCGCATAATAATTAATGATTTATATGCAAGGGAATGCGTAATACGCATTTGAGATAAAGCCTTCCCTTCGGCGGTATTGACCGCATCAGGTTCGTTGGGACTTTCTCAACCTGGCTTGCGGAAACATTTCCGCGCCCGGGTACCCCCGCTTTGTATTAAAACAAATATGTTATTTCTCTATCAGACGCACTTCATATAATCTAGGCCAATTTTTTCCCGTCAGATACAATTTACCTGATTTCCTATCATAGGCTATACCATTCAACACGTCCGTATCTTTCGTTCTAAGATTTGAAGGCAGGAGACCTTTGCAGTCTATTGTCCCCTCGACTTTCCCGCTGTCCGGATTTATTATCAGAATCAGATCCGTCAAATAAACATTGGCGAAAATCTTTCCGTCTATATATTCAAGTTCATTCAGATAATTAATGGGATGTCCGTCCATTCTCACCGGAATCTTGCGTTTCACATTGAACTTCCCGTCCATGAAATACAGATCTGAGGAACCGTCGCTTGCAATGAGCAAGTTTCCGTCAGTAGTCAGTCCCCACCCCTCACGAGGATAAGAATATGTAGCTTTATATTTCAGCGTGACGGCGTCATAGACAAAAGCGACATGATTCTGCCATGTAAGAATGAAAAGATCCCCTCCCATGATAACAGACCCTTCCACAAAATATTTATCGGAAAAATCAAACCGCCTCTCAGCTTTTCCGGTTTCAAGATCAACTACCCTGAAAGTGGATTTCCCTTCCAAACCTGTACTCTCATACAGAAGGCCATTATTGAAAAACAACCCCTGAGTATAAGAAGTAACATCATGGGGATATTCATTCACTACACGCACTTTATAATTTTGTACTTTTGCATAAGCGCAGGAACCGAAACCGGCAAACAGCAAAAGCTGAACCATGAATATTACAAGACGGACTTTTCGCATTTGTTCTTTAATTTGACCGGTTCTCTTCCCTGTATTGCATAGCCGCTTTTACGAAAGCCACGAAAATCGGCTGCGGATGTTCGGGAGTACTTTTCAGTTCAGGATGGAACTGGACACCAATGAAGAAAGGATGTGATGGTATTTCAACAATCTCCACAAGCCCGGTCTCGGGATTCCTTCCGGTAGCTTTCAGTCCGGCAGCTTCCATTTTTCCAAGATAATCGCTGTTGAATTCATATCTGTGACGATGCCTTTCGGAAATTTTGTCTTTTCCGTATATACGATAAGCCATCGAATCTTGATCAAGAACGCAATCATATGCACCAAGTCTCATGGTACCGCCTTTTATCGTAGTGCTTTTCTGATCTTCCATAAGATCAATCACAGGATAAGGAGTCGCAGGATTCACTTCCGTGGATGCAGCTTCCGCAAAACCCAGTACATCCCTGGCGAATTCAACCACACACATCTGCATGCCGAGGCATATTCCGAAAAAAGGAATATCATGTTCCCTGGCATAACGTATGGCCAGAACCTTGCCTTCAAGACCTCTCTCTCCGAAACCGGGAGCCACCAGGATACCGTCCATTCCGCTGATCTTATCTTCAATATTGCTTTGATCTATATATTCGCTTTGAACGGTATGTACGTTCACCTTACATTCATTTGCAGCACCCGAATGTATGAAAGACTCCAGAATGGATTTATAAGCGTCCTGAAGTTCCACATATTTCCCGACAAGAGCAATATCGACTTGATATTTCGGATGATACAACTTGCTTAGAAAAGCCTTGAGTCTGGAGAAATCCGGATCCGGAAGATCCTTTATTCCGAAATGGTCCAGAATCATTTTGTCCAGCCCTTCATTTTCCATGTTAAGAGGAACCTGATATATGGAAGGAGCATCGATCGACTGTATAACATGTCCCGGTTTGACATTGCAGAACAATGCAACCTTGCGTCTTATCTCCGGTGTAAGTTCCTTCTCAGTACGGCATACTATCACATCGGGAAAAACTCCGGCCTGCTGCAGCATCTGTACGGAATGCTGGGTCGGTTTTGTCTTAAGTTCTTTCGCAGCGCTAAGATAAGGCACAAGGGTAAGATGTATGCTTGCAAGATCATCTTCCGGCATTTCCCACTGGAGTTGACGTATGGCCTCCAGAAACGGCTGGGACTCCATATCACCGACCGTTCCTCCGATTTCGGTTACTACGACATCGTACTTCCCCGTCTTGCCCAGTAAAAGCATGCGTCTTTTGATTTCATCGGTTATATGCGGTACAATCTGCACCGTCTTGCCGAGATATGCGCCTTCCCTTTCTTTGTTTATTACCGTATAATATATTTTTCCGGTCGTTACATTGTTGGCTTTGGACATATGGACACCAAGGAACCTTTCATAATGCCCCAGATCCAGATCCGTCTCCGCGCCGTCATCCGTCACATAACATTCCCCGTGTTCATACGGGTTAAGCGTACCGGGGTCTATATTGATATATGGATCAAACTTTTGGATTGTTACTCTCAGACCTCTGGCCTGAAGAAGTTTGGCCAATGAAGCGGCAAGAATTCCCTTGCCAAGGGACGAGGCGACACCACCTGTTACAAAGACGTATTTCGTGTTCATTTATCTTAGGTTTAACAGGGGTACAAATTTAGTCAAAAAATAATAATTAAAAGAAATTCTTTTAACTTTGCACTGCAAAAGTATAATTCCGAAGTCCGGATATGGACTTTTATTAATACAGGATTGGACTTTTAAAAAAAAGGAGGGACGATCTGTCGCGCGGTATCATGCCGTGAGGAAAGTCCGGACAGGACAGAGCGTCCTGCTGCGGAAAGCGCAGATGGGAGTAATCTTATCTATCCGTAACAGAAAACAACCGCCGTCTGGGACGGTAAGGGTGAAAATGCGAGGCAAGAGCTCACAACGTATTGCAGCGATGCCATACGGGTACGGTCGCAGGACCTGCAAGACCAAATATACTGGCAAATGAGAACTGCTCGTTCGATGTCAGGGGGTCGGTTGCGAAGATAAATGACAGATTCAAAAACAGAAACCGGCTTACGGTCCCTCCTTTTACAAATATCGAGGGTGGCTGAAAATTTCTTTTCAGCCACCCTCTCTTGTTAATATACGAAAATGGATATTATAATGCCTTGTTTGTATTATTTGTTCAATTTTGCAGTGGCTTCAAGATCCAATGCTTCTGCAAGAATCGAAATAGGATGTTTTACTTGATATTTCGTAGACATTTCGATCTGCCATTTGCAGGTTTCGCAATCCGAAGTTACGAAATCCGGATCTATTCCGTTTATCTGATCGAACAAAGGTTTTCCTATAGCCTGGGAAGCCTCGTAATTTTCTTTCTTAAAACCATAAGTCCCTGCTATCCCGCAGCAATTGCTGTCCAGCATGGTAAATTCGATACCAGGAATCATTTTCAAGAGAGCCGCTGAAAAAATCCCCCACCCAAGCCTTTCCATATGGCAAGGAACATGGTAAGCGACTTTAGCCTTATATCCTTTTTTGAAAACGAGCTTGACTTTTCCTTCCGCAACCAGAGGATATATGAACTTGGTAACGATTTCCATATCGTTCCTTACGTCGGAATTGTCAACTTTCAAAAGATTCGGATACTCATCCCTTATTGTCAGAGTACATGTGGAAGATGTCGCAAGTATCTTGCGAGTGGTATCTGCGGCCTTTTTCAAAACTTTCACATTATGCACCGCATGCTTTTTTGCGGAAGACATCATGCCGTTGGAAATCATAGCCACACCGCAGCATTTTTCATGATCCAGGAGATTGACTCCGAAACCGATGGCATTCATCACCTTCACGAAATCCTTTCCGAGCTGAGGATAATTGTAATTCACATAACAACCATGGAAATAAGATATCTGATTCCTGAAAGAAGACTGCAAAGGTCCGGCTTCTTTCCTGAACCAGCTCTCGAAGGAACGGCCTGCATATTTGGGAAACATCCTGCGATGATCTATAGCCATTACGCCGTCAAGTATAGCCTTGACCGGTTTCGTAGATATGGTGGAATTCACAATCGGGGCGAAAGGCCGCGCCAGCGTCCCGACAAGATCCGTACTTGCAAGCATCATATCCCTCAATTTCGGTTTATGACGGCCGTATTTTATTCTCGCCGACTGTATTATGTCGGAAATTTTTACTCCTGACGGACAGGATACGTCACATCTTTTGCAGTTCATACAGTATTTCAGAGCATCGTCGAAAAAATATGAACTCTTCAAACGCAGACGTTCACCGTCCGGACCGGCCTGCTTGGGCCCCGGAAATATCGGATTTACCGGAACTACCGGACAATAGGCAGTGCATATGGTACATTTGATGCACTGCTCGAAATTATTAGCACTTTCGTTCTTTTCCTGCATGTTCATAAATCAATTCTCCTTTTTTCCCGATATGGAATCCGCCACATAAAAAGCTGAAAAAATCGCTACTCCCGCACCGCATCCTTCATAAAGCTGATTGGTACCAGCAAGTATTGATCCGGTAACATATAGGTTATCTATCGCATCACCGCCCTTGAGAGCATGCAGGGAAGAATCCACCTTGACACCGAAACCCATATAATCTTGTTTCCTGAAGAAATCCTGATCATACCAAAGACTCCTGTCTTTAAGATAATCGACATCCAGATCAAAAACCGGCTCGTATACTTTTTCGGGAGAAGCGATAAGCCCTTTGCTGAAGAAATTGCCTGAAGACAACACGAAATTGTCAGCTTCCAACATAACTTCCCCGAGATTCACCGTTTTCACATTAAGGACTCTATGTCCTGATATTTCACCGCCTGTAACTTCGTCACCCATCAAAAAAGTTCCGCCTGCACCCTCAAAAGCCCTCTTGAGAAGCATTTGCGTTCTTACTCCGGGTATGGATGGCGGCATGGTTCCGACGAACAAAGTCTTGACGCCTATATTATTTTTAAGTATATCCAGCGAAGCAGCATTATTCAATCCGAATACAGCGGGCAACACGACAACATCCTCATCTTTTATCAGCTTCTTTACGGCTTCAGCAAATTCTGAAAGGACCGATTCATTATCAAGAACCCTTGCTATATTCACAGCCCTCATTTCCGTAGGGTTCCTCCTCAATCTTTCGGTTGCTTCCAGGCTCACGGTTTCCATACGGCATGATGAACCGCTTTTTTCAAAAGCATTCGCGACAAAAGCCGAATTGAAATCCAGATAACCTTTGAAATTGACTACAAGAACCTTTTCTCCTATTTTTTCTTGTTTCTCCGGAAAGATCGTGATGTCCTCCATCGCAAGCCACGCAGGTTTGTAATCTCCGGTCGGCGTGACAACATAGCCGTTGGCATCATTATTTCCATGCAGCTTTATGCCGCATTCTTCGAAGAAACCTGCTGTCATTCCGGCATATTCCGATATTTTATCCTCCCCAATTATTCTATACGGGTGGTTTTCATCAAGCTCGCCGATGGCTTCCAAAGGCGAAGTTATCTGCCGGCCGTCGGGAAGCCTTGAAAGCAGGCCGAATGTTCCCGAAGAGAAATTCAAAGCATTCTGTCCGGCCGATACTATTACGCATTTGGAACCTCGTTTCGCCAGTGAGATGCCGCATACAAGACCTGAAAGACCGCCTCCTATTATTATTGTATCATATTTCATATCCAGCTTAGATTAATTGTTTTCATTCATTCCGAAGACTCCGCTGTAAACCCACTGGGTATAGGCGCTTTCCCTCAATGTTTCCCCCCAGGCAATAGGATACATACCTTTCCACCTCTCATTCATGAAGCTGCATAAATCCGATTTTTCTTCTTCGGCACAATTTCTGGCCTTTGCCAAAAGGCATGCGGCACGACAGGCACAAAGTTCGCCCTGGCATGTTCCCATTCCTATCCTTGTCCTTCGTCTCAAATCGACAAGATTATGGACTTCAAGGTTGGCAATAGCCTGATTGACCTCTCCTGCCGATACTTCTTCACATTCACAGACAAGGCTTTGGTCATATTCGTCTTCAAGGAAAACGGATGAGGCCTGATCGCCCAAGCGTCCTACTGTCGCCTTTTGCGGAGTAGACGGATTAGTCCAGAATTTTTTTGACACTTCTTCCAAGCCACCCGTCTCCGAACCGGGAAGAGGAGTGACAGCCGTCACACATTTTTTATCGACACCTAACTTCTTGCATACAAGATTTGTGGCCCATTCGCCCATCAATCTGTAAGTCATCAGTTTGCCTCCTGTTATAGAGACAAGACCTTTAACACCATCCCTCTTTTCGTGGTCCAGAAGCACTATACCCCTGCTGATATTTCTGCCCGTAGGATCATCATCCGCGGATACCAAAGGACGGACACCTGCATAGGCTCTCAGAATTCTGGTGCTGGACAATACCGGAGCAAGCTTGGCACCTTCCGAGAGAAGAAGATCCACTTCATCCGGCGTAACATGCATGTTGTCGCACTCCTCAAAGGGAACATGGGTTGAAGTCGTCCCTATAACGCAGACGGTATCCCCCGGAACAAGAATATCGGCATTGGCAGGTTTGCGGCATCGGTTTATCACAATTCCGTTCACCCGGTGCGCAAAAATAAGCAAGGCCCCCTTTGCCGGATACATGCCTATGCGAATACCTGCAAGTTCGGCAATATGATGTCCCCAGATACCCGCGGCATTCACAGTAACCGGCGCATAATATTCAGACGTAAGACCTGTGGCATGATCGAGAATCTTGACACCTTTGACGGTATCCCCTTCCTTGATGAAACCGACGACTTCACTGTAAAGCAGAATTTTCGTACCATGGGCCTTTGCATCAACAATATTGGAAAGACACAATCTGAAAGGGTCTACGGATCCGTCCGGAACTCTTACGGCACCTATTATATCCGGATTCACTGAAGGTTCTTCCAGAATTGCTTCTTTCGGATCCAGAACCTCGGCATTTATTCCGGCCGCCTTGCAAGCTTCTACGAACTTGGACTGATATCCCAAATCATCTTCGGGAAGAGTAATAAAAAAACCGCCGGTATCATCAACACAATGCCTTGCGATTTTTTTCAGGATCATATTTTCTTTTATACATTCGGAAGCGGAATCCTTATCCGTTACGGCGTATCTTGCACCGCTATGCAAAAGCCCGTGATTTCTTCCGGTAGCTCCTGTTGCAATATCATTCCTTTCTATCAGCAGGACTTTCAAGCCTCGTAAAGAACAGTCTCTCGCAGTTCCCGCACCTGTAATTCCCCCTCCTATGATGATTACGTCAAACTCATTACCCTTCATATAAATAGACAAATTTCAGTGTTTATGTGTTTCAAAAATACAAACTTTCGTTTCAAAACACAAATATACCGAAAAAATTTCATTGTGAAAGCTTTTCTTAATATTTTTTCTTGGGTAACCGACATTGGGAAAAAATATTAAGATTGATAATCACAAGCTATTTTGCTATTTTTGTAAAATTCATATAAAAAGTCTATGAAAGCTTTAATAATTTATTCAGGCGGAATGGACAGTACCACTCTGCTATACAAATACAAAGACGAAATCAAACTTGCTCTTACCTTTACTTACGGGGCAAGACAGGACAAAATGGAAACAAGTTGCGCAAAAGAAAACTGCGCCTTGCTTGGAATAAGGCAAATGATAATTCCGCTGGATTTCATCGGGAGATATTTCAAAAGCAGCATACTCGCCGGTGGAGATAATGTCCCTGAAGGCAATTACAATGAAATCAATATGAAAAGCACCGTAGTCCCCTTCAGGAACGGAATAATGCTTTCCATAGCCACAGGGCTTGCCGAAAGCGAAGGTCTGGATACGGTCTTGATAGCAAATCATGCAGGAGACCACACAATATATCCGGATTGCAGACCGGAATTCATCTCTGCCATAGGGAAAGCCGCTACGGCGGGAACTTATGCAGGCATAAAAATAGAATCTCCGTTCTGCAACATCACAAAAAGGGATGTGGCATTGATCGGGAAAGAATTAGGTATCGACTATTCAAAGACATACTCATGTTACAAGGGCGGTAAGAAGCATTGCGGAGTTTGCGGTACCTGCCGCGAACGCAAAGAGGCGTTGGAAGGATTCGACCCTACAGAATATGAAGAATAAATTCCGGAAATCATGTATTACGTTACAAAAAGACTCGAAATATCAGCTGCTCATGCACTCAAACTTTCTTATGAAAGTAAATGCGAAACTCTTCACGGTCACAATTGGATAATAAAGGTCCATTGCAAATCCGGGAAGCTCAACGCCGATGGAATGGTGACGGACTTCACTGAAATCAAGAAAAAAATAAACGGGACATTGGACCACCGTAACCTGAATGAAGTGCTGGACTTCAACCCGACTGCGGAAAATATTGCAAAATGGGTATGCGACAACATACCGAACTGTTATAAGGTGGAAGTATGGGAATCCGAAAGCAATCTTGCCGTATATGAGAAAGATGAAGGTTAACGAAATATTCTACTCGCTGCAGGGAGAGGGCTTCTGGACGGGGACTCCCATGGTTTTCGTCAGGTTCAGCGGATGTAACCTTGACTGCGCGTTCTGCGATACCGACCATTCTTCGTTTACGGATATGAGTCTCGATGAAATAGTGGAAAAAGTGGCTTCATGCGGAGGAGAGTGCAGACGTATCTGTGCCACAGGGGGCGAACCATCATTGCAAATAGGATCCGATTTTATAAATGCTTTCCATATGAAAGGATATAAAATTCATATCGAAACAAATGGAACGATGACGCTTCCTGACGGAATAGATTGGATAACCGTAAGCCCGAAAACAAAAAAGATAGCCCTGAAAAAAGCGGATGAAATAAAACTTGTATATCTGGGCCAGGAAGATATATCGTCATGGAATGATTTTCCTGCAAGATTCCGCTTTCTGCAGCCATGTTCTTGCAAGAACACTAAAGAAACCATAGACTGGATACTTGAAAATCCACAATGGAGACTTAGCCTTCAGACGCAAAAATATCTTGATATACGATAACAGGCTTTTATCTTTTCATTCTGTCTGAAATCCTGCTTCGCAGTTCCGAAGAAACGGATATGGGAAAATCATTATCTGAACGATCGAGCCATTTTAAGGCAAGATTGTAATGTCCCAGCATATAGCAGCCTAAAGATAAATTATACTCTGCGCACGAACGTTGCTGTACATTGTTAAGTCCGACTAATTTAAGCCACTGGCTTATGGCATCTTTCCATCTGTAATCATAAGCATATTCTGCGGCATTAGTCCATGTTTCGTCAAAATTGTCATAATAGATTATGGAATATTTTTCAGATTTCCATGTGGAAAGAAAGACATTGGCAGCTTTACCTCCTACTTCTTCCGCAGGAGAAGATACGAATTTCCACATAAGGGATTTAAGAGTGTCATCGGAAACTTTTCCATTATTATACACGGCAGGACGCAGCACATTGCTTCCTGAATAAGACAAAACGGTATCGGCCTTATTCATGGAATCATACACATAAAGTCTCGTTACGAAAGGCACCGAACATTCGGAAATATATGCGGAATCGGGAGACGCGGCACTTCCCTGGATACGGACGGGAGATGCAACGGAGGCTTCCCCGAAAACGGGAGAATCGAACAGAAAAACGACATCATCGCCGGAAACCATCAGCAGATTGATAAGAGTGTCTTTCGAAGAATAATTGCCGGCTGTAAGTTTCGGCATTTTATAAATATCAACAACTTTCCTACCTCCGAAATAATCGGATTCCAACTGTCTGGAGAACCCTTCCGCCACAGAATGATTGAAAATAGAATCCTGACTATTCCCGCTGTCAAGATATGCAACGGCAATACTTTTATTGTTCAGATCCAAACCGGATTTGGATGGGTGACGCATTTCGATATTCATTGTAAAAGCCTGTGGAGCACACGATGAGAACACCATGAGAGACCCTGGAAAAAGGAAACAGGCTAAAATTCCGAAAAGAACCTTTTTCATAATAAAAAATATTAACCGACCGGCTCGCCGATCAGATCGTACTCATCGGCACCGGTAATTCTGACATTTACAAATTTACCTATCATTTCCTCTGCCGGAACGGAACCCATGGAAGAACTGTCGTATTGAACAAGAATCTCGCCATCGACTTCCGGACTCTCGAATTCACTCCTGCATACAAGCACACCGTCCGAATAATCATCGACAAGGACCTTTGTTTCCGTTCCAATGCGTGATTGATTGAATGCGAAAGATATGCCGCTCTGAACGGACATAAGCTTCTCCAATCTGGATTTCTTTGTCTTGGATGAAACGGAATCCCTGAAATTGCCTGCGTCGAAAGTACCTTCTTCCTCGGAATAAGCAAAAGCGCCAAGCCTCTCGAATTTGAATTCCCGTACAAAATCCAGAAGTTCCAGGAATTCTTTACGGCCTTCTCCGGGATGTCCCACAATAAGAGTAGTCCTCAAAACTACTCCGGGAACCTTCTCCCTCATTTTGCGTATGAGCTCCCTGGTACCGTGACCGTCTATATTACGGTGCATCATACCGAGCACATTGTCGGAAATATGCTGGAGGGGAATATCCATATACCTGCATACTTTCGGATTGCCGGCCATCTGTTCCATAACATCTTCAGGAAAATCAGCAGGATATGAATAATGTATCCTTATCCATTCTATTCCGTTGATATCGGAAAGACGTGCGAGCAACTCGGCCAATGCCCGGCGATGATATATATCCAAGCCATAATAAGTGGTATCCTGCGCTATCAGCACAAGCTCTTTGACTCCACTATCGGCAAGGAATGAAGCTTCCTCGACCAATTTTTCAATAGGGACAGACCTGTGGGCACCTCGTATAAAAGGTATGGCGCAATATGAACAACGGCGGTCACATCCCTCCGAAATTTTCAGGAATGCATAGGAACGCTGTGCTTTACCGGAATAACGTCCGGTTTCCAGAGCCTTGTCAGGAACAACACCCAAAGCTTTTATCACTGATACAAGATCCCTGGCGCCATACCATCCATCGACTTCAGGAATCATGGAGGACAACTGCGCCATATATCTTTGGGACAGGCATCCGAATACGATAACTTTCCCGGCTTTTCCCGACTTTTTGATTTCTACTGCTTCGAGCACGGCATTTACCGATTCCTCCTTTGCATCCCCGATGAACCCGCAAGTATTCAGAAGCAGGTAATCGACTTTTTTCACATCGGACTCGGGTATAATCTCATATGATCCGGCTACTTGCGCAAGCAAATGTTCGGTATCCACGGTATTCTTTGAACATCCCAGAGTTATTATTTTCAAAGTCGGTCTACGTACCCGCATATCAAAGACAATTATTCGTTAACCTTATCTGCTGCAACATCCTCAGCGGCGGATTCCGCTGCATCATCGGTTCCGTTTTCTTTGCCTGATTCTTCTTCCGGATCAACGAAGTCGAGGGAAGCGTATTTTACAAGACAATTATACCAATCGACGATTTTCTTCATATGCGAGACATAAAATTTGTCAGGATCATATTCCGGAATCGCTTTGGCAAACAATGCTTTCAATTCATCGGACGAAGACTTGGAAGAAGGAGCTTCGGCCTCACCGAGAACATCCTTGAGCTTAAGCATCACATCCTTGAGCTTGATTTCTCCTTCCATTGTATAAATGGAAATATCAGCCAGAGTGGTTATTTTGCTGTTCAAGTCAAAACAACTGCGGGTATTGTCCGAAAGGGACTCTACTATGGCGCCCTTTCTGGCCTGTGCAAGATATCTGAATAATCCGTGGTAACCGGATACTGATAAGATTTTGGTTAAATCAGTTTTCATATCAATTTCTTTTTTCACAAAGATAATACTTTATTTCCAAAGACCCTCAAAAGCCTCATCTACCTTTCTGAAAAGCGAGTCTTTTCCTGAATCGTTCATTATCAAGGCATCGACCATGGAATTGCGGCCGATTCCGTTTGAAAAATCATTCATAAGCTTTTGACATTCGATCCTTGCACCGATCATTTCAGGAGAAACGCCATCCCGTTCTTCGGCTCTTTTGCGCCGTAAATAAAGAGGGGCATCAACAAGAATGATCTTGTCGGCAAGTCCCCGGAATAAAGGTTTCTCCAAAATTATGGCGGACTCGATTACGACAAACGGCACAGGACCGTATCCGCACCAGGGAACGGAAGAAGAATAGACGGATTTGCGCCATGAGATAAAATCGGCCAGCAACGCAGGATGAACGACGGACTCGAGTTTTTCCAGAGCTGAAACGTCGGCGAAAACAAGCGATGCAAGTTTTTTCCTGTTCAAAGAACCGTCGGGACAAAGCAAACCGGTTCCAAACAGCTCAGTTACGGATTGCTTCAGCAAATGATTTTCATCATATAATACACGTACAGCCCTATCACTGTCATAGACATCGACTCCTTTACCCGACAAATAGGAACAGACAACGGATTTACCGCTCCCGATACCGCCAGTTATTGCAACAGTTTTTATCATTTTTCACTTTCCACGCAATCAAAAACCATCGGATCCGTAACATAATTAATCACGCCTTCAGGCAATTTTCCGGTTTTCGGGACGCAACGGCCGTTTATCGAAGCGGCGAAATCAGAATAATCGATGTAAAACCTCACTTTACCGGAAGGATCCGAGATAAGAGGGAAAATGCAGCGGAATAAAACCGTTGCCTTTGAAGGATAAACAGCCATCTTTTTCCCCTGGGGAATATCCCTGACGGTTATGGGAACGACATCTTTTACTTCAACATAACGGGACACGTCAAGAGAATAGTTGACTTCCCCGGCAGAGATCCGAACCCCTTTGATTTTTTCTATCCTGACAATGCCGTGGGCACTGGAATGGATATCCGATAAATCGATAGTCTGCGTACGCACCCTGTCTATCTGGGCAAGGCGAAAAGGCTCGCCGTATATTATCACGGAATCCGGATCAAGCTTCATATCGGTGACAGCCATATACTGCTGCCTGAAATCAAGAATACGCATGGCTTGCACCGGCACTTTTTTATGATTTACGGAAGGAAATCTGAAAAATACTTCTTTGGATGTAAAGGCTTCCAGACTTACACCGTCACCGAAAATATCGTTGACATAATTTCCAAGAGATTCGGAAGATATCGAGTATAAATCCCCTTCCTTATAATGCAAATCGGATTTTGCAAAACGGACCTGAACCGACTTTCGTCCCGGAGCATGCCTTATTCTTATCAGATTGAATCCGGTGGTCCGGCAGCGGGCGGCTATGGAAACCGCGTTGGAAGATAATCCAGAATGTCCGTCGATATTGCTTTCAGCAACAACAGGGACGCTCACAAGAGACGAATAATCAAGGGAAAGGTTGTGAATAAACCATATACTGAAAGCCAACAGAAAGGATAACAGAAAGACTGTCAGATCCCTTCCATTGATTTTCAGTTTTTCCAGTAACTTATTGCAAAAATCCTTCAGCATAAGAACCGGAAAAAAAGACTATTTTTGTGCAGTATCCGAATAATCCCTTACAAGAGAATTCTTATCTACACGAAGCTTGACATCGCCATCAACCTTGATAAGTATGGATTTGTCTCCGTCTTTGATTTCATCCACAGTACCATAAATTCCTCCGACGGTAACGACTTTGTCACCTCTTTTCAACGCTGCACGGAATTTTTCAAGTTCCTTCTGCTGCTTTCTCTGCGGTCTGATAAGGAAAAGCCACATGACGACAAAGACAAGGATAATAACCAGCCAGAAACCAAGTTGACTGCCTCCCTGAGGTTTGGAAGCGGCACCTGCCTGCAATAATAATGTAAGAATATTCATAATATGATTTGTTTATTTAACGGCAAAAATAAAACAATAAACGATAATAACCTAGAATTAAACCCAGGATAAGATTCAACCGTTTTTGTTTATTAGCCCGTCTCCGGCCATTTTCTGTATTAGGACATCCAGCAAACCGTTTACGAAAGATCTGCTCTTTGGCGTACTGTAATATTTGGAAATCTCGACATACTCATTGATTGAAACATTAACCGGAATATCCGGGAAACTGCAGGCTTCCGCCAAGCCCATTATGATCAAGACGACATCGGTAATGAAAAGCCTGTCTTTATCCCATTTTGGAACCGATCCGGCTATCATTTCGTAATAACGCTCATATCCCGTAAAAGCGGATCTGAGCAGTTTTACGGAAAAAACCTTGTCGCTGCTTACGGTAGGATCCTTAAGCTTGATTATATCACTCTGATATAACGGCGGGAGATTCCACCGTATGCCTTTGGCAAGATCCGAAAGGGTACGGCAGCAATATGTCAACGAATAAGCCAGATCGTCATTCCAATAAACCGACATATCTTCAAGGATTACAGCCAGATCACTGCTGTCTACAAATTCCTCTTCATAGATTTTTCTGAATAATTTCGCATCACCGGATAATGAAGAAGCCGGATCAGACATATATTTTTCAAAATACGGCTTTATCCTTATGGAATCATACAATTTTCTAATAAATGCATCATTCTGCTCCCAGGAAAATTTCTTGCGTGAAAATATTTTAGTGAAATCGGGATCGGAAGCAAGCAAAGGAGCTATACCGTTGTTCACGAATTTGAGATTGGGCGTTTTTTCTTCTTCGGAAGGATTGAATTTATTCTTCAAAGCCTCCGTACGCCGTTTCGCCTCGTCGGTAATAGACGGGATTATGCCTAACATGAAAATATAAAGATTCCTGGCGGATTCACATGAGATTTCAAGTTGGGCTTCCGCTTCCTTCAGGGACATGGACGGATTCTCAGCATAGGCATACAAAACTTTAAAAACCTTTATCCTGAGTATTCTTCTGTTAAGCATGATTTCAAACAAATTTATGCAAAGATAATATGAGATTTCAGATTTTTTCCTATTTTTGTATAACAATTTTTATTAAAATTTCGGATTATGTACAGTGAGGATTACGATCATGCCCATACCTTGGATCATTCATCCGAGGACATCTATTCAAAATCGGTCAGAGCAGGAAAACGCACTTATTTTTTTGACGTAAAAACGACAAGAGGGAAAGATGATTTTTATCTGACGATAACGGAAAGCAAGCGCAAACAGGAAAAAGACGGCAGTTTCACTTACGACAAACACAAAATCTTCCTGTACAAAGAAGATTTCGACAAATTCGCCGAGGGACTTGAAGATTCCATAAAATACATTAGGGAGAATTGCCTGAAAGACATTCCTGCGGAGTCGGAAAACACTGATAACGGATCCGATACCGGTAATGCGGAAGCTACCGGCAATCCGGAGGACAATCAAGAAAGCAATCAAAAAAACAGTCAAGAAGACAAAGGGGAAAGCGATACCAAACGTTTCACCGATGTCAAATTCGAAGAACTGTAATCAAGACACCTGCCGTTCCCTCATATTTCACTTTTTTTCATCATACCGTTCCGGTTCCGGATAACGGTAAATTTTGCCCTCATAATTTTCAAATACATATTCCTTCTCATCGTGAGAAATCTGGTAATTGTAGTTTATCGGCACTTTACCGCCCCCGCCCGGAGCATCTATGACAAACTTCGGCACTGCAAAACCGGAAATGAACCCTTGGAGATCATGTACTATCTTTATTCCTGTTTCCACGGTAGTACGGAAATGGGATATGCCTCTCGACAAATCGCATTGATATAGATAATAAGGTCTGACCCTGTTATGAACAAGCTTGTACATAAGATCTTTCATCACCGGGGTATTATCATTGATTCCTCTCAGAAGCACTGTCTGATTCCCCAGAGGTATGCCTGCATCGGCTATTTTCCTGCAAGCTTTCGATGAAGCCGGAGTAATTTCGTTCGGATGATTGAAATGCGTATTGATCCATATCGGCTGATATTTTTTAAGCATGTCAAGCAATTCATCCGTTATCCTCATAGGCATTACTACGGGGACACGAGTCCCTATCCTTACGATATCCACATGAGGGATATCCCTGAGCCCCTGAATGATATGCTCCAGCTTTCCCGTAGCCATGACCAAAGGATCGCCGCCTGAGATAAGCACATCCCTGACTTCCGTATGGCGTCTTATATATTTCAATGCATTCTGCAGTGCGGCCTCACCTATTATCCTGTCGCCCTCCCCTACAAGCCGCCTTCTGGTACAGTGCCTGCAATAAGTGGAACACTTCAGAGTAACCAGGAAAAGCACCCTGTCCGGATAACGATGTACTATATGAGGGACAGGACTGTCGCCGTCTTCATTAAGAGGATCCGTCTGATCGTCGCCGCAAGGGTATGTTTCCATTATCGAAGGAATACATTGCTTTTTGACAGGATCGTCCGGATCGTCCGGATTGATAAGGGATAGATAGTATGGGGTTATTCCCATCCTGAAAAATTTAAGGCACTGCCCTATATCCGATTTATCCTTTTCGGTCAAGGGAAACCATTTGGACAAAGTATCCACAGAAGTTATTCTGTGCTTCACTTGCCAGATCCAATTATCCCAATCGGGATATTTGGCGGCCAATTGTTCCGTTCTAGTCATGATTAATTACAAATACAAGGTTCAAAGACCCAGACGCATTACAGCTGTTTTGTATATTTCGTAAATAAGAGAATCATAGTCGATTCCGCATGCGGCGGCAATCATAGGAAAATCGCTGTACCCCGGAGCAAGGCCGGGAAGCGGATTGATCTCGAGAAAACAAGGATGTCCCATGGCATCCATACGGAAATCCATACGGGAAATGTCATGGCAGCCCAAAGCATTGAAAACCGTCTTGGAAGCTATTGTCATTTCTTTCAAAGCATCATCGGACAATTCCGCAGGACATTTGTAATCGACATATTCGGCATATCCGCATTTTACTTTGTAACTGTATACCTTATAATTCCTTTGGGTATTGCCTTTATAGATTATTTCCATGGGAGGAAAAACACGTACGTTTTCCCCGTTGCCCAAAAGGCCTACGGTAAACTCCCTGCCAGGAAGATATTCCTCAACCAGTGCATCTTCCCCGTAAATGGAAAATTCACCTTTCAGAATACCGGACAATTCTTCTTCCGATTCTGCAACACAGCATTCGGAAATACCTTTCCCGGATCCTTCGGCATTGGGTTTGACTATAACCGGATAATGAATTCCCGCAAGTGAAGTCTCCATGCCCGGCGATATTACACGATAGCCGGCTGTACGGACACCGTATGAAGCGACAAGGCGTTTGCAAAGCGCTTTGTCCAGGGCTATGGAAAGAGCCGCGGCATCAGAACCCGTATACGGAATTCCGGCAATGCCGAGCAAAGCCGGGACCTGGGCTTCCCTGTCCCGGCCGCCTTTTCCCTCTGCGATGTTGAATGCGATTTCAATTCCGCTTTTACGGATATTATCGCAAATAAAGGAATCGGCTTCGATTATTTCCGATTCCACTCCATACTTTGATAATGATTTGCATATTGCTCCGACAGTAGCAGGATTATCGAATTCCGCCTCATCGTCAGGCACATTTGCGGAACCGGATGCTGCATGCTTCAAGTTGCAGATGATTCCTGTCTTCAAAGACCGAAGACCTAAAGGAACAGATGGTTCCTCTTCTGATATTTCTTCCATTTTTTAAAGAAACAGTTTATAACAAACTTCCTTAATTAAAATTCAGGCGGCAAAAATAGACTATACTCTTCTAATGTGCAAGAAGAATCTGAAATAATTGTCGAAATCTTAATAAATCCATTGCCGGCAAGCATCCGGAGCTGCTATTCTACAAAAAAAATAACGGCAGGTAACGTTTTATGATATAGTATCAGGGCATGCTTACCAAGGTTATGAAGGTCATTTTTATTATTATTGCATATCAAAAACTGCAAATGAAAGAAGAACAAAATGAGAAATTCATAAAAATGACTACCAGCGATCCGGGTAAACTGGTTTGCGAATTTGCGGTGCCCTCTATCATAAGTATGCTTATAAGCAATATATACAATATGGTGGATACATTGTTTGTAGGAAGACTGGATACCCAGTCCACAGCCGCTTTGGGAATCGTGTTTTCTTATATGGCACTTATCCAGGCCGTGGCCTTTTTCTTCGGACACGGATCAGCCAACTATATATCGAGGGCGCTTGGAGCCAGGAATACGAAACAAGCCGAATTCATGGCCGCCACGGGATTTTATTCTGCATTGATATTCGGTATAGCTTTCTCCGTGGCAGGATTCGTTTTCATGGATCCTCTTTTGAATTTTTTCGGCTCGACACCGACAATCCTGCCTTATGCAAGGTCTTATTTCATATATATTCTCGTCGGTACGCCTTTTATAGCCGGCTCTTTCGTCCTCAACAATCAGATGAGACTGCAGGGAAATGCAATGAGCTCCATGATAGGGATTTCCATTGGCGCAGTTCTGAATATAGGATTGGATCCTCTGTTTATCTTCGGTTTCGGGATGGGAATAGGAGGAGCCGGACTTGCAACAGCAATTTCCCAGATAATCAGTTTTGCCATAATGTTCAACATGGCGGGAAAAAGAGGAGGAATTGAGATAAGACTCAGGAATTTCAAGCCTAACGTAAGACAATACCGGGAAATTTTCGCCGGAGGATCACCTTCCCTCGCAAGACAAAGCCTTGCGAGCATAGCTTCTATATGTCTGAACCAATTGGCAGGAGGGTTCGGAGACGCGGCGGTAGCTGCATTTTCGATCGTAAACAGAGTAATGATGTTCGTTTCGTCCGTCATGCTGGGATTCGGACAGGGATTCCAACCTGTCTGCGGATTCAACTACGGTGCCGGACTTTATGACAGAGTACGTAAGGCTTTCAGGTTTTCGGCAATTATAGCAACTGCGTATTGCACGATATTCGCTGTCGCAGGAATTTTTTTCGCCCCAGGAATAGTAGCCGTTTTCAGAGCAGGCGACAGCGAAGTGATAGCGATAGGAGCAAAACTGCTCAAATACCAATGTTTCGTATACCCGCTGGTGGGGTTCGTGATCCTGACCAACATGTATCTCCAGAACATCAAAAAGACGGTCAGCGCAATCACCGTGGCTATGTCACGTCAGGGCATTTTTTTTATTCCCCTGCTTTTCATAGGCGCGGCGCATTTCGGCCTTGACGGCATCATAGCTGCACAGCCTTTGTCGGATACGTTATCATTCGCACTGTCCCTTCCACTTTGTATTTCAGCACTTAAGGGAATGAAGACAAAAGTACCGGCCGGTATTTGATAATCCTTTCCCTTTTAGTAAATTTGAAAACTTTTACATACTTATTATGGGAAATATACTTCTGAAAAATATTGTTTGCAACGGACAAAAGTCCGATATCTTCATCGGAGAAGGAATAATAAAAAAAATACTTCCCGCGGGAAAACTGGAAACGGACATAATGAAACCCGGGAATGAAAATCTGGCGGAAAGCATGGCTTCAGGAATAGAGATTGCGGACTGTTCCGGAAAAACGGCAATTCCGGGTTTTATAAATATGCACACCCACGCTGCAATGTCATTGATGAGAGGTGTGGAAGAAGACGTACCCGATCTCCGGGAATGGCTTGACAAGATATGGGCCATAGAGGCAAAGATAGATGAAGATTTCGTTTATTGGGGAACAAAGGCTGCCTGCCTGGAAATGATAAAGACGGGAACGACAACATTCAACGACCAATACTGGTTTGCTGCTGCTGCCAAACGTGCGGCGGAAGAAATGGGAATACGGGGAATCATAAGCTATGTGGTTCTCGACCACAACGACAAAAACGAAGCCGCACGCCAGAAAGAACAGTGTCTGAAAAAATATGAAGAGTCCAGATCCTGGAACGGAAAAGCCGTATTCGAAATGGCTTTCCACGCTATTTATTCAGTCAGTGAGGAAATGATAATCTGGGCATCCGAATTCGCACGTAAACGCAATCTCAAACTTCACATACATTTGTCAGAAACCCTGAAAGAAGTTGAAGATTGCAAAAAAGCACACGGCGGACTTTCCCCCGTCGAATATCTGGACAGGCTGGGAGTCCTTTCCGGGAACCTGATCGCAGCCCACACATTGTGGCTCAGCGAAAAAGATATAGAACTCCTGGGGGCCAACAACGTCAATTGTGTCCACAATATCAATTCCAACACAAAGCTTGCTTCGGGATACATGTTCAAGTACAATGAGTTGCGTGATGCCGGCGCAAACGTATGCATAGGAACGGACGGATGCGCTTCTTCGAATAATCTGGACATGCTTGAGGCCATGAAAACATCGGCGCTTATCCAGAAAGCATGGAGAAAAGATCCCAAGGCCCTTCCCATAGGCGAATTGATAAATCTCGGAACCGTCAACGGCGCAAAAGCACTTGATCTCGACACGGGGGAACTCGCGGAAGGAAAAATTGCCGATATCAGCATAATCAACACAGACAATTCGTTCTTTCTTTCACCAGCGCCTTTTTTAGCAAATCTGATATATTCCGCCCACAGCGATTGCATAGATTCGGTGATCGCTTCCGGGAATTTCGTAATGCGCAACAGGGTTGTCAAGGGGGAACGCAAAATTCTTGATGAAGCCGGAAAACAATTGAAGAAAATAACAATATAATCTTACATGAAAACCATGGATAAAAGAGTTGAAAGGATAAATACAGCAGCCGAATTTGTAAAAGAAAAACTTGGGAACAGAAAACCTGCTGCAGGCATAGTATTGGGAAGCGGTCTGGGAAAACTCGCCGAAAAAATAAAAAACCCCGTAACCATACCATACAAAACGATTCCCGGTTTTCCAGTTTCTACTGCAATAGGGCACAAGGGGAATTATATAGCAGGAGAACTAGGCGGAAAGTTCGTAATTGCGATGCAGGGCAGGATCCATTACTACGAGGGTTATGATATGGAAACGGTTACGTTGCCTATCAGGGTCATGAAGGTCCTCGGAATAAGGTATCTTTTCGTATCCAATGCAGCAGGAGGTATAAATTTCGACTTCAGCGTAGGTGACCTTATGATAATCAGGGATCACATCAACATGCTGCCGAATCCGCTCGTAGGTCCAAATATGGACGATTTCGGCCCGAGATTCCCGGATATGACAAATCCATACGACCCCAAAATAATTTCGCTGGCTAAGAAAATAGCGAAAAAAGACGGAATCGAATTGAGAGAGGGCGTATACATAGCCGGAACGGGACCGAGCTATGAAACAAAAGCGGAATGGCATTTCTTCAGGACTATCGGAGCTGATGCAGTAGGAATGAGTACGGTTCCGGAAGTAATAGTAGCCAGACATTCCGGGATTCCCGTATTCGGTATGTCGGTAATCACGAATGCAGCGAAGTCCAGTTTGGATCCGGATTATAAAAACGACGGAGACGATGTCATAAAAGCTGCCAACGCGGCTGCGGACAAGATGTCAGGGCTTTTCGCTGAAATCATAGAATCACTTTGAAAATAGACCATGACTGATTTCGGATTCATAAGAGTAGCGGCAGCCGTACCAAGAGTCAAAGTTGCGGATGTAAATGCCAATATGCTGGAAATATGCGGAATGATCGAAGAAGCGGAAAACAAAGAAATATCCCTTCTTGTCTTTCCTGAATTATCCGTTACCGGATATACGTGCGGTGACCTCTTCGGCCAGAATATTCTGATAGAAAGCGCCGAGAAGGCCGTGACTTACATCAAGAAGCAGACCAGGGGCAGACATTCCACCGTAATCATAGGCGCCCCGGTAAGATTCAACGACAGATTGTACAATTGCGCAATAGTACTGCGGAACGGAGCTGTCAAAGGCATAATACCGAAAATATACCTTCCCTCTTATGGGGAATATTATGAATCCAGGTGGTTCTCAAGCGGGTCCGATTTCCTTTCAAAAGAAAGCGGAACCGGAGGCGTGTTCCTGAGCAACGGAAAGGATACCGTAAGGGAAGCTTTCGGAGGAGACATCGAATATGCAGGATGCAGGACCAATATAAGTCCCAACATGCTTTTCAAAATAGGAAAAGCCACTGTAGGCATAGAAATCTGTGAAGATCTCTGGACTCCAGTCCCTCCGTCGTCTTATCATGCAATGGCAGGTGCCCAGATCATTGCAAATCTGTCGGCCAGCAACGAAGTCATCATGAAGCACCTTTACAGGAAAAGTCTTGTTGCCCAGCAATCGGCAAGGACGATATCGGGATACATATATTGCTCCTGCGGATACGGGGAATCAACCCAGGATATGGTATACGCGGGATCATCCATGATATATGAAAACGGTTCGCTGATGAATGAAAACGACAGGTTCCTCACAAGCAAATCAATGATAGTCGCCGACATAGACATTGAAAAGCTTAAAACGTTGAGACAGAAAGAAAGCACTTTCATGTCAATTTCCCCTGACGGAACAAAATCATCGGAATATTACAACAGGTATTCAAGGATATCGACAGGAGATGCCGCCGAAACCGATTTCTCGAAAATTCTCTTCAGACACATAGAAGCACATCCGTTCGTTCCGGAAGGGAATCCTTCGGAGATAGACCGGAGATGCAAGGAGATAACATCAATACAGGTTACAGGATTGGCTACCAGACTTGCCAAAATAGGATGCAAAACAGCCGTGATAGGAATTTCGGGAGGACTGGACAGTACTTTGGCCCTCATAATAAGTGTCATGGCATTCGACAAACTGGGCTGGTCCAGAAAACGGATAACGGGAATCACCATGCCTGGCATGGGAACGACAGACAGAACAAAAACCAATGCTTCCTGCCTGATGGAAATCCTCGGCATAACGACAAAAGAGATTTCAATAGTGGAGGCTGTAAGACAGCATTTCGAAGATATAGGACAAAATCCTGAACAGCATGATGTCACTTACGAAAATGCTCAGGCAAGGGAAAGGACACAAATATTGATGGATGTCGCCAACAAGGAGAATGGAATGGTAATCGGTACCGGTGACTTGTCCGAACTGGCGCTGGGATGGGCTACATACAACGGCGATCACATGTCGATGTACGCTGTTAACGCAAGCATACCCAAGACATTGGTAAAGCATATCGTACAATGGGCCGCAAAGGATGAATTCGGAAAACAATCGGGAGGCGGAAAAACCGTCAAGGACATTCTTTGCGACATAATAGATACTCCGATAAGTCCTGAGTTGATTCCGGCGGAAAATGACGGAACTATAAAACAGAAAACCGAAGACCTTATAGGACCATACGAACTTCACGATTTCTTCCTTTATAATATGTTCAGGTTCGGATATTCTTCCTCAAAACTGTATTTCCTGGCATGTAAAGCTTTCGACGGGAAGTACGACTGCGATACAATAGAAAAGTGGCTGAAAATCTTCATAAAAAGATTTTTCAGCCAACAGTTCAAAAGATCATGCATGCCGGATTCACCAAAAGTAGGTTCCGTTACACTCTCTCCGCGGGGAGACTGGAGGATGCCTTCGGATGCTTCAGTGGATTTGTTTTTATAACTTGTCCGGTTCGTTGATTTTCTTCTGTTTGTTAAGATTGCGAATCGAGGAGAAGCTGATATCACCATCTATACAGACGAAATCTGTTTCACCGCTTTCCAAAGAAAGGATTATAAGGCTCTTGCAGATTTCGCCATCGGATAGTGCATATATCAATGTGATCTCGCCATCCTCCTTGGCTTCAAGCAATTTCTCATATCTTCCTTTCCTGACCATGCTTTCCACATCGGATCTCAATTGCCTTCCGAATGTGGAATTGTCAAACTCAAGGACGTAAAGGCCCCGCAGATTCCTTACCATATTTGTAAAATCCACATCATTGCCGTCTATTTCAGTAGACGGCAATTTGCCTATCATTCTGAACATGGCAGGGGAAATATATACTGCTTCCACTTCATTCATGCCGGAATATTTGTCGTAGATGCTTCTCGCGCTCTGAGCGAAAAGGCAGTCCGTAAGCAGCAAAGCTGCAATAATTACAATTATTTTTTTCATATTATACATTACTAATGTTCCGTAGCTTTTTCAACTATTTCAACGGGACGGCTGAGTTTATTCCGGGTTTCGATTAATTTACCCGTTCCGTAATCCACCGTTTTCGATAATTTTCCAAATACACGCTCGACTTCTGCATAAGCAAGTCTTGGATCATCATACGTATCCTTGGGAGTATTGACTGAAGTCATATAAGCGATTCCAAGTCCTGCTGCCAAAGCAATGGAAGCGGCTGCACTGAATACTAATCTGTATTTACGGATAAACGACTTCTTCTCCCTTTCATCTTTTCCAAGCAGCCTGTCCGTTTTTTCGAGAGCGGATACCAAATCCCTGATTCCGGAATCAAGATTCTCCGGTACGGCAATCTTGGCGTCACATGAAACCTTTTCCAAAGTTTCAATACTTGTTTTTTCTATTTCCCGAATCGATTTCATAATTTCGTCCTCATTTTTGTCCTTATATTCTTTCTCGCCATACTCACCAATACCCTGAGATTCAGCTCGGAAAGACCTGTTTTTTTTGCTATTTCGCCGTAACTCAAATCATCGAATATCTTCATCCTGATTACATCCCTCTGTTTCTGCGGCAAATCCGCAATTACAACTCCAAGACGCCTGACAGTTTCCATATCAATACACTTTCTGTCGGAACTTTCATCTGAAGAAAGTTTTGCAGGTGCATCTCCATCAAGACGCTCCGTAATTCCGGCCTTGCTATGTCTTATCATATCGATACAGATATTCCGTATCATTACGATCCCGTAAGCCTGCGGGTTTATCACTCCGTCAAGGCTGTCGCGGGCATTCCATAATTTCACATACAGGTTCTGTACTGCATCCATGGCATCTTCACCGGACTCAAGCAGATAAAAAGCCGTACGATAAAATTTCCCGTTTAAAGGCACCCAGATTTTTTCAAATTCACAAGCATCCATGCACTACCCCATATCACCGAGACCGGAAAAATCTTTTACGGCAATTTTGCCGAACAAAAACACAAGTTTGTCACCTCCAACAATTATAACAGCGTTTTTGACGTATTTGCCGTTTGCCGACTTGGAACCGTAGATGCATACCTGTTTCCCGTTTCCGTTGAATTCCGCCAATTTTCCGCAGCCTTCCAGGCATTTCGCCATTTCACTGCAGAACGACTCTTTGACATCGGGAGTGCAATCGGTTACATCAACGGTTACGATGCTTTTAAGATTCTTTATCTTTGCAGCCATCTCACCTGTAAATCCGGATCCGGAAGAAACATCGATCCTGCCGACTTCGCTGACTTTGAAATTATCGGCATTACGGAATTTATGAATCACATAATTGACTCCCGACCTGCTGATACTATTTTCAGCTGAAGCAGTTGCAACGGAAATCAAAGCAGCGCAAAGCGCAAAAACAATAAAAAGAATTTTTTTCATAACATTAATCTTTTACCGTCCGGCGCATTATCCGGACGCATTCGATAATATAGACGGACAAATTTGTAAAATGTTAAAAAAAATATCAAATATGATTGAAATATTTACTTTAAATTTTATTACATTTGCATAGTAGGTCAATTTTGGTGAAAAATGCTTGAAGATATACGTGAAGATATCAAAAAGTTAATTTCTCTTTACGAGAACGAAAAAGCGGAATGTACTAAACTCCGTGATTTCCTCGAGAAAGAAAAAGCCGAAAATGAGACTTACAGGAAGCAAATAACAGAGTTAGAACAACAGATAGATAATCTGAAACTGACTGAAGCATTTATGGCCCCGGCAGGAAGTGATTCCGAAGCAAGGGACAAGATTGAAAAGATGATCAGGGAAATCGACAAATGTATCTCATTGCTGGAGGAAGAGTGATATGGAGCAGAAAATCACAATAAAAATAGGAGGTTCCACTTACTCTCTCAAGGCAAGTTCCCCGGAACAGGAACGGTTAATGAGAATAGCTGCAGAACATATCAACAAAAAATTGGTGGACTATGACAGACGGTTTCCGGAAAGATCTCTTTCAGACAAGTTGGCTTTCGTAGCACTTAACGAGGCCGTATCAATGTTCAGTCTGGCCAACAAGATCAATCTCGCCGATGAAGAAGCGGCGGAACTCCATAATCAGACTACTGTCTATCTGGACAATATTAATAAAAGCGGCCGTTAGTTCTTTCTTGCTGAAAACAACACGTTTTTTTGAACCGAGTTTACTCGAAACAGGAATGACAGGCCTTGGTTACTTTCGGGGATTCCGTTTTTACGGGACGAAGGATTTTTGAACTGTTCCGGAACTCAAATCTTATTACTTAAGATTTTCTGACAACCAACTAACGGCTTTTTTTAAAATTTCCAATCCGGTCAGCTTCCTTACTGACCGGATTGTTTTTATTTGTCGATTGATAATCGGCAGTTATAGTTTGATTTAGTAATTATTATTTAAAATATTGATTTATGTTATCCTACATCTTGACCGCACTGTTAGGCGCTTTGATAGCGCTTGCCGTATACATAACAGCCCGAAAATTAACTCTGAAAGGGCAAAAGGAAGAAATAATAGAAAAAGCCGAAATGGAAGCCGAAAGCCTTAAAAAGGAAAAAATACTCCAGGCCAAAGAAAAATTCATCCAGCTTAAAAGTGAACATGACAAATATATCAATGAGAAGAACTCACAGATACATGAAGGGGAAAACAGAATCAAACAAAAAGAGAATTCGATCAATCAGCAAAGTGCCGACCTTGCACGTAAAATCAAAGATATAGACGTACAGAAGGCATGCCTGAAAAATCAGCAGGATTCCATTGAAAAAAAGGCGGAAGAATATGAAACCCTTCAGGCCGAGGCTAACAGGCAGATTGAAAGCATCTCAGGAATGAGTGCGGAAGAAGCCAAGAATATCCTTATAGAAAACATGAAGGCGGAAGCCCGTACTGAAGCTCAGGCATATATAAACGACACTATGGACGATGCCAGGCTCAATGCTACAAAGGAAGCCAAAAGGATCGTCATAACGACTATTCAAAGGACTGCGACCGAAACGGCTATCGAGAATGCGGTTACTACCTTCCCTATCGAAAACGACGAGGTGAAAGGCCGTATAATAGGACGTGAAGGAAGGAACATCCGTGCATTGGAAGCCGCCACAGGCGTTGAAATCGTAGTTGACGACACACCTGATGCTATACTCATTTCCGCTTTCGATCCGGTAAGACGTGAGGTTGCAAGACTTGCCCTGCACCAGCTTGTTGTCGACGGGCGTATACATCCGGCAAGAATAGAGGAAGTTGTCACCAAAGTCAAGAAACAACTTGACGATGAGATCCTCGAAACAGGAAAAAGGACTTGCATTGATCTTGGAATTCATGGTATGAACATCGAACTGGTCAAACTGATCGGACGTATGAAATACCGCTCTTCTTACGGACAGAATCTGCTTCAGCATTCAAGGGAAGTTGCAAATATCTGCTCGGTAATGGCATCGGAACTGGGATTGAATACCAAACTTGCAAAAAGGGCCGGTTTGCTTCACGATATCGGAAAAGTATCTGAAGAAGATCCGGAACTTCCTCATGCTCTTCTGGGAATGAAACTGGCTGAAGAATACAAAGAGAAACCTGAGATATGCAATGCAATCGGGGCACATCATGAAGAAATAGACATGACCAGCGATATCTCCCCTATCGTTATGATAGGAGATGCTATCTCGGGGGCAAGACCGGGGGCAAGACGCGAAGTGATAGAATCTTACATAAAGAGACTTAAAGGAATGGAAGACCTCGCACAGGCATATCCGGGCGTTACAAAATCATATGCGATACAGGCCGGAAGGGAATTGCGCGTAATTGTTGGGGCCGACCAGATCAGTGACGACGATGCTGCAAGACTTTCTTCGGACATCGCTGCGAAAATCCAGTCAGAAATGACCTATCCCGGACAAGTGAAAGTAACAGTTATAAGGGAAACAAGATCGGTTTCTTATGCAAAATAAATAATATTCCGACGATTATGAAAAGATTCGTTTTAATCGCTTTATCCGTTGTATCTTTCGCCTGTTTCCAGGCCTTGGGCCAGATTCCGAGTCTGGCTCCGAACGAAACGATTGAATGGAACGTATCTTCAAAACATATCAAAGGAGAGGAATACCAAATTATACTCAAAGGTAAAATAGCAGAAGATTGGCACGTCTACGGAGTACACAGCAAAACCAATCCCGTTGAAATAACCTTTGGCGGAAATAACGGCTATTCACCGGAAGGAAAGACTTACGAACTTTCGAAATCGAAAAAGTCGGATGGGGAACCTGTATTCTACGGTAATATCGAAATAGCCCGCAACATAATACTGGAAAAAGAACGGGCTACTGTGAACGGCACTGTTTCGTGGGTATGCTGCAATGACAAACTTAACGTATGCGGCAGTCCGGAATATCATGATTTTTCAGTTATTGTAAAAGCCGTATCGGAGAACGGCACAGGAATCGCTTCCGGAAACAAAAAGGGGAAAAGTGAAATAATTACAACTTCCGGAGCCGATACAGAAGAATCCGAAAAAGCAAAAGGTTCGATATGGGCGCTCATTGTGGAAGCAATCCTCTGGGGATTCGCCATGCTGTTGACCCCCTGCGTATTTCCGATGGTACCCATGACAGTGTCCTTTTTCATGAAAGGGTCATCTTCCCCTGCTGCCGGCCGTTTCAGAGCTTTCATGTACGGTATCTTCATAATATTGCTTTATACCGTACCTATATCGTTGATAATACTTATAACCAGACTGGCCGGCGGTGATGTAGTTACGGCGGACATATTCAATTGGCTTGCCACTCATTGGCTGCCGAATATATTGTTCTTCATCATATTCATGATATTTGCCGCTTCCTTCTTCGGCGCATTCGAGATAACGTTGCCGTCTTCCCTTGTCAATAAAAGCGATAAGAATTCGGATAAAAAAGGACTTGCCGGTATCTTTTTCATGGCTTTGACTCTGGTTCTTGTCTCATTCTCTTGCACGGGACCTATTGTCGGTTCTGTATTGATAAAATCCACGCAAGGCGAATTCTGGACTCCGATGGTTACTATGCTGGCTTTTTCCGTAGCATTCGCGTTGCCTTTCACCATATTGGCAATGTTCCCTTCCCTGCTGAAGAAAATGAAAAGCGGAAGCTGGTTGAATTCGGTCAAAGTGGTTCTTGGTTTCGTTGAAATAGCCCTTGGGTTCAAATTCCTGAGCGTAGCGGATCAGACCTATCATTGGGGCCTGCTTGACCGTGATATATATCTTGCCATATGGATTGTCACCTTCACATTATTGGGATTTTATCTTCTCGGCAAAATCAGATTTCCCAATGACGAAAAGGTGGAACATCTGAGCGTCCCCAGGCTTTTTCTGGTAATAGTAGACTTTACATTTGTCGTATATCTAATACCGGGAATGTTCGGAGCCCCTCTGAAAGCATTATCCGGATACCTGCCGCCTTTGGAAACCCAGGACTTCATATTGTATAACAGGGCGGAGAACCAAGTTATGACGGGTCCGGCCGGAAATGCCCTGCCTGCTGAAGATTCGCTTGCAGGCAAGTTCGACCTGAAGCTCCCTTTGGGACTAAACGGCTATTTCAAAATTGAAGACGGACTTTCCGTGGCAAAGAAGGAAGGGAAACCTGTTTTTGTGGATATAACAGGACACGGTTGCGTAAACTGCCGCGAAATGGAATCCAGAGTATGGAGCGATCCGGAAATATCCGGTATGCTAAGGAATGATTTCATAATCGTGGCACTTTATACCGACGACAAGACAAAATTGGATAAAACAGATTGGATTACTGCTGATAACGGTACAGTTCTCAAAGATTTGGGAAGAGTCAACTCTTATATAGTCCGCAAAAGATTCGGGGTGAATGCACAGCCGAATTACGCAATTCTGTCTCCCGAAGGCAAACAACTCGTACCAATCCGCGGTTATAATCTCAGCATCGAAGGATTCAAGAATTTCCTCCGGTCCGGAATCGATGCCTACAATAAAGGAAACGACTAATCGGCATCGCTTTTTCCGAAAAGCAGATTCATATCTGTTTTCATTGCTATGCAGGCTATCTTTTCCGGAACAAAATTCCACGCCCCTATCAATTTGGTATCTCCTGTTATCGAAGAATCTATCCGTTTGTTCTTGATCAGATAATCATACAGCAATTTTCTCATTTCAGGATAACGGGCGGTAATACGCGAGTCGATTTTATCCGTGTCTATTCCGGCTCCTTTTTCCAAGAGCCCGCCGCCTCCGCTTGCACGATAAGAAGTCATCGCAACATCATATACTTTTCCGGGATCGAATCCGCTCCCGTCAGCCATAGAGGAAATACTTATCCTGTAACCTTTTTGTTTTGTGACATCCACTGTATAATCCAATCCTCCCGCGGAATCGAAATTATATGATCTGCCGACAAAATGCCATCTGTTCCGTGAGAACCCATGATCGGTCCCTTTTGCTATTTTCAGCAGATGATCCGAAGGCCTGTGTATCGTATTTATCCATTGATCATACGAATATTCGAGATAATCCTTTATCTCCTTCCCCGTCATTTTTACGACATATAATTGATTCTCGTAAGGATATATCGTGAACAAGTCATTATACACCAAGGTTCCGGCATCGACATGTCCGTCATAAGTAAGAGGAGCGGCAAATGATACATCAGCATGGGTAGAAGACAATGACAAAGAATGTATCAGATTCATGTAACCGCACATACCGGAATATGACTCCTTTGTATACAGGTCCGAAGCAAGCGTACCTACCTTTCTGAGAGTAAAGGCTTTGACTTCTTCATAATCATTATGGAACCTGTTTCTCATCACAGTATCGACTTTTTCCGCTTTCACCGGTATCAGTTTTCCGGATATGATTTTGGCATCTATCTTATGATGCCTTATGAAAACCTTTATGGTACCCTGTCCGAGATACCTTGCATGGCTGCCCGCATTTATGAGACAGCAACGTTCCTTGCTTGTCACATAAGGATGGTGGTCATGCGAACATATGACAAAATCCACTCCGTGAAGGGATTTGTACAGATCCAGACCCTGGCTCTCCAGAATAGTACCGTCTCCTTTTCCTGTACCGGAATGGATGGCAACGATAACGATCTGCGGCTTTTCTTTTGCAACGACCGCGTCCACATCTTCCTGGACAAGTGGAATCAATGACTTGAATGTCATTCCGCTCCATAAACTTTCGTCAAGCCATTCCTTCATATTAGGATTTGTGAAGCCCAATATGCATATCTTGAGACCACCTCTTTTGATCACTTTATAAACCGGGAAATAAGGTTTGCCATTATCATTCCTTATGGCATTTCCACCAAGGAAAGGGATACCTTCCGATTTCAGCTGTCCAGCTACCCTGTCATACACATTGTGTCCCGTTTCCACATCATGGTTTCCTACGACTACAGCATCATATCCCATATATTTGACAAGACGTGGAAAAAGATGCGGAGCAACCGTGTCTACATAATTATAAAAATAAGGAGCGTTGTCACCCTGAAGACAGTCCCCGGCATCCAGCAGAACCACATTTCCGGCCCCGTATTCGCTGCGTATGCTGTCAGCATATGTATTGACTGCAAACAAAGAATTCTTTATCCCTTTTCCCACATAAGTGGAATCGAACCAGCTCCCGTGAACATCGTTGGTAGTAAGAATCTGTATTGTGTAATCACCGTTCTTCGGTCCGCATGCAGCAACCGAAAGGAGAATAAAGGCTAATACAAAAATACGTTTCATAATATTTATTATTTACAAAGGATCATTTCTATTGTCAGAATTCAATCAAAGATACTAATTTTCATATTTAAGAATGGAATATTTTATAAATTTGCATATAACAGTTCACGGCATGATGAAACTCCAGACTCCGGTCATTATTCCGGAAAGCACAATAAGAATATCTTTCGATGACAGAATCATGGTTCTGGGCAGTTGTTTTGCAGACAATATCGGCAGAATCATGGCATCTTCGGGATTCAACGTACTTGTAAATCCGTTCGGCACAATTTATAATCCCATATCCTTGTTGAACTCCATGGAAAGGCTGGAAAGCGGAATGCCGTTCCGGAAAGAAGACTGCATTGAAATGGGAGCCGGAGCCGGTCTCATTTGCTCTTTCAATCACCATACTTCATTTGCAAGACCTACTGAAGAATCATTTCTGGATAATGCCAACGAATCTTTGGAAAAAGCATCTGCATTTTTCAAGGAATGCAATAAAATAATAATCTCCCTTGGTACCGCCTGGTGCTATAATCTTGTTTCAACAGGCAATACGGTATCAAATTGCCTGAAAAGAAACGCAAAAGAATTCATAAGAAAAAGGATGGATATCCGGGATGTAACTGATTCATTGGAAACAATGCTATCGCTGAACAAGGCTAAGTTCATTTTCACCGTAAGCCCGATAAGGCATACCGGAGACGGAGCACATGGCAATCAACTCAGCAAAAGCACCCTGCTTCTTGCCGTAGATGAAATCTGCCGTAGACACCAGGACAAATGCGAGTATTTTCCGTCATATGAAATAATGATGGATGAGCTCAGGGATTACAGGTTTTATGCCGAAGATATGAATCATCCGTCGGCACAGGCTGTAAATTACATATGGGAACGATTCTGCGACTATTCACTATCGGGCAACGATAAAGAAAGACTGGCGGCCTCAATAAAAGAAATTAAAAGATCCGCACATCGGCCGTTACACAAAAACGCCTAATGAATAAAACAGAAATGTTTTCCTAACTCAGATGCCTTCCGTGACAGAATTTATACTTTAATCCGCTTCCGCACGGACACGGATCGTCAGGAGCTACATGCCTCACAGCCATACCGAACTGAAGACCGGAAAGTACTGATTCGGAAGAAACTTCCACAATCGGAAGATCGGGATAGCCGTCGCTGAAAACAGGATCGGGCAGATGCCAATGGGGCATATTCTCCGGGATCGCATCGGAATCAGGAGAAAAAACCGGAAAAGGAATCATGTCATCAGGGATATCGGCATCAGTTTCCGCCTGGAGTATGATCTTCATATAATCTGAATTATCCGGACTGCGACCTTTCAAAAGCCATTTCGGAAGAGAATTCGCATAATCGGCAACAATCCTCAAACAAAAATCATATCTTCCCGGACCTGAGATTATATTCTCTTTTCTTATAACACTTATAAAAAGATCTTGTGCCGATTCGGTATCAATTGCCGTCTGGGAATTGATCCAGATATCATGCATTTCCTTCCTTATTGCAGTTTCAGGATATCCCAGATCCGAAAGCATATCGATTACGGCCTTACCTTTTACGGTATCTGCACCGTAAACGAAATATGGTGCATCTTTACCTGCTTCTACGGCATCTTCGATTTTGAATTTTGCCGGCTTCTTTACCCTCTTGAATCTTTTCCTGCCTTTAAGTATGTCAAGAGGGTCACTGGCACAAGGAGAGGATACATAATCGGAAAATCTGCATATTTTGAGCAGCGGGCTTTTTTTCAATGAAGCCAGAAGACGGGCATAATCGCTGTCATTTATGGAACGGCTGTAATCTATCATGCAATCCATGAACTCATTGAATGTCATGACTCCATATAGATTCAGAAAACCAATGGCAACCCTTTCGAAAGCAAAGCGGCCTTCGGCCACACCGTTTTCCAAAGCTTTGTCTACGTGTCCGGATACAATTCCGCGGACCTCTTCAGACAACCATAGTTTACGGAAATTTTCGTCGGTGACATCCGATTCGACAAGCCCGTAAAATTCAAGGACGGATTCATAATCCGGGTAGTCGAGATGCACGGACTTTCCGGGATCCAAATCAAGAAGCATACGTACTAGTCTCAGATCCCTTTCAAACATAAACGAAAGCCATCTGTCCGGCTCTTTTTTTATGTAATCAGATATGGCTACCGCCATATCCGCCTTTTTCAGCCTGACAGGAATATCAGCCCCGAAAATATCTATCATATCAGCCAACTCTCGCTTGGTATGATTTATAAACTTATCTGACAAAAAGCTACCCGACATGCCTTATGGAAATTGTATGCAAAGATAATAAAAACATTTATTTCCGAACGGCTGACTGAAGAATTTAGCTTAAATCGGGTAGGCATGAACTGAACTCTTCTTATGGATTATTTTCCGTCTTTCTTGTTAATTGCTATTTCATCGGTGAATAACCATTTGTCCGGCTGTTTATCTATGGAAGCTTGATAACGTATGTATCTTCCAGTAGCCGTCCCTTTCCAACCGTATTCCATGATTTGATAATACCTTTCATTTCCGGTATTGAATTCCTTATCATAAATATCCCGGAAATGCTGTCCGTCAGTGGAAATGGAAATTGTAATATTTGTAGGTAATCGTAATCTTGAGCCGAAAAATTGCAGGAATTCGGCCGAAATGTCATGTAATTCGGTACTCTTTCCCATATCGACCGTTACATCCAGATGCCCTCCGGTATCCGTAAATCCTTGCCATCCGCCATATCCGAAAGCCCAATCTCCTCTTTTCCCGTCTGTCAATGCACTATTACCTCCGACTGCAAAATATTTATTGTATGGAGTGGCATAAGTAACAGGCATACCTAAAGCTTCGTGGATGCATGGCTTTAATGATTCCGGACGGGGTCCCGTTGCATCTTTTAATTCGAACGGATGATACCCTTTCGATTGCAAGAAAGAAACGGCTGCCAAAGCTCTGTTATAAAAATCCGGCCAGGATTTCCGTGAAGGCCGGGACCAGCCGTTTTCCGCCACTGCCAGAATCCGCGGATAAATCATGTGTTCCGCGTGTTCAGGCGTCGGGACATATTCAGTCCATAGATTACCTTGGACGCCATCTATATAACTACTTGTTAAAGAATCCATATCATCAGGTATGGGGTTATAAGAGTATGCTTTTTCCAACGTCAGATATCCGCCTATGGCTTTGGGTTCGGTACACGGAGAGTCTTGATAATAATCCAGATAGCAGTAAGGACTTGGAGTCATTATGGCATGATGTCCTTTCGATGCTGCTTGAATTCCTCCTTGGACACCTCTCCATGACATTACCGTTGCATCAGGCGCCAACTTTCCTTCCATAATCTCGTCCCAGCCCAGTAATTTCCTGCCATGTGCATTTAAAAATTTTTCTATACGGCAGATCATATAACCTTGCAGTTCATCGACATTCCGCAGGTGCTCCTCTTGCATGCGACTTTGGCATAAAGGACAGTTTTTCCATGCTGATTTGTCAGCTTCATCACCGCCTACATGTATATATTCCGACGGGAAAAGGTCCATGATCTCTTTCAATACGTTTTCCATAAAGATAAACGTTTTCTCGTTCCCGATACAAAGGTCGGCATTCAGGCTATGTTTTCCTTTACAGGCCAATTCCGGATATGCCGCCAATACCTCATCGGAATGTCCCGGCATTTCTATTTCCGGTATGACGGTAATATGATGAAGTGTGGCATATTTGACAATCTCTTTGATGTCTTTTTGCGTATAATATCCGCCGTAGGCGTCCGGGTCCCCTTTTTTACAATACTTTCTATTTCCGCGGCTGCCCCATTTGCTCCAGTCCGATTCCGGACGGTATGCCGTTTCTTCCGTCAGCTTGGGATATTTTTTTATTTCTATCCGCCAACCACCGCCATCCGTCAGGTGGAGATGCAGACGGTTTATCTTGTAATATGACAACATGTCGATTTGCTTCATGATAAACGATTTCGGAAAAAAATGCCGTGATACGTCTATCATGAGTCCTCTATAAGGGAATCTGGGTTCGTCATTAATGTATACTGCAGGAATCGAATGAAGGGTTCCTGCCGGATTAGATAATTGCATGAGCGTTTGAAGACCGTAAAAGATACCGGCTCCGCTTTTCGCTTCGATGGAGATATTTTCGCTTGTAACTGTTAATGCATACCCTTCCTCCGATTTCCATCGATTGTCTTGCGGATTCACAGATAAAGATATTGTATTATCGGTCTCCGCCTTTCTGCCATTCCTTAAGGGTATGATGCCATTTATATAAGTTTTCAGCAATTTCTTTTCTTTCCCGTGCAGATTGGTATAAAGTTCAGTTTCGCTATTGAACACGAAACAGCCCTTGCCATCTATCCTTGACAACGGAGCAGGAATTATATCCTGCGCGGACAGCGTTGCTGACATACAAATAAATATGATCTCAATCAAAAGAGCTTTTATAGTTTTCATCTTCTTTCGAATAAGGGTATCAATGTGATTTCCTAAAAAAATGCTACCGTAATACAACATTACGGGAATCGTATGCAAAGAGGATATAACCGTTATTCCTGAACGGCCGCCTGGATTATTTCGCTTAAAGTGGGATGGGCATGGATAATGCCCTTCATATCATCGATCGTCGCCGAAACAGCCATCAAAGAACCGATTTCATGTATTATGTCGGAAGAATGGGCACCGAACATATGACAGCCTAATATTTCTCCTTTTGCATATCCAGAATCAGGATTGTCTCCGGAGACTATGATTTTGCAGAAACCGTCCGTTTCATCTGCCGCCACCGCTTTTCCGTTAGCTCTGAAAAATGATTTCAGACATTTTACATCCAGTCCTTTCGCCTTGCATTCATCTTCCGTCATTCCGACAGTCGCCGCTTCCGGATTTGTGAACACCGCTGCCGGCACAATGGAAAAGTCGATATTATCGCACGGTTCCGCTGAAACGGATTCTTCCGGACATGAAGAATATAAAATATGATCCAGAGCCCTGTATCCCTGGAAAACTGCGACGTGGGCAAGCATCATTCCCCCTACGATATCCCCTATTGCATATATATTAGGAACATTCGTTTCCATGTTCTCATCCACGATAATCCCTTTCCCGGTAAATTCTATTCCGGCATCGGCAAGGTTCAATGCGTCCACATTGGCATGACGTCCCACGGCCATAAGGACTTTGTCTGCAACTACATTGGATATATTGCCGTTCTTTTCATAAGAAACGGTAATACTGCCATCCGCATTTTTCGACAAATCCTGTACACGGCAAGAATTATTGATAGAGATTCCTCTTTTCACAAGCGCCTGCTTCAGCCTTTTGGACATGTCCGTATCGAATCTCGGGAGAATGTCCCTGCAGAATTCCAATACCGTGACTTCACTGCCGAAGCTCTTGAATATGGAAGCGAATTCCAAACCGATGACTCCGGCGCCTATTACACAGAGACGGGCAGGAAGAGTTTCGCAATCAAGTAGTTCTGTAGAACTAAGAACGCCATTGCAATCGCTTCCTTTTACAGGAAGGATGGATGGAGATGACCCGACGGCTATTATTATATAGTCCGAACTTATTTCAATTCCTTCATTCCCGGCACTCAGGGGATCCGCGCTTTCTTTTACAACTACAGTACGTGAGTCCTTAAGTACGGCCCTGCCGTGCAGAAGCGTAATATTTTTCCCTTTCAAAAGAAAATCCACGCCATTCCTCAAACGGGTTACAACTTCGTTTTTCCTTTCTACTACTTTGTTGAAATCTAACGAATATCCTTTGCAATCTATCCCGAATTCTGCCGCACGTAAAAATTCCTCAAGAACTTCGGCATTCCTGCAGAACGATTTGGTAGGTATGCATCCCTCGTTAAGACAAGTACCGCCAACAGGTCCGTCCGAAATTATCGTAACCTCGATTCCTCTTCCGGCGGCTTTGACAGCAGTCTCATAACCGCCGGGGCCAGCACCTATTATAGTCAGTTTCATATCCGGACAGCATTTTTTTCATCCATGAAAGTCAAGACCGGATTCCTAGCTGCGGCAGTTTCATCGGGACGCTTAATAGGAGTCAGATGAGGCGCTTTCCTGAGTGAATCAGGATCATTTTTCGCCTCTTCTGCAATCTTTTTCATAGCCGTTATAAATGAATCTATAGTTTCCTTGGACTCGGTTTCCGTGGGTTCGATCATAATCGACTGATGGAAAAGCATCGGGAAATAAATTGTAGGGGCATGGAAACCGTAATCCAGCAACCTTTTGGCAACATCCAGAGTAGTAACTCCCTTTATTTCTTCAGAATCCGGAGTAGCATCCCTGGAACCGTCATCTATAAGGCCGTCGAACACAAATTCATGTTTGCAAAGCCCTGTGATAGGCAGTTTGTAGCAATCCTTGAGGGATTCCTTGATGTAATTTGCATTAAGCACGGCTAGACGTCCGGCAGACTTGACATTCTGCTTTCCAAGCATCAGGATATAGGCATAAGCACGCAGCAAAATGCCGAAATTACCCATGAAACCTGAAACCGTTCCTGCGGAATTCTTGTCGGAACGTATTATTCCATAAGTGCCGTCATCATTTCTGACAACCCTCGGCACAGGCAGGCAATCCACAAGTTCTTTCGACACACCGACAGGACCTGCACCCGGGCCGCCGCCGCCGTGAGGAGTCGAAAAAGTCTTGTGAAGATTGACATGCATTATGTCGAAACCCATATCACCCGGTCTTGCAACTCCAAGAAGAGGATTCAGATTAGCCCCGTCATAATAAAGAAGTCCTCCGCAGCCATGTACAAGAGCGGCTATTTCCTTTATATTTTTTTCAAACAAACCGAGAGTGTTCGGATTCGTCATCATTATGCCGGCGACGGTATCGTCAAGCAAAGGTTTAAGCGAATCAACATCCACAAGCCCTTCCGCATCGGATTTTACCACCACTACGTCCAATCCGCAAGACACGGCACTTGCCGGATTAGTCCCGTGGGCGCTATCGGGAACAATAACTTTTGTCCTTTTCATATCGCCTCGGAGAAAATGGTATTTCCGCATTATCATAAGACCCGTCAATTCCCCGTGCGCTCCGGCACATGGTCCGAAAGTAAAATGTTCCATACCCGTAATGGCAGACAAAGCCTTGTCCAATCCATAATAAACGGAAAGTGCCCCCTGGACGGAAGAATCCGGTTGCAGAGGATGCAAAGCCTGGAATCCGGGCATATTCGCAATTTCTTCATTTATTTTGGGATTATACTTCATGGTACAGCTTCCCAAAGGATAAAAACCGGTATCGACACCGAAATTCATCTGTGACAGGTTCGTATAATGCCGCACTACATCCGGTTCGCTCACCTGCGGCAAGTCGGGAGGTGACTGGCGCTTGAGATTTCCGGGAATGGAATCCGAAGTTTCACCTTCTTTGCATTCGGGAAGGGAAAAACCTATCCTTCCCTTTTTAGACAATTCGAATATCAATTTGTCATAGTATTTCATAATCGCACCTCCTTGACAGTTTTCAACAAAGCATCAATTTCTTCTTCCGTCCTTTTCTCCGTGACACAGAAAGAGACCAGGCCCTCTCCGACTTCAATCGCCGCAAAAAAACCGGCATCCATCAATTTCCGTTGAAGTTCATTTGCCGGAATCTTGCTTTCAAGAGTGAATTCGTTCAGGAACGGACGATGGAACACATCCGAAAACAAACCTGTTTCCAACAACCCGGAATATAAACGGTGAGCTTTCCCGTAAGAAAGGTCATTCACACGTTTCATCCCCTCTTTCCCCATCAGGGAAAGATATACCGTAACGAACAAGGCCATCAACGATTCGTTAGAACAAATATTGCTTGTCGCCTTTTCCCTCCTTATGTGTTGTTCTCGGGCCTGGAGGGTAAGGACGAAACAACGTTTCCCGTCGGAATCCCTTGTCTCCCCTACAACTCTTCCCGGCATTTTACGTACATATTCCTTTTTGCAAGTCATGAATCCGACATAAGGACCTCCGAAACAAAGGGGAATCCCGAGAGACTGGCCGTCTCCCACCGCTATGTCGGCATTCCAATCACCCGGAGTCTTTATGACGGCCAGTGAAGAAGGGTCGCAATACTCTATCATAACGCCTTTTTCATCATGTACGGCATCGGCATAACCTGACAGATCTTCTATCACACCATATTTATTTATGCCCGGAACAATTATCCCGGCAACATCACCCTTTGACAATTCGGAATTAAGGGATGAAAGGGAAGTCTGTCCTTTGTCTTCCGAAATATATCCCAGTTGTATGCCATGGTATCCGGAATATGTTTCGATGACATCGATCACATTCGGAAGAAGTGTGCGGGAAATCAGGATTCTCGTTTTGTGTTTGGTACAGGAAAGTGCCATTCTTGCAGCTTCCGCAGCTGCTGTAGGACCGTCATACAAAGAAGCATTGCCTGCATCCATACCTGTCAGAATGCACATCATGCTTTGGTATTCGAAAATATATCTCAATGTACCCTGTGAAATTTCCGCCTGGTATGGAGTGTACGCAGTAAGGAATTCCGAACGTGAAACAATATAAGGAATCACGGCGGGTGTATAATGATCATAGGCTCCCGCACCGGCAAAAACCTTCAGTTTACTGTCCTTGGAATCGAGTTTTTCGAAAAACTCACGGACCTGTTGCTCCGACATCGCATCGGGAAGACCGAAATCCCCCCTGTACATGAAATCTGCAGGGACATCGCCATACAAATCATCGACAGAACCAACCCCTATCCTGTCAAGCATTTCACGGATATCATCATCCGTATGGGGGAAATAAGCGAAATTAGACATCCGTTTTATTGTTTTTCTATAAAATCGGAATATGCCTTGGAATCCATCAGATCGGAAACTTCGGACATATCTTCCATTTTTACCTTGATTATCCAATTGGCAAATGCATCTTTATTAATAAGCTCGGGAGCATCCGCCAAAGCTTCGTTGTTTTCTACAACGGTTCCTGAAACCGGGGAATACAGATCGCTGGAAGCTTTCACACTCTCCAAAGCACCGAAATCCTCACCCTTGCTGACTTCATCGTCCGGCTCAGGCATATCCACATAAGTTATATCACCCATCTCCTTCTGGGCGAAATCAGTCACTCCGATTACAGCTATATCGCCGTCAACCTTAACCCATTCATGGGATTCGCTGTACAAAAGACCATCAATTACCTTGCTCATAACACATTGTATTTTAATCTGTTTATTATTTTACTTTTTATAATTCGTACGATAAAAGCGTTTCTTTACAACAGTCCCGGAAAAAACTTTTTTACGGATACGGACATTAAGTTTTGTCCCGAGAACGGAATATCCGCTTTCAACCAACGCAAAACAAATGCTCTTGTCCAAAGATATTGAATGATAGCCGGTAGTTACAACTCCCACCTGCCTTCCGTCTTCAGTTTCAACAGGATAAGTAGCACGTGGAACGGCTTTGTCTTCCAGCTCTATGCCTACAAGTTTTTTTGAGACTCCGGAAGCTTTCTGTTCCTTCAAAGCATCTTTTCCGATAAATTCTTCTTTGTCCAGTTTGCAAAACATGCCAAGACCGGCCATTACAGGCGAAATCTGAGCACTCAATTCATCCCCGTACAAAGGCAGACCTGCTTCAAAACGCAATGTATCCCGGCACCCCAGGCCGCATGGAGTCACACCCGCCTTGAGCAGTTCATTCCATATGCTCACTGTCTTTTCAACGGAAGCATATATTTCAAAACCGTCCTCACCAGTATATCCGGTACGGCTTACAATAATACCAGTGCCATCGCATTCCGTCTCGAAATACGTATAGAAAACAGTCGAAACGGCCCTGTCTAAACCAAGGACCTCCGTTACAATCTTTTCGGAATCGGGTCCCTGTACGGCTATCTGTCCCCATTTATCGGATTGGTTGTCTATAATTACATTATAAGAACCGGCTTGCTTCTTTATCCATTCATAATCTTTGCCGATATTGGCGGCATTGACCACAAGAAGAAAAACATCCGGAACAAAACCGCAATACACAAGCAGATCATCGACTACACCGCCGTCCGGATAAAGCATCATTCCGTAAAGAATCTTTCCGGCACCCGCCCCTTTCACCTCATTTGTGAAAATATGATCGGTAAATGCCTCGGCGTCGGATCCCGAAATAAGGATCTCCCCCATATGTGAAACATCAAACATCCCGACATGATTACGAACTGCGAGATGTTCATCCCTGATGGAAGAATATTGTATAGGCATCATAAAACCGGCGAAAGGGCTCATCTTGGCACCCAACGCCAAATGACTGTCATACAGACAAGTCTTCATAAATTCGTTTTCCATAAACTATTACCGGTTAAATATCAGACCGATGAATTTCTCATCCGTCATATTCATAATATAATTTTCCATTCCGAAGCCCTTCAGGGTACTTCTCACGGAATCCTCATCGTCGGAACATCCCCGTAGCCTATCCGTAAGCAAAGTATCCATATCCACAGCTGCATTCGCCCGGGAAGAAGCCGTAAGGAAATAATCCCCGCTCAAATGCACCTTGGTTATTTTTCCGCATTCGATATCCATTCCTACCGACAATTCCCCTGCCCCCTCGATCTTTCCGTGGAATTCAAGGTTGTATGAAGTATTCCTGCCTTTAAGGAAAGACGGCTCCAGATATGTCTTTTCTATCGACTCTATTTCAGCTACCTGTTTATCGGAAAGTACGATTTCACCCTTGCAGAAAAAATCCGTCAGATATTTTTTGAAGAGATTGATATCGGAAAGCTTTCTTACGGAGGCATCATCGGATGTTTCCAGATAATCTTTTACGTTTACGACATGCTGACGAACCGAAGCGACACCCTTGCTTGTTATCTTTGCCTGTGAAGGGGTTATCGCCCTTTCCAAAGCATCGAAATCGGAATCATAGAGAAGGGTACCGTGAACTATGCTGCTTTTGGGCATAAGATAAAAAGCATTTCCGGAAACTTTCCTGCCGTCTATTACAACGTCATTCCTTCCGGAAGCGGAAGCGTTAAGACCCAGCTGACGGAGAGCCAAAGCCAGTTTCTGCAAAAATCTGTCGAAAGTGAAAGCAACATCCGTCCTTTCGGAGATACAAGAAACCATAATATTCCCCCAGTCCGAATAAACGCAGCCGCCTCCGCTTTTTCTTCTGAAAAGATTTACGCCATGCTCCCTGCAATAAGGGATGTTGACTTCCGCTTCCATTACCTGGTTTCTTCCGAAAATCACAGTGGGCGGAACTTGCCAAATGAAAAACAATTCTTTTTCCATACCGGAAAAAGAACTGTTCGAAAACAAGTCATTCAAATGTCCCGCAACGTACTCCTCCATCGCAAGATAGAAAACAAGACGCCTTCCCTGTTCACCGTAAATATCGGAAGATCCTTCGGAATGCGGCAACGACACAAGTAACATATTCTTCAGATTTTGACCCCAAATTTAGCAATTTTATCTTTTTCGGGTCAAAAAGATTGAAAATAATATCAACAATACTTTGAACTATTGATTATATGGCAAGACGGAAACCGAAAGAAGTCTTCACGGAACCTGCAGGCAAATGCGACCTGTTGGACACACGGCACGCCCTCCAATCGCTTTTCGCACTGCCGCCCCTGTTCACTCTTTCTCCGTTTCCGGCCGTTTCGCCTTCGGAAGGTTTTCCATACGGACGGTATTTGTCCAGGCACCATTCCCAAGCGTTGCCGCTCATATCGTAAAGTCCCAATTCATTGGGAGCCTTGCTTTTGACTTCCGCAACAGGTCTGCTGTCATAGACTGCCACACTGCCTATCATATCCGAACCGCTGAATTTGTACCCGTGCGACTTGGCGCCGCCTCTTGAAGCATACTCCCATTCGGCTTCCGAAGGAAGACGGAAAATTCTACCTGTCAAAGAATCGAGTGAAGCCACGAACATCTGGGCATCATACCATGAAACATTGACTACCGGTTTACGTAGATCATCGTTTCCTCTCGGAAGATATCCCATCACGGCTTTCCAAAGACCGGCGGTAACCTCTGTTTGTCCTATGCCGAAATCGGAAACGGCAATTTCCCTTACTGGTTTTTCATCGGCATCTGCGTAATCGCTCTGTTCCACCGTAGCACCCATCTTGAAAGTTCCGCCTTTGACGGCTATCATTTTAAATGATTCCCCCTTTACGGTGAAAGATTCGGTCTTCCCGAAACTTTTCTCTCGTGTTCCGTCTTCACCGCTCAAAACATCATATAATCTTTCTTCGAATGGCTTTCCGGTACTTGCAGCTATCCTGAATCCCATTTTATCGGATTTTGCATAAGAAGCGATACCGTCACGTTCCCTCGGAATCCTTACTACATATTCATCGCCTTTTACAGGTCCCGAAGGATTTTTATCCAGATCCACGGAATATCCCGCCTCATAATAGTCGGCACAATGTTCAAAAACTTTTCCGGCACCGGAAGCATATGATTTTCTGACTGCATATTCCCACTCGGCTTCCGTAGGAAGGCGGAAAGATACTCCGGTCATATGGCTGAGTTTTTTCAGAAACTTAAGACAATCCTTCCTTGTCACCGATGTCACCGGAAGGCCCTCACCCTTGACGTCGCCCGGATCCTTCCCCATTACTGCTTTCCATAACGCCCGTGTAACCGGTTCTTCGCCTATGGCATAGCCATCCATGATCACCTGATGCACAGCCGCATTAACAACTTTACCGTAAGTGAGAGTATAACCCATGGCAAATGATGTGCCCGGCACTTCTTTCATATTGAAACTCACACCGTTCACAGTATAAGTTGGTTTGATCTCCGCATTGCCTTCGGCGGAAGATTTCCCGGAATTGCCGCATGACGATACGGCCATAACGACGGAAAAGCACAAAATAACAGTTTTGAAAAAATTACTCATATAACTAATTTGATTTGATAATCACAAAATATCCCCGGTACAGGAATTCCGAAAGACTCCGGAAAAAAACCGTTGCAGAAGTTCATCAGTACGTAAGTTAACTGCAAGATCGCCGATCGCCGCACCTTTGCTTTCGGAAAGTTCCCCGCAGACATCCGCTCCCAGAACCCTTTTGTCCAATGATACGGAATTTATTACCGACTCTACCTGGGCAAGACTCATGGAACCGCAATCCCAATTCGTAACTGCATCGGAAAGCCGCATCACATCCTTGTCAAGCGATATATACAAAGCCCCGTTTAGTTTAACGGAAGAAAAAATCCGTTCAAGTTCTTTATCGGACAGTCCGGAAACGGACTCTTCATCGAACACGGATACCCTCTCATCTGAAAGATCTATTCCCTTTACAGAATCACATCCGGCTCCGACTATTATCACACCGGCAAGATTGGCGTTTGTCTCCATGACTGTTTTCACCCATCCGCCGCAGCTAAGCAATCCTGGATAAGAAGTCTGCTGCATATCCGTATGATGGTCCAGCAAAAGCAACGTAAAAGGCACCGCTATTGCGTCAGTCCACAATTTGCTCAAATAATGATAATCGCCGCTGTCCAGCCAATGCAAACCGGGCACTTCGCCGATTTTACCCGAAGGTCTCAAATTGGATATGAGTCCGGAGATTTCGATTTGGGCATCGCCGTCACAAAGACACTCCGTCCCGGAAATACCTGAACAGTCAATATAATGGCATTCAGTCTTACGTGCAAAATCCCGATAGACATCGGAAAAATTCATTACAACAGTTTCAAACCCCATATCCTCAATATCGCATTCGATTGCCAATATACTCAAAAAATATGTAATTTTGCCCCATGATCAAAAATTCGCAGATGATGCTTGAAAATGCCATTGGATATGAAACACTTACTAAAGCTCTGAAAGAAGAGCTGGAGAACGACGAATGGGACGCCGATTATTGCTGCAATTACAGTCCGGACGGAACAAAACTTCTGGATGCGGAAAATTTTCCGGATGAAGTCAAGGTAAGGGAAGGAACCAGGATCATCTGCGACGATGTATTCTCTTTCAAAGACTATATGGCTCCCGAGACTCCCTACGGACAAGAAATCCAGGAAGAAGACAGGGCCTCGTTCCTGGACAAGATATATCTCCCCCGATCCGTGGAACATATCGGAAATGACACATTCCGGGAATGCGGCTGGCTGGGGAGCATAAAACTGCCGGTATCGTTGATAAGCATCGGGGACAGGGCTTTCAAGGATTGCTGGGGACTTAAAGGCATCTCATGCCCCGCATCACTTGTCAGCATAGGTGCACACGCATTCGAATACTGTTTTTCATTAAAACATGCAAGACTGGACAAAAAGCTGGAAAGAATAGGCAAGGGAGCATTCTACGGATGCGACGAACTCGAAGAAATACGAATACCCAAAGGAACGTGGAAAAAATTCAAGACAATGATTCCCGCATCACTCCGCAATTCCATAATAGAGCTATAATGGGATGGAATATGAATGAAATGGATATTAAACAGTTATGAATCATTCTTCGCTTTCATATCTTTCCATGCACCCTTGATGGATTCCTTGGCTTCGAAGCGGTCAAGCGCTTTTTCCGCCCTCGCCACGGCCTTGTCAGGTCCCCAGCCTCGCAGACTGGCGTATTTTGCGATTATATGGTCATACAGATCCCGCCGGTGGGTTACCCTGCGGAGATCATTATAGCAGTCTTCCTTTGTAAGATGCCTTTTAAATTTGCATCTGTTTATGTCTATAATGGTAAAATGATAATGGTCGCCCTCGCGACGATACAAGATATTCGTAAGATTCAAGTCACCATGCTTTACTCCCTTGGAATGGATCTCGGCCAAAAAACCGGCGACGGCATCTGCAAGCGATTTATCATAATTGGGAATATCCACCAACTGGGGATATACGAAAGGATCATTGCATTTGTTATAAATGAAATAACCTTCTTCATAAAGACAACCGTTCTTTATCTCAATATAGGCTACTGGCTCCGGGGAATCAAGCCCCATTTTTCTCAATCTGCCAGCATAAGCGAAAGCCCTGCTTGCTTTTGTCTTACGGAAATAAGTGTATATGACACGTTGGAACAACATGGGGACCTTATAAGACTTGACCACCCATTCCCCCCATTGTGTATTGAATACCTTTATTTTATTTCTCCGCATATCAAGCACCTCGCCTTGCCCTTCTATGCTGAACAATTCCGGAATATGAGAAATAAAATCTTTTGCAAGACTATATTTCGGGCTAACCTCCTGACATACCGTCGATTTCATTTTCATAGGAACATTTCTTCACCAATAACCACTTCATAAATATGCACTGAAATTCAAATCTAACAAATTTATTTCATATTTTAGTAAAATTTTCTTTAAACATATGTCAGAAACTAAAGGACAAAAATTCACTGCAGGACATGATTCGTTCCTGCTTGAATATCTATATGAAATATTTCCGCAGCAGAGCAAAAAAGGGATAAAAGCCAAACTGGGCAATGGCCAGGTAATGCTAAAAAATCAGGTTACCACAGCATTCGACGCTCCCCTGAAAAAAGGTGACGAACTCGTCATTCTTCCGAAAGGAATATCAATGGACAAAGAGATCAGGGAGGAGATCAAGGAAGAAGCCAGGGAACTTGGAATAGAGATAATCTATGAAGATGAACATCTTATCATAGTAAACAAAGAAGCGGGGCTTTCCACAATTGCATCAAGGACAGGAGTAAAAGGTAAAGCGGCCGGCCCTATGAAAAACAAGGGGGAAAAAGCCAGTTTGAGAGTACAGAAGAAAGAAGTCACTGTTTATTCCATACTCACGGACTACGTCAAGACAAAAGCGAAATCTGAAAGGAAAAATCTGAAGATAGTCAACCATGATACTGTCAGGATCTGGATAGTACACCGTCTGGACAGGGATACATCAGGCCTTCTCGTATTCGCAAAAGACGAGAAAACCAAAGAACTCCTACAAAGCAAATGGAAATCGCTGGTGTATGAAAGAAAATATACGGCTATTGCCGAAGGCGTACCTTCACCTGAGAAAGGAAGAATTGTCAGCTGGCTTAAAGAAGATCCGGTATCACTGAAAGTCTGGTCAAATCCGAAAGACAACGGAGGACAGATAGCCATCACCAGATACGAAACCGTTAAGCAAAACGGCAGTTATTCCATGATCGAGTTTGAACTGGAGACAGGACGTAAAAACCAGATAAGGGCGCATGCAAGCTACATCGGACATCCGATAGCCGGCGACAAAAAATACGGGGCGAAAACCAATCCCATTGGCAGGATGGCTCTGCACGCCCGGACTCTTGTTTTGCAAAACCCTTATACGGGAGAAACCATGAATTTCTCCACCCAGCTTCCCGCGGCATTCAAAAAGATAAAATTCTGAACGGACAGAGGTGATCCCAAGGACAATGCCCAGACAGAGCGGATCAATAACACAATGAACTGGGATCCACCTTTATGATAATGAACTGCTAAAAGGCAAAGTCTTCAGGAATATCCGGGAAGTAATCGATGCCGTATCCGCCGCCATTAACTTTTATAATACCAAGAGACCGCACATGAGCATAGGAATGGAGGTTCCGGTAAAAGCCATTGAACAGACGGAACCCGGGATATGAAATGAAGAAGTTAAAGACAAGAGGCAATTAGCTCATCCTTCCCGAAAATACCTTCCGGTCAACTTTTTTCAGGAATAAGGCATTCAAATAGTCAACCTGAATCAGGAAACTACACACTCCACCATGGAGTGACCCCCAAAAGTTGGACGAAGTTAATAATAATTAATACGAGCTTGAAGAGGTGAAAAACCACCAAGTTTAAGCAATATTCTGTCGTTGTTGTAATAATCGATCCAATCTTTAATGGCGGA
>JALCMW010000010.1 GCA_022648685.1 Bacteroidales bacterium
AAACTGGAAGCAAAGCCAACAAACTTTGCCCATAGTACACTAAACTTTGCCATAGTACAACAAACTTTGCCAAACTTTGCAAAGTCCGACAAACTTCACAAACAAGTGCACTTTATCGGTTGCTTACTTTGCAGATTTCCCATACGTTGTAGCCGAGCTTGATGATGGCGAAGGACATGTTGATGCAAAGGTCATGGCAGTGAAGTACCCCATCACCCATCATAGTGGCATATTGGTCATGCCCAACGAGGACAGCGAGTATTACGAGATTGGCTGGGGCGACCTCCAGTTTGGTGATATTGAAAGCATACTTGATGCCCTGCCAGAAGAATAGACTTAAAAATGCCAGTCATTGTTACAGAAATTGCACAATGACTGGTATTATGTTAGTTATTCTATTATGCTATATCTCGTTAGTGATCCTCCTTGCTTATCTAATGAGTCATCTAATTACATTATCCTATACTTTTTTTTTAATTCGGTGATAAGCAGACGTGTCGTTTTTTCTAAACTACCTGAATATATGAGAGGGTAAATAGTTCCTCCCTCAAATGACGAAGCTTCATCCTTGGCACGGCTATCTCTATATGCTTCCCAACTTTCTAAGTATTCGAAATTTTCTGGGAAGTCAGTGTCTTTTGTTTGTTCCTTAATTTTTTTGATTAAAAGACTTAGCTCAGTTTCAGCTTGCATAAAAGACCGATTTGACACTTCGTTCATTTCTGCTTGAGTTTCAGGTGCATCTGGATAAAGCGTATCATAGACAACTCTGCTAATATGTTCAACGAAACTATTGGCATTGTCAATCATTTCATTAACATTCTCTAAAGTTAAACATTTCGTTATAGAGGCTTCATGACATAGCGTGTGACGTATTTTAAAGATTTCGTCGATAGATGCAATAATAGATTCTGCACGATTCTTGTTTTTGCTTTTGTCATCTTCGACAAAGTTTTCTTTTAGTGCCTTAAAGAATGGAATCCCTAACAAATTGGAAAAATTAGCATTAATATTTTCAATGCTGCTACATGGGAAATAATAAGAAAAATAGTCTCCTAACGTTAATACCCCATTTTGCAAGACATCAATCACATCTAAATCCATTTTGCTTTCTTGCAGCCCCTTTATGTTTTTTAGATTTTTCCTGAATTTGGGCTCATCTATTATTGCCTTATATAGTTGACGAAAGTACTCTTCAAAACAAGCTATGATTTTAACTGGTGCATATTCCAATATAGCAGGCTTTGTAATGTTATTGAAGTCTTCCTTCATCGAAGATAGCTTATAAGTTATCTCCATTGTATCTGATGTCCTCCGTAAAGAAGTTAGAATATCATTCAACTTTTTATCTTTCATCCTTATCTAATTGCTTTAGTCAATATCATTAATAACATTAAGAAGAGTATCATAGTCAATTACCTGCTCATATCGAGCATCAGAAACTTTAATAATGTTATATAGCTTTCTGGCACAGTCTATTTTGGTGTTCTCTATTTTCGATAAGTTCATAGAACCCATTGCACCTTTAGTTTCGGCAATGAAATAGATATGCTTTACCCCCATGCCATCATAGAAGGCTATGGCCCAGTCCGGTGCATAATGTCCCACTGGGGTTGGAATGCGAAAATCGCGAGGGAGCCTTGCATACACACACACTTCTTTTGCTTCGTCCAGATGCTGGGCAAATTTACGCTCACCGTCAGAATCGCAGAAAACATAGTCGAGAATACACTTTTGGGCATTATAGGCCTTGTCGATCATACCCTTGTGTTTATCCTTTGTGAAAATGTTCGAATCGAAGGTGTTCTCTGTTCGGCTGTAGGAAATATCCTCAATAATCATCGTAGCCTTTTGCTCCTTGATAATGCGAACAACATTGCGGATAAATTCTTCCGGGTTATTACGGAACATCTTCTGCTTTACCGGCTGAATACCCTTCAAGATACGCACAACAGTACGCCGTGTGAGTGTAGCTCCACGGGCTATCTCGCCTACCAGATCATACTCCACAGTAGAGGTGCTGACATCAGAAAGCGTATTTCGCTGCGACTCTCTTACTCCATTAAAATCCAGCTCTTCGTCGCTCTGCTCACCAGTGGTAACGATATAGCGGAGCTGAGTAACCATCAACTCTTTGTCGATAGCCTTAATAGCATTGACTATCAGTTCCTCACTGTCATAGTGAACGGTATAAACATAGCGATGGTTGATTTCTTTCCAAAGAGCCTTAAACTCGGCTTTGCTTGCATTGTCGTTCAACTGTGTATTTTCTACCTCTGCCGACTCATTGCCATTCTCAACCATACCTTCAAGAGCAGAAGGATCAAATATGCCTTGAATAAGCTTGTGAATATCAGCTTCCATTGGGCGGAGCTTCTTACCCACAGGCTCCAGAGTTCCGTCGGCTAACGCTTTATGATATTCTTGTGTTATGTTGCCTTGCTCATCTACATAGTCGTTGTCAAACAAATAGGCCACAATGCTGGCAGCTTCTTGCTCTGTGATTTTGTGTTTCTCGCCATCCACCATAACAGTAAACTGCTCGAAGTATTCAGCCTTCGCCTTTGTGGGACGTTCGCGCAGAGCCTCCTTCGTCTCTTTTTGGAGTGCATCTACAAACTGCTCATAGTTTTCGTTGGCTATGACTGTGAGCTTGTTGATTTCGTGCACGGCATCGCCCAACCGTTCATAGTCCATACGATTACCTTGCTGATCCACACAGATACGCAGACCACGTCCCACCTCCTGCCGCTTGCGAATACCACTTTGTGTATGCCGGAGCGTACAGATTTGGAACACGTTAGGGTTATCCCACCCTTCACTCAATGCCGAGTGAGAGAAGATAAACCTTGTAGGTTCATCGAATGACAGCAGCCTTTCCTTGTTCTTCAAAATCAAGTCGTAGGCGGATATATCGCTTGAATAGTCTTCACCTCGTTTCAGAGCAGAGTTTACACTATGCCCTTTCTTATCTACAGAAAAATAGCCATTGTGTACCTGCCGTGCCGTGAATCTACGCAGATATTTCTGGTAATCGTCATCAAAGAGGGACAAATTTTCATTCAAAAAGTTGGTGTATTCCTCTTCAAACACCTTCCATAGCCTTTGTGGAACTTCATTGCCCTCTTCGTCGTAGGTCTTATAGTTGCCTACTTCGTCAATAAAGAAGAGTGTCAGTGTCTTAATGCCTTGCCGGAAAAGCATTTCCTCTTTGGCAAAATGCGACTTGATTGTTTCACGAATCTGCACTCTCTGGAGTGTTTCTTCGCTCACATCGCCCATCACATCACCTTTTCTCAGGCGGTCACCATTTTGGAATACCACCGCATTTTGCTCTGGGATAATGTCTGTAATCACAAAGTTGCGATATTCTTCCAGTCCCTTTGATTCTTCATACAGCTTGTCGTACTGGTCAAACAGCAATGTACGCCGATGTATTCCAGACTTATCATTAACGTCGATTTCGAGCTTCACCTGTGGGGCATGGTTCTTAGAGAGAACGATGCTGTCGAAGTAAATATAACAGGAAGTTCCCTGCAAATTTTGCAGCGTAATGCCTTTCACCTGAATCTTCTTCACCAACTTCTGGCGATAAGCGTCTAAGGCATCGAGTGCATAGATACAATTATGCGAGGTCTTGTGTGTAGCCGAATAGTTGAGTACAAAGAGCGGATGGAAGTTGCGCAGGGAGTTTTGTGTTGCTTTACCTTCCATCTTCTGTGGTTCATCCATGATAATGATGGGGCGGTTGGCAGCTATCACATCAATAGGCTTTCGAGTGTTGAAATCGTCTCTGAGACTATAGATGATTCGAGCCTCCTTGTTTTTCGCACCTTCCTTCAAAGACGTGTTAAAAGCTTGGGTGTTGATAATCATCACGTTGATGTTGGCATCGCTGCTAAAGCTGTCAATCTTCTGCAGATTGCTACTGTCGTAGATAAAGTAGCTAGCCTTCTTCTTATATAGTTCCATGAAGTGGTCTTCGAGCATGGCAAAACTCTTTGCCACGCCCTCACGAATTGCAATGCTCGGTACCACCACGATAAACTTGGTCCAACCATAGCGTTTGTTCAACTCAAACATGGTCTTGATGTAAACATAGGTCTTACCTGTACCTGTTTCCATCTCTATGTCGAGTGAGCAAGCTCCAAGCCCATTGGTAGCCACCAACGTCTGGCTTTGCGGAATATTGCTCAATCCTTGTATGCGGTGGATGTTGTCCAATAGTTGGTGTCTATCCAGCTCAACTTCATTGTTGCGGAAGCCAACATATTCTTCCTCGTATGTGATTTTTCCATCCCGCTTGCCCAGGTCACGTCGATATTTCGTTTCAGCCTTTGAAGGCTGACCACCGAACACGTCCACCGTCTGTTCCACGGCATCAGTTTGGTATTGTTGTATCTTAAATTTGAACTTCATGCCTTAATCTTTATTTGTCTGTTGCTGACGGAATATCTCTTTCTGTATCTCAATCTCACGTGCCAATTCCTCTTTTGAAGGAAGGTAGGTAAGATACTTCGCTTGAAATATCTGGTCGCTACCATGCAGCACACTATATCTTGCCATATCGTCGCTGGTATCTGAGCAGAGCAGTAATCCAATGGTGGGATTGTCTCCTTCTGTGCGTTTCAGAGAATCATACATACGGATATACATATCCATCTGCCCCACATCCTGATGCGTAATCTGCGTCGTTTTGAGATCGATGAGGAAGAAACACTTCAAAATGTAGTTGTAGAACACAAGGTCAATGTAGAAGTCTCCCATATCTGTGCGTATGTGCTGCTGTCTTCCCACAAAGGCAAAGCCTTTGCCCATTTCCATTATAAATTTCTGTAAATGGTTGATGATACTGCCTTCCAATTCTGATTCTGTGAAGTCCGCATTTGACTGTAAACCAAGAAACTCTGCCACAACAGGATTCTTGATAAACTCCAACTTATCTTGTTGCATAGATGCCGTGAGCTTGTGCATTTCGTCAATGACCTTTTCCTTGTGAGCCGACTGGAGCAAACGGTTGTAATATTGCGAGGCAAAGTGCGTGTGCCCCAAACCTCTTTCAAAGCCTCTTGTTCATACCATTTACGTGCTACAGGATCATCTACCCTTATCAGTTCTCGATAGTGTGTCCAAGGTAGAATCTTTCCACTAAGGGATAATGACAATTTAGACTTTGTACTCACTGCGTTCAAAATTTCAGATTGTCCACTCACTGCGTGGACATTCTCCGATTGTTGACTCGCTGCGCCAACCTTTTCCAATTGTCCACTCACTGCGTAGACAATCTCTGGGAAAGAACGATAGAATTTTATATACTCATAAAGTAAAGCTCTGCCAAACCCTTTACCATATTTATTTGTCAGTTCTTTGGCGAGGCTGTCTATCACTTGTTTTCCATATTCAGCTCTATCTTCTCCATCGAGTTTTTCACGTGCGATACGTTCTCCTAACATCCAATTACGAAGAGTGAGAGAAACGTTGACTGCACGGTATGCCTGTTCGCGAGCATCCTCTATAATAGAACAGATGTCGTCATATAACAAAGTAAAATTATTCAAAGATTTTACTTTGTTTGAGTTACCTTTTGATTGAATTCCCATATCTCAAATATTATTTTCTGTCCTGTAGAGAGTACTTTTTCTCTCTATCTTCAAACGCCTTCTCACCACCTTCAAGTATTCTGCATACTTCTTTATTTATCTCTGGGTTTTCCAAAGAACCAGATGTATAGCTTAAAACACCCTCTTTATTATCGGCAATGATTATTTGTTCAGAATCTGCATTAACGACTAAATTTGCATTGTGGGAGACTATAATTACCTGTCTAAATTTCTTTATTATCTTAAAGATAGGAATTAGTTCATTTGAAATAAAATCATTATCCAAATCGTCCTCTGGCTGATCATATATTATAGTTTCACTATAAAGATTTGCTGCTAATTGCAGCCTCAAATACACTGTTCCTTGTTGTCCAAAGGAAAGCTTTGCAAGGGGTTTCTCATCTAATGTTACTTTTACTCCAACATGTATAAAATCTGTATAATGAAGGTAGAATAAATTAAGAATTTCTATCCTTAAATCTTCTCGTATATCGTCAGAAAAGGCATCTTTAATGGAATCTTGCTTAATGAAACGTATAAAATCTTCAATAGATTGTATCTTTATTATATTCCGAAGTTTATCTTCTGAAAAACTACGCCCATCAAGATGAGATAATAAACTATTATACATCTTTTCTTCATCAAAGGAAATGTCGGCACGTACTTCCAAACCTTGTTGAAGAATGGTATTTAAGATCTGCTTCTTTTCATCCGATATACTGTCAGTTTCTCCCTTGAATTCTTTCCATTTCTTTTCTATCAGCTGTGTATAAATTTCTATATCATGCACAATGTGACCTCCTAATTCCTTGAACGAAACAGTTGAAATCTTCTTGTATTTTTCTTCAACCTCTTTTAATTTTTCAATCTCTTTATTTAGTTCTGAAACTTTAGATTGGAATGTGGACACATTTGATAATAAAGTAGATAAATCGCCTTTATATTCATGGAAAGCATTTTTGGTGTCTTCGATTTTTCCTGTAACACTCTTCTTTGATCTTTCTAATTTAGAAAGAAGAATATTTTTTAGATATTGTTGTGTTGCATTTATATCTACTAATGGAATGTTCATATTTAATGCAGAATTCCATGCAGAAAGAGTTGCATTTGTTTCTTGAACAAATGTATCATTTTTATCGACAAAATTAGAAACATTATCAATCCAATTATTGATTGTATGCAGTTTCTCAACTTCTTTTTTATATTTTTCTAACTTAATTTTGTTACGTTCAGAAGTAATATTCGTAATAAGGTCTTGATAACGTTTTATATCACGCTGAATTTGATTTTCTTTGTTTTGCGCAGTAATTCCATTAGAATTTAGTATTTGGGAGACCCTGCGGTATTCATCTACAATGACTTTTGCTTTATCTGCATATTCACTTGTAATTTTGAAATCATCGACTATTCCAATTGTTTCGAGTATATTCTTCGAAAATTTTTCCTTGTCACAGACCAAATCTTTGATTTGGCTTTGTGCAATATACATAAAAGACGCATTAGGCTTTTCTGAAACTTTGAAGAAACGTGCAGCTTCTGACAACGAAGCTGCATGACTTATCTCGATAGAAGAACTTAAATTGTACTTGCCACTTTGAATGTCTTCATTAAAAGAAGCTGCTAAATAATTAATCAGTTGACTTTTTCCAGTTCCTCTTCCGCCTATGATTGAAACCAAATTAGGATTTAGTTTTAAATTTCCAGCAGCAAATTTTATATCATTATCGTCAGTAAAAACTTGTGTTTCCTGCGGAATTTTAATTTGGACAAACGGAAATTTATCATATTGATACATTGGGTTTTCCTTCTGTATTCTAACTCTTTCTTTTGGCTCGTACAGGACTTGCTTTAGCCCCTCGAAAGTTGGATCTGCTTTAATCCATGTAAAGGCATTATTGGAGAACACGTTTATTTTATCAAACGAATGTGCATCACTACCAGTAATACATGGTTTTAGGCTCCCGTAATTCTTTATTATGGTAGCTTCGTTATCTTTGGCTTCACCTAAGAAATATCTTATATCACTCTCATTTCCTGAGAAAATGACATCAGACATCCTGTATATTTCCTGTCTTGTTGCTGCAAGTGAGGAGTGCTGTATTCCACTATTTCCATCTTTGCTACTATTAGAGACTGCTACAACTATGTCATGCTTTAAGCAATCCTTTTTTAAAATGTCGTGAAGTTCGTCATAACTAACATTAAACTGGCCAATACCATCTTTCTTTGCAACGTTTTCATCCAAAGAACTATCTTCTCTGTAGGCTCTCCCTAATGCTATCAAGTCCTTGGGGAGACATGAATACTCACTTCCTTTATACTTAAACCTGAGACATTGAAAAAATTCTCTTTCAATAACATCCTCTTGCAGTTGCGGATTGAACAGCACATGAATGTTTATTGGAGTGTCTTTTTGGGTTACAGGTAAAATTCTCAGCTCTACATTAGGAATTAATGTTTTATCAATAAGTCTTCCTGTCTTTTGTATAGCTAACAAATGTAGATAATTTTCTATAGAAAAGTAGTCAGTTATGCCGAGAACAGAAAAATCACTATTCTGCTCAAGCTGATCCACATATCTTTCCCATGCATCGCCACCAAACTGATCATTCTTTGCTGTTTCTGGCGTATGAATGTGCAAGTCCCACTTGCGCCACATAGATCCTTCAAGGTATTCCATCTATACTTGTTCGATTTTAAATTATTCTACGAATAGTTGATTCGCTATACTCGTTAAATATCTGCTCGAAGTTATCAGCGACGTTATCGTTTGCCAATGAGCGGTCTGCCATCACGAAATATTGAGGCTGCTGTTTGGCGATAGCCGTAATGGTTTCTTCGTTTACGTTTGGCTCGAAGCAAGCCATCAGGTAACCTTCACCTACATTCCACACGGTTTTGCCAGCCAGCATAGTTTTCTCAATCTTGTCAGAAAGTGCAATGCCGAGTTCCATCATCACCTGGAAAAGCAGGTCTTCATCGGTTCTGTCCGGCTTAATGTTATCATTGAAGAGTGTCTGCTCGGTAGTCTCCGCAGGAGTATAGAATACATTCTCCATGTTTGAGTTGTCAAGTTTCAATACACGGAAGCCGGTATCACCATTCCAGTCTGGATGTTCTTCCTTTATTTTCTTACCAGCACGACGAATACGTTCCTTGGCAATTTCGGGTATTGTAGCATAACCAGCCTTGCGAGCTTCACTGTCTTCTGGGGTTTCCTCGGGAAGTTGTACACAGATGTATTTGCGCTTGCCCCCATCATCAGCATTTTGTTGCATTGTCGCATGGGCAGTAGTGGCTGACCCAGAAAAGAAATCCAGAATGAGAGCATCCTTATGCTTTGTTGTATTTAAAAGATATTTAATCAAGCCAACTGGTTTGGGATTCGAAAATGGTGTCTTACCATTAAACAATGACTTCATTTCAGAATTACCAATTTGATTTATTGGTTCTAAAATTAAATTCATAAAAGCTCTCCCTGATTTTTCACGTAATTTTCCTTCATTGTCGACATTCTGATAAATTTTGTATTTAATGGTATAAGAAGAACCCTTACTTTTATTAGACTTTACAAATTCAAGGAACTTATTTTCTAATCCCCATTTTACTTTATCCTTACTCCACTTCCATATCCAACCATCATTCTCAAAAGAATCTCGTCCATTTGGATATATTAGAGCACCATCAGGGGCTTCGATACCAAAATTCATGGAATCTGAATATTGAAGCCCTCCTCTGTCTAAAGTATCATAATAGAATTTCCCTCTTTGTTGTATAAATTCATCCTCAAATTTATACCTCTCTTCGTTTATTGATTCTTTATCTCTTTGCCAGATTTGGTTCTCTATAGTAATAGAATGATTTTTTGAAAAAAGCAAAATATACTCAGTTACCACAGCAATGTCTTTAGCATCATTAGCTCCTGTCTTTTTTCTCCATTCAAATTGTGCTATAAAATTTCTTTCGCCAAAAACTTCATTGCATAATTTCTTAAGGTTCTCTGCTTCGTTGTCGTCTATACTTATGAATATCACACCATCATCCGTCAGCAAGTCTCTTGCCACTTTCAGACGTGGATAAATCATGTTAAGCCAATCCGTATGGAAACGACCGTTGCTGTCAGTGTTCTTCTCAAACTCATCGACAACTTGATAGCCTTCCTCATCGTATGCACCCGAAACCTCTGCATAGTCAGAGTTCTTCTTAATGAAATTGTCCTTATACACAAAATCGCCCCCAGTATTGTACGGCGGATCGATATAAATCATCTTCACCTTGCCAAGATATGACTCACGCAGGAGTTTAAGCACATCCAAGTTATCACCTTCGATATATAGGTTTTGCGTGTTTTCGAAATCTACACTTTCCTCTCGACAAGGGCGCAGCGTATCGGTTGTTGGCGTGTTAGCCAAACGAATGGCATGACGCTTGTCGGGCCATGTGAATTGATAACGCTCCTGACCTTCACCAGTAGCATCGGAAGACAATAGCTGGCGAAGTTTATCGAAATCTATCACTGGGCGAAGTTTTCCATTTTCGTCCTTTTCCTCCGTCAGGCACTCTGGCCAGCGTTCAGCAATGTAAGCCATGTTTTCACTCACGATGTCAGGGCTTTGCATTTTTAAGTGCTCCATATTATAGTTGTTCTTTAATTTTCAATATTTGTTGGTGCAATTCATACTTTCTTCTCGGTTGCTTCTCTGCTCTGCATCGCTTTTCCAGCGTTGCCAACTGATTCTGCAGTTGCAATTTTATCTTTCGATTAGAAGCCGCTTGTTCATATTCAGTTTCGCTATGCGTATTTAAGCCTGACACCTGGCCAAGTAGTCCATAATATACGCTATCCAAAGATGTACCCGTCAATTGAAGATGAAATTCGGACAGGTCGACTTCCCTCAACAGCTCCGTATTTCCCAGTTTCCACTTTTCCTCACCACGCACCAAGTTTTTCTCTTTATAATGCATCAACTGGTCTGTGTGTCCGCCATACTCAATGATGAACATGGTGTGGCGAGGTAATAATTCGTCCATTCCACAGAAAGGATTGATACTATACCGATCTTCCTTCATCCGGCAGAGAAACACATCTATCTCATGGACTTTATCGCCATCAGCCACGTTCATGGTTTGTGCCGTCAGCTTATACAGCCATGTGATGCTTTCAAACTCATGGGTAAGCAAGTCCTTCAGCCATGTCTTCTGGGCACTACGTCCATAAAAGGCATTCTTCGGTACCACCTTATTAACGATGGTGGATGGTGGAAAGTTAAGTAGATTCTCCATTTATTTGATGACGAGGAATGTTATTAACTCAAAATCGTCCAATCCCTTGATGTCGCCCTGCAAGGCTGTTGTCTCGCCTGCAGAGAAGAGACTGTCGATGTCGCTCTCCGCCTTCACCTCGACGATGCTGTTGATGGCTTGCTGGAGCAAGTCGCTGTAATGGCGCATGTCTTTGCCGTCTTTTGTCTCTCGGTTGAATAGCTTACACAGGAGTTTGATGGGCTCATGTTGATCTTTACAGACATGACGCATATTATCGAGCAATTTCTTAGGCGATAAATGGTTACAGAGCATCTGCCCATCATCAGCCAGATAAACCATATAGAAAGGATGAATCTGGTTGGCCTTACCGATGTTCACGTCCTTATTCCGGTTCTTTAGGATGAAGATTACCCCAGGCTTCACATCGTCAGTATGCTCCACCACAGCACTCATGCCGTTGGGTGTATGCTCAATGTCATGATGTTCCTTCATATACGACAGCAAGTCAAGGCGGAACTCATTCAGTCCTAAGTCCATAATATTGATACCTGTGTCCATATCCTCCAGATCGACAACTTCCTTTTGGAGTTTCTTCAACTGGTTGCGACGGTATTCCAAGTCGCCCTTCTCGGTCTCAGAAAGTGGATTATCGTCGCCTGTAGAAGTAAGCACTGTTGCCTTCATTCGTGACTCGACACGGCCTTTAAGCTTGATGTATTTGTCGAGATCCATATCGGGCCAGTAGTTTACCAACTGTATGGCTTCGTTGCGTGAGCCTATACGGTCTATTCGTCCGAAACGCTGAATGATGCGTACTGGGTTCCAGTGGATGTCATAGTTGATCAGGTAATCGCAGTCCTGCAGGTTCTGACCTTCCGAGATACAGTCGGTACCGATGAGCACGTCAATCTCTTCCTTCGCCTTGGGGAAGATGGCAGCCCTATCTTTGCTGACTGGCGAGAAATAGGTAAGAACAGTATTGAAGTCGGCATGAAGCCCCTGTATAGTACATTTGCCTTCCGTGCTTCCTGTAACGATAGCCGTATTTAGACCGCAATCGGTCTTGATGCGCTGTGCCAACTGTTCGTACAGATAGTTGGCTGTGTCGGCAAAAGCCGTAAAGATAATCACCTTCTTGTTGTTAACATTGAAAGGATGTGTGAATTTATTCTTCAAGTCGGCAATAAGCTGCTGCAACTTGGCATCGTGCTCGGGCGTAATGTCTTTCAGCATGAGCAGTAGGAGCGACAGCTTCTCTAAATCGCTTTTCAGATCACGCCGCCATGACACGAAATCCATATCGCGGAGATTGATCTTCGACTTTCGTCCAACGAAGGGATCGCTTTCGCTGTCTTCATTGTCGTAGTCGTCATCATATTTTTCTACCTCGACTGTTCCAGCCCCATCATTTTCAAAGTTGTTGATAGCTGTTATGGCTTTCTGGATCAACTCCTCAATACGCTCCAATGTGAGGCGGAAGGAATTGACCGAGCTTTCCAGTCGCTTTAGCAGGTTGATGGCCATGAGTTGGCGCAAGCCCTTCTCTCGACCATCAATGGTAAGTCCTTCTCCGCCATAATCCACGGCATATTTATCACGTGCGCTGGCATGGATGTAAAGAGACGGCGTATAGATAGACAGATTGAGCAAGTTGAGCTGTTCGGCGATCTCTGTAAAGGTAATGGCATTATCGAGATCGGTAAGCTTAGGACGACGTGAGATTGGTTTCAGTCGCTCTGGGAACTTGCCAATATCCTTTGTATCATAATACTTCACTATATGCTTACGGCTGCGAGCTATCGTTACCGCATCAAGCACCTTGAAGAAACCGTAATTGAGCATATCGAGAAGTCCCTTGGTAGTACGTCTGTCGGGTGGAAGTTTTGCCCATTTACTGTAAGCCTGTTGTGCCTCACGAAATATCTGGTCAATATCTTTGTCAGTTTCAAGAGCAGAATTGATGTTCTCAGAATTACCCTCGTATGCCAGCTGGAGTTGATTCTTCAAGTCATTGAAGCGATTGTTCACAGGTGTGGCACTCAGCATCAATACCTTAGTCTTAACACCGCTACGGATGACACGATTCATCAGACGAGCATAGCGATTTTCCTTAAAACCTTCATCCTCATCGTCTTCGAGTTTACCGCCGTTACGGAAATTGTGGCTCTCGTCAATCACCACTAAGTCGTAGTTCTCCCAGTTCACTCGCGTAAGATCCATACCATTACTGGTACCACGATCGCGCGAAAGGTCGGAATGGAAAAGAACGTCATAGTTGAAACGATCTTTTGCAACAGGGTTGTTCTTATAGTTGCTTCGGAAGGTTTGCCAGTTGTCGTTCAACTTCTTTGGACAGAGCACCAGCACATTGCGGTTGCGGCACTCGTAGTATTTGATGACTGCCAAGGCGGAGAATGTCTTTCCCAGACCTACGCTATCCGCCAAGATACAACCGTTGTACTTTTCCAGCTTGTTGATGATGGCAAGGGCAGCATCCTTTTGGAAATTGTAAAGCATGCTCCATATCTGACTATTGCGGAAGCCTGTACCTTCATTGGGGAGTACATCCTCATTTATATCTTCAAGAAATTCATTGAAGATATTGTAAATTGCTACAAAGTAGATAAACTCCGGCGAGTTTTCCTTATACACGGTCTCTATATTCTCCAAGACTGTGTTTGTCACATCAGTGAATTTCTCGCTATCATCCCACAATTGATTGAATCCACGAAGAAAGTTGTCTGTTGCCTTTGTTGAAGGAAATCCCATGCTCATGGGACAAAGATTATTTCCTCGCTCACAACCAAGTTCTGTGGTAGTAAATTCATTGAAAGGCATGTAAGTGTAGGTATCATTCCCTTCACTTACATTCATGAAATTATTAAGAGTACCTTCTGATACATTTGTCTTAAACTTAACTTTACGTCGAATCCAGTCGGCACATTCGCGAGCAATAGCACGTTGAGAAAGCTGATTACGAAGGCGTATTTCAAACTCGGAGCCATAGAGATTTCGCTCACGGTTGAGTTTTGGTATGAAAAATTCTCGCTTCTGTTTTTTCACCTTCTCCTTGTTGAAAGTTGGTGAGGTGAAGATAAAGCGCAATTCATCTATTTGCTCCAACTCTTCTTTTAACGCTTCAAAGGCATAAATAGAAAAGCTGGCAGCGGCAATAGAAAGTTTGCTCCTTGGAGTAAGAGAGCCTTTCAGATCGTCGATAACCCTTTCTGTTATATTATTGAACTGTTTAGGAGCACGCATCATTTCATTTACTTTTAGTCCACTTTATCCTGTGTCAATAGCAAATCTTTCACCTCAACGTTGAGGAGTTTGGCAATGTCGAACAGCTGCTCCACCGACGGCTGCTGCTTGTTGGTTGTCCAGCGCGAAACAGTATATTCAGACTTGCCCAACTGCTGACCGAGCCATTTGTTGGTCAGGTCTTTCTCTGCCAAGACAACCTTTATCCGATTCAACTTTCTGATTTCTGTCATATATAGTAGGTTTTAACAGCTGTAAAGATAGTCATTATTTGCCAATATCTTGCAATTATCTCTTGAATAATGCAAAAAATCATTCGATTTGATGGTTTTTCAAGGATCTATCACCAACTTTCTCGTTAACTTTGCAACCAAGACTAATGTTGCACTTTATGACTTTTGCATCACTTCTACTTGGACTACTGATATTATTGGCAGTGTTTTGGCTAAAATTCTCCAAAGGAAAAATTGGAGAAGAGAAGGTTGCCGTCTTGCTGCACCTCTTACCTAAAGAGTATGTAGTGCTGAACAATGTTATCATCTCGAATGGTAAAAGCATGGCACAGATTGACCATGTTGTAGTATCGCCATACGGCATCTTTGTGATAGAGACAAAGAACTATAAAGGCTGGATCTTCGGGAAGGATTACTATAAGCAGTGGACACAAAATATATTTGGAAAGAGATACAAATTCTACAATCCTGTAAAGCAAAACGAAACTCATATCAAAGCCCTACGGAAGCTACTTTATCAATTTGGCAACATACCCTATATCTCAATAATTGCCTTTTCGAGCAAAGCAAGTTTGTTCGTAGAATCAGATCAGGCTCATGTGACACACATATTGAATGTTACTTCTGTCATTAAAGACTATATAATCGAGCACATATCGACAGAACAAGTAGAACAAATCGTTCAACTCATCAATGACCGAAAGTTTGTTGGGGACATAGCAGAAAACCTGCATCTTGATTATGTGTATAATGACAAGCATCACTATGAGAGTGCCATCGAGCAAGGCAAATGCCCTTGGTGCGGTGGTACTTTGGTGAAGCGTAATGGCAAGTACGGTTCTTTCTACGGCTGTTCCAATTATCCCCAGTGTAAGTTCATCCACAAGTAATCAAGCTATAATTGCTTGTGTTTTCGTCACAATTCACTTCTCTTAATTTCTTCCCTGCTACATTTTGCAATGCCCAGCACTTCATAGGTGTTGCCTACTCTTATCTGGTAGCTGCCCGTCTTGATTTTTTTGTGCAAAGGTAGTGCGGTCTCCATTCCTGCGAAAGCACCGCTAAAGCTATTTTCAAGGATTTTGGGATAGACCCTCCACAATTTTTCCCGCTGTAAAAATTGGTTTTCCATCCTAAAATCCCTGAAAATCACTTGCACATCCACTCCGACCACACTGTTATCATGCACATAAAAATTCAAGCCCAGTCAGCTCCCACAGATAAACAGTGGGTAACTAAAGGGAAATGTATCACATCATAATTTTTAAGCGCATGGAAATAATTAGAATTACAGCGAGTGTTGATGAAGCAATGTCAATGATTGGCTACCAGCCGAAGACTACCTTCTGGATGGATTTCTCTATCGCAGACAGGTTTGGCATCGAGGCTATCATAGACACCTATGAGCGAGCCTTCAAGGAGTGGCACACCAACCATATATACCTCACCGAATTGGTGATGGTGCTCAACCACAAGATTTGGCAGTGGTACGAGAAGAACGATGCCATCGCACGAGTGTACGACCGACTTTGGCGCAAGGCTGATGAGTGGGCGCAGGAGAACCTGCACGGCAAGGAGCTGCAATACTTCTACGAGGTTACGGACTAACACCGCCAGAAAAGCCAAGGGAGCCTTTGTCTCACGACATCGGCTCCTTTCTTACTTATCATTCATCATGGTTGGTAGGGTTCTATCGACCAGCCATATTCTTTGAGGTTGATGGCAAACACAAATTCTCTTAGGCATTTTTGCTTATACCGTCTGGTACCCTGCGCAAACTTTGGCTGTCGCTGCTTTTCATACAGCACCTGGATTACTTGCGAATAAGTATCTACACTTCGCTGCTGCTCATTATCTATCTTTTCGAGATAGTATGCTGCTTCATCGGCATCGAAAATAGCATTTAGTAATTGGCTTATTATGTCTCGTTGGCAATCGGTATCAAAGGTAAGCCAGTCGGTTTGTTTGACTTTCTTTTTGGCAGGTATAGCCTTCTTCGGCTTATCCTCGTATGGCCAAAGAGGGACATCCCCCTTCTGCCTCCTGTGAGGCACGGAGGTCTATCAGTCGTCGTCCCCATCTGTCAGGAAGTGCATCAGAGAAGCAGCCGAAGATATGTTTTCCTTGGCTATATTGTATCCCAGTGTAAGGGCGAAGATCTCGTCCGAAGTCTATCTTGGGATAATGTTTAAGCCAGCTTTTATCAAACTCAAAAGAGAATACATCGGAGCCTCTTAGGTATTCATGCCCAAGAGTGCCAACTTTTTCTTCCTTATCCAGCCAGTCGAAACTGGCTATGACTTCCAAATTTTCCATATCCTACCTTTTTGAAGCTCTTTTCTTATTTTTGATACCCAAATCCTGTACCATGTGTCCCAGCTCATCATCCTTGGCCAGATGCAGAATATCATCTTCTAGTTGCAGGGCATTAAGCACTCGCATCACCACACCGAGCGACACCGTAGGCTCGCCCTTCTCCAAACGTGAGAGAGTGAGTCTGGTGCATTGTGCACGTTGGGCTACCTGATCCATCGTCAGGTCTCGACGTAATCGGGCGAGACGGAATTGCTCACCCACCACATTCAATTTCTCTTGCAGTCCTCTGGTCATCCAGTTGGCTTTGGTAAACTTCGTCATAATGTATCTTTTACGGTGCAAAGATACAATAATATGTTTAGTTTATAATGCTTTATTAGCTTTTTCTTTTAATTTCTTCCAATGTTCGGCCTTTCGTCGCCGATATTCATCAATGCCGCCAGCTAATTTCTTCCTAACTTCGTCATAAGCAAGGTCAAGATTTCCTTGAAAGCCATCCACATTTATATATTTTGAAATTCCATTCTACGTCCTTGGGGTCAAAATAATCACTATACACATCAATCCCTTCCAAAATGATTTGTTCAAGATTATCGAAAGTACAAATAGCAGGAAAATAGAAAAACAAAGGGACACCATCTGCCGTCATATAAAAGCCATCTTTCGCATTCTTCATTGGAGCATAAAATAAGTAGTCAGCATCATAGCTAAGCAAGTGATTGTACTCTGTAACATGTTCAACAGCATAACTCTTACTGTAATAACATCATTATCAGGGACAATGAATTTACAGCCAAAATCTAAAAATTTTTCATATAATCGGTTTTTTTGTAAATAACAGTTGAAAAAGGGGCCATCGATAACGATAAATAATAACCCGTCTGCTGCGTTATATTCATAGAATGAACTAAGGCAGACACAACAATGTTAAAGATGGTCGATAGACAAACAATTATCCACATGTATCGGGTGCAGAAGATGTCGAGACGGGCAATATCCCGAGAACTCGACTGCAACCGTAAAACAGTAAACAAAATCATTAAGGAGTATGAGGATGCAATGAGCAGCAGTAATCCGGAAGAGAACCTGGATGAAGTACTGACTTTGCAGCCTGCATACGACTCTTCCAAAAGAACCTTCCGTAGATTATCCAAGGAGATGATAAAAGAGATAGACCGGTGTCTTGAACAGAATCGCGTCCAATGTGCTACGGGAATGAAGAAGCAACGGAAGAAAAAGTGTGATATACACGAGTGGCTACGTGAGAAGGAATATAGGATAAGCTACTCCACAGTGTGCAACTATATCCGCATGAAGTCCAATATTGACAGGTCTGACGAAGCTTTCATCAGACAGGCATACGAACCGGGCTATGGTGTTGAGTTTGACTGGGGCGAAGTTAAGCTTTACATTGACGATGTCCTCACAAAGTTCTATATCGCCGTATTTACCTTCCAGTCAAGTAACGGCCGCCATGCCTATCTCTTTCGACACCAGAACACATTGGCCTTTATGGAAGCACACCGTAACTTCTTCATGGATGTCAGGGGTGTACCGGCCATGATGGTCTATGATAACATGAGAGTGGCCGTCAAGGAGTTTGCTGGACTTGAAAAGAAGCCTGCTGAAGCGCTCCTGCGCATGTCGGCTTTCTATGTCTTCGACTACCGCTTCTGTATATCCGTGCCGGCTGGGAAAAGGGTCTTTTCGGAGACTCCATCAATGTCATGCTCGCTGCCGCCGCATACAACTTCAAGAGGGTGATGAACCTTCTTTTGGACCTTATCGGAAGGGTGCTCAAATGGCTCCTTGCAGTGCCAAATGAGCATTATGAGAAAGCCTATGGCACTTACTACAGCACGTACTCAGAAGGTGGTGTGAAAAATCTGGCTTTTTAAGGCTCGACTATATAAGATAAATTACTCTTGCAAATAATCAAGTTCAATAAATAACAAGTCAGAACCACGATAATGAGGATGATTTGACAGTATAGGTAATTCAACAAACGAGAAGATTTTATTGCCTTTTTTAAAGATTCTAATATCTGCAGCTTCTGAACTCATGTGATAGCAAATTGGAGCATAAGAACTCTCCTCTTTTTCAAATGTTCCAAAAGCATCAATTCTACTATCAACCGAAATTCCTCCTCGCTCATTTATTAACTGCGTCTTAGGCAGGCTTATAACTGCATTCCCATTATCGACTTTAATGTCAGCTGTCAACGATTCATCAAGGGGATCTTCAATGACTATCATTGTTCCCCTCCAACTTGAACCTTTCTTTCTAATGGAACACATCATCTTTTTAAATCTAAAGTGAAAAGAACCACCAGAAACTAGATCTTCAAGTGAGAAAGATTTCTATTCCTCAAGTGTTTTATGGTACGACACCATATCACCTTTATCATTTCGGAACATTTCGATTAAGTCAAGACACTCTGGCTTCAATGATCCATTGAAATGAAAGACGAATGTACGTTTGCCATCGTTAGATTCACAATGCAATGTGTTATCTGTCTTTTTTACAACCTGACCTGTCACAAGGGGATTATATGGTGGAATCATAAATTCAAAGCTGCCGTTGTTGAATTTATAATATACATCTCTTTGAGTAGGACTATCTGTAGTCTTAACTCCGTTTCTCCATAGGCAGTTTCTTGGAGAACTGAAATGAATATAATCTTGACCAGCTTCAATTTTATGAGCACGAATAAAATAGTTCTTTATATAGTTTCCATAATCAGAGCACATTTGGATGTTCATCTTATATCCATTTACACCATAATCCCTTTCTTCTGCACCATAATGCCCTTCTCCATACTTAATCATATAGTTGAAGACTTTATCAGATACAGAAAAATTTTTTGATGGTATTTGTTTCAGCAGATTAGAAGAAATATAATCAAGCTCAAAATCAATCTGATAAGAGTCCTTCATATACAGAAATGCTGCTAAATAGATGGCTTCCGCTTCAAGTCCTTTTGTGTCAAGAGATGCATGTTTCTTAAGGTCAGAAACACTTTCTTTAACAAATTGTTCTACAGGATCAATAGATGAAAATTTTACCTGTGCAGGCTTGGGATTTGTCACATTCTGTGGCTGTCCCACTTGAGAAGAAGACTGTTCTTTCGATTTGCCTTCTTTCTTACCAAAAAGAAATTCAAAAAAATCCATATTACTTATATGATTTAAAATTTAACGTTCTGTTTCTTAATGCTTTGTAATTGTATTTGCATTCATTTAGAATGGTTTTGAATATTAATTCTATTTCTTTATCTTGAAGAGTGATCTTGCCGGAATAAATGTCAGAATAAAAAGAAAATGCAATTTCTTTTGCCAATTCATGTTTTTTCGAAACAATTTGACCATAATTCTTATCTTCTATATCAACATACCCACCTGTATCATTAGGCCAAAAAGATGCATTTTGATAGTATGTTAGAGATTTCATGTTATATTTCCAGCCTGATGCAAAAGACACTGTTTCGGCCAATTCATTGCAATAATGAGCATAATACATATCTGATATGTATAGAAGGTCTGGATTTATATGAAGCGGTATAACGTATCTCGCAAATGGAGATATAACAATTGAGGCTCTGTTTACATATGCATTTTGCTGAAAGATTTCATCGGAAGCATTACATGCCAACTTTGTAAGATAAATATAGTCATAAGAAAACAATTTCCTGTAAATCTCAATTTTCTGCTTGGGAAACATTAATAAAAGTAGCCTAAACGTATTTACAGCACCTACCAATCCGTACTCGCTATTCCAAAATCTATTTGGAAAAGTCGCCAACAATCTAATGCTTCTATATAGATATCCCAATGATTCTTCGAATTTTTGGGCATAAATGTACATACCTGCAATATCAGCAAGTATATATGGATGTTCTTTGTCCTTAAATTCAAAAACGACAGAGTTTAATAAAAATTCAGGTATCTCGTATAATGAAAGATTTATTCCTCGTGTTTTCCACGGAGAATTTAGATCCTTGTAAACAGGTTTTTCGCTTTGAAAACTTTGAACTTTACGAACATAATCTTCTACGTAAGAATCGTCAATGCATAGACTCCTGTCTATATGTGTGACTTCAGATAGAGGTTTTTCCTGACAATTCCTGTGCAGTGTTAATCCCAATTCTTTAACCAGTTCAGAGATTGTCTTATCCTGAACAACGTTTACATAATAGTCAAACAACATCGGAAACAGCCAATTTTCTTTCTTTGGTTGAAAACAAATTGAATGTTTGGATGCAAAGTCATTGAAAGCTTCAGGATTAAGTTCCCTGATCTTTTCTAATAATTCTTTTATATGTTGCTCGTCTTTCATCTAATTATTATACTACTCCCCATTATTCGACAGGGTTTAACTTTTATTCTGTTCGTTGTGAACCCATCCCCTTTTTAGGACCACTCATTATTAGAGAAATCGATGATTTTATTTCTTAATATATACTCGTTTTCTACCTCCTGTGGTGTTCTGTCTTGCAGAGAACTATGTGGTCGGAACTCGTTATATTCTCTAATATACGACTCTATTTTATCCTCTGCATCCTGCAAAGATAAGAACCAATTCGTATTTAAGCATTCATCACGAAAACTTCCGTTAAAAGATTCTATGAAAGGATTGTCCGTAGGCCTTCCGGGACGGGAGAAGTCTAATGTTACTTTATTCTCCCATGCCCAACGATCCAATTCTTTGGAAATAAACTCCGGACCGTTGTCGACTTGAATACGCTTTGGTATTATACCTCTGTTGTGATGTATTTTCTCCAGCGTATTAACAACATCAGTTCCCTTCATCGATTGGCCGACTTTTATCGCTAGGCATTTACGACTGTAGTTATCCACGATCGTTAATGCTCTGAATTTTTTCCCATTGAATAACAGATCCGATACAAAATCCATACTCCAGTACTCGTTAATCCCTTTTATTTCTGTCCGTTCCATGCGTTGATCTCCGGCACGGCTCTTTTTATGTCTTTTCATCCTTAAATTCAATCCCTCCTGGCAATACAATCGATACACGCGTTTGTGATTGACAAACCAACCTTCTCTTCGTAACAGTACGTATATACGCCGGAACCCATATCTGACACGGCTCATTGCTATATCCCGCATTCGACTTATCAATGCCCGGTTGTCTTTCCCTCGTGATTTATAGTAATACATAGATCTTGGAAAATCAATAAGACTGCAAATACGTCTTATCGATACCCTGTAATCTTCGTATAATACTTCTACTGCCATTCTCTTCTGCGTTGACCTTAAAACTTTTTTTTAATACATCCTGCAACATCTGCTTGTCTAAAGACAAATCTGCTACAATCTGCTTTAATTTGGCGTTCTCCTCTTCCAACTGGTGTAATTTTCTCAATTCCGATACGCCCAAGCCGCCATACTTCTTCTTCCAATTATAAAATGTGGCTTCTGATATACCTGTCTTTCGACATACTTCTTCTACGCTTATGCCTGTTTCTGCCTGCTTTAATACAAATGCAATTTGACTCTCTGTGTATTTACTCTTTTTCATCGGCTTTCTTTTATGTTTAAAGTTATTCCTTTTTGCCGATTTCTCTATTTTTGTTGGTCCGATTTATTGGGTAGAGATCAGCTTGTTGATGGTACTGTTTTTCATACCATTCTTACCAAGATAATCGATGAAGTTGGAGATACCTTCTTCATCAAACTTTTCGAAAGTCAGCTTCTTGTCGAATCCTGTAAGATGGTTACGAAGAGCTGCAAACTTTTCATGCGTCGCAGGAGTCCAATCATTCAACTTACCATTGACTTTCACAAACTCATCAAAACACTTCCACAAGCTCTTTATTTTTACCTGCTCCGATTTAATATCCACTTGCTGAACAGATAAAGCTCTATCTTTTTCGGGAGGCGTGGCCACTTCTTGGGGCTTTGGCGTGTTTTGATATTTATAGGCATATCGAAGTTCTGCCGTAGTAGGCATGACATTTCTTAATTCAAAATCACAGAAGATTGAGACCATGTTTACCAACATCAGGGATAGCTTGTCGTTGAGGTCATTTGCAAGCGCAGCACTTGAATTAAAGAGAATTACACGCTGTTGAGCATCATCCCAATTACTTTTGTCAAGGATGATACCAGTCTGAAAATCCAGTCTCTTTCCATCGTAAGAAACACGCATACGAAGTCTGCTCTCAGCATTACGTTGGGTCTGGAGCGAGAATTTAATTGTTCGTTTGATGATCATATCTGTTTCCTTTTATTTCAAAGTTAGCCAAATATCCGATTCTTGACCCACTTTTGACCCACTTTTTGGCGGATATTTCCTCTTTTGTAAAATAAAATTCTAACAGAGTTCCGAGGGTACAAAAATAGGGTATTTTTGAACCTCTTTGTTTTGACCCACTATTTGACCCAAGATTGACCCGGTCCTTGACCCACTTTTTTGTGTGGGATATTCGTACAGTCGTTATCAACCAAACAAAACCATTTCAATATATATCATCAAGAAGTTGATTATCAAGTATTTTTGATAACGATTGATATTGATGTTAAATGATGTTATACAGAAGTCTTTATCCCTCTCTTTCCGCACCGAAAGCCCTGAGTCTGAAATACTCGGGGCTTTTTCTGAGATCGATTCTTCATATTTTATCCTTTGATAAAATCAATTCTTATTATATTTATTCTATTACTCTGTGATTTAATTTGCAAAACCGTTTAATATTATATATTTTTACAGGTAAGAGCCGGAATGCCAGTTTAAAATATCTTGTCGATCCGGCATAGGTACAGATGATATGAGCTATGAGCAAAGAGCGTCAATTTGCTTGATATTTTTATTAACCCGTTAAAACCCGATAATAAAATGAAAACACGAGTACGAATATTTTGGAATCTTCTGGCAGCTGCCGGCATAATCATGTTGTTTGCATGTAAAAGTGATGATGATGAACAGACAACGTCATCTACGGCATTGACCGTTGCCGAGCGGTCAGATTTGCTCCAATTGAGGGAGGAAGAGAAATTGGCAAGGGACGTTTATCAGTACAGTTACGAAAAATACGGCCTGGCCATATTTCAAAATATCGGCAATAGTGAACAGACCCATATGGATCAGGTATTGCAGATACTGTCCAATTATAAACTGGCCGATCCCGCAAGCAGCGTCGCTGGAGTGTTTAATAATGCTGATCTTCAAACAGTTTATAACCAGCTTGTTGCTAAAGTGGATCAATCCGTGGCGGAAGCAATGGTCGTAGGTGCTACGATAGAAGATCTGGACATAAAAGATATCGAGGACTTTTTGCAGAGAACGACAAAAAAGGATATTATAGCGATGTACAACAGTCTTATGTGTGGTTCGCGCAATCACCTTAGGTCTTATTATACTCAAATTCTGGCCATAGGTGGCTCATATTCACCGATATATATTACCAGAGCTGAATTCGATTCGATTGTAAACAGCAGCAACGAACAGTGCGGGAGATAGCCGGCTTTTTTGCCGGTTCCGGTTATTGGAAACGATAAAAAACGTATATTTACCTTTTGAAAGATTAAATATCATATGAAAAAGAAAGTATACGTGTTTTTATTTGACGGTTATTCCGATTGGGAGATTTCATATTTCTCTCCTGAAATAATGAAAAGCGACAAATTCGATCTAGTCTATTTTTCCCTTTCCGGAGAACCGGTAACTTCCATGGGAGGTTTGAATGTCAAACCTTCAGTATCAATTGATGATGTGGACCGGAATGATGCCTGCATATTGGTTCTTCCCGGAGGTTTGTCTTGGGAAAACAGTGAAAATCAAGAAATTCTAGAACTAACGAAATCTCTTTTCGCAAATGGTATTACAGTAGCTGCAATCTGTGCTGCTACTATATTTCTGGGGCATGCCGGCCTATTGGAGAATTTGAAGCATACCAGCAATGATTTGAATTATTTGAAAAGTGTCGTTCCAGAGTATACCGGGGATAAATATTATGTCGATTCTCCGGCTGTCTCAGACAAGAATCTGATTACCGCGAACGGGACGGCTCCGATTGAATTCGCAAGGGAAATTTTCAGGAAAATCGGATTGTTCGGCGAGGACAAGCTGGAAAAATGGTTCCAACTGTTCAAAAACGGAATCTGGAGCGCATAGCTATCATGGAAAAGATCCGATTTCGATTTGTTTCAAAAGAAAACGATCGATGAACCATAGGGAAATTATGGATGACAGTTGAAAATGTTTTTGGACAGGATAAAAGAAAAATGTGCGAAAATGAAAGAATTGTGATGCATTTATTGCGTAACTTATGATTTACAACTATCACAAAAAGCCATTTAAATACTCTTAAATGGCTTTTTGTGATTACTGGAAGAAGACAATAGGCTTTATCCTTGTTAAAACATAAGTAAAATTTTTGCGTTTCTTTGTAAATCATTGTTTTTCACTAAAAAGATATGTAATTTGAGCTCAAACATATTTTGAGCCATGAAGCATATTGTAATTTTGGGAGACGGAATGGCGGATCTCCCCATCAGGAAATTGGGCAGCCGTACCCCGTTGATGGCGGCACGTAAACCGAGCATGGATAAGCTTGCACGAGATGGTCGCTGTGGTTTGTTGAAAACTGTTCCGAGTGATATGCCTGCCGGTAGCGCTGTGGCAAATATGGGTGTTTTGGGTTATGACGTTCACAAAGTTTATGAGGGGCGCGGAGTTCTGGAAGCTGCAAGCATGGGAATATCCGTAGGTGACAATGATCTTGCCTTAAGATGTAATCTTATTTGTGTTGAAGGCGGGAAGATAAAAAACCATTCGGCGGGGTATATATCTACAGAAGAAGCTCAAGAATTGATTGAATTCCTTAACAGGGGACTTGCTACAGATAATGCAAGATTTTATCCCGGTGTCTCTTACCGTCATCTTCTGCTGGTAAAAGGAGGAAATAAACATATAGACTGCACACCTCCGCATGATGTCCCAGGGAAGGAATTCATGCCTCTTCTCGTCAAGGCCGCGGATGACCCGGAACAAAGTGATTCCAGGATGTCCGCGGAACAGACAGCAATCCTGCTGAATGATTTGATTCTGAAATCGCAGAAATTACTTGCAGCACATCCGGTCAATGTCAGGCGTGTAGCCGAAGGTAAGGACCCGGCTAATTCCATCTGGCCGTGGTCTCCTGGATACAGGCCGGAGATGCCTTCATTCCGTGAGCTTTGCGGCATAGAAAAGTCGTCCGTTATTTCCGCCGTAGACCTGATCCAGGGGATAGGTGTCTATGCCGGAATGGATATAATCAAGGTAAAGGGTGCCACCGGCTTGTACGATACTAATTATGAGGGTAAGGCGGAAGCTGCCATAGATGCCCTCAAGAAAGGATGCCAATTCGTTTATCTTCATGTGGAAGCCAGCGATGAAGCAGGGCATGAGGGGGATGCTGATTTGAAGGTGCGTACTATCGAATATCTGGACAGCCGCATTATCCGTCCTATTGTTCAAGCTGCCGGTTCCATGGCCGAACCGCTTGCAATTGCAGTTTTGCCGGATCATCCTACACCATGTGATGTCCGTACGCATACCCGTGAACCGGTACCATTTCTCATATATAAGCCGGGAAATCCGGCAGATGAAGTTCGTGTATTTGATGAAATAAGCGTTAGAAAAGGTTCATATGGAATTCTTGAGGGTAATGAATTCATAAAGGCTTTTCTATCTTAATATGATTATATTATGGAATACTACAGCACAAACGGAAAATTCGGTTCCGTATCCTTGAGACAGGCGGTAGTAAAAGGGCTTGCCCCTGACGGCGGTTTGTTCATGCCCGATTATATCGAGAAGTTCGATCATAAGTTTTTCGAAGGAATAGGCGGTATGTCTTTCCCGGAGATATCATTTGAAGTCGCCAGGAAATTTTTCGGCGGAGACATTGACTCGGGACATCTCAAAAAGATCGTCTACGATACTTTGGATTTCGATTGCCCTGTCGTACATATTTCCGATAACATTTACAGCCTTGAATTGTTCCATGGTCCGACTATGGCGTTCAAAGATGTCGGTGCCCGCTTCATGGCGAGACTTCTGGAATATTTTGTCCGTAATGACAGCAAAAGGCTTAATGTTCTTGTAGCTACAAGCGGGGATACGGGAAGTGCCGTGGCGAACGGATTTCTCGGAGTGGAAGGAATACATGTTTATGTGCTCTATCCCGAAGGCCGTGTGAGCAAGATCCAGGAAAGCCAGTTCACGACTTTGGGACGGAATATTACTGCTTTGGAAATAAACGGAAGTTTCGATGACTGCCAAAGGCTTGTCAAATCGGCTTTTTCAGATGAAAATCTCAATTCGAAGATATCTCTGACATCCGCAAACTCCATAAACGTAGCACGATTTCTTCCCCAGTCATTTTATTATTTCAATGCATATGCACGTCTTTGCAGTGATGTCTGGAAATCATCCCCTGATACAGGCAGGATAATATTTTCCGTTCCGAGCGGGAACTTCGGCAATCTGACGGCGGGATTGTTTGCTGCGCAAATGGGCTTGCCCGTAAAGCATTTCATTGCTGCGAACAATGAAAATGATGTGGTATGCGATTATTTGAAGACAGGCAATTATAAGCCCAGGGCAAGTGTGCGTACAATTGCTAATGCAATGGATGTCGGCGATCCGAGCAATTTTGCAAGGATTTTGGATTTGTACGGCAATTCCTGGAGTGCGATAAGCCGTGATATATCGGGGTATCGTTATCCGGATGATATGATACGACGTACAATCGGGGAAGTTTTTTCAAAATACGGTTATCTGACGGATCCTCACGGTGCCTGTGCATGTAAGGCCCTGTATGATTATTATGATGAACATAAAGAACTCAGGAACAAAATGGAAATAGCGGGTGTCTTTCTTGAAACTGCTCATCCTGCAAAATTTCCGGATACCGTAGAATCAGTAGTCGGAAAGGGCAAAATTCCCTTACCGGAAAGATTAAAAACTTTTATGTCCGGAAAACGGCAGGTTACGGAACTTGGTGCCGATTATAATGGATTCAGGGATTATTTGTACGAAAGCGTAAAATAAGTACGTGCCGCCGTGTGTCATCGTTACAATTCCATCCTGGATTTGAATTTTTCCGGCATCTGCATGCCGTATACGAGCTTTCTCAACATATTCCCGTATTCTTTCAAGCTTTTATATTTTGCTTGCTCTTCTACTGTTACAGGCTTTCCGATACCCATACGTATTTGCCTGCCGCCTTTGTTTATTACCTCGCGGGGTAATCTCAGGACTCTGACCCGCCAGTTGATCAAACCCAAAGAATAGAAGAAGGCCGTATTGTGATCGAAGAATCTCACGGGAAGTACAGGGACCTTGGCCCTGTGTATCACTCTTATCATGGATTTTTGCCACTCCCTGTCACGTATACACATATCTTTTATGCTGAAGTCTGAAACGGCTCCGGACGGGAAGATACCAAGCGGATTGCCATTGCGGATGTGCATAAAAGCTTCCCTTATGCCGGAAATGCTTTTCGGTTCAGGTCCGGTCATTTCGTTTCCTTTAGGTATTACCGATATGAAATCATTTTCCAGCGTTTTGATTCTGGATAGCAAATCGTTTACCAATACTTTATATCCGGGAAAAATATGTCCGAAAAAATCTATCATTATGATTCCGTCCAGTCCTCCGTATGGATGATTGCTTATCGTAATGAACGGCTTTCCATAAAGGGAAGACAAATTCTCCATGCCTCCTATCCGGTAATCGGCGCCTGTTTCTCGCAGAATGGCAGAGGTGAAATCCGTTCCTGAAAGGTTTTCATATTTATCGTAAAGTCCGTTTATCTTGTCTATCGATAATATATGCATTACGGTATTCGCCAAATATTTGCCGAATTTGTGCCTGAATAAGGGGGTGATACTCCCCAGTTCCTCTACCGTCATCAATGGCATAGCTGTATTCGGTTATCGGTCATCGGTTACAGGTTTTTGGCTTTTCTTTTTGAATATTACCTTTTCGATCAAAGTGAAATTCAATAATCCGGAGAAGTAAAGCGCTACCAGATTGCATATTACAATATCCCATCTGGTAATGTACTTTATCAGCAGAAGTACTCCCATTTTGAACAGGAAAACTCCTGTACACGATGCGTTATAGGAACCGAAATGTGTGATGAATGATCTTGAGGCCGGTCCGGAAACCCTGTCGTTCCAGATGAAAAAATAGGAAACAAGAAAGTTGACCATTACGGAACATTCGAAGGAAATCACGGGAGAAAGGATATTTTCTCCGAAATACGTCGTAAATATCAAGTGGGAACATAACCATAGAACCGAAGTATCCACTATAGTTCCGAATACGCTGGAACCGGAATATTTCAGAAATCTAAGTACGATCCCGATTGAATTCTTATTTATCTTCATGATTAGGCAGCGGATCTTTCTTTGCGTAATATTTTGAATCTTTAATTATGGTGACGATATATATCGTGCTCAATATGAATAAAATGGCAAGGCATATATAATTCATGCAGTTTCTAAGCACCCCGATATAGATCAAAAGCGTGTTTAATATTATCGCGATAATACGGAATTCCGTAGGTCCCAGTTTGGCGTATGTCAGTTTGAATTCGCCTTTGAGATGTGCGTTTACACTGACATTAAGGGTAAGAAGCAGGTAAACGATCAACAGCAGCAATGCTATCCTTATATCTATGAATGCTGAAAGTCCTGCACCGGCAAACATGATGAACTCGTTTATGGCATCCACGGTGTGATCTATATAAAAACCATATACGGGACGCTGTTGGTTACGAGTTCTTGCCAAGGTGCCGTCCAGCGAATCTCCGTACCAATTTATCACGAACCCGAGGGAAGACAGCCATATGTAATTGATATCCAGATTGGACAGCATGTATCCGGCAGCAATGACAACAGCCCCGATGAAGCCTATTATCGTCAATATGTCAGATGTCATCCATCGCGGTTGTTTTCCGGCCAGATATATCAGGAATCTTTTTTCAATGCCGTTTAAAAACGACGTCTGTATCCTGACTGATTGTTCTGAATTGTCCATATTAAATTATCATTGTTGCAAAATATACGCAAAAATATTAATTTATAGTTGATGGATAGAATCGATTAATATGTAAAAGTGACATTTTGCATATTAATTCCGTCTAAATGAGAGTCAAGAGCATTGTTATTTCCATTCTCCGTTCTCCGGCTTGCCGTCCGGTGATATACGGTAATCGATGGCTGCTTTTCTTGCCTGGGATATTTGGAATTTTCTCGGTATGCAATATATTTTTCCTCCTTTCCGCAATTTCGCTCCTGTCTGGTGGAAACTGAAAGGGATATCTTGTTCCATACATTGCCTTCTTATATCAAGTACCCATTCGAAATCACATACACGTGCCTGGATGCCTGATTCTCCGCTTACGGCAACTTCTTCTATGCATGGGGCCAGATAAGGTCCCAGATCTATCCGGCCAAGTATTGGAGCGACTATTATTGACCTGTGCCTGATTGGAAGATCCAGGAAAACCGGAAGCCTGTAGTCTGCCCGTTCCTGATTTTCTACAGTGCAGCCTATTATCACATTGTCGTAACCGTCACCCCAATCTTCAGGCAGGCATTTCCGTAAACGGTCTATCCTTTTGGTAAAAAAATAAAATGTCAGATCACTCCTCAGCTTCATCATGGCCCATGCCTCGGATCTCCATACGTCTGCATCTTTTACAAGGAAATCAGAAGTGAAACATGTGAATACTACTGCTCCTGAAGGTATTTTGTAGCTTTTGTCACGTTTTCGTCTGACAGGCAAATCGAAATCGGCGTTTTTGGTGACTAAATCTGTCCTTTTATCGGAACCGTACATTTCATCCTGTCTGTAGACATAACAATATTTGCAGCCTGGACTTATCTTGGTACAACCGTGCCATGGATTCCAATCGGCATAATCAGCAGGTGCCATGGGATTTATCCTTGATTCAATATTTTTTGAAATTGTATTTTTTTCTTAGTTTCTCACGTTCTTCTTCGGAAAGTGACGAGAAAAAGTCTTCCATCCGGGGCAGAACCCGATGTGCCAACGCCAGAAACGGCCGATTAAAGATTTGGGCCTTTTATCATATGCGGCCCGTAATTTACAATTGGAGCAATTCGATTCCATAAGGCTTTATTTATTAGATTCTTCTTCAAGAAGATGCTGATACGGATTTTTTGTAAGTCCTTTCATCTCTAACAGATGTCATTTCTTCGCTAAATATTGTATTTTGGACTAATATTTTAGTTATAACTAAAATACATATTCTTTTTAAAAAATGATATAGTATTTTTATACAATAATACAACCGATACGCAAATATAACCTTATTTATAGTTCAGCGGAACAAATAATGCGATATGAATCCCGATTTTTCTCTTTTTCTCAAAATATTGCTTTTTCAGTGCCTTGTAGGGTTCTCATTAGACATTGGCGCAACTGTAAAAAATCATCGGAGAAATATCTCGGAAAACTTCAATTTAGGAAAACAGGCATTTAACAACGGGGATTATGTCAATGCCCTCCGGTGTTTCGACAAAGATATACGAAGTCACAGGAATAATGCTTCTGCGCATATGATGGCCTCTATGATCAGATATAGTTACGGAGATTACGGGAAAGCAATGGAAGACGTTGAATCCGCGATCAAACATATGTGCAGAAAGGATAAGAAAAATCTGTCGTTATGTTACATGGTCCGTGCGGATATCTACAACGAAATGAAGATGTTCGAAAAGGCTATGCAAGATTATGGCCATGCCATATGCATTGATCCCGGGAATGCCGGTCATTACGGGACACGCGCCGGATTCTATTATGAAAGGGGGCTTTATGATTTGTCCGACAGTGATTACATGAAAATAAGGGAACTGGAACCTGAAAATAAGCTTTCGTATATCGGAATCGGGCGCAATCATGCGGCACGAAAAAATTTCCGGGATGCTATCCGGCAGTACGATATGGCCGAACGTCTTTTTCCTGATTGCTCTTCCGTATATTCGCTGCGGGCTGAAGCGTATGCCGAATCCGGGAATATGCAGAATTTTTCCGATGATATTATAACCTCCATAGGAATAGATGAAGATTCCCATGCTGTTTCCTTGTTGTCATCTTATGCAGATAAAGCATATCCTTATCTTGTTGCAGGATTGAAAAAGAAAGCCCTTTCGGAGCCGGGAAATGATTGCTGGCCTTATTATCTGGGCGTCCTTAATGAAAAATCAAGAAAATATACCCATGCGATTACCTCTTATTTGGATTCCTTGAAAATAAATCCCGACAGTATGACTGCGAACAGGATATCGATATGCTATAGCAAAACGGGGAAATTGAAAAAGGCGGCGGAATATATAGGAAAGGCGATAGAACTTGATTGCTGTTATGTGAATAATTATTTGATCAAGGCGAATATTGATAATGATACGGGTAAAATAGGAGATGCAATATCCGATATGGATTATTATATAAGCAAAAGACCCGATGACAGCTGGGCATACTACAAAAGAGGCCGGTTCAAGGATTTCAAAGGTGATTTCAGTAATGCAATCGCAGATTATACGACTGCAATAGCTCTTGATGACGGTTGCTTGCGTGCATACCTTGGCAGGGGGGATTTATACAGGATTACTGGAAGGCATGATAAGGCCAAGTCCGATTTTGAACATATCCTGAAAATCGATACTGTAGTTGCAAATAACAGTTTCCGTCAATATGCACTATTCTACTTCGGCAAAAAGGAAGAAGCAATGGCCTGGATGCAAAGAATGCTTGATCAGGACGGGCCTGCAAATTATTATTGTGCGGCCTGTTTCAATGCGATCGCCGGTGAATCGGAAGTTGCGGTCGAATATTTGAGAAATGCAGTCAAAGAGGATTATTTTGCATTGAAACGGGCAATAAATGAGCGTCATTTGGACAGGATACGTCATCTTGAATCTTATAAAGCACTTATATCGGAATATACTCTGCTGAATGGAGAATGAGAGAATCGTCCTGTATCTGCCAGACTTGATAACGACAATGATAAAAATTGTTAATTTTGCATGGAAATAATGATTTTTATGAATTCTGCTGTTATTATCAGGTCCGTACTTATTTTCGTATGTGTTGTATTTTCCGTTTCTTCTTGTAACGAAAAGAAGTTCTTGCCAAAGGAAGGCGATTTGGTTTTTGAAGTTTCCGAACCTTCCGCTTTTTCGGATGCGATAACCGATGCAACTGCACAAAAAGATTCTATAAAATATTCCCATGTCGCCGTTTTCGATATGGAGAACGGGAAGCCATATGTCATTGAGGCTTCAAGTAAAAAAGGCGTGGTTCTTACCCCGTGGCAAGATTTCGTCGATTCTTCAAGGCAGATCAATGGCAAACCAGGTCTTGTGGTCATGAGGGTTGATAAGGCTTTCCCGCTTTCCGAAGCTGTAAAGCGTGCCAAAAGCTTAATCGGGGAAAGTTATGACTGGTCTTTTCTGCCGGATAACGGGAAAATGTATTGTTCGGAGTTGGTGTATATGAGTTACAGATATAAAGACGGGACTCCTGTTTTTACAGAACATCCGATGAATTTCCTTGATTCCAAAGGTGAAATGCCTGCTTTCTGGACTGAGCTTTTTAATAAGCTGGGCGAACCTGTTCCGCAGGGCGTTCCGGGGACGAATCCGAACGACATGTCGAAAGAGCCCGTATTGAAAGAAGTCCACAGATATTTTTGATAAGTCTTCGGGGATATAGAAAATCGCAGGAAATATCTTACCTTTATCATATTAGATAAAGTCACTTATATGAAAACCAAGAAATTCATCGAGGTGGAGCTCGTAAAGGACGTTCGCAATTGCAGGGATTGCAAATGGTTCTGGGACGGCATCCGTCCTTATGGCAGATTCCCCGCTTACGACTGGAATGAAGATTGTCCGGAAGCAGTACGTGACCAGAAGGACAGTTCCGGACATACGCCCGTCCCTTTGTTGAAAGCCCGTGCATGCGGCATGGGACAGGTCTCCCCGGGAATAATGCATGGTTGCCGAAAGGCTCCTGTAATGACTATAGGCATCAATCCCAATATGACGGCATATTTTCCAAGTATGCAAGGTTCATCCTGGGCTTATCCCGATTTCAGTTCCGATATACGTTACGCATATTATTATCGTCACCATAGCGTGTATCAGGAAAGCATGGACATAAGTTTTATAAAAAAGCATATAATTAAAGGTACCGAAGTCAGGGCTGAGAAAGCCGGATGGCTTTTGGGTACGTCACGTTGCAACAGTCACAGATGGATGTTGCTGAAAGTCTTGTATGAAGGAGAAACGCAGCCGCGTGAGATTGAAGCGGCATGGAGTGAAGAACGTCATTTTGTCGTTGTCGTCAATGCTATGCCGGGTCCGCTTCCCGACAGCAGTCCGACGTTTTCCGCCGGCGATATAATCGGGGGCATGGTCGATAGACTTAAGGGGGAAAACGTTCAGTTGTTTTCCAACGGCTCGGGATACTATCAGCGTTTCCTGCAGATTTTCGACAAATGGAAATCCATAAGCAGCATATTGCCTGCGGATGCACCGCTCTGCATTTCCGAAGATGTCGCACAGCATGACATGATAGCTTGCGCTTCCCCCGGGTGGAGCGAAAAATATGATATCCCCACGGAAAAGATTACGGACAATTGCGTCATCAAGCGTGCATTTCTGCTGTCTCAATTGGTTCAAAGCCGACCTAAAGTGATTGTAGTAGTAGGCGGCAGTTCGCTAGGCATGTTCGCACGCATGATGTCACCTTTCTTCACGAATTTCGATTATTCGTACAAAACCGTCGATTCTTCTGGAAAAGAGACGATTCATATAAGGGAAACTTACCAGTTGCTTAAAGAGACTACGGAGCGTGAGGCTTTCATAGATATAAATATAGAAGGATTCCATCTTCATTCGAGATTGATAGTGACTCCACATTTTTCTTACCCGGACAATTTCAAATGCCATTCCCGTGTTTCCTTACTTGCATGGCAGGCAATGGAGAAAGATTTTCCGAAGGACGTGGATATCCTGAAAAACGATGCTTCTCAACATAGGGTGAAAGAAGATCCGGCAAGCGGAATAGTTGCAGTAGCTATAAACGGACCTGACGATCCCATCAGGAGCCAACTCAGCGTCTCTGCATGGAATGTCCTGATGGCATATTATTATGATCCGGTCCGAATGGTGGCGGATGTCCTGGAGCAGGAATTGCAATCTGGACGTCTGTCTTATGACAAGAGTAGCGGACATTTGACTCGTGCCGAAGGGGGATGTACTTTCTGCCGTAATAGCGAATGGGCGTTTACTGAGCCTTGTGCCTATGGAAAAAAAGCCGATATGCAGAATGAAAAGGAAAATGTGGATAAAATCGTCAAGGCAATACTCTCCGTCAATAATATATAATCCGGAATGAATATAGCAATAATCGGAGGAGGGGCTGCCGGCTTTTTCATGGCGATCACAGTGAAGAAGAATATGCCGGACGTATCGGTGACCATATTCGAAAAGTCACGCAGAGTTCTTGCAAAGGTAGGGATCTCGGGAGGGGGCAGATGCAATCTCTCAAATTCATTCGAAGATGTCAGGGATCTGAAGTCTGTTTATCCAAGGGGCAATATCCTTATGAAGCGGCTGATGAATCGCTTCGATCAGAAAGATGCTTATGAATGGTTTGAAAGCAACGGAGTTCCTTTGACTACTCAGGACGACAATTGCGTATTTCCCGAATCCCAGGATTCGCATTCCGTCATCGATTGCTTCCTCAGACTGAGCGGTAAGCTGGGCATAAATGTGCGGACTGCTCATGAATTGAAAGATATTGCTAAAGTAACCGATAAATCTTCCGGGAACGTATTATACGAACTTATTTTCCGGGAAGGCTGCAAGGAAGCCATTCTGTTTGACAAGGTAGGCATTACAGCAGGCGGACAGCCACGGATAGGTACGATGGAATATCTTCAGAATTTAGGACATAAAATAGAAATCCCCGTTCCTTCGCTCTTTGCTTTCAATGTTAATGATCCTGTATTGCGGTCTTTGACAGGGGCGACAGTTGATGAGGCATCGGTTACATTAGCATCAACCAATTTCAGAGCTTCGGGGCCTCTGCTTGTTACCCATAGGGGTTTTAGCGGACCGGCAATTCTCAAACTCTCTTCGTATGCCGCAAGGTATCTTAAAGAAAAAGGATACGAATGCACGCTTATTGTGAATTGGACCGGAGGAAAAGATAATAATACCGTTGCCGGAGAGCTGTTGTCTATCGCTTCACTAAATCCGCAAAAGCAATTGGGTAGCGTATGTCCTTTCTGTCTGACATCCAGGCTATGGAACTATCTTGTTTCGAAGGCCGGACTTCCCGTGGATAAGAAATGGGCCGAATTGGGAAAGAAAGGAATCAACAAGTTGTCCAATATATTGACAGACGATGAATATGGAGTGGCGGGAAGGGGACATTACAGGGATGAATTCGTGACTTGCGGCGGTGTAAGTCTGGAAAGTGTAGATTACAATACTTTGGAAAGCAAAACCTGTCCCGGAATCTATTTTGCAGGGGAAATCCTGGATGTCGACGGGATTACAGGAGGATTCAATTTCCAGGCGGCATGGACGACTGCAATGGTTGCAGCACTATCCATGTGCGGAAAATGATCTTTCTTGCGTCAACGGATATGGCAGATACCGGAATTATCTCGTTTCTTCGTCATATATTTTGTCGAACATTTTCCTTAATTTCGTTTTGTCTCGTATGATAGCCCTTAATTCTTCCAGACGGGCTGCATTCGGTGATTCGGGAATCCACAACTTCATATACCCCCCTTCAGCATATTTTTCATTCAAATGTTCGACAATCCGCTGCCAATAATGTTCCTTGTCAGGTTTCGGATAATTATCAAGCCCGAACAGAATAGTTCTTCTTATCACGGTTTCAGGAATTATCTGGCGGTCGGCTTCCGCTATTATTTTTCCGTAAATAGTACGTGGCTCATGATCCGAAGAAGCCCTGTGGTCTTCCGCGGCTTCTGCGATTGTTTCTATCTGTCCGGAATCGAACCATCTCAGAAGGTCTTTGTTTGCCCTTATTATCCTACCCGATACCAAGTGATGGGTTTTCCTGCCTTCGCATAGTCCCAGATCATGGCAGGCTGCCGCAATTGCAATCATATCCTTGTCCACATCATAGAATGAGCTCAGGTACAGCGACTGGCTTATTACATATTCCGCATGATCACGCTTATGCCCCTTGTCGAAAGCATCATAGCAGGGGAGTATCTTTTCTTCTATATATTTTTTTATTTCCGGATTTACATTCATTTTGTTACCGTATTTATTATTTTCTAGCACAATTTGATTTGAATAGTGATTTTTTTTGTTAAATGGCCTATCTTTTTAATTGAAATTCTTTCGGGGATATTCCGGTAAAGCGCTTGAAATACTTTCCGAAATCCGATTGGCTGCTGAAGTTCAATTCATCACTGACTTGCCCGACAGTCAAATTCGTTGTTCTCAGCAATGTCTTGGCGTTAAGAATCGTATATTCTTCTATCCATTTCATCGCAGTCTTGCCTGTTACCTTCTTGATTACCGTACTAAGGTGTTTGGGGGTAATGAACAATTGACCGGCATAAAATTCCATGTCACGATGTCCCTTGCATTTTTCGCGTACCAAGTTCATGAATTTCCGGGTAGCTTTTTCATATGCTCCCAAAATAATTCCTCCCGGTTGACCGTTATCTATACTTTTGTGTATATAATATCCCAGCCCAAGGTTGTATGCAATTGTCAGGTGCCGTACTATCTCTATTCTGTTAGGATTGTCTTCTTGGCGTATAATAGCTTGAATCATTTTGAAATATGATATAAGCGAAGCTATCGACTCGTCATCCAATGCCGAAAAGGATTTGGTCTTCACAGCATTGAAAAGAGCATATTCATTAATGATGTTGAGACTGTGTGTGAAATTTTCCGACATGATTATGAAACATCCCTTGAAGTCTTTTCCCAAAGCTATTCTCTGCACAATACGGCCCGGGAGAATCAACAACAAACCTTTCTCTTTTATGTCATATTCATCCAGATCTATCGTGCATTGCAATGAGCCTCCCGTTACTATTACACACATCAGGCACTCCGAAGAAAAAGGATATTCATATCCGGATTCAAAAATGGGATTTTCCATGAGGATTATGTCATTGTCTATCCTGTCCAATTTGACATTGAAGTCATGATTGAGAATATCGATTTTGTTCGTCATATTGTTCCATTTTTCCTGAATACTGTGATATTATTCTTATTATGGGATATTATAAAGAATTATCCCCCAAATATAATGAAATATTTCCCTTAATACAATAAGATTCCGACATACCTTTGTATTTGTAATGCAATAGAAAAAAATATAATTTATTATGAAAACAAGAATGGTGGAAAAGCTCTTTAAAAATGAATGAAATATATTTGGTAACCGGCGCCGCCGGATTTCTGGGAGGAACAGTTTGCCGCAAACTTGTTGAAAGAGGTGAAAAAGTACGGGCATTCGTCTTGCCGCATGACAGGGCGATGAGATTTGTGCCGAAAGAGGCTGAGATCCGCGAAGGCGATCTTTGTGATATGGCATCTCTTGAGCGGTTCTTCGATGTTCCGGACGATACCGAGATAATTGTAATCCATTGTGCCAGCATTGTAACGGTGAATCCCGAATACAGTCAGAAGGTAATGGACGTCAATGTAGGAGGTACGATAAATATCCTTTCGCAATGTCAATCACATTCCAATTTCCGAAAACTAGTCTACGTCAGCAGCACCGGTTGCATTCCTGAAATTCCGAAAGGGAAAGCAATCAAAGAAGTGCGGCAGTTTTACACCGACGTGCTTGTCGATTGCTACAGTCAATCCAAGGCACTTGCTACCCAGGCTGTCCTTGACGCATGTGATAACGGTTTGAATGCATGTATAGTACATCCGAGCGGGATTCTGGGCCCAGAAGATTTTGCGGTCGGACTCACGACAAAGGTCCTTATCCAAATTATAAAAGGGGAGATGTTTGCTGCAATTTCCGGTTCGTTCAATCTGGCAGATGTAAGAGATCTGGCATCCGGGGTGATCGGAGCTGCTGACAACGGCAGGATGGGGGAATGTTATATTTTGGCCAACGAAGTTGTTTCTTTCAAGAATTTCGCAAGACTGATATCCGATGAAAGCGGCTGCAAGAAAATGAAATTTTTCATTCCGGGTGCAATCGCTTACCGAATTGCCGGCATTATGGAAAAAAGAGCGGAGAGAAATGGGAGCAAACCGATGATGACAACATATTCGATATATAACCTTGCCCGTAACAATGTCTTTGACAGTGCAAAGGCTAAAGAGGAGCTTGGTTATACAACTCGTCCGTACAGGGAAACGATTCATGATGAAATCGCATGGCTTAAGTCAGAGGGGCTGATTTAGACTTTCAGGGCGCTTTCTTGATCGTTGTAACAGTTTGTTGTGCAGAAAAGTAAAATAAATTTTGGAAAGTCTGAAGATGATGGTAAATTTATAGCCTAACTTATAATTTAACCATAAAATGAAACAGGAAATGGTCCAGGCATTTTTGCTCAAAAATGGAGAATGCTTTGATATGATGGCTATTCAGGATGTCCAAAACAGGCTTTCGGAACTAGATGATTCAAAGTCTGCGTTGGTAATGAGCATGAACTTACAAAATCCTACGATTATGCTTATTATTGCGATTATCCTCGGATGGGAACGATTTTTTCTCGATGATATCGCTCTCGGAATATTAAAGGTTATCACTTGCTATGGCTGTGGAATATGGTGGCTTGTAGATATTTTCACTGTAAAGAACAGGACATACAAATACAATTACTATAAATTCAATCAGACGTTGATGTTCTGTAAATAAGCGTTTGAATTATGAATGACAATCAAACATCTTCCGTAATTCTGCCGGAACATAGCAATAAGATGGCTTTATCCATTATCTGTACAATTTTTTGTTGTCTTATAGGCGGAATAATCGCCATCGTTTATTCATCTAAATCGAATTCTCTTTACAACAGTGCTATATATGCTGCCGATGATTCTGTGAAACAGACTTTGTTTTACGAATCGGAACAAAAGAACAAAATTGCCCAGACCTGGATTACCGTAAGTATTATTTTCGGCTTTATCTATATCTTGGCTTTTGCATTCTTTCATGCTGCATCGGGATTCTATTCCGGCTTTGGATATTGATAGACACAAATATAAATTGATGAAGACGAGGGCAATGATATATGTTATTGCCATTGTCTTCGTAATGTTCATTATCATTTACGGTATATTCGATCCCGCCCAGGTCAATTTCTTTCCGAAGTGCCCTTTTCGTTTGCTTACAGGATTGAAATGTCCGGGATGCGGTTCTCAAAGGGCTATTCATCAATTGCTTTGTTTGCATATAGGCGCTGCATTCCGATATAATGCTTTTCTTGTAATATCCATTCCATTACTTGCTTTTCTCATAATCGCTGATCTGTTGCGATACCGGTTCCCTAAAATTTATATTCTGAGCAGAAATACAATACTTTCATGGGGAATTGTCGTTATTATTTTTTTATGGTGGCTGTTGAGAAACGTTTTTAATTGGTAGATGAATTTTGTTAATTTTGTCATCTTTACGCACAAACACTATGATACTGATAACTTTACTGATAACCCTTTTCCTGTTTGACGGAATGCCTGTTTCTGCCGGTAATACCCGGGATGTGTTGAAAGAATTGGACAGGACCATAGAAACCCGAGATCATTATCAGAAAGAGAAAGAAGTCCGTATATCAGGTATAAAGACGCAGCTTGTGAATTTCACCGACAAAACTGAAGAGTTCAATATGTACAGTCAGCTTTTCGATGAGTATAAATATTTTCAATATGATTCCGCTTATGTCTATGCAAGGAAATTGGAGAAGATAGCAAAAAAGACTTTAAAGAAATCGGATATTGCCATAGCGGAATCCGCTCTTCTTTTTTGCTTCAAGTCCGTTGGCTTTTTCAGTGAAGCTACCGCTATAATAAGGGATTTCAAAACTGAAGATGTCCCTGATGATCTTCTTGTAAATTATTATATTCTATGTGCGGAAACTTATCAGAACCTAAGTTCTTATGTGAGCGGAGCAGCAGATCTGGCATCCGGATATGATGAAAAGAAGTTATATTATTACAATTTGGCTTTGGAACATTCTTCCGATCATTCTTTTGAGCATTCCTGGATGACCCTGGAGATAAAACTTATTGAGGACTATTCGGACAAAGTTGCGATAGAAGGCAGAAAGAGCCTTATCGCACAGTTCAATTTAAGTGAACACGAAAAGGCCGTCCAATATTCGATTCTCGCTTCGGCTTTCAATTCCTTGAAAAAGACCGATGAAGCTGTCTATTACAGGGCTCTTTCGGCTATTTGCGACATAAAATCCTGTACCCATGAAACGACATCGGCAAAAGTACTTGCAAGTGAGATGTATGACAGGAAAGACATAAAACATGCCTATTTGTACATACAGCAGGCATTGTTTGATGCCAAATTTTATAATTCACGTCTCAGGATGGTTGAAATCAACACCATACTTCCGATAATCCAGAATAGCCGTTACAATTGGATGAATAATCAAAGAGTCCTTTCGTTCCTTTTTGGCGGTTTTGTAATGATTCTACTGATTTTAACTTTTATTCTGTTCCTGAAATTGAGAAAACGTAACAGGCAATTATTCCAAGTCCATAAAAAACTGATTGCAAATTCCGGGATCCTTAGAAATACGAATATATCCCTTTCTCAGGTAAACGGAAAGCTTAAGGAAACAAGCGAAATCAAGGACCAGTACATAATTCAATCTTTGTACGGAAATACGTCATTTGTGAATGAAATTGAAAAACAGTCCACGTTTGCAATCAGGAAAATTATTGTCAGACAATATGATGATGCAATCGCCTTGCTTCACAATATGGGTATACGGGAAGAGAGGGCTCGTTTATATACTTCATTCGATTCCGCTTTCTTAAAACTGTTCCCCAATTTTATCGAAGAATTCAATACTTTGTTTCCGAAAGAAGCCTGGATACAACTGGATGAAAGAGGTGCATTACCGATGGAGGTAAGGATTTTTGCATTATTGAGGTTGGGAATTGACAATACCGTCCAGGTAGCAAATTATCTTAACCTTTCAGTAAATACGGTATATGTATATAAAACGAAGTTGAAGTCCAGGGCTATAGTACCGAAAGAAAAGTTCGAATCCTATATTATGGCCATTCCTAAACCTTAGCCAATCTTAATTCCTTGATCTTGGTAGCTATCTTAACTTATTCATTATAAGTTAGTTAGTATGTGGACTACTTCTTAATTCCCACCTTAATACCTTGCAAGAGGTATTGAGTCTGGATATCTTTGTCCAGCTTGAAACCGGAGTCTATCTAATAACACATAAATATGATAATCACTAACAAACTAACCACTCTTTTGTTGTCAGTTACATTATTATGTATGACAATGCAAGTTTTTGCTCAGACAATTCAGGTCAAAGGGACAGTCACCGATGCGACTTCTCATGAACCTTTGGCCGGTGTCACTGTATTTGTCAAAGGGACAAATGTTGGAACAAATACTGACGTCGCAGGTAATTATACTATTAAGGTAAATAAAAATGATGTGCTTGCTTTCCGTCTGATCGGTTACCTGGCCATGGAAGTCAAAGTATCGGATACGCCCCGGATAGATATTTCATTATCTGAGGACAGGCAATTTCTGAAAGAAGTCGTAGTAGTCGGATATGGTACGATGGATAAAAAAGAATTGACATCTGCAATTTCACACGTCTCTTCAAAAGACTTTCTTTCTTCAAGTGTGTCGGATCCGACTATGCTGATACAAGGAAAAGTTGCCGGAGTGTCTGTCGTGAATACAGGAGCGGCGGACCCCAATAATCAGGCAAGCATTCAAATAAGGGGCATATCATCCAGATCGGCAGGTTTGGGACCGCTTTTCGTAATAGATGGTGTACCAGGCGGCAATACCATGAACCTGAATCAAAACGATATCGAGTCAATAGATATCCTTAAGGACGGCGCGGCTTCGGCTATTTATGGAACAAGAGGAAGCAACGGTGTCGTACTTATAACAACTAAAAAAGGACAGAAAGACGGAATGGTCCATACTTCATATGACGGCATGGTTTCGGCCAATATCATGATAAAAGAGCTGGATATGCTTTCTGCAGACGAATATCGACAATACAGGACATCTCAGGGTAACAGCGTCGACTATGGCGGCAATGTTGATTGGTTGAAAGAAGTAAGCCGGATCGGATTGACGCATCAGCATACCATAACATTATCGGGAGGAACTGCCGATAATTATTATCGTGTAAGTGCCGATTACAGAAATGCGACGGGAATAGACAAACGATCCGAACGATCCGAATACGGCGCAAGAGCTTCTGTTACACATACTACCAAAGGAGGATATCTGGTATTTTCAGCAAACATAGCACCTCGTATCATCTATGCAAAAGCAGCGGACTGGAATGTTTTCCATAATGCGATTGAAGCAAATCCGACATCTCCTATTCATGATCCGGATAATCCTTCCATGTATTTTAGCTTTTTCGGTCAGCAGGCCGGTTATAACCCTGTTGAAGCCAACAGAACAGTCAAAGATGACAGGGACATCAAGTATCTTGACTGGGATGCAACTGCAAAGCTGAAACTGAGTGATGATGTATCGACACAAATTACATTTGCCGATCAGCAGATTGACAACTACAACAGTTGGTTCAGACCATCGACCAATACGGAAGGGATTAGTAAAGGTTGGTCGGGGGAAGCATCCAAAAGTTATTCGAAAAACAGTCAATATTCATTGGAATGGCTGGGGAATTATGCCAAAACATTAAATGAGCACAATTTCAAATTGCTTGCAGGTTATTCCTACCAATATTTTCTTAATTCTGGACTCAGCGCAGAAAATAAGAATTTTCCCTCTGACGGAATTACTTACAACAGTATAGGACAAGGAGACTGGGCCAGGGAAGAAGGGCATGTCGGCATGAGTTCTTACAAAAACGATTCTAAGCTGATAGCTTTTTTTGCACGGGTAAATTATGATTATCGCGGGAAGTATTTATTTACGGCATCTTTTAGACACGAAGGATCTTCTAAATTCGGGATAAATAACAAATGGGGAAATTTTCCGGCACTTTCCGGAGGTTGGAGACTTTCCGAAGAAACATTCATGAAAAGATTCAAATGGATCAATGACCTTAAGGTTCGTGCAGATTACGGGGTCACCGGAAATCAGAATTTCGACAGCTATTTGTCCATGAATACTATGACCGGGTTCGGGGACTATTATTATAACGGGAAATATTTTACAGTATGGGGCCCGTCCAAGAATGTAAATCCGGATTTGAAATGGGAAAAGGGAATTAACTGGAATGTCGGATTGGATTTCTCATTGTTTGATTATAAGCTGACCGGATCGTTCAATTATTATAACAGGAAGCAAAAAGATTTGCTTGGAAATTACAATGTACCGATTCCTCCGTATTTGTATTCAACTACATTTGTCAATGTCGGTACTATGAAAAACAGCGGGTTCGAGTTTGATATCAACTGGGACTCAGCTCTTGGTAAAGATTTCCAATATTCGGTAGGAATTGTAGGATCTACGATAAACAATAAATTCGTTTCTTTTTCAAATTCAAAATATGTCGGACAGGATTATTACTACGTAGCAGCGACAGAAGATCCCTTTCCTTTTCATTATTTGCAACGCATTGAAAAAGGGAAAAGATTGGGAGAATTTTATATGTGGAAATATGCCGGTGTGAACAAGCAAGGGGAATGGCTGATCTATGACAGGAATGATGAACTTAAACCCGCTGCCGAGGCTACGGATGCTGATATGAGGAAGGTTGGCAACGGCTTGCCAAAGTTTACGGTTTCAATGACAAATAATTTTAAATATAAGAATTGGGATTTGTCTTTGTTTTTCCGCGGTGCCTTCGGTTTCGATTTATTCAATATTCATGATTTCTATTACGGAATGCCTGACGAAGTCGGGAATGTTTTGAAAAAAGCATACGGGAAGAATGCCGTCATAAAAGGGAATCCGGCCGTGACTGATTATTTTCTTGAAAAGGGCGATTATATCAAACTTGATATGGTGAATATAGGCTATACTTTCAACTTTGACAACAAGTTTATAGATAAGATGAAAGTTTATATCACAGGAAGAAATCTTGCAACATTTACAAACTTTACGGGCGTTGATCCTTCTACATATCAAACAAACGGGTTGCAGCCGGGCGCTACCGGATCCCGTAATTATTATCCTTCTTGCAGACAGATGATTTTCGGTGTCCGGTTGGATTTCTAAACAATAATAAAATAATGAAATATAATATATTATCGATAGCAATGTTATTTGCTATTCTGTTGGGGTCTTGCACGAATCTGGATGAGAAAATTTATGACCAGGTTTCAAGCGACAATTATTACAATACTCAAATGGATGTAATCCGTGCTGTATATCGTCCTTTTGAACATGCATATTACAGCGTTTGTTCCCGTCAGGTGATTGAAGAACTTTCGGGCGATTTGGTCGCGACTTGGAAAAAAGACGATTGGTGGGAAGATGGCGGCAGGTGGAGCCGTCTCCATTACCATACATGGACGATAGACGATGAAGTTATCAAAACGGAATGGGAAGGGTGTTTCACCGGTATTATGCAGTGCAATTATGTTATTGATGACTTGAATACCCTGAATCCCGGGAAATTCGGGTTTACGACAGATGAGTTCAGCGGATTGATTGCCCAATGCAGGACAATGAGAGCCTGGTTCTATATACGTCTTCTGGGAACTTTCAGAAATATACCTTTGGCTGTTAGCCGCGATGTCTCCAAAAACTCGGATGGCCAGGTTGCTCCTCAGGTGATTTTCGATTTCGTGGAAAAAGAATTGACAGAGTGCATCGACCTGCTTCCCATGAAAGAAGGGTCTGCAGGAAATGGCCTTGCACAAGGGCAATGGAACAAGGCGAGCGCCGCCGCTCTTTTGGTCCGCCTTTACCTTAATGCTGAAAAATGGATTGGCAAAAGCGAATATTCGGAATGCGAAAAATATGCGCAAAACATCCTGGATGGTGTATATGGAAGTTATGCTCTGGGAAAAACCTGGGATGAAGTATTTGATTGGCAGAATGAAAATTGTCCCGAGGTTCTTTTCGCTTTTCCTTCGGCCAAAGGATATAGCCATTATGTGTATTCGGGAGACATGTTCTGGTGGACAGTGCCAGCCAGAACAATAGCGAACTATCTTGGGGATACGAAGGCCGGCAACGGGGATCATAATTGCAAATATGGCCTTGCTCCCAGTCTGGCTCCGGACGGAACTCCTTATACTACCGAACTCGGACGTCCTGTGGCAAAATTCAAGAAATATCCGGAAGACTACAGATTAAAACTGTACAAAAATCTGGGTGGCAGTAAAAGAGAGGGGATGATGTTATTCGGCTATCTGGAGTATGAAGAGGATGGTGTAACCAAGAGAGTCGTGTCTCCTACAGGGGGTTATGACCTTTATTTGAGAGACATGGTTGCACAATTCGGTAATATTGCGCCGGGGGTTGTCCCTGCCGATCCGACATCGGATATGCTGCACGGGGACCATAATTCGGGATGGCGTTATTGTAAATATCCGTTATATGGAGATGACGATGAAGGGCAGATGGAGTCCGACTATGTGGAAATAAGACTTGCCGAGATTTATTATTCCCTTGCGGAATGCAAATTCAGGGATGGGAATGTAAGCGCAGCCGCAAAGTTGTTGAATGATGTAAGGAAAAGGAATTACCCGAAATCCACGTGGCCCGATTATTTGTATGAACCTGACGGATCTGTGAAATTGACGGAAAACGAATTGCTGGATGAATGGGGCAGGGAGTTCCTTTCGGAAGGAAGAAGAAGAACGGACCTCATCAGATTCGATAAGTTCTGCACAGGCAATTGGTGGGATAAGATACCGGATTCGGATTCCCATACGGAGATTCTTCCGTTGCACAGGGATATATTGAACAGTAATAATTCCTTAAAACAGAATCCTGGATATTAATCGTACTGTCCTTTTATATTGTATTCTCAAATATTATATAACCATGAAAAAAATCAGAAATTTATTTTTGCTCTTTTTGGCGGCGGGTCTGCTCTTTTCTTGCGGAAAGAAAAACGATGATGTAAATGTGATTGACATTGCACACCATTACAAGATGGTCTATATGCTTGGCGGTGCTGTAAGCCATTGGGATTCATCCGATCCGGTTCCGATGAAAGCAACGACGGATCCTGACGTTTTCGAATATGAACTCGACCTTGTCAGGAGTACTGAAAATAAGCTTATCAAATTTTCGGTTTCGGTAAATACATGGGACAAGACGGATTTTCTGGTGCCTGTCGCGGTAGAAAAAGATCAAGCGTATTCTTTCCTGAAAGAAGGAGTGAATCAGTTAAGCCTGACATCAGTAGCCAAGGATGGAGAAGGTAATCTGCGCGATTATTTCTTTGGTATGGACAAAGGACAAAGCGGCAGATACAAAATACAAGTAAATCCGATCAAAATGACGCTGACGGCGACAAAAATTTCTTCTCTCCCTGATCCTGATGTTATCGAATGGATAGAAGGGAATGTCTATATGGTAGGAGATGCGACACCTGCCGGATGGGATATAAGCAATCCGACACCAATGGTCAGAAACGGAGACATACACACCTATGACGGTCAATTGAGTGCAGGTGAAATGAAATTTCCTACAAAATTCGATTGGAGCAGTCCTACTTACAGACCGGCTGTCGATAAGACGGAGATCAGCAAATCGGGAATACAGGATGAAGCCGTGATCCTTCAGGCGGGTGATCCCGATAACAAATGGACTGTTAAAGATGCCGGTCACTATCAACTTACTCTTGATGCAAAAAATTTGACTCTTAAAGTAAAATGGCTGGGAGAATAGTTAAAACATATATTGGAAAAGCAGTCATTCTGGGTTTGCTGTTTCTTGCACCGGCAATTCTCGGTGCAAGGGATAGTAAATTTACAAGAAAAGGTGTAGGCCCTCAATACTGGACGGCTTATGAGTACTGCTATGATCTTAATTTGCCTATGACAGAGCTCCGTTGGCAGTGTAACATAGATTGGATGGCAAATACTTTTCTTGACTACGGTTACGATATGATCTGCAATGACGGATGGATTGAAGCGGCTCAGACAATAAATGAAGATGGCTTCATAACCAAATATAATAGTAATTGGAATCATGGCTTTGCCTATTGGAACGCTTATATCAGAAGCAAAGGCATGAAAGCCGGAGTTTATTATAATCCTCTTTGGATGACAAAAGCCGCCTATGACCGGAATTGCAAAGTCATCGGTACGAACAAAACCGCAAAAGAGATAGCCGGGTCACATTCTTTCAACAATGCTCTATATTGGGTGGATGTCGATAGGCCCGGTGCCGAACAATGGGTGAAGGGCTATGTCCGTTATTTTAAGGCTATTGGTGTCAAATACCTGAGAATAGATTTTCTGGAGAATTATGAAAACAATTACGGGACCGCAAAATATGCTAAAGCTCTTCAATGGATAAAGGAAGAAGCCGGAGATGATATTTTTCTCAGTCTTGTAATGCCGAATTGTTATGATCACGGAAAGACGGAAATACAATACGGAGATATGATACGTGTCAGCGATGATTGCTTCGATGGAGAATGGGATTTCGTAAGTTCAAGACGAAGAGGACAAGTAAAAAACAGCTGGCCCCAATATGCTAACGTATTTGACGGGATGATAGCTTTCTCGGATATAGCTGCGAAAGGACAACTGATCTTGGATGGAGATTTCATGAGGTTGAACAAATTGGCAAACATGGATGAAAAGCGTTTTCTATTTTCATTAATGATAATGGGAGGGTCAGCACTTGCCATTGCCGATCAATATGATACGATAGATGAAGACGCAATGCAGGTTTACGGAAATAGGGAATTGCTCTCACTGCATAATTCCGGATTTTCTGCCAAGCCGTTAAGCAGGGAAATTAATAACGTCAATAGTTCGATATGGATCGGGCAATTGCCGGACGGTGATTTTGTAGTAGGTTTGTTCAATAGGGAAGATAAGCCGGGGGAATATGGTATCGATTTCTTCAAAGATCTCGGTATTGACGGAGGCAATGTGAAAAATGTCAGGGATCTATGGTCACATCGCGATCTTGGTTCCATGAAGGGTAAATATGAAGTGACATTGAAGCCCCATTGCTGTTCGATAGTCCGAATCCATTCTTCCGGGGTTCACAGGTATCAGGCAGAGTGTGCTTCTCTTAGAAAAGACAGATCATAACAATCATGTCCAGATACGTATCGGGTATTATCATTTCAATTATCCTTTTGCCATGTTTTTATTCTTGTAAAAAGGATAAATTACAGCCGTTACCGGAGAATGATTATTCCGGTTATGGTTATGCAAGTCTTTTTTATTGTGGAAATTCGGAAATTTTGTTTAATATTGATTCGGAGGAAAGCAAGACGGTAACCTTGAACATAAGGTGCAAATGCTTGTTCGAATATGACTGCAATACCTGTGTTCTGGTTACGGAATATTCATCGCTTCCCATTGAAATTCAAAAGATCGGGCAATGGACATCCGTTCCGTTAAGTCTGATTTTGAATCAAGGGGAAAATATCTTGAAAATAAAGGCGGTAAAGCCGATGAAAAGTGATGTTTTAATAGATTATATCGAGTATCAATGAAATTAATGATTTTCTTTTTGGCTGTTATACAGCCAATGCTTGCTTTTGGCAAAGCAAAGCCGGAATCATCCTATGTACTTTATTCTCCCGACGGTAACCTTAGGATGGAATTCATACTGACTAAAAACGGAACTCCCGAGTATTCATTATGCTGCGGAAACACCTATGTAATCAAACCTAGTTTATTGGGTTTTAAATTAAGAGGTTCTATTACAGCTTCGAAAATCATATACGGGAGACATATTGTTAAACGGGATCCGGAACCGGTACGTGATTTTTCCAGCGGCTTTCAAGTGATAAATACGGAGAAGGATTCATTGGATGATATCTGGAAGCCCGTATGGGGTGAAGAATCACAAATCAGGAATAATTACAGGGAGTTACTTGTCAATCTGCTTAAAAGTTCGACAAGGGAACAGATGTCGATAAGATTTCGCTTATATAATGATGGACTTGGCTTCAGATATGAATTCCCGGACAAACAACCTCTTGTTTATTTCGTGATCAAAGATGAAATTACTCAATTCAACCTGACAGGAGACCATAAGGCATGGTGGATTCCAGGCGATTATGACACCCAGGAATACGAGTATACCGAAAGCAGACTTTCTGAAATTCCCAAATTATTCAAAAAGGCGGTATGCGGCAATATGTCTCAAACACCGTTTTCAAATCACGGGGTCCAGACTTCATTATTGATGAAGACTGACGGAGGATTATATCTGAATATTCACGAAGCGGCATTGGTAGATTATCCATGTATGCATTTGTTGGTGGACGGAAGGCGGCATCGGCTTGTAACCAACCTGACTCCGGATGCCCAGGGATGGAAAGGCTACATGCAGACTCCTTGCAAAACTCCGTGGAGAACAATACAAGTAACCGACAGTGCGGTAAAAATGCTTGAAAGCCGTATGATCTTGAATCTCAATGATCCGTGCAAATATGAAGATGTCTCCTGGATACATCCGGTAAAATATATGGGTGTATGGTGGGAAATGATTACGAATGCAGGTACCTGGGCATATACTTCTGATTTTCCTTCCGTCAAACTGGGTCTTACCGATTATTCCAAGGCCAGACCTAACGGACGTCATTCAGCCAATAATGAAAACGTAAAGAAATATATAGATTTTGCTGCGGCAAATGGTTTCGATGCCTTGCTTGTAGAGGGATGGGATGTCGGTTGGGAAGATTGGGCCGGATGTTCAAAGGAAAATGTATTCGATTTCGTAACGCCTTATCCTGATTTTGACATTGCCGGACTTAATGACTATGCTCACAGCAAAGGTATAAAATTGATAATGCACCACGAGACATCATCTTCGGTAAGAAATTACGAGCGGCATATGGAAGATGCATACGAAATGATGGACAAATACGGCTATGATGCTGTGAAATCAGGATATGTGGGAGACATAATTCCCCGTGGAGAGCATCATTACGGCCAATGGATGGTCAATCATTATCTTTATGCAGTCACTCAGGCTGCCAAGCACCATATAATGGTTGATGCACATGAGGCCGTTCGTCCTACAGGACTTTGCCGGACATATCCCAATCTTATAGGTAACGAGTCGGCAAGAGGCACCGAATATCAGGCATTCGGAGGTACTTCACCCAAGCACGTTACAATCCTGCCTTTTACAAGATTGAATGGAGGGCCGATGGATTTTACTCCTGGGATTTTCGAGATGGACTTAAGCAAATTCGCAAATAATAACTCCAAAGTAGAAGCGACCATTGCCAATCAGCTCGCACTTTATGTTACTATGTATTCTCCTTTGCAAATGGCCGCGGATTTGCCGGAACATTATCAACAGCATATGGATGCTTTTCAATTCATCAAAGATGTTGCCGTAGACTGGTCCGAAAGCCATTATCTGTGTGCCGAACCGGGAGATTATATTGTCGTGGCAAGAAAAGCAAAAAAGACCGGACAGTGGTTCGTCGGTGGTGTGACAGATGAGAATAAGAGATCTTTTACCATTAAAATGAACTTTCTGGAAAAGGGAAAAGATTATGAAGCTACAATATACAAAGATGCTCCCGATGCGGACTACCGTACTAATCCGCAGGCTTATCATATCTCCGAACAAAGATTGAATTCATCGGATTCGCTTGAGATTGTTGCAGCTCCCGGAGGTGGTTTTGCAATCTCTTTTAAAGAATTGTAGACTCAGGGCCGATTTCGGTATCCAAGATATTTCCAAAGATTGCCATACTTTCGGAATTGAACAAAAGGGAAAAAAGGTTGTTTCAGTTAAGAAACAACCTTTTTTCATCAGATTTTCGTCCATTCTGTTCCTTTGCATTTCGGACAAGGTGGAAGTGTGTCCGAATCATCATTAAGTTCGATTACTTTTCCGCATTTTAAGCATCTGTACCAACCTTTTCCGGGTTTTTCTCCAGTTTTGTACATAATTGTTGATTTTTTAGGTTGACTTGATTTATCTGTAACAGTACAATACTGTTATGTACAAATATATACATATGCCATATCATTTGCAATCATATTCTTCAATATTTTACATCATGTGAATAATGATGCCATTTTATTGTTTGACCTTATAGGTTCTTACCGGTGCAATCATTAAGTAATGACCGGAACAATGTTATTCAATGAACCGTTAGAAAGTGTATATTTGTCTACTGACACAGTATGACGCTGATATTCCGGATGACGTATGCTTTTCTTGCGTGATTGCCGGGAGACTGTTGATTATTACTTGATTATGATGATTATTGATGAAAAATATCTAAAAGCACTCATTTCAAGAAGGAAGAATGATACCCATAAAGGCGACTATGGCCATCTCCTGCTTGTATGCGGCTGCGACAGTATGCCGGGAGCAGCAGTGCTTGCCGCCGGTGCGGCTCTCAAATCTGGCTGCGGACTTGTAACCCTGCACTCATCATCTATTGCCGCTCAGGCAGCTGTCAACCTTTTCCCGTCTGCTATGCTGTCACTAGACAAAGCTCCTTATTTCTCGGAAGTTCCTGACCTGTCGCGTTATACCGCAATAGGCGCCGGTCCCGGACTAGGACGGGATGGAAATACGGTAAGAGCGTTGGGCACGCTTATCTCAAAGGCCCGGGAATCCCGCAAGCCTATGTTGCTGGATGCCGATGCCCTGAATATCATTTCACAGGATAAAAGACTTCTGAATTTGATTCCTGCGGGGTCTGTCATGACACCGCACAATGGAGAACTCAAAAGGCTGATAGGGGAATGGCACTCCGATGATGAAAAGAAAAAGGATATTATCGCTTTATGTGCTAAAACAGGTTGCGTGGTTGTTTCCAAAGGTTATAATACAAAGGTTTTCACTTCTTCCGGTGATCGATTTGTAAACACGACCGGTAATCCCGGAATGGCTAAAGGCGGCAGCGGCGATGTGCTTTCGGGGCTGATTTCCGGTTTGATGGCAAGAGGTTACGCTGCTTTGGATGCAGCTTTGCTCGGCGTTTGGATTCACGGCACAGCAGGCGATTGCCTTACTGAAGAATGCACGACGGAAGCATATAACAGTATGGATATGATCGCCTTTCTTTACAAAGGGTTCAGAGAATTATACAACGGATAATATACGTATCCGTTTTTCGGATATGTATACATATTACGGATTGTTATACACATATCACTGTTGTTTCTTTCCGGAAATGACTTCAAAAGAAAATCCGTTATTCCTTTCATGACAAATGCGGGATGGCCGGGAACCGTGATCAATGACATGGCATCTGAGGCTAAAAAAACGGTGCGGAAGTTGAAAACGCAAAGGAGATTAAATTCCGTACCATGGCTGATGGAAGAACCACCGGCATGATTACTTCCGAAAAGGAACTGAACGAGTGGATCGCTACTTTGAAATAGAGATAAAAATGAAGAAAGCTCTGCATATGCACAAAAAAAACTAATAAAAATGAATAGTGAAATGAAACCGAAAACGGTTGTGGTTTATTTCTCAGCAACAGGGACAACCGAAAGAGTTGCAAAAATGATCTCTATAGCTACAGGTGGAAAACTTCATGAAATTCAACCGGAAAAGAAATATTCGGCAGCGGACCTTGACTGGACTGTTAAAACATCACGTTGCTGTCGTGAAAAAGATGATCCGGAGTCACGCCCGGCGATCCTGAAGAATAATGAAGATATTAACAATTATGATATTATCTATTTAGGCTATCCAATCTGGTGGAATATGGCGCCGAGAATCATCAACTCTTTCATAGAAAGCTGTAATTTGGAAGGAAAAACCGTGATATCTTTCTGTACATCCGGAGGAAGCGGCATTGACAATTCCGTGAGACTGTTAAAGAATTATTATCCTGATGCAAATTGGCGTGCAGGAAAAATTTTGAATGGAAACACTCAAAGGGAAATAGACGAATGGATAAGCTGCAAATAACTTCCGGGCAATAAAATTTATGTAAAGGTTCATGAAATAGAACAATATATGCGCAAATTCGCCTGATTTTTTTATGTAATTTCAAGGTGAAATGGCAGTCATTATTTGAAAGAAATCCCGGAAAAAGTATTTTTACGAAAACTAAAATTACTGGATAAAATGGGAATTATTTCATCAACCATCATTTCAATCGTTGTCGGCGGCATTCTTGGCGGAGCCGTCGACAGTAATTATTCCGGGAGAATATCACAGTTCATTACGGGACCCGAAAGTGCTGCAATACAACTTTATAATCCTGCGAATGCATCAACAGGAGGCTGGCGGGGCGAGCATGCCGGCAAATGGCTTTATGCCGCTTCGATGTCGTACGTCAGAACCGGGGACAAAGCACTGTTGGCAAGAATAGAAAATGTCGCTGATTATCTGATTTCGGTGCAGGGTGAAAACGGGTATCTAGGATGTTATACGGAATCGAAACGATTCTATGTACAGCCTTCCCCTGAAGCATACAATGTCGGCTGGGACATTTGGAACAATGCATATATATTGAAAGGCCTTTGCAAGGTTTATTCCGTCTCCGGCGAAAAAAAATATCTCGATGCCGCATCAAGGATACTTGATCTGATGTATGATACATTTATTGTCAAAGGTTTGAAAATCGCCAATACGGGGCAACATGACGGGATGGCGAGTCTCGGTACCATCGATGCTTTCGATGATTATTATGCGATAAAACCGGATCCAAAGTGCAAGGCGTTGATTTACAGATGTGTGGAAGAGATGGATTCGACTCCCGGCCTGGGGTTGCTGAAGAAGGCTAGTGCAGGAATGGATGTTGCTCTTATCGGTAATGGAAAAATATACGAAATGCTTCGGAATCTGGTAGGGCTTGCAAAAGCATCTGAAACGTTCGGTGAAAAAGATTGGCAGAAGGCTTGTCTTAATGCCTGGCAGAATATCGTGGATTACCATCTTACTCCTCTCGGCGGTCCATGGGGCGGAATAGGACGGAGTAACAATGAAGCATTCAACAGGGCCTGCAGTTTTGCTCCTTACCAGGTTACCGAAACATGTGAAGTGATGGAATGGATGCATTTTAACAAGGTTCTCCTTGATCAGACCGGAGATGCACGTTATGCCAATGAACTGGAGAAAACCATTTACAATGCACTCATGGCCGCAAGATCTAAAGACGGGATTCATTGGATTTATTATTTCAGGGCAAACGGCGTTTATTGGACCGGAGATATGTGGAGCTGCTGCTGGTCCAGCGGTATGACGGCCGTCGAAGATGCTGTGAATTATTTATATTCCGCAAAAGGAAAGACGGTTTATGCCAATGTCCTTTCGCCTTCAAAGGCTTCTTTGACAATCGGCAATGGAAAGACGGTTTCGATTATCCAGAAAGGAAACTATCCTCTGGATGGGGATGTAGCCTTTAAAATAGGTACCGAAGCGTCTTTCACCCTGGCTGTTTCCAAACCTGAGTGGGCAGATTCGTATACGGTAAAACTCAATGGCAAAGATGCGGATACGAAGGTCGTAAACGGATACATATCGGTAAAACGTCATTGGAAGAAAGGCGACCGGTTATCGTTGGAATTCCCTTATAAAACTCGGCATATAGAAGCTGTACAGGAATACCAGGACAACAAGACGTTTGCGTCATGGTATATGGGGAACAAGACACATTATTTCTGTTATGCGAAAGGTCCGCTTGTGTACATTTCCAATCATGCAGATACATATGACAAACAGTCTCCGCTTGTAATAAACCGTTCCGATGCCGAAGCTCTGCAGATAAAAGGTGATGAATTCACTATCAATGATGCTGTATTCAAACCGGCTTATATGTTGCCGCCGTCTTCCGGTAAAAGAACCAGGACTTTATGGATTAAAGTCGATTGATATCGAATTTTGAATATCCATAAATATTTATTCCGGCTGAAAAGAAATTTTCCGCCGGTTTTTTTAGTGCCGGACCGGAAAGCACAAATGAGGTAACTTCCAATTTTATTTTTAAGAATGAAAACGGATTTTATTTGTTAAATACAAAACGTCCGTTTCCGCGGACGTTTTGCTAATAGATTAAATGGCATTGCCTTATTTTGATTCCGGTGCTTTTATATAATCCTTAAGTGCATCTACGTACTCTTCGAAGGCTTTGACACCAACTTCGGTTGCAGCACATGTAGTGCAGGGCTTTTTGCCTTTGTAGCCTTTTTCGACGGTTATGTAACCGGCTTTGCAAAGCTTGTCCAACTGGACGCTGAGATTGCCGGCAGTAGCTTTTGTTTGTTTGCGGATATAGACGAAATCCGCGTCTTCAACACCAACGAGGATGGACATGACGGCAAGTCTTAGCTGAGAGTGGAGCAATGGATTGAGTTCTCTGAACATAGATTACTTTTTAATTATCCGGATGTAAAGACCGGTCAAAGCAAGGATAAATCCGGCTACAGTGAATATCAGCATCTGGTTGCAGTCAGATGAGAATTTTGCCGCATATATCGAACCAACTATACCTGTTATGAAACCTGCAATTATTATCGGCCAATTCTTTAGAATGACACCGCTTATCGTCTCCGTAAATCCGAAGAGGAGTATAATGGCAAGTGAGATATTCATCGGAGTAAAAAGCGCTGAAAGTAATCCGATAGTAAGTGCAAATATACCGAAAGTACTCCAGGTCCGGCGGAGAAGACTGGAAATAAGTGACATGGGAATTTTCTCCTTATTCTTTTTGAGCAACATCGCAAGAGGATAACCTATAACCGGAAGAGCAAACCAAAGTAAGTTCCAAATAGGGGAGTCTGTTTTTTTCCATAGATACAACACTGCAAGTGAGACTACGGTTAGAAGACCTCCCCACAGTATAAAATATGAACCGTTTCTTTTGGTTATAGAGCGGCGGTTGCTGGCAAGTGTTTCGTTGATTAGTCGGAAACCTTGTTCGGCTGTCAATTCATTTTTTGTTTCCATGATAATTAGATAATTTATTAATAATTTGCATGTTAGGTTCAAAGGCAATGCGCATATACCTTAAGACCACTTTGCAAATATAAATAAGTTTATATCATAAACCAAATATTATCGGATTATTTTTCTTTAGTATAAGATTGGGTTTTGCATTAGAGGAAGAGGAAAGATTGCAAGATGCAGCGGCTATTGCACGTTTTTTGCGTCGCATTAGCAGTAAATCGTTACTTTTCCATAGATTCCCGTATCTTTTCGAAAAAATAATTATATTGCTTTGGTAATATTGTAATTTCATAAGATGTATTCTTTTGAAGATACGATGTTTAACACATTTAAAAACTTATAGTTATGTTACAAACAAATCAAATCCGGGAACTATTAGGAAAAGAGGCAACCCTATTGGAATTTTCTTCACCTAAGATTACAAAAGATATGATAAATCTTCCGGGGAAAGATGCGGTAGATAATATTTTTGTCCAGTCGGACAGGAACAACCGGGTACTCGGCAATTTATCGTGGTTGTACAATAACGGACATCTGGCAGGAACGGGATACATTTCCATCCTTCCGGTTGACCAGGGTGTCGAACATTCAGGCGGGGCTTCATTCTCAAAAAATCCCATGTATTTTAATCCCGAGAACATTGTAAAACTTGCACTTTCCGCAGGCTGCAACGGTGTAGCTTCGACTTTGGGGGTATTGGGAAGCGTATCGCGAAAATATGCCCACAAGATTCCATTCATAGTAAAACTCAATCACAATGAGTTGCTGACTTCACCCAATACTTTCGACCAGGTACTTTTTGCTTCTGTCGACCAGGCTTACGATATGGGAGCCGCAGGTGTCGGAGCCACCATTTATTTCGGTTCGCCCGAGTCCGATAGACAGATTGTGGAAATCAGCAAGACATTCGCTTATGCGCATCAGAAAGGTCTGTTTACCATTTTGTGGTGCTACCTTCGTAACAGTGATTTCAAGAAAGATGGTGTCGACTACCACGCTTCTGCGGATTTAACCGGACAAGCCAACCATCTTGGGGTTACTATCGAAGCGGATATCATCAAGCAAAAACTTCCTCAGAATAATGGCGGCTATCTTGCCCTGAATACGGCGACTGTCAAATTCGGGAAATATGACGAATTGATGTACAGCAAACTATGCTCGGATAACCCGATTGATTTAGCCCGTTATCAGGTGATAAATAATTATGGAGGCCGTATCCCGTTGATTAATTCTGGCGGAGCTTCCGGAAACAATGACATGGCTGCGGCTGTGCGGACTGCCGTTGTCAATAAACGTGCCGGTGGCAGCGGATTGATTTTGGGCAGAAAAGCTTTCCAGAAGCCGTTCAATGACGGGGTCTCAATCATTGAAGCCGTCCAGTCGGTTTATTTGGACGAATCCATCACTATCGCCTGACAAAATGTTTGAGCAACAATTGCAATTATAATTCAAAATTTCCGGTTTATGTTTTTCAAGTAAAAACGGGAAACCGGGAATTGATTTTTTAGAAAAAGGACAAAAATGAGAACAGATAATATTACAAAAAGCAAGATCGTGATTATCGGTACGGGAATGGTCGGAATGAGTTATGCTTATTCCTTATTGAATCAGGGTACCGTCAACGAATTGGTTTTGATAGATCTCCATAAGGAACGTGCCGAAGGGGAAGCCATGGACTTGAATCACGGTATGTCGTTTGCGCCGAGAAAGATGAAAATCTATGCCGGCGAATACGACGATTGTGCGGATGCAGATATCGTTGTGATTACTGCAGGTGTTTCGCAAAAAGAAGGGGAGACCAGAATCGATTTATTAAACAGGAATGCAGCCATCATGAGAAATGTGGTTGCCCAGATAATAAAAAGCGGATTCCACGGGATTATTTTGGTTGCATCGAATCCGGTAGATATTTTGACTTATGTTGCATGGAAAGCTTCAGGCCTTCCGTCTTCAAGGGTAATCGGCAGCGGAACTTCACTTGATACCGCCAGACTCCGTTTCGAAATAGCTCAGAAAATCAATATTTCGGTTAAGAATATCCATGCATATATAATGGGGGAGCATGGAGATTCCGAATTTGTCTGCTGGTCGAATGCCTATGTCGGGGCAAAACCGCTTGTCGATGTGATTGAAACGATCAAAAATATAGAGTTCAAAGATTTGGAAGCAATCCACAATTCCGTCAAAAATGCCGCTTACGAAATTATCAGGCGTAAGAAAGCGACATATTATGGTATCGGGATGACTTTGGTAAGCCTTACTTCCGCCATTTTAAATGACGAAAACAGGATCATACCGATTTCAGCATATAACGGAGGAACGTACGATATCGTCAATGACTTGTATATCGGATTACCGGCAATATTAAATGCAACGGGCGTCGATCATGTAGTACGGCTGAAACTGAATGGAAAAGAGCAGAAACAACTTGATGATTCTGCCACAATGCTTAGGAAGATCCTGGATCAGATGGATTTTTAGACTTAAGGGCAGTGCCTTGAATTTTGTGTAAATGGAAGATTTGTTGATCCTATTCTGGCACTCGGATAAATCTGCTTATTCTCTCATTTACGATTCTTAGATACTTGCGCTTCATTTTGTCATCCAAAAAACTGTGTTCAACAAGTGCTTTGGCTTGATCAGGCAGTTTCATATATTTATCCAAGATCCTATCGAGACGAATTTTTACAATTCCTATTTGCTCTCCGAATCTTTCAAAATCAAGGCGACATGGATGTCCTGTATTTTCCAATACGTCACTTTTCCCGATATTTGGTGATAACCCTCCGTCTAGTCCAAGATCATCGCCATTTAAGTGCAGGCTGGTATTCATTAAATCGTAGGCCGGAGCAAGACGATAATCCTGTCCTTGTCGGATAAGCGAGAAATTCTTAAGGTGATCATCTCCATTGGCATAGATGTAATTGAATAAAACTAATTCGAAGAAGCGTTCCATGTCAACCATCCAAGCTGAAATATTCTTGCGGATGGAAATAGCAATATCTTCATAGCAGCCGCTATATTTGAAATGCGATCCGTCTGTTTGTTCGTTTCTACCTACTGCAGCTGCAAAGTCTTCCATCGCTACCTTTGTTCCGTCAGAGAGTATATCAAACCTTCTGGTGATATATACCGGTTGATTATTCTGCGTGAAGCAAAGTCCATTGGCAGCCGTATTAATGCCATAAACCTGAAAAGCTATCTGCATCGTCAGGTGCTCATTTGCCGGGATCTGTTTACGAGTCTGCAACGTCTGGTCCCAAGGGGCAGGTTTCAGAATATAAGTAGAGCGTTCCTGATCTTGTGATATTCTTATCTTTCCCTTTTCAATCACTGCAGGAAACTTCTCTTGAACTCCGGAAACGGAAATCCGGTGTATGGCATCGGCAATTTCACTGGTATTTCCGAATTCATCGATGTTGAAATCCAGTATATGGCTTACCTTCTTGCCGTCAAAAAGCACTTTGATGGCTTTAGGACTATATGTCGAAAATCCTTCGGCAAGAGTGGAAGGACAATTTTTAATATTTATCATCAGTTATTCTCTTTAATTGTACGCCGCCGATGAAGTCTTTATCCGCCATGGCTGTAAGTATACCAAAGAAATCATTCTCATCTATTCTCAATGATCTGCATATTACTTTTCGGTTTGCACCCTCGGGGAGCATATTCGTGAAGAAAGGAAAGAGATGATCAGATTCATACACTTCCTTTCGTTTAGGCAACGTTACCGATATCGCCGGAGCATCTGAGGATAAATATTTATCATTATAACGGAAGGAATAGCCTTTGCCCGGATTCTTTTCTATCAAGACTCCGGCCATACAATCATTCATATAAACATACAACTGTCTCATCTTAGCATCCGGTTATATTGTTTGACGAACATTGAATTCCATCTCAAGTCCAAGCACTTCGAGGATTTTGCCGACAGTAGCCAATGACGGATTGCCCTTACCCCGCTCGATATCTTTGACAGTAGCCAAACTGATTCCTGCCATCTCTGCAATATCCTGCTGAGATAATTTAAGCGTCTTACGGCGCGATTTCATTACTTCTTTTAGCCCCATAGTCCACTAAAATAAACTTATTTCGTAAAAATAGAAACAAAAACCGGATAATGCAAGGAAAAGTATAATAAATTAGACTTATTAGTAAGGCGTTACATCTCTTCTTCATTAAAAAATGAAAAAGTCTCTTAATGTATTTCCGGCAGTTTCCCAGCCGATAATCGCGGCTTTACGGGTGGGTCCCCAATGATACCCGCCAAATTCTCCCGATGAACGAATTACCCTGTGGCAGGGAATAAGAATAGCTACAGGATTGCTACCGATGGCATTGCCTACGGCGCGTGAAGCGTTCGGATTGCCCAGCTTTGAAGCGATATCTCTATAAGTACATAATCCACCCAGAGGTATTTCCAATAAGGCTTTCCATACTTTCAATTGGAATACGGTACCTTTCAGATGCAATTTAATTTCCTCCGGCTCACTCCGGTCGTGAGAGAAAACAGATATTGCATTCAGGTGCATCTTATCCGCCATTTGAGAATATCGTGCGTTCGGGAATTTTTCTTTCAAAATATTTAAAGCATCCTCCTGTTCATCGGCGAATGCCAGGTAGCAAATGCCTTTCGGCGTTGAAGCGACGATAACATCACCAAACGGACTTTTCGCAAAACTGTAATTGATAGAAAGACTTTCGCCCCCGTTCTTATATTCCCCTGGAGTCATTCCTTCAATATTTACAAATAGATCCTGCATTCCGGGTGTGTCTGAAAGCCCCGTTCCGTAAACCATATCAGATAAGGTGTTTTCTTTCATAATCTCGATGTTTACGTTCGCCTTGAATCTGGCGCTGTGTTTTCTTGCTGTTTCTTTCGTTATTGCTAAATTTAATCTATTATCTAAAACTCAGCCGGCAAAGTAACGTAAAATAGTAAACAATTCTTATCTTTGCAGCCGAAATCTTCAGGGTCGGGTGAAATTCCCAACCGGCGGTATAGTCCGCGAGCCCGGAATGCAGTCTTGCAGGAAAGGTTGAGCCGTTGAAACTACGGCACCGACGGTAAAGTCCGGATGAAAGAAGATGAACTCCCGTTTTCTTTACGTGAGATATATGTTCAGCCCTGTCAGATTGTAATAGTTAAGTTTAACATTAAATTGCAACTGACTTATGTTTTTTGAGTCACTACCCATTATGGCGGCAGTGATGACCGGGCTCTGTGAAGCACCGGCCGACACCGCAACCAAACATTTGATTCTGGATGGTATCATTGTGTCTGCACGAATAGCAAACACACGCACTTCTTCATTGCGCATTGTCGATATAGACAGGCAAAGCATCCTTTCCAACGCTCCGGGACGGACATTTCCCGAACTGATCAGGAATATCCCCGGCGTCTATTCCACAGCTGAAACAGGCAGTTTCGGTGATGCGAAAATCAATATCCGCGGATTCAAGCAAGAAAACATCTCAATCCTGCTGAACGGAATCCCGATTTCCGGTCTGACATCCGGCAATATGTACTGGAACAATTGGATGGGGCTCGCAGAAGCGACCGCTTCCATCCAGGTCCAGAAAGGAATCGGCAATTCGATGCTCTCGGACAACTCGGTCGGAGGCACGGTAAATATACTGACCCTGCAACCTTCACCGACGCCGTCCTCCCATGCCGGCTTCTCCCACACCGGCTATGGAACCAACAATATATACCTAAGCGTGGATTCGGGTCTGGGCAAAAATGGATGGGCTTTCAGCCTTATGGGCGCACACAATTGGGGAAGCAGCTATGTAGACTGCAGCAACCTTGACACATGGTCATATTCCGTTGTCGTCACAAAGCGGTTGAATTCAAGGAACAGCATCAACCTGACTGCGATAGGTTCACCGGAACGTCATCAGCAGAGATCGTCACGCCTGAGCTATTCGGAAGTGGAGTCATATGGCAGGAACTACAACAAAAACTGGGGGTGGTTCATCGATGGAAGCGGCAAAAAAACAAAGAGGACGCTATCGCAGAACACATACTTCAAGCCATATTTCACTTTGACGCACTCATATGACGGCAGAGATGGCAAGGATTGCGGAATCCGCGTGGTTTCTACAGTCTATGCAGCTTTTGCTAACGGAGGCGGCTATTACTCGGAAAGCACCGGCAGTAGAATAGCCTCCTTCCAATCAGAGGACGGGCAGATTGACTGGGACGAAGTGTACGGATACAACGAGAATACCTTCAAGGATGGAAATGGAGCCAGAGCGCAAAACATAATGACAGATTACCTTGCCGGGCACACGCAGTTGGGACTGAAAAGCAGTGTCATTGCAGACATCAGCAGCCGTGTTCAAATCGATGCGGGAGTGCATTATCAGATATACAGGACTTGGGAAAAAGAAAAGATCACCGACTTGCTTGGAGCCGACTACTGGTACGAAGACTATACGACGAACTCGCTAGCCGGGCTGAATGGCAGAGACCCCGTCAAGAAGGTAGGGGACTATGTCCGGACAAACAACGGAAGAGAGCAACATTATATTACTTCGTATATTATCGGAACTTTTAAGATCGGACCGGCCAATTCTACGGTATTGACACTGGGGACATCCGTTAGCGGTACAAGGCTCCGGAGATGGGACACATACAACTATTCCGAAGCCGATAAATGGAGCAGTTGGACAGGTCACGCAGGAGCCAGCGTAAAGGCAGGGGTGCTGCACAGGGCAAGCAATTCATTATGTGTGTATTCAAATGCCGCAGTCTATAGCAGATCTCCATATGCAAGCGTGTTTTTTCCAAATGGCAACAACACGCCGTCGAAGAACATCACAAATGAAAAGGATTATCTTGGAGAAGCCGGAGTCAGGAAATCGGGAATCAGATGGGCGGCGGAAGCGACAGCATACATCGCTTACAGGAAGGACAAGACACTGATGAGTTCAGCCTACAAGTCTCTGGACGAAGATCCGTACAAGTATATGGTCAAAGGTCTGGATGCGCTGCATTACGGCGTGGAGGCCAATGTCAGCTACAGAATCAGCCGGCTACTGAAAACGGAAATGTTCGCTTCCATCGGGGAATGGAAGTGGAAGAACGATGTGAATGCAACCATATTCGACCCGCAGACAATGCGCCCGGTCGAAGAAATACACATTTACTCGGACGGCCTCCACGTCGGAGATGCCCCGCAGACACAGATCGGAGCAATCTTGACTGCAACCCTTACGAAAGGATTTTTCGTCCGGGCGGAATGGAACTTCAACGACAGGATATGGGCGGATTTCGATCCTGTCACAAGAACCACTGCAGGCGTATGCTGCGATTCATATCGATTACCCGGATACAACCTTCTTTCGTCCGGTGCTTCATGGCAGGGACATTTCAGAAAAATGAATCTGACATTATTCCTGAACATCAACAACATCACCGACGAAAGTTACATCGAACGAAGCAAGGACGGAGCCGCTCACGATAAAGCATCATTCACCGGATATTGGGGTAACGGAAGGAACTGCAACTTCGGGGCAAAAATTTCATTTCAATAACGATATGCTTATCTTTTGCCTGGTCCGGCCTGACGTGACGGGATTCCGGATAAATGGTATTGCAATTTTAATTATTGCATGATAGTGAATATAGCAAATTAATAATAATGACTATTGTTTTTAGCTATATTTGCTAATAAAGAAACCATTTATACTAATCACTGATGACCGAAAATTCCGACAAAAAGATATCAGAAGGATATGATCATATCCGCTATTTGAAATATTTCAAAAATGAATTTCAGAAATATTACGAATCATTATGTGCATATGCATTCCATTTTCTCAAAAATAAAGAATTAAGCGAGGATATAGTGCAAGATGTATTTACTGATTTATGGAAAAAACGTATGAATTTGAATTGCACGCTATCCCTCAAGCCGCTACTCTATAAATGCACACATGACAAAGCAATAAACTATCTCAAAAGCTCCTATTGCATCAATCGGGAGAACTTCGATTATGATACAAAAGTCAATGAATTGGAGAACATAGCCGAAAGGATCGTAAGTAAAGAAACTGATTCCGAAATAGATTGTCAATTTATGCTATCGCAAATCAGGACCTGTATCAATCGATTGCCACCACAATGTCGACGTGTCTTCAAAACGAGCCGAGAGTCGAATATGACAAATAAGGAAATAGCCGCAGAATTAAAAATAAGTACTAAAGCCGTTGAGAAACAAATTACAAAAGCACTTTCGATAATCAGACAACAATTATCCAAGGAAGGATTTTTATTCTTTATATTTTACTGCCTCATAAACAAGATATAAACATCTTTTCTTTTCGCGAAAAGGCTTTCCCTGCCAAAAAAAATAAAAAGAAATAAAAAATTTTCGTTCTATATGGTAGGGTTTCATCTCATTTATTTGGGTTATTAAATAGAAACCGCATATATGAAAACAAAAGAACTGATTACAAGTTTTCTAAATGGAACATTAAAAGAAGAGGAAAAAGATAATCTTCTTGCATGGATTAAAGCTTCAGATGAGAATAAACAACTATTCCTGAAGTATTACCATATATGGGAGAAAGATATAAAACGGCAAATGAATTTCAACAAAACCGGTGGCTGGCATAAATTCATTGAGAAAATCCACTACAATAAGAGAAAGCTTCATTTTCCTTATTTTACAAAAAGAAAAGCTATTTACATTACGGAAATCGCAGCGAGCATCGCAATCATCGCTGCTACATATTTTATCTTCCACATTCAATCTCTTTCACCTAAACATACGGACATATTGGCATTTGCACATCAAACAGAACCGGTTACGAATAATTCGAACGAAGTAAAACTGATCGTTTCAAAAAACAAAACGGTCACATTCCATACACAGTCGCCGGCTCTTAAATACGGAAATCAAATTATACGGGTCAATAATGAACAAATAATCTCCGAAGACAAAACATCAAAATACAATCAACTCTTCGTTCCTTATGGAAAACGATCCACAATTACGCTGAATGATGGAACGAAAGTATGGGTCAACGCCGGAACGAAATTAATTTACCCGACGAATTTCTCAAAAGAGAAACGCGAAATATATATTGAGGGAGAAGCTTATTTGGAAGTGGTCCACCACGATGACTGGCCGTTCATAGTCCGGACAAACGAAATGAGAATAAGCGTATTGGGGACGAAATTCGACATCTCTTCATATACGGATAGCAAAGAAAAAGGCGTCGTTCTTGTCTCCGGACTCGTATCTATCGATCATAGTGGGGAAAATACCCAGATAAGACCGGATCACATGTATACTTTGAAAGAAGATTCCATATCCGTTACTTCTGTAAATGCAAACAAGTATATTTCATGGGTAAAAGGAATTTATACATTCGACAGCGAGACGCTGGCATGTATATTCGACCGATTGGAAAAATATTACAACATTAAAATACAATGCGAGCCGTCGGCAGCAGAATTACGATGCTCGGGAAAACTTGACTTGGAACAAAATTTTGAAAGCCTGATGAAAGGATTAGCTTTAACTGCACCGATTACTTACCGGCATTCGGGAACCAACTATATTGTAGAACTAAAAAATTGAATGCATATGAAATAATAATCCATTAATAAAAAAATCCGGAACGCATTCACAGTACGTCCCGGACGTAACGATTCAAAAATCAAAAATCGGAATTTTTAATACTTTCAAATCAATACAAATGTATGATAATTTATGAAAAACAAAACTTTTTTCATATAAAAAGTTATTATTTACAAAGAATTAAATTTGCCATTCTGTTTTTATTTTCAGGAATAAACATTTGCTTGGCATCGAACAGCTATTCACAGGAAACTCGTTTCTCTCTGAATCTAAAAAACGTTACTATTAAGCAAGTGCTTAATACGATAGAGAAGAAAAGTGATTTTATCTTTTTCAATTATGATAATGTCGTGGATCTCAATCGTAAGGTTTCCATTTCTGTCAAAGACAAAACCGTATCTGAAATTTTAAACGACATCTTTAGTAATACGGATAACTCTTATTACATTTCCGATCGTCAGATCTTCATAACTAAAAAATCCACGTCAGGCTCCCGACAGCAAAAACCGATCAAAAAAAAGATGAATGAAATCAGCGGAAGAGTTACCGACGTTGCAGGAGAAGCGTTAATCGGTGCTGCAGTAATAGTTAAAGGAACAAACAACGGAGTTACCACCGATGTGAACGGAATGTATAAGATAAAGACGGAACCGGGTGTTATATTGGAAGTTTCTTACATCGGCTACAAAAAGAAAAATATTCCGTTGGGAAATAAAACAAATGTTAATGTCATTCTCGAGAGTGATAATAAAATTGATGAAGTAGTCGTCGTGGGCTACGGATTACAACGTAAATTGACGCTTACTGGTTCCGTATCATCCATTCGGACAAAGGAATTGAAACAATCTGCCGTATCGAACTTATCAAATGCCTTGGTAGGCCGTCTTCCCGGTCTTATCGCCCGTCAATCTACCGGTGAACCGGGTGCGGACGGCTCTTCTCTACGTTTGAGAGGATCCGCTACTTATTCTTCCAGCAATAGTCCGCTTATCCTGGTAGACGGCATTCCGCGCGACGGCTTCAATTACATCGAACCCAGTCAGATCGCATCTATTACTATTCTAAAAGATGCATCGGCTACGGCCATTTATGGTGTAAAAGGTGCAAACGGAGTAGTATTGATAGAAACCAAACGGGGAACTACCGGAAAGCCCAAAGTAAATATAACCGTAGAACAGGCATTCCGCAATCCTACGGTTTTGTTAAAATATTTGGATTCATACGATTATTTAAATGTATACCGGCAGGGGCTTATTAACGATGATCGTATTTCGGAGGCTAATATTTATACTAATGAATACATTTCACGTTATAAACGGACCTCAGGAGAGCCTGCTGATTATTCCTATCTTTATCCGGATGTGGATTGGACTAAAGAGCTTCTAAAAAATGTGTCTTATAGAACCGTAGCAAACGTAGATGTTACCGGCGGTACACAAAATATCAAATATTATATAGCCGGCGCTTTTATGAACGATGATGGCCTTTATGCCCATACGGGAGACGCAAAGGGGTACAGTTCTCAAGCAAATGAAAAACGCTTCAACTTCCGTTCCAATCTGGATGTCCAGATTTCCCCATGGATAAAAGCAATTATTAATCTGAGCACAATCGTCCGCCGCCGTAATTATCCGAGCAAGGACGCTTCCGATATTTTTGAAGCCATAAGAAAGACACCCTCTTATGTGTTTCCGATGCTTAATCCGGATGGGACAATATCACAATCCGGCCATTCCGATTCAAATCCATACGGTTTGTTAATAGAATCAGGATATCAACGTATGTTCAATTCTTATATACAAGGAACTGCAGGTATTGAGGCAAATCTGGATTTTATAACACCCGGACTGGCCGCAAAAATCCGATTTTCATACGATGCATATAATTACAACGGTTACAATCGCGAGAAAGCTTATGCGTCATATACATATCTGGGAAATGATAATTACGAAATTTACTCAAAAGGAGATCAATTTCTAAACTACTCGGAAAAGGGTGGAGATTGGTATAATACGATCACGCCCGAATTTTTTCTGACTTACAACAAAAAATTCAATGCTGATCATAGCATCTCTGCTATGCTTTTATACCGTATGTCGAATAAGAACAAGCGCAGCAGCAATACGGTCGGTGCCATCCCTTATCGGGAACAGGGACTTGTAGGACGAATGACATACAATTATAAAGATAAATATTTCGCTGAAGCCAATTTCGGTTATAACGGTTCCGAAAACTTTGCCAAAGGCCATCGTTTCGGCTTTTTCCCTTCATTATCTCTTTCCTGGGCGATCAGTAATGAGTCCTTCATGGCAAAAGCAAAATCATGGTTGAATCTTTTGAAAATAAGAGCTTCCGCCGGTCAGGTCGGCAATGAAAACAGCGGCACCCGTTTCGCTTATATTACGGAATGGAATCTTGGCGACGGTTCATATAAATTCGGAGACAATTATCAAACAAGTTTGTCCGGTGCCATTGTAAATTCCGCCGGAAACAAATTGGTGACGTGGGAAAAAGCTACGAAGTACGATGCGGGCATCGACTTGAATATTAAAAACGGATTATTATCGTTTACAGGAGATCTGTTTTTCGAACACCGCAGCAATATTTACACTAGCAGCAGTGCCACAGCTTCAGGATTGTTGGGATTGGACACCTATGCAAAAATAAATGCCGGTGTAGTGGACAACAAAGGGTTAGATCTGGAAATCACTCATCGCTATCGAATTAATAGAAATTTCGATTACACATTGAAAGGTACTTATACATATACACGGAATAAAGTCAAGAAATGTGTAGAGGCACCTATGAGCGACCGTCCATGGCAATCATTTATAGGCCGTCAAATTGACGAACGTTATGATTACGTAGCAGTAGGCCTTTTTAAAGACTGGAACGATATCAATAACTCCGCAGATCAATCCGGCTTCGGCCAAATTCAGCCTGGCGATATCAAATACAAAGATATTAACAACGATGGAGTTATTAATAGTCTCGATAAGAAATATACGGGAAAGTTAAAGGAGCCTAATCAGATTATAGGATTCGATATCGAAATGCGATATAAGAATTTCGATTTTGCGACGCTGTTCCAGGGTGCTTTCGGACGCACGGTATATATTAACGGAACGTCTCTTTTCGGAGATAATTACGAAATGCGACAGATTTTCAAAGATTACGATCATAATTATTGGACACCGGAACATACTAATGCCAAATATCCACGGGCAATGAGTATGAAAAACACGAACAATATGACAGGTTCTACTTTCTGGTACAGGAGCGGAGATTACTTACGATTAAAGAACATAGAATTCGGATATACTCTTCCTTCCAGAATCACAAAAAAATGGAATATCTCCCAACTTCGTTTTTATATAAACGGTAACAATCTAGTCACTTTTTCCGGTTTGAAACTCTTCGATCCGGAAGAAAATGACGGATCTCCAAGTTATCCTTTAATGCGAACATACAATTTAGGCTTGAGCATTACTTTTTAAAATCGATCATTATGAAATATTTTAATATAAAAATATTATCCGAATTGCCATTTTATATTTTATTGGGTACGGGACTCCTCTTACTTCATTCATGTAACTATTTAAATGAAAGTCCGAGTGATTTTTATACGGAAAGCGATGTGCTTTCCGACGTCCAGCAAATCGAAAAGGTAATGTCGGAATTATTCCAGGATCTGCCCTACGACTTTAATGCCGGCAGCGGCTCTGCCGGAATGACATTCTGTGCGGCATCGGACAACGTATTCCACAACTGGGACCAAGCAAAATCGCGTGTATATGACGGCGGATCCTGGAATGCCCAAAGCAATCCTCTGGATTGTTTCAATGCCTGCTATAAAGATATCAGTAAAGCATATTATTTTTTGGATAACGTAGATAATGTACCTATCAAAAATGCCAATCAAGTAGAATTATACAATTATTTGATTCCTATATATAAAGCCGAAGCAAAGTTTTTCATTGCATATAATTACTTCAGATTGTTACAACGTTATGGCGCTGTACCTATCATCGATAAATTTTATACGATCAACGATAACGAAACCGTTTTGAAAATTCCGAGGAGTTCCACAGATGAAGTAGTATCTTTTATTACTAACATGTTGGATGAAGCTGCGGAACACCTGCCTGAAACATACGATGTGCAATATTATGGTCATATTACCAAAGGAGCGGCTTTAGCATTAAAAGCTAAAACTTTACTATATGCCGCCAGTCCTCTGTTCAACGGCGGGGAAATTGACGGAGTACCGGTTTCCGTAGACGGAAAGACTGTAAAAGAAACTATACTCTCGGTAAAAAATAAAGACGGTAAGGAACTATTCGACAAAACATACGATAAAGAGAAATGGAAAAAAGCAGCGGATGCAGCCAAGGCCGTCCTGAAATTGGCCGATAAAGGTATCTATAGTCTAAACCCGGATAGGGCTTCGCTTTTTTATAACAAAGATTTCAGCGAATATATTCTTTGGAAACAAATAGGAGGAAACAAGAATTGGGATAAGGCATTGGTTCCGAACGGCACGGATTACGGCGGAACAGGAGCATTGGGACCGACTCAGGAATTGATAGATAGCTACGAAATGAACAACGGATTGTCTATTTCAGATCCTAATTCAAATTATAATGAAACCGGCTATAAAGATACACTGATGAATGTATATCGCAAAAATAAATGGCAGAAAGTAAAAGTGAAGATAAGAAATATGTATTGTAACAGGGACCCGCGTTTCTATACAGATATTTTTTTCAATGGCATGCCATATCTGAAAAGGAATGTGGAAACGGAATATGATTCTAAAAAAGGCAACAATACAGACGGATGGGGGAAAAGCGGACAAAGTACCCGCACAGGGTATTATTGTCAGAAATGGGTTGCTCCGGGACACGATTTGAAATCCTCTCCCTCTACAATATATCGAAACTGCCCGATAATCAGATTGGCGGAAGTCTACTTGTGGTATGCCGAAGCATTAAATGAATACTCCGGACCTTCACAAGAAGTATACGATGCCGTCAATAAAGTCCGTAACCGAGTCGGAATGCCTTCACTTCCTCTGACAGCAGCCGATAAAACAAAGGCGGGATTAAGAGAAAGGATACATAACGAACGTAGGATAGAGCTCGCTTTTGAACACAATCACCGTTTCTTCGATATCCGCAGATGGCTGGTGGCACAAAACCTGACTAATGTTACAGGAATGAATATTAACGGATCCGGCGATGCATTTTATACGCGGACATTAGTAAGACAACGAGTATTCAAATTACCGTTCTTCCTATTCCCTATACCTGTAAATGAAACATCAATCGCACCTGCCCTGGTGCAGAATTATGGTTGGTAAAAATGAAATACAATGAAAAAATCATATCTGTTATTAATATTAATGTTTACCGGTCTTTCGGTATTCTTCACCGGGTGTTCAGACAACGATGATACCTACTATTACCAATATGACTTGTCCGTAGTGGATAAAAACGATATCGCAATACCAAACGCCTATATACATTTAAAGTATGTTCACTATTTGGAAACGGGTTCGGATACGATAATCATTTCGCACGCCAAAACCGACAGCACTGGAACTATTTCGTATACAAACCTATATGCAGGTCAATATAAGGCCGTTTATGTGGATTCTTTAAATAATATGAAAGAAGATATTCTGCTATTTGACTTGACAAACGAAAAAGACTGCAGTAAAAAAGGTGTTTTAGTTATTGACAAATAAGACAATTAAATAAATGAATAAAATATTACAAAGAATCGGACTGCTTTTCTTGACGGTTTCATGTTTCAATACAAGCGTTATATTTGCTCAAGAAAACACATCGAAATTACTTCCTCCTTCTTGGCTGAATGATGCCGTATTTTATCAAATATACCCTCAAAGCTACTATGATACCGACAACGACGGAATAGGAGATATAAAAGGAATAATACAAAAACTCGACTATATCAAATCTTTGGGGGTAAATGCATTGTGGATCAATCCGCTTTTCGATTCTCCTTTTAACGATGCGGGATACGACATCAGAAATTACTATCTGGTGGCTCCGCGATACGGTAATAACGAAGATTTGATAAAATTGTTCAAAGAAGCTCACAAACGAGGTATCCGCGTCTGCCTGGACTTGGTTCCCGGACACACATCCCTGGATTGCAAGTGGTTCGAACAATCGGCAAAAAAGGAACGTAACGAATATACCGATCGGTATATTTGGACTCCGGCAGACTCCATAAAACCTAATAACAAATTCGTAAGCAACAATTATGAACGTCCGGGATGCTATATGCGGAATTTCTTTCCCTCTCAGCCGGCTCTAAACTACGGCTTTGGGAAACCGGATCCCAATCATCCGTGGGAACAGCCGACCAGCGCGGAAGGACCTGCACGCAATAGACAAGAATTGTTCAATATTATAGATTTCTGGATGAGTCGCGGAGCAGATGGTTTCCGTGTGGATATGGCATCTTCGCTCGTGAAAAACGATCCCGGATATATTGAAACGGATAAACTTTGGAATGGAATCCGTTATAAATTGCAAAAGAAATATCCGAACGGAATACTTATTTCCGAATGGGGGAAACCGAATCTTTCCATTAAGGCCGGATTTACAATGGATTTCATGTTGCCGACAAGAAGTACCGGATTCAACCAAATGTTTTTTAATTTCGAAGGTGATAAAATCATAGATAATTGCTACTTCGATTTAAGAGGCAACGGTGATCCGACAATATACACGGACAAGCTAATACAATATCTTAAAGATATTGATAAAAAAGGCTATCTATGTACTCCTACGGGAACTCACGACCGGCAGCGCATGCATGTAGGACCGCGTGATACTTACGAGCAATTGAAACTTCCGTTCGTATTTCTGTTTACACTTCCGACGGTTCCTCTGATTTATTACGGAGACGAAATAGGAATGCAATACATTTGGGGATTACCTGTTGTCGAAGGCAGTCAAACCAAAATCAACCGGGCGGGATCCCGTACTCCGATGCAATGGAACAATTCGAAAAATGCAGGATTCTCAACGGCAGACGCTTCCAAACTTTATTTACCCATTGACAGGGAATCATGTATACCTACCGTTGCAAGTGAAGAAAAGGATCCTTCGTCACTGCTATCTTTCGTCAAACAAATAATCAATCTCAAAAAAACACATCCTGCTTTAAAGCCGAATGCAAAGATCCGTTTCCTTCTTTCAAAAAAGAAAGTGTACCCTTTGGTATACGAACGTTATTCGAATGACGAACGTATCATTGTCATATTAAACCCGTCAGCCACATCCCAGACGGTCCATATCCCTTATTCCGAGAACTTCAGGTCCATTATTCCGCTAATCGGAGGTATTAAATCGAAATTGGAAAAAGAAGGAGATACTTTAAAAGTAACGGCGCCACCTGTATCTTACGGTATATATCAATTGAAAGCAAATAAATGAAGTAGCATCGCCCTATGGTGGAGTGAATGCATAACGCTAGTTAGGCAAAAACACCTAATAACGAAACAGTAAAGAAATAACGTCAAAGAGGAACTGTCGATAATACAGTCCCTCTTTTGTCTTTTAATTGATTCTTATCTTTTCTTGACAGGATAAAGAACATAAAATGTGGTCCTGAAATAAGACCTTGATACCATTTATGAACAAAGATTATTTATATTCCATGAGACACATAGTCATTATTCTTGACGTATTCATACTTTTTCCGGAATTTCCAGGTCTTTCATTATGGTAATTAATTAACAATCAATATACTAAAAGATAACTTTTCAAAGATTGTCATATACCAAGCAAGTAATTATTAATTATGTTAAAAATACTAATCGTAAAATAGTAAACTTCAAATAGCGACTCCTTACTAAATGACTTTTTCAAAGTTAGTAAATACATTAATATTAGCAATACAATTTAAATACTATCGCTATTGAGATTTATATAATCTATTTTTAAGTTAATGTTATACGAAGGACATTTTATGTGCGACGGAGAAAGTTATATACCTTTGGAGTTCCAGCAAAAGAAAGTTATCTAGTTCTAGAACAAACAGAGTTATATGCTTTTACGAAGGCCGAAATAGAAGAATTATTGAAAATTTCTGTTAAATTTGAAATTATTGTAATGATCGCAACTGAAAATGAACTTGTTACATACAAAAGGACAGTCGCTTCTTTTTTAGAGGGTTCCCCGGAAACGTGAGCCGGATAAAAGCCGGAATTTTCAGGAAGAAGTTTTTTTGACGAAAGTCAAGAACAATAAATTTTCATAGATATATTTTTGTTAAAAAAGAAAATTATGGAAGCACAGAAAGTTTTAGTAGCCGGAGCTACAGGATATTTGGGACAATACCTTGTAAATGAATTAAAAAAGAGAGATTATTGGGTACGTGTTTTAATCCGTAAAGAAAGTCAAAGATCAAAATTTGACCTCGTTGATGATTTCTTTGTGGGGCAAATTACAGATCCCGAGACCATAAAAGGAGTTGCCGACGGCATCGACTGGGTGTTTTCAACTGTAGGCATTACCCGGCAGAAAGACGGATTAACATATATGGATGTTGATTATCAGGGAAATATCAATTTGTTGAATGAGGCTGAAAAAAGCGGTGTGAAAGCTTTTGAATATATTTCAGCTATTAACGGGCAAAAGCTTCGTTATCTTAAGATTTTCGAAGCAAAGGAGAAGTTTGTTGATGAGTTGAAATCTTCAGGGCTTCGTTATTGCGTTTTGCGTCCTAACGGATATTTTTCGGACATGGGAGATTTTTTGGAGATGGCAAAAGGAGGCCGGGTATATTTATTCGGTGACGGCAATTATAAATTGAATCCCATAGACGGAGAGGATCTGGCAAAAGTTTGTGTTGATAAAATGATTTCCGGGGAAGAGGAAGCCGATATAGGAGGCCCTGATGTGCTAAGCCAGAATGAAATAGCTAAATTGGCTCTTGATGCCTGGAATAAACCTGTTAAAATAAGTCATTTCCCTGACTGGATCAGAACTTTTACAATTTGGATTCTCCGTACATTTACTTCATCAAAAACCTATGGCCCTTTTGAATTTTTTTTGACGGCTATGGCCGAAGATAATGTTGCTCCGCAATATGGAGAGAAGCATCTTAAGGATTATTATTCAAGCAAGACAAATTCCAAGAAAAAATAAAAGTTTCCGTTCTTTTCCGCCTCAAAAAATGTGGTAATTCAATCAAGAATAAAACGATATTTCTTGATTAATATGATTATAAACTATATATTTACAAAGATTTAATTCACCTTTGATGTAGTTTCTAAGTTAAATGTGAATTATAATAGAATCCAAATATCGATAGTTTGCCGAGTTTGGATTGACCATCGTTTTGATGCTCTGCATCACCATAGCTCTTATTTTACTTGTTGCATATGTTAACACCAATAGTTTAAAGATCATTTTTCCAATTTATTATTCCTTTACTTCAGGCCAACCGCAGTTGACACTTGCGCAACAGATATTGCTATTGAAGCGTTTCATTTGGCTAAATAATCATTTGTTATGAAATCTCTGTTTTTATTTTTGCCTTTGGTCATTCTCAACATGTTCGGGATGAAGGCTCAAGACCCTAAAAAGGAGCAGTCAATTGAAGAAATCAAGGATTCCTTATTGTCAAGGTATGAGATTACTTTGGATATTCCTTCAGAATATGAGGTCACGTATTTCGATTTCGACACCATACCAAACTGGACACAGTATTGTCCATACAAAGGGCATTTTATGTGCTATATTTCGCATATCATTGAGAACAAGGAAAAGACTGTCGCTGTACTCTTATCCCCAGTCCCGGCCTTCAATCGGAAAATGATTGATAGAAACAAAAAAGCCGGAAGCAATCTTCTGAATCGGGAGTTATATTTAATCTCCTTCTGTAAGGATTGTGAACTTGTAACGAAATCGCTGGTCATTTCTGAGACTGACACCTTGCTCTGGTCAAGCATTCCAAAGGGGCTGACCCTGTTCAGTAACAGTTTCCCCGACTATCCGAATGCAGATGATATTAATAATCCGACAGCCCTTCAGAAACTTTATTCTGAACATTATCCTGTTCTCAGGCGTTATTATTATATCAAGAAAGATCAGCCACCGTTTTCTTTTATAGTACTGGCAATTGATGAAAGTGATAAGATAAATATGCAAATAAACGAAACATTGTCCAAGCTTTTCTCGATACCAATGTAAACCTGGCTGATCGGGTTATCATAGCCTATCAGGAATTATATTCATAAAGAATCGATGAGATTTTTTTCAAGATTCGGTTGTGAGCTAGAGAAATGTTTAATAAATAATAGGTTAATTATACCTCAAAAGACATATTTATTAGATAAAATGAGCAAAATATTGCCAATATATATGCGGTAAGTGAACAGTGTGGTAATCTAGTTATACATACGAATTACTTCGTCATAGTACTACTCCTTTCTTTGGCGTCTTTCCGGTGATACATTCTTGTTCATAATTTAACTCGTTTGCGAGTCAACTTTTTTCAGGGAAAGACACGGCCTATATCGTACCAAGTTGTAACCGAATTGCTCAAAATCACAATACGCGCCTCACCGGAGGCTTACACTTTATTGATACGGATATGTTCAATTCTACAGGAAATAGCTTCGGAGTGTGCTCCATTCAGCTCAAGGACTACCAGGCGGAGAATTACGTGGTTCTCAACTCCTATATCTCCTATGAGCTTACGAATGTGGCATATCAGGCCACGGATGTGCTGAGATTTACATGCCGAACCTCAGCAACAATCTTAGCACCGTTGCAGGCATCATACTGACGTTCCAAGACCATTACGTATCTTCTCCTATTTCTGGAACAACGACGGAGATACGGCCATATATCATAGATTAAATACAAGAACACGATCGTAACCATCCGATAAACTACGTCTTTTCTCATTAAAGCGAGCCACGTACCTTTGCAAAAAAAGGAAAGGTATGGTAACGGAAGAGCAGGTTCTTGAGATAGAGACATATTGCCGGGACAACAATGTT
>JALCMW010000011.1 GCA_022648685.1 Bacteroidales bacterium
TCCGCCATTAAAGATTGGATCGATTATTACAACAACGACAGAATATTGCTTAAACTTGGTGGTTTTTCACCTCTTCAAGCTCGTATTAATTATTATTAACTTCGTCCAACTTTTGGGGGTCACTCCAAAAATAAATCATTAGAGACGGCCACGCTCCCAATGGTTTAAATACTTGGTAATTAATTGTTTAACCTTACGAGAGCATGGACAGGTCGGGTATTTTGAGGGGGGCTGGCCAAGCTCTAAATAACCTAAACAATTGCATATCAATATATTAATCAATTGCAACCATGGCCACCTCCGGCATTTTTCAGAGAAAATTTTCCGGCCGGGTCAGGAAATTTTCATGTCTTGTCGGAGATATTCACTATTCAGGGACATCTTCCCGGAGATGCTATTCGAAAATGCTATTTAGAGCTGCCATCCGGAAAGTTATCACAAATAGCCTCCGGTCAACTCAAAACAGGGATAAGGCTTGGCCGGTAAACGAAATTCAGTGATAAGGGACTTTCAACAACAGATGATTTTAATTCAGCAACTATCAGTTATATCTACAAAACCAATCAACTTTTTTCAGCAACAAGGCATCTAAGAATCGCCCTAAATCATGAAACGACACGCTCAAGACATGGAAAACTTTTAGAAAACCGGTAGAGGGGAAAGTGTGTGCCGCGGAGCATCCGTGGCCGCCCGTGGCCTCGTGAACGGGTGGACCGGACGAACGGCAGTGAGGACGGGACGGGATGAGCGAGCAGCGCGAAGATAGCGACGGGGACACACTTCTCCCGGTACTATTTTCACGATGCTTGTCATCGATTGTCCTCAAAATAAGAATGGGGACATCTACTTTACGAAAATTGGGCCTTTTGATGTTGCATATTACAGCTATAGGGTGCGCTCCAGATGAAACGCCCGAATACTGTTTCCAAAGACTTACTTATTCCACAAATCCGGAATAGCCTCATGACCGCGGCAGTTTTCAGGCTGTATGCCATACGGGGCAAGTTCCCCCAGATGTATCTTATAAAGACGTTTGGCGGTCTCCATCATCGCCCCGACCTGATCTTTGTACGGACGATCCGTTATATCAACAAGACCGCAATTATAATTCTCTCCATCGCCGCGCCCGGTAAGAGCTTCATCCGACCATTGGAAATACGCAGTACCGATCAATGAAGGATCAGAATAAGCATTCTCGGTATAATAACGGTAAGCGACACCACGCTGCTCTTCATTGTCCACCTGCCACAAAGACTGGGCATAGCCTCTGTCAACAGTACCGAAATGATATTCGCCGATGATAACGGGAAGACCGGTAACATCCCTCACCCTGTCAAGCATCTCCTTACCCGGCTTCATCATATAGCAATTGAAGCTGAACACGTCGAAAACATCGCCGCATATTTTCAGTATCCTTTTGTCCAAAGTCAGTGGATCGCCGAACCGGATCCCAAGATTCAGATGATTGGGGTCGCATTTTTTCAAAACCGAATCTGAAACGGCTATAAATCTGCGGAAAGTATCGTAAATGAATGCTTTACGGGATTCGGGACTGTCTCCGTTCACGGACAAATACTTTTTCAGTGCAGCTTTTATAGGTCTGTCACCGCCTTTCAGGATTATTCCGCATAAACGGGACTCATGGGACAACCATGCAGGCTCATTGCCTATGAAATAGCCTATTAACCACGGATCGTCCCTGAGAGAAGAAGTCTGCCGCTTCAAAGATCCGGTCAATCGAGACTCGAAACCGGGATCATAAACATCGCATAGGCCCATCAAGTCATTGGAAAGGCCTAGATCATGCAGCGGAAACAAAAATGCTTTCCTGTTCATTCGCATCACATCTTCGTCAGACCAATTGGCCACAGTATTCAACCCCCACTTGTCCATCCGCTTAATAACCATATCAAGAGCTTTCCGTTTGTAATCCGCACCATAACGCCGATACAGATTCCATAAGCCGAAAGAATAAAGAGGCTTTCCGGTACGGTGATCTACAGCCCCCGTAGCCGTGATAACAGAATCCGGAAGAATCGCTTTGTACATCCCGGCTCTATAGTTATATCCCCTTATGTCATTTCCGTCACCTATCCGGACACAATCCACACCGACTGACAGGAACAAATATCCGTCGGGATCTATGAACCACCAACGGCCGTCTGTCCGGGCTACACGGAAGTATCCCGTACTTTTGACTCTTTTTTGCATATAACCTCCGTAAACCGAATAGTTATATGGCTTTACTGAAACTTTCTCATCTTCCTCGGCACGCCATTGCAGTTCCAATTGATCCAAGGAATAGATCTTGTCAGGATATTCTACGAGATTGCTCTGCCCGAATTCGTCCACGGCAGGCTTGTCCTCCATATAAAGATCACCGGGATCATTGAAACTAAGATAAACGTTCCGGATTTCAAGAGTAGGATTGCCTATCGGCTTACGGATGCGGAACCCTATTGAATCCACATGATGCATAGGACCGCGCTTTCCTCCGAGATTTATCCACCCCGTATATCGCGCATGATTATAGGTGGCTGCGAGATCCAAAGCAGGATCGGGCATGGAAGTAAAATATGATAAAGGAATGGCAAGTCTGTTCCACGCATTTGGAACATAACTCATTACACGCAATTCATTGTACCCGGCTGCCGTGGTAAACCCCAACTGGAACCGCTGGGCGGTGCTTATCTTATATTCCAGAACGACATAATTGAAATTATCCCAGTCTTCGGGCAGATAAGGATTGATATCCCTAAGGGCGAATTTACGGCCGGATACTTCCATGTTACCGTCAAAATATATCTTGTGGACATTTCCACCGGATAACGGACTGAATACCGTTATCATAAATAATATCGAAAAGAACAGATGTTTCATGATTTCGGATTTTACAAACGGACCCTGTAAAAAGAAGTCCCGGACGTATAATAAAGATAACCATCGGCAATCGTTAAGGAACAAGGCCTCTCAGGAGTGGTTATAGTACGGATATGGCTACCTTCAGGGGAATATTCGTAAATTTCCCCATCCGTAATATAGACGTTACCGGCCTCATCCTGCACTATGCCGTTTTCCCCTCTGCAAACGAACTCCACAGGATCGGACAACGTTCCGTTAATGTTTACATTGAACCGGACCGTTCTGTGATCATATTCATCCACTGTGTATAACGGTTTTCCCGGTAAAGCCTCTATCAACGATGAAGAACGGTTAAGATCATATTGATCGGGAATAATCGTTTTTCCGTCCGGAGCAACAAAGCAATTCTCAGGCACATATCGGCAAACATTATCGAAATCACGGCTGTCACGCCATCTGTGTGCGGGGTACAGTATCTTTCCTGCTTTTTTGATTCCGGAATATGGAACAACTTCGAGAGGTCTTATGCTCTCGTCGGGATTATACGGATCAAGGGAATAAGCGACTGCGGCAAAACCCGAATTCCCCCATGCGCTATATGATGTCCCGTACCGGTCCGGAAGTTCCTTGACCGATTCCTGTTTGCCATCTATCATATATCCGGGCTGGGGACGGTATCTGCAAATGACTATCAAATGATCCTGGGAATCGCAGGCAAGGGACACAGGAGCCCATGGATAATCTGCCAGGAGAGACAAAGTCCCTGAAGAAGCATCCCATTTATATATCCGCTTCATCCTTTCTTCGCAGAAATACACATTTCCCTTGCTGTCATGGCAAATGCCTTCGGCATATTCGAAACCGGTATTCAGAAGCTCGGAACCTCCTTCATCTTCGGACCCTGTGTTCAAGAGTTCGGGACCTCCTGCATTTCCGTGCCCCGAGCCCTTTTCGTTGCCGTTAACCGTGAGCTTTGTAAACTCCCACGGCCTGACATCAGTCTTTTTATTTATATCATAAAACGGCAAAGTGGTCGTATAACGCATTTGTGTGAAGTTATGGAAATTACGAAACTCCATATTCCGGCAATTCCATATCCTTACGGCATAAGGGGAAGGAGTATCGACTTTTATTACTCTGAAAAGGTAAGATTGGGCAAAGAACATATCCGAACAATTCTCCAATTCCATTTGCCGGCAGTCTCGGCTTTCACGTGTTTCCTCCTCAAGCTGCAGGCTGTACACTCTCCAATTGGATACATTATCGAATCTGACTTCATTCCTTACATGGTGCTCCACAGACATCTCATAAATCCGGGCGGGAGTCGATGTATTGCTAACGTACAGTCCTGAAGAAGCATAGGTATCAGCACTCCATAGATCATTGAAAGTTCCTCCTCCTCCGTCAGTAATCCAAAGACTCCAGTATTGATTGTCCCATGCAGGATCCTTTCCGCCATGTGTATCGGCAATAGCATATGGACTTGAAAATGACAAATCCGAAACCCGTCCTTTGGCCATGGAACCGTGAAAACCGAAAAATTTGACATCATTCAGATAAGAATCCTTGCCGGACATCCATTTGCATGCAACTGCACGATAATTATAAGATCCCGTATACAAACCTATCCCGCTGATAATATTCCTGCCGCCTTTCGGAGCCTCTATCAAAGGAACGGGGGAACCGAATCCGCTGAAAACCGGCGTACCGCTTTTGATTCTTATTTGAGTCGATACAGGATTCATTCCGACAAGTACGGTATTAGGTTTCAACTTTATAGGTCCCGAAACGACATACCAGCCCTGAGGGATGAATATCACATCATACTTCCTTATGGCTTTTCTGAAGACATCGGTATTATCCGTTTCATCGTCTCCTACGGCACCGAGATCGGCTATATTCACCCATTCGGACATATCGGGAAGCGAAGGAATATCATCGGGAACCGGTGCCGGCATGGAATCCAGCCGCTGCATTTTGCATTCGGTCTTTTGTTCGGGCAAAGCTCCGAAAGAAGCCATATTAAGACCGTAAGAAAAATCCTCAACCTTATAAATACGGCCTTTACCTTTAATTTCCTTTCCGGTTTTCCGAAAGCGGACGAAGACCGGGGAATCATTGAAAACAATATTCCTCATGCTCAGCTGATTCGTTGCATATCCGCCTTCGCTTTCGGTGACTGCCGCGTCCTTTATATGCTTGAATACACATCCTTCCATGTATATCCTGTCAGGGCTGTCCGGGCCTATTTCTATTCCGACGGGAACATTTTCGATATCGGCGCGTATTATCGTCAGGCCACCCTCCTTTGTTTGTATCGCAGCTTTTCTCTGGTTTCTGAAAAACGTATTTATCATTGTCATCTGCCAGGCCGGAGATGTTTTGGTAGTATAAATACCGTATTCGCCCTCGAAAAACCTAACATCCTCAATTTCATTGCCCACATCGAAAATTCCGGCTTTCCCGCCGTTTATATGCAGATCTGAATGCTGGATATAACAATGCTGGGCATAATGAGTCCTCAATATGACGGCATAGGGGTTTCCGGATTCGATATTGAAATCCACATTGGAAACTGCGCTGTAAAAAGTCCCTGCATTGGCATCACGCGGCTTATCGCCTTCATGTACCGTATTACCGGTAAACCATATCATGTAATTCGCCTTCCCTTTGTCTTCTGTGTTTTCTTTGCCGTACCCTGGTGAATTCTCCATCAGTGATATCACCGGCCTCTTCTTTCCGTAACCTACAAGACGGACCGCCGGCGGCACATATATGGTATGGCTTATATGATATGTCCCTTCCCCCAAGTAAACGATACCGAAATTATAGGTATCCTTCACATGATTAACGGCTTGTTGCAAGACATCGGTAACATCACCGTCCCGGGCTTCGAGATAACAGGCTTCGTTATCATCCGGCTTGCGGCGGAAAACCGATGCTCCGGAATTTCCGGTTGCAATGAACTGTGAGAAAACCAGGAATAATACGGATATGAAATAAACTCTTTTCATGTGGATTTTAATAAATCACGAAGATTTCAATAAAGAATGCCCGCAGCCAGTGTTTTTTGTTTTATACATAGACGGCGGGCATCAACCAAGATTTTATAAAAATATGCTATTCCGAATTCAGCTTTGCATTCAATAAAGCATCATGCTGTGGAATCGGGAAGAAATAATCACTTTCGGAAACCGCATGTAACGGCTGGTTGTCGGAAGGATCCTTTTCGGCTATTACCTGATCAAGCAGTTCAAGTCGCACTATATCGAACCAGCGTACCCTTTCTCCGCAAAGTTCCCACGCTCTCTCCTGCACACATTTGTCAGCGAAATCGGAAGCGCCAAGGCCTGAATAGGTAGATAATCCGGCCCTCGTTCTGATCCTGTTAAGCATTTCATAGGCAAGAGCGTCAGGACCGTCCGAACGGGCTTTAGCTTCGGCATAAGTCAAAGCCGTCTGGGTGAAACGGAGCATCCTCATTGGAATCTGGGAAGCATAATTGTAGTAATTGGACACATCGGGATTCTTCATGAGTTTCTTGTAATATGGACGGGCATACTTCAAATCCTGCCATTTTATCACTTTCCCATCCTGGGTAGTGACTGTATATGCAAACGTGGCATCTTTGCGCGGACCTGCCGGGAATTTATTGAAGAAAGTCAATTCCGAGAATACGACATCCCAGCCTCCGAGTTCTCCCGGATAAGCCCAGAACCCGTACATGGCATTTATATCGTTGCCAGCACTCTTATTGCAAGGAATCATGAAAATATCTTCCTTGTTGTATCCGGTCTTTGTTTCATCGTTTTCATAAAGGACGTCATAGGAATCCTCGAAATCGAAACCGTAAGTAATGCGATTTTTGATAACATCTCCGGCCATGGCAGCAGCCTTTGCATAATAGCCGCTCTTCTTGAGAGGAAATCCCGCCTCGGCCAGATAGACCTCGGCCAGAAGCGCTTTTGCAGATCCTATATTCGGACGGCCCTCCTGACCGCTGCGACGTGAATTGGAAAGCATCTTTATAGCATCATCCAAATCACTTTCAATAAGATCGTACACATCGGAAATACTTGCAGGATCAACGCTTACGTCATCAGTACTGAATACTGCCGTTTTTATCAAAGGAACTTTGCCGTAACAGCGTACAAGCCAGAAATAGCTGAAAGCACGAATGAAATGTGCTTCCCCTGTGATTGCCTTTATATTGTCTGCATCGCCGGAACAACCGTCTGCATGCTCGATTACATTGTTTGCTCCCTGTATGGCCTTATAACAACCCCAGTATACGGTAGGGGAACTTGAATTGGTGTCATGTACAAGATATCTGTCGAATTCCTGAGTATTACCCGTCCCCGGAGGGCAAGTAAGATCATCCCCGCCGAGAGTCATCTCGGTAGCCCAGCCATTGTTGAACCCGTAAGTCCAGCAATTAGCCCAGCCGCGGTAAGCACCTACCAGGGCTGATTCGAGCCCCGTTTCCGTATCAAGCACATTATCGAATACTTTCCCGTTTGTAGATTCATCCAGAAAACCGGAACAACCGCAAGAAAGAACCGCAGCCGATATTAATATCAAACCTGAAATCAATTTATTTTTTTTCATAATGGTATTCCTCCTTTAGAATGTGATATTTAGACCCAAAGTATAGGTACGGGCGTTCGGATAAGATCCGTAATCGATTCCCTGGCGGATATCGGAACCGCCGCCGCCGACATTGCTTGATTCAGGATCTATTCCTTTGTAATTGGTGAATGTCAACAGATTTGTTGCGCTCAGAGTTGTTTTGAAATCACCCACATTGCGGACCTTGAAAGAATATGAAAGGCTCAGATTCTTTAGACGCAGATAGCTTGCATCTTCCAGGAACAGAGTGGAAGCCGGAACCCAAAGGCTTGTCGGGCTCCATGAAGGCAGCCACGTGTTTTCATTTTCCCCGGCGACATAAACTTTCTTGGCTTCTTCCAATGTAGCCGCTTTCGCATCGCGGGATGCGCATAAAGCCATGCAGCGGGTATAATCAAACTTATGGATACCGAATACACCCTGGAAAAAGGCATTGAGAGTAAAATTCTTATATGTCACGGTATTATTCCACCCGAGAGTCTGGGTAGGAATCGCCACTCCGACTATCTGATAGTCTGATCCGTCGATAGAATAATTATTGTCTTTGTCATAATAATGTGCATCTCCTGGCACGCAGCCGTATTTGGCAGCTTCGGCAGCTTCACTTTTCTTCCATGGCCCGAGATATTTGAGTCCCCACAGGGAACCGAGGGAATGTCCTACCTTGTAAACGAATTCGGGCTGTCCGTTCCACCCCGAAACATCGGCGTTATCAAAAATTTCGTTTTCGTCGCCCAGATCCGTAACCCTGTTTCTTACGAAAGAATAGTTGATGCTTGTATTCCAGTTCCAATCTTCATTGGAGATGATATCTGCACTTACATTGACATCCACTCCTTTGTTTTCAAGTTTTCCTACGTTTGAAGTAATGCTTCCGCCTCCTATATAGTAAGGCACCGACTTGTTCAGAAGCAAATCTTTGGTATCTTTCTTATAGACGTCGATATCCACGTCCAGTCTGTCTTCGAACAGACCGAATTCCAGACCAAGATCCTTTTGAGTTGTGGTTTCCCATTTCAGATCAAGGTTTCCGGGATTATCCATCTGTATTCCGTTGGTACGTTCCCCGGTATCGAAGGCATAATATATTGAGGTGTTATACCCGGATAATGTCGCATAAGGCGAGATCGCCTGGCTTCCGGTAACGCCCCAGCTTAATCTTAACTTGAGTTTGCTGAATAAGCCGAGATCCTTTATGAAATTTTCCTTGCCGGCATTCCATGCAATGGCAGCGGCAGGGAAAACACTATATCTGTTCCCTTTGGCGAATTTGGAAGAACCGTCGCGTCTAACCGAAGCCGTAAGCAGATAACGGTCCTTGAACGAATAGTTCACACGTCCCAGATACGAAAGAAGCTGCCAGGCGGAATAATCGGTGCTTACGCTTGTCGATGTAGCCTGGGCGAGATTGTCATATTTGAGTTCGGAAAATTTCAGTCCGGAAGCGGAACCATACAAATCGCTCCATTTGTATTGCTGGGTTTCGAATACGGCGGTAGCATTCAGGTGATGATTACCGAAGCTCTTGTCATAAGTAAGCTGGCTGGTGGTCTGATACATATGCGACTGGCCGTCTTCTTTGCTGGCATTCGGATTGTTGCTTGATGCATACTTGCCGCTCCAGGTTTTGTCGGTATTGAAAGTGACATCCCCGACAGCCTGGAAATCGGCTTTCAATCCGGGAATGACCTCATAGGTGATTCCTCCCAGCACATTGATATTTGTCTTTTCGTAAATATTTTCGGAATTGTAAATCAATGACAGGGGGTTTGTTTTTATTGAACCGACAGGATCCGATATCGTATAACCGCCGTTTTCATCATAGGGATTTGTCGTCGGCGCCCATGAAAGCATCTGCACAATGGGGTTTCCGGCACCAGTCCTGGCTTCATTGTTCTTCCCCTTTGAAGAAGCGCCGTTTACCAGGAACCGGAAAGACAGCTTATCGTTTATATTCGTATTGATATTAGCCCTGAATGAAAACCGGGTATAATCCGTATTGCGTACGATTCCATTATCGTTCAAATAATTTCCTGATACTCTGAAACGTGTTTTGTTATTTCCTCCGCTCACACTTACCTGATGCTGGGTGGAAACCGATTGATGGAAAACTGCATCCTGGTAATCGAAGCCTCCGTTTTCGTAATACTTCTGTATCTCCGCATCCGTGAATGTAACAGAAGAAAGACCCATCGCTTCATCGTGCTTATTGACATAAGTCGCGAAATCCCCTGCATTCATCAGATCGTATTTCTTAAGAATCGAAGAAACTGACACATTCCCGGAATAAGTTATATTGACTTTTCCATCCGTATTTCCGCTTTTCGTGGTTACGATTATCACGCCGTTTGCACCACGTGATCCGTATATTGCGGTTGAAGAAGCATCTTTCAAGACCTCTATCGACTGTACATCATTAGGATTGATCAAAGAATAATCGCCTCCGACCAGACCGTCTATTACAAATAAAGGGCTATTGTCTCCCAGGATACTGTTGGAACCTCTGACACGGATCCTGACATCTCCGCCGGGAGCCCCGACCGTGCTCGAAACCTGGACTCCGGCTGCACGACCCTGCAGGACCTGGTCGATTCCGGTTACGTTCTGATCTTTGAACGCTTTGTCATTGACTTGCGACAAAGACCCGGTAAGATCACTCTTCCTTACGGTACCGTAACCTATCACCACAACCTCTTCCAGTGTTTTGGTGTCGTCAGCAAGAACAATATCGAATACAGTCTTGTCCCCTTGTACGGTTATGTCCTGAGGGATATAACCCAAACAAGAAATCGTGATGACATCTCCGGGAGAAACGGCAAGATTGAATTTACCTTCGGAATCGGTACTGGTGCCTCTTGCCTGTACTTTTATAACGACATCCGCACCGGCCACAGGATTTCCTGTCTTGTCCTTGACGGTCCCGCTGATGACAATCTGATTTTTTTGCACAGATGAAACGCTTGTACCGGAAGAGCTTTTCACGATGATGTAATTTTTGATTATTTCATAGGTAACATCCTGACCTTTGGTAATTTGATTGACTGCTTCGGTCAATTTGTCTGCATCGATACTGACTATTCTAGCAGTATTCAGGTCCTGGGATGCAAACACGAATAAATACCCGCTTTGTGATTCTAATTCGGTGATAGCTTGCCTTACTGTAACATTATTCATCTTTATAGAAAAATCACGGGCGAATAATGTTACGCTGAAAAAGACAAAAACACCGGCCACAATCATGGCCTTTCTAATATCATTCATTTTATGAAAATAATTAGACTAAGATTGAATTTGGTTATTAGAAAGAAAATCCCAATATTTGGAAATTCTTTCAAGATTAATGCGAATTAAATTGACAAGAGTCTAAGTCAGGAGATCTCGCACATCTTCTGACTTATTTTCAACTGTCAATAAGGTTGATCTTTTTTATTTCTCATTTTTATTTGTTTTAGTGTTGAAAATAATACTGCCGTTAGTGTCATTCCGACGCCCGGCCTTTATATATGGTTACTTTTTGTCCGATCCGGCGAAAAGACATCCGCCCTGTAGATGACAGGGCCTTCAAAACATCATCGGCCGTTTGGTTATCGCTAGAGAACTTTCCGTAAAAACGCTCGTTTTTCAATGTGCTGTCGGAGAACATTATGCAGATTCCGTAATTCCTTTCAAGTTCTTTTGCTATTTCATCCAATCTGGCTTCATCAAAAACGAGGCATCCGCAGGTCCATTTATCGGGATTTCCGCTTACATGCGACTTTATTTCCATAATGCCGCTGTGTTTGTCAAGAACAGCTCTGTCATAAGGTTCCAGAACATTCTCTTTTCCGCATTTAATGAGATTGTTCAACGATATCTTCCCTTCTATCAGAGTTACGGTTGCTTCAGTATCGTCATAATAATCCTTTATATCGAACTTGGTTCCCAGATCGTTTACACGCAAACCGTCGGTGATTACAGAGAAAGCAAGTCCGGGATTATGCCGGACCTCGAAATAGCCCTCTCCATCAAGGCGGATGCGTCTGTCGCTTATTCCGAAACCTTGTGAATAAGATAATTTCGAGCCAGCGTTCAGCCAAACTACGGAACTGTCAGGAAGATTGACTTTCGTCCTTGAACCGGAAGGAGCCTCGATGGTAATCTCGGCAAAATCCTTTTTGATATCCTTTCCTCCTTTAAAATATGAGACCAACGAAAAAAGGCAAACCAAAGCGGCGGCGGCAGCATATCTAAGAACGGTATATACTACGGATTTCCTTTCCGCCGATTTCACGGTCGTAGGAATCCTTTGTCTGAATCTTTCATATGCCTGTTCGTAATTGTATCCTGACTCCGTTCCCGAACTCATGCATGAAAACCAGATCTCTCGTCTGCGCAAAAAATAATTACGGTTTTCCCGGGAAGCGCTTATGAAGGCCTTCAGAACATTCAAATCATCAGCTGAGATACAACCGGTCAGATAATCGGCTATCAACTCATCCATATCTCTTGTGTCGTCAATCGTACTCATTGATCAGTCATTCGATATAAAGACAGCCGTTTCCGATGGAAGGGTAGTGGAAAAAACATTTTTTTCAAACAAAATATTTGTCAAGGTATCCGGAAAGCAAAGAAAGTGCTTTTTTTATATGGTATTTAACTGTGTTCACAGAGATATCGAGTTCTGCAGCTATTTCTTTATATTGCTTGTTTTCACAGCGGCTTTTGACAAAAACCCTGCGGCTTTCTTCCGGCAAAGAATCAACAGCCTGCTTTATTTCCTGTTCCAGTTCCCGTTCAAGCAATTTTCCTACGGGGAGTTCGCCGGAAAAGAGATTCCCGTCGTCTTTGTCGTCGCAACAGTGAAGATCCAGGCTGCATTCTTTCTTTAATTGCGTTTGCTTCAGATAATTGATGCAGCGATTACGCACGGCCCGCATAAGGTATGATCTCAAAGAAACTTTTATATCCAGCGTTTTTCTTATTTCCCAGATATGGAAAATAACATCACCAGCTATGGCTTCAGCCTGGAAAGAATCGGACAAATATCCGTCAGCATATTGACAAAGCACGGCATAATGATCGGCGAACAATTCCCTGTAAGCCTTTTCATCCCCCTTTTTCAGCCTTCTGATGAATCTTTGCTCATTATCATCCATAACGGACTTAATTGGTTATCATTTTTCAAAAATAACAATTATTTCCATAATAAATCAACATGGGCTGCCAAGAGCCATATTTACAAAAAGGGCCGGAATTCCTATAATGATTTCACCAAAAATATAGTCAAATTACCACAGCAGCAACAGACATGCGACAAAGCCGAAAAGTTCGCCACTATTTTTTCTTCCGTTTGAAAATGAACTGTATTTTCGTCGAAAATTCAATTTCAAATGATACGGAATTTCAAAGAACTTTATGACGAGCTCAAAGGCAAGAACATCAGAAAAAGGATGATCGCCGCATGGGCTGTCGATGAACATACCGTAGAAGCGGCTGCAATGGCCGCTGAAATGGGTTTTGTCGATCCACTGTTGATAGGAGACAGGAATTCGATAGAAAAGATATGTGCATGTAATAATATAGACACCGGAAAATTCGAAATAATCGATGAACCTTCCGAAAGCGGATCCATAGAAAAAGCAGTGGGAATGGTTCACGACGGGAAAGGCGACTTTCTGATGAAAGGGCTGTGCAGCACAGACAAATTCCTTCATGCCGTTCTGGACAAGGAAAAAGGGCTGCTGCTCCCTAAATCCCTGCTGCTCCATGTAGGAGTCATGGAAACGCCGAAATACGGCAAACTCCTGTTCATGGGGGATATGGCGGTCATCCCTTTGCCGGATTTAAAGCAAAAACAGATAATTACCGGATATGTGGTGAAAGTGGCACGTTCTTTCGGAATACAAGTTCCTAAAGTCGCTTTCATCGCCGCAACGGAACAAGTCCTTCCTTCGATGCCGGCCAGCATGGAAGGTGCGGCACTAGCCAAAATGGCTGAAAGAGGTCAGATCGGGAATTGCATAGCCGACGGGCCTCTTGCCCTTGATGTAGCCCTCAACAAGGAATCAGCGAGAATCAAGCATTTGGAAAGTCCGGTAGCCGGAGAAGCGGACTGCCTGATATTCCCCAATATAGAATCTTCCAACGTGTTCTGGAAAACGAATTCCAAACTGGCCGACGGTGTAAAACTTGCCGGAATGCTCGTAGGAACAAAAGTTCCCTGTGTACTGGCAAGCCGAGCCGACAGCTTCGAGACCAAGCTGAATTCAATCGCGGAAGCGGTAATGTTTATAAAATAAATGTATTATAAATATCATACAGAAATGCAGAATAGTAACATCGTAAATACGGGGAATGAAAAGGGAAGGATTCTTGCCATAGACACGGGATCCACATCCACTAAACTCGGATATTATGTGGACGGGAAAGCTATTTTCGACACAAAACTGGTACATACGGCCGAAGAAACAGGTAAATACCGGAAAGTCATGGATCAGGACAAAATGAGAAGGGATGCCATAACCGATCTTCTTGGCAAAGAAGGAATACACCTTGATGATATCGATATAGTCATGGCAAGAGGAGGACTGTTTGCGCCTGTCATAACTGGGATATACAAAGTGAACAGAGACATGAGAGATGTCCTGCTCACATGCAGGGACGGGATACATGCATGCAACTTAAGTGCTGTGATAGGAGATGATATCGCCGAACAGGTAAACGAATACAGGAAAGATAACAATCTCGAAGCGCCATTCGGATCCTGTGCGGCTTATATAGCGGATCCTCCCATGGCAGACGAGATGCTTCCCGAATGCCGCGTGGGAGGAATCCCTGAATTTCCACGAAGAGCATTTTTCCATGCCCTCAATTCCAGAGCCACAGTCAAACGTTATCTTAGGGACAACGGGCACAAGACTAATGACATAACCGCAATAGTAGCACATATGGGAGGAGGAATAACGGTAACACTGCATCGTAACGGAAGGGTGATAGATACAAACAACGGACTTGGAGGCGACGGGCCTTTCACGCCTGAAAGGGCCGGATCGTGTCCGGCATTTGCACTGGTGGAAATGTGTTTCAGCGGAAAATATACCGAAACGGAAGTCAAGAAGAAACTATTGGGGAAAGGCGGGGCCGTAGCTTATTTCGGGACAAACGACTTGGGGGAATTACTGGAAAGGGCACATGAAGGCGACAAAAAATGCGAAACTTTCATGAATGCTTTTAGTCTGAACATAGCGAAATATATATCTTCCGAAGCAGTGACAGTCAATGGAAAAGTTGACGTAATCCTGCTTACCGGAGGAGCGGCATACAGCAAGGAAATAACCGATGCCATTTCAAGAAGGGTGAATTTCATAGCACCGGTAGCGATATACGCAGGGGAAAACGAACTTAATTCATTGGCCGAAAACGGCTATACCGTTCTGAATCATACAGCTAAAATACACAGGTACGACAAGAACGCGATTGTAAACGACGAATATTAATCATACAAATGACTTCTCACATATTAAAATATAAAGGCCGGTTCTCTTTTGAGGCCGGAGGTTATGTCGACGGCCTTGAGGTTGCCTACCATACTTCACCGGAACCATACATAGCCGGAGACAAACGCAAGGTAATATGGCTTTGCCATGCACTGACCGCAAGTTCCGACGCCGAAGGACAATGGTGGCCCAAATTAGTCGGTCCGGGGAAACTTATAGACACTGACAAATATTTCGTAATATGCGGAAACATGCTGGGTTCAGCCTACGGATCATCAGGACCCTCAAGTTTAAACCCCGCTACGGGAAAACCTTATTTTTTCGATTTTCCGAAAGTCACGGTCAGAGACATAGTCAATGCCTTGGATTTGGTAAGAAAATCGCTGGGTATAAGTAAAATAGATTTTCTCATAGGGACATCAATCGGCGGATTCCAGGCTTTGGAATGGTGCGTCAAAAATCCGGAACTGATGGAAAGAGCTGCTTTCATAGCTACCGGGGCAAGGGTAACACCGTGGATAACCGGATTCGAAGAATCCCAGAGACTGGCTCTTGAAGCGGACCCGACATTCCGTGAATGCAAAGATCTCAACGGAGGTAAAGAAGCTCTTAAATGCGCCAGGATAATAGCGATGCTGTCTTACCGCTGCGAAAAAGGATACAACATCAAGCAAAAAGAGAAAGGCGATGACACTATGTTCGCAGACAGGGCCGCTTCCTACGTGCGTTATCAGGGAAATAAGTTCGTAACAGATTTCGACGCCTATTCATATTACTATCTTTCATATTCCGTAGACAGCAACAATCTCGGACGTGGAAGAGGAGGAGTAAAAGAAGCCTTGAAAATGATAAAAGCGGAAAGTACCGTAGCTGCCATAGACAGCGACCTGCTTTTCCCGCCTGCGGAAATGAAAAGCCTCGCCGAAGGAATAAACGGCGCGGCTTTTCATATAATACATTCGAATTTCGGACATGACGGATTCATGGTCGAGACACAGCAGCTTTCCGAATTGCTGCAACCTCTCATGCCATAATACCCCCTCATTCAGAAGACCAATCCGGGCCCTTTATAGAAATCAAGCAATTTAGTCTGATAAAGATATTCATACCTTGCACGGACATAATCGGATTCGGACTTCAGATAATTATTTTTGGCGTCATTGAATTCCGTTATGTTGGCTTTGCCGTTTTCATATTTGGCATTCACCAGATTGAAAGACTCTTCAGCACTTTTACGTGCGTCCATGCTGCTCTGATATTTGCTTTGGGCTGCAACGGCGCCATAATATGCCTGTTGAATTTCTTTGTAAAGTGATTTTTTTGAATTCTCCAGCTGCAAGATCTGATTCATACGGGATAATTCCGCGCTTCTGATATTGTTTCTTACAGCAAATTTGCTGAAGATTGGAATATTAAGCGACAATGATACATACTGGCTGAAATTATTCTTGATCTGATCACGGAATGAAGCCGCAGAATAGCCTGAAGATTTGTAGTAATTGGAACCCAGGCCTCCGCTCAACGACAATGTCGGATACAATGAACTTTTGGCAAGCTTGAGATTCATTCCCGCACCTTCCAAACGATACCTTTCGGCAATTACGGACGGACGGACGGAGACTGCAACGGCATATATGTCATCGGGATTTTCCAATAATCCCATTTCCATTCCGGTAACCGGTTTTACTATTGAGAAGCCTTCCGGAGACGGCAGTTCAAGCAATTGGCTCAGATCAAGCAATGCAAGTTCAAGATTATTTTCCGCCTGTACAGCCGTGAGACGGCTTTGCCCCAAAGTAGCCTCCTGCTGACTTACATCCACGATACTCGTTTTCCCGGTTGCAAGCAGGATTTTCAGACGTTCCACCTGAAGGGAATCTATCTTCACCTGTCTTTTCCCGACTTCCGAGATTTCCATATCATAAAGAATCTGCACGAAAGCCTGGGCAACGGAAACCCGTATGTCATCACTGGCTTTTTCAAGATCGGCAGTAGCAGCCTTCAAATCCAGTTTGTCCAATGCTATCGTACGATTCTTCCTGAAGCCATCAAACAAGGTTACGGAACTTCCAAGATCAAAAGAGGTACTGGAAGTATTAGTATTCACATAAATATTCTCCGAACTGAGACCTCTTCCGAAAGAAAAGTTCTGGGAAGCATTGGCTTTCAAATTCGGCAGCCTGTCATTCTGCGCCGTATTGAGAGTAAGCGATTTCATGCCGACAGTATTCTTCTGCTGTTTTACGGTTATGTTCTTCTCCAGAGCATAATCTATGCAATCCTGCAAGGTCCACGGGCCCTTGTGCGAAGGGATGTAAACATCTGCGGAAGCTGCGACATCAGCTGTGGAAACAGTATCAGCCATATCAGCAATGGAAGTGGTATGCAAACTGTCAGCCCGGATTATGCCGTTCTGCGCGAAAGCGGATACTAAACCGCCGGACATCAGTGCAACAGTCATCAAGACAAAAGGTAATTTATTCATAATCATCTTACTTCTCTTTAATTATCTTATTGCCGCGAAGTTTGTCTTTGGAGGTAACGCCGGACTTGATCTCGATATTCACACCGTCGCTAAGCCCTGTCTTTACAGATCTGCGCTTATACGTACTGTCCGCCTGCATTACATAAACGAATGAGGAATCCCCGCTGAATTCGATGGCGCTTTCGGGAACCGATAGCACGCTATCGGCATGCTGGAGAATTATTTCGGCATTTGCACTGTAACCGGAACGGATCATGGTCCCTTTCGGAACGGTTACCGCCGCCTTTATCTCAAACTGGTTTGTTCCATTGTTTTCGGCAGCCTTCGGGGATATGTATTCCAATTTTGCATTGAATTTCAAATCCTGCAATGCACCGATTGTAATATTCATATTCATTCCTTCATCAAGACGGCCCACATCCGTTTCATCTATATTTCCGTCGAAAATCAGATCGTTCATATCAGCCACAGTAGCGATAGTGGTTCCGTCATTGAACGTATTGCTCTGGATAACGGAATTCCCAACTTTGACAGGGACATCCAGAATCAGGCCGGAAATTGTAGAACGGATAAGGGTCGAACTGGAATTTGCATTGCTCTTGGAAACTCCGTCACGGACAACCTCCAAAGCATCTACGGAAGCATCATATTCCTCATTTGCCTGATCCAGAGTCTGGGATATCTTGTCGAATTCGTCGGAACTGACCAGATTCTGATCGTACAAACTCTTTTCCCGGCCATAATCCGTCTTTGCCTGCTTTAGATTGATTTCCGCAAGACGGACACGGCTTTGTGCCGAACTAAGGGAACTCATTTCCGGAATCACTTTGACTTTCGCTATTATTTCACCGGCTTTTACATCTTCACCGGCTTTCTTGTACAAATCGCTTATTATGCCGCTTATCTGGGGTTTTATGTTAACCTCGTCACGCGGTACGATATTGCCGGTGATGACAGTCGTCCTCTTGATATTCTTCACAGCAGGTTTCAACTGTTCGTATTTGACTTCTTTCGGTCTCGATTTTTTATAAAGGTACACGAAAGTACCTATAAAGACCAAGGCGATCAACGCCAAAATAAAAAATCTGAAATATTTTTTCATATCAACATAATTATTATCAATCAATATCATTTTATTCGTCACGCATAGCGTCGACAGGCTTTATCTTCATTGCCCTGGCCGCCGGAGCCATACCGGCAAGCACGCCCAATGCCGTAAGAATCAGAACGGCAACTATGGCAGTCCAGAAACCTATCTGGAAATGAGCCGTAAGCATACCGTCAGTGGTCGCCGCCAATTCGGCCATAGCCAGTATGGCTACCGAAAACACGATTCCTATTGCTCCCGCTATCATCGTAAGTACTATACTTTCCGAAACTATCTGGGACAATATCATTTTCGGAGTCGCACCTATTGCCCTGCGTATTCCTATTTCCACCGTACGTTCCTTTACTGTAACCATCATTATGTTGGATACACCTATTGCGCCTGCAAACAAAGTCCCGAGACCGACCAGGAAAACAAGAATATTAACCCCTTTGAACAAACTGTTTACAATCATGAAAAAACTTTCAGTGTTCAGCACCATACAGGCATTACTGTCCCCGGGATCGAAATAATGCTTCCTTGCAAGAACTTTTTTCGCTTTGTCAAGTATCTCTGAAACACGGATTCCGGATTTGGCCGTAATGCATATGATATCAACTTTGTTCCCGCTGTTATAAGTCTTCCTGAATAAAGAAAGCGGTATGGAAACAGCCATGTCGGCCCTTCCGTTAACACTCATGTTTCCGGAACTGTAATCCACGCCCACTATTTCATAATACAAACCGTCGAAACGCACGAAACTGCCGCAAGGATCCCCGCCTTCGGGAAATAAGGTCTTGTAAATTTTCTTTCCCAGTACACAGACTTTTTTATATTGCAGAATATCCATCTCGTTCAGATACCGTCCGTACTTCATGTGCGGAGACTCTATCATGGCATAATCCGGACGGAGACCTTTGACGGATGCTTCTATTTTGTACTTGTCCCTTATAATGGTTTTTCCCCACTTGGAATTCAAAGGCGTGGCAACATCTATTTCGGGAATACTGTTTTTCAGTATCGAGATATCTTCCGTTGTCATGCTCCACTCCCTATCCCGTTTGAAACCTTTGTAAGGCTTGGAAGTGGGACGGGGAATTATCAGGCCGGCATTGGAAGCGAATCCCTCGAAATTCTTTCCCAGCAAATCCTTGAGACCCTGTCCTGCACCGATGAGGGCAAGGAGCATGAAAATGCCCCAGAAAATGCCGAACCCGGTAAGGAAACTCCTGCTTTTGTTCCTTGTCAGCGTATTGCCGATTTCTCTGAATCTATCTGTATCGAAACGCATCTTGTTATTATTGTTATTCAGCTCTCAAAGCTTCGATAGGTCTTACCTTTGCGGCCTTGCGTGCCGGGAAGATTCCGGCTATGGTCCCTGCTATTATCAATGTGACGGTAGCTTTTACAGCTACTCCTATACCTACGGTCGGATTCAGGAACATGTTTACCTGGGCTATTCCCAAATCAATGGGATTATTTCCCAGGGTCGCATCCATTATCTGATTGGCAATCAATCCCCCAAGCATTCCTATATAGCCGAAGAAAGCGGTTATGACGATGCTTTCCACAATAATAAGACGGAGAATGGACCCGGGTTTGGCTCCAATAGCCTTTCTGATACCGAATTCATGGGTACGTTCCTTTACGGTGATAAGCATTATATTGGAAACACCTACGATTCCGCTAAGCAAAGTGAACAGACCTATTATCCACAATGCCGTTCTCACTATACTTACAGCCTTGTTCATCTGCATGTTCTGCGTAAACCTGTTCCAGAAATACACGGTATTTTCGTCGTCCGGCGACGCATTATGATTAAGATTGATAGCCCTCGTATATTTTTTCTGGAATTCTTTATTCGCCTTTTCGGTTTCAAGTCCGTGGAAAGTGAAAAACATCCTGTACATATAATTATTCTTTGAATATATGGTATGTACCGTAGGATAAGGGGCATATGCATCGTTCTGGTACATGGATTCGTCAGCTTCGTATATACCCACCACCTTGAAAGCATATTTGTCAACGTTTATATTCCTGCCGACTATCTTCGCGTAATCGGGATCATCGTCAAGAAGCTGGGAAGCAGTCTTGGAATCTATTATTATAACTTTCCGGCATTCATCCATATCTATCTTATCAATGAAACGGCCCTTGTTCATCGGAATCTTCTCAATATCGGAATGGACAGGAGCAACACCGCAAAGAGTAGTGCTGACCTGTTGACCGTTATAATCCATGGTTATGCTGTGCATCAGCATCGGACTTACCTGGTCTATGACCTGACTGAAAAGAGGGCCCGCCGTAGTCTTGACATCCTTTGAATCGAAATATATATTGGTACCTTCCTTCAAACCGTTATACGGCTTGGACATGCTTCCGGAATATATTGCCATGGAATTCGTAAGAAAATTTCCATTATTGCTCATTAAAGCGTTTAGCAAACCGTTTCCGGCTCCCAGAAGAGCTATCAGCATGAAGACGCCCCAGGCAACTGCAAAACCGGTAAGGGCGGTACGAAGCTTGTTCTGCCTCAATGTACTCCATATTTCCTGCAATAAATCTCTCATGACAGACAATTTATTTCATTATACCGTCGGCTCCGCCGAAAGGTGATGCGTCATGCCTGAGATTTTCCTCTATGGATCCGATGACACCGTCTTTTATATGGATTATCTTATCCGTCTCGTTGGCTACTCCGCTCTCATGTGTGACGACTATTATAGTTATGTTCTCTTCCTTGTTCATCTTCTTGAGAAGCTCCATTACCTCCAGACTGGTCTTTGAATCCAAGGCACCGGTAGGTTCATCCGCAAGTATTATCTGCGGATGTGTAATCAAAGCCCTGGCAATGGCGACACGCTGCTTCTGACCTCCGGACATTTCGTTAGGGAAATGGCCCGCCCAGTCGGTAAGCCCGAGACGTTCCAGATATTCCATCGCAAGGTTATGACGTGTGTGACGGTTCGTACCCCTGTAAAACAGCGGCAGTTCTATATTCTCTATGGCAGTCTTGAATTGAATAAGATTGAAAGACTGGAAAATAAATCCGATCGTATGATTCCTGTATTCGGCGGCGGCTCTTTCACTTAACCCTTTGATAAGTTTTCCGTTCAGAAAGTATTCCCCGCTGTCATAATTGTCCAGAATACCAAGAATGTTCAGCAAAGTGGATTTTCCGGAACCGGAAGCACCCATAATAGACACGAATTCCCCTCTTTCTATGCTTAGGTTGACACCTTTCAGGACATGCAAAGGCTGTCCGTTGTTGTATGTCTTATTGACGTCCTTCAGTTCTATCAGCATAATTTGTCATATTGTTTTTCATATTAAACAGCCTTCTTTCAATCATTACTAGTGTGCTAGATTATTAATACACTGCAAATGTATGACTATTTATCCTTAATCACAACATTTAATTGTAATTTTTTGCAATATGCACAAATTATTCCGAAAAAGAATATGGTCTGTCCGAAACTGAAATTCCTCTGGCAGTATCCGGATGATCAGACATTTGGAATCTTATTCTTGCTCCTTTAACAAGATCTTCGTGTTGGAGATACGTTTTGGAATACTTACGACCGTTCAGCCGCATTCCTGAAATATAATAATGTGAACGTGAATTGTTTTTTGCCGAGATGATGATTTTCTTGCCTGAAGGCCGGGTGATAACCACTTTCTTGAATAAAGGCGTACCGATGGCATATTGATTGGAACCGGGGCATACGGGATAAAAACCCAAAGCGGAAAAAACATACCATGCGGAAGTCTGTCCGTTATCTTCATCTCCGCAATAACCGTCAGGGGCTGCAGTATAAAACTTGTCCATGACTTCACGGACGCGGGCCTGGGCTTCCCAAGGCCTGCCGCTCCAGTCATACAGATAAATCATATGCTGGATAGGCTGATTTCCGTGGGCATAATTTCCCATGCCCATAATCTGCATTTCTCTTATTTCATGGATCACGGAACGATAATAACTTGCGTCGAAAGCCGGAGGCATATTGAAGACCGTATCCATCATGCCGTTGAATACGGCATCTCCCCCCATCAGGGAAATAAGCCCGGCGGGATCATGAAAAACGGACCATGAATAATGGAGACTATTGCCTTCCGTAAAATCACCTCCCCATTTCAATGGATTGAACGGAAGATTGAATTTCCCGTCAAGTTTTTTCCCGACCATGAGATTATAATCGGGATCGAAGAGATTCCTGTAATTAAACGCATTTTTCTTATACGGTAATAACTCTTCTTCGCTTTTTCCCAACGCTTTCCCGAAACGGTATATGCACCAGTCGTCATAAGAATATTCCAATGTACGGGCCGCACTTTCCCTGATACCGACATCACATGGAACATATCCCAGGGAATCGTAATATTCATAACCGAGACGTCCAGTGGAACTGATGGTCGGATGGACGGAATGTGCATCGCGGACAACCGCTTTCCACAAAGTCCCGGCATCATATCCCCTTATACCTTTAAGATATGCGTCTGCGACTACGGAAGCAGAATTGTTCCCTACCATACAGCCCCGATGTCCGGGACTTGCCCATTCAGGAAGGTAACCGCTCTCTTTGTAAGCATTCACCAAACCTTCCTGGACCTTCCTGCTTTGGTCCGGATAAACCAGATTCATCAAAGGGAAAAGGGAACGGAAAGTATCCCAGAAACCGGTATCCGTAAACATATATCCGGGAAGGACTTTCCCGTTGTAAGGACTGTAATGGACACGCTCGCCCGAAGCGTTTATTTCGGATAAATCCCTCGGAAACAATACCGAACGGTAAAGACATGAATAAAACGTACGCAAATGATCAAGATCACCGTCATTGACCGAGATCCTACCGAGGACTTCATTCCAGCATGCACGGCCGGAAGCAACCAGGTCATCGAAAGATTTGCCGTCAAGTTCCTTCATATTAAGCAATGCTTGTTCACGGCTTATGAACGAAGAAGACACTTTCAGGATGACTTTCTGGCCTTTGCAAGTCTTGAATCCTACCAGAGCCATTACATGATCGGAAGAAACTTCAGATGAATTGTTTTCAACGCTGTCGGATACCGTTCTTACAAAAGTGAACGGCGTATCCGAAACGATGGTGAACCAATCTTTGAACCCTTCGGGAACACCTCCGGAATTCTTGGTCGTATATCCGGTAATGGTCTTGTGATCAGCACCGACACTTATATATGAACCGCCTTCAAATGCATCTATTACAAGATAAGATGTGTCTCTTTCCGGATAGGTGAGCCTGAACATAGCAGCCCTTTCAGTAGGAGTCACTTCCGCAACCACATCATGACTTGCCAGATAAACCCGGTAATAGTACGGTTTTGCAATCTCGGCTTTATGCGAAAACCAGCTTGCCCGTGCATTTTCCCCATATACGGGGCCTGTAGTTACCGGCATTATGGAAAAAGTGCCATAATCATTGATCCACGGACTTGGCTGATGTGTCTGTCTTATACCTTTTATTTTGTTTGCTGTATATGTATAAATCCATCCGCTTTCCGATTTCCCCGTCTGCGGTGTCCAGAAATTCATTCCCCAGGGCAAGGCGACGGCTGGATAAGTATTTCCCGCCGATATCTCGTATGAAGATTCCGTCCCTGCCAATGTATTGACATAATCGACAGGTTCCGGATGCTGCCTTCCCATGGAAGGGAAACCGGCAGCAAGAAAAAAAAGAAAGCAATACAGTATCTTATTTGTCATCCTTTTCGAGCATTTTTATAAAATATCCGCCCACGACCGAACGGGCTTTGAAGCTGCGGCGTTTCGGCTTGTCCGTGTATACCCAGTCAGACATCGGCACCCTGTCCGTGGTTTCATTCATGAAACCATACAAAGGAGCTATGAAAGATTCGAAATCCGATTTGGTGCTTGACAATGATGCAGTCCATACAATCCAGTCCGTCTTGGTATACGTTTTCCGGTTGTCGAGCGGAAGACCGTACTTCAGCTGCTTCGTCTTATAATAAGACACTTCTTTGGCGGCAACGGACTCCGGGAATATTCCAAGTCCGAGAAGTTTGTCCCAAACAAGATTGTATTTCTGGCTCCAGGTGTCAGGCTTGTCGAAAGTAAGACGGTAATGATCTCCGTCATCAGCTTTTTTCATCCATTCCCCGGCCATGGATTTGGCCATGGAGGTATATTTTTCCGCAATATCCTTTTTGCCCATAGCTCCCGCCATATGACCGTAGGAAGCTATGCCAATTATCGCTTTTACGGAAAGATTGGCATTATGAGCGAAATGTCCGGCAAAATCATCCGTACAAAGCTGATTCTCAGGATCCAGGCCGAACTTCGCAAGATATTCCACCCATGTAGTAAGGACTTTCCAGTGTTTGGCGGCATACTCGGTACTATGTTCATAATGACATACTGCCGCCGTCAGAATTATCATGTTTCCGGCTTCTTCCACAGGCATGTCAGCCCCATATGTCTGACCGTTGGCTATGGGATAAGTACCGCAGTCATGCGCCGGGAAAGGTTTTGTCCATCTGCCGCTTTCGCTGTAATAATAAATATGATTCATCATCCCCTCAACCAATTTGGGATTATAAAGCAGAAACATGGGAGAAGAAGGATAAGTGACATCAACCGTCCCTATCGACCCGTTGCTGTTGTTTTCCTTGGAGAACCAGTGCAGGTCCCCGTCAGGGGATTTCACCAGTTTGTGAGCAGCAATGGCCTGGCGATAGGCAAGCGCACACAGTTCCGCATATTTTCTTCCTCCCGCCTCCGTAGCCGAAGCCATGAGACGGTTGTCGAAACGTTCGCATTTTTTGATAAGTGACGGATAATCCTTGCTCGCCGCCTCGAATTCGTCTTCTATGGTTTTGTTACCATCGGCGTTCCAGTAAGGACGGAGATTTTTTCCGAAATACTGTACGGAATAAATATCATCGTATCCGATCATTACCATACCTGTACCTTTACGGATCCGTCCCATTTCACGGACAATAGCCATATCGCTGTTGTCTGCTTTCATAGATGAAACAAGCCGGCCTTTTTCAAATGAATTTCTCAATTCCGAGCCCTCGCCTACTCCGGCTGTCGTTCCCGGTGTCCGTGAAACGAAATAGAAATAGCCCCAATCGATACAGATGCTGTCACCTTTCTTTCCCAGAATATTCTGCGATTTGGTTCCGGCTTTCAGATAAACAAGACCGTTCTTTATATAGGTTTCGCTTTCAGTTTCCTGAGAAGAATTGTTTACAGCCCATAAAGGAGAAGCCTCGAAATAGACTCTTACGGAATGCTTTTTCCCGTCGCGTGAAGACACAGAATAAGTGATGTACTCTACCGGTCTGCTCATAAGTTCAAGATTATCCATGAAAAGAGGAGCGGAAAATGTCAGGTCCAGCAGAACGGGGCCGCATGTAAAACGATAATGAGTCTGCATAGCCTGTACCTCGGCAAGAACTTGTTCGGCGGAATTTTCTATTCCGGAAGCACTTGCGCCCATAAAACGGTAAGTTTTCCCGTCAACGTCAAGGACTCCGTACAAAGGAAGACGCTTGTATGTCCAATGCTTTACCTGTGAATCATAAAGTTTGTCGGAACAGGACCAGGCACTTATATAAGGATCTATAGTTACCAACGGATATGCAGGGGCACGCAGTCCGTTAGGCTTTCCGGACTTTCCGAAAACAGATAAAGGAAGAATAGTCGAAAACGACAAAAATAAAAGCAGCAACTTTTTCATTATATCTATTATATTAAATAATTACCATTCAATATGCACAGCCACCCCCTCCGGCTTGTTAGCGAATCTTATAAGGTAAGTCCGGCTGTCTTTGTCCCATGACTCCTTTGACAAAGATTCTTTTCCGTCTATCAAGACACTTTCAGGACAAGAAGGTAACAAAATTCTCGCGACATTTTCAGTATTGACCGGACTTTTCGATACAAAATCATAACTATTCAGCGCAACTTTTTCATCATAAATCCTGGAAGATGAAGCAAGCACTCCGGCTTTTGCATTGACCGCTTTGTCTATATCGTAAAAATATCCCTGGCTTCCGGGGGCTATCCGTTTGGAATAATAGATATTGAGATCGGGATCGAACAAATCGATAAGTTTCCCTTTTATGACAACGGGGGTTTCATCTTCCGATTCGTCCAAAGCTGCTGCGATAATGTATGGGCCGCGTTCCAGATAAAAATAGTTTCTGAACTTGAGTCCCGGTCCGTAAAGCCGGCTCACAGCGTCTATCAACAGTCCGTCGCCTCCGGCAGCCAGTACATATTCTTTCGGATCATGCCTGAGAACCATCACTTTTCCCTTTCCATAATCATATAAACCTTCAGGAGCCCCTGAGGGTATTCCCATAAGAGAGAAAAGATGGTCGGAAGGTCTCTTGAAATCATTTCCATCGGTATTCCACCATTCACGGACGGATTGGAAAGGATCGTCATCCCTTGAGCTATAAATCAGGATACCTCCTTTTTTCACCCAACTGGCAAGTTCAAGGTGACTGTCCCCATTTAAAGGCTTCATATTGGAATAAGTCATTATAAGGACTTTGATACCGGATAAGGCGGCCTTATAGCCAAGATTTTCCATATGGACTATCTTTACAGGCACACCTCGCTTCACAAAAGGCATCGCCATCCCATAGAAATCAGACAGCTGCGGATCTTCATAGCCATCATGCTCCGGAAACCGCTGGAACATAAGGGAATTGGACATCAATACCCCGATACCTTGAGAACCCGACAATTGATTGTCCGAAACAGGCATTTTGTTCAGGGAATTTATCATCACCTGCATCATAGTGGAATAATCTTTCCTGATAAGAGTCTTTTCGTTACTGCTATCATCCGTTTTGTAGTAACCGCAATATACTCTTTCGGGCCATGGCATTATCTCATAATGATTTATCCGCGGAAAAAGAAGCTGCGCCGAAAATGTCGCCTGATAATTTCTTTTGTAGTCATTCCAGTCACGGGCCCTGTCCTCAACGGGATCGGTCAGGAAATAAACACGTCTCCCGGTAGGGGCTGTCATCGATTCCATGCACCCGTATTCAAGATAGGCAGTCTCGAACACCCTTTCCTTATAAACTCCGTCGTAATAATCAGGTTCCCTGGAGGTTCCGGTCCAGACTTGTGCGATGTAACCGTCCACGCAAGGAAGAGATGCAAGGCTGGCTTCAGGACTGACAATCCGCCATTGCGAATAGTTCAGAAGAGAATGTGTAGCAACGTAGCACTTCACATCCATGCCTTTGCCCGCGCCATATTGCTTGGCATAAGTCAAGACGTCTTTCAGAGCCTCATAATACAAATGATATTTCAATTTGGACGAAAGGTATGTGTTTTCCGGAGATGAATCCTGGGGCCTCCACGGGAAGCCATAATACTTTTCCCATTCTTTTTTGAAAGCCTCGCTGTAGCCCGCCCTTGCCCAGAATTCGGGTTCTTCAAGAAAAATAGTACTTACCCCTGCATCAAGTACCCTTTTAATTTGTTTTTCTTTGAAATATCCTAGATAATCTTTGCAAGGAACGATATACGGGATCATCTTCCCATGCCAGATGGTATCTCCGTTTTCCTGCACCTGACCTTCATCCAGATGGTTCTTCCCATCCCATTTGCCTGTGAAATAATCTTCATATTCCCCCCAGGCGATCCCTGTCATGAATTCGGTTTCATATCCTTTCTCACGCCACGAAGCAACACGGTTTTCAAACATACGGCTCCTCAAGGAATCCGAAGGATTTCCCGCAGTACCGTATACCATTACGGCATCCGCCCTGTTATCGATTTCAGGACGCCATTCCGCAGCAGTCTGGAAGATAGTTTTAACGTTATCGGTATTTTTAGGTACCGAACATGAAAAAAGGACAAAAAGAATCAGAACCGATATATAATATTTCATATGATAAGTATATTAAAAAAGGAGGATGTCCGGAAATATCCTCCTTCCGATAAAACCGGAATAAATTAAGGAACATTGACCTCCATAGCTTCACTGTAATTCCATCTTCTGGTACCGCTGCCTTTCGGCGTATCATAATTTATTCTTGCCGCCGCCCTGACGAAAACTTTCCTTCCAGAAGGAATTGTTCCGTTTGAAGTAATGGACACGGATTGGCCGAGAAGAGGTTCGAAAGCGTTTCCGCCATAATCATTTTCACTGGACCATCTAGTATCACGCGCACGATATCCCACAGAAGAAGAATAACTTACGAAAAGCTGGATGTCGGTTATGTTTGTATATGAGTCGTCATAATCACCCATCGGTTCTACTTTGCTTTTGAACTCCGCCGCGGAAACGGCTCTTGTTACTTTGACATTTGCCGTCACTTTCCCGTCACTTACCTGGGGCACACCTACGATCTCCACCTTAAGGAATGGCTGGACCTTGAAATCCACTTCTGTCACACCCTTTATATCGGTAGTGATGGATTCATCGGCGATTGGCACCCCATCCGAAGTTTCCCTTACGATAGGGATGAACGGGCCGTCTACACGAATGTTGTAATTGCCTTTGAATATTTTCGTATTCCGGTAAGTTCCGTCAGGCATGCAATAAAAATCCGGATTATGCTCGACATTGTCTCCATAGCTGAGTTCGGTTATCCTTACGCGTATACCTTCGCTGCCCTGATCGGTAAGTACGGGATCGCCTGTCGCGGCATCCACAACTTTACCTTTCAGAGTTTCCGAAGGTGCGTCATAATTGTCAAGTTCGAATAAAGAGCAGGATGCAGCTGAAAAAGCCGTAACTGCAATTAAAATATAAAGTGCTGTTTTTTTCATAATTAATAAACCTCCATCTTTTATCTGTTCGGCTGCTGATCGATATAGGAGCTTTTAGAAACTTCGCCTCCCGGAATACCGAAATAATAATCAACAACATTATACGAGAAAGTCTTCATGGATACCCACTGGTAACTTTCATCGAAGAAATATTTTCCCGTTTCCGATGAATAGAAAGGATACAAACCCTTGAAGCGGAAATTCACTCCGCTACTATATTTGGAAGCATCCCTTTGTTCACCCCAGAAGCCATTTCTGTTATTCTCGTCCAATACGCGCCACCTTCTAAGATCCCATTTTGTCTTATGTTCGAAAGCCAACTCCTTTCTGCGCTCTTTGCGGACAATATCGCGACTGTCATTATCGGCCGAAAGAGAAGACGTCAACAAAACGGCTCCGGCTCTTTCCCTGATATCGTTTATTGCCGTAGTTGCAACCTTAAGCATATCGTCTCCTTCAACCGGGGAAGAGACGCCTGCTATCGAAAGCTCCACACCTGATTCTGCCGCTGCAAGAAGTACATCGGCATAACGCATCAGAATAAAAGGCTGCGATGATTTGCCTTCACCTATATCCTCGGCGGCAAGATCTTCATCAAGATATTTACGCAGATAAAGGCCTGTAAGGTTGCCTTCCCCGTTGTCATAGAAAGGTCCGTTCGCACCTGCAGCATTCATCTTCACTCCGTTTACCGTCACGGTTTCCTGATTGGTTCCGGAATTGGGACTAAGATATAAAGTCTTGGCCGTACCGTTGGCTCCGGTGTAAATATCCAGATTCTGGTATTTCGTACTTGCCGCTGCGTATGAATAGTCGTTAAGAAGAGGCTTGACAGGAGCGCTGCCGGTATAAATGCCGCCCCTTATTTCTATTGTCTTGCTCTTGAACACATCTCCTGGAAAGATCACATATGCCCTGAGACGGGGCTCCGCATTTGCAAACAAATCCATAGGAGAATCGTAAAGGAGGTAATTGCCGTCAGAATTGCTATTTCCGTCTGTAACACGGATCGTATACCCGTCACTGTAGCGGTCGAAGCCGTCAAACATTTCTATAAAATCAAGAGTAGGACAGGATCCCGAACAAAGAGGGGCCCTGAATATAAAAGGAGAACAATAAGCATCAAGTCCGTGAGTCAAAGTGGGATATTCGTATTGCCTTACCATAATATCTTCCGGACTCGTAAGATCCTTCCACATCGCAACCATATTCTTGTATTGGGCTTCTGCGTCGTTTGCAGCCCAATATTTTTTATACAATGAATATTTCCCGGATTTCATCACTTCCCTGGCTGCTTTGTATGCTTCGGAAAAATATTTGTTCGAACAAGCCTGCCATTCGTCGGAAGCGAAACCGATGACTCTAACACCTGTCTTGGCACCCAGGCCTGTAAGTCGTCCCGGAACAGTTTCGTTGTACTTTGCCACCGAACCGGCATACAACATAGCTTCGGCTTTAAAAGCAAGGGCGGCATATTTGTTAGCCGTTCCGGAGAAAGTGGGAGTCTCGGGAAGGAGTTCCGACGCTTTATCGAAATCGGACAGAATCTGATCCCATGTATCCTTTTCGGAAGATCTGGGAACCTCCAGGCTGTCAGATTCGGACGGATAATCTATCTCCCTTGTCACTAGCGGAATCCCTCCGAAACGTCTTGCCATTTGGTAAAAGACATAGGCCCTTACGAAATAAGCCTGGCCAAGAAATTCATTATAAGCCACTTCAGCATAATTACCCCTGTAATCGGGAAGCGTTCCAAGCAAATGATTTGCATTGCGCAAAAGTTCGAAAGCCCCTGTCCAGTAAGGAGTGCTTTCACCGGTAAACGATGTACATACGCCGTCGCGATCCAATGCGTCTCCGGTGCCGGCGATTCCAAGGCTGGCCAGCCAGCCGTTATATGTTATGCCCCACTGTGCCATATATTTGAAATCTTCCCATGGCATTTTGCTGTATAGAGTCGCCATGTAGATCGACATTCCGGCCTGGTTTGACAAAAGGTCATCATCTGTCACCATATTCTTGGGAGACAGATCCATATCGGTACACGATACGGTAAGAAACAATGCGGAAACGATATATAATAATAACTTTTTCATATTATCGGACATTTAAACAATTATTAGAACGAGATATTCAAGCCGAAAGTATATGTCTTGTTAAGAGGATACATACGGCCCAGATCGCTATCCGGATGTTCGGGATCGACGAATTTGACTTTGGTCCATGTCAGGGGATTGTATGAGTTCACATAAACCCTTGCACTGTAATTATCCGCCCAACGTAATTTCGGAAGGGTATATCCCAATTCTATAGTCTTCAACCGGAGATAAGCGGTACTGACCCTGTTGAAAGTGGAATTGCTCAAAGGATAATGTCCTGTGTAGGCATAATATCCTTTCACCCACTCTGTCTGAGGATCATAAGGATCAGCACCAGGATCTACAGGATGCCATCTGTCAAGATATTGCACAAGAGTTCCGCCGCCGTTGGACCCCCATATGGAATAAAGAGGCTCTTCATAACACATGGAGCCCAAAGCCGAACCCTGGAACAGAACGCTCAGATCGAAATTCTTATAGGAAACATCGAAAGAAAGGGAATAATTCATCCATGGAGTCTGGTCATATGCATAAGGATGCTCATCCTGACCGTTAATTTCACCGTCTCCGTTCCAGTCTTCATATTTATAATCGCCGGGAAGCGTATTTTCATCCTTGTATATATTGTAATTCCATACATCATTCCAATCCGAATATCTTCCGGCTCCGGTATATCCGAACTGTATGCCCTGATACCTGTCGTTCATATTGTCATGACGCCATTTATCATAAGAATTGGCATATCCGCCATTCTGGACATAAGTAAGGTATTTCTGCCTTGTAAGAGTAACCATTCCGGTTACATCGTATGAGACATCCCCTATCTTGTTCTTATGGGTTAGCTGGAGTTCAAAACCCATGTGGCTGTCGCTGTTGACATTTTCCACAGAAGGGGCGGCACCTACTACCGTAGGAAGGTCAGTGGAATTCTGCCCGAAAAGCCCGGTCCTTTTTCTATGGAAATAATCCAATGAGAAACCGAACAATCCTTTCCATGCTTCGAAATCGATACCCAAATTAAAAGTCCTGGACGTATACCATGTGATATTCGTATTAGGTAGCGGTTGATTGGAAACACCGTAGACAAAACCATTGTTTAATATATAACCGGGAGCATACTGATTGTAATAGCCTTTCTCCGAACCTCCGGACGATGCAGGATATGTGTAACCATTCACCCATTCATAATTAAGGCCGCTGTCATCACCCAACGTTCCGTAACTGGCGCGCAATTTCAATTGATTGATAAAATTCAACGTCGACGAATTTTTGAAGAAAGGTTCTTCAGATAGCCTCCAGCCGACGGACACCGATGGAAAGAAACCCCATTGATGACCTTGAGCGAATCTGGACGATCCATCATAACGGAATTGACCCTCAACAAGATAACGATTATCGAAAGCATAATTCAATCTCCCTATCAACGCTTCATAACCGAGTTCGTAAAACGAACCGGAACCGGCATCCATACCTGTTACCTCATTGTCACCGGAAAGAGCTGTGAAATATGGGGAACCGAACGCCAGATCGCCGTAGGCATAATAATTGTCTCCCTGGCGTTTCTGGACTTCCCATCCCAGCATAGCTCCTACATTATGCTTTTCAAAGAAAGTTCTGTTATAATTAAGTACAAACTGGCTAAGTTTCTGCCATTTCTTATAGTTTTCCTCCCTGAGCTGATTCGGAGAACTGTCGGCGAAAAGTTTTTGCTCATATTCTCCGCTAACGCTGTTTTTTGCATACAGATAATATTCCTTGCGGTAAATTTCATTGTCGTCCTGACGGTAATCATAACTGAACATTGCTTTGGCTGTAAGACCCGACAAGGCGGAAGATACCGTACCGAAATCATATTCAAGTGAAGAAGACAACGTAACATTTTTCTGTCTGTACAGTCTGTAACCTGAAATGTCTGATGTCATCATGGCTACGGTATTTTGCTCAAGGTCAAGTCCGTCATAATTGAGCATAGTGTTTTCGTCATCCGCATATGCCGGGAAAAGGACTCCTTGCTTCCAGTAATTTCTTATAAGATATACGGCATCGGTATAAGGGGTATGCCGTTGATCGGCAAGAGCTGAAATGTTCAGATTGAATTTAAGTCCCCTGGCTATTTCGGAAGTGATATCGGAACGGACATTATATTTATCGTAATTCAAGTCGCCGGATTTAAAGAAACCCTGCTGATACAGATATCCCATACTGACATAGTACTGCACTTTGTCGGTACCCCCGCTTATGCTTATGTTATGCTGTGTCTGCGGTGCCGTCTTGGCTATTATCAGTTTATTCCAGTCCGTTTCCTTGCGCGTGCCATTGCGGAAAGCTTCGAAGTCCGCATCGGTATATACAAGGCTTCCGCCTTCCAGTTTATTCATGGACTGCTCGTTATATATGGTCATTGCATCGTATGCATTCATAAGTTCAGGCATCTTGGAAGGTGTCTGCCATGTATAAGAACCGTCATAAGTCACTTTCGCCTTTCCGGCCTTGCCATGTTTTGTAGTGACAAGCACTACACCGTTGGCACCCCTGACACCGTATATTGCAGCAGATGCATCTTTTAGAACCGAAACGTTCTCTATATCTTCCGGAGCCATCCGCTGGAAATCGGCCACGGTTCTGGGAACGCCGTCTATTACCACCAAAGGAGACCCCATTCCTCTTATATCCATATTGGCACTATATGTTCCCGGTTCGGCACTGGTCTGCCATATACGCAATCCCGGGACACGACCGGTAAGCATATTCTGGGGATTCTCGGTTTTGGTCTTCATCAGTTCCGAAGAATTTATCCCGGATACAGCTCCTGTCACCGAGCCTCTTTTCTGCGTACCGTAACCTACAACTATTACACTTTCAAGATAGTTTTTATCCGAAGAAAGTACCACATTGATGGTTTTCTGTCCGTTTACGGGAATGGTTCTGGTTATCATTCCCAGACAAGAAAATTCAAGGGACGCATTCTCAGGAACGGAAATGGTATATTTTCCGTCAAGATCCGTTCCCACACCTGTAGTCGTCCCTTTTATAATTACGTTAGCACCTATGACCGGTTGATCGGAATCATCGGTGACAACACCGGATACATTGATTGTATTCTGTGCATATGACAAAAACTGCGCAATAAGCAGACATATTCCCGTCATAATTATAAAAATACTATGTTTCATAAATATATCAGTTAATATTAAGGTTATTAATCATTCTCAAGCATATATCCCGCAAGCGTAGCATATTCCGATGCGAAAGCGAAAGTAAACATGGCTTCTACGTTGTTGTTCGATTTCTCCATGCTCCATCCTACAAGAAGACTCGGAGGCAACATATCATCACGAAGATAATTAGTCCATGCGAAATCAAGGTTGTTCTGGAAAGAATCTATGGGAGACGCCGCATTGTTGTAATATGGATAAACAGCTACATATCCTCTCATCAGGACGTCGTTGAACCAGTTCCTGAAACCGGTTATGTCATATGTATACAACCCCGGCTTAGTTTCCCCGAGGGTAGCGAATATACTGAAACTCGCTTCGGTGGCCGATTTCATGTCTTCATAATATGCGGCATTTCCGGTAGCGCGGTAAAGATCCGCAGCCCCTGACAGCATGGTTCCGGTATTATATGTTATGGCAGGACCCTCTCTGTTATATAATGCAGTATTCTTACGATATCGCATGCCGTCCACGGTTTCGTATTCCGGTTGTCCCCCGCCTGTCTTGTATCCGCCCATCATATCATCATATACGCCATCCGCCCTAAGTAAATGGGCCTTCTGATAGGCATATACCTTTTCTGCTGATTGAAGGTAATATTCCGATTTAGCCAGCGTCTTTTTGCCTCTGGTATTGTCCGGATTGACTATGCCATATGTCACCTTGTCCGGACTATCCTTATATATTTCATAAAGCCAGACAAGAGGACTTACAATAGGACCGTTGCTGCAAGAATGCTTTGTAACATATCCCGGGCCCCAGGTAATGCCTCCGTTTTCATTTCCCAGGGCATCGAGAGTACAGTCCCAGCCGTCCATCACATAAGCGGTAAGATTTTCCGCCTCTGAAAGATATTTGCTGTCTGAAGTCACTTTGTAAGCATTCAGAAGCTCCCTTATGAACCATTCCTGATCGTCATAGACATTCGCCACTCCGCTCATGTCGGCCGAGCCTGGGGACGAAGCCCTGTTCACGGCATAAGCCGACCAAGATGAGGTTCCCGTGTAAGAGGTAAGAGTGAAACTTCCCTTGTAATATTGGGCGCCGGCATACAAATCCGACAGGATTTTGGAATAGCCATCGAATTTTTCATTGTAAAGTGACGGATCTCCCTGATCTTTCATTATTTCCAGCGTCTTCATTATAGCCGTCACAGCTTCAATCGAAGATGTGTACATCCATACGCTGCCGATCTCGGAAGATGCTGTCTTGGTAAACGGATTGTAATATCTCGACATCGCCATTCCGGATTCGGAGAAATAATTGTCAAGAGCGGCATCCGTCATAGTCATGGCCCTTTCGATATTCCGCTTCGGCAGATTCACGGAAACAGAATCTTTTTCTCCTCCGCCGTCGGATTTGTTATCCTTGCTGCAAGAAGCACAACAACTGACAAACACTGACGACACCACCAACATTAATATTATCAATTTCTTCATTTTAATCGAATTGTATTCCGTATATAGAAAGTTTCTGTTCACCACCCTGGTCCGGAGTAATGCCCTTGAATATTCCCAGAGCCAGCACTACATTTTTACCCTCAAACGCCGATAGATCATATTCGAATGCTGCATAATCGGCTTCATTTCCATTCCCTGCGTTATTTATGAATTGCCAGCAACCGTTTCCATCGGTAACCTTGGATGCAGATGCAGCGGTATTGGACACCGGATCGAGATATGAAACCGAACCGTCTTCCGAAATGGCAGCTATCTTGAAAGTAGTAGGAGTGTCGTCACTGAAATTACGCACTTTCAGAGTCATATGGTCATTAACGGACGAAATATCGAATTTGGAATAGAAATAAGACTCCGGAGTATCGTAATTGGCAGCTACGCCACTTCTTGTCTTTATCACGAATCCCTGGCTTGCCGTAGGCTCGGTATCTTTGCTCACATACATGAAACCCCAATTGGCAGCAATCTGGCCGGTTCCGTTCCAAACATTGTAACCCGAAGAACTCTTGCCGTCGGCAGTACCGGGAAGGCCTGTAAATGATGTCTTTTCATCAGGCATTATAGAACGGACTGTCTCCATTGTAAGATGCCATCCGGGAAGAGCGGCGACTTCGGTTCCGGGAAGATACTCGTCGTTGTTCACCTGTTCTTTTGCGAAAGACATATGCCTTATAGGAAGCTGATGCCAGTAATCGCCGGTCGCCGCACGATATATGCCTACGGCCACGATAACTTCTTTTCCGACATAATCGCTTAGATCGAAAGCATACTCGCTATAACTGTCGCTTCCATGGGAACGGTTTTCCCCGACTTTCTCGGAAACCGGATCGGCAGCCGAAAGGTCGACAACCTGGACTCCGAACTGGAGAGGAGCATCAGCAGTAGTATTATGGGTACGGACATACAAAGTAAGGATCTTATTGTCTTCCGTAATTTTCTTCTTGCCGTAAGTGAATGTGTTGAAATTGTCCAGATCGGCAGGCTTGGCCTGATCTGCGGCATCATTGATGATACGCAAAGTGCAGCCTTCGTTCTGATTTTCAAAATTGCCTACATATTTCAATGTGGACATAAAGACGCAGGACCAATCCACGACTCCGCCTCCGTTGCCTTTACCTCCTCTGTAATCATCCATATACCAGACATCGGCAACATCAAGATCCTGTTTTGTCAAGCCCGGAAGAATTTCTTTGCCTCCAAGGGTTATGTCACTTACTGAAATAGCTCCGTCCACAAACATATCGGAAGTAAGACTCTTGGAATATGATCCGTATCCCGTTTTTGAAACGGAAAGAGTGTAATCCCTGATTACAAGACCTTCGAAACGGTAAGTACCGTCATTCCCCGTAGTGACATCGTCACCGGCACCTATACTGACCTTGGCTCCGGACAACGGGACGTTGCCGTTCTGGGCATCCAGTATTTTTCCGCTTATGATACCTGCCGCATATTCCATAATAGGTGAAAGAGAAACGGAGCCGTCCATGAAACGATTCTCGGGAATGGTTATTCCTACCGAGGCATAGCCTTTTTTCTCGAATGTAACGAACTGGGCGGTAACGGGAATATCGGAAATGGAGAAAGTACCGTCCGCTCCGGTAGTGGAAGAAGATTCCAATTCCCTGGCAGTATCCGTGGTTTTTACTGTAACTGTAACATCGGAAAGCAGATTGCCCTGAGTATCCTTTACCGTCCCGGTAATAGTCCCTTTGACGACAGTTTCGCCGGAACCGCCATTTTCATCGTCACGGCATGAAACGCCGGACAGTGCAATTGCCGAAATCATTGAAACAAGAGCGAATACTCTTGAAATTTGTTTGAATTTCATGGTTAAAAATTATTGTGTTAAACTATTAGTGTGGTTCTTGAAAAGGAAATCATCTCCAAAAATCAATATTTTCCTTAAACGATTGACGAAGAAAAGAGACATGGATTAACCATAAGATTAAGTTAGGGTTAAATAATAAAAATTTATTTTTAATCTTGTTTTCTTTATATTTGTTTTACAAGGACACGTAAAGACTATGATCAAAAGAATCTTAACTGCAGTTCTTTTTATCTTCTCCCTTTTGATTCAGTCTTTCGAATGCGAAAGTCAGGGACTGAGATTCACAGGATTGGAACAAAGCATAGACAAGAGAACTTCTTACGACGTTTTCGGAGGCAAACCCAGATCTTTTTACAAACAATTGGGCATAAGCTTTGAACTGCAAACCTATCCGGAAGCCGAGCGGGGATATATTCTGAGAATAAAGACCGGAAGCAGCAATAAAGTTCCGGTAATAAATCTTTTCTATGACGGGGCCAAAGATTCACTCAGATTCATGGTCAATGCGGAGGGGCAAAAGACCTTGATCCGGCTGCGGTTCCCTAAATTGATAAAAGGGAAAGCATCGGAATGGCTTAAAATACGGCTTGTCCTCGACATGGAAAAAGACTCGGTAAAATTGACAGCCGGGAAGGATTCGGCTGCCGTCCACCTACTTCTCCCCGATGTCATCAAAGGACAGATACTGTTCGGAAAAAGCGATTATAATATAGACGTCCCTTCTTTTTCTATAAAGAATCTCATAATAGGCGACGGACACAAATACTTTTTCCCGCTCGACGAAGAATACGGCGAGAAGGTCAAAGATTCGGACGGCAGGATAAAAGGCATCGTAAAGAATCCCGTATGGCTCTTCGGCAATTATTCCAAGTGGAGAAAATTGGGGAAATATAATTCCGGGGCTTTTTTCTGTGCCGGATACGATTCTAAAAAACACGAGATATATTTCTTCGATAACGATTCCATACATTTCTATAATATTCCTTACGAAACCGTCCGTTCCCGCGCTTTCAGAAACCGGTGCCCCGTATCGATCACGATAGGTACCAACTTCATGGATAATGAAACGGGAAGAATATATTCATATGAAGTTTATTACGACAAACCGGATAAAGGGCCTGTGACTCTGTCGGTATTGGATACGAATACAATGGAGTGGACGGCATTAAGTGATGAGAAAAAGACTATGCAGATGCACCATCACGACGAATGGCTGGACAGTGAACACGGAAGATTCCTGATATACGGAGGATTCGGAAATTCGAGATACAACGGCGATTTCTACAGTCTGGATATGAAATCTTACAAATGGACAAAATCCGGGAATATATGCGGAGACAAGCCATGGCCGCGATATTTTTCTGCAATGGGATATGAAGACAAGGAAAAGTTACTGTACATCTACGGAGGTATGGGGAATAAAAGCGGGAACCAGGTCGTAGGAAGGGAATATATATATAATCTGTACAGTGTGGATCCCGTTTCTATGAAAGCGAAAAAATTATGGGAGATTCCATGGACAGGACCCAATTCAGTAGCGGCTAGAAATATGATATTGACCGGGGACGGATATTTCTATGTCTTGTGCTATCCGGAAAGTGTAACAGAATCCGAATTGCACTTGTACAAATTCAACATAAAAGACGGTTCCCACGAAATATTGGGCAATTCAATTCCTATATTTTCGGACAAGATCACGACCAATGCAAATCTCTTCTATGATAAGGGGTTACGAAAGCTCATAACTATCGTTGAAGAATCACCCGACGATATAAAATCTTCAGTTACCCTGTATTCGATAGAATATCCGCCACGAGCTGCGGATGCCAACCATAACGGGAATGAAGCTATCGGAACAAGAAAAAAGATATGGATCGCTTTTGCATCCTCCATTTTGGTAATGATTTTTCTGGGTTCCTTCATTATCTATAAAAAAAAGAAAAAAACGTCCCGGAACCATGATGCAGGCAAACCCGCACTGACTGCAAAAGGAACGGAAAGATTGAAGCCTTTTGAAAGCAAAGTGAACTCCATTTTTCTTTTCGGCGGTTTTTCCGTAAAAGACATGAACGGGGAAGACATTAGCGGGCTATTCACCGAGAAAATAAAAGAATTATTCTGTCTTGTACTCCAATATTCGGACGATGGAGGTATTTCTTCAAAAAGACTTAGCGGGCTTATATGGCCGGACAAGGAAGAAAACAAAGCAAAAAACATACGTGGGGTAACTATCAACAGCCTGAGAAAGATATTGGGACGGCTAGACGGCATAGAACTCATATTCGAAGAAGGAAAGTTCAGGATTGTCATCGGAAAAGATCTGTTCTGCGACTATACGGAATATGAACGGCTGATCGCTTCAAAAGATTATGGTTCGGATGATCTGATAAGGATATTGGCAAGAGGGAATATTCTGTGTGAAGAAGAAGATCCTATATTCGACAAGCTGAAAGATGACGTGGAAAGCACAGCCGAACCGGCAATGGAAACGGAAATGATAGAAAGATACCGCTCCTCCGATTATCAAAACGCCATTTTATGTTCGGACATAATATTCTCTATGGACCCTCTTAATGAAACGGCTTTGTCGTACTCCGTCAGAGCCCTGATGGCACTGGGAAGGAACGATGATGCAAAATTAAGATACAATAGCTTCATTACATTATATAAACACGATTACGAAGAGGATTATCCTAAAACTTTCGAATCATTCTGATCCGGAAGATTCTTTTCCCTGCCTCTCCCCAGCAAGGCTGAATTCACAACCGCAATATTGCTGATTGTAGAAATCATATTCCTTGATTATCGCATTGCGACGCTCCTGAAGCCCACCTTTACGCCAGTTAACGTTCCACCATACCACTCCCGGGAAAAGGCTGCATGCATACTCTCCGGCCTCATTCACCTGATCCAGATCTTTCCATCTGGAAGAAGCAAGAGTGGTGGTAAGGACTTTGAATCCGTTATCCCTTGCATATCTGGCAGCCCGTTCCAATCTGAAACGGAAACACTGCAGACATCTTTGTCCTCTTTCCGGTTCGGTTTCCAGACCCCGCGCTATTGCCTGCCATTCACCGTGACCGTATTCGTCATCGATTATCCGCAATCCTAGAGCTTGCGCATAACGGATACATTCATTTCTTCTTACATCGTATTCTTCCCGGGGAAAGATATTGGAATTGCTGTAAAATATAGTAGGGACAATGCCGTTATGCACCATCCATTCGACTATCGCAGAAGAACAGGGAGCGCAACATGCATGCAGAAGCACTTTTGTCTCCCCTTCCACCGGAATTTTAAAATTTTGTTTTTTCATTTATCCGGTTCTAATCTTGTGACCATCTCCGATACCGGAACAGCCATTCCGGCTTCTCCTTTCGCGGCTGTGGCGGCAAATATCTTTATATGCTTGTCCTTAGGCAATACTATTTCGTTCCTTCCGTTGACAGGGATATAAATCATATACATATAAGTATGTACATAAGCCTCGTTCCTGTTTCTGGAATCGTGCCTGTGCATACCCACATAAGCGACATCGCCTTTCTTGAGGAATGCAGTATATCTGTCCTTCCAGTTTCCGCTTCCGAAGAACCCCGAATAATAAGGAATCCCACGTTCGAAAATTTTGTTACCGCAAGAAAATGATGCAGTCCTGTCGCCTTCCGACGAAGAGGCCAGGAAATATACACCATCGCTGCCGGAAGGGACCTGCAGGGTCTGGCCGGCACATGAAACGGCATTGCCGACATCGGGTTTACCCATTACGAAAGGTATGCCTTTATGGATCAGAGTATCAGGAATCAGTTCGGCGGCATAAGAATGCCAATCCTTGTCGAAATGCCCGAATGCGCTGAAAGCGTCGGAAGTAATGGCTGTATTGTCAAACTTCAGCTTGACGGAATTGTATTCCGGTTTCGGGGAAACTGCCGCAGGCGATGTGAAACGGACACGATATGTCTTCGGGGAAAATCCAGATGCACGGACGTCAAGTTCATTTCCGGCAAACGATGCCTTCGCTTTATATTCTTCTATCCCATTGTCTTCATCAGCCGATGAGATTTGCGGAGCGAATGTTATCTTTCCTTCGGAACCGCGGCCGGACAATTCATATATTCTGACTATATAACCGTCACCGTCTTCGGCTTTCTTGAACGATTTGACACGTATCTCCGGAGTTGAAGTCTTAAGAAAAGAAAACGATCTGCCGTATCCGCCGGAATGGCTTACGGTCATGAAAGCCGCTTTTTTCTGGTTCAGTATGTCGGCGGAAGCCGTCACGGCACCGCCGTCCAACGCCCCTTTGTGACCGGTTATGGAATAAGTGAATTCATGAGGGCCTATGTCCTGTGTCCTCTGATTCACATAATTGTTCCTGGCGGCTGTAGGAGTATGCAAAAGCGTAAGACGCAAAGTCCCGGCATCGGGCTTGTCCCATCCGTATTTGCAATCGTTCATTACGGTTACTCCGTAAGAACCGTCATCGGCCGTCATATCGGCCCATTCCTGAGCCGGAACTTCATAAGCCGTTTCTGTGTTGCTGCCTCTTCCCACATATCCAAGACCCAGATCGTAGTTCGCTTTGGACGCACTGAAAGAAAGAGGGAAAGAAGCCTTTAGAAGAGAATGCATGGACTGCCAGTCCACATCCGTTTTTACATCTATCCTGTCGTCTTCGGCACCGTCGGTAAGACTGATCCTCTGGACAAACCGGGAATCCCCGTAATTTTTCTCCACTTTGAGAGTAGCCCTGAGCGGACCTTTCTCTTCTATCGATATCCTGACATTCCCGTTCACGGGGACAGGAGTCTCGTCAAGAGTCTTTTTAAGTATTTCCCATGCAGGCCAATCATCCGAAACATCATTAGGGAATACACGCAAGCCTATGGACTTGCCCGCGGCTACCATCTCCTTTCCGTAACGCTTGTCCAGGATCGAAGAAATGTCGCCGTTATTATCGAGAGTAACTTTGTAAAAAGCATTTTCTATCGTCCTGTCCGAAATCTTCAGACGGGTATTGACCTTACGGTAAGAAGACGGCCGCACATCATATACATTCATGCTCATAGAAGGGTCCGCGCCTGCAAAAAGCAGTGTAACCGAATCCTTTTTCCTGTTTATGATCTGTGATCCAACCTCTTTTCCGGAATGGCCGAAAACTCTTACCGAAGACTTTACCGACGGCAAAGGCAAAGTCACCTCAACCATATCATTATTAGTTACCGTCACAGGATTGAAAACGACTACCGGGACGCCCTTTGTCCTTGTATCCATAACGGAAGAAACTCCGGAAACGGAACCGTCGATTATTCCTGCAAACTGATTCTGCGAAAGCATCTGGTCGTTCCATGTGAAAGTATACGCGTCGACTATGCAGGTACCGGGAAGATCATCATGGAACTGATGCCATATGAAACGCCTGTAAGCTTCCGTCAGTTCATATCCCGGATAGTCCACGGTTCCTAGCCAGTCTGCCATGGATGCACCGGCTTCGGCGGCGAATCCGAGCTGCTCGCTCCTCCTGTTCAATCTTTTCTCATCGGAATTCGAAGTATAACCGCCCGTCCCATGTGTATCCATCAGGAGCTCCCCTTTGAACACAGGCAGGAAACCCGAATTCTTGAGATATCCGAAATCCTTGAACATATCGTCCGCCGCGGCGAATTTGATTTTAAAAGGTCCTTTTTCCCGGCGGCATTGATCAAGCATCGCTACAGTCTGCGGAAGAGGCGATCCTCCCTGATCCCCGTGAAGACGGGATGAACGGGTTCCGAAATATCTGAAAGCCGCCTTGACCTTGGAATCTTTTATCTTATCCAGCAATTCCTTGTTGTCATAAATTTCAGTAACGGGATCCCAGCCGTAACCGGAACCGTTGGGTGCCGCAAGTATGCCTTCTCCGTCAATTCCTTGCCATATCCCGAATTCGAAAGGGTATTTTCTCCCGTCAGGATAAAACGGATGATACCTCCATTGTAATTTCTGGGTATGGAATCCTATCAAACCGCAATGGGCGGCCACGGTAGGAAGGGTATAGCCGAACCCGAAACAATCCGGAAGCATGATTTCATATGATTTCACTCCGAATTCCTTTTTATAGAAATCTTCGGCAAGAAGAATATTCCTGAAATTGGATTCCACACTCGGTACATTGTAATCGTTAGCATTCCATGAAGCCCCGGCCGGATACCATTGCCCGTTTTTTATATATTTTTTAAGTATCGAATAGTACTGCGGATAGTATTCTTTTGCCCACAAATATATCACAGCCCCCTCCAAAGAAAACTTGTACTGCGGATACTGCCGCATAAGACTGAAATTCTGCAGCAACGTATTGGGAATGAATTCATTTATTGTTTGTTGCACCGTCCATCTCCACTGGGTATCCATATGTGCATTGGCCACCATATAGACTGTCGGTTCGAATTTAGCGGTATCCGCCGACGTTTGCGCCGCCGCCGGCCGGCCCGCAACCGTACCTGCCGTCAAGACGGCGATTGAAATAAAAAGATTCCTGACTTTCATATTAATATCGATTAATCAGTTGGTTTTAGCAGTAACGGCAATAAATATAACGATTTCTTTAAAATATTTATCCGTTTCATTTGTCTTACTATTCAGAGAGCGGTTAAAGAATAATTGATGACCGCTCAATATTTATTATATGAACATATTATGATGGAATTTTTCAGACATCTTTTCAAAGAAGATAAAATGATACGGATAGATGACGACAGATGCGTAAGGTGTGGAATCTGTGTAAAAGAATGCAGGAATAATGTGCTTGCGATGGTAAATGACGAAAAAGGATTGCATGTCGGAGTTGTACATCCTGAAAATTGCTCTCATTGCACACATTGTGTGGATTCATGCAGTTTCAAGGCAATTTCGTTCTCCGGAGAGACGTCAAAAGGACGTGGAAAAGAACTGGCAGGCATACGATAACGGAACAAATTGCGATATTTGTATGAATACGAAAAATAAAGATACGGAAACAAACAATAAAAATAAATCTATATGAGAAAGAACAATCACAGACGGAATTCTCCCGAAGGCAAATACGACGTCAGGCACTATACCGGACATATCCTGTTTTTCATAATTGCCACCTTGGTTCTCGGACTCGTGATAATGCTGCTGTGGAATGCAATAATCCCCGGCATGTTCGGCATCCCGGAAATAACGTTCTGGAAAGCCATAGGCTTGTTCATCCTTGCAAGAATACTTTTCGGCGGAATATGGAAAAGCGGAATGTTTTCTTCGGACGGGAACAAGCGCAGACACGATTCCTACCGGGACAGTCCCTTATATAGGGAATGGTCTGCAATGACTCCCGAACAGCGTAATGAATATATGGACAGGAAAAGAGAATCTTTCCGGCATTGGCACGGAGGACGCAATTTCGATTTCGGGTCGAACGGAGAAAAAGATCCCGCCGAATAATATACGGATGATGGCAAAAAACACCGCCGGTAAAAAAACTGAAGACTCTGCGGAAAACATCATCATGAAATATCGTCCCCGCATCAAGGCATTCATAAAAAGCAATGTCGATAATAATGAAGATGCGGAAGATATAGAACAGGATGTTTTCTTCCAGCTTGTCAAAAAACTGGATGAGGCCGCAAACCCCATCCGGGAGGTATCGGCATGGTTGTACAAAGTGGCGAGAAATACTATAATCAACAAAGGGAAGAAAAAGAAAGAATTGTCCCTGGAAACGGGCAAAGGGGACGATTCCGATGACGATATAGATGATATCCTGGAATTTATGTTCTCAGACGATGGTGAAAATTCCCCGGAAACTGAATATTTGAAATCTTTGTTCTGGACGGAACTTGAGGATGCTCTGGGGCAACTTCCGGAAGAGCAAAGGGAGATTTTCGAACTGACGGAATTCGAAGGCATCCCTGTAAAGGAAATATCGGAAGCTTCCGGTGTCCCTGTAAACACTTTGCTGTCCAGGAAACATTATGCAGTCATTTACTTGAGGAAGAAACTTGAAACGGTATATCAGGAAATAATGGAAGGAAAATAATGGGAATAACACCTATAAAATACATCACGGGGCGGATACGCAGAACCTCAGGGAAAACAGTGACGGCTACGGTCAAGACTAACCAACCGTCAGGAAAAATCAACGGCTGGCTAGCTTTAAGCCCGTTATTGGTATTTATCGGGGTATACCTGATAACATCGATAACCATAAACGATTTCTACAAAATTCCGATTTCTTCGGCTTTTCTCATAGCTTCAATCTATTCACTCATAATCGGCAAAGGGAATATCGAGCATAGGATATCCGTATTCTCCAGCGGTGCGGGCAACAAAAACGTGCTGTTGATGATATGGATATTCATTCTTGCAGGGGCGTTTTCAGGTTCGGCAAAAGCGATAGGGGCTATAGATGCGACGGTAAATCTGACGATAATGATTCTTCCCGGCAAATTGTTGTTCGCCGGACTTTTCCTGGCCTCTTGTTTTATATCCATGGCAATAGGAACAAGCGTAGGAACCGTGGTTGCTTTGGTTCCCATAGCCTCGGGCATAGCACAGGAAGCCGGATTCGGGATTCCTATGGTCACGGCAATAATCGTCGGAGGTGCATTTTTCGGTGACAATCTGTCTTTTATATCCGATACCACGATAGCAGCCACCAAGACACAGGGTTGTTCAATGTCCGATAAATTCAAGGCCAACATATCAATAGCGGCACCTGCGGCCATAGTCGTTACTGTCATCTATTTGATATTGGGACAATCCGCCGGAAACATACCTTCCCCGGGGCCTCAGAACTGGATATTGATAATGCCGTATATTCTGGTCATAGTGCTTGCCATATCGGGAATGAATGTCATGACCGTACTTACTTTGGGAATGGGAACCAACTTCATCATCGGTTTGATATCCGGAAAGATAGGCTGGGCCGGTTTTCTCCGGGCGGTTGGAGACGGGATATCGGGAATGAGCGGACTTATCATCGTCACTATGCTTGCAGGCGGAATGCTGGAAGTCATACGGCAAAACGGAGGTCTCGATTTCATAATAAAAGGACTCACAAAACGGATAAAAGGCAAAAGAGGTGCAGAATTCAGCATAGCCGCACTCGTAAGCCTAGTGAATTTCTGCACTGCCAACAATACGATAGCTATCATCACGACAGGCCAAATCTCAAAAGACATTACCACACGTTTCGGTCTCGATCCCCGCAAAACAGCAAGTATTCTGGATACATTTTCTTGCGTCATACAAGGCATAATCCCTTACGGCGCCCAGCTTTTGATGGCCGCAGGATTAGCTAAAATTTCTTCCGCATCAATCATAGCCTACCTGTATTATCCCCTTTCCCTGGCTTTCTTCGCATGTCTGGCCATTATTTTCCGCTTTCCGGGGAAATATTCGTAAGATCCGGAACCGATCTCAATAAATGACTACCCGTCAGGTGAAAAATAGCTATTTGTTGTTATTGCCCTTTTCCACCGAAAGGGATATCTTTGCAAACTAAATCGGACAAGGATGTATCTTTCGGAACTGAAAACAGGAGAGCAAGCGGTAATAGTCAAGGTAAACGGACACGGTGGTTTCCGCAAAAGACTCATTGAGATGGGCTTTATCAGCGGAAAGAAAGTAAAGGTGATTCTCAATGCCCCGCTGAAAGATCCGATAGAATACGAAATCATAGGATATAAAATATCATTAAGGCGGGAAGAAGCCGAACAAATCGAAGTAATCAGCGAAGAAGAAGCGAAAGAAGCGATAGCGACAAAAGAATTCGACGAACCTGTCATTGACAATGAAGAAGAGGAACAACAGCAGCTTGACGAAATGATGTCGTCCCTCGCCGAAGAAAGGCATCATGTGATACGGGTCGCCCTGGTCGGAAACCCGAACTGCGGCAAAACTTCCCTTTTCAACGTGGCATCCGGAGGCCATGAACATGTAGGCAACTACAGCGGAGTGACGGTCGATGCCAAAGAAGGAAGACTGGAATACAAACAATACAAATTCGTAATAGTAGACCTCCCTGGAACTTATTCCCTTTCCGCCTACAGCCCAGAAGAACTTTATGTCAGGAAAAATCTTATAGAAAAGATGCCCGACGTAGTTGTAAACGTGGTGGATGCATCCAACATCGAAAGGAATCTGTATCTGACAACCCAGATTATAGACATGAATCTGAGGGTCGTCATGGCCCTGAATATGTATGATGAACTGGAAGCCAAGGGAGACGAACTGGATATCAGGCAATTGGGCTATCTGCTCGGAATGCCTGTCTGCCCTACCGTAAGCCGTGACGGAAGAGGGATAAACGAGCTGTTCGACACCATCATAAAAATATACGAGCACAACGATCCTCATCTTGCCAGACATATCCATATTAATCACGGAGAAGAACTGGAAAAAAGCATAAACCACCTCAAATCCGTTATCCAGGTAAATGAGCAGATCAGACATAAATATTCCACAAGGTTCCTGACGATAAAATATCTGGAAAATGACAGCGAAGTGGACAAGTTGGTGGAAGAACTGCCCAACAATGCAGAAATCAAAAAAGCCAAGGCATACGAGGACAAAAGGATAGAAGGACTTCTGCATTCCACTGCGGAATCCGCCATCGTCGATGCAAAATATGCCTTCATCCAAGGGGCCCTTGCGGAAACTTACAAACCTCATATAGAAGAAAAACCCAAACGGACAATCACCGACAAGATAGACGCGATCGTCACAAACAAATGGATAGCATTTCCTGTTTTCATCGCCATACTTTATCTGATTTTCCAGGCCACTTTCACTTTGGGCAATTATCCTATGTTGTGGATAGAATGGCTGGTCGAAAAAATAGGAATGCTTGCCGGAACCTTCATGAAAGCCGGATGGCTCAAGGATCTGATCACAGACGGAATAATAGGGGGCGTCGGAAGCGTACTCGTTTTCCTTCCTAACATCCTGATTCTCTATTTCTTCATTTCCCTGATGGAAGATTCCGGATATATGTCCAGAGCGGCGTTCATCATGGACAAACTTATGCACAAGATCGGACTTCACGGGAAATCATTCATTCCGATGATCATGGGCTTCGGATGCAACGTCCCTGCAATAATGGCGACAAGAACGATCGAAAACAGGAAAAGCAAGCTGATCACCATGGCGATCATTCCCTTCATGTCCTGCTCCGGCCGCCTGCCGATTTTCATACTGCTTTCGGGAATCTTTTTCGGATCCCATGCCGCTCTCGTCCTGCTGGGAATATATCTTCTCGGCATTGTAATGGCCATAATCTCGGCGAAAGTAATGAGCAAATTCGTCAAAGACGATGATCTTCCGTTCGTGATGGAACTGCCTCCTTACCGGGTACCGACAGGAAAAGCCATATTCCGGCACACGTGGGAAAAGGGAAAACAATATCTGGAAAAGATGGCGACTACCATTTTGCTGTTTTCCATATTGATATGGTTCCTCGGATATTTTCCCAATCATAACAAATACGGGTCCGTCAGGGAACAAAAAGAGAATTCATATATAGGATATATAGGAAAAGGCATAGAGCCGATAATGGAGCCTTTGGGATTCAATTGGAAAATGGGTGTCGGAATCCTTTCCGGCATAGGAGCCAAGGAACTGATAGTAAGCACTATGGGTGTCATGTATTCGGGAGAAGGACAGGAAGCGGGAGCCGATGAAACGACAGTGTCTTCAGGCAAGGGAACTTCCGCATTGCCTGAAGACACGTCACTACAAAGGGGATTGAAAAACGACATCAGCACTGCAGGAGCTTTGGCATACATGGTCTTCATATTGCTGTATTTCCCGTGCATCGCCACTTTTATCGCCATCAAAAACGAATCCGGCGGCTGGAAGTGGGCTATAGGCACTTGCATATATACGATCGTGATCGCCTGGATCATGGCTTTCGCCACTTATCACCTGTTTCTCCTGTTTTGATCAGGAGTCCTTCCTGTCCTGATTCCGTATTTTTTCTGTCTTGATCTGCGAGGTACCGCACCATATATGCCGGAATCATAGATACAGTCCTTTCCCTTTACTGATTACTTATACTTTAATTATTACTTATCCTTTTTTCTGCCTTTCTCTTATTTATTCCTTCTCTTATTCCTTTTAAAAAAAGTATTCGGGTTCCTAAAAAAAAGTATTCGGGAGATTTAGAAAGCGATGCCGAAAGACATCAATATCAGCTCCCTCTTGTAATTATACTTTTCCCCTTGCGTGTTTATTTCTCCGCTGTCATACGAGAAAGAACATTCCATGAAAAATCTTGAAACGTTCACTCCGACACCCGGGCATATCAGCAATCCGTGTCCGTGGGGCTTTGTGAATACGAATCCGGACTTGACATCGGCAAAAGGGCTGATAACATTATTCTTTGTGAAGGAATGCTTCATCTCCACAAAAATAGGAACAGTCCAATCATTGCCGGAATGGAAGTAGCAGCTTGTTCCCGTCCCCAGGTATGTACCTTCCCCGAAACCGTAACCAATGGAAGCAGAAGGAGCTATCTCAGATCCCTCGGTACCCCTTGTAACCAAAGCGGCACCTCCCATACTTGCGTAACCTGTTATTCCCTTCTTGAAGAAAGGAGAAGACATTCTTGTCTGAGCCGATGCGATAACGCCGGCAAATGTAAGTAAAACGAAAAATGCAATTTTATACAATACTTTCGTATTCATGATTTTTGTTGATTATTTATTATAAAGATACTACTTATCAGCAAAAAAGCACTCTCAATAGCAGATAATCTTGTCTTTTTCCTGATTTTTGCCCGCCGGTCAGTTCTATTTATCCAAGAAACCTGTCAATTCTATTCCATTCAGGTCGACTAGTCTTTCAGATCTTTCAAGTCATCCAGGTCAGTCCTATTCATTCAGGCCATCCAAGTAGTCATCCAGATCAGTCAGGCTATCCAGATCAGTCCTATTCAGTCAGGCTATCCAGATCAGTCCTATTCAGTCAGGCTATCCAAGTCATTCAGGCCATCCAGATCATCTAGGTCAGTCATATTCAGATAAGAAAAGGAAACAGTCTTTCTTCTTTTCTTTTTTCCCAAAAGCTACGCAACGTTCTGGATCCCCCTCCAGTATCTGGAGCCCTAGAAGCGTTGATAATACGGTAGCTACGAGGTTCCATTATTAATTTCCTTACAGTATTTGGGATCCGCAACCATACGAAACATAGGCTAGAAGGAAAATCCAATGCACTAAAAAGAAACTTTTTCAAGGACAAACCCTTTTTAGTTATCCAACTTTTGGGGTGCGCTCCAACATTCAAATAGTCGACCTAAATCAGGAGACTACAAATATCCAATACATAAACGGTTGTCATTACATTTTGACCAGAGAAGGTCTTAGACTATATGTGACATCAAAATATTGATAACCTGACTAATCATGATAAATATATACAAGGCTTATATTGCAGTAAATACTCCCCCGGAATGATACACACGAAATAATGATATTCACAAACAAAATGACAAGCCATGAAATCGGCACAGGAGAAGGGTGAAGTGTGTGATGCGTCTGAATCCGTGGCCGCCCGTGGCCTCGTGAACGGGTGGCCCAGACGAGCATCGATGAAGACGAAACCGGAAGAGGAATGCAAAATCGTCGTTCAGTTTTGGCAGTGTACCGACAAACAGCGATAGTGAGTCGGGGACGGGATGAGCGCTCTGCGCGAAGATGACGGCGCACACACACTTCCCCTCCGCTGACCTTTTACTTAATCAGCAAATGTCGTTTATCTAATGACTACTCATATAGCAACCGGACTCGTCCGTGTAATCGGTAACTTTAAAGTACTTGATTTTGGCAAAATAAAATACCCCACAAAAAGAGAAAACCGGCATTAGTAAATTTCAATAAGAATTTTCTAACAACGGAAAGAACAAATAACACTTAGTTCGTTCCTATTTTAAGAAAAATTCTTCATTTTTTAACGGAAGGCGGCCATGCTCCTGAATGTCTAAGTGGCTGTAAATGGCTACTTTAGCTCTTACCAAGCATGGACAGGTCGGCTATTTTAAGGGGGGCTGGCCATGGTGCAAAAGAGTTAAATAACTAGTTGTCAACTATTTAACCCTTAGAGAGCATGGCCGCCTCCGGACTTTTTTTACAAATTCTACCGTCTTCTTCGAGTAAAGCGTTATCTCTTCCGGACATTTTTCACAGATTCAGCCGTCTTCGAGTAAAGCATGGCCAACTCCGACATTTTTCACGTTTCCTACAAATTTCCCAGAGAGGTGGCTGGATGAAGTGGAATAAGGGAAATACAATAAGAAACAAAAAAGGACGGCCATATAAAGCCATCCTGTATCGAATATTAAAAAGTGCGGATGGTGAGACTCGAACTCACACGGGCGCAATGCCCACTACCCCCTCAAAGTAGCGTGTCTACCATTCCACCACATCCGCCGATATGTTTCCAAGAAGTCCGCTGAAAGCGGATATCCGTTGAAACGGGATTGCAAAAATAGGTATTTATAGAGAAATACCAAAATTTTAATGCCAAATTTTATAACCTCGATATTATTTCGTAATTTTACGGCGTATTCCTCGAGCAGGATTACACAGGTATTATTAATAAAAATTTAAAAACAGATTCACAATGGCTGTAAAAATTCGTTTGCAACGCCACGGTAAGAAGAATTTCGCATTCTTCCACATTGTTGTGGCAGACACTCACGCACCTCGTGACGGTCGTTTTATCGAGCAATTGGGCTCGTACAATCCGAACACGAACCCTGCAACTATCGTCCTTAATGAAGAAAGGGCATTGGATTGGCTGAAAGTAGGAGCCGAAACGACTCTGGTCACTCGCAGGATATTATCTTACGAAGGGATTCTTCTGAGAAAGCATCTTGACGGCGGAATCGCCAAAGGAGCTATCACAAAGGAAGAAGCGGACAAGAGATATGCGGACTGGAAGGCTCACAGAGATGCCAAGGTCAATGCAAAGAAAGAAGGAATCGACAAGGCTGCCGCCGACAAAGCGAAGAATGCCGAAGAAGCAGAAGCCAAGGTAAATGAGGCCAGGGCGGAAGAATTGGCCAAGAAGAAAGCCGAAGTGGAAGAAGCTGCAAGAAAGGCGGCTGAAGCTGCTGCAGCTGCCAAAGCCGCAGAAGAAGCAGCAAAGGCGGCCGAAGAAACGGATCAGGCTGCAGAAGGTGCTGCCGAGACTTCAGAACCGGCATCCGAGGAGAAACCTCAGGCTTGACAATTATGTCCGAAGCAGGTAAAAAAGACTTGCTGAAGATTGCCAGGGTACTCAAGGCGGACGGTACCGAAGGCGGACTCATATTGAGTCTGTACGACGATATCTTTTCCCAAAATATTGATTTAAAAGAACCGGTATTCGTTTTTTATGACGGATTGCCGGTTCCTTTTTATATAGAGTCCCGGGAACCGAAAGGCGAGGCCAAAATCAAGGTAAGGCTGACGGATATCCGCGATCTGGGAGATGCGGAAGAAATCAGGGGCCGAGATGTTTTCATTCTGAAGAAAAGCAATGGAAACCGGAATGAATCGGAATTCATAGGAAACGGAATCAGTGATCCGGAAGAAATTACCGGATGGACCGTAACTGATCCCGGAGGCAAGAAGATAGGCAGGATCACAGGATTCGAGGATATTCCGGGGAATCCCTGTATCTATATAGAAACAGATAACGGACAAAAGATGGTCCCCCTCAATGAAGATCTCATCACAGCCGTAAATAAAGAATCCGGAATAATCTCGATGAAAATTCCGGAAGGTCTATTATAAATTCTGTTTGAAGCAGCAGGCTCAGACAGAAAGCATTTCTGATTATTGCCAGTCTGCAATCTCCATTATTGTTCGTCTACGGTCTTTGTCCCATTATTATCATCTGAAGCAGGATTATCGGAAGATGGTTCTGGATTTACCGTACCTGTCTGCATGTCAATATCTGCAGGGCCTTTGATATCATCATAGAATGAAGCTACTGAAGTCATGCAATAAGGGGTAAGCCAAAGGAATCCTATACCGAAAGTTATTATGGACAGGATAGCCCAGCCGATAAAACTCAGATAAAGGTAAAACAGATCGAATTTGTGGCCGGACATTAGTTTACGGCTCATATCTATCGCTTCGTTGGCGGTCAATTCAGGGTGTTCCACTATTATATAAGGAGTCATTGCATATGAAAAGGATTTTATGATTCCCGGTATCAGGAAAAGCAAAGACCACAGCAGTACATAAATTTTCATTACCAAGATCACCCATACGATATGCAGCCATTTCGTAAAGCCTATAACGAAAATGTTGTACGTAATCCTGTCGTCACCTCTTTCATAAAGGACTTTGAAAGCATTGTAATAACCTACGCCCATCGGAGCAGACACTAAGATCAGAAGTAAAAACAACGGACCCGAATAGAATACCGGCAATACTGCATAAGGATTGACGATGGAATGATAATTCGAAGGACCTAAAACCATACATTCTATGGCCATGAACACGATAGTGGCAACAACGGCCGGAGCCCAATTGCCTTTCAATGCGGCAAGAGCGGCATTTTTATAATCCTGGTTGGTTTTCATATTATATAATGATTATATGTGTTCTAAGCTTTTTGCGGCAAATCCAATCCCGTCAGTTTCTCTATTTGTTGTATTATCATATTCGGAGATATCATTTCCAGACAATGGAAATCCCCATACCTGCAACTTCCTTCGCCATAGGATGAGCATGGACGGCAAGGCAAATCCACCTGGATATAATTTTTCTTCCAGTCGGCACCGTAAGCCGAATAGCCTGTCGAAGGATGCGTCCCGCCCCATATGGCCACATACGGAGCACCAGTAAGCGTCGCCATATGCATTGTAGCCGAATCCATGGTAACCAATATATCCAGATTGGAGATAAGTGCCGTTTCCCCGGCCAGATCGGTTCTGCCGAAAACGGTTTCCACACAAGGAAATATACTCATCATCTCTTCACAGAATTTTTTCTCTTTCCCCGGTCCGGAAAAAATAAAGACCTTGTCGAATCTGAATGACATCAGCCTTATCAGTTCCGCACAACTGTCCAAGGGATATATTTTTTTCTCTTTTCTGGAGAATGGGGCTATCCCCGCCCATATGCCTTTTTTGCTGCCGAATCCGGCAGGAACGGGACGGACTTCCCTGACAATTTCCGGATCAGGAACCGGAAAGCCCAAAGCAGCAAAGACATCACAGAATCTCAAGGCATTATTCCTGAGAGGAGTAAGATCTTTTCGAAAACGCCTTTTCACCCTCCATTTTGCAATAGTCATCTGCTTATATGCGGCAACCTTGGATCCGCTCAGTTTCATAAGCAATCTTATTATCGTCGTACGGAGATTATTCTGCAAATCTGCAGTAAAATCAAGACCCGTAGACTTCGCCTTCGAGACGAAGCGGAAAATGTCGCAAACCCCGGCTTTTTCCGGAAAAAACAAAAAGTTTATATTCGGGACACCTTCATAAAATCCCGCAAGCCTTTTCCTGGTTCCGACAGTAATTCCGAGATCAGGATATTTTTTTCTAAGAGAACGAACAGCATGCACTGTCATCGCAACATCACCAATCGCCGACAACCTGAGGACAAGCATCTTTTTCATACCAACACTATTTCTTTGAATACAGAACCGGATTCATATCCGGATCATTATACATTTTCATTTGTTTATATACAACCATCTTCTTTTTTCCTGAAGCCAGATCTTCCAGCAGTTCGGAAACCGAACGTGTAAGATCCTCTCTCTGACGAAGAAGTACGGAAAGTTTCTCCGAACACTTTTTTATATGGTCATCAGACGAATCCCTGCGCAGGGATTGTTCCCTCATGTGATAGATTTTCAACGCAAGAATCGAAAGCCTGTCTATCGCCCAGGCAGGAGTCTCGGTGTTTATCCTTGCTTCGGGAGACGGAACCACATCTGCGAACCTCCTGAGGAAATACGAGTCAATATACTCTACCATATCGGTACGGTCCTGATTCGACTTATCTATCCGCCTCTTTATCTCCAAAGCCTTTACGGGAGATATCCATGGGTCTCTTATTATATCCTCCAGATGCCATTGAACGGTATCTATCCAACATTTTTTGTACAAAAGGAATTCAAGGGAATCCGATTTATAAGGATCCGGACATTTTTTGTCGATATTGTCGTAATCATGATACTCGCTTACTGTCGAATCGAATATCTTATTAAAATCCGGTACTGTCATGAAATATTATTGAATTAAATGAATATTCGCGTAAAAATTATCTATGCAGACATATGGAGGAATACCTTCAACATTCGACGTAATAGAAAAATCGACGGCATCAGCGATCCCCAGTGCCGATATGTCCAACTTGGTCCAATCTTCGATAACAACGGCAGGAGTTTTCGTAAAATCGGCCAGGTACATTTCAGCGGAACCGGTAACTGCACCTCCGGAATATCCGGTTACCTTGAGTTTGATCCAATCACCGCTTTTGAAAGCAGGGACGGAACCGTTCCCGTAGATAACGTCGTTTACAACTTCATTCGTATTATTAACGTAACATAGATTCATCTTACAAGTACCGGAAGAAGAAAGTACGCTTTTTATTGCATACTTCGGCATACACGCCGTATCCGGATTATCATAGAAAATCATATAAGTCCTGGATTTGAAAGCACCGCCGCCGCCTGAAACCACTTTGTACCTGCTTGAGGAATTGGTTGCGGAATGGACAGAGGAAATCACAGTATCCCTGCCTATTGCAAGAAAACAGCCACCCAGAAAAGTGTCTCCGGATTTCTTTGCATTGCAAGCCATTGCATTCCCGATATAGAAATAATCAGGGAAATAAGTGCTGTCAGGAGCAAGAAACAATGAAGAATAATTCTCCGAAGAATATTCGAAATCACCTACCGCAGTATATGTGGATTCGAACTTTCCGCCTTTCAGGCAGGAAACGGATAAAAGCGCAAGACTTAAAATAAAAAGAACTTTTTTCATCATTATTCGTTAAAAAGAATTGGCCGAAACCATGCAAATATAACACTAATAATCGAAAATACTGGAAAACGTTTAATTGCGCCGGAGGAATCAATCGGAAGGAGGGCCGTATTCACGGGTAATGTCAAAATAACCGTAATCTTTGGATTTCAGGAAAGCAGACAATAGCATGACCCTTTTCCTGAATTTATCCTGGTTTTTTCCGGCAGGCAGGCTCCACCCGACTTCGGCAATTGCGAAAGCCCTGGGATAAAGCATGTATTCCGCATGATTGTCAGTGGAGATATATTCACCCCACAGATTTCCCTGAAGACCCAGCAGATGATGAAGATCCTTTTTACTTATAGCTTTGTCCGCAGGATCGTATGAATAGACTGTATCCAAAGGCACATAAGTATTGAAAGCGACCGGGGAATGGGCGGGATCATCCTGATAACGGTCGAGATAGCAATATTTTTCCGGAGTCATGATAACATCGTGGCCCATGGCTATGGCTTTCAGACCGCCTTTGGTCCCTTGCCAGGACATAACCGTAGCATTCGGTGCAAGTCCCCCTTTAAGAATTTCATTCCATCCTATTATGACTTTCCCTTTGGAATTCAGGAATTTTTCTATTCTGCCTATCAGATAACTTTGCAGCTGGTCCACATCCGTCATCCCTTCTTCCTTCATTCTTTCCTGACAGAGAGGGCAAGTCTTCCATGCGGTCTTTCTAGCTTCGTCACCACCTATATGTATATACTTCGAAGGGAAAAGTTCAGCTACTTCCGAAAGCACATTTTCCAGGAATTCATATGTATTTTCGTTCCCGGGGCAAAGTTCGCCACCGCGGGAAGATGTATCACTTCGCCCTACGCAAGCCAATTCGGGAAAAGCATGCAGCACTTCCCTGCTGTGTCCGGGCATCTCTATTTCCGGAATAACTTCGATATGGCGGATTCTAGCATAATTCAAGATCGAACGTATGTCATCTTTTGTATAGAATCCTCCGTAGGCTCCGGATGAATCGGCAGAACTGTATTCAGCCTTTCCTGAATGCCATTTTGCCCAATCTTCCTCGGTACGCCATGCGGTTTTTTGAGTAAGGGCGGGATATTTGTCGATCTGCAGCCTCCATCCTTCCGCATCGGTAAGATGCAAATGAAGTTTATTCAATTTCACAAGAGCCATAAGATCAATCTGCTTGATTATGAAGTCCCTGGATCTGAAATGTCTGGAAGTGTCAAACATCAGTCCACGATATGCAAACCTTGGATAATCGAAGATTCTGCAACATTTGAGTACGACGGGACCTGACGATGATCCCCCTTGTTGCGTATTGCAGATATCGGCCATCATTATCAAATCCTGTATGGCATAAAAAGCCCCGGCGGACGTATTTGCCCTTATGGTTATCTTGTCCCGGCTTATCTTAAGGATATAAGCGGCTTCTTTTGCAAATCGGGGAAGTTTCCTACTTTTGGCCAATGGCTTGTCCATTCCCGACAATATGATTTTCAGAAATGCTTTTTCTTGTCTCCCCTGTCCCTTTTCATGAAAAACCGTATTCTCCCTTATATATTGCTTCAGATCGGATATTCCGTATGACATGTCAACGGCCGGCAATCCCGATTCAGGAGAATCAAGCTCATAAAAAGCTGAAGAAGGAAGCGTTACTGTTTTTGAAGAAGCATTGATTTTGACAGGTACCGGAGTAATCACTTCTGGCCCCGCCGCAAGAAACGACGACAACATTACCGATATCAAATATGCAAAAATGGTCATTATATATATTAATTTATGAATATAGTCCTCCGTTGACAGAGATGACTTCCCCGGTTATATAACCGGCGTCCTCAGATACAAGGAAACCGACAAGGGCCGCAACTTCCTCCGGTCTGCCGAAGCGGCCCGCAGGAATCGAAGATTTCAATTTGTCACCGTCAAGTCCTTCTAGCATATCCGTTTCGATGAATCCCGGAGCTATGGCATTCACGGTTACATTCCTTTTGGCTACCTCCTGTGCAAGAGCTTTTGTCGCCGCTATTAGTCCGCCTTTTGCAGCAGAATAATTAGTCTGCCCCGGAAGACCTTTCAGCCCGGAAAGTGAACTCATATTGATTATCCGCCCCCTTCTATGGGTGAGCATTGCCTGCAACACTTGCTTCGTCACATTATAAAAGCCGTTCAGATCGACATCTATCACCCTGTGCCAATCATCCTGTTCCATCCACAACAGAAGATTGTCCTTACGTATACCTGCATTATTTACCAGAACTTCGATGAATTCATCCTTATGGACCTTGTTCCATTGTTCCATGGCACTTCGCACCGCAAACGGATCACTGACATCAAAACATAGCAATTCTCCTGTGGAACCGGCCCCGGAAATCAGAGCCAGAGTCTCCGCTGCGGATTTTTCGGAAGACATATAATTGACAATCACATGATATCCCAATTCGGCAAGTTTCACACACACTGCACGTCCTATTCCACGGCTTCCGCCGGTAACCAAAGCATTCTTCATCTGATATTCAAATTACTCGAAAAAATCATAAGATTTGTGAACTTCACGGATACAAAGTTAAAATTTTTTAAGTATTTCCCGGCATGTGATCACGGAAGTCATGGATACGCCCAGAAGGCCGTGGAGATTGAGACTCTGCCCTGTCAAAAGCAAATTGGAAACCGGTGTACGTGATGAAAGCAATGTCATCATGGGATTGTGCCAATCTTTTCTGATTCCGTACGCCGAACCGGAAGGTGAACCCGTACGGCTTTTATATGTAAGCGGAGAGCTTGTCCAGTAATCTTCAATTGCATCTTTTAATCCGGGAAGACGTTCCGAAGCCAGATCTATGCATTCTAGTGCTTTTTTCTTTTTGATATTTTCATATTCTTCTCCGCGGTGTCCTTCGGGACAATTTCCCCAATCGGATACGTCGTCCCATGACATGGGACTTAATATATCAAGATGTGTAGCCGGAATATTTAATCCCCGATCGGAAATAACGCCGTCATACCGTTCTTCCGGTACATAAAAACTTACCATTACGCTTTCCGTATGCGATGTCTCAGGATGCCAGAGATCTGCATCTGCTTTGTGGATATATATATTTCTGTTTAAATATGGGATACGGCCTTTTTTGAGAGAAACATTTACCGTGAATATGCCGAAAGTGTTTTTCAGACCGTATATTCTTTCCCTGTATATTTTTCTTACTCGCAAATCACCACCCAAAAGTTCCATTGTGGATTCCGGATGGATATCGGATATCACCCAGTCCGCTTTCAAGGTCTCTTCACATACGGGATCCCCGCCGAAAGATACTTTCAGGAATTCCGCAGATCCGTTTTCACCTCCGATCCCGATAACTTTTGCATTGCAAAGCACTTTACCTCCCATTTCCCGGATAGCTTTCACCAACTTGTCCGTTATAAGGGAACCGCAGCCACGCAGCCGCCACGAACTCTGGATAAAAGAATTATTTATCTGGGCAAAGACATACAAAGGTAAAGTTTCCGCATCAAGTTCCATCTTGATCGAGGTTCCGGAAATGACCTTACGCAATAGCGGATTCCTGAAAGATTTGCAAATGAAATCATATGCGCTGACACCGAACAAATCATCGGGACCGAAAGAATTCGCAGACTTGAAAGTATTGTCACCCAACTTCTTCAAAAAAGCTGAATAAGCTTTGAGATCAGCTTTCTCATCAGGGAAAAAGCCGGAAAGGCTTTCTGCAAAACGATCATAACCGCATGCCAATGGAAAACTTTCAACGATACCTGATTGTCCGCCTGCAAAAGAGACCTCATCGAAACAATCCGGATCCATACGGTGCCATGGAAGATCAAGCAGCCCGAAATATTTGAAAAAAGGATACAGGGACTGCCCTTCGTCTAGCCCTCCGACGTAATGGAACCCGCTGTCGAATTCTTGTCCTTTGCGGAAGAACGACTGCATACAGCCGCCGCACTGCGAGGACTGTTCGAGAACCGTGACATCGAAGCCGTTCTTGGCCAGAATATATCCGCATTCAAGACCTCCGAGGCCGCTGCCTATTATCAAAACTTTATCAGCCATTATATTCCAATAGTTTTTGTAGAGCCGTACACGGCATATCCTGTCAATCGGAACCGTATCCGGGAACGAAGATCTTGATTTGCCCTGAAGACAAGATTTTTTCTCCAGAGACGGTCTTTACGGAAACAAGAGACATCCCGAATATGGATTCAATCATAGAAACTTTTGTATGAAGTTCTTCCCCTGCCGAAGGTATACGGAAAATGCTGTATTTCTTTATTTCGCCTATCAATCCCGTTTCAGGACTTTTTCCTTTGACGAAATTCCCGTACCCGGCAAAAAGGGCGGCGCTCTGGGCCGAGTGTTCGATAATCCCCGGTTCAATGAACCTTCCGTCAATGCAGAATACGTTATTCCCCTTTATCGTAAGGCCGGCTTCGGCCGATGATTCGGACCATGAATAAAGAGTATCAACCATAACCATAGGAGGTCTCTGTATTATGAAATCGAGGATTGTATCTCCGTGCAGCAGCCTTTGTCCGGACATGATTCTATCTTTTAAAGATTCTTTATGACAAGTGAAGAGTTGGTTCCGCCGAATCCGAAAGAATTGGAAAGGAAAATGTCGAAATGCTTGTTTATCCGCTCCGGGGGAATCAAAAGTTTAACGGAATCTTCATCCGGATTCTCATAATTGAGATTGGCAGCTATGAAGTCGTTTTTCATCATAAGCATGGAATAAATCACTTCACTGGCCCCTGCCATCCACATCTCATGTCCCGTCTGTGATTTTGTGCTTGTAACCTCTACAGTCCTGTTTCCGAATACATTGTAAATGGCCTTGGCTTCATTCTTGTCCCCCACCATGGTTGAAGTGGCATGGGCATTGACATATCCTATATCTTTCTTTTCGATTCCAGCGTCGCGTATCGACATCTCAAGGGAACGGCATGGGCCGTCAACATTCGGAATGGAGATATGTCCTCCGTTTCCGGAAAAGCCATAACCCAGAACTTCACCGTAAATATGCGCGCCGCGCCGCTTTGCGGATTCATAGCTTTCTATTATTACAGTTGCGGCACCCCCGCTCGGGACCAAGCCATCTCGATCCCGGTCGAACGGGCGGCTGGCTTTCCCCGGGGCATCCTCTCTTACGGAAAAAGCGGAAATTCCATCGAAAGAGCCTACTGCATAAGGATTTACTTCTTCGGCACCGCCACATACGACCATCTCCTGCAGACCATTCCTTATGAGAAGAGTTCCCAGACCGATGGCGTGGGAACCGCTTGCACATGCACCTGAAACCGTCAGATTTATGCCTTTCAACTTGAATATGCATCCGAGGTTCATAGTAACAGTGGAATTCATGGACTGGAAGATGGATCCGGAACCGCAAAGAGTGGTATCTTTCTTTTCCCGTATTATATCGACCGCCTTTATGACAGGGACGGTGGAACTGTCATTTCCATATATGATGCCGACTTCATGTCCTTCAAGATAACCGGGATCCACACCCGCATCCCGCAAGGCATCTCTGGTTGCCCGATAAGCATATTTTGCCTGCTCAGGCATATATACCCTTTCGGAACGTGGAAGTTCCCCTTTCAGATCCGGCACGGATAGCTTTGCCGTCAGCGCGGAACGGAATCCCATAGCTTTTCTTTCCGGATCGAAAACGATACCCGACTTCCCTTCATATAATGAATCACGCACTTTCTCAAGCGTGTCCCCGATACAGGAATATATTCCCATACCTGTAATAACCACTCTGTTAGCCATAACACATAAAAACTATAACATACATCAATACGGCATATCCCCTGATTCGGAACCGGATCTAAATCAGGGGATATGATATCGACATGCCGCCAAACGGATCCGGATGAAAACAGTTCCGTAAAGTTAGCTATTAATCTTTGGAAATATACGTCTTTCCGATCAACGATTTCAAGACATCGGGATTATTGGTCGTTATAAAATCCACCCCGGCAGAAATATACTTGAGCATTTCCTGTGAATCGTCAACTGTCCAGACATTGACAAACACGCCTTTCTGCCGGGCTTCGGTAATCCAGTCAGGACGATTTGTCAAAACTGAAGAACTGTAATCGATGCCTTTTATTCCGTCGGCAAGAACTGTGGAAGGAGACTTGTCCCCGTTTAAGTACATTACGACAGCGTCAGGCTTTGCAGCAAGAATCCTTTTGCAGTTGTCGTAATCGAATGCGATATAAACCATCCGGTCATCCATTCCAGCCGCTGTCACGGCAGTCATTACCGAATCCACTACCCTGTTGTTGTCAGCCCTTAGCGTATGCGTTTTTATTTCCAGAATTAGTTTTGTCGTAGTGCTTTTCTTCCCCTGTTCCAGGAAATCGGCCAAAGTAGGAAGTTTTTCGCCGTTGGAAAGTGTGATATCTTTTATGTCATCGTAAGCCGAATTCTCGATACGCTTGGAATCAGCACCCACAGTTGCGTTATGATTTACGACGACAACTCCGTCGGTGGTAATCCACACATCGAATTCGGATCCGTAAACTCCCAGTTCCTGAGCCTTCCCGAGAGCTTCCACAGAATTCTCTGCAGCTCCTGTCGTATGATAACCCCTGTGAGCTATGACTTTCGTATTCCCTATATTTACCGGATTGTCTGTAACTGTCATGGAAACGGAACCAAGAGGATATTGCAAACCTGCCCTTTTTAGCATTATCCTGTAATCCCCTGATACGAAACCTGCCGGTATTGCAGCTTTGATGAACCCGCTTCCGGTAACCGTGGCACATTCGAATTTGGAATTTTCATTCGAAAGGGATTCCAATTCTATCGAATCTCCCGATTTGAAACCGGAACCGTATATGTAATATTTATATGACTCAGCTATCTGGCACTGGGTAAGGAAAGAGATATCACTGATATTGACGGATCCGGAAGGTTGATCGATCTTGACTGCATCATACAGAGCTTTGACCTGACCGGCAGTCAATGGATCATCATAGACACGGGCCAACACTATGTCGCCTTTCCATGCAGCTTCCCCGCCGCCCGTCCCTGCATCGGCTCCGATTCCGAACCAATAGCAATCCGTCGAAGACGGAGGGACGAAAGACCCCGAAGCGGTCTGAGTCCCTTTAAGTTCACCATCCACGTATATATATGTTTTTCCGGCTTCTTTGTTCCATACGCCTACGGCATGGTAATAACGGCCGGCCTCAGGATTTATGCCGCTTCCAGTCCATATCCAGTTCGATGAACCGGAAGTGCTCACATTTGGAAGAAAAGTCAGCTGTGTTCCTCTTGATGCTTTGGAAATAAGAAATCCGGTCCCGCCGCTTTGCATGGCACTGAACATTTTGATTTCGGAACTGCCGGAAGATTTTTGATCCGCCCGGAAAAGGATCTCGAGGGAATGTCCGTCTGCAAGACCGTTTATAAACTTGGATGATGAAGAATAATCCGCCTTATAGTAGCCTTCCGAAATCTCCTCCCCTGGAGTATGATTGAAATGCGATATATATCTGGAATATAAATCACTGTAATAGTTCACCATTGAAGCCCCGGGAACTTCGGTCACTGATATATCGTTTCCGGAAATATCGTAAGCGCTGCCGTCGTTAAAAAATTTGACATTCAGCAAATCCGCCTTGGGAACGTCCTCAGGCTCCGAACTTCCGTCCGATGCAGCCTGGGAAATGGAAAGGTCATACTTGAGTGATCCTGCCGTAAAAGAAACGGCCCCGGTTCTGACGGATTTTTCGGCATTGGCGGAAACGGCGATCTTAAGCTGCGCAGCTCCGGATTTGCCGGAAGCAGGGGTCACGTTTATCCACGACACATTGCTTGCAAGAGTCCATGCCACATTCGAATATGCCCTTATGACGGTTTCCGAAGAATCTTTGGATACCGAAAGGCTCTTCAGCGTTTCACCGCTTTGATCATATAAATTGAATTCAGGGCTTACTTCCTTATCCGTGTCTCCCGAACATGAATTTAAAAAACCGGCAAACAGACTTATGACTGCAATTAAAGGCAAAAAATGTTTTTTCATATTTATTCAATTAAAGAGACAGGGGAAGCAAATATACTCTTTCCCTGCCTCTTAAACATATAATCTCAGATCAACAAACAATTAATATCCGGGATTTTGTACGAGATTCGGATTAATATTTATCTGATCCTGAGGAATGGCCAGCCAATAATTCCTCGGACTCTTGAAAGTCCTCGTCTGCGTTCCTTCATATACATCGGTCAGTTTATAAAAATCCTGTGCCGTAGTACCTGCCAGATTCCAGCCTTTCGGTGTTTTCTGTATATAATCACCGGCAAGTTTCCAACGGCGGAGATCAAAATACCAACGGCCTTCGAAAACGAATTCGCTCATACGTTCCTGCCTTATCGCATTGATAAGCTTTGTTCCTGTAGGAGTTCCCCCGGCCATCGCCCAAGATGTTTCGAAATTTGGAAGACCTGCACGATTCCTTACCTTATTGAGATATTCAAGGCCTTTGGCCGAAAGACTTCCGTAATATTCCGCTTCGGCTTCCGCATAGTCCAGACACACTTCGGCGAATCTGATATAAGGATAAGAATATTTATTGTATGTGAATGTTTTGCTTGATACGGTGTAGGAATCGGATTTCGACACCCATTTCTTCACATAATATCCTGTGCATGTCTGATATTCATTATTAAGTATACCGTCATTCTGCTGTTCTTCGCCTCTCCGGCAATGAAGGACCATAGTACCTCCATTCAGATCGTAATCACCTCTGTCATAGCCTATCGCAGCATAAAAACGAGGTTCACGATTTCTATGCAAAAGAACGGTGCTGTCACCGGAAGCTATGGAATAAAGATCCAGATTCTTTGTTTCGGGATCGACATCCATAGGAAGACCGTTTTTGGACAAGAAAACATCGACAGCATCCATTGTAGGCACGAAATAGCCTCTGAAACCGGCTGAGTTATACGAACTGTATCCGGTTCTCGGAGCCATGTTTTTCGTATTATAAGCTATGCTGCGCTGATTGTTATATGAGAACAAATCTTCCACATTATTATAGAAAGACGAAGAGCCGTCAGGTCCTATGAAGGCAGCACGGTAATTATCATACCCGCGCTGGAAGTCATCGCTTCCTGATGATGAGACTTCATAAAGTTTATACCCGTCTGCTTCACCTTCCTCTATGGCATCTTCAGCAGCATCCATGGCTTTCTTCCATAATTCCTTGTCATAAGTCTGCGGAATAAGATGCGTACCGTCGGGATTTACGAAGTTAGAATACCATTCGGAATTCCCGTTTATCTGAGGAGAAGCGGCATACAGCCAGAGCCTTGCCTTCAAGGCCTTTGCAAGGACTTTCGTAGCCCTACCGTAATACAATGGATCCTGGACCTTCGGAAGGTATTCCGCAGCCTTGTCATACATATCAGATATGAATTGAACGCATTCCATATAAGTAGAACGCGGGACATTGAGCTCCTCATTGGCCGACAATTCGTGATCGACAATTATTACAGGACCATAATATTCAAGCAATGTATGATGAAGATAGGCAATAGCCCAATAAGCTTCCCCTTTCCACATGCTTTTTTCTTCATCTGTAGCATCCGGAACATTATCGGCATTCGCGATTATATTGTATGCATTGCGGATGCCTTCCCACAAACGGTAGCTTGTAAGCGCCCCTGAAGGATAATTATTCGCGGACTGGGACCACATGGCAACATAGGTATTCGAAGGTGTTTCCATATTGTCGAACACCATGCTCTTCCATTTGAAATATCTCACTGAACCGTAGAAGCCGGACATCATGTCCCCTCCGCAGATTTCCAATGAAGACTGGAAATAAAACCGGTTAGGCATATACCAGTACAGGGAAGAAACGAACTGATCCGTTTGTATATGTGTTTTATACAAGTCGTCTATGGTAGCCTTCCCTTCCGGAACAACATCGAGGAAATTGCAGGATGTAACTGACAATCCCAACACCAATGCCATTATTATAAATATCTTTTTCATGTTTTTCCGTTATTTTAGAATTTATACTGAATTCCGATCTTGTATGTACGTTGCAGCGGATAAGAAAGGCCGTTGCCGTTTGTACCGCTGGTACCGTTCCCAACTTCCGGATCCCAATATTTGAAAGGGGAAATGGTAAAAAGATTGCTGCCGGAAACATAAAGCCTGAAACTTTTGAAAGAATATCCTATTTCAGCCGTTTTCAGACGAATATAATTCGCCTTGCGAAGAAAGAACGTCGAAGCCTGGGTATTGTTGTCGCTCGCTACGGAAGTAAGACGCGGATAACCTGCATCGGTATTATTGTTATCCCAGGACCAGTGGTCGTCGGCGATATATTGCATGATACCGAATCCGAAATTGGATGTCGTGCAGAAAGGGTTATTGTTGAACATGCGAACCTGATAACGGCCGGTTCCCTGGAACATTATGCTCAAATCCCATTTTTTATATCTGATATTTCCGCCGAACCCATATTCAACTTCGGGAATATAAGGAATATCGTTCCATACGAAATCGTTTGCATTTATTTTTCCGTCATGATTGACATCCTTATATTTGATATCTCCTACTGAGTAGGAACCGAATTCCTGTTCCGGACTCTTATCTATTTCTTCCTGGGAAGTGAACAGTCCCTCGGCAATAAGGACTTGATGCGCCTGCATAGGATGTCCTATCTTTGAAAGATTTTTGTTGGTATCGTCATATTCGGGTTCATCCATGGCCTTCACTTCATTGTGGGCATAGGTGAAAGTCCCTCTCAATCCGAATGAAAGATCTTGGTTTACAACTTTATTGTAGGCCAGGGACATGTCCACACCCCGGTTATCCACTTTTCCAAGATTGCCATAAGGTACAGTCGCACCCATACCGGCAGTAGCAGACAAAGATTGCCTTTGCATGAATATATTATAACGATGTTCGTAGAAAACATCTCCGGTAAAAGTCAAGTCTTTGAAAAGCGTGAGATCGATTCCGGCATTGAATTTATTTGCTATTTCCCATGTCGCATCTTCGTTTCCGTAAGTGTCTATATAGCCGGCGCCTCTGAAAGCAAATGAGTTACCGAAATAATATCCCCGGCTGTCCATACTTACAGATGTAAGATAAGGGAAACGGACGGCGAGGGCATCGTTGCCGACTTTTCCATAGGATGCTCTCAGTTTCAGATTGGTAACGGCCTTTTTCATGGATTTGAAGAATTTTTCATTGGAAATAGTCCATCCCAAAGCGACAGAAGGGAAAAAACCGAATCTTTTGCCGGGAGCGAAGTTTTCCGAACCGTTATAACCGAAATTGGCTTCCATATAATATCTTTTGTCAAAGTTATAGGTCAGACGGCCGGCAAGTCCCTGTTCCCTGAAAGGAAGAAGCTTTTCCTCATCAGCCCCCATTGCGTTATTGACTTTTTCTTTCATATGATACACGAAATCGGCGCCTGTGGAATGCTTCCCGAACGATCTGGCATAATTCAAAGACCCTTGTACCGACCATTCATGATAACCTGCATGGGAAACGGAACTCGTAAGATACGTATTTCCTTCCTGACCTATCGAAGAAGAGGTGAAATTGTATGTTCCGTCTTCATTGATGGAATAATCGTCATCGACTTTGAAATAATATGGAGTCATGTAACGGTTGGTGGAAGCATAAGAATAATTATAGAACGAAGCCAGGGCTTTAGCCTTCAATCCTTTGGTCAGCATGCTCAGATCCTGGTCGATACTCAGTATGGCAGTCATGTAAGAATAGAAACGGTCTTTGTATCCGTCACTCATCCGTGCATATGGATTCAGTTCAGTAAGACCTGTATCCCATGAATTATTGTTACCGTAACGGACGAATGTGTCACCGTCCTCAGCAGGAAGGACAGCAGGGAATCTTGCAGGATTAGCCCTCATGACCCAATAGAACAAATCACCGGTGGATTCATACGGAGTATGATTGTACTGGATCTGCATATTCAGCTTCATTGTGACTTTAGTAGTATTCGTCACCATTGTGGATACATTGCTCTGGAACAGATATTTCTTATTGTTCATCCTGATATCCAATGGAGATTCGCTTGGTTTTTTTAAAATTCCATTTTCATTGAAAATTGAAGCATTGAGGAAATAATTGACTTTCGATCCTCCTCCCCTTATGGATATATTCAGCCGCTGGTTCATCGCATAATCCTTGAACAACATGGAATACCAGTCATTGTCGGGAAAAATATAAGGATTGAGATGATTCCTTGTCCCTTCTATCTTTTCAGACGAATAAAAAGGGACATAAGCAGTTCCGGCAGCCCTTGCGTCATTATACTTGGCTTCATTGTACAATTCCATATATGAAACGGCATTGGCAACTTTCTGGACCTTGGTAGGCGTCGAGACTGTATTGTCAAAAGTAATGCTTACATTAAGTTTCTCGGAATTACGCCCTTCTTTTGTCGTGATGATGACAACGCCGTTGGCTCCCCGTGAGCCGTAAAGGGCGGTTGCAGTGGCATCTTTCAAAATGGACATAGATTCGATGGATTCCGGAGAAATATTACCAAGCATGCTGGAAGTTATCTCTACTCCGTCAAGGACTATCAGGGCACCCGTATTCGACCCGAATGTGGATATACCCCTGACGTAGAAATTAGCTCCGTCGTAGCCCGGTTCTCCGGAAGACTGCGTAGCGATTACACCGGCTATGTTGCCGGCAAAAGATGTTGTGAGGTTACTTGATGTCGTTACAAGTTCGGAAGGCTTGATGGCCTGGACGGCCCCGACGACAGATTCCTTTTTCTGGGTACCGAACCCGACGACTACAACACCGTCAAGAGATGACTTCTGGATAATCATGGTTACGAGAGTAAACAGATACTCATCTTTGACGTCAATGTCCTTTTCATCATATCCCAGCAGCTGGAATACTACCGTCTTTGCGGAAGAAGGAACACTGATCGAATACTCACCCTTCGAGTTAGTAGTGGTCACTATTTTGTTATTATCCTTTACATGAATAACCACACCGGCAAGCGGTGCATTGTCATCCGAACTGATGACAACTCCTTTCAATGTCTTATACTGGCCGTCCTGCCCGGTATACGACGGCGAAGCGAACACACTTATCACGCATAAGCATAATAAAGCGGCTGTGAAGAACGCTTTTGCTTGAATTTTTTTCATAAGTCGAATATTGAGAATTTTTAGTTTCTGATAACTTTAATATGGCCTGCAAAATTATACAGGTAAAGAGCTTTGGCCTGATCTGCCGTCAATGGACCGCCATATACCCTGGCTATCGGGATATCGCCATACCAACCGCCATTGAGAGACGTCTGCGAACTTTGATTGCCGCCTATCGCAAAATAATTGCTTGGAGATAACGTCCCGTATCTCAAGTCATCGGTAAGGCCTGTAAGTTCGGCTTTCTTTTCTCCGTCAAGATACACGCATGCCACCCCGGTAGTCTTATCCCATGTACCTATTATATGATAAAAGACACCAGGCTCAGGAGTAATGCCTGTCCTTACGAATTTATAATGGCTGGTACCGCCGGTATTCATATTAAGCAGGAAAAGCAATTCTTTACCATAGCTGCTGCTGCCGACCATAAGTGCAGTACCGCCGCTCTTGGTAGATGAAAAGGCCTTGACTTCCGATCCTGTAGGAGCTTTCCCCAGCATCACGACAGCCTCGAGAGTATATCCGTCATCCATAAAGGATTTCATGGAATCGTCTATATCTGTACGATAATAGCCTTCAGTCACTGCTCCTCCCAAAGTATGGGTGAAAGACGGAGCATACCTGCCGTAAACCGAATTATAAGAAACGGAACATTCATCCCCGGAAGAATAGGTTACAGTTCTTGATTCGGCAGCGTCGGTAGCTGTTCCGTCGGATGCGAACACGGCATCAAACACGTCTGCCTGAGGTGCTTCATCCGATGAAGCATCCTGATCTACTGAGAATGAAGTTACGACATCGGCATCATCAGGTGTCGTTACTGTCACTGTCCCTGTACGTTCACTTCCCGCATTTGCCGCTACAGTAACCTTGATACCGGAAGTACTTGTTTTCTCCACGGTGATCCACGATTCGTCGGAAGTTGCGGCCCAACTGCTGATATTTGTAACGGAAACAGCCAATGAAGTTTCGCCACCGCCACTATAAACTTTCAATCCGGAAGCATCTACCTGAAGATTGATATCCTTTTGATAAATAGTCACAGTCTGCGCCAGGGATTCGTCAGAAGTGGATTTGAATGTGATTTCCGCTGATTTCTCAACCGTGACATCTGTAAGTGAAGTAGCCGTAAGAACAAGACTGCCTGCTTCTTTGTCTTTTTCCGTAAGCCAGGATTTCCCTTCTTCATTTATTTCGTAAGTCCAATTTCCATTTGTGTTCACATTGAAAGTAATGTCCCCTCCGTTTTTGTTTACGACACTTTTGCTTGAAGTAACATCCAGCACGTACATTCTGGACTGCTGTATTTGTATCCTTGACTTCTGGGTAAGACTATCACATACAAAATCTATATAAGCATCCCTGTCATCGGAATTTTCATTTTTATCTACATTGACGCTGACTGAAACCGGATTATCTGAAGAAGCCGTACCGGAAGATGGAGTCACAGATATCCACGAAACATATTCGGGAATACTCACGTACCATTCTCCTTCAGCAGTAAAAGTAACATTCTGGGATTGGGCTTTACTGGAAAGATCAATTACATAAAGTCCGGATTCATCGGAATTGTCAATTAAAAGTTTCGCCGGAACCTTCGTAATCTCATCGGAACCGCATGAAGAAAACACAGTAAAAGACAAGACGATGAAAATCATCAATAGATTAGTTCTCATGTCAATTTTAAGTTGGAATTTATAGTTAATTATATTCAAAGGTCACTTTTGCAAATATAAAAAAAAAAAACCACCAGGGCAAGTCTTTTTTTATTTTTTTTATTATTTTTTCAATTGCATATAAATATTTTCTAAAAACCAAGGAATATAAAAAGAAAAGAAAAAACGATTAAGATAAATCGAAACCCAAAAGAAGTTTTCATTTGCTATAAACAAATGCCTTGAATTACAGAAACATATTCTTTTTCTTTCCTTTGGATTACCGCTTCGTTTCTCAATTGCGTCCGATATGTATAAACCGTGGCAGGCGCATAATTCAGGAATCTGGCAATCTTGCCACTGTCTGTTATGCCAAAGCCGGATCGCGGCAAGAAAATATTCGAAATCAATATATAATTGAAACAAAGTCTGTATATAACAAAAAAACGTCCTTACAGAATTCTGTAAGGACGTTTTTAATGGTGGAGGTAGACGGAGTCGAACCGACGACCCCCTGCTTGCAAAGCAGGTGCTCTAGCCAACTGAGCTATACCCCCGACTCAGTTTTGTATCTCAGTAGTCCTGCGCAGACTTGAACTGCGGACCCCCACATTATCAGTGTGGTGCTCTAACCAACTGAGCTACAAGACTATATAACAATGAAAGACTAGTACAAACCTGTACCAGTACAATCTCTCCCGAGAGCTCGCGTCAGGTCAGACTCCAAAAAGGAGGTGTTCCAGCCACACCTTCCGGTACGGCTACCTTGTTACGACTTAGCCCCAGTTACCAATTTCGCCCTAGGCCGCTCCTTTCGGTC
>JALCMW010000012.1 GCA_022648685.1 Bacteroidales bacterium
ACCCATATCGAACAGAGAAGTTAAGCCCGCCATCGCCGATGGTACTGACATACCAGTCGGAAGAGTAGGCAGCTGCCGTTCTTCGAGGCCCGGACAGATTGATTTCTGTCCGGGCCTTTTTTTTATGCCCGCACTTCATCTTTATGTAATGTGCAGCCCTTTTTTATGTAAATTTGTTCCCGGTTCCCGGCCGGCGGAAACTACATTGCTAGCCCCTTTGCCGGAAAATAGGAATCCGATAATTTTTTATGCTAAATTCTTTTGTCTGTCATGAATGAAAAATTGAAATATTGTTTCATTTCGATTGTTTTATCTTGCCTTTCAATCTTTTTGTCCGGAGCCCAAAATGTGACTGATGAATGGCTCAAGGCAAATTATTCAAAAAAGGAGGTCATGATTACCATGAGAGACGGCGTGAAGTTATTCACCGCCGTTTATGAGCCTTTTTCAGACACTTCCGCAGAAAGGCCTGTCATAATGATAAGGACTCCTTATGGGACCAAGCCTTACGGAAAAGCCTTTAGCCGTGACCTTGGAACTTCCATGCATGATTTCGTACTTAATAAGTACATTGTGGTTTATCAAAGTGTAAGGGGGACTTACATGAGTGAAGGTGTATATGAGAATGTCCCTTCTTTACTCAAGAAAAAAAGTGAGGATGGATATGCAGTTGATGAAGCCACGGATACATACGATACTATCGAATGGATTATACACAATACACATAACAATGGTTGTGTAGGTATAAAAGGAGTATCTTATCCGGGATTTTATGCCATGGCCGGTGCACTTTGCGGTCATCCTGCTTTAAAGGCTGTTTCACCTCAGGCCCCTGTAACCGATTGGTTCATGGGTGACGACATGCATCATAACGGTGCTTTGTTTTTGAGCGATCTGTATAGTTTCGGTTCTTCATTTTTCAGGAAGAAATATAATCCGTCAATGCACGGTCGGCCTTGTTTGGTCAAGGCCGACGGAGTCCTGTATGATTATTTCCGCGGTAAGCCTCTATCGGAATTGCTATATCCTCTTAAAGACAGTCTGGAATTCCTGGATTCCATGATGCGACATCCGGATTATGACGATTTCTGGAAAGAAAGGGATATCTCTTTGGGTATAAAGAATATAAAACCGGCTGTAATGCTTGTGGGAGGAGCGTATGATGCCGAGGATTGTTACGGAACATTCAGGACATATGCACAATTGAAAAAATTATCACCAGGTACGGAGACGTTCCTTGTCGAAGGTCCATGGTATCATGGCGCATGGCATAATCCGGATTATAATCATTTGGACGGTGCTTATTTCGGAAACGGATCCGCAGCTTATTTTATGGATAAAATAGAATATCCGTTCTTTTCCTGGTACCTTGAAGGCAAAGGTAAAAAACCATCCCACGTGAATTTTCTGCCTTCAGGCGAAACGGATCCGCAGGTGATGTCAAACAGACCTTCAGACCGTTTATGGGAAACAAGTGATACCTGGCCGTTGAAAAATGTTGAATACGAAAAGTATTATTTCGAAAGTGACAGTACTTTGAGCCGAAAGAAACCTTCTTTGAGAGTATCGTGCCTTACATATGTCTCGGATCCAGATTGTCCTGTACCGTATTTCCACAAAGATACGGAAAGCCGAGGACGTGATTATATGGCGGGAGACCAAAATTTTGCTTCGAAAAGGGCTGATGTTCTTTCTTTCACTGGTGCCGAACTTTGCGATACTTTGAAAATTGCGGGACCATTGAGAGTTCACATAAGTGCATCTTCTTCCGGGACGGATGCGGATTTCGTAGTGAAACTCATCGATGTCCGTCCTGACGGTTATCAAATGCTTGTTAGGGGGGATGTCATGCCTTCAAGGTTCAGGGATGGCTTTTCAAAGGCCAAGCCTCTGGTTCCGGGCAAGACATTTACCATCGACTTCAAGATGAATGACATATATCATTATTTTCTTCCGGGGCACAAACTTATGGTACAGGTACAGAGTTCGTGGTTTCCTTTGGTTGCCATGAATCCTCAGACTTTTATCGATAATCCTTATATGGCTGTTTCCGGCGATTATAAAAAAGCTTCAATATCTGTTTTTACATGCGGTTTTGAGAAGTCATATATAGTTCTTCCCATTCGGGAATAGGATTAGTTTAACAAAAATATTAATTTTGTAAGATATATAATTAGTTGAAACATGGATAAGCAGGAGCTTATAAATAAAATAAACGATATTCTTTCGGACGAATTCGAAGTGAGCAAAGACAAGATTTCTCCGGATGCTTCATTGATGTCGACATTGGATCTGGACAGCCTTGACCTTGTCGATATAGTCGTATTGGTAGAGAAAAATTTCGGGTTCGTTATGAAGAAAGAAGATTTTTCCGGTATAAAAACTTTTAACGATTTTTATTCGTTTGTTTTTTCAAGACTGGAAACAGATTAATCGGATATGGCCGGAAAATGGAAAGGAAAGACCAGAGGAGGCACTTTCGGATATTTGTTTTTTATTTTTCTGATTAAGAAATCGGGAATAGGCATCGCATATTTCTTTCTTTATCTCGTTGTGCCGTATTTTGTTTTGTTTGCCCCTTCGTCTACCCATAGTGTCTGGGTATATTCCAGATATGTCCTTAAATATGGCTTTTTCAAGTCGATTTTGTTTTTGTACAGGAATTATTATTCATTCGGACGTTCTCTTATAGATAAAATAGCTGTGGGAGCTGGATTGTCCGATCGTTATGATTTTGAATTTGAAAATTCCGATATTCTGGATATTCTTTCCAAGAAAGATTCTGGTGCAGTGATAATTGGAGCTCATTTCGGTTCATGGGAGGTCGGTGCCCCGTTTTTCAATAATTACGGAAGCCGTTTGAACCTTGTTATGTTCGATAATGAAGATGAGAACATAAAAAGAATATTATCCGATAATATTTCCGGTGTCCCCGATTATACTGTTATTCCTGTCAATAAAGATAATCTGGAGCACGTGTTCAAAATAGCTTTTGCTCTTGAAAATAATGAATTGGTCTGTTTCCAGGGTGACAGGTTCGTCAATGATGAAAAAGTCGTTCGAATTGATTTTATGGGGGTTCCGGCCGAGTTTCCGCAGGGACCGTTCCTTGTCGCTTCCAAATTCAAAGTTCCTGTGATTTTTTATTTTGCCGTACGGGAAAAGGGGCGGAAATATAAGTTCGTATTCAAAAAGGCAAAGGTCACGGATTCCGGGTCCGATGGCAAGTCCGTCGCCGAAGCTTATTTGAAACAATATGTATCTGTATTGGAAACCGAAGTTGGAAAATATCCGGAGCAGTGGTACAATTTTTATGATTTTTGGAATTTGTTTTGATTATGAATGAACGGTATGTGAATAAGCGGATTTCCGCATTGGATGCGCAGAGGGTTGCACATGAAATAGCTTTCGGCCCTATAATATTCCAGGTTTCAAGGCTTATGGTTAAATTCGGCATATTCGGTCTGCTAATGAAAACGGATGAAGGCTTGACTCAAAAGGAAGTTTCCGTCAAGACCGGTCTTTCCGAATATGCGGCACAGGTGCTTCTGGAATCATCTTTGACAATAGGTACGGTTCTTTACAATGACGGCAAATACAGGATATCGAAAATAGGTTGGTTCCTTGAAAATGATCCCATGGTCAAATCGAACATGAATTTCAATCAGGATGTGAATTATAAAGGAATGTTCCATCTTGAAGAATCTTTGTTGAAAGGCAAACCGGAAGGGCTGAAGGAATTGGGAAATTGGTCTACGTTGTATGAAGGGCTTGCGAGTATGGATCCGAAGGTAAGGGAAAGCTGGTTCGGCTTCGATCATTATTATTCGGATAATTCATTCGATGAAGTCCTTCCTGTGATTTTTGCTTCCAGGCCGTCTTCCGTATTGGATATAGGCGGTAATACGGGAATATGGGCTTTGAGATGTGTAGGATATGACCCCGGAGTTCAGGTTACCGTGATGGATCTGCCCCAGCAGATCGGGCTCATGGACAAAAATATCTATGGAAAGCCGGGAGCCGAAAGGATACATGGAATTGCTTGCGATATTCTCGACTCTTCTTCAAAGATTCCGGAAGGATTCGATATAATATGGATGAGCCAGTTTCTGGATTGTTTTCCGGAAGATAAGGTATCGGACATCCTTGCAAAAGTTGTCGATGGAATTTCAAGGGATTCTGATGTGTATATTCTTGAAACTATTTGGGATAGACAGAAATACGACACTGCTTCTTTTGATCTTACCCAGACCAGCGTCTATTTTACCGCTATTGCAAATGGAAACAGTAAAATGTTTTTTTCCGATGACTTGTTTGCCATGATCAGGAAATCCGGTTTGACTATTTCTTCTGTCAGGGATGGGATAGGACTCGGACATAGCCTCATTCATTGCGTTTTGAAATAATTGTAATCTGTTTATGGTCGATACCGGAAAAATGAATGAAATAAAAACTTATATAGCCGATACGGAAATGATCACCTCTCTGGGTGCCGGTGTCGGTGTCAATTTAAAGGCTTTGTCGGAAGGCCGGAGCGGTGTTGTATCTTGCGATGATCCGAGGCTTGCCCAACGTAAAATAATGTTGGGAAAAATACCGGAATCCGCTTATGTCGGATTATGGGAAAGGTACGGGTATTATCTTACCCGCGCTGAAGTTCTGACTGTAGCCTGTATCGACAGGATATTTTCCGGAAACATATTGATTCCTGAAAAGACGGGATTCATATTGGCTACGGCAAAAGGCAACATAGATACTCTTGAAGGACGGTGCGGCTCTGAAGACAATCTTTTTGTTCCAGAGGAAAATGATCCCGTATTCATGACCAACATGGCATCGAGGATTGCTTCCCGTTTCGGCTTCAGTTCTTCAAGTGTCCATATTATCTCGAATGCCTGTATTTCCGGTGTACCGCCATCGTGGCAGCCGAACGTCTGATTGCCTGCGGTGTGTATTCTTCCGTTATTGTTGCCGGAGTGGATGTGCAGTCAAGGTTCATCACCAGCGGTTTTTCTTCATTCAAATCTGTCAGTGAATCTGTCTGCAGGCCATATGATTCATCGCGGGACGGCTTGAATCCGGGTGAAGCATGCGGAGCAATGCTGCTGAAAGCTTACGGGCCGCAAGAGAAGCTGGCGGGAAAGGAATTGCCGGATGATGCCGTAATCATTTCCGGAGGGGCGATAAGCAATGATGCAAATCATATCACAGGACCTTCCAGAACAGGTGACGGACTCTATTTCGCAATAAGAAATGCCATGTCAGAAGCTATGGTTTCCACGGAGGAAATAAGTTTTCTTCAAATGCATGGCACGGCTACTCTTTACAATGATGAAATGGAATCGAAAGCTGCAGCGTTGGCTGGCTTGGGCGATGTTCCGGCCCAGAGCCTGAAACCTTATTTCGGCCATACAATGGGGGCTTCAGGGCTTATCGAATCAATTATCTGTGCGGAAGAGCTCCGCCGCGGGATTGTCTTCGGTACCAAAGGGTTCTCCGAATCAGGTGTGACCTGTCCTCTTGATGTCTCTTCCCATAACAGGAATGTCCGGATGGAACATTGCATTAAGACAGCTTCCGGTTTCGGCGGCAGCAATGCGGCCATCGTTTTGAGTCTTAATCGTTTCTCAAAAGAAAAAAGAGGGGGGAAGGAAGCGGCCGGAGTTGTTTCGTTGCGGAGACTGGCAATACGGAAAAACCGTATGGATATAGAAGATAATACCGGGGTAAAAGTATCGAAATCAGTCGAAGGAGATTTCGGTTCCTTCATACGTTGCCTTTTCAATGAAAGGGGGGGAGCATATATGAAATTTTACAAAATGGATAATCTGAGCAAGCTCGGATATGTGGCTTCGGATTACCTTATAGGGGATCTTGAGTACGATTCCGAAGAGATGGCCGTTCTGCTTGAAAACCGAAGCGGATCACTTGACACGGATATAAAACATCAGCAGATAATAGATAACGAATCCGATGAAAGTGCCAGTCCGGCCGTATTCGTGTATACTTTGCCTAATGTCTCTTCGGGAGAGATATCCATCGCCCATCATATAAAAGGTGAAAACACATTTTTCATATCCGGCAAATACGATCCTTCGGCTTTGTCAGCATATGCCAGGATACTTTTTTCGGAAACAGAGATAAAATATTGCATTATAGGCTGGCTTGAATTGCTTGGTGAAGACTATTGTGCAGAAATGGAACTTCTTCAAAAGAAATAATCAAATGGATGAATTAATTGAAAAATTGAAAAAGCAGTTGATCGAGGCTCTCAATCTTGAGGAAATGGAACCTGAGAAGATTGATCCCGAAGCTCCTCTGTTCGGTGAGGGCGGGCTGGGTCTGGATTCCATAGATGCTTTGGAAATCATACTGTTGCTGGATAAAAATTATCATATTAAGATAAAGAATCCCGCCGAAGGCAAGGCTATCTTTTATTCCGTAGGAACAATGGCCGATTATATAAGGAATCATTCCGTTTCAGATAAATAAATCGGATGCGGGATGTCTATGTCATAGGGGCCGGAGTCGTATCGGCTGCAGGATCTGATCTTGGCAGCCATATTGATTCGTTCCGCCGGAGAAAAAGCGGGTTGGGAAAGGTGAGCCTTTTCCGTACTGCGCTTGATGTTCCAGCCGGTGAAGTTTCCATGAGTAATTCCGAACTGCGTCGGGAGTTGAGTCTGCCTGGAAAGCCTGTAATCTCCCGTACGGCTCTGTTGGGGATGAAGGCGGCGTCCCAGGCATTCGAGGATGCTTGCAGTAGCGGTTTCCGTTTGAAAGGGACGATAGGTTTGATTTGCGGAACGTCGGTAGGCGGCATGGACATATCGGAAGATTTCTGGGAAACACACAGAGACGATCTCGGAGAAGGTGACATATCTTCTATATCAATGCATGATTGCGGAGCTTCTACCCAGGCTATTGCATCTTATTTGAAAAGTATTGCCGGCTGTCCGGGTTTTGATTTCATTACCACGATCAGTACCGCATGTTCTTCAGCCGGAAATGCTATAATGCTAGGTGCAAGAATGATAAGGTCAGGACAGTTGGATTATGCCATTGTCGGAGGGATGGATTCTTTATGCCGCTTTACTTTGAACGGATTCAATTCCCTTATGATACTTGACAGCAAGCCTTGCCGTCCTTTCGATGCAACCGAAGCCGGGTTGAATCTGGGTGAAGGTGCCGGTTTCCTTATCCTGGCTTCCGATGTTTCATGCAGACAGGCATATTGCAGGGTGACCGGCTGGTCAAACGTCGATGAAGCTTTTCATCAGACCGGAAGTTCCCCTGAGGGAGATGGCCCTTATATGGCTATGAGCCAGGCTTTGGCAGTTGCAGGGTTGAAGCCTTCGGAGATCAGTTTCGTCAATACCCATGGGACTGGGACGCCTTCCAACGATCTTTCTGAAAGTTCGGCGCTTATCCGTCTTTTTCAAGATCATGTACCTCCGTTCAATTCGTTGAAGGCATATTTCGGGCATACCCTCGGAGCTTCCGAAGGTGTTGAAGCCGTGTGTTGCGCAGCAGCCGTAAAATACGGGATAAAGATAGGCAGTCTCAATTTCTCCCGTCCGATTCCCGGGACCGGTCTGGTTCCTTATACAGGATTTGAAGAAGGGGCCGGAATAGATAATATCATTTCGAATTCTTTCGGTTTCGGTGGCAATTGTTCGAGTTTAGTTTTTTCCAAATTATGAGACATTGTTATATAAACGGTTATGCTTTGATAATCTCTGTCGACGGATTCGATTCCGTTGATCGGGATGACTCAAAGGCCTTTTTTGATTGTTTGTATAACGGTTCCCATGTTCCCCGGGACAGTTTCGATTATAAAAAGATTATTTCCGACGGAAATCTAAGACGCAGGATGGGGCCACTGGTGAAATCCGGTGTTGCTGCAGGTCTTCTGTGTCTTGACGGTGTTCCTTCGGATTCGGTCGGAGGTATAGTCACAGCAACGGGATTGGGCTTTTTGTCGGATACGGAAAGGTTCATGAACGATATGATAGACCGGAATGAGAGTATGCTTAATCCTTCGCCTTTCATGCAGTCTACGTTCAATACGGTTGGAAGCCATATCGCTATGATCCGCGGAATACATTCATACAATATGACTTACGTACATCGCGGATTCAGCTTCGAAAGTGCTTTGTCCGATGCGATGATGCTTATTGACGAAGGTGCGGAAACCGTATTGGCAGGAGGTTTCGATGAGATGACCTTTCCCGTTCATAAGTTGCTCGTAAGATTGGGTTCCGCTCCGAAATTTCAAAATGGGGAAATTTCGGGCTTCGTTCTTCTTTCTTCGATACGGACCGGGAATACGTTTGCAGAATTACATTGTGTGAAAACCCGTTATGGACATTTCTCGGAAGAAAACCTTGAAAAATGGAGAAGTGATGTCGCCCTGTCTTACGGAACGGATCTTGAAAGTGCAGGCATTTTCGATTGTGATTCTTCAGTTTCAGGGCCGTATATGACTGATTCAGCATCTGTCCTTTGCAATGCTTTGGAGAAAGGTTCCGGGAAGACGTTTATACGTAATGATTTTTGCGGAAAGAATCATTCTTTGATTTTGCTGGACATATTATGATCATCTTGTATATTGTCATTTCCGTTGTCTTATTGGTCCTTGCTTTTCTTGTCTGGGCTTCCTCTTCGGTAGGTTCCGGGGTATATGTCCATGCCTTTTGCCGTGAAAAGACATCTGAGAAAAGGGCTTATCTCACTTTCGACGATGGTCCGGACCCTGTGATGACAGGCGGGATACTCGATATTCTGGATGCAAGAAATGCGAAAGCGGTTTTTTTCCTGATAGGGGATAAAGTGAGCGGAAATGAGGACATAGTAAAGGATATAGTATCGGGAGGTCATGAAATAGGTATACATTCAAACTGCCATAGATGGTTTTTCCCGTTGTTAGGCAAAAGGAGAATGACAGGGGATCTGTCTTATTGCAAATCTTTGCTGGATACTTTTTCAGATTGTCCTGTGAAACTGTTCCGCCCTCCTTTCGGAGTGACTACTCCCAATATGTCTTATGCCGTGAAATATCTGGGATTGAATGTAATTGGCTGGGATATCAGGACTTTCGATACTGTTGTGAAGGGTAGTTCGAAGGAAAAGTCCGAAGTTGTGCTTAAGCGTGTTTCAAAACGGCTCCGTCCGGGTTCAGTCATACTTCTGCATGACCGTCTTCCGTACAGCTGCGCGATTTTGTCTGCCGTCCTCGATTATCTGGATTCCATGGGATATAAGTATGATAAGTGTATTCCGGTCCGGTAATGCCGTTTTTATTTTTTAACTTTATAAGTTTATAAATTCCGAATCATGAGAAAATATATATTGACGCTTGTTTCTTCGGTCATGTATTTTGCCATATTGCCGGCCCAGCCGTCAGGTTTCAGCAAAATAACCGGAGAAAGCTCCTTTAAAGCAAAACTTTCATCCAAGGTATCTTCTGTACATTCCATATCTTGTTCTTTCGTCCAGAATCAATATATCACAGGTCTTGAAGGTAAAGTCCGTTCTTCCGGAAAATTTTATTATGCCGAACCGGAGAAAATCCGCATGGATTATTCTTCTCCGTTGAAATACAGGATGACGATAAAAGGAGACAAAATCAAAACCGTATCCGATGGAAAATCTTCGGTTGTAAGCCTTAAAGGCAATCCTGTGATGTCCCAGATCAAATGCCTTTTGTCTGCATGCATATCTGGGAATCTTGGATTGCTCTCTTCTTCTTATCAAGTTGAATATTACGAATCTTCTGACAGGTATCTTGTACGTGTGACTCCTTTGTCCGGAACTGTCGGTTCGTATATCCGTTTCATAGATATATTCATGGAAAAGAGGGATATGTCAGTCTGCCGTTTGGTTATGCATGGAAACGGAACCGATTATACACAATATGATTTCTTTGAAAAAAAATTCAATGCCGCAATAGATGAGAGCTTTTTTTCTATACATTAGCCTGTCTTTTTCTTTGACTTTGTTTCTTCCGTCATGTTCGCCTCTGCTTTCGATAGAACCTTCCACAGAAGCGGGACGGGCTGTCGTATCTTCCGCAGAATATGAAAGTTACGAATTTTCTTTCGGAAAGGGAAAGAGACAATTTTCGGGCTTTTTATATCTCAAACCAGATGTCGGAGGATCGGTAAGGGCTGTCGCCGTGTCTTATTTCGGGATGAAGGTTTTCGATATTACGATCTCAGATGGTTCATATCATGTAAATGAATGTGCCGGTTTTATGAATAAAAAAATGTATCTTGATCCTATAGTCAGAAATATCAGGGAAAAGATTCACGGCGGCTTTCCCGGGCGGCGGAATAATATTTAGAAATGTCCGATTCATCTTCCATACGTTTACGTCTCAAAAGTCTCGGTTGCTGTGTCGTCATTCCTTCTTACGATAATGCAGGGACTTTGAAAACCCTTGTCGGGGAAGTTTTGGAATATTGTGTCGATGTAATAGTAGTCAATGACGGAAGCACCGATGGCACCGGCTCCATATTGGAATCTTTCGGCGGCAGAATCCGGGTACTTACCCATTTGAAAAACATGGGAAAAGGCGTGGCTTTGATCAACGGTCTTTCGGCTGCAGTGGAAATGGGGTTCAGATATGCCGTGACTATCGATTCCGACGGACAGCATTTCCCTTCCGATTTGCCGGTTTTTGCCGATGCGATAGAAAAATATCCGGAGACATTGCTTGTAGGTGCAAGAAATCTTTATGCCGACGGAATGTCTTCCAGAAGTACGTTTGCAAACAGATTTTCCAACTTTTGGTTCAGGATCGAAACCGGAATAAAACTTTCGGATACCCAGTCGGGATACAGGTTGTATCCGCTGGAAAAAATAGACATTGATATTGATAAAGGGTATTTTACTTCAGGATATGAATTCGAGTTGGAAATTCTTGTTTTCTCGGCATGGCGGGGGACGGGAATAGCTAATGTGCCTGTGAAAGTTTATTATCCTCCTGAAGGAGAACGTGTATCCCATTTCAAGCCGTTGAGGGATTTTACCAGGATAAGCGTATTGAATACGATTTTGGTGTTGTATTGTATCTTCTGGAAATGGCCCGCGGGATTTTTTCGCAATTTGTCAGTATCAAGGATAAAGGCTTTTGTAAACGAAAGGATACTGCATTCGGGGGAGAGCAATCTGAAACTTGCAGAAGCTATCATGCTTGGCGTTTTTATCGGGATAATCCCTGTATGGGGGTATCAGATGGCAATTGCTTTTTTCCTTGCACATTTGTTTAAATTGAACAAGATAATAGCTGTCGTGTCTTCCAACATAAGTATTCCTCCGATGATTCCTTTTTTGTTGTTCGGAAGTTATTGGACCGGCTGTGAAGTTCTAGGGCAGCCGGTGCTTTTCAGTCTGCAAGAGATAAATATGGCGAAAATAGGTTCCGTTCTTGTCCAGTATGTATTGGGAAGTTTTATCTTTGCAGCGGTTTGCGCTGTTTTAATAGGTTCTGTTTCCTTTATTCTGCTTTCCATTTTTAGAAAAAATCCTGCATCTGCAAAGGGAAAAGAATAATGGTTCCTGTTTTCATTTGTCCGATATGGTTAAGATTTTGATTGAAATATATGATTTTTTCAAAAAGCACGGCATAGCGTTTTTTATTTGTCTTTTGCTGAGTTCGGCGTTCTTTGTGTTTTTTGCCTCCAAAGTGAAATTCGAACAGAATACGTTCAATTTCTTTCCGAAAGCGAAGGGCATGCCTAATGCATCCGATATTTTCGAGCATCTGAAAGTAAGTGACAGGCTTGTAGTGATGTTTTCGGAGAAGGATTCCTCGGAGCATAACGGAGAGAACCTTGTCGCAGCTTCGGAAAAGTTGAAGGGACTATTGTCTGCGGCCGATTCTTCCGGTCTGATTGAGAAGTATGTATCCTCTGTCGGCAACTATGACATCTCCCTGACAGGTGACTTCGTATATGAGCATCTGCCTCTCTTTATGGATGATTCCGATTACAAGGCATTGGATTCTCTCTTGTCGCCTTCCGCAATGCATTCGAAGCTTGCTGCAGATTATTCGGCTTTGGTGTCGCCGGCAGGTTTGGCAGCAGGAAAATACATTTTCCGGGATCCGTTGGGAATAGGAATGAGAGTCCTTTCCCATTTATCCGATATGAATATAGGTTCGGATTACCGCTATTCCGACGGACATGTCTATACATCTGACGGACGTACTCTTCTTTCTTTCATCATACCGGAATACAGTTCCGGAAACATCGGGAAGAATGACGGACTGGTCACATGCATTGAAAATTCGATTGATTCCCTGAGGTCGTATTATCCTTCACTGGACATAGATTATTTCGGGGCTCCGGCAGTGAGCGTTTACAATGCCCGCCAGATCAAGAAAGACACTTTTTCCACGTCATTCATTGCATTGATAATCATCATATTGTTTATTACATTGGTGTTCAAGAGGAAGCGATCCGTTTTTCTGATATTGTTTCCTGTTGCATACGGTGCGGCTTTTGCCCTGGCTGTGATTTATTTCATAAAGGGGAGCATTTCGGGGATAGCGGTAGGTTCCGGTTCCGCAATAATGGGAGTAGCCCTGAGTTATTCCATTCATATGCTTTCGCATCAGAATCATGTATATAGTGTAAGCCAGCTTCTCAGGGAAATTGCCGGGCCTCTTGCGATAGGCAGCCTTACTACTGTGGGAGCTTTTATGGGTCTTCTGTTCACTACTTCCGAACTTCTTCGGGATTTCGGATTGTTTGCCGCTCTTACTCTTATCGGAACTACGTTGTTTTGCCTTTTGTTTCTTCCCCATTTTCTCAGCGGTCAGGAGAATGTCCGGGAGGGAAGATTCCTGTCACATATAGAAGCTTTCAATTCATATCCTTTTGAAAAGAATAAATGGCTTGTAGGCTTTCTGACTTTGCTTGTGATTGTATGCCTGCCTTTTTCAGGCAAAGTCGGTTTCGACAGCGATATGATGGATCTGAATTATTGGGAGCCCCATCTTTTGGCAGCCGAGCAGAAACTTGGGGGCGGATCAGATTCCGGGTCACGGAATGTCATGTTCATAAGCATAGGAAAGGATCAGTATGAAGCTTCTACATCATATTCCAAAACCGATTCCCTTCTTTCCGAACTAAAAAAAGAGGGGAGGATAGAGGATTATGCCGATGCCGGACGGTTCCTTCCGGATATGGGAAAACAGGAGGAGGCATTGAAAAAGTGGAACAATTTCTGGACTCCCGGGAAGAAAAGTGAACTTGTTGATAATATTGCCGTTGCAGCTGCCGGTCACGGTTTCTCCCCCGATGCTTTCGATGCTTTCATAGCCGGCGTGGACAAAAATTACAAGACGCTGGATTTCTTTTCCGACAGTGTAGCTGTTCCCGAACTGTTCGGAAGCTGGTTTTCAAAGTCAGATAAAGCGGATATGTTCATATCCCAGGTAAGATTGCCGAATCCGGGCAGGGAATCCGTATATGAAAGGTTTTCGGGGATGAAGAATGTGATTATCTGCGATCAGTCTTATTTTGCCGATAAGGCGGCATCGAGCATCAATGATGATTTTTATCTTGTGCTGTTCATATCTTCGTTTCTGATATTTTTCGTCCTGTGGCTGACATACGGGAGGTTGGAATTGGCTGTCCTTAGTTTCCTTCCCATGTTGATAAGCTGGGTTATAATAACAGGTCTCATGGCGATGTTCGGGATCCGCTTCAATATCGTCAACATCATCCTGTCCACTTTCATTTTCGGCATGGGGGATGATTTCAGTATCTTCATACTTGACGGCTTGCTGAATAAGTACAAGAGGGGGAAAGCTCTTATAAATTCACACAAAACGGCTATTTTCTTTTCAACGTTTACTATTGTCGTCGGTGTCGGGTCTCTTATATTCGCCAGGCATCCCGCCCTGCATTCGATAGCTTTGATCATTATTATGGGAATGTCGGCCGTTGTGCTTGTTGCATATACTGCAGAACCTGTTATTTTCAATTTCATGATTTCTAAGCCGGCAACCAAAGGTCGTCCGCCCTTTACTTTCGTTTCGTTGTTGAGGTCTGCGGTCTTCTATCTGATTTTCTTTGCAGGATGTTTATTGTTGGCTTTGTTCGTATGCCTCATGATTCCCTTGCCTGTTTCACGGAAGCGGAAAAGATCGGCCGCTGCTTTTGTTTCGCATCTTTGGTGTGCCATGATGATGAAGTGTGCGTGGTTTGTGAAGATCATGAAGACGGGTAATGCTTTCGCCTGTGGGGAAAATAATCGCGGTCGGAAAGATTCGCATATAATAATTGCCAATCATCAATCAATAGTCGATATCCTGATGATCCTGGCAGAGTTTCCGAAAGTCAAGTTCGTAGTGGCGGACTGGGTGCTGGCTTCCCCGTTGTTAAGCGGGATTGCCAGGTATCTTGGATATTATTCGAAATCCGATGGCTATGATAAGATCATCGGGGAGATGAAAAGGGATATGGACGAAGGGTGGAGTATCGTTATCTTTCCAGAGGGTACACGTTCCTGCGACGGAGAAATGAAGCGCTTCCACAAAGGGGCCTTTTATATAGCCGAAGTCCTTGAAAAGGATATCCTTCCGATTCTATTCTATGGCAATTGGCGTATAATCCCGAAAAACAGCGGCATGAATATAGCTTCTGGTTTGTGTGTCATGAAACTCCTGCCGGAGATAAAATATTCTGAAGATTCCTCATACAGGGAGAAAACAAAATCGGCGGAATTACTGATGAAAAATGAATATTCCTGTATGTGCCGGATATATGACGGACCCGGAAATCCGTATTTCCGATGGGCACTGATAAGTAATTACATATATAAAGGTCCGGTTACCGAATGGTATGTAAGGATAAAGACACGCCTTGAAAGGGATTATTCTTTTTTTGACAGGATTCTTCCACGCAATGGCTCCATTACCGATATCGGCTGCGGTATGGGGCAATTGGATTATATGCTTTCAATGTACAGTTCCGGAAGGAGAATCATAGGTGTAGATTATGATTCCGATAAGATAAGCATTGCATCCAACTGCTGGATGAAAAAAAATCTTCCGGATCTCTCTTTTGTTTGTTCCGACATCCTTGACTACAAACTGCCCGAGAGCGATGCTTTTGTGATAAGCGATATGCTTCATTACCTGGATCCCGGAAATCAAGTCCGGGTCATAAGAAATTGTGCCGGGCAGTTGCGTCCGGGAGGGATTATTCTGATGCGTGATGGCGATGCCGATAATGTAAAAGGACAGAAAATGACCGATTTTACCGAGTTTTTATCTGTTAAAGTCTTCCGGTTCAACAAAATCGCCGGAGCTTTGAATTTCCTGTCAGGGGCGGATGTCAGGAAAATAGCCGGGGAATGCGGTCTTTCATTCAAATGCGTATCCAATGACAAAATGACTTCGAATATGTTTTATATACTTGGGAAGAAATGAGAATTTTCGTTAAAATAATAAAATGGACGGGAATAGTATTGGTCGCGATATTGTTGTTGATTGCCGTTTCTTGTGTTTATCTGTACGAATCCGCCGATCTTAAGGCTCCTGCCGGCTTCCATCCTTCATCGGTTCCTGCGTTCGTTTCCGATAGTCTAAGGACGTACGGGGATAATTGGTTAAGACTGGATAAATACGGCTTGTGGGAAATGAAAATATCAGGGTCGGCTTTCGAGAGGGGGGAAGCTATTGGAAAAATGGCCGGTGATCTCTTATATTATCAGGAAGAAGTCTTCGTGCGCCAGATATATAAATTGGTCCCTTCCAGGCGGTATGTCCGATTCCTCGGCAAGCTGATAGTTATTTTCAACCGTCATCTCGGAAAGTATGTTACCGAAGAGGACAGGGATGAGATATATGCCATGTCAAAATACTGTTCCCATGATTTCGATGATTTCGGTACTCCTTATGAACGCCAGATGCAATATCATTCGGCTCATGACATCGGTCATGCGATGCAGGATTATATGCTGGTTGGATGCAGCTCCTTTGCTTGCTGGGATGGCTTCAGTGCCGATTCCTCTCTTATTATCGGAAGAAATTTCGATTTTTATATGGGAGACGATTTCTCAAAGAACAAAGTAGTCCTTTTCGAAGAGCCCGAAAAAGGATACAAATTTGTTTCCGTAACATGGCCGGGCATGATAGGAGTGCTTTCAGGTATGAATGAAAAAGGCCTTACGGTTACGATCAATGCCGCAAAATCGGATATCCCCGTTTCTTCGGCCACACCGATTTCCATATTGGCAAGGGAGATCCTGCAATATGCTTCCAATATAAAAGAAGCTTATTCCATTGCAGGGAAAAGAAAGACTTTTGTTTCTGAATCGATTCTTATTGGCTCCGCATCAGATGGAAAGGCTGCGATTATCGAGAAATCACCAGAGCGTATGGCTCTTTTTGATCCCGGTTCCGATCATATTATATGTACGAATCATTATCAATCGGAATCATTTGCCCACGATGAAAGAAATGAAGAAAATATCAGGTTGTCCGATTCGAAATACCGGTTCGAAAGAATCTCGCAGTTGCTTGATTCCCTAAGCCCCATCGATGTGGGCAAGGCTGTTTCCATACTGAGAAATAAACGCGGTCTGGGAGGAGCTGGTTTGGGATATTGCAACGATTTGGCTGTAAATCAATTGATTGCACATCATTCTGTGGTGTTCGAGCCTTCCCGGAGAAAGATGTGGGTCTCTTCGTCTCCATGGCAGTGCGGAAAGTATGTATGTTATGATTTGAACAAAATCTTTTCGGGAAATCCGGATTGCCGCAAACCTGTCGATGACTCCGGATCGACAATTCCAGAGGATCCTTTTCTACATTCTGCCGATTATCAGAGAGTGTTGCAGTTCAAACGTTATTCCGAAATCATAAAAAGAGCTTCCGCCTGTCATAGGAAAGTTTCTGGCGATTCTTTGTCGGCGTTTCTGTCTTTCAATCCTGAATACTATGGGACATATATCATTTCCGGCGATTATTACCAGTCTTGCGGTTTGCCTGAAAAAGCTTGTCCACTATGGGAAAAAGCTTTAACTTTACCGATGAAAAAACAGGAAAGACTGTCTTTGGAACATAAAATCGGCAAATAAAAGAAACTATGGAACAAGATTCCGGAATACAATTCCTCTCTGCAGAGGAAATAAAATCATATCAGGAAAAACGGCTTGCCGGGGATTTGGAATATCTTGAAAATCATTCGGCCTTTTACAAGAGATTATTCAAAGAAAATGTTTTGGATATAAGGAAAATCCGTAAACTGGAAGATCTCCGTTGTATTCCGCCGACCACAAAAAATGATCTCCAGCTCCATAACGAGGATTTCCGTTGTGTCCCGGATGATGATATAATCGATTATGTTACCACTTCCGGAACTCTCGGAGATCCCGTCACTTTCACCGAAACAGAGAATGATCTGCAGCATCTGGCTTATAATGAATATCTCTCTTTCAAGACTGCAGGTTGCTGCAAGCATGATATAATGCAGCTGATGACGACCATCGACAGACGGTTCATGGCCGGTCTGGCGTATTTTCTCGGAGCAAGGAAAATGGGAATGGGAATAGCCAGAGTGGGAAACGGAATTCCTGAATTGCAATGGGATACCATCAACAGGATACATCCGACAGTTGGCATGGCAGTCCCTTCGTTCCTTATGAAATTGATATCCTTTGCAAAAGAACACGGAATAGATTACCATGGCTGTTCGCTGCGCAAGTGTATTTGCATAGGTGAAGCGCTCCGTGATCCGCAAACGTTCGAATTCAATACTCTCGGTAACAGAATACATGAAGAGTGGCCCGAGTTGTCCCTATATTCCACTTATGCTTCTACGGAAATGCAGCATTCTTATACGGATTGTGAATATTTTAATGGCGGCCATGTGCAGCCGGAGTTGATAATAGCCGAGTTCCTTGATGACGAAGGCAATCCCGTGGCTTCCGACGAACCCGGTGAAGTTACGATAACCACCCTTGGCGTTACCGGTATGCCTTTGCTCAGATTCAGAACAGGGGATGTGGTATATCATTTCGACGAACCCTGCCGCTGCGGGCGTAATACTACAAGACTCGGTTCCGTCCTTGGAAGGAAGGGGCAGATGATAAAATTCAAAGGCACTACATTGTATCCTCCTGCGTTGTTCGACATCCTGGACAATATTCCAGGGGTCGTGAATTATGTGGTTGAGGTCAGTACTAATGATCTTGGCACTGATGATGTGAAAGTGCGTATCGGGACGGATAAACCCGGGGAATCCTTTGAAAAGGAAATAAAGGATTTGTTCAGGGCAAGGGTGAGAGTCGCCCCTTCTGTTGTTTTCGAATCCGTAGAGGCGATAAACAAATTGATGTTTCCGGCAATGAGCCGGAAACCTGTTAAATTTTTCGATTACAGATAGTCAATCATTTTTATTATGAAAAAGATATTATTGTTTTTTTCCCTTTTTGGCGTTTTGTCTGCATATGCCGGAAATGGCAGATCGGACGACGGAATGAAGCCGATGTCATTTTATGGAATAGATTTTTCCATGGTAAAAGTCTCCGGAGCTTCGGAAAGCGGTCGGGAATTCATGGAGGCTTTCGGCGGAATAAACGGTTTGTTTTTGTCAGAACCGGACAAATATATCGTTCCTTTGGAAAAGAGGCTTTCGGTCCAGTTTTCCCGTGTTTCATTGGATGCAGTATTTGACAGGAATGCCAAGATAGATCCTTCGGAACTTCATGCTTCCGGCCGTGGATCGTTCACTGAGGATCTGCTGCAGTCCGAAATAGACAGACTCGATGTCTCGGGAGATGGTATCGGACTGGTCGTTGTAGCTTGCGAACTTGACAAGGGCACGGATATCGGTACTTATTATTATGTGTTTTTCAGGGAATCGGATAAGAAAATATTGAAATACTGGGAAAAAAGAGGCGCCAGCGGCGGCATAGGACTCAGGAATTATTGGGCCCGTTCTTTTTACCGTACGATCAAAAGCATCAATCCTTCCGATCTTGATATCAGGTTGGGAATAGCCAGGTCAAGTGTGACTTCAGCTGTAAAGCAGGCTGCATCGGGTCTGTCCGAGGCGTTAGACAAGATAGCACAATGAAAGTGTTGGTTACGGGAGCCGCCGGTTTCATCGGAAGCCGTGTGATGCATCTGCTCGCTTCAAGGGGGGATGATGTCGTAGGAATAGATAATCTTAACGATTATTATGATATCCGTATAAAATACGGAAGGTTATCGGAATCCGGATTCGAAAAGCCTTTTATTTCTGATAGTTATACTTCAAGCGGTTATTTCCCGAATTGCCGTTTCGTGAAAATGGCAATAGACGACAGAGCCGCTATGGAAAAACTGTTTGCTGACGGAAAATTTGATAAAGTCGTGAATCTTGCCGCACAGGCAGGAGTCCGATATTCGATTTCTAATCCATATTCTTATCTTCAAAGTAATCTTGCCGGATTCCTGAACGTGTTGGAATGTTGCAGGAATTACGGTGTAAAGCATCTTGTATTCGCTTCTTCAAGTTCTGTGTACGGTCTGAATGAAAAAGTTCCATACAGTGAAGATGACAAGGTGGATACTCCGGTGAGTTTGTATGCCGCAAGCAAGAAATCCGATGAATTGATGGCTCATGCTTACGCAAAACTCTATGGCTTTGCCGTAACCGGAATGCGTTATTTTACGGTATACGGACCTTGGGGACGTCCTGATATGTCTCCCTTCCTGTTTGCCGACGCCATTTCATCAGGTAAGCCGATAAAAGTATTCAATAACGGGGATATGCTTCGTGATTTTACATATATAGAGGATATCGTAGAAGGTACGTTGCGTGTCCTGGATTCGGATCCCGTTGCATATTCATGTACGAACGGCGTTCCGTACAGAATCTATAATATAGGTTGCGGCCACCCTGTAAAGCTTATGGATTTCATATCGGTCCTTGAGTCTTCATTGGGTAAAAGCGCCGAAAAGATATTCATGCCTATGCAGCCCGGAGATGTCTATCAGACATATGCCGATACTTCGAAACTGGAAGCGGATTACGGATACAAACCTAAAGTCGGGTTGGAGGAAGGCATATTACGGTTCGTGCAATGGTATAAATCCGACAAGAATCCTCTTTGTTAGCCTGAATCAATAAAAAATAACGGTATAGGGGCCTTCGGATATATCTGCAAGGCCCTTTTCTTTTATGAAGCGGGATAGTTCCGGGTATTGGCCGATTCTTGTGGTAGTGATTATCAGAGCCTTGTTTTTCCCTTCCCTTGCATGGTACTGTTGTTCCGAAGACAAAAACGAATTTACGTCTTTGTCATAGTTGGTTATTTCCCTGTTAAGATATACGCTCATGTTTTCAGGTCTGCTCATGAACAGTGCGGATACTTCAGTCGTTTCCGGAATTTCTTTGCATATTGCTCCATACCCTATATAAGGGTTGATGAGTTTGATTTCAAACGAGCACGAATATACGAAAAGAAGAATCCCCGACGCAAGGTATATTATAGACTTTTGAGTCGATTTGTTTGAAATGAAAGTAGCCAATGCCAATATTCCGGCTGCCAATATTATCATGAATCCGTATAATATCAATTGGGAATTTATAAACGGGTATTCTTTTGACAAAGTTTCCATGAACCCGAAATGTCCGGGGTGTTTCATAACGAAAATCCCGCCCGATCCTATCAATATGAAAATGAAAATTGTTGCTACAAGACAAGTGCCCATCCATTTTCCCCAGCCTCTCCTCATGACTTCAAGAGGAACGCAATAAACAAGGAAAGGTACTATGGGAAGAAGATAGATCGGTAGTTTTGAGCTGAATGAAGAGAGCATTAAAAATGTGCAGCATATGGTGCAGAGGAACATTGCTTCGGCATCCGTACGGTCCTGTCCTTCTTTCTTCTTGAAAAGGGCCTCTATTATTATCGGTATGAGGATAAGGAAGTATGGCAGCAGGTTTACAAATATGGCTACGAAATAAAAATAGAAAGGTTTTTTATGCGCAAATGCATTGAAAGCCCTGCCCATGGTCTGGTGTATGGTAAGATTGTACAGATAATCGGCACCTCCTTCTATATATACCCCCGCAAGCCAGATCAGGCACAGTCCGGCCAATATGGCGAAAGTGCGCAGACCGAGATATTCTTTTATCTCCTTGCTTTGGTGTCTTACAATCAGGAAGCACAGTACGGATATCAGAGGCATCAGGAGTCCGATCGGGCCCTTTGTGAATAAAGCCAGGAACAGCCATATCGGAAACATTGTCTTCTGGAGCTTCACATTCCCGATTCCTTTGTACGCTTTGTAGAATGAAAAAAGCGATAGCATTATGAACATTGCCATCATTGGATCCATTCTCAGAAAGATGCAGGTGCCGAAAAACATTCCGGATGTAAAAAGCATGAGTGCTGCCGATATTCTTGTGAGTGGGTCAACTGTCTTTCCTTTCTCGGCCGCTCCCAATCTTAACCATTTGTCCATTACGGCCACCATTATCAAGGAAGGTATGAAGGAAAGAAGTGTGAGAGGGAAAATGCAGTGTTTTCCGAATATTGTTTTCAGCAGCATTACCAGCCAGAGATATAGAGGCGGTTTGTCGGCATATGGAGTACCGTGGCTTGTAAAAGCGAAGATTTCTCCCTTTTGAAGGGCTTCATCTGCAATGCCGAGATACCTCAGTTCATTCATAGGAGTGAAATCCCTTGATGTCATCAGCGGCAGAAGGCACAAAGTCACGAATATCAATGTGGATGCCAACGGATGTTTCTTGATTATGTTTCTCATACCTTCGTTTCTCTTTTGTTTGCCCTTGTTCCTATTACTACATTCCTGACATATACGACGAATCCGAAAGACTGGCCCAGAATGAGTACCGGATCTTTTCTTATGATTCCGTATGTTATGATTATACCGGATCCCAGCAGACTGATAAGCCAGAATCCGATAGGTAGTGCTGATTCTTTCTTCTTATGCGAATACAGCAATTGGTATACGAATCTCAGAGTGAATACCACTTGTCCGAAAGAGCCGAAAATCACAAGGCCCAAAGGAATATTGTCGTTCTTGAGAAAACTGTCGAGAAAGCTTGCTGCATCGTTAAATACCATGACAAGAGCCGCTACGGGTGTTGCTACAAGAATGATCCGTATCAGTATGTTTAGTTTATGCCATAAGCCCTTTACGTTGAGATTCCATATATATATATAATATGAAATCAACTGTCCCAGAATGATTGAGAAATCGTCTCTGCACCATCCGTAGACAAACATCAGGTATGAGCCGGCAAGGCTGAATATCCAGTAACTCAAAGGCGATACCAATGCTTTCGCCTTTTCGGATTTGTACCATTGGGATAAAATCCTGGCGGAAAAGAATCCTTGTGCCAGAAAGCCTATGGCATATATTATCCAGTTATATTTCAACATTATGCTGAGGTAGGTTTTAGCTTCGTCTAATCGGTGTCCGAATCTTTGATAGAGTAATTAATATACCTCGATTTCATCCACCGGTATGCAAAGCAATCGGAAAACGGTCCCCAAAGTCTGTTCCATATGTGATATTTGGATGTCCCTGCTTTTCTTGGAAAGTGTCTTACCGGGACTTGCTTGTATGTACCTCCTTCCTGAAGCAAAACCATAGCCGGCAGAAATCTGTGAAGACCTTTGAACAGCGGAATACGTTTGGCAACATCCGAATGGAAAACCTTAAGGGGACATCCCGTATCTATCGCTCCGTCATGAGTCATCATTCTTCTGAATCCGTTTGCTATTTTGGATTGTATCTTTTTGAAAAACGAGTCCTTTCTGTCCGCCCTGAATCCGGTTACCATGGAATATCCGTCTATGTCTTCAAGCAGGAGATTGAAATCATCGGGAGCAGTCTGCATATCGGCATCCATATATCCCGCATATTCCGATTCAGTAAAGTCTATCCCGGCTTTTAAAGCCGTGCTGAGTCCGGAATTTTTTTTGAAACTTATATAGTATAGGTCCTGTGAGGCTTCACAAGCCGCTTTGATTTTAGAAAGACTTGAATCTGATGAACCATCGTCTACGAAAAGGACACAGGCCTTTCTGATACAATGTGGCAGAAATCCAGACAAGACTTCTACCAAACTGTCGATGTTGTCTTCCTCGTTGAAAACGGGAACGATTATTGTGAATTCGTAATTTCCTGTCTTGTTCATAATAAAACTACAATGACTACAATGAATAGAGTTCGCAAATTTACAAAAGAAATTATTATATTTGACCATGTACAAGTCCTTTTTAAGTAGTGTCACAGGAATTACGGTAATATTATTATCGGTCTCAATCATTTTCAGTTGTTCACGTAAAAATAATCCGGTATCGGAGCCGGTTTGTACCGGATCCTGCTGGGGATTCGATACGGATTCATTGGATATGTCGGAAGGAAGAGTTGTAAATGGAGAATCTTTGTCGGGAATATTGTCAGGATTGGGACTTTCTTATAAGGATATCGGTTCTTTGATTTCTGCCGGGGATACAGTTGCCGATATGGCTTCACTGAAGGCCGGAAACGGATGGCAGGCTTATTCTTCCAATGATTCCCTGAAATATTTTCTTTATTCCGAGGATAAGGTGCATACTCTGGTTTTCAAGTGTTACATGCCTTTCGATGTCCATGTTGTTTCCAAGACTGTTGATGAACAATTAGCTTATACCGATGTCGCCATACATTCTTCTTTGTGGAACGATATGATTTCCGCCGGAGCCACTCCTTCACTTATATTGGATTTGTCAGAGATATATGCGTGGACGGTTGATTTCTTCGGGTTGCAGCCGAATGACCGTTTCCGGGTTTTATACAAAAGACGAGTGTGCTCCGGTGAGGTGATATCCATCGATACTATCTATTATGCCGTTTTTTCTCATAACGGAAAAGATTATCCTGCCATAAGGTTCGATCGTGATGAAAATGAGAGTTTTTATTGGGATGCTTCAGGAAGAAGCCTGAGAAAATCTTTCCTGAAGGCACCGCTTAAGTATTCCAGAGTAAGCTCCCGTTTTTCTTTTGCAAGGAGAAATCCTGTTACAGGAGTCGTTTGTCCCCATACAGGAGTCGATTATGCAGCACCGAGGGGAACGCCTGTTGTTGCTGTCGGCGACGGCACGGTCCTCAAGGCGGCATGGAGCGGAGCAGGAGGAAATATGGTGAAAATCAGGCATAATTCCGTATATACCACGGCGTATATGCATTTGTCCCGATACGGAAAAGGCATAAGATCGGGGAAAAGGGTCACTCAGGGGCAAGTGATCGGCTATGTCGGTTCGACAGGCAGAAGCACTGGCCCCCATTTGGATTTCCGTATATGGAAAAACGGTTCTCCGCTGAACCCGTTGTCTTTCATCTCTCCTCCGGCAGCACCTTTGAAAGAAGAAAACAGAGCGGCATTCGATTCCGTATATGCCGGTTATAAGTCTATAACCGATTCCTTGAGTTTGTCCTTGAAAGAAAAGCGGATGAAATAACCGGGATTTTTTTTATTATCTTTGGATTCTGTAATTTCTTTGACCGTACTGAAACATCTATGACCTTTAAATCAAAATTACCGTTAATTTTCTTTTTGTTTTTGACATTGTTCGGAGTCGCGGAATCGTGTTCGACAGGAAAGAAGAAGAGTGATGACGGCAAACATCTGAAAGGTGAAGTATCCGTTTCCGGAGCCTTCGCATTGTATCCTCTTGCTGTAAAATGGGCTAATGATTTTCAAATCCAAAATCCAGGAGTCCGGATTTCCGTTTCCGCCGGCGGTGCCGGAAAGGGAATGACGGATGTAATGAACGGGATGGTGAATTTCGGCATGCTTTCAAGGGAACTCCATCCCGAAGAAACGGAAAAAGGGGCCGTAGCTTTTGTCGTAGGAAGGGATGCCGTGGTTCCTACTGTAAATTCCGGCAATCCTCTGCTTCCTGTGATAATGGCGAAAGGCATAACCCCGGAAATGGCCGGAAAAGCCTGGACTTCCATGGATTGCAAGACGTGGGGGGAACTTCTTGGTATCGATGACAAGACACCTCTGCATGTATATACCCGTTCCGATGCTTGCGGTGCGGCGCAGACATGGGCTTCATTCTTCGGTGCCAAGCAGGAAGATCTAAAGGGCACTGCGATATACGGTGATCCGGGAATAGCCAATGCTGTTGAGAATGATATTTACGGGCTGGGCTTCAACAATATCGCTTATGCATATGATCCCGAGACACATTTGCCGCCGAATCATCTTACAATTTTTCCGGTAGATGTGAACGGAGACGGTACCGTGGAATCCAATGAGATGTTTTACAGGCGTAAAGAGGATATTGTCAAGGCAATCGAAACCGGAAGATATCCTTCTCCTCCTTCCCGAAATCTGTATTTTGTCTCAGAGGGAATTCCCAAAGATTCGGCTTCGGTAGCTTTCATACGATATATCCTGAAAGAAGGGCAGAAGCTTAACATACCTGCCGGGTATGTTAAAACTCCTTCCAAAACTGTTTCCGAGCAGATGCATTTTATTAAACATGCTGTAAGGTCTTCGGAAAAGGATATGAAAAGCAACAATACGAATCTTTCCGTTGTGGTCTTTCTCGGAATCATTGTTTTGGTATTGTCTTTCCTGCTTCCGTCGTTCTTTTTCAAGTCATGGAACCGGCGTCGCATATATAAGGAAAAGGCTTCTTCCGTATTCATGTTCCTTTTTACCGTATGTTCATTCTTTTTGCTGATTGCGATAATTCTGGGGCTGTTGTATAAATCAGTACCACTCCTGGAGCATAATACGTTATGGGGGCTGCTTTCTTCACGGGAATGGAAACCTTCGAAAAACATTTTCGGCTTTCTTCCTTTTATAGCGGGATCCGTTTATGTTACAGTGATTTCAATGATTATTGCAGTGCCCTTGTCTTTGTTTACTGCGATTTATCTTACCGAATATTCGAAAAAGATGATAAAAAAAATAGTGTTCCCTTCTTTGGATATTCTTGCCGCTATGCCTTCCGTCGTTTATGGAATATGGGGTATACTTATACTGATTCCGATATTCGGATATTCCCTAATGACAGCATCACTTGTGCTTTGCGTAATGGTGCTGCCGATATTGGTAAGTCTTTTCGTGGAAATTTTTTCCACTGTTCCGAAAGACCTGAAAGATGCTTCTACATCATTGGGAGCTACCAGGTGGCAGACGACGAAGCACGTGGTTTTGAAAAAATCCCTTCCCGGAATTCTCGCAGCTGTCGTTCTGGCTTTGTCAAAAGCGGTAGGGGAGACAATCGCGGTCATGATGGTTTGCGGCAGTATCCCTAAAATACCCCGTAGCCTTATGCAGGGATTCTATCCTCTTCCGGCTCTCATAGGCAACAATTACGGAGAGATGTCATCAATACCGCTTTATGAATCGGCAATCATGTTCGCCGCCCTTATTCTTCTGGTAATAGTCGTTATTTTCAATGTGTTGTCAAGAATAATATTATACAGGATACAAAGAAACAATGAATAACAGGAACAAAAAATATATAGAAGAGTTCATTATGAAAACGGTTATGTATATCTCCGTTTTTCTGGTTCTCGTTTTCGTCGTTACTATCATATGGACAATCTTCAGCAAAGGCCTTGGTTCCATTTCCTGGAATATGATCTCGAAAGTCCCCGGTCCCGATTTCAACACTTCGGACGACGGCGGGTTCCTGAATGCCATCGTAGGTTCTCTTCTGGTTGTGGTTCCTGCTACTGTGATATCATTGATAATCAGTATTCCCGTTGTATTTTACATCACGCTTTACCGGAAACGTACCGATAAGCTTTCTTATATAGCCCGTCTGGCTTATGATGTGCTTTACGGGATTCCTTCGATCGTATACGGTGCCTTTGCTTTTACCGTTATGGTTTATATAGGGATGAGAGCATCCCTTCTGGGAGGAATTGTTGTAACCACTTTTCTGATGGTTCCCATGCTCATCCGTTCCGGTGACGAGATAGCGAAAACCATTCCCGATGAAATCCACGAGGCGACTTATTCCCTGGGCGCCACGAAATACGAAACGATGAAAGTTATTTTCAGACAGGCTCTTCCAGGTATGGCAACAGCTACTCTCCTTGCGATCGGCAAAGCTATAGGAGATGCTGCCGGCGTAATGTTTACCGCAGGTTTTTCCGATGCGATTCCGAAATCCCTTTCACAGCCTACGGCTACTCTTCCGCTTGCCATTTTCAATTGGGTTACGATGCCTGACCCTTTTCCCGACAGGGCTTATTCTGCGGCTTTGGTCCTTACAGTGATCGTGCTGATATTAAGCATCGGAGGCCGTTATATCTCAAACAGATTTTCAAAGAACAATTTATAGTATTGACAATATGGATAAAAGCGATATATCATCATTGACGGTCAGGGACCTTGATCTTTTCATCGAAGACAGGCAGATCCTGAAAAATATAAATCTTGTTATTCCCAATAACAAGATAACATGTATTGTAGGTCCTTCCGGTTGCGGGAAAAGTACTTTGCTTAAAACTTTGAACCGTCTTATCGATGATACTGACGGTGTCAGGTATTCCGGTGAAATATTGATAGGCGGAAAAAATATCCTTGCGGCTTCAGGTCCTGATCTGATAGAACTCCGCCGTCATATAGGTCTTGTGCCCCAGCGGCCTTGCCCTCTTCCGATGTCCATATACGAGAATGTGGCATATGGCTGCAGGATCCACGGTTTGTGCAAGAATAAAAAGCAAATGAATGAAGTGGTGGAGAATTATCTGACGGAAGTAGGATTATGGGAGGAGGTCAAAGACAGATTGAATTCTCCGGCTGGCAAACTTTCGATAGGCCAGCAGCAAAGGTTGTGTCTGGCACGCAGTCTGGCCGTCCGTCCCGAATTCATTCTGGCCGATGAAGCTACGAGCGCACTTGATCCGGTTTCCAGCAAGATAATCGAGGATCTGTTCGTGAAACTTAAAGAGAAGTACACTATAATTATGGTTACCCATACTTTGCGTCAGGCATTGAGGATAGCCGATCATGCCGCTTTCATATATTTCGGAGAAATCGTTGAGTCCGGGGATGCCGTGAAAGTGTTCAAAAATCCTGAAAAAGACCTTACCAGAAAGTATCTGGCCGGGGTTTTCAGTTAGACGGATTCGGAAATTATAATTATCTTTGCAAAGCGAAATAATCGTAATCATGAATGAAAATCATTTGACGCATCTCAAAGAACTTGAGGCTGAGTCGATTTATATAATGCGGGAAGTCGCCGCGCAGTTCGACAAGCCATGTATACTGTTTTCCGGAGGAAAAGATTCGATAGTTGTTACATATCTTGCATATAAGGCTTTCTATCCTTCTAAAATTCCTTTTCCATTGGTCCACATAGACACCGGGCACAATTTTCCCGAAACGATAGTCTATCGTGATGCCCTTGTGAAAAAGTTGAACGCAGACCTGATAGTCGGTTCCGTCCAGGATTCCATAAACGAGGGTAAGGTCAAAGAAGAGACAGGCTTTAATGCAAGCAGGAATAAACTTCAGACGGTTACGCTTCTTGATACCCTCGCTCAATATAAATTCGACGCGGCAATCGGAGGTGCGAGGAGGGATGAAGAGAAAGCACGTGCAAAAGAACGGATCTTCTCACATAGGGATGAATTCGGCCAGTGGAATCCTAAGAACCAACGTCCTGAATTATGGAATATTTTCAACGGCAGGAAGAATGTCGGTGAACATTTCCGAGTCTTTCCTATAAGTAATTGGACTGAAATGGATGTATGGCAGTATATATATCAGGAAAACATAGATCTTCCGAGTCTTTATTATACTCATAAAAGAAAGGTTTTTCTGAGGGACGGACAATGGCTTGCCGCCGATCCGGACATTATTGTCAGAAAACCGGATGAGAAAGTCGTTGAAAAGGAAGTCCGCTGCAGGACAATAGGCGATGTAACGTGTACCGGCCTTACGCTTTCCAGAGCCCATTCCGTGGAACAGATTATAGAAGAGATTGCAGCTACCCGTATTACTGAACGCGGTGGCAGGGCTGATGACAAACGTTCGGAAACAGCTATGGAAGACCGCAAGAAAGCGGGTTATTTTTAACAGTGGGATATGGATACGAATACGAATAATACAAAAGGATATCTGGATATGGAACTTCTGCGCTTTACTACGGCCGGAAGTGTGGACGACGGCAAGAGTACGCTTATTGGCCGTCTTCTTTATGATTCCAAATCCATTTTTGAAGATCAGTTGGAGGCCGTTGAGGAAGCCTCCAGAAGCAGGGGAAATGAAGAAGTAAACCTTGCATTGCTTACCGACGGCCTAAGGGCTGAAAGAGAGCAGGGAATAACAATCGATGTCGCGTATCGTTATTTCGCAACCCCCAGGAGGAAATTCATTATCGCAGATACTCCGGGACATATCCAGTATACCAGAAATATGGTTACCGGGGCTTCCACGGCTGATCTTGCAGTAATTCTGGTCGATGCCAGACATGGTATCATGGAACAGACGGTAAGGCATTCTTATGTCGCATCGCTGCTTGCCATAAAGGAAGTCGTTGTCTGTATAAATAAGATGGATCTTGTGGATTTTTCCCGTGAAGTGTATGACAAAATAGTGGAAGACTACAAAGATATGTCGGCCGATATGGGACTGGGACATGTTATTTTCATACCCATTTCCGCGAAACTAGGTGACAATGTGGTCAATATGTCTTCCAATATGCCTTGGTACGACGGAAAAACACTCCTTGATTATCTTGAGACTGTTCCTGTCAAGTGTTCAGGAACCGACAGAATGCGTCTTCCGGTGCAATACGTCATAAGGCCCATTTCCGATAAATTCCCCGATTTCAGGGGATATGCAGGCAGGCTTACCGGTGGAGATATTAAAGAAGGCGATTCCGTTTCCGTGCTGCCTTCAGGGATGAAATCAGTTGTCAAGGGGATATATCTGGGGGAGAAGTCCCTTGAAAAAGCTTTTGCCTCCCAGTCCGTCGACATTACTTTGAAAGATGACATAGATGTAAGCAGAGGCGATGTAATTGTCCCGGAATTTTCCGTGATGCCCGGGATCGAAAGGGAAGTCGAACTGAATGTCTGCTGGTTCAGGAATTCACCTTTGACTACGGGGAAGAAATATATTGTAAAACATGCCGCACAGGAGACATTGGGTATAGTAACCAAGATCGAGTACAAGATAGATATAAACACCAGAAATAAGGTGCATGGAGTCGACAGCCTGGTTATGAACGATATCGCAAGAGTCCGTTTGAAGACGGCAGATCCGCTGGTATTCGATTATTACTGCGACAACAGAGTGATGGGCAGTCTGATATTTGTCGAAGAAGGAACCAACGACACTGTCGGTGCCGGTATGATTGTCAAACCGGAAAATTGATTTTTGTTATGTCCGATTATTTATTGAAAAAAGATTTTGCATCTTTATCGACGTCTGAGAAAAAAGAATATGCAGGAATGAAGAATTCCGAATTCATGAATTCGGACCCCCGGGAGGCTTTGAAATATTTTCTGAATGTTTTTGCCGGCAAGACTGCGTTTTCTTCCAGTCTGAGTTATGAAGATCAGGTCCTTACCGATATGATATGCTGTATAGACAAAACCGCACGTATATTTACGTTGGATACGGGACGTCAATTCCCCGAGACGTATGATGTCATAGACAGGACGAATACGCGATACGGAATCAAAATAGAGGTCTTTTTCCCTGATTATGAGAAGGTGCAGAAAATGGTGCGCGAACATGGAATAAATCTTTTTTATGAAAGTATCGAATTGAGGCACTTGTGCTGCAATGTCCGTAAAGTCGAACCGTTGAAGCGGGCCTTGAAAGGTGTGGAATTATGGATAAGCGGTCTTCGCCGCACCCAGTCTTCAACAAGGTCTTCCATGGAAATGCTCGAGTATGATTCCGCCGATGATGTGCTTAAATTCAATCCTTTGATTATGTGGTCGGAAGATCAAGTCAAGGAATATATCGTGGTCAATAGCGTTCCGTATAACAAATTACAGGATAAAGGGTATCCCAGTATCGGTTGCCAGCCCTGTACCAGGGCTGTTCTTCCTGGAGAGGATATTCGGGCCGGCCGCTGGTGGTGGGAAGATCCCGATCACAGGGAGTGCGGATTGCATGTCAGAAAGTAACCGTATTTTATTTTCACCGTTTTGTTTTTCATCCGTCATATTTTATCCTTCAAAATCAAGCCAGCCGGAACTTATTGCCGAAATATCCTGCAGATAATGGATCACATAATAACCTTTTCCTTCTGCGTCTTTGGTTCCTGTGCTTAATATACCATTTGGAGTGTATTCGAAATAGAATATGCCCGAGTTTTCTTTTATTCCGTCTCCGGTATTTATCCGGATCAAAGGCAGATTTGATGATCTGTAATTATCGGTATCCGCAATACTTATGTCATAGTCGGGATTTCCTTCAACTATGTATATCGGATGTCCTATACCCCTTCCCATATTCAAGTGGTAGTAATACATGGTATTTCCGTTTTCGGTATGTTTCTCATATCCGTCTTTAAATGTTGTCTCGAATGTATATCTGGATATAGGTTCGCTGTGAAGATACCTGAATGCAGCTACTTTTGTGTATTCCCCTGCGAATTCATCTTTGATTTTCAGATACATCAAATCCGAGTCTATAGTCCCGCTTTCAATTATATCGCCCCCTATAGCCATATGAATGTAAATCTCAAGAGTTCCGATATCTTTGGTCAGGATTTCATTTGAATATCTGTTCATAATACTAGCTCTTATGTTCACTTTGCCTGCTGCATGGCAATCTGCATCTGTAAGATCGGCAATTACAGCACTTTCTTTCCGGCCTTGCTTGGCATATTTCAGATTCAGGGAGTTGCACTTTTCACTCCAGTTGTTGTCCGTGTAGGCTTTTAGTTCTATATAAGTATCGGAAGCTTTGATTATCGGCACTTTGTCTATTTCGGATTTGTCTTTTCCGCTGAATTCCTTGTCAAGATTTACTCCTTTCAACAATGTATAATCATCTATTTTTCCGAAATCGTATGAATCCTTATAATTGCCGAAAGGATTATCTATGAAAACAGGTAATTCGGCTTTTATCCCGTTTTTTTCGTATCCGGCCGCTTTTGTACAAATATAAACGTCCGGACCGTCATCATGGTAGGGTAATGCTATTCCTGATTCCATGAATTTCTTTATCCTTATTTTTCCCCGGTTCTCGACTTCATAATAACCTGTGCTTTTGTTCTTACCTGTTTCGCTGTCTTTTGCGGCAGTCACAGTGGATCTTAATGAAAGGCATTCATCAAAAAGCGTCGCATCGAAATATCCTCCATTGCATTCGGTATTACTTCTTTTGATAATCCCGCCGTTTTTGTCGTGATATGCAAAACTGAAAGATGAGGTCTCCCCGTCAACACGCAAGTTTACGGATGATTGATCAAAAGAGAGCTCCGGTTTTCTGATATGTACCGGGACATCGCATGACTGTCCGTAAGTACTTCTTATACATATGGTAGCAGTGCCTGAGTTTATTGAAGATACTGTGCAGGAATTGTCTCCGTTATCTGTTATTCTGAGGATCTTCGAACTTCCATCGTCTTTCAAATGAAATGATGCTTTGGCGTTTCCGAACAGACCATGAACGCCCAGTTTTCCTTTTTGGGCAATGTATTCTATCGCTTTGTTCCAGAAAATCAATAAATCTTCTTCAGGAATTATTCCGATGGTTGATTCGTCATATATCTGATTGTCGAATGTTTCTATTCTGACGGGAATTTTCATACCGATAGCTTTTAATGATGATGCGGTTGCGTATATTACATCTTTTGATGCTTCATATTTCAACATCAGTCCTGCGGAATCTGCTTTATTTTCATCTACGGTCAGAAACCATCCCGCACCATCATCTTTCATTCCTTTCCTGCCGGTTTGCCCGAACCCGTAAAATATATTCATTACTGTGGCTATTCCGTTTACCCTGACTGAATAAGGTCCGTTAGTAAAACATAATTTTCTGGAATCGTTCCAATCATTCTCTTTCGTTACTTTCCAATTACCGGTTATATTCACGCCTTTTCTTGTCAATGACAACGTTACGTTGTATATGCAATTCTTCTCAACACTGAAATCTTCAGTGTTGTCTTTGCCTATATAAAATCTGTATAAGAGAGTTCCTCCGGCTCCGAATATGCTGTCTGAATGTCTGCAAGCTATTTCTATATAAGTACATAAGCTTGATTTACCTTTATTCCCGAATTTTGAAAGTCCTTCAGGTGTCTTTATCCATGGATCCGTGTTTCCCGACATAAGACAACCCTGACTGTTTTCCGGAACGAAAAAGATGCATTCTCCATTGTCGTTTGCTTTCCGTTCCTGTCCGTTGATAATGTCGCTTTCCATACTGGCTTTGCTGCAGTTCCCTGAAAAGGGATATAGCCGGGAATTGCATTGTACCACCTTCATATTTATTTCGGATAAGACAGGAGTTCCTTCCGTGTATCCTTTCGGAACTAACCCTTTCCAGTCAACAGAGACATTTACTTTGGCGAAAAGTCTTGTCATTTCTATCGCCGCCCTTGTTTGTTTTTCCGGATTCAGTCCTTCGACCATTCCGTACATCGGTATTCCCTTTTCGTAGATTTCAGTACAGGAATCTATTTTGTAAAGATATTCCTTCATTAGAGCTTCGGATATGGGAGGATCCGTTTTTCCCGTGTTTGCCAAAGCGTATATGTCGTGATTATCATTTCCTGAAAGAGAAAGTCCGATATTCGAAACATCGGTAAAATAACCGTCGGCATCCAGTTTCCCATCGCTTCCATAAGCTGCCAGCATTATTCCTGAAATCTTATTTTCAAATGCGCCATTGTTATTTTTTACATTTATCATGGATTCTCCTTTCCGAATGATATCAAAAAATATCTCATATTTTTCATTACCGCTTGTATCCGATAATTTTATTATGTCTTTTTCTGTCCTGCAGCTTCCTATGATCATAAGTATTGCCGTCTCTATGAGTATTCCTGTGATAATATCATTGCATTTCGTTTTCATATCTTTTTTTCTATAAGCTGCCCTGTTTCCCAATTCTGTATTGTTACATTGATGGTCATATACGATGAATCCATATCCAGGTATATGTCATCCAGATTTTCTTTATTCCAGTCGTATCCTGCTTTTTCCATGTAAAGTCCTATAGGCATTTTACGGATGCATTTTCCTGACAGCCTGTCATAGAAATTCACTGCCAGAGAGCCGTCTGTCTGTCTTGGTATATTGGCGGTGAAAGTATTATCCCCGTTTCTGACAGGCCTGTATCTGAATTGCCCTTTCACAGGTGTCAGATCCGTAATGGAAATACCGATTACATTGCCTTCAATTTCGATGTCGTACGGATAGATCTCCGGATTATCCCATATAGGAACCAAAGTCATTGCGCAATACTCCTTGCGTAAGATGACAGTGTCGCAAGCTGTCTCGCCAGTGGCTTTTACCTTTTTGGAATACATCCACAGACTGTCTGCATCATCGCCTTCCGAAAGTATAAGTCTGTCGGTCATTATCGAATAATTCTCCGGACTCATGATAGCGGATACCGTCACGTCCCCTTTTTGAATCTGTTTTCTTAATTTGCTTCCGGTTTGTCCCGCATTGATCTTTTCTTCGAATATGACTCCGTTTTCACAAATCAGAATGGTCATATCTTTTCTTGGATCATAATGACTTTGAGACAAATCCACGGTCAATCTGCATTTACAGTCCCATCTGGCTTCTTTTACGGAACAGGCTGTAACTGCAATCATCAAGAAAATCAATATGGATTGTCTCATTTTTTCCGGCATTTTGATCATTCTATATTGTATCCGAGATATCCTGTTTTGCCCAGTCCGTGATTTTTATGGAAAAATCGTTGTCATAAAATATAACCGGTTTGTCAGGGTTCGCGGATCCCGGCCTGGTAATCGTAAGATTTGTTATTTCGTAACTTTTATTGCACTCCATTTCGGGAAGGGTTACCGGGTAATAGTACGTTACATCACCCAGAGTCGCTTCTATTACAAGTCTTGTATGCCTGGCAGTCCATTTCGGATCTGAATTGTCTTCCAAAGTCGGATTAGGGTATGCATAGAAGTAATGGGGGACAGTGTAACTGTTTCCATTTTCGATTTTTTGATTTATTGTCTCGGAAGTAAGAGAAGGGGCTTCATTGTCATTTTTCATTTTGTTAAGCCATTTGGTGGGAGGTGCGGGCACTGAATATTGATAGTCGGCGGCTACATTGATAAGATAGATTTTCTTTATTGTAAATGGCGTTGTCTTATATACGGCGGAAGTAAACGATGTCTCTATTTTCTTTATCACGACCCTTGATGATATCCGCTTTACATCTATTTCCAATGTCGTATTTGCTGTTATGCTGCTATTTGTACTTCCTATCATTATAAAACTTTTCTCAGGATCATTTTCGCTGAGACTGCTGTATGAAGATAAGAATTCAGCCTCTGTCGAAACATTCAGATCGGGAGCATTTACAAGTGCATATATTGTTTTATCACCAGTCGTGCAACTTAGATTTATGGAACTTGTTTCTGACTTCCCGCTTATGTCAAGGCTGCCGCCGATTCTGAATACGAATACCTGGAGACTGGAAATAGTCTTCTCCTGGCTGATATCCGTGCCCTTGGTGCAATATGCGTTATTAGAAATGTTTATGTTTACTGTCGCCTTTTTCGTTTGTCTTATTACTGGCTCAGGGGTGATTTTGTTGCATCCGGATGCAATAATGATAAATAAGGATATGATTATTAGTATGTTGGTTTTCATGATGTGAATATTTGCAGTTCTGTTATTATTAATGATTGTTTTAGTTATTGTTGTTTAATCTGTATTTTTTTATCAATACCGTGATTTCCGGATCCAGATTGCCTCTGTAAATAAAATTCTTGTTTTGTCTGCATGCACTCCTGTAGCTTTTTAACGCGGCGTCATCGTTTCCGTCCCGACTGTATATTATGGCCATCAGGTAATTCACTTTAGCCGTTTTGTTTAGCTTTTCAAGGATTGAAAGGGCGCTTGCATTGTAATTCAGTGCACAATATGCTATGGCTGTGTTATAGTCTCCGTATGGTCTGAGGAGGGTTAAGGCTGTCTTGTAGTCCATCATGGAAAGTGCATTTACACCTTTTGCATATATCGAATCCGGTACGGTAGTGTGAACAGTGTCTTTTGACATCCCTTTCCTGTGAAGATAAAAATCGAATCCCACTATTCTCAATCTGGGATACAAAACTGTTCTGATGTGTTTGTAGTATTGCTTTTTCCTGAGGACTTTCTCTCTTGCATCGGAAGCCACGATTGAAGAAGTCAACATATAATCGCTTTTTTCTTTTTTTGACATGACAGTATCTTGTTCTATGAATTTGTCAAGCATATTCCAGTTCTCCGGATTGCTTCTGGCGATGAATTCTATATTCGTAGTTTTATATACCGCAGGTTCAACCTTTCCTTTTACGTTTATTGAAAAACCTCTTGCATTTTCAGCCGAATCGGAATAACTCTTGATATAGTTTTGAAAATATGCTGATACTGCTTCAGCTCTTTTCTGAGCCAGTATTTTGTTTGAACCTGCATTTCCTTCCGGAGAACAGGAAGCTGTGACGATGATAGAGTCCATGTCGTATAACTTATTGTCCATCAAACATCGCAGATTGGATTTAATCCTATCTATTTCACTTTTGTTTTCTTCGATTCCAGCTTCTATGTCGGAAGAGGAAGGTTCGAAATATATATAGCAAGCGGTATTTGCTTCCGCTTTCCTGGTGATTATTTTCTCAGTATATTTTTCTTTTTGATCCGAAAGTGTACTGATAGAACTGATGTAGAAAGTTACGGGCCGGCTTTCCGGAATAGAATAAATTTTTTTATCCGTTTCGAATATTTCCCCTTTCAATTTTATTTCGGCTTTTTTCATTTTCGGCCTTGTTTTAATTGTTTGTATATAATCGTATATGAAATTACCCTTTTCGTCCCGTATGACCGTATCGAGCTTAAGTTTCGACGATGTTATCGGAACTTTTACGTATTTGCAGTATTTCTCGTGCTTTTTTGCTTTCCTTTTTTCATTTTCTCTTACCCTGAAGTGATTAGTGTAATGTTTTACGGCTCTTTGTTCTGTTATACCGTATATTGAATTAAAATGCTTGTCGGAAACACAGGAAGAGTCTGTTTTGAAATTATACAACGCTGGTATATTCCTTCTTATGAATATTTCAAGTTGAAATGCATTTATGAATCTTGTCGAATCAGAGATTATCGATTTGAGAAACCTTTCATATTGCTGGTAGCCCCTGAGTTGTTCTTTTCTGTATTTCGTACCTGTTATCAGTACCGGATCAAGACTTATGCTGTCTTCTTGTATGAACAGTTCGGGATATAATCTCAACTGCCAATCGCTATTTGTCATTTTACGGGGAACGGTTATCCTGAACGACAGATCCACATATCCGTTTCTTTCTGCAGCGTTTCTGAATTCAGCTGTGACTTTTGCCGCTTTTATTACATCTGTGGCTACCATTTCCCCGTTCTTGTTTTTAACTGCATTCATGATCATCATTTTGTGACCATCGATATCTGTGACCTCCATAGTATCCCGTATAGGGGTATTTTCAAATGCCTGTTCCTTTATGTCGTTTTTGCCGGATGCTTCAATTCCCGCTTCCAATTCATTTCGTTTCATGTATCCGATTTTGCGGGTTGAAGTGCATCCGAACAAGAACGACAAGGCTATTAGTAATAATAATATTCTTCTTGTATCCATTACCGATAGAAAATCCGGGCGGAAAGTTGTTCCGCCCATTTCCACACATTAATAAACCGGCAATCAAAACTGGTCTTGAGCGGGTCCCTCTTCAAGGACTATCCTGTTTGATATGACCTCATAAGATTGCCTTTCAGTCCCGTCTGCAGCTTTATATTTGGAAGATTTCAGCCTTCCGTATACATGGACGGTAGTCCCTTTTGTTATGGAATTAAAGTCGGGCATATTCTTGCTTTCCCAAGCTGTGATGTTGTGCCATGTAGTTTCGATTACAGCTTCCCCGTTTTTCCCTTTGTAAAAATAATTCGTAGCCAATGAGAACCTGATGGCCACTTTGTCCCCTGTGTTCTGAAGATGCACGTTTCCCACGTTTCCTCTCAATTCGATTTTGTTGATTTGTTCCATATGAATTAGAATTTTTATTGTATTCATCCGGCAGTAGTACCTGCTGGATGCCGGAACAAAGGAAGTGTTTTGAATTGAAAATAATGGCTTCGTATCTTGTACCGGGCCTCTTATTGTGTGATTGTTATAATAATTGATGTTTTTTTACTTAAATCGAAAAAAACGTCTTCGCCGGAGAGCCGTAATATTATATTATAATTTTTTTATTTAGGCATCGGCAGCCGGACTGGAATTCCTGGTTTTTTAATAAACGCATAATTAATGCAATGTATTTTAAGATTTCTTGTCTTTTATATGATGTATTCGGAATTTTATCCGTGAATGTTAATCGAACGCCATGTACTCTATTGAAGACAAAGAAAATGAAACCAGATGCCTTGAATGCGGCAACATCATCAATTACGGTCGCAATGACAAAAAATTCTGTTGCGAAAAGTGCAAGAACAGATATAATTACAAATTGCATAGACGGCAGCAGGCTGTGAAGAATAAAATCATAGGTTCGCTTTTGAAAAATTACACCATATTGGAAAGTATCCTCAGGCAGGGAATGGATTCGGTGGATTTCAACGATCTTGTCCAGATGGGCTTCAATCCCGAATTCTCCACTTCGTATCATCGTGTGGGAAAACATGATGAGTTCCGCTGTTTCGATATAAAGTATTTTCGTTTTCCGAGCCGTATTTCCAATATCGGGAAAACTTTCAGCCTTTTGCCAATCAAACGTAGGTAAATTGTTAAATTTGCATAAGAAATCAAAAAACGAATAAATATTATGAATCATTATAATCCGTTGCTTGAAAAATCGGATGCGCCTTTCGGTGCTCCCGGATTTGACAGAATAAAGACTGAACATTATCTTCCCGCTTTCGGGGAAGCAATAAAGTGTGCAAGATCGGAAATCGATAATATTGCATCAAATACTTCCGAACCGACATTTGAAAACACTGTCGAGGCTTTGGAGTACAGCGGTCGAACGCTGGCAGATATAGAAGGCTTGTTTTTCAATATCCTGGAAGCCGATTCGAATCAGGAAATGGAGAGTATAGCCGAAAAGGTTTCCCCCATGATTACAGAATATGAAATGTATCTGAATCATAATGAAAGACTTTTCAAGAGATGCAGGGCAGTATATTCTTCAATGGATTCCTTGGATCTTGCTGCCGATCAGAAAAGGCTTCTGGAGAATACCTACAAAGACTTTTTAAGGAACGGGGCCGGTCTTGATGATGATGGTAAAAAATTGTTCGCGTCATATCGAGAACGCCTTTCGTTGCTTGAATTGAAATTCAGCCAGAATGTTCTTGATGCGACAAAATCTTACAGGTTGCATATTGCCGACGAATCGGAGTTGGAAGGTCTTCCCGAATCCGTGAGGGATTCCGCGCACCAGTCTGCTTCGGATGCCGGACATGAAGGATGGGATATAACACTTGACCGCACGAGTTACGATTCTTTTATGAAATTCAGCGACAGGAGGGATCTCCGGGAAAAACTTTATATGGCATATAACACCAGAGCATCTTCCGGAGAATATGATAACAATGGTATAATCAAACAGATTGCCGATCTGAGAATGAAATCCTCACGTTTGCTCGGATATGAAACTTATGCCGATTATGCTCTTGATAACCGTATGGCGAAAAAGAGGATTACAGTTGAAAAATTCATTGATGATTTGATGGAGCCTTCGTTGCCGGCCGCAAAAAGGGAAGTTGAAGAGGTGCTAAAATACGCAAAGTCAAATGGCTTCTCCGATAACGGTTTACAGCCATGGGATTTTCCGTATTGGTCGGAACGTTACCGTCGTGCGGAATATTCTGTGGATGAAGAAGCCCTGAAACCTTATTTTGAACTGAATGAATGTCTTGCCGCCGTTTTCAAACTTGCCGGTACACTTTATGGCGTGTCTTTCGACGAGAGACATGACATTCCCGTATACAACAAGGATGTAAGGGTTTTCGATGTCAAAGATAAGTCAGGTGTCCATCTGGCCTTGTTTTATGTTGATTTTTTCCCCAGGGAAGGGAAAAAAGGAGGAGCTTGGATGACCGAATTCAGAGGCCAGTATATGCGTGGGGGGGAGGATTTCAGACCGTTCATAAGCATTGTTACCAATGTAAGCAAGCCTGCGGATGATGCTCCGGCCCTTTTGACTTTTTATGAATTTACAACGATTCTGCATGAATTCGGGCATTCTCTCCACGGAATTCTATCAAAGGGCCGGTATCCTTCCCTGTGTGGTACAAATGTCGCCAGGGATTTTGTCGAGTTGCCTTCACAACTGATGGAAAACTGGGCTTTTGAACCATCATATCTGCATTCTTTTGCAAAAGACTACAGGACTGGGGATGTTCTTCCGGATAATGAAATAAAACGGATATCGGCTTCCAGGAACTTCCTGTCCGGATATCTGCAGGTCCGTCAGTTGAAATTCTGTGTCATAGATATGGCCTGGCATACCTTGACCCGGTTGCCTGAAGAAGACCCCGTTTCGTTCGAACATAAAATACTTGATAGATTTGAAGTCCTTCCAGTGCTTGCCGGAACTGCGATATGTCCGTCTTTCGGACATATATTTTCCGGTGGATATTCTGCAGGATATTATTCTTATAAATGGGCCGAGGTCCTTGAAGCGGATGCTTTTTCGCTTTTCAAAGAAAAAGGCGTGTTCAACCGTGAAGTAGCCGACAGGTTCAGAACCTGTATATTGGAAAAAGGCTCGTCCGAAGACGAGTCTTTACTCTATGAGAGGTTCAGGGGCCATTCCCCGGATCCCGACGCACTGCTGCGAAAACTTGATCTTAAAAACTGACTCTTCAGGCTTTTGCAGCTCCTGATAATTTCTCTTTCATCGGGTCCTTGAACAGGATCATGAACAGGATGGCGACTACCAATGCGTATCCTGCGAATATATACCATGCAGCACTCCAGTCAGGATTGGATGCGTGGACTACAAGACGGTTTACTATCTGCTGTGCCGATAATGTACCTATCGTCGCCCCGAATCCGTTTGTCATAAGCATGAAAAGTCCTTGTGCGCTTGAACGTATGTCTTCAGTTGTCTTTTCATTTACATAAAGCGACCCGGATATGTTGAAGAAGTCGAATGCGACCCCGTATATTATCATGGACAGTATGAACATCCAGACTCCGGGACCGGGGTTTCCGGCACCGAATAAACCGAAACGGAAAACCCATGCGAACATTGAGATCAGCATGACTTTCTTTATCCCGAATTTCTTGAGGAAAAACGGTATAAGCAGTATGCACAATGTTTCGGAAAGCTGTGAAATGGAAATCAGCGCGTTGGCGTTTTGTGCCCCGTATGAATTGGCTATCGCAAGATCGGAACTGTTCTTGAAACTTGTAATAAACGGATTGGCATATGTATTTGTTATTTGAAGAGCTACTCCCAACAGCATGGAGAAAATGAAAAATATTGCCATCTGTCTGCTTTTGAAAAGTGTGAAAGCTTTGAGACCGCTTGCTTCCATGAAACTCTTGACTTCTTTATTCTTCTTTATCGGGCAATCAGGCAATGTAAGCGAATATATGGCCAATATGATTCCGAGAATTCCCGAAGTAAGGAATTGGTTGTAGGTTTGCTGGTATTGTTCGCCTTTTCCGTCTGTCATATAATTTACGAAAAGCATGCTGCAGATGAAACCGATGGTACCGAAAACCCTTATCGGAGGGAAAGCCTTGACGGTGTCCTTGCCTTCTTTCCCCAAAGCTGTAAATGCAACCGAATTGGAAAGGGCGATTGTCGGCATATAAAAAGCTACGCTTATGGAATATAATGTGAACAGATTCCATATCGGAACCACGGCCGGATCTTGGTTGATATTATAAATGCCGGTACAAACGGTGGCATACCAGCTTGTAGCTATCATGAAGATTCCGGCCAGGGCATGACACAGGCTCAATACTTTTTGCGCAGGAATGAATTTGTCCGCTATTATGCCGATAAGTGCCGGCATGAAAATGGAGACAATACCCTGCATTGCATAGAATATGCCCGCCTTGTCAAGAGATCCTATGCTGTTCAAGTAACTGCCCATCGATATGAGATATGCACCCCAGATGGCATATTGCAGGAAATTCATTAGAATCAATCTGAACGAGATTGCGTGATTTTTCATATTGTTTCGGATTAAAAATACTTGGTTAGTAATGCAAATGTACAAGTTTTCGACCGAATTTTTATATCTTTGAAGACTTAAACGAGCATTATTGATGAAATTCGATGTAACGTCGTCCGATCTGCAGTCGGAAGCCAGATGCGGAATCATTCATACGAACCATGGTGACATACATACTCCCATATTCATGCCTGTCGGGACGGTTGGTTCTGTCAAAGGCGTATATCATAAATCGTTGAAGGAAGATATAGGCGCCGAAATAATATTGGGCAATACATATCACCTTTATCTCCGTCCCGGTCTGGATATTCTGAGAAAAGCCGGCGGCCTGCATAAATTCGAGTCTTGGGACCGGCCTATCCTTACCGACAGTGGCGGGTTCCAGATTTTTTCTCTTACTCCAATAAGAAAATTAACGCCGGAAGGTTGTACTTTCGCTTCGCATATAGACGGTTCCCGTCACATTTTCACTCCTGAGAACAATGTTGATACACAGAGGACTATTGGTGCCGATATAATGATGGCTCTGGACGAATGTTGTCCCGGGGACGCCGATTATTCGTATGCCAAAAAGTCTTTGTCTCTTACAAATGCCTGGCTGGACAGATTTGCAAAAAGGTTTTCCGAAACGGAGCCTTTGTACGGATACGGACAGACATACTTTCCGATAATCCAGGGTTGTGTGTATCCAGATCTTCGCAGGGAAGCGGTGGATCATGTATTGGGATTGGATCCTTCGGGAGTCGCAGTCGGTGGCTTAGCTGTCGGCGAGCCTACGGAAAAGATGTATGAAATGCTGGAACTCGTATGTCCTCTTGTCCCGAAGGACAAACCGAGATACCTTATGGGTGTCGGAACGCCTGCAAATATTCTGGAAGGTATAGCCAGGGGCATAGATATGTTCGATTGCGTGATGCCGACCAGGAACGGCAGGAACGGCATGCTTTTTACATGGAACGGAATAATGAACATGCGGAACAAGAAATGGGAATCAGATTTCTCCGAACTTGATCCGGAAGGCACTTCATTTGTCGATAGGACTTATTCAAAAGCTTATCTCAGGCATTTGTTTGTAGCCGGAGAAATGTTCGCCGCGATGATAGCCAGCGAGCATAATCTGGCCTTTTATCTGGATCTTGTACGTAAGGCCCGCCTGCATATTGCCGAAGGCGATTTCTGTTCATGGAAAGATGCCGCTGTCAGAAAACTTGTCCAAAGGATGTGACGAAATAATTGACTCCGTATGTTGCTCAAGAAGATAGATAATTATATCATAAAGAAATTCATTCTTACGTTCTTTATCGCTTTGCTGCTTATAATCGGCATAGTGATAATTTTCGATATAAGTGAAAAGATTGATGATTTCGTTGCCCTGCATGCACCTTTGCATGCCGTGATATTTGATTATTACGTTAATTTCGTACCGTATTTCATAAATATGTTCAGTCCTCTGTTCGTATTCATAACGGTGATTTTCTTTACTTCCAGGATGGCGGCGAATTCTGAGATAATAGCTATTCTGTCTTGCGGCATAAGCTATCACAGAATGATCCTGCCATACATGATTTCCGCTGCAATTATCGCCATGCTTTCGTTGAGTCTGAATCTGTTCGTAATTCCCCAGGCAAATGCCACGAGGGTGAAATTCGAGGCGAAATATACCAAGCATCACGGCTCAAGTTCGGACAATAACATCCATTATCAACTTTCTCCAGGGCAGTTCGTATATGTCGGTTCTTTCAGTACCTGGAATAATACGGCTTACCGGTTCACATTGGAAAGCATAAAGGACAATAAGCTTATAAGCAAGCTTTCCGCCGAAACGGCAGTGTGGGACAGTACATCCGGAGCCTGGCGGCTCAATAAATATTTCATAAGGAATTATACGGACGGCTTGCAGGATATAGTAAAAAAAGGTTCGGTCCTGGATACGGTTATAAATCTTTCAGTAACGGATTTCTATAGAAACAAGAAAACGGTAGAGACCTTGTCGTATAATGATTTGAACTCACTTATCGAAACACAGAGAATAAGAGGGGATGCGAATGTTATGTACTCGCTTATCGAGAAACATACCAGAACTGCGTTGCCTTTTTCCGCCTTCATTCTTACAATTATGGGAGTGGCACTGGCTTCGGGCAAGCGGCGCGGCGGAATCGGCTGGAACATAGGCATTGGCATTGCCCTGAGTTTTTCTTATATTCTTTTCCTGAGATTCAGCCAGATGTTCGTCTATACGGGACTTTTGCCCCCCGGACTTGCAATCTGGATGCCTAATATCATATTCGCCGTTGTTGCCGGTGTTTTATATAAAATGGCACAAAAATGATACATTCACTTTCTACCGCCAAGCGTACTATTGTCGGTATTCAATTCCTTTTCGTTGCGTTCGGCTCGACTGTACTTGTTCCGCTTCTTGTCGGACTGGATCCTGCAATAGCGTTATTGGCTGCTGGTCTGGGCACCCTTTTGTTCCATGCGGTCACCGGAGGCAAGGTCCCGATTTTCCTTGGCAGTAGTTTCGCATTTATAGCTCCGATAATCAAAGCTACGGAATTGTACGGTATGTCTGGGATGTTCTGCGGACTTCTGGCCGTAGGTGCCGTTTATATATTGATGAGCATGCTGGTGAAATTTTTCGGGGTGCGTCTTATTAAGCGTTTGTTTCCTCCCGTAGTCATAGGCCCCGTTATCATCTTGATAGGATTGTCTCTGGCCGGTTCAGGTGTGCGAATGGCCAGTTCTAACTGGATTCTTGCTATTATATCGCTGGCCGTGGCGGTGATTTGTTCCGTATCGGGACGGGGAATGATAAAATTGATTCCCGTATTTTTCGGAGCGGTTGCGGGCTATCTGGCGGCTTTGCTGTTTTTCCGCGGTTCGATGGACTTTTCGATAGTCAGTTCTGCAGCGTGGTTCGGATTTCCCCGTTTCCAGTCTATGTCTTTTTCATGGCAGGCTGTGGTTTTCATGGCTCCGGTTGCCATAGCTCCCATAATCGAGCATGTCGGTGATATCTATACAATAAGTTCTGTAGCGGGGAAAGATTTCGTGACAGATCCCGGACTTCACAGGACAATGCTTGGCGACGGTCTTGCATGCTGCCTGTCTGCGTTTCTGGGCGGAGCGCCCGTGACGACCTATTCTGAAGTTACCGGTGCGATTTCGCTGACGAAAGTTACCGATCCTTCCGTATTGCGGATTTCAGCCGTTACAGCGATAGTTATTTCAGTAATAGGCAAATTCGGTGCTTTGATACGTACAATCCCGCAATCCGTGCTAGGCGGAATAATGTTGCTCCTTTTCGGAAGCATCGCCGCAGTCGGAATTAACAATATGATAGAATCCCGTGTGGATATGGGAAAAACGAGGAATCTGATAATAGTTTCACTGATTCTTACTATAGGGATCGGTGGCGCCGTTATTGAAATAGGCAAATTTTCCCTTGCCGGCATAGGTCTGGCATCGTTGGTCGGAGTGATATTGAATTTGATAATACCTGAAGAAAAATATAAAAGCGATGAAAATAAAGATAGTAAATAAATCTTCTTTTCCATCTCCGGCATATGCTACCGAATATTCTGCCGGCATGGATCTAAAAGCCGATATCTCTGAATCCGTTACGTTTGGCCCGATGGAAAGGGTCATCGTTCCTACCGGACTCTTCATAGCGCTGCCTTGTGGTTACGAAGCCCAGATCAGGCCAAGAAGCGGACTGGCTGCAAAAAGCGGAGTCACGGTGTTGAATTCCCCCGGAACAATTGATGCCGATTACAGGGGGGAAATCAAAGTGATTCTCATAAATCTTTCGGACAAACCGTTCATAATCAACCCCGGGGAGAGAATCGCACAGATGGTGATAGCTCCTTTCGAAAAGGCGGAATGGCTGGAGTCCGATGTCTTGGATGATACCGAAAGAGGAGAAGGCGGGTTCGGCAGTACCGGGAAAAAGTGATGAATAATGTATAGGTGATATGAATATTGCTAAATTGCATGAATTATTCCTTTCCTGCGGTTCCGTAATTACAGACAGCCGAAAGGTAAAAGGCGGCGAGATGTTTTTCGCTATCAAGGGCGAAAATTTCGACGGTAATGAATATGCCTTGAAAGCATTGGAAAACGGAGCTTCTTATGCTGTAGTAAGTGCCGGTTCCGTTGCAGTTTCCCGGGTGGCGTCATCATTGCCGGAAGAAACTGCGAAAAAAATTATAACGGTTGCCGATACTCTCGGTACTTTACAGGAGTTGGCCGCTTTTCATCGTGAAAACATCTTTGCCGACAGAAAACGGGTAAAAGTAATAGGTCTTACCGGTACAAATGGGAAGACCACTACCAAAGAACTGATAAGAACCGTTCTTTCAATTGAATATAATGTTGTTGCCACCGAGGGTAATTTCAATAATGACATCGGTGTCCCTCTGTCTCTGTTGAGGATAACGCCTGAAACTGAAATTGCAGTCATAGAGATGGGGGCCAGCCATCCGGACGATATAAAATTCCTGACGGGTATAGTCCATCCAGATCTGGGTCTGATAACAAATGTCGGAAAAGCACATCTTATGGGTTTCGGCGATCTGGAAGGGGTAAAGAGGGCTAAAGGCCAATTGTATGATTATATATATTCGTCCGGAGGCAGCGTATTTGTCAACAGCGACAACAACATCCTGATGGGCATGGTTGCCGGAAGGCCGGGTTTGAATACGATACCTTACGGACTTGCATATTCAGGCGTTTCGGTACTTCCTTCTTCCGCCGAACATCCGTTCCTGAGTATGGAAATTCCGCAGGACAACGGAAACATAAGGCTTGATACACATCTTGTCGGTACTTACAATGCAGATAATGTACTTGCGGCGCTGAAAGTCGGTTCTTATTTTGGAATTGGTACCGGTGAGGCTGCAAAAGCCATAAGTGAATATATACCTTCAAATAACAGATCACAACTGATCAAGACCGGGTCTAATTCTCTAATAGTGGATGCTTATAATGCAAATCCGACAAGCATGTCCGCGGCTCTGGACAATTTTGTAAATGTGCAGGCATCCTGTAAAATAGCTATGCTGGGGGATATGCTTGAATTGGGGAGCGACTCCGTTCCTGAACATATGAAAATATTGAAAAAGGTACTGGGAATCGGTCTTAGTTCAGTGTTTCTGGTAGGGGAGGAGTTCCATAAGGCTATGGATTACCTGGATCCAAAGGATAAAACAGCCGGACCCGTTTGGTTCGGATCATCTTCCGAGCTTTCGAAATACCTGAAATCCAATCGCCTGGAAGGCTGTACTATTCTGATAAAGGGGTCGAGGGGGATTGCCATGGAAAAGATCATCCCTGAGTTATAGATTTGTTTGAACCGGAACTTCAATGTATCTTTTGATCAATATCCTGGTGAGGATTCCTATTCCGTATCCTATCAAAAGGCCTATCGCCGTTCCCACCAGGATGTCTCCGAAATAGTGTTTGCCTACGAAGACCCGGCTCATTGCTACAAGAGCTGCCCATATGTATATCAAGGTCCGGTAGGCGTTGTAAGTATGGAATTTGTCAGTCCTGAACCCCATGATGGAACAAGCAGCAAAACCGAATGCGTTTGTCGCATGCCCGGAATAAAAACCGAAATATCCTCCGCGCCCTTCCAATATGTTAAGGCCTGCTGTAAGCATCTTTGTATTGTAACAGGGTCTCAGCCTGTCTATCATATTTTTGAAAAAGTCTGCGGTCTGATCGCATAATGTGACCGTAAGGATTATCGATGTCATTATTATCAACCCTTTTTTCCATCCAAGCCTTTTTATCAGCATGAATATCGTGACTGCGTATATAGGGACCCAAACGTATTTGTTTGAAAGAAGCGGCATTACGGAATCAGTGAATCCATTGTGGGATTCATTGATTAACAAGGTCAGAGCCTGATCGGCATTATGCAGAAAATCTGTCATTTATCCAGTGATTGCCAAAGCACATCCAGAATATCCGTTATTCCTTCACCGTTGGCTGAAGATATGAATGCATGAGGTATGCCGGCAGGCAGAGTCTTTTCGATTTCCTTTTCTTTTTTTTCGTCGATAAGATCGCATTTTGTGATTGCAAGAATTCTGGCCTTTACAAGAAGTTCTGGATTGTAAAGCTTCAATTCGTTCAGCAGGACTTCATAACCTTTGGCTATGTTTTCTTCTTCCGCCGAAACCATAAACAATAGTACCGAGTTTCTTTCGATATGGCGCAGGAAGCGGATTCCTATGCCCTTGCCCTCATGTGCGCCTTCGATTATGCCAGGAATATCCGCAATTACAAAGGATTGGCCATCGTAGTATTTTACAATTCCCAGATTCGGCTCCAGAGTGGTGAACGGATAACCGGCTATCTTAGGCTTGGCGGAAGTCACTGTCGCCAGGAATGTGGATTTTCCAGCATTGGGAAATCCGACAAGCCCGACATCGGCAAGAACTTTCAGTTCCAGAACGAACCATCCGCTTTCTCCTTCTTCTCCCGGCTGCGAAAATCTTGGTGTTTGAAGTGTGGGTGTTTTGAATGCGTTGTTGCCAAGTCCGCCTCTTCCTCCTTTGCACAGTATCCTTTCCTCTCCGGCAGTAAGCATTTCAAAGATTACTTCGCCTGTATCTCCGTTTTTTACAGCCGTTCCTATCGGGACGTCCAGATATATGTCATCTCCATTCTTGCCTTTCTTAAGATCTCCGCTTCCTCCCGTTCCGTCTTCGGCTTTTACTATTTTGCGGAATTTCAAATGTATCAGAGTCCAGAATTGAGGGTTTGCCCGAAGTATTATATGTCCCCCGCGTCCTCCGTCACCACCGTCAGGTCCTCCTTTAGGGACGTATTTGGCTCTGTGCAGATGCACCGAACCGGCTCCTCCGTGTCCGGAAGAGCAGAATATTTTCACATAATCGATAAAGTTGGACTCAGACATTATTATTTTCCGGTTTTTTGATTTTCCTTTTTACGTTGATTCAGTGGAAAGATCCGTTAGAATTTGTCCATCAACGCATTGACCTTCTCACGGACTCCTTCGATGGAGCCGGTCCCGTCCACTTCCTTGTATGCCTGCGCTTTCTTGTAGAAAGAAATGAGTGGTTCGGTTTTTTCGTGGTATGTTTTTATCCTGTTGTTGATAGTGCTGTCCTTGGCATCGTCTGCACGGCCTTCAATTGCAGCTCTGTGTTTGATCCTTTCCTTTATGAGCTCATCGGGAATCATTATTGAGATCACAGATGTCACTTTTTCGTTTTTTGCTGCCAGTATTTTGTCCAAAGCTTCAGCCTGGGCTATTGTTCTCGGAAAGCCGTCAAGAAGGAATCCGTCTACATCCTTTACGGTTTCGAATTCGTTTTTGATCATATCTTCCACGATTTCATCAGGAACCAGTTCACCGGCATCGATGAGAGATTTAGCTTTGATTCCCAGAGAACTGCCCGCAGCTATTTCCTTTCTCAGGAGTTCTCCTGTCGAAAGATGGCAAAGGTTGTATTTCTCCACCATTGATGAGGCCTGGGTGCCTTTTCCTGCACCCGGAGGTCCGAAAAGAATGTAATATTTCATATCTTGATAATTATTTTGATTCGTCCAATATATATATTTCCGGGAAATTCCTTCCTATTTCATTATAGTCAAGTCCGAATCCGACTATGAATTTGTTTTCTATTTCAAGGGCGACGTAATCCAGCTTGATGTTTTCCTGCAGAGCCTCGGGTTTCAGCAGCATAGTGCAAACCTTTATTTCTTTTGCTCCGTGTCCCTTGAGAATGTTTTCCAGTTCCACGATGGTTTTTCCGGTATCGACTATATCTTCGATTATGATTATCCTCCTGCCCTTGACATCGGCGGTCAGTCCCATCGCCTGTTTTACATCGCCTGTCGAGTTGGTTCCGCAGTAGGATGACAATTTTATCGATACCAGCTGGCAATTGAACTTGAGCCTTTTCATAAGTTCCGAAGTGAAAATGATGGATCCGTTCAGAACACAAAGGATAATTGGAATGTCATCGCATCCTTCGAAGTCTTTGTTGATATCCGAAGCGACATTGTCAATCGCTTTTTCGATTTTGTCATTGGAAATGTAAGGCTTGAAAGTCTTGTCAAATAATGTGACCTTATTCATAGGATGTAACAATTAAAGAACAAAAATAACACAATTCCTTTAAAAAAGATAAAATAATCGCTTAAGGATTATTTATTAAAGGAATTGACGATTCCGGGCGGTATTTTGACTCGAAATTCATGACATATATGAGGAAAGTACTTTTTGCGGTTTCATTAATCAGCCTGATCTTTCCGGATCTTGCCATGGCGGATCCGGATTACGAATATTCGTATTATATACTTAGGCTTTCAGGAGCTTCCGACATGAGCGAGCTTGACGCAGGTGAAGTCTCCAGATATATGTATTATATCCGGCACCCACTTGAAATCAATACGGCGTCTGTAAACAGGCTTATTGAGAGCGGGTTGTTTTCCGGATATCAGGCAGCATCTATTGTTAACTATATCAAGTGTTCTGGAGATGTTTTGTCGGTCAAGGAATTGGCTGCGGTCGACGGCTTCGGCGCAGAAAAAAGCCTGGCCCTCATGCCGTTTATTTCATTCAAGTCTTATTCGATGCCCGGAAGCAGGCCTGATACTGCCCGCCGTATCGATAATTCCGTGACTTCCAGATATTCCTTAAGGAGAATAGGTTCCAGTTCGTCTTATGAAGGAAAGTATTCGTTGAAAGCCGACTGCTTATCGGCGGGGAAATTCGAATTTTCAGCAGGAGGCGGATCCTCATACGGGGATCCAGGTGTAATCCCGTCTTCCTATACTTTCAGTGCTGCGGTTTACGGCCGTTCCCATATCGACAAATTCGTGATGGGCGATTTTAATGCCAGATTCGGGCAGGGTATTGCATTATGGAGCGGTTTTTCGCTTAGCTCTTTGTATGAGCCCGGGAATTTTTACAGAAAGGCTTCAGGTATTTCTCCCGTTCATTCGTTTTCCGGAACGGGATCTTTCAGGGGAGTGGCTTCCGATTATTCTTTCGGAAATTTTTCCATCTCTTCCTTTCTTGCCGTCAACGGTTTGAAAAAACGCATGGAATCGGGAAAACGTTGTCCTCTTTCTCTAATTCCGGCTTTGAATACCGGTTATTTGTTGAAAAACGGAATTATTTCTGTTACAGGATATTATTATCCCCAAACAAAATCATCCGGGGGAAAGGGTTTGGTTTCGGCTGATTTCCGGTATAGTATAAAGGGAAAGGAAATATATTCCGAAGCCGCTTTGCAACTTGCTACTTTTTGTCCTGCGATAATTGCCGGCTGCGTTGTTCCTTTGAACGGTAAAACTGAATTGGGGTTGATGGCAAGGTATTATGTCTCGGGTTTCGAATCTCCTTTTTCCGGCTCTTTTCGTTCCGGTTCGGGAAATTCGGGGGAGATAGCTTGTTCCGCCGGTATTTCCCGTTATTCCGGGGAATGGATAGATCTTAAAGGAAGGGATGGGTTCGGTCAGTCGGTGCAAAAAAACATTTTTTCAATTACAGCTGATGCTGCCGTTTATAGTGGTAAGCAGCCTCCGGGAAGCAATGTGCCGCTTCAGTGTAAAATATTATTGAAGGATTCTTTTCAAATGGCATCATCCTTTTCATGGAAAATAAGGATGACGGAGAGGTTCAGGACGTATGACGGTAATCATAAATTCCGTACCGACCTCCGGTCCGATTGTATTTATTCGGATGGCAAATGGAGTGCGGCCTGTAGAGGTAATATCTTGCATTTCGACGGTACCGGACTTCTTGCTTATACGGATTGCGGTTATTCTTTCCGCCATATCTTTGTTTATGGAAGATACGGACTTTTTAAAATAGAGCATTGGAGCGACCGTATTTATGTATATGAAAGAGATGCCCCCGGCAGTTTCAATGTGCCCGCCCGTTACGGCAGAGGTTTCTGGCTGTCTTTTGTGGGCGGATGCAAGTTGCGCTTCCCTAAATATACAACGTCGTTATATTTGCGGCTTGCGCATACTGAATCATCCCGTATTTCCAATAAGAACGCTTTTGTAAGATCTGTTAATACGGAACTGAAATTACAATGCTATGTCGGTTTTTGATTATCTCGGAATTCTTATTTTCATGCCCGGATGTATGTCGGATCCTATTTTGTTATATTCCATGATATTATTTGCACTGATACCCTTGAATCTTTTTGCAATGGAATAGAGAGTATCTCCGTCCTTTACAGTATAGAGGGTATAAGATGAATATGAGTCGTCGGATTGATCGCTTTCCGTTGAAGCTGTGCATGACGAGCTTGATTGTGAAGCGGAACCGGAATAGGAAGGCGCGCCTTTTCTGTAAATCACCAATTTCTGGCCTATTTTGAGATTGCTGCTTCTCAAATGATTCCACTTTTTCAATTGAGAGACGGAAACATGGTATCTACGCGCAATCCTTCCCATATAATCACCTTTTCTTACTCTGTAGACTATTCTTGTACCGTTCCCGTATGGAGAATTTTGTTTTATTTTGTTGATATTTACGGTACTGAACAAGTCTTCGGCCTTATAAGTATAAAGAGAATCTTCGGAGTCCAGGAAGGCATTGGTATAGGTATATGGTATTCTGAGTATGAAAGTTCCTTCGTTTCCCGGAATTATATCATGCGTGTATTGTGGATTAAGATTTCGCAACATATCCACAGGAACTCCTACGACTTGATTTATCTGTTTGAAATGGAGCATCTTATGTATCTCGAACGTGTCAATATGCGCCGGCAGTTGTATTTCTTCCGGAACAATCCCGTGTTCTTTGTAATATGTGGTGGCATACATTGCGCCTACGAAAGCTGGTACGTAGCCTCTTGTTTCCCTCGGAAGATAAGGATAGATTGACCAGAAGTCCCTTTTTCCTCCGCTTCTTTTTATTGCTTTGCTCACGTTTCCTGCTCCGCAGTTATATGAAGATATGGCAAGGTTCCAGTCTCCGAAGATATTGTATGAGTCTCTGAGGTAGCGGGCAGCAGCGTCGGCGGATTTGACAGGATCCAGCCTTTCATCTACGAACGAATCTATCTTCAATCCGTAATTCTTTGCCGTGGAATACATGAATTGCCACATTCCTTTTGCTCCGGCTGGTGATATGGCTGTCGGATTCATTGCGGATTCTATTATCGCCATTATCTTGAGTTCCTCAGGCAAATCGTATTTATTGAACGTCTCTTCGAAAATCGGCATATAGTATTTGCACAGTGCCAGAATCTTGGACATCTTTTCCGGCATTTTCTCTGAATATAATATGATATAGTTCTTGACTGTTTCGTTGAACGGAAGAGTAATGAAAGAGTTCATCTCCGACAGCCTCCGTATGAATACGGAGTCGGGGACATTCGAACTGAAGTGTACCGAATCCATATCATAATCTTGAAATTCACTGTTTTTTTTCAATTGATTATGCAGATACCAGATACTGAGAAGGCTGTCCGAGATGTCCTGATCGTAATCTTCAGGATTCAATCCGGCCGCACTTTTGTTTTCGTTTTCTTCGTAAATATCGATAAGCTCCGAGCGTACGCTGTCATTCAAATGCAAATCATTCCGGTATTGTTCGATGTCGTTTCTAAGGGAATCTATCTGTTTTTTCAAACCTTCATTTTCTTTCAGGAGCATATTTTTACTTTTGAAAGAAAATGTTTTCTTTCGTGTTTTCTCCGTATTCTCGTCTTTGCTCCTTACCGTATCTTCCTGTGAAGGGAATAATTTCCTTAATATGTTCTGGGCTCCTGCCGGAACCGTTACAATGCTCAAAGTCAAGCTTGTGATAATTGTCAGTTTGATAAAATTCATCTTTTGCTATTTTTGCCGGCTTAAAATTTAAGTCCTACTGAAAATCCGATATTGCCTTGCTGCGGTCCGAAAGCGTATGAACTGGAAGGCATTGTTATTACAGGAGTTATATCCATGGTAAGGTTGTCACTGACTTCGAAGTCATGCATATAGGCAAATACATTTGCGTCTATGGCTTGCAGCAGGTAGAAACCTGCCAGAGCTACTATGGAATAGTCCCGGTATCTTCTGAATACGTTCCTGTAGTATAATGCTGTTTCCGATGAAATTGGGCCGTCATAATTTTCGGGATCGCTTGTGGCTTCGTTATATATCCTTTTGTATCTTCTGTAATTGGTGTCGTTCAATGACAGGAAATGATAAGATCCGGCCATGCATGCCCAATATACGGGGATTTTCCAGTATTCCCCGTTGTAAGCCTGCCCGAGGCCGGGGAGAAGCAGAGAATATATCGTGGCTTTTCCCGGTTGTGGATATGCGTCTTTGTTGTAATTTACAACGCCGTCCATGAGGGTCCCCCAATAGATGGCGGCCGCTCCCGCAAAAAGATAATTGCTTATCTTTTTTGAGTCATTGTCTATTTTGAATGTGGTGTTCGTGCCGTTGACGGCGAAATCGGCATTATATGCATCGAGAGAAGAATTGTATTGTTTCCTGTAATGTATCCCGAGTCCGATTGTCGCTCCCATTCCTCCATAGATCAGCGGAAGTTTCCAATATTGCCTGTTGTAGATTTGTTCGCATCCGATGAAAACAGTCGAACCGGCGAACATAGTTCCTATCTGCAACGGTTCTTTGTGTGAAACGCCTTTGAAAAATTTCTTTAGGGAAAACATTACGGCCGTAGTGTCGTTCCCTGTCGTGTCTTCCGGGGAATTATAGTTTTGTGTGAAAGCCTTATCCTTGAATTGTGCATCTGCGCATACGGAAAATACCGTTGCACCGATAATTACTAGAAGCAAATAACACAAAATTTTCTTCATTGCGGAATGACAGGGTGCTATAGATTGGAATCCTCCAAAGCCCGGAGGAATTTTTGTATTTCACTATCGGATGAAAAGCGTATCGTTATTGATCCTTTTCCTGAAGAAGATCTCTTTAGAGATATATTGTCATCGAAATATTTTCCGAAACGTTCCAGAACCTTATAATATTCATCCGGAAGATTTTGTCCATTTTCTTTGCCTTTACCGGTTACACCGGCTCCGTTTTTCTTGATTCTGTTTTCCAGCTGGCGTACTGACAGCCCGTCTTTTATGACTATATCGCAAAGCCGTTCCTGTTCGAAAGGGTTATCGATTCCCAGCAGAACCTTGGCATGTCCGACACTTAACAGTCCCACCTTGAGATCGTGCTGTATCTTTGCCGGAAGTTTCAGCAGCCTGAGATAATTTGTCACTGAGGCCCTTTTCTTGCCAACACGGTCCGCCATTTGTTCCTGGGTCAAGTGGCATTCTTCTATCAGTCTCTGGTAACTTAATGCTATTTCTATGGGATCGAGGTTCTCACGCTGGATGTTTTCAACGATGGCCATTTCAAGCATGCCCTGATCGTTCGCGTCTCTGATATAAGCCGGAATCATGTCGAAGCCTGCCAATCTGCAGGCTCTGAACCGGCGTTCGCCGCTAATGATCTGGTATCTGTCTTCGGACAATTTTCTTACTGTGACCGGCTGTATAAGACCTAAAGCCTTTATGGATTCGGCCAGTTCTTCAAGGGCGTCCTGGTCGAAACTCATTCTGGGCTGGTACGGATTAGGTTCGATCATATCGATGGGAATGCGGAGGACGTCGGCAGTATCCGAGGCTTCCTGTTTCCCCGCTATTTCCTTATTGACATATCCGACAGGTTTACGCAGCTGGCTTAGATCGGCATTTTCGCCCAACAACGCTCCTAGTCCTTTCCCTAATCCTCTAACTGGTTTGCTCATTTCTTCTGTAATATCACTGCAATTGATTATTCCTTTCCAGCACTTCTTTGGCCAGATTCAAATAATTAGATGTCCCGTTACTCATAACGTCGTAAAGTATGATAGGCTTCCCGTGTGAAGGAGCTTCACTCAAACGTATATTCCTTTGTATTATTGTCTGGAACACCATGTCTTTGAAATGTTCCCTCAGCTCGTTTACGACCTGATTGTGAACTTTCGTTCTCCCGTCGAACATCGTGACAATGAATCCTTCGATTGCAAGGGCCGGATTTACGCCGTTTTGTACGAGTTTTATTGTCTGGAGCAGTTTTCCTAGGCCTTCAAGGGCAAAGAATTCCGGCTGTACGGGAATCATTACGGAATCGGCAGCAGTGAGCGAATTTACTGTTATGAGACCCAAAGAAGGAGAACAGTCTATGATTATGAAGTCATAATTATCCTTTATCGGGGCGACTGCTTTCTTCAGAACGGATTCCCTTTCTTCGGTATCCAGCATTTCTATTTCCGCACCGACAAGATTGATATGCGAGGGAATCATCTGAAGGTTTTCTATTTCCGTCTGTATCAAGGCATCGGAAATTGAGATTTTCCCTATCATCACTTCGTATAAAGTCCTTTTCTGATCGTTGTCAGGAGAGAAGTTCAATCCTGAAGTCGTGTTTGCCTGTGGATCGGCGTCGATTATCAAAACTTTCTTTTCAAGTACCGCCAGGGAGGCTGCAAGATTGATTGCGGTAGTGGTTTTTCCTACTCCGCCTTTCTGGTTCGCTATAGCTATGACTTTTCCCATATGCAGTCTACTCTTTATTTGACAAAATTACAAAAATTATTTAACAATAGACGGTATCATGAAGTATATTCTAAACAAAAATATATGGCGAATTTTACAGGGGATCCACGTCTATGACTATATGGCCGTCATATTTCTTTTCTTTTATGAAGAGCCGGATTTTTCCTGCGATTTCTTTTTTTGTATTGCAGAGTTCGTTGTTCTTTGGAACCGTTATCCTTATGTGGCGTATGTACTTGTCTGCAATCTTGTCTATGGCCGGAGGATATGGTCCGGTGACAGTACCCCGTATTTTCGAAAGGACGTCTGCGCATTGCGACGAAAGCTTTTCAAGTCTGGCCTTATTGTCATCTTTGATTATAATAAGAATTTGCCTGCCGTAGGGAGGATATCCGAAAGTCTTTCGTTCCTCCATTATCCTGTCAATGAAGATGCTTGTTTGTTTTTTGTCTGCTATGCTTGCATATATCGGATGCTGCGGCTGTTTCGTCTGGATTACGAATATGCCTTTGCTGTCACGGCGGCCGGATCTTCCTTTGAATTGTTCCAGTATCTGGAATGCTTTTTCATCGGCACGGAAGTCCGTCTGTCCCATAAGGGAATCAGCCTGCAATATTGCAACAAGGGCCAATCCGGGAAAATCGAGGCCTTTCGTTATCATCTGCGTTCCTATGAGCATGTCAATTTTGCCTTCGGCGAAATCTTCGATTATCCTTTTCCCTGAATTTTTGTAATTTGAAATATCGCTGTCAAGGCGTGCTATCACAGCATCTGGAAACAACGATCTCGCTTCTTCTTCTATTTTTTGCGTCCCGGCTCCGGCAGGTGTAAGCTTTCCTCCGCATTTGACGCATCCGGTTTCCGGATTTGTAACGAATCCGCAATAATGGCATTTTAGTAGACCGGGGCCGTTTTCTGATTTATGATAACTCAGAGGGACGTTGCAATGAGGGCATTTGACTATCTCCCCGCATTCTTCACATTGCAATACGGGGGAGTATGCTCTTCTGGCACGCAGAATCATGACTTGTTTTTTGTTATCCAGAGTCTCATTTATCAACTGAACAAGTTTCCTGGAAAAATTCCCGGACATTCCGTTTTTGCGCTTTTCCGCGCTGGTATCTATTATGATGGTTTGAGGCTCCTGAGAACCATAGTATCTCTCTTCCAGTTTGATTTCCCTGTATTTTCCCACGGCACAATTGTAAATGGATTCCGCCGATGGTGTCGCCGATCCCAGCAGCACGGGACATCCGTGTATCTTTGAAAGCATTATGGCTGTGTCCCTTCCGTTGTAACGGGGAGCCGGTTCCGATTGCTTGTAGGATGCGTCGTGTTCTTCATCGATTATTACGAGTCCGAGATCGTGATGGGGGAGAAAAACGGATGATCTCGTCCCTAGTACTATGTAAGGCCCTTTCCTTACCGCTTCTTCGGTTCCCCTTCTTTCTGCAAATGTTTCTCCTGAATGGAAGATATGCAGCATATTGCCGAATACCGAACGCAGCCTGCATTCCAGTTGTCCGCTCAGGGTGATTTCAGGTACCATGTACAGTACATTCTTTTTTTGAGCCAATATCTTTTGGGCCAAGTACATGTATATCTCTGTTTTTCCTGATCCGGTGATCCCGTTGAGCAGCGCGGTTTTGTTTTCGGCAAAAGTTTTCTCTATGTCTGAACAAACTTGTTTTTGTGCTTCGGAAAGGTCTATCCGCTTGAATGCCGGTTCTTTTCTTTCTTCGGCCGGAGCTTCTTTGCCAACTAATGCCGACCTTTGTTCCGCATATTGTTCCGCGGATTCTTTAAGTCTCTCGATCTCTTTGATATACCTTTCCTTAACCGATTCTTTTCTTGCCCGGCCCAGATAATCTTCTTTCTTTTCTATACGGATTTTTATGTCGCTTATTTTCTTATCCAGTGCAAGTATCGTTTTGAGTCTTCTTTCATTTTGTTTGCGTATGGCATCCGCCATGCTTTTTTCCGAAGCCAATTTTCCCGACGGGTAGGCTGCTTTGCTCACCTCACCTATTCCGCACATGTAATATCCGGCAACCTCTTTCCACAATTTTATCTCATTTTCGGAAACCGGCTGCAAATCTTTTTCAACGCTTGTTACCTGACGGATCTTGTTGATATCCGTATCAGGAACTTCGTTTACGGAACTTACTATCCCGGTATAGCTTCTGCCTGAAAACAAGACCTTTACCTTGTCTCCGGTTTTTATTTGCTGTCCTGAGACGCAATAAAACGGCTCCCAGTCAAGGCGCAGGGGCAATATCACTTTTATGTAAGTATGGTTCGGCATATCGATTGCGAATTTAAGTTTTTTTCGGAAATTATTTGCAGACTTGAAAAAATTACATACCTTTGCAATCCCGAAAAGGGAATACGGTGTCGTAGCTCAGGTGGTAGAGCAATGGACTGAAAATCCATGTGTCGCCGGTTCAACTCCTGCCGACACCACAAGAAATGCATGATGATGCATTTCAAGGAATTTACGCACAAGTTTACGTATGAAAGATCGTAATCTTGTGCGTAGTTTTTTATTTGGTGATTTTTCATTTGAGAGCAATCGGATAAGTCTTTTTTATGTCCAGTTTATGTCCAGAATACCATAGCAAGCATCTTGATACTGTTGATCAGAACAATAAGTCACCAAACTTCTGTAATTAATGGAGATATCTGCGTCCACCGACAATTATTCACCGCTGATGTAAAACTTCCCGGATGTAATCAGCAGGAGATCGCAGCTGTTGCTGTCCTTGAAATTAATGTCGATCAAATAAATCCCTTTTCCTTTCAAATCGAATACGGCTTCCTTGTCCTTAAGGTTGTTCGGCTCCAGTGCTCTGCTTGAAGAAGACTGTAGTTGTAAAAAAGGCCTGGAGGCGGCCATGCTCTCTAAGGGTTAAGTAATTGATTATAAATTATTTGACCCTTTTGATCCATGGCCAGCCCCCTTCAAAATAGCCGACCTGTCCATGATCTTGAGAGATTAAACTATTAATTATTAAGTATTTAAGCTATTCGTCCCATGGCCACCTCCCATGATTTTTTGGTGGAGCGCACCCCAAAAGTTGGACAACCAAAAGGAAAGAAATGGAAGACAAAAGCAGAATGGAAGACACCGGTATAATGAATCTATACCATAGGGGTGTTAAAGTGGAATCAATCAGTCATTATTAC
>JALCMW010000013.1 GCA_022648685.1 Bacteroidales bacterium
AAAATGCAATCAGACCTTTGGCCGTCGGCAGAAAGAACTATCTCTTCTGCGGCAATGCCGAATCTGCCATCCGTGCAGGGATCGTCTATTCTCTTATCGCCAGCTGTAAATCGGCCGGAATTGAACCACGCATTTGGCTTGAAGACATATTGAATAAGATACCCATCTATGAAACTTCAGGCGGTGACCTGTCGAAGTTACTTCCCAGAAACTGGAAGCAAAGCCAACAAACTTTGCCATAGTACAACAAACTTTGCCAAACTTTGCAAAGTCCGACAAACTTCACAAACAAGTGCACTTTATCGGATGCTTACGAATAAATTTAGAGAAGAACTAAATAGCATTTATGTTGATGCAAATAAACAACAAGGTAAAAAAGAAAAAGTTAAGGCGAATATTATAGATGGCTTTTAATTTCATTGATGTGTAAATCAAACTGTGTCTGGCTTCGGTAAGAATAGACAAAGTAAATTGTGTTTTAAGCTTTTTCGGTTCCGACAGTTGTGTCTTCGTCAGGTTGTGAGCCTCTGAGCACTCGACATCTTCAAGATTGGAGTTGTATCTTATCCTGCTTGTCTTGAGATACATCTGTGTCTTCTGATTGTCTCGGTATCTGCGCTCCGCCTCTGCAAGTTTGGCGACAGCCAGATCCATGTCCGGTCTTTCGGATACAGGGGACATGCTGATAGCCTTATAAGCCTCGGACATACCCTTTAACTTCAGTTTGTACAGGAGATCGATTGTTTCTTGGGTATTCATGGCTTATTGGTTTATTTGCGAGTAGGAAGCGGCGCCTCTCACTGCTGTATTGCAAGGAGTGGTCGATATTATTTCATTGGCGCCTGCAAGCGCGGCTTTGTCCATGTTCTTTTCGACCATGCTTTTAAGAAGCTGGAACGAGAAGGCTTCAGTTTGTTCGTGTATCAGAAGACAGGCCTGTTCAACTCGTGCAGCACCATACTTGTCTGCAAAGCGGAAGAATGACTGGCAGTTGCGGTAGGCATACTGAGGAAGTATCGCACTGCTCACCAGGTGGCCTACAGCCCACTTGGCTTCCGAGCCTATCATCAGGGCGCGCTTGAGATAGTCATCGGCGCTCAACTCTCGGCTTTTCTTGTAGGCCTGATGATTTGGCGGCATATGCCCGTCTTCTGTAGTGCGCCCAAAGCGGATAAATGAACGTTTATGAATGGCGATTCGCTCAAGTCCGCTATAGATCTCAACGGTGTCCATGTCCCATAGTACGGTGACGGACTTTGACACATACTGATAGGGGGCGCTGTATTTATGCTGTTCCTTACTGACTACTACATGATAGTCGGATGGCAGCATGACCTCTTTTCTGTATCTGAAGGAATATGGCCTATCCGGCAACTCATGCATGAGAGGATATTCGTCTCTGAAGAACAGCTCGTCACGGCTCACACTCTTGACCTGCATAGGACGGCTGTTGTACTCGTCCATCAAGCTGAAGACATCGGAGTTCAACTCATCGAGCGAGTAGAACACCTTATTACGTATTCGTGCATACACGTACCTGTATACCTGTTCAACGAGGCTTTCAACTGGGGCTTTATCCTTTGGCTTCCGCACTCTGGTGACGTCGGGGATGATGTCATAGTGATTTGCCCACTCGTCGGTGGTTTCGGTGAAGGCTCTTTCATACATGCCGCCATGCTTGACCCACTGTGCCATGTTATCGCTCTTGGCTGTTTTCGGGACTCTTCCAAAGTACTACAGGCTTCGTGCAAGACAGTGGAACAGGTTCTCCGGCGTTGAGTCCAGTGCTCCTATCGCAAAAGCCCTGTTGCTGTAAGGCATCACACAGCACAATACGACAACTTCGATCCAGACGCCGTTCTTGTCGTCTCGGAAGTGGAGTTTGTCGCCGGCATAGTCTATCTGCATCTCCTCGCCCGGAAGATATGTGTTATGATAGGCATACTCCTTGCTTTTTCTGTACTCTTTGAGGTACTTTTTAAATTGTGTCTACTGATAGCCATCCGGATACTCCTTGTGGTATTCCTCCCATAGTAGCAACACGCTCACGGATGGCTTCTTCCATTCCGCAAGTGTTGGTCCAGCTCTGATTTCCTTTCATCGGGTTGCGGCTCCGGTGCCTTGGGTTGCAGCAAGGCGTTAAGTCGGACATCGTCCAGCTTCCTCAGGTCAGGAAGTGGGATACCCACTGAACCGGCTCTCTGTTTGTAATTGTGTACAGTTCGCTTGCTCATATGCCGGTCACGACAGATCTCGTTCATCGACTTGCCGGCATCTAGCAACTGTAACATTCGTTTGAGTTTGAGCATTGTAATTTTGTCATTTGCCATAATATCATCTCCTATATGAAGGCAATATTACGAAGTTTATAATGATATGATTACAGGTCTCAATGCTGGTACCCATTCGGGCGCTACACCGGTATCCATTGATGCGCTAGAGGTGGTATCCTTTCGACCGCTACGCGCGGTACCTATTTGTGCGCTATGAACGGTATCCTTTTAGCGATATATTCATATTTATCAAAAAACTAGTAAATGATAATAGTCTTAGGGGTTCTTTTATTAAATTAATTACATCTTAAGTGTTATTTATAAGTTTTTTTATCACTTTATGATAATAAATAGTTACCTTTACGGGGTATCTGTTAACTAAAACTATATTTAATTAAATATGAATAGAAAATTACAATTATTTCTTACGATTTGTGTAAGTCTCTTGGTTACAACTTTGGTGTTATCTTGTACTAAAGATGATGGTTCAAAAAGTATTAAGTTGAATACTCCTACTGTTTCGTTATTAGCGGGAAGTAAATCGCAAATAGTAATTTCTCCTAATGTGGATGGGTGTACATTTGAATCTAGGAATCCTACGATAGCATCCGTATCTTCTACGGGGGAAATTAGTGGGAATATGGTGGGTGAAACATCAATTAGTATAACGAATTCTCAAAAAAAATTTAATGCGGCTTGTAATGTCACGGTATCTCCTCAGTATCATATGTATAGGGAACCTTGCCTGAATTTTACAGCATCAATAGCGGACGTAAAATCTTATGAAGAGAGAAAATTAATAACAGAGTCTACAACATCACTTGGATATCAAGGAGAAAACTCCAATATCGCTATCGTTTTATATGCTTTTGATAATAAAATATTAAAGTCTGCATCAGTGTTAATTCCGTGTACCTCAAGTAATACGACTTTGCTTGCTAATTTTATTAAAGAGAGATACTTGATAACCGCCGATGACAATACTGTTTACTTTTTGAATGACGATAGAACAGTCGGTGGGGGAATATCTGTCTACACATATGAGAATGTGAGTTATTATCTTGTTTTGTATTTTGCATATTCTTCAGACTCGGAATCAAAAGCATATAATAAGTTTCCTGTAGATATCTCAGTCCAGTATAATGAATATGTAAAAAATCAATTATTGGAAATTAATAAAATGAGATATAATTAATTAAGAAAAGGTATTTTACGCCTGTATTAATTTGTGAAAAATAATTTTAATATTTATAATTTATGAGAATGAAAAACATAATCGTTTTGTCGGCCTTTGTTTGTTTATGTACATCTGTTTTTGCACAGACAAAAGGCTATGAGAAATCTGTTGAAATTAATGGTGAAGTCGGCCTTGATAATATCAATTATACATTTGGTGTCAGTATGATAAACGGTTACAGATTTAATAATTATTTTTTTATTGGTGGGGGAGTTGGATATGAGTATCTTGATGGTCTTTATTTATCAAGTTACGAACATAGAAGTATCTTACTTGGATCGATTCATGATGATGATTATGATATCAGAAATCTCGTTCAGGTGTTTGCTAGGACAAAAGCAAATTTTACAAATACTAGGATATCACCTTTTGCGTCTTTTGATATTGGAACGACGATTGGCCTGAGTTCAAATGATATAAAAATGGCTAACGGACTCTTTTTCGAACCGGCAATAGGTTGTGATTTCAATATCAATAATAATCAGACCTTTTATATTATGGTTGGCTATAATGGTCAGCATTACGAGTATGATTATTTCAATCTAACTCTTGGAAACAGTAGTGAGGAAATGATCAAGGAAACGGCAGGGAAGTTATGTCTTCATCTTGGCTTAAAATTTTAATTGTAAGTTCTTAAAATATGTCTTGTTATAGAGGCTCGTTTTTTGGCCGAAACGAATGTATGCATATTTTAAATATACATTAAAACCTAATATAAATGAATTATACATCAGCACAAGTCAATAATATGACTTACGAACAATGGATGGAAGCCATTGCTAAAGAACTTAATGATGCTGGGTTTAAAGCCAGAGGCTATAATCAAGAATTGCAAAAATGGCAGGACAATTATGTCCCGTATGTAGTGGGTGATCCTAAGGATTTCTTTTTGGGCGGCTTGCGCGATGTTGAAGCCCTAGACTATTTGAAAAGTGTAGGCCTAATTAATAACGGTAGATGCCCAATGTGCGGGAATCCTATAAAAGGTCATCCTGGAAGTTTTACTAGTGGTTATAATCCGGCATTCAATTTTCAAATTTGTCAAAACTGCGCTAACGAAGGTAAAAGCGTTTCCGTTAATCCCGCAAATAGTTCGGGATGCTTGGTCGCGTTATTGCTTATCCCATGGAATTTAATCAAAATAATATTTACATCAGTGATAAATTCTATGTAGTTTCTTGAAGTATAAAATCGTTATATATACCCAACTATATTTCGTGAGCCTCAGGTGAATTATGTCTTTCGTCAGAGGCTTACGTTTATCTGACGCTTCCACTAAAAAGTCCCCTGGACGATGTCTGCAATGCCTGTGTCGTCTTCGTATGAAGACAAATAATGGACATATAGCGTAGCAGATGCAATTGCTCAGGGGTACTTCGGACAAGTATAGGTGTTTGCCTAATTAAACAGTATTACCGTAGAGATTCAATGAATTTCGGGTGACCTTTTAGAAAGTTGTAATAGGTTTTTACGATATCTTCATAGTAGAATTTCTCGCTTTTGGAATAATAGCTGGGATGAAATACATCTATAGCGATAGCATTCTTTGCAGAGTCGTAATAAATATCATCAGCTCCTTTATCCCCTTCATCCCATTTGAAATCATATCCATGATTATTCAGGAAGTCTAGTATAACATTTTCATCATTTTGATGACCGCAACAGATAAGTATGTCCGCTTCCAGATTGAGGATTTGTTTTTCCAAATATGATGAATGATTTTCCATGTCATTCGTGAGAATATCGTTTGAGCAATTCGACCCTCCCGCTTCTTTTTTGCAATTGATTCTGGCGAAAGGATATGAGTCGGAAAGTTTCAATGCTTCTTCCTGGTCAATGTCTTCAAATTCCACAAATTTATCGGGTGTTGTGTTTACCAGTCCATATAAAGTGTTGACAAGATTTTGGTGAAAACGGTATTTGCCCCATATTTTGTTGTCTTCTTTTTTGCTATCTGGCTGTCGGAAAGAAGTCGCCCGATCGTCCCAGGCAGATCCATTCTTGGCGTTTTGGTCTTTGGTCAGGTACAGGATACGCGGTTTCGCATTTTCCCACAATTCGTTTTCATTATTTCCAATTTTGTGTTTCCACTGTAATTGGCCTTCGATTTCCTCAGTATAGAGTTCACCTCTGAACATTATGCCATCATTCGAAAAATGACAGTCTTCTCCACCATTGTCAGTGAAGTCTTTTTGCCAGGCATTCAGAATGTCCTGGTTGATTTTCATGTAGTCTTTCATTTTTTATTATTTATAATAGTTCAAAATGTTTTCTGCAGTATTTTTCATTTCTTGTTTTATCCATTCCGGCTCAATAATTTCTATCTTATCCATTTGGCTGAAAAGTGCCTGGAAGAAATCATACGTTGGTCGTACGTGATATTCGTAAGTGGCGGATTCATTATCACTTGTTATCTTTCGCTGGGAGGAATGAATGGGAAGCGTTTCCAAATATTGACAGGCATTTCCATATGCTTTTACCACAACTCGTTCTGTCTTGATATTGCTATTATTGATAATTCCATAACAGTCTTCAAAGTATTTATCCACATCAAAGTCCTCTGGCATAGTGAATCGCTTGTCCGTAACATACATAGCGGATATTCTATCCAATCCGAAATTTCTTATATCATCATAATACGGACTGCGGGCAATTACATACCAACGTCGGTTTACCACTTTTACAAAATAAGGTTCGATCTCGAATGTTGTAGGAGAGTTCTTGCTGAATCCCTGATGTGTTATTGAGAGAACGGCATTCTTTCGTATGGCTTCTATAATTGTTGTTAGGAAAGTGTGCCCGGAAGGAATATTATCAAATTGGATGCGGTTTTTTAATTTCTCATCTGCATGTAATTGGTTGAGTGTTGCATAAGAATCAATCAACCAACTTCTTAATTCATCCTTTTCCAATTGTTCCGGATTATCGATATAGTATTTATATCCATCTTTTATGTCACATTCAATATAAATATCAAAGATGTCTTTGATGGCTTTACGATGATTGTGAAATGTTCGTCTGGGTATATTATCTCCTGCGCCGTAGCTCAATCCGCTTTCAATCCATAGCTGATTTATTTCTTCATAAGTAAGCCGTTTCTTGCGTCTGATTGTGTCAATCAGCCATACATATCTTCCGAATATATTTGCTGCCATATCGATTTTGATCAATTGATTATAAATTCTTCGCTTCGTTGTGCAAGCTAAAGGCATACAACAGTCATACTGCTTGCAGTATTACCCGATAGCGTATGTAGCTCATTTTTTAACGATGGCGTATTATCCAATTTCTGCCATCATCTTTTGAATAAAACAAGCCTTTTGAAGTATTGGCGAGGATCTCTTTTCCGTTGTCCAGCAAGTCGCTAAATATGCCTGTATATGTATTACCATAATAACGCTGTATCCAAGAGCGTCCATTATCTTTTGAATACTCTAACTTTGCGGCGTTGGCAGGGCAGATTCTAATCAGCTCTTTGCCACGATTGATCATAGTTGACATAATTAAATTTTGTATGTTTAACCTCCGTCTATCGGTCTTCGGTACCTCCGGGAATTATCTTCTGCAAGCAAAGATAGTATATAGCTGTGCCAAATTGTTGCATAGCATATGTCTTTTTTCAAAAAAGTTTTAATTAATAAATTAAAACGTCTTTCATCAGAGTTTTACGTTCATCTGCTGCTTCCTGAATCAGAAAGAAAACTCTTATCAGTGATCTCCTTTCCAGTTGTGTCCTGCCATGAAAAAGGATTCGTCGGGTTTCTTTTACTTCACAAGCACCATGCAAGGTAGTCTTTTATTTTTTTATTAAGAAATGATTATCATATATCTTGTACTGTATTTATTATAGTATCTGTAGCATGTGTTTTTAATGATTTTTTTATTGATATGTGATAAGGTATTATTATCTTTGTGTTGCCATTGTTAACTGAAACTATCCGAATTAAAGATGGACAATCTTACAGAAATATAATAAAGAAAGCAGGATATGCAGTTTCGCAATATTAAAAAAGGGCTGGAAATTTTCTTCTTGCTATTGATTGTTATGACTTTTAATAGTTGTGGACGCGCACAACGGCATGAAGATAATAATGGCAATGATTTAGATGCATTGCAAAAAGAACTGATGGGCAATCTTTATGATCCTTCTGTTTGCGTAGACAGTTGTATATCTTATATAAGTGATTACATGGATGTTTTGATCCGAAAATATGATAATCTGAATCCGGCTGATGTCGACGGGAGACTTGATCTGCAAAAAAGAGTCAGTTTGCTGGTTGATCCGATTTCCTATTGTGCAAAACATATAAAAAAAGGATCTTGCGAAAAAACCAAGTTCTATGATATTTGCGCAAAGTCGGGCATTATCACAAGAAGTTGGCATTATATTCCGGAGGCGGATTCCAGTTTCATGATCAAGGAATCCTATTATACGACGTGCAAAGATACGGATCATGAATCCGACAGCAGGGTTCTGATCTTTATGATTTTTTCTTCCGACTCGTCCTTCGGATTTAAGCGTGCGCTAATATCTGTTCCTGACAATTTCAAAACTCATGCGGTTGTGTTTCTTGTCAATGTAAAAGGAACTGTCGAAGACATTGATCATTGTCAGCATGTATATCCTGTCGCTTATATGAAAGATGGCCATTCTACTAAAGATGAAACTACAACCAGCGTATATGGTGAAGATCTCCTGAAAGGGATGCTTGCCCACGATGTTATGTATGTCATTTATTATAACGATGATGATGCCGTGGAATCCTGCCGGATCACCTTGTCTCCGTTTAAAGATTTATATAACAAACTTCATTTGAAAGGTTGATAGAGCTACCTGATTTCAATATTGTTAAAAACGGCTTAAACATAATAGACAATAGATATTAAAATATAAAAGTAAAAAATAAGGAAATGTTTGCAAATACTTGGACAATGATTCTGGATTGGTTCCGGGACAATAGCGAGAGAGGTAAGCTGGTTAGGGATTTCAATGCCGCTGCACAAGAATCGTTCATAATGGGAACGGCTCCGACACTGATTAAAGCATCAATATCCAAAGGTGAGAAATCGTATCATCATCAATTTTCCAATTGGCTCAATACCGGTCTCAGAATCCAGGCATTCAAGGGTACACAATTGTCTAAAAGCGATTTGACTCAGATAGGCAATGTCGTTTTATCCGATGCCGTGCTTATGAGGAGATTAGTTGTTCTTGGTTTTGACACGCTTGAGGTATGTTGCGATGGCGGAGACTATGGATGTCGCTGGCAAATTAAAGATTTCATGCAAATAGAAGGATAAATTATGGACGATTTATTTATTGACCTGTCTGTTCGCCTGTCATCGATACTGAAACATTTTATGAATCCGGCATCTCGTCTTTGGGAGGTCAATGCATGGACTGTAATTGCAGTTTTGGAACTGGCTGTGATAATTGTATTGCTTGCCTTGCACAACAGAAAGCCTGTCGTGAATAACAAGAATGCCGAACTTAAGAAGAAGGTGATGGCCGAGACCGTGGATTTTGACAATATAGTTAACAGCGCATTCCATTCTGTTGATCTCTATAACCAATTAAAGGTTAAATGCCATCCTGATAGATTTCCGGACGACGCTGAAATGAATGCCAAAGCTCTTGAGATATTTCAACAGATTGCAAAGAACAAGAATAATTTGAAGAAGCTCGAAGAGTTGAAACAGCGTGCCATTAATGAGCTTAATGTGAAATTTTAAAATTATATCTTATGCAAGTCTTTCTTTTGTTTTGTAACATAGGCATAAGTCTGTTGGTTGCCATGTTAGGTAAAAAAAGGAATATCGGTTACGGGTGGAGTTTCGTATTCTGCTTTTTACTGGGTCCGTTAATCGGATTGATCATTATTCTTTGCAGCAAGAAAAAGGATGTGTATTTCGTTGATGTTCAAACAAATGATGATCTTGCCGCTATCAAAAAGGAGGATCAATTATGAAAGGGTTCGGTATTTTTCTGCTGGTTCTGGCAGGGTTTTACTTTATTGTATCCATAGTTGCTTTGGCGGGTGAAAATCCGGAAGCTGCAAATAATCTATTCGTTATGGCATTGATACCAGGTGTCATAGGCGTGTTTCTTATTCATACGGCTAATCGCAAGAAACGGGAAGCGGAGGAGAAGAAGCATTGGGAAGATGGAAGTGATCAGGTAGGGCATTAAAATTAATTATTAGAATGGGACTATTTTCAAGATGGTTGGGCCATACAAAAGATTTCAATAAAATAGCAAGTGCCGTTGCAAATGTTTCGGTTCTTCTTGATGAGTATGATTTTGACAAGGACTACGATTATTTACTACTGTCAGGATGGATATGTCATCTTGGTATTCAGAAGGTATTGGAATCGGGAAGGGTGTTACCTGATTATTTTTTATATGTTACTATAAAAGGTCATATCAAGAAGATGACAGTTCGAGAGGCTTATATTCTTAGTATCGGCAGGCTGATTAAGATTTCAACCGGATTTAATGAGGTGGACAGAAAATATATCATGGATGTCATTGATGGAGGCGATGCATTCGTTGAGGTTGACAAGCATATACCGGAAGACAAAAAACGCATATTTGTTAAATACTAAGTAGGCAATGAAAATATTCCTGATTATTCTAATGATTGTAATCATTATTTTTTATAAAAAGCGAATGCATGATATTGATGAAAAACAACGTTTGGCTTCTTTAATTCCAGGGCGTGCCGACTATCTTCGCAATAATTTCGGTGATCTTGTCGACGGGCTTGAAGTATTGTCTGGCTTCAGTGTTGAATTTGAACGAACCGATTTGATCCGATTGGTAAATTGCGGTGGCCAAGTAGTAAAAAAGATTATTATTCAGCAGATGATGCCTAATATTTTTGTGATATATACAGTAGATAATCTTCCTTATAAGGAATGGAAATTTGATCATAACAAATATTCCGGTAAGCAAATGTTGGAGATAATCAAGAACGATATGAATATGTGCTAAGAATTTTATCAGGGAGTTATTTCCGATTCATTCGTTTATACCACAAAGCTGATAATATATTTATTTAGAATCTATTGCCAGTTATACATCAAAAAAAATAAATACAATTAGAGATTTATAAACTATAATTAATTAAAATTCATAAATATGAAAAAGTTCTATTTATTGGCAATTATCGCTTTATCATTGAGTGGAACACAGAATACGTTTGCTCAAGAACAATTAGACTCACTTTTTTATTTAAATGGGAAGATTGAAACCGTGTCTGTTTTAAAGGACAATAATGAGTCTATTGAATGCACATATCCTGGAGAAAACATGCTTACAACAATAAACAAATCAAAGCTTCTTAAAATTGTATTTAAGAGTGGAAGAATGGAAGAGTGCAATCAGCCAATCTTAAAAGAAGAAGAGGCAAAACTAGATAAGATTTATATGGCTAACGGAGATGTAATTGAAGGCAAAATTATTAAAGATAGTGATGAGTCTATTGAGTACACTCTACCGAACGAGACAGTATCCATTGTCATAACAAAAAACACACTCAACAGGATTGAGTTTGCTAGCGGCAGAACTGAAGAATATGGAAGTCTTCTAAATATCAAAGTTATTACATCTAAAGAACAGTGGAAAGATGTAGTGGTTTCTTATAACGAATCTGATTTGAAAGGACTGGAGAAAGTTGAGGAGATATCAAAGGCTTCTGGATGGGGTGGTCAATTTGCTTCTGGCTTAGGTTACAATGATGCAATCAAGAAATGCAAGAAAGAGGCTGCAAACATGGGTTGTGGACTAATTTATATTGTAGACTCGCCTAATAGGCAGAATACTCAATATGGGGCAGGCGTAAGAGTTAATGCGACAGCATACCGTTTGCCAAATTCAAAGAAATAACAGTTAATCGACGTTCCACTCCGGAGGCTTACGCACAATACGACAACCTCAATCCAGACGCCGTTCTTGCCGTCTCGGAAGTGGAGTTTGTCGCCGGCATCAAGCAACTGTAACATTCGTTTGAGTTTGAGCATTGTAATTTTGTCATTTGCCATAATATCGTCTCCTATATGAAAGCAATATTACGAAGTTTATTATGATATGATTACAGGTCTCAATGCCGGTACCCATTCGGGCGCTACACCGGTATCCATTGATGCGCTAGAGGTGGTATCCTTTCAGCGATATATTCACTGAATGAGGTGGACAGAAAATGTATCATGGATGTCATTGATGGAGGCGATGCATTCGTTGAGGTTGACAAGCATATACCGGAAGACAAAAAACGCATATTCGTTAAATACTGAAAAATGACACAGTTTGATGAAGATATAATGAACGATACGTTAGATATTATTTCAAATAGTGCGAACGAAGATGAAGCTCGGGAACTCTTTTTGAATTATATCGCAGGTAAGAAAGATCCGTCTTTGACAAAGAGAAAGGTTAAGAAAATCCTTAGAGAACAAATGGAGGAGGATGCGGAAGAGGCTATAAATAGTGATGATTTTAAGAAATACCCTGAACTCCGTGAGATGACAGCTAAAGCGACTGCAGAGTTTAGTGTGGAGTATTTCATGTCTGATGATAATCTCCGTTTTAAATGTGGAATGCCAAAAGAGAAATTTAAGGCATTGGCTGAAAAGATTGCCGCTAAGGTTAAAAAGAAATATTTTGGTTATCTTGGCATAAAATAATTGGTTTGAGAAACTAATAACATTTAAGCTCATGTTTAATAACCTATCAAAAAGGGCTGTCCTGACATTGCCTGAAATTCTGTGCTGTGTTATATCCGCTTTCCTGATTTGTTCCTGCACATCAACGGTTTCATATAAACCGGGAACGGAAGAATATCTGAAACTGTCCGCGTATGAAAAAGACGTGATGAAATTCGATAGTACCGGTCTTTGTTTTTATGTTAAAGATTCACGAGCCGAAGCTAACAAGAAAGGTATTTCACGAAAAGAGTACAGGTCCGTTGTCTTGGCAACGAAGAAAGCTAACAGGATGCTGGATTCCCTCATTGATGATGCATATAAGAAATCTTCCCATACCGGGGAATATTGTATGGAAATCAACGGCGTTAATGTTACCGAAGAACAAGCCGGGAAGATTTCCGATTCGTTCAAATGATGATACTATCTGTTTTTTTTATACCCTTTCGGGATTATTCGGCTATCTATAGTCTAATTACTACCCGATAGGGTATAATCATTAATCAAATAATAAGAATTATACCCGAAAAGGTATATTGCATTTGGATTTAATTTGTATATTAGCCGAAAAGTCAAGCTATGACAAATAAAACAGAATTGTCCAGATACGTGAAATCCATGCGCAAGCGTTATGGGTTGTCACAGACCGATCTCTCTGAGAAGTCCGGTGTCGGACTCCGGTTTGTTCGTGAACTTGAAGGGGGAAAGCCTACATTGAGAATGGATAAAGTAAATTGTGTTTTAGGACTTTTCGGTTCCGAATTAGGTGTTATCAACTTAAAGGAGGAGATTGAAAAATGAGACGAGCCGTTGTTTATTTCAGGGATTTGAAAGCGGGGGAGTTGCTTGAAGACGAAAACGGATATACATTTTGGTATTATCCGGATTATCTTAAAGGGGAAGATGCTGTTGCTGTCAGTATTACGCTGCCGCTTTCGGAAACGAAGTATAATTCCAATGTCTTGTTTCCTTTTTTCGACGGTTTGATTCCGGAAGGTTGGCTGTTGGATATTTCAGTAAAAAACTGGAAACTTAATCCTAATGACAGGATGGCTTTGCTGCTTGCATGCTGCAGGGATTGTATAGGTGCTGTCAGCGTTGAAGAAATCAAGGAGGAAGATCTGTAATATGAAAAGATGTCTTTACTGTTACCGGGAGCTATCCGAGGGCGAAGTCGATTTTCATCCTTCATGTGCAAAAAAAATATTCGGAAGCAAGTCCGTACCCCTGTTGCCTTATACAAGGGATAATATTAATGATCTTGCAAATCAAATTGTAAGAAGCAAGACCACGGTTACAGGTGTGCAGCCGAAATTATCTATGGATATTAATCGTGGTGGCAAGGATGAACCGGACAAACTTACTATTGTGGATTTATCGGGATATTATATCTTAAAGCCGCAGTCGAGGATTTATCCCGCTTTGCCGGAAGATGAGGACCTGACAATGCATTTGGCCGGGATTGCAGGTATAAAAGTCGTTCCTCATTCCCTGGTGAGGTTTTCTGATGGTGAACTCTGTTATATTACACGTAGGATAGACAGGGAAAAAGATGGCACGAAATATCCGATGGAAGATATGTGCCAGATAACCGGGCGCATGACTGAGGACAAGTACAAGTCTTCCTACGAAAAGATTGCAAAAGCCGTTATGAATTATTCCGCTGTGCCGAGACTGGATCTGGTGAATTTCTGGGAAATAGTCTTGTTCTCGTGGTTGACCGGTAATTCGGATATGCATTTGAAGAACTTTTCATTGATCGGGCCGGATAACGATGGCTTTCAATTAGCTAAGGCTTATGATCTTCTGTCTGTCCATCTGGTGATGCCTGAAGACAAAGAGGAACTGGCACTTACATTGAACGGGAAAAAGAACAGGATAAAAAAGGTCGATTTTGAAAAATCCATGTTAAGTACCGGTTTGGATGAGAAGGTAATACTGAATACTTTCAAAAAATTCATAAAATTGGAAACCACGTGGTATGAGTTTATCGGCATTTCGTTTTTGCCTCCTGATTTAAAAGAAAAATATAAGGAACAGATCAGTCAGAAAATGAATCTTATAAAATGATTCCGAAGAAAAATCCATGGCAGGTGACTTTGTCATTACTACATGCATGCTAATTTTTGTTTGATGTAATCTATCGTTTAATATATACATAGTCTTATTTGAAAAATAGCAGAGATTTGGGATTAATATATTTATCCATATAGTTATACAAAAAGAGGGATAATTAAGTATATTTGTCTGTTAAAGGAATTAAAAGTAAAACCAATATTTCTTAAATAATCCGACTATGAAGAAACAAAACAAAGTATGCCAGAGTTGCGGGATGCCTTTAAGTAAGGATCCTCAAGGCTGCGGGACAAACGCAGACGGTTCTGCGAATCATGATTATTGCAGTTACTGCTACAAGGATGGAAAGTTCCTTTTCGATGGTTCTGTTCTTGAATTTCAGGAATTCTGCAGAAAAATGATGGTGGAGAGCGGACATAGCAAAGTTATGGCCTGGCTTTTCACACGTGGAATGAAACGGCTGGCAAGATGGAAAAAATCATAAGGCTGGATAAGTCGAATATTGACAGTGAACATATTTGCTGCGCTATTTCAGACAAGAAGTGCAAAGAAGGCTACGAACTGAAAAAGGATTGGCTCCGCCGGGAATTTGCTAACGGGTATGTGTTTCTTCGGCTTGATGTACGTGCAAAAGTGTTTCTGGAATATTGTCCTGCCGAAAATGGCTGGGTTCCTGTCGATGCCCCGAATTATCTTTTGCTGAACTGCTTTTGGGTTGCAGGACAATATAAGGGAAAAGGGTATGGCAAAGAGTTGTTGAGGCTTGCCCTTGAAGATGCCGCTTCCCTGGGCAAGAGCGGATTGGTTACAGTGGCCGGGACGAAGAAATTCCCTTTTATGAGTGATGCAAGGTGGCTAATACGACAAGGGTTTGAAGTCTGCGAACAACTGCCTTCGGGCTTCAGCCTGCTTGTCAGGAAGATAGATCCTAAAGCGGAAAATCCGAAATTCAAAGAAACGGTCAGGCCGGATGTCCGTATCGGGGAAAAGGGAATAGTCGTTTATTATTCCAACCGTTGTCCTTACACCGAGTTCCATGTGAAGAATTCACTTGCGGAAACTGCTGCCAAGAGGAATCTTCCTGTAAAAGCCGTGAAATTGGAAACTATGGAGCAGGCGCAATCCGCACCGACTCCGGCAACTATTTTCAGTCTGTTTTACGACGGCAAGTTCATTACAACTGATTTGAGTGTTTGCATGGACAGCCGGTTTGATAAAATAATGGGCAAATCTTTTTGACGGTAACCGTAAAGATCCGGATAATCGGGAACAAAACAATCATTTATGGATCTGATACCAATTTACGAAGGCACACAGTTCGAGTGCTACATGATCATGAATCTTCTGGAAAATGAAGGGATAGAATCCGTTTTGAACAATGAGGTGACGGGGACGCGTGGCGGGAATATGTTCAGACCTGCCGGAGGTGTGAAGGTTATTGTTGCCGGTGAAAATTATGAAAAAGCGAGGGCGGTTGTGGAAGAATATGAAAAATCCCGCAAGGGCTGACTGCCGATTCAAAATACTGTAAAAAATAAATAATAAAATATCCTGTCTGTTGTCTGAAAGTTATAGAGAAAGCCGGACAGGTATTATTGAATTTTGATTACATGGAGAATATTTTTAAGTATTATAATATATGGAAGACAAATATGCTTGTTATTGCGGGTTATGCTGCAAGAATTGCGCGGTAAAAGTGAAAGTCGAGCCGGCGGCCAGGACTTTATATGATGAAATGGGTAAACTGGGTTTTGCGGATATAATGTCGTTTTTTCCGGATGGAGAAAAATTCTGGTCTTTCTTGAAAATGATGTCCACGGAAGGTGTGTGCATCTCTTGCCAGGCCGGGAGCGGGAACCCGGTCTGCACGGTCAGGCAGTGTGCCAAAGAGAAGAATGTGCAAATGTGCGCATTGTGCGATGAATATCCCTGCGAGCATTTCAAAGGCTTTTTCGATTGCTATCCTTCGTTGAAAAACGATAATGCCGTTCTTCGTGAGAAAGGCTGGGACTCGTGGAAAAAGCTTCAGGATGAACGTCTTGAAAAAGGGGAGTCGTTTCCTTAGTGTTTGAATTCCAATAATGTTTTACGGTTGATTTTATTATATGTAACCATTTAACACTATGTTCCAAATGAAAAATCTGTTGTTTGCATTTTTCCTTTTTATGCCTTTATTCGTTTCTTGCCATGACGGCGGGAAGGCGGTTACTGTGAACGAACCTTTCAATGACGGTACTAATGTGAGGAATAAAATCGCTGTTGTAAGCGATTTCCATTTGGGTGCCGATTTGAGTTATGCCGAATGCAATAAGAATCTGGGCACGTTGTCCTGTTTTTTGCGTGAGGTGAGGGGTTCTCTTAATATAAAGGAATTGGTAATAGCCGGAGATATGCTGGATGAGTGGTTTGTCCCGGCGGATGTCGATACTTATGCCGATTGCGGTGACCAGAAGCATTTTGTTGAAAAGATTGCAAAGACAAATGCCATTGTCATAAATGAATTGAACGGCATTATCAAAGACGGGAAGATAAAAGTTACCTATGTGCCGGGAAACCATGACATGGAAATTTCCGGGGAGAACATCTCTTCTATCTTGCCTGGCATGAACCTGGTCGCGGATGCGGAAGGCGTCGGTACTTATCATCCTGAAGGTTATCCCGAAATCGCAATAGAGCATGGCCACCGTTATAATTTTTTCGCTTCTCCAGATCCTGTTTCCAATCAGGGAATAGCTTCAGGTACAATTCTGCCTACGGGGTATTTTCTGACACGTCTTATTGCCTTGCATGCAAAACAAGGAGCTGTGGAGGCCGGGGGAGATCTGCCTGAAATAGCATATGATAATTCATGGAATGCAGAACAGGCTGCATTGTTTAAGTATGGATTTGATATATCGATAATTATGAAAGCCATGCCTGTTTCTTGCAAACCGGATGAAAAGATCATTGTTACCGGGGTGGATCATTTTACTGGCCGTTACGCAATGACTGATTTATTGCCTTATTTACTTGGGGACGGGACCCTTGATGTTAATTTGTATAAAGGAATCACGAAAAAGGACAATTGGGAAATGAGACAGTCGCTGAATAATGTATCCAGGAAACTTTCTCTCGAACAGGCATTGAGTGATGTCCTTGATACAAATGCAACTACCCGTCAGGCTGAGTATCAATATTTCCTGAATCCCGCTTCGAATGTCAGGATTGTGATTTTCGGGCATACGCACAAGCCTTTTATAAAGAAAGAAACCAATTATCACAACGATAACGTGATTTATGCGAATTCCGGAGCATGGATAGATGATAATCTGTCTTCCCCGGATTTGAATGAGACATTCCTGATTATTACACCGCAGAGCAAGTCCGGATCGCCGATGACAAAGGTGGCTCTTTATCAGTATATGGACTCGAAAGCTGCTTTCGTAGATGAGGATTCCATAGCATTGTGAAAGGATAAAAAAATAAAAGTATGAAGCATCACCGGCGATGCCTCATACTTTCCAGCCAATTCAACCTGTACTTATCATTAGAATGTCGAACCAATTGATATTTGGTGATTGGCTAATATCCGATGTTTATGATCATAAAATGATTTTCATTTGTCATTTTTTCCTGAAGAAGCCCACGGTTGTCTTGACCGCCCGGTTCTCGGCAGTATGATCATTTACGTGCAGCGAACCGATCATCATTCCCGTCGAGCCGCCTCCGTCAAGATTTAAAGCGTCTGTACATCCGAGTCCTTTCATTATCATTGCAAGTTCGGTCAGTGTTGCGCCTCCGCTTGCCGATATCCTTCCGTCGCAAATGAAGAGAATTACCTTTCCGTCTTTAGTGCACCCGATGGCAGTCCTGTCAGGAGACTGGCCGGGACCGAAGATGTCGTAAGGCATCATTTCGAAGTTGCTCAGATAATAATCGGATCCATTGTCGGTCAATGTGAAGTCGAAGGGACATTTCCCGTTTTTCAATAATACCGGGCCGGCGGTCACCGCATATTTGGGATCCCATGAAATGGGAACGGCAGGAAGAGTTGAGGAAACGGCATCGTATTTGGCCTCACCCTTTACCGAAGGCAGCGGTCTGTCATAAAAATGTCCGGCCGATCCGGTCCCCGCCCAGTTGACGGCAGCCTTGTTGTCATCAGTTATTCCGAAAACACCTCTGGTATTGTGGTACATTATGTCATATTCCGCATCAGCTTTTTTCAGCGAGCCGCGCACATCCGGGATATATCCATAACTGCTGTGGTTGATCACATCGACGCCTATGCTGTTGTCTCCGTAGAAATAGCCTCCGTTTGTCATTATGCAGCAATCCCCATCGAATGATGCCGACTGTTCATCTATGGTTGCTTTTGCAGATGGCAGGCAGACTCTTACTTCCACGGTGTTGCCGGACAAGTCGGCTATTGCGTACCATGCATGAAAAGCATGGCCGGAGAGGGCCGTAGTCGTCTCATATACGGAGATTGCATCGGGAAGGGTTGCAGACAATTTCTTCCATGTCAATGAAATCGGGGACGGAGCGCTTCCCAATGCAGCCGTAAGGTCTTCACTGTAAAAGACGCTTTTCCCTGCCTTGAGATATGCACGGAAGTGATATGCATTTCCATATTCAAGAAGGACATCCGGTATGACCTGCATTGTCGCAACATCGGAACCGTCGACCTTGGGGCCATTCTGGCAATTGTCATTAATCGTAGGATTGATTGATTTGCTCCAGCAGATCCCGGATTCAAAACCGGATGAAGAATCTGAATTCTTTATCGTGTACTTGAAGGCTATGCATGAAGGTGTTGACCTTGCATCCGAAGAGAATGAAATCTCCGGCTTATTAGGATCATCGTATAGGAACAAGGCGGAATAAGTGATGTCGGAATTGTTTCCGGAATCGGATCCGTCCGCCCTTACCCCTACATAATAAGACTCGCCCGGCTTTAACCCGGAAGAAATAACGAACTGTTCCTGATTCTTGGCAGTGATTCCTACCCGTATAGCCTCTGAATCCCCATTCTTGAGCCAGATTGAGAACCCGGTTTCATTGTCGCTGTTGTCTTTCCAGCCGACCCGGACCGAATTGTCCACCCTTGTAAGAATGACATCCGTAGGGGCTTCAGGTTTTGCAGGGTCTCCCACTTTGTCGGAACAGGAGCAACATGAAAAGACAATTACGGCAGCAATGAACAGATTGATATATGGTTTAGCCATTATTATTCTCCGTAAGCATATAACGATACCTCACTCAATGTCAGCCAATGAACCCTGTCCGTATACCATTGGGCGTCGGCCGTCTTGTAAATCGAATATCCGTTATTCAGCATCTTGAATCTGTAGTACCTCGCAGTGACGGCATCGGCTTCGGGGATGATTATGGCGTCTCCGTTAGCGATATCTTTCGAATAAGCCTTTGCGGCCAAGGCTTTTACACGATCCTTGTAGACAGTGGAAACATCCGTCGATCCGAGTTTCGTCCAATTAGTCCAGTCTCCGTTTTTGTCAGGGGCGCCGACTCCGGTGTATGCGTATATCTCATAGACGACAGGATCATTCATATGATAGTCATAGTAATGATATGTTATGAATTTCGCCAGTTTTATTTCGGTACCTGCATCGATAGTGAAAGAATCACCGTGTCCCGCTTTGTAATCCGCCACTTTCGTGTTCAGTTCCCAATGATGGTAGGACATGTCCTTTCCGGCAATGTTCGTCGTGTGGTAATCGCTCTTGTTTACCATCCATAATCCATCGAACAAATACGCGCTAGATACGTTGGACGTAGCCACTATTCCATCATTATCGAGGACATATGCTGTCATTTTGGATTTGTCTGCAAGCACTATGGGCGTCGAGTATGAAACCGGACGCACTTCGACTACTTTTGAAAAATTGGCATAGTCCGGAGCTGTAAATGTGATTACGGCATTATTGTCGGCAGTAAGGAATTTTTCAGGATCCACGTCAAATATTAGCTTATCGGAAGAAATGCTGTTTTCAACAAGATATGGTGCATTGCTTAACGAATACGTCCATTCAACATTTGAGTTGATTTTGATCTCGAACTGCATTCCTTTCTTGATCAATACGCTATCGGGGCATTCCGTAGTCATTTCCGCATAATCTTTTGGCAAGATGTTTATCTCTTTTAGAAATACGGGGTCCGATGGAGTAGTGAATGACAGGACGGCCGGTACGGAAGTGTCGAATCTGACGCCGGGATCGAGATCGAATACCAGAGATCCGGCAGTTTTCGATTTCTCTTTTAACCAATCGCCATTTGAGATCGAATATGTCCAGTCATCAAGTTCGCTTTCTATTGAAATGGCCAGCGTATCCCCTTTGATGACTGATACCGATTCGGGAGACGTGATGGAAATTGATGCTTCATACGCCGGCTGTACTACTTCCAGCCTTTGGACGAGACCGTCCGATGACGAGAATTCCATCACCGCCGTCCTTTCAGCCCCCGTATTGTTCTTTTCCGATGTGAGTCTCAATTCCGTTTTGCCGTTTCCATGTTTTGGGGTAACCTTAAACCATGGATCGGAAACCGTCATCTTCCATGAAACGTTGGAAGATACTTCGAATTCCATATCATTGGAATCCATGGTCAGATTGATCGTTTCCGGTACGTTGATGTATGGAGACTCGCTTTTGTTGCAAGACGGTAACAAGACCGCCAATGCGGCAATCAATAATATTCTTGATGTTTTCATTATTATTTTATATCTATAATTTCATTGGAAGGAACGTTCTATTGATTTTGTTCGTCGATGTTGTATCTCCAAAGTTGTATCTCGGAAATCGTGAACCAATTAATCCTTACGCTCCATAATGAACTCATCGATGTCCCGAATTCCGAGAAGAAATTCTTTACAACCTTGAAACGGTAATACTGTGCCTCAGGCAGATTCTCCGGATCGTATTTGAATTCAACGACAGTCCCGTTGACAACCTGATCATCTGCAGAACCTGCAACGGCTGATTTCGTAAGCTGCCATTTGTCCGCGTCGTTCACGGTTGCTATTAGCGTCCAGTTCGCCCAATCCCCGGTAGGGGCTCCGGGAAGGTTATACGCATATATTTCGAACTCGGCAGGGTCGTTGTTGCAATATCCCCAATACGGACGTACAATCATTTTGGCAAGCCTCATGGCCGATCCTGCGGAGAATGTGAACACATTGTTATGTCCGGCTTGATTATATGCGACTGTCCATCCGAAATATTTATACGAAACTTCACTGTATGCATTCTTCTTGGATAGCCATTTGCCATCGAACAGATACTTCGGATCCGCAGGATCCTTGCAATAAACCGTGGAATCCGCATCGCCGGCCAGCCCTTTGATCACACTGCATTGGGTCCTGTCGACTTCAACCACTGACGCCTTTGCAGCACTTACGGTGTATGTAATGTCATTTTCCGTATTATTGGCGACAAAAGAATACGTATTGCCTTTCAGGTTGACAGTCTGATCTTCAACCGCTCCTTCTTTGAGAACGGCTCTGGATGCGAAGTTCAATTTCATTTCCACTTGGGAGAAATCTTCTGCATCCGTAAACACGAACTTGATCGTATGTGCGACATTATCAACATCGCCTGCTACCGTTTCGCCTTGACAAGTCGCTGAAGCAGACAACACAACGTCCTGCAGCGGATGTACAGGTATGTAAGTCTCGAATTTGGCATTCCGGTCGCAAGAACCGGCCGTCAGCGCAAAAATAGCGCACATTATTATTATCAATATCTTTTTCATTTCAGTAAATAATTAATTGCCATTTAGTTATTACCACCAAGGGTTTTGAACCAAAGCCGGGCTCTTGTCGATTTCCGTCTGCGGTATCGGGAACAAGTAGTAAGCTTTTTTGAACACTCTGGTTTCGAATGCCGTACGGGTATAGAAATCAGTGCTTTTGAAATTATTGGCGGAAGGATTGCCGGCCCTTACCGAGAATCCCCAGACACGGCCGCCATCTCCGTAAGTCCTGTCATCCGTCGTTCCGCCTTTGTCTTCTGTAGTACATAGCCAACGGCGATGGCAAGTGTAAAAACGGTCACCCTCGAAATTCAGTTCCACCTGTCGTTCGCGAAGTATGTATTCGCGTTGCTGATCCTTGTCCCCCTTTATGCCGGGATAGGTTTCGAATATGCTTGGAAGTCCTGCCCTTTTGCGTATCAAATCCCAATATGTCTTGATATCCGCATTGCCGGGGTCGTATTCGTTCAACGCTTCTATATAATCAAGAAGTACTTGGGCATAACGGATGTAGATCGAAACATATTTTCCCGGCATGGTGTTGTTGTAAAAATCGCACGGGACGACTCTCTTTTGTGCAAGCATTCCGGTCATCGGGTAATTCAGGTTTTCCCCTGTGTTGGAAATGCCGCCATAGTACAGTTCCACCCGTCCGTAGCCATCCTGTTGTCCGGTTGAATTATATTTATTCCTTATTGCGGCGTCATCCGAATACGGAAGCTGGATCCTGTGGCAATAGTTTATGGAAGCATAGAAACGGGCTTCACGATTGCAGAACATATTCCAGTCGCCTTTCGAATGGCCCCATGCGTCAAGAGTCTTGAGATCTCCGATCAGGCCTTTCCGCCCGGCGTCTGTGGATTCGTCATAATTATTAGGGTTGAAATGTGTCCCGTTCGAAGTGCTGAATCCTCTTTCGACATAGCCTGATGCGGGATCGTCTATTGCCCGTCCGTTTTCCATATAGAATGCGTCTGCAAGACGAAGCGTCGGACCTACTGCCCCCATGCAATTGATTCCCGTAGGGATTGTGTGGATCATCCATGAATATCTGGAACCTCTGCTGTCCCAGGTTCCGGTTCCCTGATCTATCGAACCGAAGATGATCTCATCGTTCCACCCGTTATTGAACAAATCATAGTAAGACTTGTACGGGTTGAAAGATGACGAGTTCATATCCGCATTCGTATAAAGTCCCAGATGCGCGTTCGGATCCGATGCAAGGTCTATGACTTTCTTTGCAGCCTCTGCAGCTTTCTGCCATTTGCTGACATCGTAGTTTGCGCTGGCCAAATGCGTTCCGTCGGCATTGACGAAAGTGGAATATTCCGGATTGCCGTTCCATTGCGGGGAAGCTTCAAGCAGAAGCATCATTTCTTTCACCGCACGGCAGCTTACCACAGTTGCCCTTCCTTTGCTTTCGGGTTCCGATTCATAGGAAAGAGGAAGAAGTTTCTCTGCATTGTCCATCAACTCGACTACATAGTCGGCGCATTCGTCAAACGGTGAGCGGGCCAGATTGCCGAAATCGGTGGAATTCGACATTTCGCTCTTGATAAGTACGACAGGACCGTATTGGCGGAGCAACAGAAAATAATAATATCCTCTGAGGAACATTGTTTCCCCGATATATCGGTCTTTCAGGTCCTGGGATAGCTCCGAGCATCTGCCGATATTGTTTTCAAGGACAAATGTTGCACGGATGGCCTTGTAGTAAATGTTCCATTTTACATAGAAATTCGTTGAAGGCTCCCAGTTTCCCAAGTTGATACCGTATGTCGGATAAACAGCCCACGGAATATCACATTCGTCTGAACAACCCAGCCATGGATCTCCCTGCTGCATGTTGTCCATAGGTAACGCCGCATAACAGTTGGTCAGGTATTTCAGGACCTCGGTCCTGCTGGACCAAACCATATCATCGGTTTTCATATCGTCCGGCTGCTTGTCGAGGAAAGAACAACCGATTGCCAGAAATATGGTTACAATAATATATAGATACTTTTTCATGTTTATTAGTTATTAGAATATCATTTTGAGACCGATGTTGAGTTTTCTTGTAAGTGGATATCTGCTGCCGTCATTTGAGCCTGTTTCAGGATCCCACATTTTCCAATCGGAGTGCATCCAAAGATTATTGCCTACGAAATAAGCCCTTAGTGCTTTACAGCCCCAGGATTTCACCATTCTGCCTGTGAAAGTGTAACCGAATTCGACGTCCGACAACCGGATTAGACTGCCATTGTAGATGGTTCTTGTAGATGTCTTCTGATTGTTCGAAGAAGTGGTGGAAGAAAGACGCGGATAAAATGCATCAAGGTTTTGGTTGTCCACAGACCAGCGGTCCATAGCTTTTTCGAAAAGATTCCCTTGTCCGACCCCGTGTGCAAACGGGAAGAAAGAGCCGCCGAGATAGTAAGAAACGTGAGCCTGTCCTCTGAAGAATACGCCCAAATCGAAGCCGTTCCAATTGAACTGAGTTCCGAAACCGTAGTTTATCTCGGGAACTGAAGAATAACCGATAGCCACTTCATCATGGGAATCCACGACACCGTCGCCGTTATAATCCAGGTATTTTACATCTCCTGGCCTTACAGTCCCGAATTGTTGCTTTGGACTCAGGTCTATGTCGTCCTGATCTTCGAAAAGTCCCTTGGCGATCAAACCGAAGCATTGGTTTAGAGGATGGCCCGTGCGCATTCTCCAAGGATCTGTCGGAGCTTCGTCTTTTTCAAGAATCTTGTTGCGGGCAAAAGAATAATTGCCATAGATCTTATATTTGACAGGACCTATATGGCTGTTGAATTCGCCTGTACCTTCAAATCCGTGATTGGCCATGACACCCATGTTGGCATACGGTTGTTGGTTCAATCCTGAGATACCCGGTACTGAAGTCCTTTGTATCAGGATGTCCCATCTGTGTTCGTGGAAGTAGTCCAGGTCGAAAGACAATGCTGATTTGAAGAATTTAATTTCTACACCGACGTCTTTTTTCAACCCTTTTTCCCATGTTAAATCGCTTACTCCTGCCTGAGCTTCTCCGATACCATTGAAATATGTTGCCGTTGAACCGAAATAATGGCCGCCAATTCCCGTTCCCCACGTGCTCAGATAGGCATAACGTCCGGAAGGTACGGTATCTGCACCGACAAGACCTATGGAAGTCCTGAATTTGAGATAATTGATAACTGGACTTATGTTTTTCCAGAAAGGTTCGTTTGATATCAGATAGCCTACGGCCCCTGCAGGGAAGAATCCGAATCTGTGTCCTTTCCTGAAGTTTTCGGAACCGTTGTAACCCATATTGAATTCCAGAAAATACCGGTCATAATATGAATATGTCGCTCTGGCAGCGATTCCTTGTTTCCTGTACGGAAGTGCATAGATCGAAGAACCGGCCGCAAGATTATTATAACTCCTTTGGTAATACATCGCCATTGCGCCGACTCTATGTACTGAATTAAAGACGCGGTCATAGTTCATCTGCGTCTTGAATTCAACGGACCTGTTTCCCGAGTTCAAATAGGCATAATTGAGAAAATCATCGCCTACTTTAGTCTGGATTATCTTGTAGAGACCTGTTTCATCATTAATTCCATTGATTGCATACTTTGAGGAATATTTTCCCCTTGACTGAATGGATGTCGCATTGTAATCGTAAGCGAATGATGCCTGGAATTTAAGTCCTTTAGCAATGGCTCCAAGGTCCTGTTTCAGAATCATCTGGCTCATTATCTGAGTCATATAGGTGTTGTTATAACCTGATCCGAACAATCTTTCCGCAGGATTCGCTGTATTTGTCGATAGAGAAGCCCCCCAACCCCATTCTACGTCTCCGTTTTCATCATACCCGATAGGAACACGGACAGGAGTCGTTACAGGATCCTGAGCATAACACATTTCGAAAATCTTGCTTGCCTGGGATTGGTAATTATATGAAGATGTGATAGGACGGGGCTGATGTGCGTCGGTCATATTTGCACCGATTTCCAATGAAAGGACAGTGAATTTGGTTACGTTCATATCGACATTGGAACGGAAATTATAGCGTGATACATGGATATTGGTGCTGTAATCGGTGTCGGGATTGGTGTAAAGGTTGCCATTGTCACGGATATAACTTGCAGTCACATAATAACGTGCTAGTTGCCCACCTCCGCGGACGCTTATGGATGCAGAACTGTTGGACGTGTATTTCGTAAACAGTTCGTTGAACCAATTTACATTGGTGCACCTTATCTTTATTGTATGGGAAATGTTTCGGACTTCACAGATGATCAGCTGCGTACGATAATCGGAGAAGTGCATAAAAGGAATTGCCATATCGGCTTCGCCGGTTCATACGAGTCGCCCGTTACAAGCCGGAAACTTCTGGGGATGGGATTCGATTTTTCCGCTTCGGGATGGGACATCAATGAAATATCCGTAGGCAATCTGTGCAATCTTGCAGCAGATGTCGATTTTAAGGATTTCAGAACCGGAGGCATGGCAAAAGACGGAATCCTTTCAATGGAATCTGGACAAAGCCTGGCACCGAAGAAGAAAATGCCGAAAGTATTCTTGGGTGGAGGAAGCCTCCATATAAGATTTAAAGGAACGTTTACATTGAATATGGGGGATTACATTCATCACAGGTATCATTCCGAAGGCGATCAATCTTTGTGGATAAGTACTTACTTTATGGAGCAGGTGCCGGCTTTCCGATTGACAGCGGAAGAACACACGGAAATATATGAGATAACTTACAAGGCGTCAAAAATGTAACTGATCATGAAATATTTTATTAAAATTATTTTTATTCTTTTCATTCCATTCTGCCTTCCTTCCGGTCTCCGGGCAAAAACGTCAATGCAAATTGAGGACTGGCAAAATCCAGGCGTGTTCGCCATTAATAGAATCGGGATGCGTACCTCATTCAAAACCGACTGCCCGGTCTTGTCTTTGGATGGGGAATGGAAATTCAAATGGTATGAGACTCCGGAGGAACGCTCGGACACTTTTTATTCCTGCGATACCGATGACAATGATTGGGGGACTATGCCTGTACCCGGGATGTGGGAGCTGAACGGATACGGCGATCCCGTATATCTCAATATCGGATATGCCTGGCGCGGGCATTATAAGAACAATCCTCCATTCGTTCCGTTAAAAGATAACCACGTCGGACAGTACCGGCGTCATTTCCATGTCGGCGGCGATTGGTCCGGAAAGAATATATTTCTATATATCGGTTCGGCCACTTCCAATGTGCGTGTTTGGATAAACGGAAAAGCAGTCGGTTATAGCGAAGACAGCAAACTGGAGGCTGTATTCGACATTACGAAATATGTCAAGGTTGGAAAAGACAATCTCATAGCTTTGGAAATATTCCGATGGTGCGACGGAACCTATCTGGAAGATCAGGACTTCTGGAGATTCAGCGGGATCGCACGGAAGACATATATATATGCCCGTCCGAAGTCCGGAATCGAAGATATAAACGTCGAAACCACATCCGCCGGAAAGATTTCATGGAAAATTTACGCATCATCCGATATAAACACAGTATCTGTAAGCATGCCGGGACTCGATTTCAACTCCGCCTCATCGTCATATGTCAGGGAGAAAGGTTTTAGATTGTTCACAGGGAGCGGATATTTTCCTTCGGCAAAACAATGGAGTGCGGAATTGCCTTGCCTGTATGACTTTGTCGTAATCCCTTCCGGACGCAACGGAAATACGGAGAGGGATTCGCTTAGAGTCGGATTCAGGGATGTCCGTATCGAAGGGGGACAGCTGCTGGTCAACGGGAAACCTATTTTGATCAAAGGAGTGAACCGTCACGAGATGAATCCTTACAGGGGCTATGTTGTAAGTGAAGAAGATATGATTAAGGATATCAGGATAATGAAAAGTCTGAATATCAACGCGGTCCGCACCAGCCATTATCCCGATGATCCGAGATGGTACGATCTCTGTGATGAATATGGACTGTATGTGATTGACGAAGCAAATATAGAGTCCCATGGCATGGGATACGGGACTGCCTCCCTTGCCCATGATTCACGATATGCAGCTGCTCATCTAAGCCGGTTCTCGAGAATGATTCAAAGGGACAGGAACCACCCGTGCGTGATAGTCTGGAGTATGGGTAATGAAGCCGGCAACGGGATCAATTTTGAGAAATGCTATGAATGGGCGAAGGCTAACGATGATACGCGTCCGGTCCAGTATGAAAGAGCCGTCCAAGCCTGGGATACCGATATATTCTGCCCGATGTATAGCAGCTATGAGATGTGTGAAAAATATGCTTCGTCCGATCGGTCCCGGCCTTTGATACTGTGCGAATATGCTCACGCAATGGGGAATTCGATGGGAGGTTTCAAGGAATACTGGGATCTTATACGAAAATATCCTCATTTTCAGGGAGGCTGTATCTGGGATTTTGCAGATCAGGCTCTTTACAAGAAAACCGATCCGGGAAAAAACGGAACGGATCACATATTCGCTTTCGGGGGAGATTACAACGACTATGATCCGTCTGACAGCTCATTCAACTGCAATGGTCTGGTTTCATCTGACCGGACCCTTCATCCACACGCCTGCGAAGTTGCATATCAGTTACAGCCTGTCCATACCGTTTCTGTTCCGGAGGATGCAATAAATGGTAAAATCCATGTTTTCAATGAGTATTTCTTCAAAGACCTGTCAAATTGCAGTCTGGATTGGACAGTCACAATTAATTCGGAGCCGGTTCTCTCAGGGTGTGAATCGAATCTCGATATAGGGCCTCAGGTGTCGAAGAAACTGGAATTGGCTTTTTCCCGGAAAGACGTTCTGAATCTCGCCGGGGGAAACGGCCTTGAAAAATCTGATATCTACCTTAATGTAAAATACCGTCTCAAGAGTGTCGAGGGGTTGTTGCCAGCCGGAACCGTCATTTCTTATGACCAGATCAGGATTTCCGATTCATTCAAGCCGGTTCCGGAAATAGAAACGGGGATTCCCGGGATCGAAGAGAATGACAATGGTATCGAACTGTCAGGTCTTACGGGCGGCCGCTTCCCTTCAAGATGGACGGCCGTATTTGATAAAAATACCGGGGCTCTTTCCGGTTATATGGTTGCCGGGAGTGAAATGCTGATTTCCCCTTTGATGCCGTGTTTCGGCAGGGCCCTGACCGACAATGATTTCGGGGTGAAATTTTACAGGGAAGGAGCTAAATGGCTTCAGAAAAGGATCGCTCTCTGGTCGGATCCGAAATTCGAATTGAGCTCGATCTCCTTAAAAAAACAGGCTGACTGTGCATTGATAACGGTCAGGTATAATCATGTTTCAGGTTGCGTCAATGTCCGGATCTCTTACAAAGTCTTCGGAAACGGTGTCATTTCCGCTTCGATGAGAACGGAGATGCCCGGCAGCCATCCTGAGTTTTTCAGAGTCGGAATGGAAATGGGAATGCGGGGATCGTATTCAACCATCGACTTCTACGGAAAAGGTCCGTACGAAAACTACATCGACAGGCAGTCTTCCGCCATTGTCGGCCATTATGTCCGGAAGGTTGCCGATCAATATCATTACGGCTACGTGCACCCACAGGAATCAGGGACACATTGTGATCTTAAATGGCTCAAGATAATCGATGACACAGGCAAAGGTTTGATGATTACGTCCCCTTCGGCCCTGTTTTCAGCGTCGGCACTTCCATTTTCCAGAAAAGATCTGGACATTTGTACATCAACTTTCAAACATTCCCTGGAACTCAAGCGGAAGGCCTTCGAAAACGACAGGGCTGACGGCGGCACATACGTTAATTTTGATTTGGTTCAGATGGGGCTTGGATGCGTGAACTCATTCGGAGCCAAGCCGATGCCTGAATATATGGTGCCTGCGGCAAATTACACTTTCGATTTTGTCATTTCGCCGGTCATATGACTGTCCGGCCGACTAAAAAGTAATCTTTAGCCGGCCTCTACACTTATGATAATCTTTCCTTTGCTCCTATGTTCGGATTTAAATTTATACTCTGATCGTGGCAAAGTTTTTCCTTCGATAGGATCTATTTGATTCCGAAAGGAATTTTCAGATTTACACTGATGTTTCTACCTATATCGTTATATCCCATATCCTTCAATGTGGACAAATGGTCTATATACGTTTCGTTCAACAGGTTGTTTGCCTGGATAGACAGGGAAATCATCTGATTCTCCACTTTTATTTCCGTACCTATCCCTGCATTCATTAAAAAATAATTGTCAGTTGTCGTTTCAAACATGGCCGGGTTGTTCTGTTTAGCCGCGTAAAGTCCTCCTATCTTGAAGAATGGATTTCTGAAAAAAGCAATTTTCCGCTTCTTGAGGGTGACTTCGAATCTCAGTTTGTTTTGGGGAATGAAAGGAAGGTAATTTCCGTTATCCTGCTTTCCTATGAGATATGAATAACTTGTATTGACATCCAGCCAATCCACAGGCAGGATATCGACGGAAAGTTCGCTTCCGTATATTTTGGAATCGGTCTGCGAATAACGGTATATTCTGCTGCCGCTTGCGGTTGAATCGGATGTGGGGGAAATATAAATGTAATTGTTGATACGATTGTAAAATCCGGAAATGTCGGCAATGATATATTTGGAATGGTAATGTGCGCTCAAATCGGCTTCGTAATTGCGCTGTGAACGTAATGCGGAACTGCCTTGTTCGTAGCGTATGCCGTGCATTCCGTTTTCGGTCAATTCCGCTATGTTGGGCGTCCTGTATGCCGATGCGAGATTTGCCCGCAGCAGAAAACTTTCTGTTATACGGTAAGTGGCTCCCAATGATCCGCTTATGTTGCCGAAGTTCTTATTGACGGCATCTTTGTTCGTTTCGGCATCGGTTGAGATGTACCGGTAATCATATCTGGCGCCCGCCTGCATTTCCAATTTATTGAATAAGGTCTTTTGAGCCAGGCCGAAAACTGAGAAATCGCTTACATGGGCATTCGGAATCACGTGGTTCGGAGCCTTGTGGTTCTTGTTGGTTTTGTCAGCTCCCTGTATTCCTATGATATATTCGGAACTTTCGGTAGATGGCAGATATGCCTTGGCTTCGTAAGAAAGAGTATTCATATCCATATCGACCATTTCAAATGCCGGCATGCTTTCATCGGTCTGCAACCGTCTGTTGTTCATCTGATAAGCAGCATTCAGATCGATTTTGTATCTTTTGAGAAACAGAGTGTTTTTGGTGGAAATTATCTGGCTTGTCAGATCCTGATACCATAAATTGTTCTTCCTGCCGTTTTCAATGACTCTTGATACGGAGTTCCCTACGCACATTCCGAGTTCAGGACGGTTGTAATCGTAATATAACCGGAACAGGCCGAATGATTTGTTCATTCCGATATTGGCTTTGAAACTTTTTTCATTGAAACGTGTATTCGGAACCCGATTGCCGTCCCCGTCTTTATAATCTTCGTTACTTTTGATTCCTGCACGTACTCCCCAGAAAAAGTGTTCAGAGCTCCCTTTTACTCCGAGGTTGGTCACCAGCCCTTCGGTATTGGAATGATATTGTGCATTGTAGTCCCCGATGACTTTTCCTGTCGGAGCCGGCTTTTCCTTTATCAGGTTTATTACACCTCCGACCGCATCTGACCCGTAAAGCAGGGAAGCCGGACCTTTTATTACTTCAATGCGGTCCAGTCCGAATTCATCCACTATGAAGGGGTGGTCTTGGGAAAATTGGAAGTTCTCCATTTTCACTCCGTTATTTAGCATCAGAATGTTTGTCATCGAAAGACCACGGATTACAGGTTTTGCAACACCTGTTCCTTTTGAAATCATGTCGACTCCCGGTACGTTTGCCAGTGCCGCCATGAAAGTGGGAGTTCCGGCGGCTTCTATATCTTTGTTCTTTATCAAGTCTATTTTAATGGCGTTTTCATGTTGGGTGGAATAGCTTCCGCCCGAAATGACCGCTTCTTCAGCCTGGAGTGCCGACTGGTCCATTCTCACGTCCAGCAATGTGTCCGTGTCATTAAGGAATAGTGTCTTGATGATTGTTTTGTAACCTATATAAGAAAATTGTATTTTGACTTTTCCGTTCGGAAGATTTTTCAGTATGAATTTGCCGTTTTTATCTGTAAGTGTCCCTTTGCTTTGCTCCGGGATATATATGTTTGCCGAAGGTAATGCTTCTCCGGTAGATTTGTCGGTTACCTTTCCTTTTATCGAGTTCTGGGCAAAACCGGTCTGACCCATTATTGCGAAAAGCATGATAATGAACCATGAATATTTTATTTTCATTTAATTATCTGATTTTTTTGGATAGGATATGGAATATCATAATCATATGGTAATGATTGTGATATTATTCTCATATCTACATTATTGCAATGACGACGGACACGATAAATCAACATAAGGCCTTTCTTTTTTTGCGTCAGGTCCTGTTTAATTATCTTAAAGTATATTCCGTGTCTAGTCTTTGATTTTCAGATAGTTGAGGCCGGAGGCGCCCGTGAATGATTGATACGTGGCAGATGCCATATGAATATTTTACGTACGCTTTCGTTGAGTTCTATCTTTATTTTCGGGATGTGATTATTGAAAGCCGTGTGTTCCGGAAGGCTGTTTATGATCAGTACATAATCGCAGATCGGACAGCTGTGCCTTTGTTGATTTATACAGATCCGAGATATTCCTGAATATAAAGATGCATCAAATTGATATCCCTGGCGGACACTTTGAGCGTAATGCCATAAGATATGTGCAGGCTGGAAGGTTACTGGGAAGACGAATGTCACCAATAACGCAAATGCGATATTCCGTGCCGTTTTCTTCATTTTCCTTCTTGCTTTTTTGTGCATGAATCGCATGTGCCGCGTATTATGACGTCCATTCCTTCTCCTGTATAGCCTTCCGGCAGTTCAGGCATCATAAAATTAACAGAATCGAGGCATTGTACGGTTTTGCATTTGTTGCAATAAAAGTGGGCGTGGTATCTGTCCGGTGCCGGAGAGTTGTTAAGTGCATATTTGACGATGTAGTTGTCAATAACGATTTTATGCAGTATGTCATGCTCCCCGAGTGTTTTGAATGAACGGTAAAAGGTAGTCCTGTCGTAATTTCCGGACAGTTTTTCCTTTATCTCATTTTCATCCAAAGCTACGTCCGAGGCCATGATGACTTCTATTATGCCTTCGCGGCAGCTCGTCCGCTTTAAATTATGTCTTGCCAATATCTCTTCAGCAGTCATATCAATATTTATTCAGCCGTCATATCAATATCTCTTCAGTAGCCATATCAGTATCTCTTACCTAGTCATAATCAATATCTCTTCAGTAACTATATCAGTATCTCTTACCTAGTCATAATCAATATCTATTATAGTAGTCGAGAATGCAAATATATGGTAAATGCAACAATAATGCAAATACAAAAAAATAATACAAATACAGATCGCAAAATTCTTACATTCTCTTTCCTTTTGTTCGTATTCCTTTCCGGGTGCCTCCAATGAAAAAACTCTGGAGGCGGCCATGCTCTACTTGAACAGACTCTTGTGGCTACCATAATCTACATAACGCTGGCTGTGACCGTGCTTTACTCGAAGAAGGCGAAATCTGTGAAAAAATGTCTTCTGCTAGCTGTGCTTTATTCGTAAAAGGCATAATCCGTGAAATAACGCCTAAGGTAGCCATTTTCCATTTGAAGACGGTATAATTTGTAAAAAAAGCCTGGAGGCGGCCATGCTGGCAAGAGGTTAAGTCGCACATTATCAGCGATTTGACCCTTTTTCATCATGGCCAGCCCCCCTCAAAATACCCGACCTGTCCATGCTTGGAAAGGGCTAAAGCAGCCATTCACAGTCATTTATGTGGTTGGGAGCATGGCCGCCTTCCGCTAAAAAATGATGGAGCGCACCCGAAGAATTGTTCTTGAAATAGGAACAGACTAATTCCGGGTTGTTCTTTTTCCTCTAAATCCGGGAACCCGACTTTTTCTGCTAGTCCGGGAATATGGAATTTTCGATTATATAACTTGAGTATGCCATATTACGGTGAAGTTTTCAACAAACTTATTCCAAATTCCTGTACATCAAAGTTGCCGATTACACCTATATTCCAAAGTTACGGATTAGATACCGATTACAGCAATGATTCCGGTTGCCATTTGAACAGTCATTAGATAAACGACATTTGCTGATTAAGTGAAAGGTCAGCGGAGGGGAAGTGTATGCGCGTCGTCATCTTCGCGCGGAGCGCTCATCCCGTCCCCGACTCACTATCGCTGTTTGTCGGTACACTGCCAAAATTGAACGACGATTCTGCATTCCTCTTCCGGTTTCGTCTTCACAGATGCTCGTCGGAGCCACCCGTTCACGAGGCCACGGGCGGCCACGGATGCTGACGCGGCACACACTTTCCCCTTTGCAGTTCTTTATTTACAAAGATGTAAATGCCTTTTTTCTTTTTTTTTGAGAGTATTTTACTATGCCAAATTCCTGTACATCAAAGTTGCTGATTTTTCAGGAATATAAAATAGCCTTAAATACAGAGTGAATCAAGTAACACGAAGGATGGAATATCAGTAGTTGAGAATAGTAAAATTAGTGTTCCGGAAAGATGAATAATCCATCTGATTTTTTGTAATGGAGAGGTGTATGCCGTTTAGTGATAAATTTAAACGATGCCGTGCCAAAATTTAATAATTTAAAGTAAAAGAGAGGCGTGATTACAAAAAAACGTCCGTTTAATTGCAAAGATAATAACAAATTATAAAAATCAAGCGACAAATTCCGAAATCTTTGAACAAGTGGTAAATATACCGTTTTATTCTCTGATAGGTTCAAAGATGTTCAGTGCGGTGCAATTAATCGGACGATTAAACGCAAAACGGAAAACGGCCGGAAAACATACTGATCCGGAAGGATGAAGAAGGGCGGTACTGACCTACCGTTCAAAGCCTTAGGTGCGGGAGTCGATGTCGGGAACATAGAAAGTACCAGAAAGAAACGTACTAGAAAGAATTTATTTCAAAAAAGGAATAGGTGATATAGCAGCATAGCTGATTACGAGTACGGGATAGAGTTGAAGAGCGGAGCGTTGGAGTTCGATAGTGTGAGTATCAACGCATGGCGGAGAGTTACTGTCGGAGATGTAAGATATAGCGGTGTAGTAAGGAGAGGAAGAATAAGGGAAGAAATTGAGCAATAGAAGAAGGAGAAAGAGGTCGCGGATGTAAGCATAGTAAATAAAAGAAATAGAAAGGAGAGAGATGATCAATAATAGTGGAAAAGTTAAGGAAGAGCAAGGGGCGCAAGCCTTTCAGTTTCAACAACCCGAAAAGAGGAAAGTGGTTGTTTTAAGGCGACTACTGAGCCGTGATCTATTGTTAGGTAGCAAGTTATTGTTACGAAGATCCTTTCAGCAGAGTCGAGTACATCTGCGAGGCAGCATGGGCTTGTTGAGTCGTATGCATTTGTTTTGTGGCAGGGACATGTTGCGCAGAGCATTTCTGTTAAGTGGAGTGGGAGTGCTGCTAGTAATGGGTTTGCAGTCGTGTGAGAAGGAAGACGGAGTCGTTTCCAAAGATGGAGCCGGTACTGGAACTGGAGGAACGACACAGTCTGGAGAGGAAGCGACAGGATCGCCGTTGACAATCGGCAGCGTAACGATAGGCGGAGTCGAGATCGGTGGAGTCGTGACAAAAGGAACTGCCGGATCGCTAAGTAGGGGAATAGGTATCTTCCGGCAGACGGGTGCCGGTTACAGCGGGGAGCGTAAAAATGTGGAGTATACAAACGGAGGCAGCGGCTGGGGAGCAGCTACAGGACAGAAGGCAGTATATCTTACAAAACGAAGTGCGACATTGAGCGTCTACTACCCGTATGATTCCAATTGCAGCGACGGAAATAAGACGATGAGATCCTGCCTGTCAAGTGAAGCTACTGACCTGTGTTATGAGAAGGGAGTAAGTGCAAAGGAGGGCACAGCGGTAACGTTCAATCTTGGGCATGCGTATGCGAGAGTGGAGTTTGTGTTTAGCCGTGCGGAAGTGTATGATGGGAGTTGTGCCATTAGCGGGATCGGGATCAGCGACAGCAATGGAAAGATAATCAAGAGTTCAAGCCTTGACCTTAAGAGCGGCCAGATGAGTGGCCAGAGTTATGGGAGTGTAAATGTGGATCCGGGAATCAGCGGAATCAGTACAGGGAACAGAGCGACTGCGGAAGTGTTGATGGTCCCGACGACAGGACTGGGAACAATGACACTGCGATTCACAGTGGATGGAAGCGAAAAGACTGCGACGGTGACGAGCATCAGCGAACTGAATGGCGGCAAGTCATATAAGATCAATGTTGAGATCAGTGCATCGGTAGTAGTGCAGACGGCTGCAAATTGTCATATAGTTGCACTTGGGAAGAGGATATCTATCCCTGTAACGGTGATTGGTAACGGCGGCGCGACAGCGGGGACGGTTCCGAGCCTGATTTCGAGTACGAGCATCAGCCCTGCATCTGTAGGGATCGTGTGGGAGACAGCTACAAATCTCATAACATTAGGAAGTCTGAGCAATGGCAAGGTGACGGTAACTGCGGGGAGCAGTGCTGGAAATGCAGTGATAGCGGCATACAGCGGAGCGAATCAGAGCGGTACTATCCTGTGGAGCTGGCATATCTGGGTGACTGACTACGATCCGAACAACGGTGGCAAGACATATAGTGTGATCAACACGGGATCGCCTGCCTGCACATATGTGTTCATGGACAGGAACTTGGGAGCCACATCTGCTAAAGCCGGAGAAAATGGTACGATCGGTTTGCTGTATCAATGGGGGAGGAAGGATCCATTCACCGGATCATCGTCGATTACTTCCGATGTGGAGTCTACTGTATATGATGGCAGCGGAACCGGATTTAAATTAGTAGACAAGAACCAGAGGATCAGTTCCTTAAATAATCTTGTCACTTCAATAGAGAATCCGGAAGTTTTCTATAAGGGTGTTTCCGGAAGTGCTTATGATTGGTATACAAATAATGATTCATCAAAGAATGATGCTTTATGGGGCGGTTCGAATTTGGTAACACCGGGAAGAAAAACGGTTTTCGATCCTTGCCCCGCAGGGTGGCGTGTCCCAGCCTGGAGCGGAAACCAATCTCCGTGGAGCGCATTAACTATAATCAATTTCACATGGGGTAATTCTGGCCGGACATACAACGGCTCATACTATCCGGCTGCTAGCTGTCGCAATTATATGGATGGTATTCTTTTATATACAGGTGAAAACGGATACTACTGGCCTGCGGCGCCTTATGTTGACAAAGTGTACTGTATGGACTTTTGCTCTAGTTCCCTATATCAAGCAGCCACAGATCATTCCCGTGCTGAGGGTTTTTCGGTTCGTTGCGTGAAGGAATAAAATCGCTAAATTATATTAAGAAGCAGGGCAACCTAGAAGCATTAAGTTTTTTCGGCTGCCATGCTTTCTTATTTGTTTGGATGTGGTTCCGGATTGTGTTTTTTCCGGAACTGTCTGCACTCACGGGATGCGCTCCTTGATGTCTTCTAATATGATTTTATGAGGCAGCGGATATGTGGCTATCTATATTTGATGTGCTTCTTTACGAATGTTATGCTTTTCCAGTATAAAGAATTACAATGGCAGATTGGTGCTTGGCCTTAACCGAGTTTGATGCATAAAGTAAGCAGGAAAAGAAGTAAAATGGCTTCGGGCGTCAGTAAGGTATGATTTGTGAATTGGCAGTGGAAAAAATATTGTAAAAATGATTGTCAAATGCGATTTGCCGATTGATTTCGGTACTATCTGCGAAATTATCAATGATGCTTCGATTGCATATAAAGGCATTATTCCTGCAGATCGGTGGAAAGAGCCGTATATGTCTGAAGATGAGCTAAGATCACAGATAAATGCCGGAGTGGAATTCTGGAAGTATGTAGATGAGGGGAGTATACTTGGCGTGATGGGCATTCAGTATAAAGCAGATGTCACACTGATACGTCATGCCTACATTCGTACTTCATATAGAAGGAAAGGAATTGGCGGGCAGTTGCTGGAGTATTTGACTGCTACTGCAAAAACGCCTGTACTTATCGGGGCGTGGGCCGATGCCGGGTGGGCTGTCCGGTTTTACTTGAAGCATGGGTTCCATCTTGTTCCGGAACGGGAAAAGGACATGTTATTGCGGATTTATTGGTCTGTCCCCGAAAGGCAGATAGAAACATCCGTGGTTCTTGCAAGCAAAGAATGGCAATGACCCGATTTTTTGTTTTGGTTATTCGGGAGGATTCCGTCTCTTTTGCCATAAAAAAATAAAAAGGTTATCTTTGAAAGTTTGATGCGATTTATGAATATTTTGAAGATATCTTCCGATGTCATATATAGAGTTGTTCCTTTTGGCGGTGAGCCTCAGTTTCGATACGTTTGCGGTTTCCCTTACGGGAGGAATGTGTCTGAAAGAGAGATTGAGATGGTCTCAGGCGGTGAAGATATTTTTCTTTTTTGCCGCTTTCCAGACTGGGTTTACGTTTCTGGGCTGGTTTCTGGGTTACAGTGTAAGTGAGTATATCGAAAAGTTCGATCATTGGATAGCTTTTTTCCTATTGGCCTATATCGGCGGAAAGATGATTGCCGAAAGTCTGAAAAAGAAAAAGGAGACCGGTGAATGCGATCCTTCGAAGGGGATGGATCTTCTTGATACTTCGAAACTTAGCATATTGTCGATTGCGACGAGCATAGATGCCCTTGCGGTTGGGATTTCCCTTGCTATCGTTGATCTGACCGAAGTCAAGATATTCTTTGAATTTGCAGCTATTTTCATTGTTACCGCCGCTGCTTCCCTTGTCGGTCTGTTCGGAGGGAAGAAATTGGGTGGCAAATCCGGCAAACGGTCCGAATTGGTTGGCGGCTTGATCTTGATAGCAATAGGAGTAAAGATACTGCTCCAGCATCTGTTTTTTCAATAATAGATGTATGAATTGTTATATTTGTTCTAATTATTATTAAGCTATCTTTCTATTATACAAATATTTCTGAAATTCAGTAAACAAATTGCTGATATAGGATAAATTGCCGAGAATATCTTTGGCATCTTCCAATGTTTGGTATTTATTTTCCAATAAGGCAGGTAATTTATCATTATCAAGTTCATCAACGCCGACTTCAACATATTTGTTTAGGACGAACGAAATAAATTCTTTTTGTTTATCATTGAGTAATGCAAAAATAGTAGCCTCGGCTGTCTTTGCACGAGTTTCGCGAGTGAGTGCGACATAATCGCCGTTAAACACATATTTCAGCACGTCGTACAAATCACTTTTTTCCATATCCACCAGCTTTTGCAGCATTTTCAAATCTGATTTCGGGAAACCTGCCTCATCCAATTTTTGTAATAACGTTTTACGTGTCATAGGATTACTCCAGAGCTTGCGCAATTCGTTTTCATCTTTGAAAAGTTTAGGCAATTCACCAAACAGATTATTCAGAAATTCTTCCGAAGAAATGGGTTTCCCATCTGCACTCCAAAAAGATGTGGAAACCATGTGTTGTATTTCACGGTCTTTACCTTTGGCTAATTTTACTTTAATTTTTTGTTTCCTTAACGACGGTTCAGACTCTGAAACCACCGTTGATTTTTCCGGTTCAGGTGTCGGATATGGTTTTGGTTCTTGGGACTCAGGGAGCTCCGGATCTATTGGCTCACCGTCCCAATCGGGGTCGGAAAAATGTTTGTAGGCATCCACAAAATCGTATATGGTAAAGAATTCTTTGCCGTCGAACAAACGTGTACCGCGTCCTATAATCTGCTTAAATTCAATCATCGAATTGATGGGGCGAAGCAATACGATGTTACGGATGTTTCGGGCATCAACGCCTGTTGACAATTTTTGAGAAGTAGTGAGAATGGTTGGAATGGTCTTTTCGTTATCCTGGAACTCGCGTAACTGACGTTCGCCGTCTTCGCCATCGTTGGCAGTAACGCGTACACAGTAAAACGGGTCTTTGCTTTTGGCATTTTGGTTGACTAAATCACGAATAAGTGCTGCATGTGATTGATTGGCACAAAACACAAGGGCTTTTTCATTTTGATTACAATCATTCAAAAAAATATTGACACGTTCTTTTTCACGTGCCACAATCTCGATGCTACGGTTAAAGTCTTTTTCTTCATAAAGTTTACCTTCTTCTATTTCACCTTCAATCACCGTATCGTCCGAAGTGTAAATATAGTCGTCGAGCGTTGTTTTGATACGCTTGACTTTGAAAGGGGTTAAATATCCATCGTTGATGCCTTCTTTGAGTGAATAAATATAGACAGGCTCACCAAAATATTTGTAGGTGTCCACATTGTCGGTTCGCTTGGGCGTAGCCGTTAAACCCAACTGTACGGCGGGACTGAAATAATCCATAATGGCTCGCCAGTTACTTTCGTCGTTGGCGCCACCGCGATGACATTCGTCAATAATAATAAAATCGAAATAATCTTTTGGATATTCTCCAAAATAAGCTTCAGGGTTGCTTTCGGCATTAGTGCCACTCATAAAGGTTTGAAATATGGTAAAAAAGATGCTGCCATTGGTCGGAACTTTACCGTGTTTCTTTATTTCGTTTGGTTTAATGCGTACCAACGCATCTTCCGGAAAAGCATTAAAGGCATTGTAGGCTTGGTCGGCTAAGATATTGCGGTCGGCCAAAAATAGGATGCGTGGACGGCGTTTGCCGTCATGCTGCAAAGTCCAACGGGTTTGAAACAGTTTCCAAGCAATTTGAAAGGCAATGGCGGTTTTACCGGTACCGGTAGCGAGTGTCAATAAAATACGTTTTCTATCATCGGCAATGGCTTCCATGGCGTTTTGGATAGCAATTTCTTGGTAATAACGCGGTTGCCATGTACCGCTTTTGTCTTCAAACGGAATTTCGGCAAACTTGTTTCTCCATTCGTTTTGTTCGGCAAAGGTAAGGTTCCACAATTCATCGGGCGATGGATAAACCGTAACCAAACCTTCTTCGCCGCTTTGCATACAGATTTGGTAAATTTCTTTTCCGTTGGTGCTGAAAGTAGTTTTGAGTTGCAGTTTTTGAGCGTACTTTTTGGCTTGCATCACGCCTTCACCCACAGGCAATTCATTACTTTTGGCTTCAATCACGGCAAGTTTGGTGCCTTTATAAACCAAGATATAATCGGCAATGTCGCACTTACCGCGACAGCCGGTGTATATTCTGCCGGCAGTGATGTGGTATTCGCGAAGGACTTTGGAGCCTTCGACGATACCCCAGCCGCAAGCCGTTAGCTTGGGGTCAATCAATTCCGCCCTAGTTTCTGCTTCGTTCATTTTTTAATTTATAATTGACAATGAAAAATGTTTGTTATTATTGTAATCATTATTTCATTACTGTGATTAATATCGTCATATGACGATAAATAAGCCAATTGGAAATACAAGCCCTTGAATATTTGTATTATCTCCGCTCATTTTTTCTTTATTTGTGGAAATTTGACGACTATGGTGACGCTGTTGTTTTAATTAACCTTTTGTTGTTACAAGTTTCCCATTGCCTTTTGGAATTAACAACTCGTTATTTTTCATCCATTTAAGGGCATTAAAAAATCTTTCTCTTGGAATTTTAAGCTTTTCTTTATGCCAATTTTCTCTTGCTTCAGTCACAATATCTTCGTCCGAAAAAGTTTTCCCTTTAATTATGAGATTATTCCAAGCAGCATAAATTGTAGCTACAATTTCAGCTTGTTTTGTATCCATCAATAGAAACAAATCCAAAAGCTTAAATAATATATTTGTTTTATAACCCAAGCAATTTTCTGCTTTTTGAATAATATTATTCATCGAATGCCCTGGCTTATAATTATAATAATCACCATTTTTATATACCATATAAAATCCGGCTTTTCTTGCTCTTGATTCAACTTTTTTAGCATGTGGAAAATCATTTGGACCGGCTGCATCTTTTACAGGATTTCTTTCCAGATCAATGTTTAAAATATATTCGGACAGATGAACAAATTTTTCAACTTTTACGTGATGCAAAGAATGGCTTTTATCCTTTTTCAAATGTTTTTTTAATGCAATTGCAGTTATGCCAGCCTGTAAATCGGTAGCACTAATGCCTTCAACTTTTTGTAAAGGAATGACCTTACAAACAGATGTAGCTTCTAAAGCCGATGCCGTTAGTTCTCCTCTAAATGCCTTATCCAGCACGCTTTTCTTCAACTCTTCCAAATCCTGTAATTTCTTTTGATATGCCGCTTCCAACTTTTGCGTTTCGGTACGCAGGGCATCCAATTGGCGGACGATGGCTTGTTGTTCTGCTAATGGTGGATATGGAATAATATAATTTTCAATCCATTCTTTCGATATTCTTTTATGTCCAACAGCACCGCTCATATATAATTTACCTTCTTCTCGAAAATGTTCTCTTGAAAGAAAATAAAACAGAAATTCAGGTAGAACAGATTCTTTACTGCGAAAGACAATGTATTCACTAGAACCAAAACCAACATTATTGATTAAATTCTTAGCGATACCTAATTTACCATTTTCAAAGCAAGGTGTTATTTTTGCAAGAAGTACATCATTATTTGCAAAATAAGTGTAACTACCAGAAACATCTTTTAATAATCTTTCTTTGATAGATTTTATTTTTATATCTGCTACATTTAAATCTTCCATTGGAAGAAATGAAATCATATCCGTACCGTTTAATTTCTTTTTAGCTTCACTTTTTGGTGGCTTTATTTCACAAACCTCACTTAACTTTTTTTCTTCCCAACCATTTCTTTTATTTTCTTGCCCTGAGCGTGTCGAAGGGTCAAACACGCCCTGCAAGTAACTTTCAAAAAGCTCCTTGGCATTTTTCAGGTTTTGTTCGGCATTATTTCGACTTCGCTCAATAGCCGAAAAGGCTTTGTCAAGCAAGGCAACAATGCGCTGTTGCTCGGGAAGAGGGGGAAGAGAAATTTCAATATTTTTTAATTTACTTATTGCAATAAAATCAATAGTCGCTTTCCCACTTAATTTTAATAATACATCTTTTAATGTTGAACAATAATACATTAAAAAATTGGGGATGATTTTATTTTTATCTTTTATAACTAAACCATTAAATTGTTGATTAGTAGTCAATTCAATCTTGGTAAGAGCATATTCACCAACAGAAGCAGTACAACATAATAAAACTGTATTTATTGGAAGAACTCAGTAGTGTCCACTAAAAAATCATAAAAGTTCTTTGAAAATATTGAGAGTTAGGTAATTACAAAGGTTTTGAGACCGCGCCGATTTGAAATTATCTTTGCCAGACTAACGTAGAATGGCACATGCA
>JALCMW010000014.1 GCA_022648685.1 Bacteroidales bacterium
TTGCCTATCTCGAAATTGTAGTCTTTCTCCTCAACTCGAAAAAACTCGAATTTTTTTGTTACAGACTTTTCTTCTTTTTTGCTTCGTTTCTCTACCTCGTTCTCTCTCTCAATGTTGTCAATGATCTATGCGCTCTTAACGCTGCGCCTCAAAAATGATGATAAAACATATCGTTATTTCCGAAACGGGCAGCAAAGATACGCACTTTTTGCATTCTTACAAATATTTTTCGCTTTTTTTTATAAAAACATACGATCGAAACCTTAATAAGGAAATCCATAAAGTCATATTATAGACGGAAAGATTACGGGAATATTCCTATATTTGTAATGGAAATGCCTGAAACGATACTGGAAATCCGCACAAATCTGCATAAATAAAAATCATATTATTCGCTTACAAATGGAAAATCAGAAACAATCATTACCTGAAAACGCCCATCGGGAACTGAAACCCGGAGAGAAATACAAGCCGCTCATGTCTCCGGACAAGTCTTATCCCGAAGTAACGGTATACTCGGTAACGGTAGGCCTGCTCATGACAGTGATCTTTTCAGCCGCGGCAGCTTTCCTGGGATTAAAAGTCGGACAGGTGTTCGAAGCAGCCATACCTATCGCAATCATTGCAGTAGGCATGACAGGAGCATTGAAAAAGAAAAACGGACTTGGTCAGAATGTCATAATCCAGTCTATAGGAGGTTGTTCCGGAGCCATCGTCGCCGGTGCAATATTCACATTACCGGCTTTATACATTCTGCAGGGAAAAACGGATGCCGCCGGGAATTTAATGTACCCGGGACTTAATGTAAATTTCATGCAGATGTTTCTTTCCTCGCTGTTGGGAGGGATTCTGGGCATCTTGTTCCTTATTCCGTTCAGAAAATATTTCGTTAAGGAAATGCACGGAAAATATCCTTTCCCCGAAGCCACGGCAACAACCCAGGTGCTGATAAGCGGAGCCAACGGGGGAACCGGAGCGAAGACCCTGCTGATAAGCGGTCTCATAGGCGGACTATACGATTTCATAGTATCCACTTTCGGACTTTGGGCCGAAACGATCTCCACGACCGTGACAAGCATAGGCAGGATAATAGCCGACAAGGCCAAAGTCGTATTGAAGATGAATACCGGAGCCGCAGTTTTGGGCTTGGGATATATAGTCGGTTTGAAATACTCTTTTATAATATGTTGCGGCAGCCTCCTGGTATGGCTGGTGATAATTCCTCTCATGAATCTGATATGGGGAGGGAATGTAATAGACTTGATGGGATCTGGAATAACAACCGCGATACATGATATGTCAGCTGATCAGATCTTCAGGGAATATGCGAGACATATAGGCATAGGAGGCATAGCTACTGCAGGCATAATAGGAATCATAAAGTCCTTCGGCGTAATAAAATCGGCCGTAGGACTTGCCGCGAATGAATTCAAAAAGAAAAACGGAAAAGGAGAAAAGCCGGAAAGGACACAGGAAGATCTTCCGATGAAAATAATCGTAAGCGGCATAATTATAACACTTCTGGTCGTATTTGCGTTCTTCGCTTTCGGAGGCATTGTAAACAACATCTGGCAAGCTGTCGTAGGACTTCTGATAGTGGCCGTGATATCTTTTCTGTTCACTACCGTTGCAGCCAATGCAATAGCGATAGTCGGAACGAATCCCGTAAGCGGCATGACCCTTATGACGTTGATAATAGCTTCCCTGATTCTGGTTGCCGTCGGATTGAAAGGCAATGCAGGAATGGCTGCTTCACTTGTAATAGGAGGAGTAGTATGTACGGCATTGTCCATGTCCGGATCTTTCATTACCGACCTGAAGATAGGATACTGGATAGGAACGACTCCGAAGAAGCAGGAAGCATGGAAATTTCTCGGAACAATAGTAGCCGCAGCAACTGTCTGCGGAGTCATGCTGATCCTGAACAAGACATACGGATTTACAGGAGACAAAGCGCTGGTAGCCCCTCAGGCTAATGCAATGGCTGCCGTAATAGAGCCGATGATGAACGGAGGAGGTGCACCTTGGCTGCTTTACGCGATAGGAGCGGTGATAGCCATCGTCCTGACAATATTTAAAGTCCCCGCCCTTGCCTTCGCTTTGGGGATGTTCATCCCTATCGATCTCAACTTGCCCTTACTTGTAGGAGGAGCCGTTTCGTGGTTCGTAGGAAGCCGTTCGAAAGATAAGGAAACAAACAGGCTGCGTCAGGAAAAAGGGACTTTGATAGCTTCCGGATTCATAGCCGGAGGAGCCTTGATGGGTGTTGTAAGCGCCATTTTGAAATTCGCTAAGATAGACTGGTTCATGTCCGGATGGAACAGTACGTTCGCAGAGCCGATAGCCATAATCCCATATATTGCGATAATAGCTTATCTGATAATAGCTTCAATGAAGATAAAACAAGGAAATCTTAAAGCATAAATCATAAAAACATGGAAAAGATAATAGACAGATTCCTGAGGTACATTTCGGTTGACACGCAATCAAACGAAGAATCCCAGACACAGCCGAGTACAAAAAAGCAGCTTGATCTTTTGAAAATGCTCAATACCGAGCTTAATGCAATGGGCATAGATGCAGCTATGGATGAATACGGATACGTAATGGGAACGATACCCTCGAACATCAATAAGAAAGTCCCGAGAATAGGATTCATATCCCATGTGGACACCGCTCCGGATGCTTCAGGTTCAAACATAAAGCCTCAGATTATCGAAAATTACGACGGAGGTGAAATTCCTTTGAAAGGAGTTCCGGGGCTGGCTCTCAAGCCTTCCGAATTTCCTGAGATGGTCAAATATAAAGGAGAAACTCTTATAACTACAGACGGGACAACTCTGCTCGGAGCCGATGACAAAGCCGGAGTCGCGGAAATAATGGATGCGGCGCAGTATATTGCTGAACATCCCGAATTCAAGCATGGGGAGATAAAAATTGGTTTCACGCCTGACGAAGAAATAGGCCGGGGCGTAGTGAAATTCGACGTGAAGAAATTCGGAGCCGATTATGCATATACGTTTGACGGAGGAGAAGTAGGTGAATTGGAATATGAAAATTTCAATGCAGCATCCGCTGTAATAAAGATACAAGGGATGAATGTCCATCCGGGATATGCCAAGGGAAAGATGAAAAACGCTATCCTTATAGGAATGGAATTGAACGGACTGCTTCCTGTGGAACAAAAGCCTGAATTCACGGAAGGATATGAAGGTTTCTTCCACATCGTCAGCTTTAAAGGTTCGGTGGAAGAAGCCGTCATGTCATATATAATAAGAGATCATGACAGGGATATTTTCGAATCGAGGAAATCCATGATGGAGAAATGCGTGGATTTCATCAACGGCAAATACGGTAAAGGAACCGCCACTGCAACTATAAAAGATCAATACTATAATATGCGTAAAGAAATAGAACCTCACTACCATATTGTGGAAAAAGCTGTCAAAGCTATGGAAATGGCAGGAATAAAACCTAAAATACAACCTATAAGAGGAGGTACCGACGGCGCCAATTTATCATTCAAGGGGTTGCCTTGTCCGAATATATTTGCCGGAGGATTGAATTTTCATGGAAAAATGGAATTCGTTCCGCTCGAAAGTATGGAAAAAGCTTCAAAGGTCATTCTGAATCTTGCAAGCCTTTTCGCCGAATGATACGGGCTTTCCGTTTTTCATAACGGGCTTTATATCTTTCAACACGAAGACTATCCTTCAAATCCTGCTTCCGCCGGGCTTGGAGGATTTTTTCTATCTTTTTCCTTAATCTTATTTCCCGTGCCTTCTTTTCGGCGGCTTTTTTATCATCGGCACGCTTTTGCAGGAGCGCTATCTTTGCATTACGTGCATCAATACGGACTTGCTTGCGGCGTTGACGGTCTGACAAAACTTTTGTTATCGTATCTGCAGGCGCAGATGGAGCGTCCAGGACTGTAGTATCGGAAACGGTTTTACTTGTTCCAAGACTGTCTGCAATTAGCAATGTACTGTCTTTTGCCGATAATGAGAGGCTGTCTGCACTCTTTAGAGCGTTCTGTTTTGCCGAATCCGCTTCCTCACGGTGCCGGACGGCACGGATTTTCCTAAGGGAATCATTTCTGGCGATAGTCTTATATACATTATCCATATACCCGGGGAAATATGTATTCGTTTCATAGAAAGTGGTTCTCGGCCGGGAATCATAGAGTTCCCTTTGGGAAGGCCGCAAATCCAAAGGCGTTATGTCATTTTTGCTTTTAGGACGCCGGTCAGGCTGCCATTCAAATCCTTTGAGATGTTTTTCTTCTTTCGGAAGCTGCACGACAGGATAAGCATCGTTTTTGGATGCATCGAAATAATAGATACGTTCTATTTCCCCGTTATTCAGGACTGCATACAGCATTTTCGAGTTCACTTTGTTGACTGTAGCCAAGGCATCATGTTCTTTCAGATAAAACAAAGCCATGGCATCGCCGAGGGCATCAAATCGTTTCAACGTTCCTGAAGAATCGAAATAAGCTACCATTTCGGTACTTTTTATCTGATCGAAAGAGACGGAATCCTCTTGTGTTATTATGAAAGCGTCAGACATAAGATTCGCCCGCTCTGCCGTCTTGTTCCTTATAAGGACATAGATACTGTCGGCTGAGTATTGCCTCGACAACTCATTCCAGACAACCGGTTTCCTGTAAAGTCTTATAAGGGAGTCCAGATCATTGTATTCCAGAGAATCACAGACAATCTGGATATCATTCCTGAATAATTTGACATTTTTGACCGCAAGCAGAAAACCAATCTTGGATGTATCTTTTTGTTGCCTCCCGGTAGAATCTATTACGGTAGAATCTATCGAAGAAACCTGAGGCTTGACGCTTAGGGAATCCGAAACAGGACCGCCTGAAAGAGTATCATTTTTCGAAGATAATGTATCCACAGGCGGAGTTTCCGGCAGTGGTCCTTTATTACCTTCCTTCCCTTTATCCGGCTTGCTGTCCGGTTTGTTCCCAAGTTTGCCATCCGGCATATTATCAGGATTATCCGCCGCCGCTTCAGCAGCTTTCTCGGCAGCTGCCGCGGCTGCTTTTTTCCTATATTCGGTTACAGGATCTCCGTTAAGATCCTTGAGTCTGGATTCTGCCTCATCAACGACAACGGAATCTATATCACATTTCCTCCTTGTACGATACACAAGGGTGTCTCCTCCGAAATAAACGGTATCGACTTTTTCTTTGTCAGCCGTCTTCATTACTACGGCAGGTTTTCTGGTAAGTGTAAGCTGCGACAAAGTATCACAGAAAAACATATGTCCGGCAAGCGAAAACACATTACGGGTCGTATCGGATATCTGCACATGACCCAGCATTTCCACATTTTTCGGGGTCCTGTAATAATAAAGGGAATCCGACCAGCCTTCTTGTTCGGGAGTCATTACATGGACACTTTTTGTAAAAAAGAATATATCCTTGTTTCTATTATACCAGCCGCCGTTTGCGGAAAGCATATCATTTTCTTTCCATGCATTCGTATTATTGCCGAAAGTCGCAACCGTAAGAGCCGTCTGATATGAAATTCTGGAAGTCTTCACGAACACCGAATCGGAAAACATATTCACATTGTCGTAAAATGTAAAAGTCTTTATTTTGGAATCGTATGTTCCGCTAAGGCTCTCTATTATCTCCCCGTCGCTATCTTTCATCGCACCCCCATTCTGGAAAACGGCGACACTATCTTTTGTATTGAAATCGAGATACCTTGTCCTGAGAACATTATGATCCTTATCCTCAAGCTGGACCACGCCTCCTCGGAACTGGGCCAGGTTTCCGTCTATGTCATAATCCAATTTATCGCTCTGAAGCACAGTCCTGTTCTGGATCACACGGACATGACCTATCGCATGGATTATTCTGGCATCGACATCCCACATTGCAGTATCGCAATCGAGATATGTATCGTTGTGCAGGAAAACAGCCGGATTCCCGATTACTTTTCTGTAAGTCCTGCCGTATTGTTCGATAAGCTGTGCGGATTGCGCACTCATAAGACGCACAAGACTATCTTTTTGTCCTGATTCCTGTGCAAAAGAAGGAATGGCGGAACATAAAACAAGAAAAAGATATATGAACTTACGGCAAATATGCATTATTCTTCGGGAGAGACTATTTTTGAAATCCAGCCTTTTCTTGAGAAATTACAATCTTTAAAAATAGGATCAATGGCGATATATGAAACCTTGATCTTGTCATCGATGAAATTGTTGATGGCTTCTTCCCTCTTTTGCTTTTCAACTTCCTCCATAAGTTCGCTGTAATCTTCCTTGAAAGTAGCCGTATGCGCTGGTATTATCCTGTCGACTCTTATTATCTTGTACACGGTATTACCATTACGGCCCTCATTATCAAGGGACTCCACAGGCTTGGATATTTCACCTTCCTTCAAATCCTTGATGGCCAGATAATCCTGGGCTTTCAATTTATCTATTTCGAAATAAGCGGAGCCGGTACCCGGATCTGCCATCTGTCCGCCGTTTGTCTTGGTTGCGGGATCCTGTGAATAGAATTTTGCGGCGAATTGGAATGTTACGGCATTATTCATGATTTCGGTTCTTAGACTGTCAAGCATCTTGAAAGCCTTGTCCCTGTCTTCATCCGTATATCTCGGTTTCATGAGTATATGCCTTGCGTCGAACATATCCCCGTTTTTCTTCATGACTTGTATAAGGTGGAATCCGTCAGGAGTTTCAACGATCTGGGATATCATACCGGGTTTCAACGACATTGCCGCATCGGAAAAAGCCGGCCAGAATATCGATTTTGAAGCCATTCCCAATTCACCCCCTTTCATGGCGCTTCCCGGATCTTCGGAATAAATTCTCGCCAGGGTTGAAAACTTTTCACCGTTTATTATCCTTTCGCGCAGAGCCAGAAGTTTTTCCTTTACGGCCATGTTTGCAGCTTTACGGTCAGGATAGATGCAAATTTCACTCAATTGATATTTTATGGGTATCACAGGAAGATCAGCCTGATCGACAGTGTCCATGTAATTTCTGATATCATTCGGAGTGATTTCAGGCATCTTGGAAATAATCTGCCCTTGCTCCTGTTGAGTAAGACTGAGATTTTCCAGCTGCCGTCTCCATTCGCTTCTCAATCTGAACAACGGCTTTCCGAAATAAGCTTCGACATTTTCATCTCCGCCCAGTTTTGTTCTGATGTCGTCAATCCTGTTATTCAGATTTTCTTCCACCATATCCTGGTTGATATTGAGGGAATCAAGTCTGGCCTGCATCAAAAACAGCTTGGAACTCAGGATATCCTCAAGTACGCTGCAACGGGTACTCTGATCCGAAGTATAGTTTTGAGCTCTCTGCATCTGCATCTCGCCCTCTATGTCAGACAAAGATATCATCTCATTGCCGACCACCGCTACCGTCTTGTCGATAAGTCCTTTGGGGTAAGTCTGGGCATGAGCGGAAAAAGCTATCGCGACTATAGCCGGAACAGCCAACAATCTCAAAATGTTCCTCATTTTTTCAAATTAATAGATTACAAAATTTTCTTTTTCCCGCGCATTGTTTAGCAACTCTCGTTCCAAAGTTGAAATCAACGCATGTTTTCTTGTACTTATTATTATATCCCTGATTCTGTCCGTGCAATATTCCAAAGGAGCGATTTCACCGGCCCTCATCATCCTTGAAATATAAGCGATATCCTCATTACCGTGATTATCAGGTATATCGATATAAGAGTTACTCATTTTGGAAAGCATTGTAACATAATCCGTACCGAATTCCCTTGCAAGGGTTATGACATCAATCCATTTGTCGGAATAATCCGAATACTTCAACGCTGAAGAAAAAGCAAGGCTGTCCGCTTCTACAAGATCGTTTACTTTTACAGATCCCATCTTTCTCTTGATTATTTCCAGATTCGGGGAATCGTCCATAATACTTAAGAAACGGGCCTTGACAATGGGAACTTCAAGTTTGAATTTATCGCTGTGCTTATTATAGTATGTTTCGATCTCTTCATCCGTAACAGTGGTATCCAGACGTTCATTTATATATCTTTGTTCATAGCGGTATTTAAGCAAAGATGCTTTGTATGCCTCGAGTTCCTTGGATACGTCTTTTTCATTTTTTGAAAGCTGTTGTTGAGCCATCTCCATGAATACCTGGTCTGAAGCCCATGAATTGATATACTGCAAAGAAAGTCTGGTACTGTCTTCCGAAGAAACGCCGTCCGGTATATACGCAGCCAATTGCGATCGGTACAATTTATGGGAACCGACTTTCGCTACTGCATCATCGTCCTTAAGGAAAGATGATATCGCTTTGCAAGAAACCAGCCCGGAAAAGACCGAAGCAATCGACAGGAATATGATAAGCCGTTTCATCTTGAATAATTTGGAGCTTCCTTCGTGATTGTAACATCATGAGGATGACTTTCCAGAAAACCGGCGTTCGTTATACGCACGAATTTCGCGTTTCTGAGAGCTTCAACATTCTTTGCACCGACATATCCCATTCCGGCACGGATTCCTCCGACCAATTGATAAACGACTTCTGAAACAGTACCTTTGTAAGGAACTTGAGCGACAATGCCTTCCGGTACAAGTTTCTTGACATCTTCCTCCATGTCCTGGAAATATCTGTCTTTCGATCCGTGTTCCATTGCTTCCAGGGAACCCATTCCACGATAAGCTTTGAATTTCCTTCCGTTAAGGATAATGGTTTCCCCGGGGGATTCTTCCGTACCGGCAAACAATGAACCAGCCATTATTGTACTTGCACCGGCTGCGAGAGCCTTAGTTATATCTCCGGAATATCTTATTCCGCCATCTGCAATTATCGGAATACCGGTCCCTTTCAACGCGTTTGAAGCCAGCATTATGGCAGTCAGTTGAGGCATGCCGACACCTGCAATTATACGGGTAGTGCATATGGAACCGGGACCTATTCCGACCTTTACCGCACTAACTCCTGCATCCGCAAGAGCCTTGGCCCCTTCTCCGGTAGCAACATTTCCGGCGACTATCTGAATATCCTTGAATGAGTCACAGGCCTTTTTGATTACTTCCAAAACCGAAATGGAATGACCGTGTGCAGTGTCTATCACGACAGCATCTGCTCCGGCACTTGTCAGCATGTCAATCCTATCCAGGGTATCCGATTTCACACCTACAGCCGCAGCTACAAGCAACCTTCCTTTGTCATCCTTGGATGCAATCGGATTGTCTTTTATTTTCATCAGGTCCTTGTATGTGATAAGACCTACCAAACGGCCGTCTGCATCTACTACCGGTAACTTTTCTACTTTGGTTTTACGCAATATATCAGTAGCCGCTATCAGGCTTGTACCTTTTTTGGCCGTAATTAAATTTTCCGAAGTCATGACTTCGGAAACAAGCAAACTCATATCTTCCAAAAATCTCAGATCCCTGTTTGTTACGATTCCCAACAGAAAGTTATTGTTGTCCACAACAGGAATTCCGCCTATATGATGTTTTGACATCATATTCAAGGCATCTCCAACGCTTGCATCAGGATTTATTGTCACAGGATCGTAAATCATACCGTTTTCCGACCTCTTGACCATACGCACCTGATCGCATTGCTGCTCGATAGTCATATTCTTGTGAATGACTCCGATACCGCCTGAACGCGCCATTGCAATGGCCAGTTCGGCTTCCGTCACCGTATCCATAGCTGAAGATACTATAGGAGTATGGAGTGGAATATCCCTTGTAAACTTAGTGGAGACATCAACACCTCTGGGGAGCACTTCGGAACGTGCCGGTACCAGTAAAACATCATCGAAGGTCAAACCTTCCTGAATTTCAGAAGTAACAAATTTTTGCATTGAGATTGTTTTAATTTGCAAATATAAAATAAAAAAATCATTGTTTCGAACAAAGTCTTCCCTGAAATGTATCTCTGGCCGTCATTTTGTCATCCAGCATATGGAGAATGCTGAAATTACGAATGGAGCCCCATTGCGGATGTGAAACAAAGCGGGGAGGCACTTCACCTGCTACCCTTTCAATATATAAACCGGGCCGGAGCCTTTCTATCATATCGACGATGAAATCCACATATTCATCCAATTCCATACGAACGAATCTTTCTGGATATTTCTTATATTCCATTTCCATCCGTGTCCCTTTTATGAATTGAAGCTGATGGAATTTGACGGAAGTAAGGGGAAGAGAATTTATAACGGCACATTCTTCAATCATCATATCACGTGTCTCTCCAGGAAGCCCCAGTATAAAATGAGCACCTACGTCTATTCCCCTGCCGGATGTCATTTCAACAGCTCTTCTCGCCGTTTCGAAATCATGGCACCGGTTTATCCTTTCCAAAGTCTTGTCATAACAGGATTCGATCCCGTACTCGATTATCACCACGGGTTTCTTGAAACCCGGCCTTTCCCAGTCTTTGAGTACCAGACCTTCAGCCAAGGCCTGGAGATAATCAAGTTTCTCCCCATCAATACAGTCCGGACGGGTTCCTATGGCTATTCCTACAATCGAAGGATGCCGCAGGGCCTCTTCATATCTGCTTCTAAGAACCGGCAAGGGAGCATATGTATTGGAAAACGGCTGGAAATAAGCCAGATAATGCTTCGCGTTGCGATATCTCACCCTGTGAAACGCTATCCCTTCTTCAATTTGCATTGACAGGGACTTGTCGGGAGTACTGTATCCGGGATGGAATGCGGAGTTGTCGCAATATGCACAGCCACCTGTTCCGATAGTCCCGTCGCGGTTGGGACAGCAGAAACCTGCGTCAATGACAAGTTTTTGAAGCCGTTCCCCGTACCTTGCCTTGAAATAGCCCGCAAAGGTCTTATATCTCTTTTCAGTCCCTGATACCATATTATTATTTACGAAAGACTCTCCTGAGTCCTAAAAGGTCCAGGAGAGTCCTATCTGATTTCCTAAAAATTACTGTTCTTCGGCGGCAGCTTTTTCAGCTTTCTTTGCAGCCGGTTTTTTCACCGCAGGCTTTTTGGCCGCAGGTTTGGCTGTTTTTGTGGCGGATCCAGCCTTTTTCTTGGCAGCGGTTTCCTTGACGGAAGCTTTCTTTACGGCTTTATCTGCACCGGCATCATTGCCTTGTCCTTCTTCCGGAACTTTTACTACGGATTCTTTTATCAAAGCGCTAAGCTTTTCATACAAGGCGTCCGTTTTCTCAAGCAATTCTTTTCTCAGGGAAGCATAAAAAACGGCTTTTTTGTCGTCAGGATGATTGACTTTATCCCTCAGGTCGTTATAAAGTTTTACAGCTTCGTCGATAAGTTCCGAAATACCGTCTTCTTCATTTTCGGAAGACAACGACTGGAAAAGCGAACAATCATCTATGAAAGCTCCTATGACATATTCTATGTCTTTTTTCGTATTCCTAAGATTCATGATAATATATAATTATAAAATATAATCGCTGAAAACTCAAGCGACGCGGCAAAGGTAATAAAAAAAACTATTGTTTGAAATATACGGGACTTTTAAGAATGGACACGATGCCTTTTCCCTTGTCTTCCTGATTAAGGACCCGCCTGGCTTTTATGAATACACGGCTGAAATCCTTGTCTCCCGGAATAAGGGAACTGATCCTGACTACTTCCGAAGAATGTATGTATTTGCCGTTACCCAGATAGATTGCTACATGGGTTACCTTTTCTTTCGTATCCAGCGTCCCTTTCTTGCCGAAAAAGAGAAGATCGCCCGGTTCAAGGTAACTTATCCTCTTCAACATCTCCTTCCTGAAAGCCGGAGACTTTTCGGAAACGCTATAATCCGGATGAAAATCGATTGCATCACCTGTTCTTGCCTGCTGGGATGCATTGCGGGGAAGAAGAAGCCCGTTCATAAACCATACGCTCCTGACGAAACCGCTGCAATCGGCACATTTGATTGAAGTACCTCCCCACATATAGGGGACGCCCAGAAATAACCGTGCGGTTAAGTATATGGTCCGGAAAGAACAATCTTTAATTTTCCTTTCAGCCCAGCCGCGGAATTCTTCAAGGTCATCCGCCGGAACGAACCCTGCCCTGCCGGAAGGCAGAAGCACTCCGTAGAAAAGCCCTTGGCCGTTAAACTTCCTTTTTCTGACAACTCTGGCAGAAGAAACCGTTTTTTTCGCATAGCGGATTCTAAGGATATCGCCCATTACAAGATCGGAAAGCCTTTCGGATCCCAGATCCGGCTTCGAATAAACATGGGAATATTCTGCAGTGCAAATATACTTGGGAGCGGCGATATAAGAAGTTATCTTGTTTTCAGGCATTTCCACAAGTCCCATTTCGTTTACCCATCCCTTATAAGGCTCAGGAGTGATTATACTTCTCCAATAGCTGTGTTCGCCTGTGACTTCCACTACGGTGCCCATAAGAGCCTGATCACCCAATTCAGCTTCATAAGCAGGATTCTCACGGATGAAATTCACGGAAAATTCAACGACCGCATATCTCCTGGCCTGCGGATACGCGACCGCAGAGGCAAGCAGAAAGCAAAAAGTGATGATTGAAATCTTCTTTAACATAACAATGATTATTATTGAACCAATTTTTCCAGTATACCATCGATGACCGACGCAACAGCGCTATAAGAAGACACACAATTATTCGTCATGATGGAAAAAATCACAAGATTATCTTCGTCACCGTCTTCCGGAATGATATATCCGCTATAACATAAAACTCCGTCCATCGAACCGCTTTTCATATGGATCCGTTTCCTGACGGATTCGGGCCTGCCCGGAAGACGCCTGGACAATGTCCCAGAACCGGGCTGCGGAAGCGAATGAAGATAGCAATCGAAGAAATCGGTTTCCGCCATCGCTCCAAGGAAACGGCAGAAAAAATCCGGAGATACATAATCATGACGTGACAAACCGCTTCCGTCCACAAGTCTCACCCCTCGGGAAATATCTATTCCCATACTTTCAAGTACATTATTCTCGGCGACTATGCAGGAATCATATACGGAAGACCCGGTCATGTTCTTGCCTAAGGTCCTGAGCAGCGTTTCGGCATAAAAATTATCGCTTTTATAATTCGTGGATTTTATGATGTCTTCCAGAGGGGCGGAATAAGTCTCACCCAGAATATTTATACGGCAATTGTCATAAGAATGGTTGGAACCGGACAGATTAACTCTCAAGACAGCATCCAAGGCATTGCCGGCATCGATATCGGCGGGATCCCCGGTAACGTACAGTCCTTTCGAAACCAGATAATCGGAAAAAGCCGACGCACATGTAAAAGCGCCGAACTTGTTGCTGAAATTTTCAACCGAAGGTTTTTCGTCTACGGCATATCCGCCCCTTATTTCGGCCACAGGGCACATATCCGTGTTTACCAGAACGAGCCCATCCCCCTTTCCAGCCTCAGTGGTAACGGCGTTGTTCCTGAAATCGATCACTCTGTTATCCGGATACAGTGGGGATATTTTAACGGGATCGCCGGGCAGATCGCCGGGAGCGACACTGAACTGCTGCACATTTTCAAAGAAGCAAAGGCCGTTCCCTCCTGTACCGTAATCTGTACCCAGATCATCATATGCCCAGGAACCGTTTTCGATAGGGCCGTCGAAATACCGGCCGTCTCCTATTATGCGTCCTTTTATTTTCCTGATTCCTGCACCGGATATGAAAGATTCCCATTCGGAAAAAAGGGAATCTGCCGGGACGGCAATGGAATCAGATGAAGCAATCGTAGGATCCCCTCCGCCTATGATGTAAATGTCGCCATACAAAGTCCCGTTCTTAATCCTGCCCGAATAGCCTATTTCCGTCTTGAATCTGAAATCCGGACCCAGAGCGCAAAGAGCGGTTCCTGTTGTTATGAGTTTGGTGTTGGAAGCCGGAAGCATTTTTGCGGAACTGTTGTATACGGCCAAAGTATCCCCCGCCGAATTTACTGCAAGTACGGAAAACAATGAAGATCGCAACGGTTCCGATCCGGCGACAGAATCGATATAATTCCGTACGGAGGATTGCATAGGCTGCGCATATACGGAAGCACATCCGAACATGGCGGAAACCATAACCATGGCCAGACTTATCGGGGACTTTCTCATAATATCATTTTTCAATTTCAAATATAACATCAAAAAATCAAACATCCGGTCATTTTAACATTTAAAATAAGTAAATTTGTCTTGATAATATTATGTAAATAAATTGTTATGAACAAAAGAATATTGGTTTCGGGAGGCGCCGGATTCATCGGCAGCCATGTTGCTACAGAACTTATACAAGCAGGATACGATGTGGTGGTAGCGGACAATATGTCCAACTGCGACATGACTTGTTTCCAGGGAGTGCAGAAAATAACGGGAAGGGAAGACATACCTTTCGTGAAAATAGATTTTTGCGACGGGGATTCCGTAAACAAGCTGTTTTCCGATTTCCAGATTGATGCCGTGATACATTTCGCTGCATTCAAAGCCGTAGGGGAATCTGTTATGGAGCCCGTAAAATATTACAAGAACAATCTTTGCTCTTTTCTCAATGTGCTTGATGCTGCAAAGACCCATGGAGGTTGCAATGTACTTTTCTCCTCTTCGGCTACGGTATACGGAGATCCTGACAAACTTCCGGTTACGGAAGAATCCCCCAGGCAGAGCGCCGCATCGCCATACGGAAACACGAAACAGATATGCGAAGACATACTTGAAGACACGGTTAAGGCGACAAGGCGGTTCGGAAAATCCGTATGTCCGGGCATTTCCAACAACGGGCCCATAAAGGGAATTGCACTCAGATATTTCAACCCGATAGGAGCCCATCCTTCGGCATTGATAGGGGAACTGCCGAGAGGAGTCCCAAATAATCTTGTCCCTTTCATCACACAGACCGCAATAGGCAAACGCGAATGCCTCAGCATTTTCGGCGACGATTATCCGACACCGGATGGAACCTGCCAGAGAGACTATATCGACATAAACGACCTGGCAAAAGCTCACGTGGCAGCTGTAGCACGCATGCTTGAAGAAAAGATGAAGGAAGATTACGAAATATTCAATATAGGCACAGGCAGACCTCTTTCCGTACTCGAACTCGTAAAGACTTTCGAGAAAGTCAATAATCTGAAACTGAATTACAAATTCGCGCCCAGACGCGAAGGAGACATCCCTGCGATATGGGCGGATCCAACCCTTGCAAACAAGGAACTCGGTTGGAAAGCCGGCAGAAGCATTGAAGAGACATTGGAATCGGCATGGGCGTGGGAAAGGCATCTTGCTGAAATCAACAAATAAGAATCACGATGAACGAAAAAAGAAGCGGTCTTGTCTCCACACTGATAATGCTTGTAATAGCAATATCCACATTCTGTCTCATTCTGGTTACTGAAAGATCTGATAAAGGCAAGGTTTGCAAAAATGATTTTTCAAAAGAGGAAACGGCATTTATTACCGGGTCGGATTCAGTAATGTATGTATATGATGCTTCCGATTCTGCGGATCTCAAGATTCTGAGGACTCCAAGTACGGAACTGTCGGACGCCGCTATCAAATCGGAGACATTCAAGATATTGGCTGAAAAGATGCTGGCTACTGTAAATGCACCGGAACAGGGAGGCGTAGGGATTGCAGCTCCGCAAATCGGAATCAACAGACGGGTAATAGCTGTCATGAGATATGACAAACCAGGCAACCCTTTCGAAATCTACGCCGATGCCAGAATCGACACTTTGTACGGAGGTATCACCAAAGGTCCGGAAGGCTGTTTATCCGTTCCAGGAATGAAAGGGATAGTCCCCCGTTACGCAACGGCGGTAGTTTCATACAAAGATGCATTATCGCTCAAAACGGTACGGGATACGGTAACCGGATACACCGCGATAATTTTCCAGCATGAATGCGATCATCTTGAAGGTATACTGTACACCGACAAAGCGGATACGGTATACGAAGATGAAGCATGGAAAGCGGAAAGAGCAGTATATGCCGCGGAAGGGAAATACAAAAAGCGGAAATAGATAGTTTCTATTTCTACTCTCCTGCGGGATTTTCACGTGATACGGTACATTCGTTGACCAGATAAACGATCGACATATACGGTATCCCCGAATTCAAAGTCAGACCGATTTCACAGGTACGGCTGTTAGAATAGCCGGCTTCGCAACCACAGACTTGCCCGGACAGTTTTCTCAAAGCATATTTGTTCAACTCCGGATTTATCATTCCCTTGTCACCGGCAAAACCGCAGCAACCGATCTCTTCCGGTACTATGACTTTTGACGAACACATCTTCGCCAGCTTCAAAAAGACATCATCGGCATGCATCAGCCTTGTCGAACAGGTAAGATGTACGGCTACGGGACGACCGGTGCGTTTAAATTGAAGCCTGTCACGCAAATATGTATAAATAAATTCGGCAGGTTCATACAATTTCATCCTTTTCGTATTTTCACGGAGCCTCAACAGGCAAGGGCTTTGGTCGCACATGACCGGATACCTGCCTTCACAAGAAGCTTTCCATAACGAGGCTTCGAGTTCGGTGACTTTTCTTGTTGCAATATCCGGCATCCCTTTGCTTTCCCATATGGAACCGCAGCAAAGATTTTCCATTCCTTCCGGGAATATAACTTCATAGCCGGCTTTTTCCAGCAGTTCGCAAGTTTCCTCAGCCAAAGCTTTTTTGACAGGGGCATGAGCCTGCAGACCCATGGTCTGGTTTATACAGCTCGGAAAGTAAACCACTTTCAATTTTGCATCTGAAGGGACTGCAGATGATCCGAGATTTTTCGGAATCGAATACGATTCCGGGGTATACGGCGTCCATAAAGGCAAACCTAATGTTTCATGCAACCATCGGCATAATTTCGCCATGAAAGAAGAGCCGAGGACAACACGTCCGAAGGAAGCGGAACGGAGCAGGAATCTTACAAGGGATTTTGAAGCGGAAAAATGGGAATAGGCAAATTCGGCAGTAGCAATGGCCATCCTGTTATCCGAAATGTCATTTTTTCTTATGGCATGTGTGAGATCGGCGACATTTATACCCATAGGGCATGACATCGAACATAAGCCGTCGGTAGCACAGGTCTTGTCCCCGTAATAGGAATATTCTTTTTCAAGTATCCCTATTTTACGGCGTATGTCTTTTCTGTCTGTTCCTTTCGAATTAATATACAAAGACTTCAGCCGTTCGATTTCCCTTACTGCAACTATCCGCGTCCTTGCCGAAAGCGTAAAGCCGCAGGACAGGCAATTGACTTCGCAGAAGCCGCACTCGATACATTTGTCTATGCCGTTCAGTCTCTCGTTCCCTGATAATGAAAGAGCGGGCATGGCTTTGAAGTTCTTTAGATAGCATCTCGGATCATCATTGAAGATAACTCCGGGATTCAGCAGTCCTTCCGGATCGAATAATTTTTTAACCCTCTCCATGACGGAAAAAGCCTTTTCCCCCCATTCGTATTTTACGAATGGAGCCATATTCCTCCCCGTTCCGTGTTCGGCTTTCAATGAACCGTCATATTTTCCAACCACCATCGCCACGACATCACTTATCATGGATTCATATCTTGAAACTTCTTTTTTGGAATCGAAAGACTGGTTTATGATAAAATGGAAGTTGCCCTCCAGGGCATGACCGTAAATACATGAATCGTCATAACCATGTTTGTCAAGTAGGTCGGACAAATCGGATACGGCCTCCGGCAAATCTTTTATATGGAAAGCGATATCTTCTATAAGGCATGTAGTGCCTTTGCGGCGCATTCCCCCTACAGAAGGAAAAATGCCGGAACGGGCATTCCAGTATTTGGAATATTCGGCAGGATCATCCGTAAAATGGAACGGGACATAAGTTTTGAACGGCTCCAAAGCGGAACATATCGCTGCGATATTTTCCTGAAGTTCTTTTGAAGACGAAGCCTTCGTTTCAGTAAGTACGGCAGTAAGATCAGGGCCCGTCTTGTCATCCACGGATGCAAGCGACCTTTTGTCGAGAAGTTCAGCGGCGCTTACGTTCAACGGTTTCATGGCAACAACAGCCCTCGCGGCCTCCTTGATATCGGCAAAATATATCATCGCGCTCGCCCTGAAAGGGGCGGAAGGCATAGTAGTCATTGTAACATCGCTCATAAAAGCCAAAGTGCCTTCAGAGCCAACGATAAGATGGGCTATTATGTCAAACGGATCACGATAACGTACAAACGGCGAGATATTGAGTCCGGTCACATTTTTTATGGAATATTTGTACCTGATCCGGTCCGAAAGTTTTTTATCGGCGGTTATGGAATCCCGCAATTTCTCTATTTCACCTATAAACTCGGGATGTGTCCCGCAGAAAGCTTTCCTGCTATCCGCCGAACCCGTATCCAGAATGGTTCCGTCTGCAAAAACCATACGTACTGAGAGCAAAGCCTTGTCACTGTTTGCATGTGTACCGCAGCACATGCCCGAAGCATTGTTCATCACGATACCTCCTACCATACAGCTTTTTATTGATGCAGGATCCGGTCCGAATTCCCTGCCGAACGGAGCAAGTATTTCATTGACCCTCGAACCGATTATTCCCGGCTGAAGCTTGACCGACAAACCATTGTCATATACGGAATACTTCTCCCAGTTTTTCCCGGCCACCAACAGTATGGAATCGCTGACCGATTGTCCTGAAAGACTGGTTCCGGCAGCTCTGAATGTAACAGGAAGATGGTATCGGGAAGCCGTTTGCAGAATACGGGATACTTCTTCTTCAGTTTCTGTCCTTATGACGATCTTGGGAACAAGACGATAGAAACCGGCATCCGTACCCCATGCAAGACGTCGCAATTCATCAGTATATATCCGTTTATGTGAGACGAAGCGTTTTACTTCGTTCAAAAAAGAACGACAAGCACTATCCATTGTTATATTATGTGGTTTAATCTATTATCAAACTTTAATTCAGGAAGTTATCTCAGCTCCTGAATAAACTCCGGACCAAAGCCGGGACATCGGAAACTCTTATCACCTCAATTCCTTCCGAAAGTATATCGGCAGGGGAAAAAGAAGATATATATATCTTGCGGAATCCGACTTTCGATGCTTCGGATATCCTCCTGTCAGTTTGAGATACGGGACGAATCTCTCCGCTCAAGCCGACTTCTCCGGCAAAACAGCAATCCGAAGGTATGGAAATATCGAAAGCCGAAGAAAGTATCGCACATATTACAGCCATATCACAGGCCGGATCGTTTATCTTAAGACCGCCCGCCATATTAAGGAAAACATCTTTGGCGCTGAGCCGGAACCCCGCCCTTTTTTCAAGAACGGCAAGAAGCATATTCAACCTGCGGACATCGAAACCGGTAGCGGAACGCTGCGCCGTACCATAAGCCGCGGAACTGACAAGAGCCTGGACTTCGAAAAGGAAAGGACGCGTACCGTCAAGCATGGCACTTATGGCCGTACCGCTCAAACCATCTTCATGCATAGGAATCAGAAGTTCCGAAGGATTGCTTACCTGACGTAGTCCAGTCCCAGTCATTTCGAACACGGCAAGTTCCGACGTCGATCCGAAACGGTTTTTGATGCTTCTGAGAATACGGTATGATCCGCTGCTGTCGCCTTCGAACTGAAGTACAGCATCGACTATATGCTCCAGAATCTTAGGACCTGCAATATACCCTTCTTTAGTAATATGGCCTATCAGTATAATCGGAACTCCCGTTTCTTTGGCAAAACGGAGAAGCAATGCAGCTGTTTCCCTTATTTGTGATACGGACCCTGCGGCTGAATCGATATTCCGGGTATACATCGTCTGCACCGAATCCACAATCATAAGATCGGGCATCATGTTATGGGCTTCCTGGATTATACTTTCAACCGAGGTTTCGCTGAATATAAAGCAATTGGAATTGTCTCCGCCAAGTCTGTCGGAACGCATCTTTACCTGGCGTGAGCTTTCCTCACCTGAAACGTACAATGTTTTCAGCGACGGGCAATTCAACGGAATCTGCAAAGACAAGGTGGACTTGCCGATTCCGGGTTCACCACCTATCAAGACCAGTGAACCTGCAACTATGCCGCCTCCGAGAATCCTGTCGACTTCGGCATTGTTCAGGGATATCCTGTCCTCGGAACCGGAACCCACATCCGAAAGATGCACGGGTTTACGCGCTTCCCCTGAAAAAGAAAAATCCCCGGATTTTTTTTTACCAGTAACGACGGTTTCCTCGGCCATGGTATTCCATTCTCCGCAAGAAGGGCATTTGCCCATCCATTTGGGACTTTCATAACCACACGAGGTACAAAACCAGACGGACTTAGTTTTTGTTCCAGCTATCGCCATATACAATCATGAATCAGAACCAAAGATAACATATTCCTCACAAAAAGGCATAAAAAAAAGTGGCATCCCGAGTTTAAACCCAGAACTCCACATTCTTTTAAAAAAAAGCACACGAAGTGCTTTCAGACTACAGTAAAAATAAATTACTGAGCGACAACAGTTGTGTCAGCAGCAGTGGTATCAGCTACAGCTGCAGTAGTATCAGCAGCAGTAACGACAGCTGTTGAGTCAGCAGCATTTTCAGCTTTCTTAGAGTTGTTTCCACAAGCAACAGCAGCAGCCATCAAGGCAACTACTGCCAAAGACATAAATACCTTCTTCATGGTCCTTAAAAATTAACTAGTTAAACAAAACAATATTTTTGTAGTACAAAATTACTACTCTTTTTCAATAAAACAAAAAAAACATAAAAATTCGCCTTTACAAAGGGAGTTAAACCGCTAGTTTTCAGCCGTTTTATTAAACCCCTCTTCTAAAAAGCCTGCAAATATGAGAATATTATTCAGATAATTGTACTTTTTTTTTGACTTTTTATTTGCGCTTTAATTCAAACACTTCCATATCATGTATTTTCCCGTCATCGATATGGAACCGAAGTGCAGTCCTTACTACTTGCCATCCCTGTATACCGCATGCCCCGGGGTTTATTACAAGCATATTGTATTTCTTATCCCTGACCACTTTCAGTATATGGGAATGACCGCAAACAAAGATATCCGGATGGTTGCTTTCGATAAGCTCTTTCGCACGAAGACTGTAATGACCGGGATAACCTCCGATATGAGTCATCAGAATTTTCATACCTTCGCAATTGAACAATTGTACGGCAGGATATTCAAACCTGATATCCTGTCCGTCACAATTGCCGAAAACTCCCGTAAGAGGTTTGAACGATGCTATTTCCCGCACCGTTTCCAGCCCCCCGCCGAAATCACCGGCATGCCAGATCTGGTCCACGGGATCAAGAAAATCCATGAATTCTTTGGAAAAGACACCGTGGGTATCGGAAATCGCACCTATATACATTATAATTTGATTACTATCTTTTTCTTATATAATATCCACTGGATGCTGAAAATGACCAGCATGAATATTATCGCATAAAGAAGGGAAGTATATTCGTTAGCACCGAACACCGAATTCGGGCTCCAGCCTATTATTATTATCAATTTTGCAATCACACCGGAGGTGACGAACGCGATGAGGGGATTGGTACCCATAGCTATGAAAGGCTCGAATGCAGCTTTCTTACCTTTGACATCAAGAAAGAAAGCAAAAAATGCAAGAGCTACCATAGCCCAGCCGCCGGCATAAAATACATACGAAGCTGACCAAAGCGGTTTGCTGATAGGAATCCAGATGCTGATTATCTCTCCTGCGACAAGGCTGATCGCCCCCCATACAAAAATACGCGAAGACAAATATGACGGAGAATTTTCTTCCGCAAGCTTATCTTTTTCATGACGACGGGTGGTATGCAGGATCATGGAACCGATAAGGAATCCCAACAAAGCCGTACATGCTCCTGTAAGTGCACCGAGAGGCCCTTCCGGATCGAAGTCGGCTACCGTGGATACGGATTCGTCATCCGCTACTATATGTCCGTTGTCAATTAATTCCTGATCGACTACCCAATCCCTGTCATACCGGTAGCCATGATATACATGGTTCGGACCTACCAAAGCCACATCGATTTTTCTTGAAATGGTCCCTTCCAATGTAAATGGCCCCGGCTCATTGCCGAACGCTACAAGGATTCCGGTGTACAAAGCACACAGTACTACTATGGCTCCCAATATTTTCAAAGGCTTCTTGAGCCAGAGAGCAATTATTCCGGCAATGATATAACACAAACCGATCCTTTGAAGAACACCGAATATCCTTTTGTGCCCAAGCCAATACATGAAATTCTGTCCGAACGTCCATGAATGGTCATGAAGGGATGTAGGGAAAAACGGGAACAGGTTGATCAGCAATCCCACCAGAAAGATGGCAATACCCCGCTTGAATATTTTCCATACGGCGGCTTTGTTAAGACCGTCATACTTCGAAAGCGAAAAAGCCATGGCGCATCCCATGCAGAAGACGAAGAAAGGGAACACAAGATCCGTAGGAGTGCATCCTATCCACGATGAATGTTCCAAAGGTTTGAATGTATGGGACCAAGAACCGGGATTATTCACAATACACATGAAAGTCACCGTCAAGCCTCTTAACACATCCAAAGAAAGGTAACGTTTTTTCATTAGAATATTATTTTGAAGACGGTGCTAATTTAAGATTTTTAATAAAGTTAAACAACTGTTATTAATTATATTTGCAATATGGAAATATTTTATTCGAACGATTTTCATGGAAACATATGCCGCCTGGACAAAGATGAATCCGGTCATTGCGTTCGTGTTCTCAGACACAAAAGCGGAGATATCATCTCAGTCATAGACGGAGAAGGGACCATGTATGAATGCAGGATAACCGATGACGACCCCAGGGAAGTCCGGGCTGAGATATCGAAAGGTTTTGAAAACTGGGGAAGACATCCGTACAATCTGCATATGGCAGTATGTCCCACAAAAAACAATGACAGGTATGAATGGATGCTTGAAAAATCCACCGAAATAGGACTGGACAGAATAAGCCCCGTCATAGGGGAAAGATCGGAAAGGAAAGTATTCAAGACGGAAAGAGCCGGAAAGATTCTGCTTTCTGCTGCCAAACAATCGCTGAAAAGCGTTATTCCTGTCATTTCAGAACCAGAAACGGTCAGGGAGTTTATACAGAAATACGGAAAGACCGAGACAAAAGAACAGGACGGAAAAATCCTGAGAATGATAGCATACTGTTTCGACACGACGGAAACGGAAAAAAGTTCCGTTAAAAAAGTCCTCGACTCTTTTAACGGAAACAATATAATAATTTTGATCGGACCGGAAGGCGACTTTACCGTATCCGAAGCGGAATATGCCATATCGGAAGGGTTTGTCCCGATTCACCTCGGAGATTCCAGACTAAGGACGGAGACGGCTGCAGTAGTGGCCTGCACAGCCGTCTATCTTCATTTCACCAAATAGGACACTCTCTGCCATTTCGTGTAAGGCATGGAATGGCGCTTCCGGAAATCAAACTTCAAGGACGGATGACTTTTACTTCCCCGTCAAGTTCCACTTTTATTATTTGTGACGCCAAACCGGTGGAACCATCCTCAAGAGAGGGATCCACAATATAGTCAACACCATTTTTGATATCGTCGCTTATGTCATTGAAAGTTTTCGGCGTAGGTTCGCCGGAAATATTGGCCGAAGTCGAAACTATCGGACGGCCTAATTTGGAAATCAACTTTTTGCAAAAATCCATGTCAGGAACCCTGATGCCGACGGAACCGTCTTCAGCTACAGTGTTATAGGCAAGGAAATGTTTGTCTACGACCGGGGCTTTCCCATCCAGGGGCGCCTTCGAACATACGGCACCGGGATAAATGATCGTCATCGGCCTGTCATTTACTTCTACAAGGTCGATGGCCATGTCGGGTATCTTTTTTATATACCTCGCCACCATATCCATATCAGAAGCAAGCAGAACAAGGGATTTACTGTCACTGCGATGCTTGATGGAGTAAATTTTTGCAACAGCTGCGGGATTAGTGGCATCACATCCGAGACCCCACACAGTATCCGTCGGATAAAGAATGGTCCCGCCGTTACGAAGGACATCATAAGTTTCTTTGAGGATGTCCGCATTTTTTCCAGTTTCCATAATATAAACAATAAATATTATTTGATTCCGATTTTCGCTATTATCGGATAATGATCGGAATAGGGTTTATATATAACATGATGATTTACTGCAGAATAGTTAACCGGGAAAAGGATATAGTCTATCCTGAGGAAAGGACGGAGGACAGAATAAGTGGCACCCATGCCGCTTCCCGCCTCGACGAAAGAATCTTTCCTTCCCCTGCTAAGCCTGTTATATGTGTAAGACAGGGGGTTGTCATTGAAATCCCCCGTCACTATCGCTCCGATAGGGCAATCCCTGATGTCACTGAGAACCTCGTCCACTTGTTTCGGCCTTCTGGTGATCGAATTATGCATTTTAGTCTCCGTTTCTTTCATGAATTGGTCATCCTTACCGAAAGCCTTTGCCAATCTTGAAAGTGAGATATTGTAACTCTCGAAATGGCAGTCATATACCCTGATACGGGTTCCTTTTATATCATAATCCGTATAAATGGCCAGATTGGAGCTCTTGTCGAAAACAAACTTTCCCTTGCCTGCAACAGGGAAGCGGCTTAAAGTGACGTTTCCATAGCAACCGTTTTTGTTCACATACATGAAGTATTCGGCATTATATTCGGGGAACTTCTTTTTCAGGAAACTCCTTATTCCGGAATCATCGGAAATATAAAATTCCTGCAGGCTGATTATATCTGCATCGCTCTTTCTGATGAAAGAAAACACGGAATCAGCGCAGTCATCTTGTCCGGATATTCCGCAACCTTTCTTATAAAGGGAAAAACGGCCTACATTGTAGGACATGATACTTATCCCTTCCGTATCCTGGCGTTCCACGCACGGGAAACGGAAATACCACTTTATGAAAAAGACGGCCGGCAGCAATGCCAGAAAAGGAATCAGAAAGAATCCGGATCGGCGCAAGACCGCCCATATCAACAATACGAGATTCAAAATCAGAAGAGGAAGGAACAGCAGGCCGAAAATAGTCATGAACCAGACTTTCGCCGGATCGATTACTGTGGAAAGATAGCTCAGCATCAGCAATCCGGCGGAACCTGTCATAAGAACCCTGCGGGTGATACGCGGAAACAATCTTTTTTTCCCGATTCGCATTCTGTTTATATATGATCAATACATGAACAATTTGCCTGTCTTCTTCCAATACAGGATAAGCAAATAACCGAAAAGCATTCCTCCAAGATGAGCGAAATGGGCTATTCCGTCCGATGTACCGAAAACTCCGGTTCCAAGTTCTATCACTGCAAATATAAGGACAAACCATTTGGCCTTGAGAGATATCGGAGGAAACAGCAAAGTGAGGACGGAATTTGGAAAAAGCATGGCATATCCGATAAGAACACCGTAAATAGCTCCTGAAGCACCCAAAGTAGGAGTAAGAAGCAAATTATGGTATGATGTCATGGCTGCCACCGATGATGATGCGGCGGCCAGATAGCTCTGGGCTTTAATATACTCTACACCAAGGTGCATTGCTGCCGCACCTAGTCCGGTGACGAAATAGAAAATCAGGAATTTCTTCGAGCCGATCGTTCTTTCCAGCACCATTCCGAAAATCAGCAGTGTATACATATTGAAGAATATGTGCCAGAAGCCTCCGTGCATGAACATATGGGTAACCACCTGCCAGAAATGGAAATATGGAGAAGCCGGATAAAAAAGGGCGAAAGTCCCCACCATGAAATTCTGGTTTATCAACGTAGCAACGAAAACCAATATGTTTATAAGAATTATATTTTTAGTTACCGGGGGTATGCTGCCGAAAAATCCGCCGAAACCTCTTCCGTAACCGTTATTATCATAATAATATGCCATCTGAATTCTATTTAAAATTTTTTGTCTATATCATCGGCGGGGATAATGGCGACGATCCGGTGACCTGAACTGGTAAATTCCGAATTACCGCTTGCAAAAAGTGAATCTATCAATTTTCCGGCCTCGGCAGATGATGAAGGGACACTGCAGTTTCCGGCGCCCAGCACAGCGAATTTTTCCGCTATCGAAGACGCCATCATCCCGGAAAGAGAAATATGTCCGTCATTCAATATGAGAAGGAGATCTGCCATCATTGTCTCCACTTTCCCCTGCTCCGCACTGTAGCCCTCAGGCACACCGTTAACAACAATACTGTCGTTGCCGAAAGGTGAAATATCGAAGCCAAGGGAAGATAGAAGATCGGAATTTGCATCAAATACAGCCCTGTTTGCCACACCGACCTGTATGCTTACCGGAAAAAGCGATGTCTGGGTTACATGTCCGTTCCCAGAAACAGCCGTCAGGAATTTCTCATAAAGGATCCTTTCGTTCGCCCTCCTTATGTTAACGGCCATCAGACCCGATTTGACCGGTACTATTATATATTTGTTCTGCAATACTATAATCTGTGACGACGGCATGAATTTATCTTCGAAAAGACGGCTGTAATCCTCCCTCTTATCCACGAATTTTGAGAAATCCAAGTCACGGGACGATTCTCCGGCATGGACATTCTCAGCTATAGGATTACCGTCTGCACCATTCCGGTCGAAAGGATTGTATTCAGGGTCGATGTCAGCTTCAGGCCGGCGGACCGGATGATATTCTTCGAAATTTTTTCCGAAAACAGGTATTTCAGCCGCACCTTCCCTGTCGAAATCCAAACCTCCCGCAAAAGCATTCTTTCCCAGAATTTCTTTTACACATGCATAAAGGATCTGGAAAATGACACTGTCATCCTCAAATTTGATTTCGGTCTTGGTAGGACTTATATTCACGTCAATGGAATGGGGATCCATATCCATATAAATAAAATATGAAGGAGACGTCCCGTCAGGAATCATATCTTCATAAGCCTTCATTACGGCTTTATGCATATAAGGACTTCTGAAAAAACGGCCGTTTACAAAAAGGAACTGGTTGCCGAGAGTCTTTCTGGCCGATTCGGGTCTTCCTATATAACCGTGGATTCTGACAATTGTCGTTTCCGCGGAAATGTCCACGATGTCTCCGGCAACATTCGAGCCCAATAAATCCAATATCCTGAATTTAAGTGATTTAGCCGGCTTCAGGATAAAAATATCCTTGCCGTTGTGATTAAGGCTGAAAGAAATATCCGGCCTTGTCAAGGCAACTCTTGTGAACTCTTCTACGATATGTTTGAATTCAACGGCATCGGATTTCAGGAATTTTCTGCGGGCGGGAACATTGTAAAATATATTCCGTACAGAAAAACACGAACCTTTCGGAGCCGCGGTTTCTTTGGTGGATACATGTTTCGAAGCTGAAAACTCCACTTCGCATCCGGTTTCATCCTCTTCCCTTCTGGTACGTAACGTAACATCGGAGACTGCTGCTATAGATGCCAGGGCTTCGCCCCTGAAACCGAAAGTAAGAATATTGTTGAGATCTTCAGCCGTAAAGATCTTGGACGTGGCATGCCGTTCAAAGCAAAGGACAGCTTCGTCCGGAGTCATGCCGCAACCGTCATCCGTAACTTTTACAAGTGTCCTTCCGGAATCGGTTACTGCTACCGAAATACAGGAAGCTCCGGCATCCACAGCATTTTCTACCAATTCCTTCACTACGGAAGACGGTCTGGAAACGACTTCGCCGGCCGCTATCACGTTAGCTATATTGCTGGGTAAAATTCTAATGTCCATTTCTTTATCCTATACGCCCGGTAATATGCAATGTTACAACAATGAATAAAATTTAGCAATATAAATGAGAACGACGAAAAAGAGTATGAGGCCTATTATCCCTATGATGCTCTGGGCTTTGCTTCCATGTCTGGTCTTTTCGTAATTTCCATTACGGAAAGCACCCTGGAGATGGGACCCCGGGACATAAGAATCTTTTTTGCTTTCTTTTTCAAGACTTCCGTCGACCTTTCCGAATTTCCGTTTCAATTCATCCTTTTGCCGATTATAATATATCGGCTTGTAATCGAAAACCCTGTGCTCCTGGTCACCGAAAAAAGTAAAATTGAACATTCCCATAATCGTTGATATTGTCAAAAGGCAAATTTAGTATTTTTTATTTACATTTGCAGAAATAACATCTGCGATGGATTGCAAATATAAAATAGGCAACGGATATGATGTACATTCACTTGCACCAGGGATCCCGTTATGGCTCGGCGGGATAAGAATAGCTAGTCCGGCAGGCTGTATCGCACATTCCGACGGAGATGTAGCCATTCATGCATTATGCGACGCCCTGCTGGGTTGTCTTGCTTTGGGTGACATCGGGAAACATTTTCCGGACGATTCCGACGAATGGAAAGGCATCGACAGTAAAATCCTGTTAAGGAAAGTCACCGATATGATACAGGAAAAAGGATATTCAATCGGAAATGCAGATATTACCATTGCCCTTCAGAAACCGAAACTGGCACCATATATCGAAAAAATGAGATCCGTGCTTGCTGACATTATGGGAACGGACATAGGCTGCGTTTCCGTAAAAGCCACTACGACAGAAAGATTGGGGTTCGTGGGACGCGGAGAAGGCTGCGAAGTTTGGGCAACTGCTCTTATTTATAAAATATGAACGGGAAATATAGTATATTTGAGGCTCAAAACATTTTTAAAAAATGAGCCCAACCGCAGTCATCGTAACAATACTCGCTTATTTCGCGGCGATCCTTATTATTTCATATTTCACAGGAAGGAAAACGGACAATGCAGGTTTCTTCAGCGGAAACAGGAAACAATCATGGTATCTTGTTGCATTCGCCATGATAAGCGCATCCATGTCCGGAGTAACATACGTATCCGTTCCCGGAATGGTCGCATCCACCGGATTCGGATATATGCAGATGGCCTTCGGCTTCATAGCCGGGCAACTGGTAATCGCATTTGTTCTCATACCTTTATACTATAAGATGAATCTGGTTTCCATATATGGTTATCTGGAAAACAGATTCGGAATCTCCTCATACAAAACAGGCGCATGGTTTTTCTTCATATCCAAGATGCTTGGAGCTTCCGTAAGACTGTTTCTAGTCTGCCTGGCCCTTCAGCTGATAGTATTCGGGCCTTTGGGCATACCGTTCGCAGTCAATGTGGCTATAACAATAGTAATACTGATCCTCTACACATTCAAAGGCGGAGTAAAATCAGTGATATGGATAGATACATTCAAGACCATATGCATGCTGACATCGATAGTTCTGTGCACGGTATTCATAGCAAAAGAACTGGGATTATCATTCGGCGGAATACTAAGCACGGTAACGCATAACGACATGTCAAGAATATTCTTCTTTGACGATCCCAACAATCCCGAATATTTCTTCAAACAGTTCTTCGGCGGGATGTTCACGGTGATAGCTATGACCGGAATGGATCAGGACATGATGCAGAGATCGTTGACTTGCAAGAATTACAAAGATTCCCAGAAAAATATAATCACAAGCACAATTATCCAGACTTTCGTGATATTGCTGTTCCTTATTCTGGGAGAACTTTTGTACATCTTCGCAGCTGCGAACGGAATCACTGAAACAGGAGACAAACTTTTCCCTGCGGTAGCTACCGGAGGCGCCCTGCCGTTGATCGTCGGCATACTGTTCATAATAGGACTTGTCGCATGTGCATATTCGGCTGGGGGGTCGGCGCTTACTGCTCTGACCACATCTTTCACCGTGGACATACTCAACACTTCGCATAAAAGCGAAACAGAAATAACGTCCACACGCAAAAAAGTACACCTGCTTATGGCTGTGGGAATGGGAATAGTGATATACGTATTCAACCTGCTGAACAACACCAGCGCGATAGATGCCGTATACAAGCTTGCAAGCTACACTTACGGGCCGATCCTCGGTTTGTTCACATTCGGAATACTCTCAAAAAGGACAGTCTCGGAAAAATGGGTACCCCTGACGGCGATAATAGCACCGGTACTTTGCTTTATTCTGCAAACCAATTCGGCAAGATGGTTCGGCGGTTACAAATTCAGCTATGAACTGCTAATTTTCAATGCTCTCTTTACATATCTGGGCCTTCTTATCATAAGTCACCGCCCCGATATCAGGAAATAAAAGGAAATTGCATCACAAAAGCCGTTATTCCAATAATTTTTTGGCATTTTTATAAAACTGTTGTACATTTGCAATCCTATTTCGGAAAACCGGAGAGGAGCATATTGAGATATGGTGTAATGGTAGCACAACAGATTCTGGCTCTGTCAGTGAGGGTTCAAATCCTTCTATCTCAACAATTTATATTTATCATACCATGGCGGGATAGCTCAGCCGGTTAGAGCGCATGATTCATAATCATGAGGTCCCCAGTTCAATCCTGGGTCCCGCTACGAAGAATACAAAAAAGCACTGCGGAACTGCAGTGCTTTTTTGTATATACATATGAACGACTATTTGACTATGACGATCTTATCTACGGCAGCACCGTCTTCTTTTTAATGATTTTCATAAATCAAGCATCAATAAACATACCGCGACATTTTCTTTCGGCTAAAAAATATTACATTTGTCAGCATAAAAAAATTGTGAAATGAAAAAGAACATAAACACATTATGTGTGCAGTCGGGATGGAAACCGAAAAACGGAGAACCGAGAGTTCTGCCGATATACCAGAGTACCACTTTCAAATATTCGACAAGCGAGGAGATGGGAAAACTCTTCGATCTTGAAGAAAGCGGATATTTCTATACCAGACTCTCTAATCCGACCAATGATGCAGTAGCTTCCAAAATCAACGACCTTGAAGGCGGTGTCGGAGCAATTCTCACTTCATCCGGACAGGCTGCCAATTTCTATTCCATATTCAATATATGCGAATCGGGAGATCATTTCATTTCATCAAACAATATCTACGGAGGCACATTCAATCTGTTCGGAGTCACAATGAAAAAATTGGGCATAGAATGTACTTTCATAAATCCGGACTGGAGCGATGAAGAGATCGAAGCCGCTTTCAGGCCTAATACGAAATGCTTCTTCGGGGAAACGATTTCAAACCCGAGCTGTGAAGTGTTCGATATCGAAAGATTCGCAAAAATGGCACATAAACATGGTGTTCCCCTGATCGTGGACAACACATTCGCCACGCCTATCAATTGCAGACCTATCGAATGGGGCTGCGATATAGTTACCCACTCGACCACCAAATATATGGACGGACATGCTACCAGCGTCGGCGGAGCAATAGTCGACAGCGGAAAGTTCGATTGGGAAGCACATGCCGGCAAATTCCCGGGACTTTGCACCCCGGATACAAGCTACCACGGAATCACATATACAAAGACTTTCGGAAACAAGGCCTATATAACCAAAATACTTTCACAGCTTATGAGGGATTTCGGTTCCATCCCGTCACCTATGAATTGCTTTCTGCTTAATCTCGGTCTGGAGACACTTCATCTCAGAATGCCCAGGCATTGCGAAAATGCCCTGAAAGTAGCGGAATGGCTGGAAGCTAATCCGAAAGTGTCTTGGGTACACTATTGCGGATTGAAGAATGACAAATACCATGAACTGGCACAGAAATACCTTCCAAACGGCTCTTGCGGCGTAATGGCCTTCGGAGTAAAAGGTGACAGAAACGACGCGATCAAATTCATGGATAATCTGGAATTCATCGCAATCGTGACACATGTAGCCGATGTCCGTACATGCGTACTCCATCCTGCAAGCCACACCCACAGACAATTGTCCGACGAACAGCTTAAAGCGGCGGGAATCTCGCCCGACCTCATAAGGCTTTCAGTCGGCGTGGAAAATGTTGACGATATCATCGCCGATCTCGATCAGGCAATGAAAAAGATGTAATCGCATAAGCGGATTCTTTATTTCACATACTTTACATAATCCGGTTTCCTGGTTTTGGGAGCCGGATTTGCATTTGAAAGAGGATAACCCAGGATGCAATGGCCGATCCCTTCGTAATCTCCTTCTATCCCCCACTCTTTCAGCAGTTCCTTGCCTTCCGGGGAATCGAATTCATCTTTGGCACGATGTATCCAGCAGCTTCCCAAACCCAGGGAATGTGCGGCATTCATAAGATTGCCCATGACCAATGAACCGTCATAGACATGCGTAGGCCAACTCCTGTCGGCAAGAACCACCAACACCACAGGCGCTCCGTAAAATGGGTCTTTGCCTCTGGACGGGTCTGTAACCATACCCAAAATCTCCGCATTCATACGTGAAAGACGGTCGCGAACAGCTTTATTTGTCACAGCCACGATAACAGGGGACTGATGGCCCTTCCCCGTAGGGGCATATATACCGGCTTCTATCACTTGATCTATAATTTCTTGCGAAGGCATATCCGGCTTGTAAGCACGGACACTCCTGCGCGTTTCCAGACATTCTATAACAGCATTCATGATAATTATGTATTAAAATGATATCCTGAAAATTAAATAATCCGCAGGAATAAAGCAAGAGATAAAAACGGAGAAAAAACAGATCCGGATGCAACATTCGGGCTTGGATGCTGTATATATAACTTAGTTTGCCAATTATATACTTATATTTCGAGATACCGTATGACTGTCCAGTTTTCGGGGTGCACTCCAAATGGAGCGCACCCCAAAAGTTGGACAACCAAAAGGAAAGAAATGGAAGACAAAAGCAGAATGGAAGACACCGGTATAATGAATCTATACCATAGGGGTGTTAAAGTGGAATCAATCAGTCATTATTAC
>JALCMW010000015.1 GCA_022648685.1 Bacteroidales bacterium
CACATGGGGCTGCGTCCAAAACTAAATAAACTCAAGAATAAACCAGAACAAGTGAGCCCCAAAAACGCCGGCAGGAATGTACAAACAACTTTACGAAAAAATGTCCAAAGAATGTTTGCTTATTACATGCTTCCGAGGATATTCCGGCATTGGCATTGTCTTCGACAAAAGTTGGCAGTATATTCAATGTTTTTTCTGCAAAGTTGAAAAATGATGATGGAAATTGTATGATACTGATTGAATCCTTACCATATTATAAGGCAAGTCGGATGTATATGAAAGATCAGACATGGTATATGCGCAGGGAATTGTCTTATTGTTTCGGGGAGGGTGTTCTGGCTCGCAATAATGATCCCGCACTGCTCGGGTTATATGAAAATCGGTTGATGAAGGTTAGAAAAACAGTGGTTAGGAAACGTTGTAATGCCGATTCCGTATTATTTTATACCATACCTGATGGCAAATGGACATTCTGTTATTCATTTCCATCGGAAGTCCATCCTTTCCAGTATGTATGCCAGAAGAATTATCCCGTACTTCAACGGTATTTTTTCTTTAAGAAAGAACGGTTGACTTTCTCCGTGCTCATGCTTTTGTCGAAAGAAGGTGCAAAACATCAAAATAAGTATGGAAGGGACTTATGCCGTATAGTAAGGTTTGAGGAATAATAGTAAGGTTTAGTGTTTGAAGAATAGAGGTGTTCCCGCCGGCAAAGTGCGGGGGGAAGATTTATTCATGGCTTTACTTTTTAATATGGAAAAATAGACCTGCAGGAAATGTTTTCCGGAGGGTCTATTTTTTTTGTTCCAGGATCTTGCAGAATGATTCCGGGAGCCGGATATTTTCCATTCCGTAAGCTCCGGCGAACAGAGGAGCTATTTCGTTGTCGTCGAACCCGGCGATTCCGCAGCCTATCCGTGTGACGAAGAATAATTTGTCGGGGTGAGATTCCGCGAAACGGATGAATTCATTTACATATGGCTTTATCGTTTCGGTCCCTCCCTGCATCGTAGGTATCGCGTAGCTTTGTCCCTGAAGCCCGTTTCCTTTTCCCCATCTGGCTCCGAATCTTTTCCTTGCAAGCCTGGCTGCTCCTCCTGCATGTATGCCTTGAATATTGCTTCCGAAAACGAAGATTTCATTTTCTTTAAGGGATTCTATCCTTTCCGGGGTATATTCCGGTTCATCTTTAAAATTGGCGGATTCCATATTGCTTACGAATTAATACCGGCCCTAATATATTATTATTCCGTATAAAACATGATTTTTTTTGAGAAAAATATTTTATTAACTTTACAATCATGCGTTTTCTGGGAAATATAATCTGGCTTGTGTTCGGAGGCATAATTATCTCCCTTGAATATCTGGTATCCAGTATCTTGCTTATTATTACGATAATAGGTATACCTTTCGGTCTCCAGACGTTGAAAATTGCATCGGTGGCCCTTTGGCCTTTCGGAAAGAAAATAATAACGGTGGAAAGTCACACCGGATGTCTTTCTACCGTCATGAATGTCTTCTGGATATTTGCCGGAGGCATATGGATCTGCGTTTCACATTTGATTCTCGGTCTGCTGTTTTGTATTACTATTGTCGGAATACCTTTCGGCAATCAGCATTTCAAATTAGCCGGACTGTCTCTTTCTCCTTTCGGAAAGGACGTCGTGGAAAAATAATCCTGCCGTCTGCATTTTTATGCGGTGCCGGAATTTATTATATAAATAATAGTAGTGTTAGTGTTGTTTCTTTATTTCTAAGACCTATGGAACAAATCAGTATCTTTTTTGCTCATTTGTCATCCCTGCTTTGGGGCTGGCCTTTGATTATCCTGTTGTTGGGGACCCATATTTTTCTTACGATAAGACTTAAGATTCCTCAGCGTATGATATTCAAGGGTATCCGTTTGTCTATGAAAAGAGGAAACAGTTCAAATGGTGATGTGAGTCCTTTCGGTGCGCTTTCCACGTCTCTTGCAGCTACCATAGGGACAGGAAATATAGTAGGAGTCGCCACAGCCATAGCTTTGGGAGGTCCCGGGGCGGTTTTTTGGTGCTGGCTAACCGGTTTATTCGGAATAGCGACCAAATATTCCGAAGCTTTCCTTGCCGTAAAATACAGAGTCAAGACGAAAAACGGCAATATGCTGGGCGGTCCCATGTATGCACTTGAAAAAGGACTGAAAGCCAAGTGGCTAGCCGTTCTTTTCTGCCTTTTTACTCTTTTCGCCGGATTCGGAATAGGGAATATGGCCCAGGCCAATTCTATTTCGCTTTTGGTTGGCGGTGTCCTGCCGATTTCAACAAAATGGATAGGCATTATCTTGGGAATTCTTACTGCCTTGGTTATAATATTCGGAATCAAAGGAATAGCGAAAGTGTGTTCCGCTCTTGTACCCGTAATGGCTTTGTTTTATATCGCCGGCTGTATTTTCATACTTTTCCGGAATGCTCCGTTTTTAGGCAGATCGATTGCGATCATTTTCAAGTCGGCATTTACTCCTGAAGCTGCCGGAGGCGGCTTTATCGGAGCAACTGTAATGACGGCAGCCCGTTTCGGTATAGCAAGGGGGCTTTTTTCCAATGAATCCGGACTCGGTTCAGCACCGATCGCGGCAGCAGCAGCAAAGACTCCGAATCCTGTACGTCAGGCGCTTATTTCGTCAACAGGCCCTTTTTGGGATACCGTAGTGATATGTGCTTTGACGGGCTTGGTGCTTGTCAGCAGTATCCTTTCTTATCCCGATATCAGTTATAGCGACGGAGGATCTCTTACAAAACTTGCCTTTAGCAAGATTCCTGTTATCGGAGAACCGTTGCTCGCTATAGGTATTTTCACTTTTGCCTTTTCAACGATACTCGGCTGGAGTTATTATACAGAGAAAGCAATGGAGTATCTGGGAGGTAAACGCATCATAATTCCTTTCAGAATCGTATGGGTGGTTGCAGTTTATTTCGGTTCTGTTGCCAATATCCTTTTGGTATGGAATATCTCTGATTGCATGAATGCCTTTATGGCTTTGCCGAATCTCATCGCAGTTTTGCTCTTGTCCGGTGTTACAGCCCGTGAAACGAAAAAATATCTGTGGGGAAATAGGCTCGACGAAAAAACATTGCAGGACTGATTATCATCATCCGCCTATTTTCGTTATTGCCCGTTAATTAAGGCAGATAATCAATGTAGACTGGAAAAAGTGATTTTTTCCGGTCTACATTCGTTTCTTCGTATGCCTTTTCAAATAGAAAAGGAAGAATTTTTTCCTTCTTTTCTATTCGCATTGTTTATTTTGTGAGATAACAGACTGCTAATCATAATGTTTACTATTACTAATAGAAAACAACTATAAAATTTTGAAAATAAACTAATAAAATTAGTTGTATATGAATTTTTTTTAGTTATCTTTGCAGTCGAAACAGTGAAAGAATAAAGAAAAAAGAAATATATAATAGATAGTAAACTTATATAAGAGTATGAAAAAGCTGACTAAAAAGGAAGAAGTGATAATGGGACTTTTCTGGCGGGACGGTTCAATGTTCGTCAGGGATCTGCTTGACAAGATGCCCGATCCGAAGCCGCATTTCAATACAGTGTCGACTCAGGTAAGGACGTTGGAAACCGAGGGGTTTCTCGGCCATGAAACTTTCGGCAATACATACCGCTACCATGCTGTTGTGACCGAAGACGAATACAGGAAAAGTTCGCTTTCCGGACTTATACGGAATTATTTCGGAAACTCTTATCTGAGCGCCGTATCCGCACTTGTGAGTGAAAAGAAAATTTCCGTTTCGGAATTGAAAGATCTCATAGCCAGTATCGAATCCGGTACCGAAAAATAATTGATTATGTTCGATTTCTTGATATATAACTTGAAAGCAGGAGTCCTTGTCGCTTTGTTTTATGTCTTTTACAGACTTTTACTCAGCAAGGAGACTTTTCATAAATTCAACAGGATCGTTCTCTTGCTCACGGCTTTGCTTTCCCTGGTTTTACCGTTGTGCGTCATAACCGTACACAAAACTATTATCCTGCAAGGTCGGATACCAATTCCCGCGAATATTGAAGATCTTCAGGAAACGGCGTTACAGGTGTTTCCTTGGTGGTATACTGCGTTGTCCGTCATATTTTTTCTGGGTATGGTCGCTGTACTTATCAAGATTGCGGTTTCTGTTTCAGGTGTTCTGCGTATAATACGGAAGGGGAGGGTTGCAGCTTTGGATACCGAAGGCACATCAGTTTCGTGCGGACGTTGTAAACTTATTATCAGTAAGGAAAATATAGCTCCGTTCAGTTGGATGAAATATATAGTGATTTCTGAAAATGATTTCATACATGAAACGGAGGATGGTAGAAATATCGAAGATTCGGAAATATTCATTCACGAAAAAGCCCATGTGTGCAAAATGCATTCCCTGGATGTGTTGGCCGTGGATTTGATTTCCTCTTTTCAATGGTTTAATCCTGCGATCTGGATGCTTAGGAGCGATCTGCGGGCGATTCACGAATATGAGGCCGACGAGGCTGTTCTCAAACATGGCATCGATGCAAAACAATATCAATATCTGTTAATCAGAAAAGCAATGGCCGACGCCGGGTACTCGGTGGCCAACAGCTTCAGTCACAGTACCCTAAAAAATCGAATAACTATGATGTTATCAGTAAAATCGTCGTTTGCAAGGGCTATGAAAGCTCTTTATATCATTCCGCTTGCAGGCTTATCGCTGGCTGCAACGGCAAAAACGGTAAATGATTATGTTTCCGTTTCTCCTGAAATCAATGTTGCGGCAGGGGATTCTGTCAAAAAACCGGTAAATGTCAATATTGTCATGACGCCTCCGGGAGATACGGCCATTGTGTATTATATCGATGGTAAAAAAGTTTCCAAGGAAGCCGTATACAATTTTGATCCTAAAGACATTAAATCCGTAAATGTTGACAAGTCCGGTGCTGTCCCTACGATAAGACTGTCTACCGTATCCGGTGGCAAGGTCAGTACATCAGGCATCTGCATTGTCGGAAAGAAGTCGTCAAAAGCAGAATCGGGGAAAACGGCTCCGGGCTCGACCAGTTCGGTCAAAGTTAACAAGGACGGTGATTCCTGTTCAGTAATGGTTTATACTGTCTCTTCTTCAGCCAAAGATTTGGATAAAGCCGAAATTTACATCGATGGAGTAAAAGCCACAAGAAAAGAAATGGATAAGATCGCTCCGGATACAATCAAATCCATCAATGTTGATAAAAAAGGTAATGTCATAAAAATCACGACCAAGTATGTCACTAAGGCTAAATAAATATTAATTAGTTAGCCTGTATTGAATAGGTCTTGGCGCCTGGCATTATCGTGCAAGGCGTCTTTTTTCATAATGACATCATATGGAAGCCTGTTGCATTTATGTATAAATGGATATTATATATATATTTGACAAACAAATGACCTCGTTTTATGAAGAAATTGATTGCCTTGCTTTTCGTATTTATCCGGATATATTGTTCCGGACAAGGACTGAACAATAATTACAAGATAGATTCCGAGGACATTAAAAATGTTTTCGAATATGAGGGGATACATGTTTTTAAATATCCTTTCAATCTAGGGAAAGGCGAGTATGTTTCCATCGGTTATGACGTATTCGAAAATGGAAAATTAATTGAAAACAAGCATATTATAGAAGATTTCCAGACTGATGCCGGAATAACTTTCAATAGTTATATATCAAGGAAAGATACAACGGCTTTGTACCGTTTCTATTTTCTTGAGAAAGGGGACAGTCTTGAAATGCACGAGGTAATGCCGGGCTTTTCCGGTCTTCAGAAGATAGATATTTCGAAAATTGCGACAGGCGGTTTCAATTCAAGGATAAATGTACCTGCAGACTTGTCAGTGAGGCATGAACTTCTGTATTATTACGGACTTTTCAAAAACGGGGAGAAGATCAAAAAGACCGGAGGCTGGCTGCCTTGTTCGACGGGTCTGCCGAAAGACAAATTGATCCGCGATTATGATTTCGTAATAATGTTTTATGCCGAAAAAAAGTGAACTAACTTTTGCTTGTTTTTATATATTATCATATAATTGTGATTTTCCGGAAATTATAATCTATATCGAAGATTGTATTTTTATTTGTAAATATTGTTGCTGACATACGTTACGAATTCGTTTCACAAGTCATGATAATCATGAACCTTTCTGTCGAAAGTATTTTGATTTTTGTTAGCTAAATCATTATATTTGTTGTCATTGGTTTAAGTTCGGAATTGATGATACGGGCCGGTGATTTTCCGCCCCGACCAATTCCAGGGTTAGTGTATTTTAATCTTATTCTTTGTATATATATACGGATTACAATTATTTATGATGAAAAGTTCTCTAATGAAGCTGATAGCCTTATCGTGCGCCATCGTTTCGGCAATTACGGTAATGGCCCAGGGGTCTTCTGTGATAAGCGGAATTGTAACTGATTCTGCAGGTGAGCCGCTTGTCGGTGTGAATATCGTAATAAAAGGTGCCCCTACCGGAGTTGCCACGGATATCGACGGTAAATATGAAATTTCTATCGGGAACCGGTCTTCCGCCGTTATCACATTTTCTTATGTGGGTATGAAAAACATGTCCGTCAATGTGACAGGAGAGACCAAAGTCCTGAATGTCAAAATGGAGGAAGATAATAGCCTTGATGCTGTAATAATTCAGGGCTATGGCAGAATCCAGAAGAAAGACGATATGGTCGGCAGTGCCTATCAGGTGAATTCGAAAGATTTCGAATACAAACCTTTGACAAGAATCGACAATATATTGGATGGAATGGTTCCGGGTCTTAGCATAGAACCGAATACCGATTCCCCTACAACCACACGGACCCGTTACAATACCAGGATCCGCGGTGAAGCGTCACTCAGTGCCTCCAACGAACCGTTGTGGATTATCGACGGTGTTCCCGTTTATACGGGCACCGGTACCAACATTGTTCCCGGAATGAGCTATTCCATTTCTCCTCTCACTTTTATAAATCCGGATGATATAGCTTCATTCACGGTTTTGAAAGATGCTTCAGGCGTTTCCATATACGGAGCCGACGGAGCAAACGGAGTCATACTGGTCACCACGAAGAGCGGCATGGCCGCCAATTCAGCCCCGAAGGTGAGTGCTTCTTTCCGATATGGTATTTCGTCGATTGATGAAAGTACCCGCTTCAAAGTGCTTAATGCCGCACAATATATGGCATACGCAAAGGAAGCATGGGTGAACGGGGGAAATAAGGCGGCAGCATTTCCTTTTCAGGATAATGATCTGAATACATATTCGACTACGGATACCGATTGGCATGACCAGTATTTCGGAGTAGGAAACAATATCCTTGCAAACGTGTCGATATCTTCTGGCGGAAAAACTTCTTCAAGTTATTTTTCCGCATCTTATTACAAGGAGAAAGGTTCTGTCAAAGGCAATACCCAGCAGCGTTTTTCCGCCCGGTTGAACAATACATACAAATTCGGGAAAAGATTCACTTTCCGTCCGATGCTGTCCGCCTCATACAATATAAACAAGCTGTTTTCCCCTTCATATGAATATTATGAAGCTTTGCCGATCTATTCACCGTATGACAATGACGGGTTTACGTATCGCCTATACAATAGATATATTTCAAGTCTTGACTCCTACGGGAATCCGGTTTGGAAGGATATGAAATTTTTCGACAATACCATAGCGGACAGGGATCTGGACGACAATACACAAAAGGCTTATTCTGCAGATGCTAATTTCGTATTCGAATACAAAGTCATAAACGGGCTGACCGCAACAGTCCAGTTCGGTTCGTCATACCAGCATAGTTACGAGACTATGTATTATTCCAGGGAAACACTTAACGGGCTGGTGGATAACGAGCCTGAAGGTTATTCCAGCCGTGCTTCCGCTAATTTCCTGTCATGGACGAACATCGATCGTCTGAATTATGACAGGTTTTTCGGCAAACACCATATTACTGCACTTGCCGGTACCGAACTGTCCAGCAAAGGTTATAACACGCTGAGTGCCTACGGGTACGGCTTTATTAACGATCATATTCAGGAATTGGCGTATTCCGAAAGCGATTCGCGGAGTGGTACCAGCAGTGTCTCCACGACTCGCAAATTGTCTTTTTTGGGCCAGGCTGCATATACGTACGACTCGAGATACACGTTGCAGGCCAGCGTCAGGAGGGAAGGCTGTTCTTCATTCGGCAAATATGCCAAATGGGACAATTACTTTTCCATAGGAGGTGCCTGGAACATTAATAAGGAAAGTTTCTTTTCCAGCAGGGACATAAATCTTCTCAAGCTCAAAGCTTCATTCGGAACCAGCGGCAATTCAAGGGTTAGCAGTGCCCAGATGAAAGGTTTGGGTATATTCTCTTACGGAGACAGTTATTCATATAACGGAGAGATCGGCGGTGTCGTCTCTACTCCTGCAAATCCGGGGATAAGCTGGGAAACGACATATATGACCAATGCAGGTGTTGACGTGCGTATGTGGAAGAGGTTATCCGTTTCTCTGGAAGGTTATTATAATTATACGACAAACCTTCTCAGCAAAATATACACTTCACGCGTCATAGGTGATCAACGCATATACGGCAACATCGGAGAAATAAGTAATACGGGTGTCGAACTTACAGTGAATTCCACCAATATCGACCATAAGAATTTCAGATGGAATACCGATTTCAATCTTTCCCACAACAGGAACAGGGTGGAAAAACTTGCGGATGACAAACCTATTAGTTACGGGACCACTGTGGTTGCGGAAGGACATGATTCCGATTCTTTTTATCTCGTGAGATGGGCTGGCGTGGATTCTTCTACCGGTGCTCCGATGTGGTATGACAAAGACGGAAATCTTACATATAATTATTCTACGGCCGACAGGGTCATAGACAAAAGTTCGACTCCTACTGTAAGCGGAGGCATGAGTAATACTTTCGAGCTATATGATTTCGCCCTGACTTTCCAGTTGAATTATTCCATAGGAGGTTATTCCTTGTGTTCGCTGGGGATGAACGGAATAGATGACGGATATGGAATTACCGACGAAAATGTTTCTATCAATTCTTTGGATCACTGGTCGCGTGCCGGAGACGTTTCCGCGAATCCGCGCATATCCACGATTTCGTCTTCTTCAGGACGTGCTTCAACGAGATTCCTGTATAACAAAACGAATATCAGACTTCAGAATCTTGCCTTGTCGTATAACATTCCTTTGAATGCCGTCAAGAGCGCAGGCTTTTCTTCCTGCAAGATTTCCCTGATAGCCGATAATCTTTACCTCTGGACTCCCGATCAGAAGCATAACCGTAATTCATACAAAACGATGATGTACGGTTATCCGGTACAGCGTACGATTTCATTATCCCTTGATTTTACACTTTAAAGGAGGTATATCGATATGAAAAATATATTAAAATATTTATTTGTTGTTTCAGCCGTTTTTTCCTCGGTCTCATGTTCTTTTCTCAATGTTGAAGAAAAGGGCAAGAGCGATACCGACACTTTCTTCTCGGAAATCGACGGACTCCGCACGGCACGTGTGGGCCTTTACAGTGTCGCATACGATTTTTACAATCAATATTTCTTCAAATATGCCGATGTTGCAGGTGATGAACTGCAGTCTGCTGCAGTGGGCAGCGGAAGCGATATGTATTATCAATACAATTTCCTGTCTACTCCGGATCTCGACGCTACTGCTGTGGGCATGCTTTGGAAAAAAGGATATGTTGTCATTACGAATGCAAATACCATTTTGTATTACGCGGACGGATTGAAAAAGAATTATCCGAACGATGTCGAAGAAATAAACAAAATCAAAGCCGAAGCTTATTTCTTCCGTGCTCTTGCGCATTTTGATCTGGTGCTTTGTTATGCCCAGCCGTATGGTTATACATCGGATGCTTCCCATGCCGGGATCCCGGTTGCGACCAGGCTTTTAAGTACCAAAGAGACAATAGCCCGCTCAAGTGTGAAAGAGGTTTACGATCAGGTAATAAGCGATCTGAATACTGCTTTGTCAATCCTCGGTGACGGAAAAACTACCGATGCCCATTATGTTTCCGGAGAAGCTTGCGATGCTTTGCTTGCAAGGGTATATCTTTATAAGGAAGATTATGCCGATGCAGTAAAATATGCTGATAAGGTGATATCGGAAGTGACCCTGACGTCTTATTCGGATTATAATGCGATGTATACCGAAGAAAAAATAGGCAGCGAGGCTATTTTCAGGCTTTCCGGATACTATGCCGGTTCTACTCTCAAGGGTTTTTACAATTATCAATCTCCCAAATATTATCCTACGGATTCTTTTCTGTCTCTTTTTTCTTCCGATGATGTCAGGAAAACACTGCTTCTTGATCCTGACGGCAATAAAGCGTGCATGAAGTATTATGATATGACAGATAATTCGGTGGACGATCTGTATTACGACATATCGGTTCTACGTGGTTCGGAAATGTATTTGATACGTGCCGAAGCTTCCTGTATGCAGGATGATCTCAAACAAGCGGCTTCCGATGTCCGTACCATAAGGGGCAGGGCTTTGAATTTGGCTGCCGATAATGTGCCTCTGGTATATTATACAAAAGCAGATTTGATGAACGAGATAAAGCTGGAGTATAGGAAAGAACTGTGTTTCGAAGGTCATCGTTTCTTCGATCTTGCCCGCTGGGGTGACGATATTGTACGTTCCCGGGACACCAATTCGTCAATGAAGGAACTGGATTACCCTGATCACCGTTTTGCCCTGCCTATCCCGTTGGTTGAAATGGAAGCAAACGCGGCAATGACTCAAAACGAAGGCTATTAGAATTATGGTTATGAAAAAAATATTGTTTTTGTTAGCCGTTTCAATATCGGCTGCTTTTATGGTTTCATGTTCCGAAAATGATCCCGTCGTCTTTGATGATGCTTTCGTGTACATAGCCGATGAATCGGGTGCGTCATCTTCAGTCATGGATTGGGAAAGTCAGAATTATTTGTCTACCTATTATGTGTATCTGGTTATTCCAGCCCAAAATACGGATATAACCGTGAATTATGATTTGATTGCAGGGGACGGACTCAAAGAAGGTGTGGATTACAAATTGATATCATCGACTTCCAGCCCTCTTGCATTCCTTGCCGGCATATACAAAATGCCCATACGTATTGAATGGCTCAAACACGGACTTGATCCTTCCAAGGACAATACAATGCAAATCGTGCTTACATCCTGCAGCAATACTTCCGTAAGACTCGGAAAACCGGGACCTGACAGCATCGGAAAAATATATACGATAATTAAAAAATAATTGTTTAATCTTAATGTTTTTATGAAAAGGTTTTTTTATTTATTCGCTGCGATTGCAGCATTCGCAGTCCTTTTTTCTTCGTGCAAAAAGGATAACGAAGAAGTCAAAAATGACGGAAAGGCAGAGTTGCTGAGTTTCGGCTTTTATGCGGCCGATAATAAAGGCGTCTTGACCGAAGATTATGTGGCCGATGTGTCTAACGAAATGGTGATACGTCTTCCTGAAGGTACCGACAAGACCGCTCTTGTAGCCCGTTTTACCGTAGGTGATAATGACAAAGTATATGTAGGAACTACGGAACAGATCGACAGTACTACTGCAAATGATTATACTTATCCTGTGGATTTTGTTGTAAAAGATGAAGAAGCTAACGTCTCCGCAAGCTATACTGTCAAGGTCGGCAAGATTCTCCAGTACAAATGGAATCAGGTATTGGCTTTCAATGATGTGGATGCATCATCCAATATCCTTCCCAACAGGGATTTCGCCATGGCGATATCCCCGAAGGACAATGTACCTTATTTCTTCATTTCCCGTACCGAAGGTGATCTTTATGAAGGTCGTGTCGGCAAATTGGAAAATGGCGATATGACTCTTGGCGCCAAAATCAGTACTGATATCGACGGTAATGCCATAGATGCCAGAAATGTTGACATAGCTGTCAGTGAAGACGGGCTGGTTTATGCTTTGTATTATGATTACGCGGCGCAGAAGATGTTTGTAAAAACAGGCAGCGGTGATTCATGGACAATTGTCGGCTCCAGCTCATTCGGCGGTGTAAGATGCGGTTCTTATTATGCCCTCGGAGTTGATCCGGTTTCGAAATATCCTGTAGTAGGTTATTATGCAAACGCTGCCTTAACCGGAGTAATTGCAAGGAGGGATCTTGATTTGTGCTATTTCGACGGAGCTTCATGGTCTACCGAGAATCTGATATCGGACATTTCCGGCAAATATATTTTCAATCCTAAAATGGCCGTATACAACGGAGCTCTATATCTTGCCGGTACTGTACAGGGAGACGGCGGAACTTATTTCGTGTATAAATACGAAAACAATGCATGGACAAAAGTAGTGAATGCTTTGCCTGAAGGTGTTTCCCAACCGAATATTGTCGGTCTCGGCTTCGGAGTTGCAAGCGACGGTACCGTATATCTCTGTGCAGGGGGTGATGAAGATGCTAATGGAACATGGACTCTTAATGTCTACAAGGCTGCTGCAGGGGAAAGCACGTGGACCAGGGTGTCTACAGCCCTGAACCTTACTCTCAGTTCTTCTGCAAAATACACGATGGCTTTGAATAACGATCTTCCGGTAGTATTCTACAAGGATGCCGAAACCGAGCTTCCTATGATAGTATCTCTTGATGCCGAGACAAAACAATGGGGATCGCCTGTCACACTGGGAACAGACAAGATTGCCATCAAGAATGTCCAGCTGAAATATGATTCGGATGGCAACGGATATGCGGCATTCATAGACGGTTCGGACAATGCCACTCTCCGTGTTTATAAATATGCCATGGAGGCTGACGATCTGGCTGAATAATAGATTAGTTTTTTTATATTTGCAGAGCGGGCTATCAACGGTCCGCTCTTTTTTCATGAATATGGTACACCGTAATTTTATCTTTTTTCTTGCATTTTCATGTTCGTTTTTATTTCCAGCCGAATCCGCATTTTCTTCCGTGGTTTCCGGAAGGGTGTTTCTCGATTGCAACGGCAACGGAGTCTTCGACAGAGGTGACCGTCCTTTGAAAGGGATTCCGGTTTCGGATGGGGATACCATAATATTCAGCGGAGCAAAAGGCCGGTATAGTGTGGATATATCCGGAAACGGCGCTCTGTTTGTTATCCTTCCCGATGGATTTTCCGCTTCAGGGGCGGCCGGTATTATGAACGGCGGGATGCCTGTTTCCGGATATATGGATTTCCCTCTTCGAAGGACGGAAAAGAAAAAAGATTTCAGAATGGCGGCGGTAGGAGACATACAGGCCGACAATAATGAACAGATCGATTTTGCGTCGAGAACAATATTGAAAGAACTAGCCTCCCGTCATGATCTGGATTTCCTCGTTCACATGGGGGATATGGTAAATGATAAGCCCCGGCTGCTGCAAAATGTATGTGACGCTGTCGAGTCGGTAGGGGAGCCCGCATGGTGTGTCATCGGCAATCATGATCTGGATATGGGGAGGCGGCCGCGTAAAACCATGAATTTCAAAAAGATCGTAGGAAATGACGTAACTGCTTTCCGCCGCGGGGATTATTGCTTCGTTCTTTTGGATAATGTCGAACTGGGAGATACAGCCCTGCCCGCACCTCAGATCCGTTTCCTAAAAAACCTTGTTTCTATTTTACCAGACAAAGTATCCCTTGTTTTGTGCCAGCATGTGCCTATGTCCGGCATGAAGAACCGGGACAAGATATTTTCGGCTCTTGGGCACAGGAAAACACTTGTGGTTTCCGCTCATGCCCACACCGTTTTCAGGAAGCATTGGTCGGACAAAGTTGAAGAAGTGTCTGTCGGTGCCACTTGCGGCAGCTGGTGGACAGGAGAACGCAATTCATGGGGAATTCCCGTCGCGCTGATGCAGGGCGGATCCCCCAGGTGCTATTTCATTTTCGATTTTTCCGGCGACGGTTACACTTTCCGGTTCAAAGGTGTCGGAATGGATCCGTCGATACAGGCCGGAATCTGGGTAAGGGGAGAGAACAGTTCAGATGATTCGGTGAAAGTCCTTGCATCGGAACCCAAAGGACGCTTTGCCGTGAACGTGTATGGCGGTGGGGAAACGACATCTGTAGAATATAGTATCGACAATAATACATGGTTGCCTTTGGATAAAGTGCGAATGATAGATCCTACGGTATCCCGTATATCATATATGAATCACAGAGGCGGTTATCCTACCGAGTTTTCACGCCGTCAGCCTCTTCGTAGATCCCCTTCACCACATATCTGGGCCGCTACACTGCCGGAAAATCTTTTCGGCAAACCGTTGGTCTTGCACATCAGGGTAAGGGATTCCGCCGGTTTGGCTCCTTTCGATTTCAGCCGTCCCGTTTTTATCAGATAACAGAGGTTTATTTTAATTCGATTTTTCTTCCGGATATTTTGTTGCTGACAAGAAGAAGGAAGGAATTTTCATCTTTATTTATTTTCTTCTGGAAATAATTGCATATTGGAAAATAAATATTATCTTTGCGATATAATTTCCAATGGAAATAAAATAAACCGTATTTTACGGCATGAAAAATAAAAATGATATTAATACAAAAAGCCATGAGTGTAATTCAATTGACAAAACAAGGGTTCATCGACAATGTGATGGACTATCAAAACAATCCTAAAGAATGGAATTTCAAAGGTGACAAGCCGGCGATCATCGATTTTTATGCAACTTGGTGCGGTCCGTGCAAAATGATCGCTCCGATTATGGAAGAACTTTCCGAAGAGTATAAGGGAAAGGTGACTTTTTATAAAGTCGATACTGAACAGGAACAGGAACTTTCCTCGCTGTTCGGCATCAGGAGCATTCCTTCGGTTCTGTTCATTCCTATGAACGAGACACCGCAGATGTCACAGGGCGCTATGCCGAAGGCCTCTTTTGAGAAAGCAATTGACGATATCCTGCTGAAGAAAAACAACGCAACGGAATAATAATGGATCATAATATTTTGTGCAGGATCAGGGACATAAACAAAGCTGTCGCCGAATATGAAAATATGACAGTGAAGAAATACGGGCTTTCGTTGAACGAAGGCATGCTTCTCTGCTGTCTTTCACAGGGCGGCACAATGTCCTCGACGGAAATCGCAAAGGCTCTCGGATTGACATGTTCGAATACTTCCAAAGTTCTCAAAACCGTTGAAGCAAAAAAAATGGTAAAACGCGATTTAAGCGAACAAGACAAGAGAAGTATGTTGTTTTCCATAACGCGGACCGGTACAGTTACAATGGAAAGCCTGCTTGCCGATACGGCCGATATTCCGGAGTTGCTGGTTAGAATTCTAAATCTTTAATATTGACTAAAGCATGAAACACATCATCATCGGAGGTGTTGCGGGAGGTGCAACGGCCGCCGCCAGAATCAGAAGAATAGACGAAACAGCGGAAATAATATTGCTTGAAAAAGGCAAGTATATTTCTTATGCGAACTGCGGACTTCCGTATTACATCGGCGGGACGATCCGTGACAGATCCAGACTTTTCGTGCAGACTCCGGAACTGTTTTCCGATACATTCAATGTGGATGTAAGGGTTCAGAACGAGGTGGTATCCATCGACACGGGAAGAAAAGTCTTAACCGTTAAAAAAGCGGATGATTCGTTGTATGAAGAATCATACGACAAGCTTTTGTTGTCTCCTGGATCCACTCCCGTAAGACCTCCTCTGGATGGAATTGATTCCGAGGGTATCTTCACTTTAAGGAATGTGGAGGATACCGACGGTATCAAAGGGTATATTGATTCTCATAGGATTACGGATGCTGTTGTTGTAGGGGGTGGATTCATAGGTCTCGAGATGGCCGAAAATCTGCATTCCGCCGGAGCAAGGGTTTCTATTATAGAGATGAGCAACCAGGTTATGGCTCCGGTAGACTACTCGACAGCCGCGGAAGTCCACAGGCATCTTCTTGACAAAGGCGTCAGGTTGTATCTGGGCCAGGGGGTGAAAAAATTCGAAAGGGTGGACGGGAGGCTTACCGTATATTATGGCGATAACGGGAAGCTTACTGCCGATATGGTTATACTTTCGATAGGTGTAAGGCCTGCAACGAAACTTGCTTCCGATGCCGGGATTAAGATAGGGGAGGCGAAAGGAATATGGGTGGACAAGTATCTGCAGACTTCTGCGGAAGATGTGTATGCCGTAGGCGATGCCATAGAATATCCGAATCCCATAACGGGGAAGCCTTGGCTGAATTATCTGGCAAATCCTGCAAACAGGCAGGGAAGGATAGTGGCGGACAATATGGTTTTCGGCAATAAGGAAGTTTATGAAGGTGCGATCGGCACTTCCATAGCGAAAGTATTCGACATGACCGTGGCTTCTACAGGCATACCGGCCAAGAAGCTGGCGCAGGCAGGAATCGAATATTCCAGGTCCGTGACCCATTCTTATGATCATGCAGGTTATTATCCTGGTGCCAGATCTATGACATTGAAACTTACTTTTTCTCCGGAAACGGGAAAGCTCTACGGCGGACAGTGTGTGGGATACATGGGAGTGGACAAGAGAATAGACCAGATTGCCCTCGTAGTCAAAAACGGAGGGACCGTTTATGACCTTGCCAGACTGGAACATGCCTATGCTCCTCCTTTTTCGGCGGCGAAAGATCCGATTGCAATAGCAGGCTACGTTGCAGGGAATATCATAAGCGGGGCGATGCCGGTTATAACCTGGCGTGAAATGAAGGATCTCGATCATCGCCAAAATTATATCCTGGATGTCCGTACGAAGGATGAATTCGACATTGGTCATATCGAAGATGCCGTCAATATCCCTATTACCGAATTGCGCGGTCGTTTCGGTGAAATTCCTTCCGGCAAGCCGATCATCATATATTGCCAGATAGGTCTGAGAGGTTACCAGGCAGTACGGATATTGAAAGGACACGGGATTGACAATGTCCGCAATCTCCTTGGAGGATATCAAACTTACATGACTTCCATTGCAGATACGTCAATTCCTGAGAGTAATTTCGGAAACGGAAGTAAGTCTGCCGGTTCCTTGGAAATTGATAATGATACTCAGCGTGTTGAAACAATGATCAAGACAATAAAACTGGATGCTTGCGGTTTGTCTTGTCCGGGACCGATCATCCGGCTGAAGAAACAAATTGACGATATGCCGGAAGGCGGCAGGATAGAAGTGACTGCTACCGATGCCGGTTTCCCAAGAGATGCAGTTTCATGGTGCAAGACAACCGGAAATATCCTTGTTTCCAGGTCTGAAGATATGGGCAAATATACTGTGGTCATTGAGAAGAATAGCAATATAGATTCTCGGACCGAAGGTGACGGAAACAGTAGGGGACAGGCAAAAAAGTCTAAGACTTTGATTATGTTCAGCGATGACCTGGACAAGGCGATTGCCACTTTCGTTTTGGCAAACGGTGCTGCGGCTACCGGAAACAAGGTTTCGATCTTCTTTACATTCTGGGGACTCAATGTCATAAAGAAAGCTCATAAACCGAAAGTAGCGAAAGACTTTTTCGGAAGAATGTTTTCCATGATGCTTCCGTCCGATTCAACGGGGTTGAAATTATCCAAGTTGAATATGTTCGGAATTGGGAAAAGGATGATGCGCGGACTGATGAAAAGAAAAGGTGTGGAATCCCTGGAGATGCTTCGTTCCCAGGCGCTTGAAAACGGAGTTGAATTCATAGCCTGCCAGATGTCTATGGACGTCATGGGGGTAAAACGGGAGGAATTGCTTGATAATGTGACCATTGGCGGCGTTGCTACGTATATGGAAAGAGCAGACAATGCCAACATGAATGTTTTCATTTGACGGTTCCGGATATAAAATCAAAGGTCTGTTTATAAATATATAAACCGGTATATAAAAAGGGCAGGATGAAAATTACATTTCATCCTGCCTTTTTTATTTATTATTTATTCGCCGGAAATATGTCATTCATTCCAGTCCTCTGTTTTTTAGCAAAGGTTCGATCTGTGGATCCCGGCCTGAAAAATTGCGATACATGGCACTGTAATCTTCGGTATTGCCGCGTGATAAAATCATATCTCTGAAGCGCTGGCCGTTTTCTCGTGTAAGGCCGCCGTTTTCCATGAACCATGAAAATGCGTCGTCATCCAGCATTTCAGTCCATACATAAGCGTAATAGCCTGCGGCATAACCGTTTTCCCAGATATGCAGGAAATACGACGAGTAATAGCGAGGAGGGACCTGAGGCAAGTCAAGACCGGTTTTGTGCAAAGCATCTTTTTCAAACTTGTCTACATCGTTTACAGTGTCTTTTACGGACAATGTATGCCACTGCATATCCAGTTCCGAAGCAGAAAGTATTTCAGTGAAGAAATATCCTTGGTTGAACTGCGCCGATTTCATTATCTTGTTTACGAGAGTACGTGGCATCGGTTTTCCCGTCTTGTAATTCAATGCATAATGCTTCAGGATTGCAGGATATGAGGCCCAATGTTCGTTGAACTGCGAAGGGAATTCAACAAAATCCCTTGCTACATTCGTTCCTGAAATGCTCGGATATTCCTGATCGGCAAAAAAGCCGTGAAGTGCATGTCCAAATTCATGAAACATTGTAGTTACGTCATCAAAACTTATAAGTGCAGGTTGTCCTGCAGCAGGTTTTGTGAAGTTGCATACATTGAATATGACAGGTTTGTTGTTCAACAGTCCGGATTGCTGGATAAGATTGTCCATCCATGCTCCTCCAGCCTTATTGTCCCTTTTGAAATAATCACAGTAGAACAAACCTATGGCAGAACTGTCTTTGTCGAATACTTCATAAACCCTTACGTCACTTTGGTATATGGGAATATCGTTGCGCCTTTTGAAAGTAAGTCCATACAATTGATTGGCAGCATAAAATACTCCGTTTTCCAATACATTGTAAAGATTGAAATACGGTTTTATTTCGTTTTCATCCAGATCATATTTTGCTTTGCGTACTTTCTCAGCGTAATAATTCCAGTCATATGGCTGTAGAGTGAAGCCTCCTTTTTCCTTGTCAATGACCTTTTGTATCTCAGAAGCCTCCTCGCGAGCCTTTGCGGTAGCAGCAGGTACCAATTGTCCGAGAAATTTTTCAACCGTCGCAGGATCCTTAGCCATCTGGTCCTGAAGGTTCCAATCTGCATAGTTTTCATAACCGAGTAACGCGGCTTTTTCCGCACGGAGCGATGCTATACGCAGGATTATTTTCCTTGTATCGTTGGCATCGCCTTTTTCGTTTCTGGTTACTGAATTCTTATACAGGCGACGACGTACGTCTCTGTTTGAAAGATACTGTAATTCAGGTTGTTGGGTTGTGTTCTGCAGAGAAATCATATATTTGCCTTCCTTGCCGTTTTCTTTGGCTTTCAAAGCCGCCGCCTTTATTTCTTCGTGTGACAGTCCGGCAAGTTCAGATGAATCGTCTACCACCAGGGCCCCGTCTTTTGCAGCTGCAATAAGGCAGTTGGAGAATTTTGCACTCAAAGATGCGATTTCACTGTTTATTCCCTTGAGCGTCTTTTTGTCTTTTGCAGACAAATTGGCCCCTGCCATGCAGAAGTCTTTGTAGTATATTTCCAGAAGCTTCATCGATTCGTTGTCAAGAGAAAGGCCCTTGCGGTTGTCATAAAGAGTTTTTACTCTTGCGAACAATTTGGCGTTCAGATATATGGCATCTGACTGGGCTGCCATTTCAGGGGCTTCTTCTTCCTCTATCTTTTGCAATTCCGGATCGGTATTGGCCGAAGACAGCAGATTGAATACAGCCATGACCTTGTCCAATGTCTGTCCTGTCTTTTCCATAGCGACAATGGTATTGTCGAATGTCGGCTCTTCCCTGCATTTTGCAATTTTGTCTATTTCATCCAATTGCATTTTTCGGCCTGCTTCCATTGCCGGTTTGAAGTCGGTATCCTTTATTTTTGAGAAGTCCGGGACGCCGTATGGTAAATCGGACTTTTTCATCAACGGATTATTTTCCAATGCCTGATCGTTTTTTACTCCGCTTCCGCATGAAGCCAACAGCAACGCAGCGGATGCGAAAATCCCAAATAAATAAATTCTTTTCATGAAAAAATGTAGTATTTACACAAAAATATAAAATTATATTCAAATAATTTGACTGATGGGCTGTATACTTTAAATTCGTGTCCTCGGAAATACAAAGAAACGCTACTTGTAAAATCATATTCGTAAATATTTTTGCATTAAATAAAAAAAGAATTACATTTGCATCGTTTAGCTACTAAACGATATCATGGAAAGGAACGATGACGTCATATTTGAATTGATGGAACGTATTTTAAATAAAACGGTACGTGAATTCAATAAAAAAAAGAAATATAAAGATCTTCTGCTAAGTGTGACCGAATTGCATACAATAGCTGCGATTGGGGGCAACGAGGGCATAAATCTTATTAATTTGGCCAAATTGAAAGGTGTTACGAAAGGAGCATCTTCCCAGATGGTTTACAAGTTGGTGAAAAAAGGGTTGGTAATAAAGAAACCTTCAGAACATTCCGATAAAGAAATACAGTTATTTCTAACTCTTTTAGGCAAAGATGTCTACAAGCAGCATGCTAGATTTCATAAAAACAACAGGGTTAAAATAAGTATTATGCTTGATGCTTTTTCGGATGATACTTATAGTGAATTTGCTAAAGTTTTGGAAAATTATGATAAACTGTTAGATACCTAATGCTGCAGGAATCATAATTTTTTTTGTCGCAATAGTTTAGGAACTATACAGTATAGATATTAAACAATAATGGCTAATATGAAAAATAAATTGGAGTTGATGGAGAGCGCAAATATAAAAACGGCGCTTTTAAAATTGGGCCTTCCGACAATGGTTGGGATGGTAGTTTCTGCGTTTTATAATTTGGTTGATACTTTTTTCATAGGACGACTTGGGACTTTGCAGATGGCAGCCCTGACCGTAATATTTCCTGTAACCATGATAGGAACCGGACTGGGTTTGCTTTTTGCTAACGGTGGAAGTGTATTCATTTCTCAGAAGCTGGGCAGAAAAGAATTTGATCAGGTTACGAGATATTTATCCACGGTTTTTGTCGCCGGATTGACTACTGCTGCAATTGTCATAAGCATCATGCTATTGTTTTTCGACAAAACGATGTTTGTCATGGGGGCTACTGCGGAGACTTTGCCTTATATAAGGGAATACGGATTTATTTTTATCATTGGTTTGATTTTGAACGTGTTCAATCTTATTTCCAATAATATTATTAATACGGAAGGTGCGACCACGTACAGTATGACTGTAATGTTTGCCGGGGGAGCCCTGAATGTGGTTTTGGATCCTATTTTAATATTCGGGTTAAAGATGGGAATCGAAGGAGCCGCGATAGCTACTTTACTGGCACGCTTACTGTCCATGTCATTATATTTATATTATTTTCTGAAAAAGACCGTTTATCTGAAATTTTCATTTCACATGGTTTCTTTCGACAAAAAAATCATGTTGAATATATTAAAAATCGGGATTCCCGTAATGTCCTTTCAATTGTTGAATTTTGTAACGCTTTCTCTGGTCAATGTCATAGCCGGACATTTCGGTAATGACGCAATTGCTGCTGTCGGCATAGTAAACCGTATTTTTATGGTGGAGATGATGCTTACATTCGGATTCATTAAAGGATACCAGCCTTTTATCGCTTATAATTACGGACAGAAGAAAATGGGAAGGATTCAGGAAGCTACCTCTACGGCAGTCAGATGGCTTACTATTGCAAGTGCTGTTTTTGCTTTTGTATGTATATTGTTCTCCAGAAATCTTATTTCGGCTTTCGATAATCATTCAAGAATGGTTGTCGAAGTCGGAAGCAAGGCTTTGTTAGCAATGGCTTTTGCCAGTCTTTTTCAGGGATACTGCATGATCCATGCAACCTGTTTCCTTTCAATGGGAAAGGCAAAAAAAGGTGGCTTTCTAAGTGTTTGTCAGCAGGGGGTGTTTTTTATTCCGCTTTTGTTCCTGCTTTCCAGGATTTGGGGATTAAACGGCTTGATATCGACCCAATTGGTTACCAACATCCTGATGTTCGCCACGACATTCCTTATGGTGAGAAATGTCAAATATGCCTAAAGAAAGGTGGAGAATATGGGGATCGAACCCACTACCTTCAGATTGCGAACCTGACGCTCTACCAGATGAGCTAATTCCCCCTGTAATTTGCAAAGATAACAAATTGATTCGTCATATGCTCTAATAAAACATTTTTCCTATTTTTTTTCCGAATGAACTGTGTAACCTTGATAAATTTTGCTTAAATTTGGAAAGCAATGAATAAAACTTATCTATGATTTCCCGCATGAATAGGAATAACGTCCAGCGTAATAACGTCCAGCAGCAGGTGGATGTCGCGTGTTATATTCTATCATGACAGTCGGGTAGTTTTCGTTTCAAACGCATACATTAATTTATATTAAGGCTGAATCTTGTGATCCGGTCTTTTTTTATTGCAATTTTAACAAACAACTCAATAACTTATGTGTCATGAAAAAAATTGAAGCAATCATCCGCAGAACGCGGTTCGATGATGTCAGGGAGGCTCTTTTCGCCGCAGACATCAATTGGTTTTCCTATTCTGAAGTGAAAGCGATAGGGCAGGACCGAGAAGAACGCATATACAGAGGCGTCATGTACAGTACAGACATCATTTCCCGTATAGAAATTAAAATAGTCTGCCGTGAACAATTCGTGCAGCCGGCCATAGATGCAATCATGAAATCGGCAAGGACAGGAGAAATAGGCGACGGGAGAATATTCGTAAGCCCTGTGGACGACACTTATTCAATCCGTACGGGAGAACATGGAGACTATGTCCTCGCCGACAAGAAGTAGCAGTAACGGTTAGTCAGTAATTTAAAAATTAAGTAGTGTATTATGGGAAATATAACGATAAGTGGTCTCGATACCGTATGGGTGCTGTTGGCTGCAATGTTGGTCTTTTTTATGCAACCAGGGTTTGCGTTGGTGGAAGCCGGTTTTACCAGATCCAAAAACACAGCGAATATCCTGATGAAAAATTTTGTGGATTTTATGATAGGATCGTTTTTCTTTTGGATGATAGGATTCGGAATCATGTATGGAAAGGGTAATGGCTTTTTCGGTGGTATACATCTTTTCAACTATTCATTTTTCGGAGATAATAATATTCCTGTTGAATGTATGTTCATTTTTCAAACAATGTTTTGCGCAACTTCAGCAACTATCGTATCCGGCGCCATGGCGGAAAGGACAAAATTCTCCATGTATCTGATTTTCTCGATAGTTGTATCTATGCTGATTTATCCTATTGAAGGTCATTGGTCATGGGGGGGCGGTTGGCTGAGTAATATCGGCTTTCATGATTTTGCAGGTTCGACTGTCGTACATGCTTGCGGAGGATTCATCGCATTGGCAGGAACAATTCTGCTTGGACCACGGCTCGGTAAATATACTAAAGCAGGGGATTCTGTCGCCATTCCGGGACATAATCTTACTTTCGGCGTATTGGGGGTGTTTATTTTATGGTTCGGATGGTTCGGGTTCAACCCTGGTTCCCAACTTTCCGCATCAGGCGTTGAGAATGCACGTGCGATTTCCCATGTTATGGTTACCACAAATATGGCGGCAGCTACTGGAGGTCTATCCACGTTGTTCCTTACATGGATAATATATGGAAAACCTTCCCTTTCGATAGTATGCAACGGAATACTAGCAGGTCTTGTGGGGATAACTGCAGGATGCGATGCCGTTTCGGTTGCCGGAGCCGCTATAATAGGTGTAATTTGCGGAGTTTGTCTTACTTTCTCCGTTCCTTTCATTGACAAAGTTTTGCATATTGATGATCCGGTTGGTGCTGTGTCCGTACATGGGGTTTGCGGTGCTTTGGGCACAGTCCTTACGGGGTTGTTTTCCACGACTGCCGGTCTTTTCTATGGGCATGGATGGAAATTGCTGGGAGTTCAATTGATAGGAGTCTTTGCTGTTATATCATGGGCTTTCATGTGTGGTTTTGTTTTATTCTTCATTCTGAAGAAATGGAAAGGAATCCGTGTGGCTCCACGTATAGAAGAAGAGGGCCTTGATGTGTACGAGCATGGTGAAACAGCTTATAATAATTGATTTATAACATTTATTCGTAAACGGAGGCCTCAGATATTCAGTATCCGAGGCCTCCGTTTATTTATTCTATTACAAATTGAAACTTATTTGCCTGAATTATTTTTCATTATTGGTTTCCTGAAGTTTGCCTTTTGTGGAACAATTTCCTTGTTTATGCATTCTTTGATGCTTTCCGAATGATTCATATTGTTGATATTGCTCAGAAGTGAGTATGTTTTTCAAAGATGTCTCATAGTTCTTGCGGATTTCGCTCATCTGTGCATGCATATTGCTTTTGCCGGCATTACCATCTTGCTTTATCTGTCCGCGCGTCTTCTCACGATTTGCAACAAATACGGAATTCAGCTCATGAATGGCCTTTATTTGTGAATCACTTAATGATTTTACCGCTCTTGCAATATTAATGTCCATTCTTTTTACCATTCCTGATTCGTTCATCATATGAGGTTTATTACCATTCCTATTATGATTCGTCATCATCATGATTTTGTGCTTTTCGTAAGCTTTATATTGTTCGAATTGTTCATTATCAAGCACCTTCTTGACTGCGTTATCGTAAGTTTCCCTTGCAGCTCTGACTTTTTCTATGGTTTCGAAATTTTTGTTGTTCGACATTTGAGTCATATCATGGTTGTAGTTCGGACCTGTCTTTGATGCAATTTGCGGTCTACTTCCATTTTGATGAATGTGTTTGCCATCCATTTGTCCTACCACAGGACTACCCACACCCTTGTGACTTCTCTGGCCAATGCCGGCACCCATGTTGCCGATATTACCAGAACGTCCTGTTTTAGCTGAGATTCTATTTCCTATGGCATCTACATATTTTTTGTTAAGTCTATGAATTCTTCGTTGTTGTCTTTCAGAGAGATTAGAGACTGCCATTGACATTTCGTAATCCAATCTGGCTGTCCGCTGGGATTTTGTCATATGCAGATTATTTCCCATATGTCTGCCCGAATCCATTCTCTGATGCATTTGTGTATTCCTGCCCGGTATTGTTTTTACTGCCGGTATTCCAGTTGCCGTCACAAGGCCTCCTGTCAAGCTAATTATAGCGATAGTGATCAATAACTTTTTCATGTCTTTAATTTTTAATATTAATGCATTCCATTCGATATCTTTTTCTTTATTCGAATTTATTTGAACTGATAATAAGACAACATTTTTTTAATAAAGTTTAATTTTCTATAAAAATATCTTTTATTGCATTTAACAATTTTCAATTTTTTGCGTCTTGATTATGAAGCTGCTTACTGAGATTGAGGCAGTAGAATATTAAATTATAAAACATGAAAAAAATTATTTCTATTGCTGTTATTGCATTGATATCATCGGTCTGTTTGTTTGCACAGCCTTCTTTATGTGGAATTTACACCAGATATGCCTATGAACCGGGAGTGGAATCCGTTCATATAGGAGGCCTTTTGATGAAGATAGGAAAGTCTATCGCTAAATCCGATTGCGATAAAAATGGCAGAATAATTCTGAGCAGCATAAAATCCTTATATGTCCTTGATTTGTCAGAATGTCGTGAAGAAGTCCGGAACTCGTTCAGAAAAGATATAAGAGGTATGAGATTCAGAAATGCCGAATTGCTTTTGCAGGCTTCCGACGGCTCCGATGACGTAAAGATTTACATGGACAAGAGGAAAGGGTATATAACCGGATTATATATTTTAAACGGAGGGGAGGACCCTTGCCTGGTCTACGTAAAAGGCAAGATAAGCAATCACGATATGCGGAAACTTATCTCGGAGTATGGGAATAAGGAAACTGAGGAGACTAGGTTGTAAGGAAGTTCAATGTAGAAGCGGGCAATGCCTGCAATCATGAATATTTTTTAAGTAGTGTGTTTTTGTGAATTTCAGGAGGAATTGAATGATTCTTCCTGAAATGTTTGTCTTCAACTAAATAAAACAGTATTTTTGCATCGCAAAAGGAAAGATGCCGGAGTGGTCGATCGGGCCGCACTCGAAATGCGGTGAGCGGGTAACTGTTCCGGGGGTTCGAATCCCTCTCTTTCCGCAACCGCATCAAGCGTAAATCCCTAAGTTACAACAACTTAGGGATTTTTTATTGTCTATATGTCACCCCTTGACCCACTTTTTGACCCAAATTTGACCCACTTTTTTATGTAAAGATATTTCACAACTTTCATTCTTGCTGATAACCAATATTTTATAGACTTTAGGCTTTGGGCGGATTTGAACCTTTGCTATCAATCGTTATCATTCCATTGATTTTTGCCTTAAAATCTTTTGCTTGTATCTCTCGTCATCAAGACGATATTCCACTTTTTGAACCTTTCGATGGTTATTGCCATAATATGCTGCCTGTGATAACTCTATTGCCCTCCTTTCTTAATCAGGCATACCTTTTCAATCGGCAAGCTCGTATGGTTTATACCATCATCGTTGTGTTAAAAACGTAATTTTCTTAGTGTACACTAAGTGGATAATAATTTCCTTCCCTCATTATAGGCTTTATCAGCCATGGACATAGTTTCCAACTATTCAACAGGCAACCATCGGCTTCCATTTTTCTATGCAAAGTTAGCAAGGCGACCAGAACACAAAGTACCGCTGTGCTATTTGAGCATATTCTCACGACAACCTTCCCGAAATCAAAGATTTGGGTATTCCATGAGAATATCGCAAAATTACTTGGCTTATCTGCCTGATGGACTTGCTCTACCATGCACATAAAATTTGAAATCCCGACAGCGATGCTGCAAAAGCAGCAGAACTAAAGGGAAATGTATCACTTAAATATTTACAGCTATGCACGCATGGATTTTTCAACTTTCTGACACTCCGATTAAGGAGGCTATCAACGAGGACACGCTCTATCAGGGTGAGGGTACGGACTACGACTATTGCGCTGCCATTTCAAGTGAAGAGCGCAAAGAGGCTATCAAGACATTGGTGAAAGGTATCTTGCCTTCTGATATGTTTGGACAGATAGACCATGAGACACTTGAATACTTCGGTGGCATGGACGAGTGGAAACAACAGTGGGCACACCGCATCCAGCGTAAGGCTTCTCAAATCAGCAGCAAGAACGTGATGGAGTTCGTTGGGGCTACCTATAAACTCGAACAGATTATTCAGAACCCATTGGACACCGACTCACACTTCTATCTTTGCGGAGATAGTTGCCAATCCTTTGCCGAGAAGTCGGCTGAGCTGATGCGGTGGATTGACACATTGGAGGAGGGCAGCAAGATTTACATCGGTGGTATCATTGATTTTTACTTCTAAACCATTTAAGACGATGGAAACAAGATTGATTTACTTGGTTTACCGAACAGACGAATGGCACTCCCTCGCATCGAGGGAGCTTGTCTATATCGGTGAGGATATGGAAGACATCATTGCACAGTTGATAGCGTATCGGGGTATGACCGAGGACGATGCCAACGAGATAAGAAGCACACATCAGACATAGTGCAACAACCGAGACTATGAGTGGGAGTTTGAAACGCAGCGTCTCAATACCTTTACAGACTAAGGTAACGGTAACATATTGATAACATTCAAAATTATAGAATTATGGCAAATTGGGCAAGTACAAGCTACGCCATTGAGGGTAGCAAGGAAGAGCTGAACAAGCTCTATGAGTTGATTGAAGGCTTTATGAAGCATAAAATGGAGCCAGTAACCGAGACCGCAAGCGATGGTTGGGAGGGCAACATCGTGAAGTCATTGGGAGCCACAGAGGAACAGATGAAACGGAACTATCTTCGCGGCTTTATCGAGGATTACGACTTGGGAGAAGGTGTTCTTTATATCTATGCGGAAGAGGCATGGGGCGCAACGGACTTTCGTCATGTGCTGGCAGAGTTGATGCCCGACCTTACCATTTACTTCTGTGTAGAAGAGCCGGGGTGCGAGGTATATGCCACGAATGATGCTGACAGCAAGTATTTCCCCGACCGCTATTACGTTGATGCCTTTGTCAATGACGATTATTGCAGTGAATATTTCGATGATGAAGACAAAGCCATGAAGTTTGCAGCGGAGCTTACAGGCAGAGAACAGATTAGCAAGGAAGAACTTGCCAAGTGGAACAATGAGCAGGAAGATGATGATGTCTTCATCTATGTTCATGAGTTTGAGGTAGTAGCATAACAAAGGTAACGGTAGGGTTAACTACCCTGCCACAATATAAACAAACAATGACACATACGGATTTCTTACAGCAACATTTGGAAGCACATCAAGATGCCCTGAGAGCATTGAATATAACCATGTATCATCGTCCCGATCGTGAATACCACTGGTTTGCAGAGTAACCATCCGATAAACTACGTCTTTTCTCATTAAAGCGAGCCACGTACCTTTGCAAAAAAAGGAAAGGTATGGTAACGGAAGAGCAGGTTCTTGAGATAGAGACATATTGCCGGGACAACAATGTT
>JALCMW010000016.1 GCA_022648685.1 Bacteroidales bacterium
TCTCCCGTCTGATTCCTGACGCTTCTCTTTCCTTTCGGAATTAACGCTCTCGTTTTATTGTTTCTCGGTACTTGCTTGTACTTCTTTCCAATCTTTTCAATGATCTCTCCCCCCTGCTTTCCGTTGCTCCCCTTCCGGGCTGCCCTTTCTTTCAGGCGGGATTACAAAGGTAGCCATCTTTTCTTAACTTCCAAACTTTTTCTGCACTTTTATTCCTTTCCCTCTTGTACTCCTTACCCCCTTGTATCGTTTCAACATACTGCTGCTCCATTCTTTCTACTTACCTTTACCTTTTTGAACTTTTTTTTACCCCTCAATCCAATCTCCCCGTTGAAACGGAAATTTCAACGGGGAGATTGGATATACCTATTATATAAATATAATCAGGAACAAATCGGGAAGACAAAAAGCCCGCCTTATTTCCTATTCATCTGTATCCGGGCCTTTAGTTCCCAAGTACGGATCTTATCTTTATAAAGATTATTTGCATTGACTTTATCGGCATCCAAGGATGCATCGGAATTACTGTCCCAACGACGGCAGTCATACATTACATCATATATACGTCCGATTTGATATTCGCGGCTGACACGCAATCCGACAGCATAATCCTCACCGTATTTAGTCGTAGGGAAATTGAACTCGCGCAGCAAAGGGGTGTAAAAACCTCTGGGAGCACCGAGCCCGTTAACTCTTAATGCATTATTCCTTCCGTTTTCCGGTGTCCATTCCTTATGGTCTATCACTCCAGGAGGAATCGTATTCAAATCAAAATCCGTTATCCTGTATGTTCCCACAACCATGGCGCAATTCTGGGCATAAAAGGCATCTACGAATTTCTGCACGACGTTACGGTCTGAATACAAATCATCGGAATCCAACTGCAAGGCAAACCTGCCGCACTTGGGATGATGGAGAGCCGCATTCCAATTACCGCCTATTCCGTGGAATGTTTTGTCCTGTGCTATATAGACCAGCTTAGGATCACCGGAATGTTTCTTAATAATGTCTACGGTTCCGTCATCCGAATTATCATCGACTACTATTACATTGTATTTAAAAGTAGTCTGTTGATTCAAAGCGGAAGTTATTGCGTCATTTATAGTACGCACCCTGTTTTTACAAGGGATTACGACTGATGCTTCATATTCGAAACTGTCGGAATCGAATTTTATATTCTTGAAAGAAGGTTCCATATAACCGCCGATGTCTTTGAGATGATCCGTACAAGCCTTTTCCATTTCAATCTGTACAGCACGGTTCTTCGGATCAACATAATCGAACAGTTTTTCACCTGATTTCCTGTCATCCGTCTCTATTTCATAATAGAGATACTCGCTGATATGCTCAAGCTTCCCTTTTTGGGAAACCTTCAGCCTCAAATCATAAAGTCCGGCATATTCATAATCCGTTTTCATACGGGAAGCGGCTTCCTTTAGGGAAGAAGAACGATATAAGAGGACAGATCCGAAATCGAAATCATCCCGGAGAGCTCCTGCCTGATAATCAATGACGGGAGCAAAGACACGACTGCCTCCGGCCTCATTGAAATGATCGGCATAAACCATTGCCGAGCCGGAGTCACCGGCAATCGACAGCATTCTGTCGAGAGCGAACTTTCCGAAACTCAATTCGGTATATTTGGTATAGATAAGGGAGAAACCGGAGTCGGAACAAGCAGCTATCTTCCTTACAGTATCTGAACTTTTCAGGGAAGGGACCTCCAAGACTTCGCATTTCTCGGGAATTTCACTTGCAGAATCCGGTGTCTTAAGCAGATATATTTTCAAAACCGTATTTTCTCGATCAAGACTTTCCACGGTTTTTGCGACCTGCGATTTATCTTTAAAAGGGATGAAGCAATTGATTTTATTCATAATTAATTGGTCTTTTTAGTTGTCAAATATACTAAAAATCGGATAATATTGGCGATTTTTATATATTTGCACTACTTAATATCAATCAAATGAGAAAATTCATATTAATAGCTCTTGCAGTGATTTCCGGAAGTTATTTAGCTTCAGCTCAAGAGACACCTATGTGGCTTAGGAAAAACGCAATTTCCCCTGACGGAAGCAAAATTGCATTTGAATACCAGGGAGATATTTTCGTGGTGAACTCAGAAGGCGGGAAAGCATTGCAGGTAACAAGCAATGAAGCATACGACTCGGATCCCCTATGGACAGGAGACGGAAAAAAGATAGTTTTCAGTTCATATCGTGAAGGAAGCAAAGACATATATATAACCGATGCTGAAGGAGGCACGCCAAAAAGGCTTACTACATATGCCGGAAACGAAACGCCTATGGCAGTCCTGAGAAACGGATCTGTAATATTTTCATGCAATATCCAGGATGACCCTGGATACGGAGGATTTCCAGGTATGCCGCAGCTTTACAGTGTGGATACAAGCGGAAGCCGCCCTGTCCTCGTAACATCTCTCGTAATTTGCAATCTAAGCGTAAATAACAAAGGGAATGTAATTTACGAAGATTACAAGGGATATGAAGATCCGTTCCGCAAACATCACACATCTTCCGTTACACGTGATATATGGGAATATACCGGTGCTGCGGAAAAAGATGCGGCTCCAGGCTTTTCAATAAACGGCAAAGGGACATTCAAGAAACTTTCCTCATATGTAGGCGAAGACAGGAATCCGGTATTCGCGGAAGACGGAAACACATTCTATTATTTAAGCGAAAGAGACGGGAAGACTTCCAATATATACAAAAGTTCCATTTCGGATCCGGATAAAAACGTCCAACTCACTTTCGAGACCAAGAATCCCGTAAGGTATCTGTCAATTTCAGATAACGGAACGCTGGCCTATTCTTACAACGGGGAACTTTATACGCTTAAGAAAAACGGGAAACCGGTGAAAGTGGCCATAAGTATTGCTACCGACCAGATTGAAAAAGAAATGAACAGGCTCACATTCATAGGCGGGGCTTCTTCAATGGACGTTTCTCCAGACGGCAAGGAAGTAGCGGTGGTAGTAAGGGGAGATGTATTCGTTACTTCGGCCGACTACAGCACGACAAACAGGATAACAAACACTCCGGAGCAGGAAAGGGATGTTTGCTTTTCCAAAGACGGACGGTCACTTTATTACTCATCCGAAAGAAACGGCTTTTGGGGAATATATAAAATGTCATTGACCGACAAGGATGAAAAATACTTCACCTATTCATATAAAATGAAGGAAGAATTGTTTTCGGATCCTGGGGAGACCTCTTACCAACCTGCCATATCACCCGACGGAAAATGGCTGGCATATCTGAGGGACAGGACCGAACTCGTGATAAAGCCCGCGAAAGGAGGAAAAGTCAAATCCCTTCTGAAAGGAGCCAATTACTCTTATCTGGACGGAGATCAATCATTTTCATGGAGTCCTGACAGCCGTTACATTCTGAGCAATTACCAGGCACATGGCGGCTGGAACAATACCGACGTAGCCCTGATAAATATCGAAAACGGGGAAATTACGGATCTTACACGCAGCGGATACTCGGACGAAAACTTCAAATGGGCGCTCGGCGGCAAGGCCATGACCTGGGAATCGGACAAAAACGGCTACAGGAGTCATGGAAGCTGGGGCTCCGAATCTGACATATACATAATGTTCTTCGACGGTAAAACCATGAGCGAATTTTTCCGCGACAAAGAAGATGATGAAATAGCAAAACTCATTTCCGAAGATCATAAAGGTAAAAAGGACGACGGGAAGAAAGAAAAGAAAGACAGCACAAAGCAAAAAGTCGAAAAACTTGATCTTGATCTGGTAAACAGGGAAAACAGGATATTCAGACTTACGAAGTATTCCAGCATGTTGGGAGATCATTACCTGACAAATGACGGGAAGAAATTATTTTACATAACTCCTCTGGAGGACGGGAAAGGACTTTGCGAACTGGATATCAAGAAAAAAAGCATCAAAGTGCTGCAGCACCATGTTTACGGATCCATCACCCCTTCGAAAGACGGGAAATACATATACATCTTCACCGGAGCAAGCATCAAGAAAATGCCGGTTGCAGGAGGTGCTACCAAAAGCATATCATTCTCAGGTTCATATGAATTCAAGCCTAAAGCTGAAAGGGCATATATCTTCGAACATATATGGAAACAAGTCAAGGAAAAATTCTATGATCCGGACCTGCATGGCATTGATTGGGATTATTACAAACAGAACTACGAAAGATTCCTTCCTTACATAAACAATTATTTCGATTTCCAGGAACTCCTTTCGGAAATGCTCGGAGAGTTGAACGGATCCCATACGGGAGCCAGATATTATAATCGCAACAGCGTTTCAATAGGACATCTCGGAGTTATTTACGATGACACATATGATGGTGACGGACTTAAGATCAAAGAAGTTCTACCTGACGGTGTATTGAATCTCGCTGATCCCGATATAAAATCAGGAGATATCATAACAGCCATAAACGGTCAGGAAATCAAAGCCGGAAAAGACTGGTTCTCACTATTGATCGACACGAAGGGAAAAAAGACAATGCTTACCGTAAAAAAAGGCGGGAAGAAAGCCGTCGATATTTTTGTGGAGCCTTCTTACTCTGACGCTTCGCTTTTGTACAAAAGGTGGGTCCGCCAACGTGAAGAACTTGTCACGAAACTTTCCGGCGGTAAAATAGGATACGTCCATATTGAAGCAATGGATTCTCCAAGTTTCAGGGAACTTTACTCCAAAGCTTTGGGCAAATACAGAAACTGCGATGCAATAATAGTAGACACAAGGCATAACGGAGGCGGATGGTTACATGACGACCTTGTCACTTTCCTCAACGGAAAAGCTTACATAAAATTCGAACCCAGAGGACAATATATAGGTACAGAACCATACAATAAATGGACGAAACCATCTTGCGTACTTGTTTCGGAAGACAATTACTCCGACGCATCCGGATTTCCTTATATTTATCAAAATCTAGGAGTAGGTAAGCTTATAGGGGCACCTGTTCCGGGAACCATGACAGCAGTATGGTGGGAAAACCAGATAAACAGAAGTATAGTTTTCGGTATTCCGGAAATAGGTTCATACGGAATAAAAGCAGGAAGATATCTTGAAAATCTGCAGATAGAACCGGACATTCTGGTTTACGATGATCCGGCATCCCTCCTTAACGGCGAAGATAAACAACTTGAAGCCGCCGTAAAGGAAATGCTAAAGGAAACCGAAAGCAAATAAAATCATCATGGATAAGAAAATAGTAATAATTCCGACTTATAACGAAAAGGAAAATGCCGAGAAGATAATCCGGAAAGTCTTTTCACTTGAAGGAAATTACGACATTCTTATCATAGACGACGGTTCACCGGACGGAACGGCCGGAATTGTAAAACATCTGCAGCCGGAGTTCGAATTCAGACTGCACCTTGTGGAACGGACAGGCAAACAAGGTCTGGGTACAGCATATATAACAGGCTTCAAATGGTCTTTGGAAAACGGATATGACTATATATTCGAAATGGATGCCGATTTTTCGCATAATCCCGAAGATTTGCCGAAACTATACAAAGCGTGCATTGACGGAGCGGATCTGGCTATAGGTTCACGTTACTGTAACGGAATCAGCGTAATAAACTGGCCGATAGGCAGAGTGATCATGTCGTACTTCGCATCCGTCTATGTCCGTACCATTTTGGGTATGAAGGTATTCGACTGTACTGCCGGATTCAAATGCTATTCAAGGAAGGCTCTGGAAACAATAGATCTCGACAAGATTAGAATGAAAGGATACGGCTTCCAGATAGAGATGAAATACTCGGCGTACAAACTCGGATTCACCATAAAAGAGGTCCCTATTATTTTTGTGGATAGAAAGGCGGGGACATCGAAGATGAGCGGAGGCATATTCGGAGAAGCATTCTGGGGGGTTATAGGACTTAAATTCCGCAAAATAAGACCAAGGACACGATGAAAGGCCTTTTTCTATACGATGCATTTATCATAACCGGAGAACGTAAAGCCAAGGGGGCTTTATCCGTGGAGGGTGAAATAATAGACGGGATATGGTTTTGCGGTGATGGAGATACGATACTTTTTGACGGTAAGACAATGGAATATGCTTCTTTTATTGAAGCATACAAACAAAAATTCGGTCAAAAAGAAGCTTTCGACCTGCATGGTGACATACTAATAGCAGGAGGAATCGATACCCATGTCCATTTCAGGGAACCCGGGATGTCTTATAAGGCGGATATCGCCAGCGAATCGAAAGCTGCATTATTGGGCGGCACCACTTCTTTTGTTGACATGCCCAACACATTGCCACCCACATTGACACCGGAAGCTCTAAAAGAGAAACTGGACATAGCATCACAATCATCGTTGATAAACTATGGATTCAACATTGGAGCTTCAAATGATAATTATGAAATTATCAAATCGATGTCATCATCAATGGCCCGGGAATTCGGAGGTATCAAAATATTCATGGGATCTTCTACGGGGAATATGCTTGTAGACGAGGATTCGACTCTAAGGCAATTATTCGGGATTCTCGATAAGCCGGTATTGATACACAGTGAAGACGAAAATATAATACGGGAAAATCTTCAGAAAGCCAAGAAAAAATACGGAGACGACATACCGTTTTACGAACATAGTCTGATAAGAAGCCGGGAAGCTTGCATCAAATCAACGCAAAAGGCTTTGGAAATGGCTGTTGAATATGGGACAAGACTTCATGTACTGCATATTTCCACTGCTGAAGAAGTCCGGTTGATAAGGGAGGCAAAGAATGCCAATCCTGGAATAACCGCCGAAACTTCCATAAATTATCTTCGGTTCTGCGATAAAGATTATGAAAAGAAAGGTTATCTGATCAAATGCAATCCTTCGATAAAAACGGAAAAAGACAGGGAAGCCTTAATTGAAGGCCTTTGCAACGGAGTTATTGATACAATCGGCTCCGACCATGCACCGCATTTGCTTTTCGAAAAACAAAAGAAATATCCCTATTCCCCTTCCGGCATCCCTTCGATACAGCAAACCATATCAGTGATTTTCGCTTTGGCAAGAAAGTATTCCATTCCCCTGACAAGAATAGTATCCTCAATATCGGAAAGACCTGCGGATATATTCGGCATAAAAGCTCGGGGATATCTGAAAAAAGGATACTTTGCCGATATGACAATCATAAGGCCTGATACTGATTTTATCGTAGGTGGAAATGAAAAATTGTCAGGGTCTGAAGGTATCTCATACAAATGCGGATGGACGCCATATGAAGGGGAAAAACTTTCCGACGCAATAAAAGCCGTATTCGTCAATGGGAGGCAATCAACGGAAACTGCAACGCTGTTATCAGAAACCTCATACGGAAAAAAACTGGTATTCAGTAATAGCAAACCGGATTGAACCACAGCAAATTGCCAACTTGCCTATATCACAATATTATTCATATCCGGCTGCGTTTCGGAATGAAACGCGGACGCGGCAGTTCTGTTTGGGTCATAATTACACCAAAGCTTGCTATGCATATGCCTAGCCACTGCATAGGGCGCAAAACCTGACCGCCGAGCAAACCGTCTGCAATAGCAGTTACCAGAGGAATCAAGGAAAGGAAAATACTGGATTTGGCAACTCCCAGATGCTTGATTGTATTCACCCAAAGAGAAAATGCTATACCAGAACATAAAATCGCAAGACAAATAATCGGCGACCATACCTGCCATGACATATAATAACCAAAATCGAAGTTTTTCATACCTTTTATCATGAAAAGGGGAAACAGATAGACGGAACCGATAAGGAACTGGTACATTACAATAACCTGAGGCTCATAATCACTGGAAGTAAGAGCCTTTGTACAGGAAGCATGCCCTACTTCCGAAAAAACGGCGATTAACAATAGCAGCACTCCCCATAAAAACAGATTCCCTATTGACTCTGCACACAATGTCACCATTACCAGACCTGAAAGGCAGATTACGATCCCGAGCATATTTATTATACTGAACTTCTCCTTGAAGATAAACATTCCGGCAGCAACAGATACAATTGGGGTAGAAGCGATTATAAGTGCGCTATATGTAGGGGATTCGGTAAGTCTTATCCCGTAAGTTTCACATATGAAATAAATAAGCGGTTCGAACATTGCCAAAAGCAGAAACATTGGCAAATCCTTTTTCTTGATACGGATATTCTTGCCCATGATTTTGTTCAGACAATACAAAAGCAAGCCTGCAACAAATACCCTGACAAAGACGAAATATTCTACGGGAATTCTCAAATGCAAAAGCCTGTTGCTCCAGATATATGACAATCCCCATAATATTATCGCAAGAAACGATAACAAATACAATGAAACTATATTTCCTTTTGAATAATGAGTATCGATTATTGACATATGTAACTATCTGTTATAAATCCTGCAAAAATAGCGATTTTTTTGCAGAAAAACTAACAGATTGATATAATATCGGACACATCGCTTTTGAAAAGGCAAAGAAAAGATATGACAGATTAACAGTAAGGGTATTACTTTACAAGACGCAAGGATATCCGTTTTCTATCCAAATCGACGCTTAAAACAAAAACCTGTACATGCTGATGCAATTTCAAGACTTTGGAAGGATCGGCATACCGTTGCAAGCCCATCTGTGAAACATGTATCAGTCCGTTCTCATGCAGGCCGATATCGACAAAAGCACCGAAACCGGTAATGTTGGTAACTATTCCCGGAAGTTCCATCCCCGTTTTCAAATCCTCGATGGAATGGATGTCGTCGGAAAAAGAGAATTCCTGTGCGGACTCCCTCGGATCCATGCCAGGTTTCGCCAATTCCTTTATTATGTCATTGATTGTAGGAAGGCCGAAATTCCCATCAATGTATTTTTCAGCATTTATTTTACCGAGAAGTTCTTTATTTCCTGCAAGTTCCTCTACGCGGACATTCAAATCCCCGGCCATATTTTCCACGACATGGTAGCACTCCGGATGAACCGCCGAGTTATCCAACGGATTGGAAGCGCCCCTTATTCGCAAAAAACCTGCACACTGTTCGAATGCTTTTCCCCCGAGACGAGGAACATCCATGAGTTCCGAACGGGACTTGTATCCCCCTGTCTTGTCTCTGTAACTTATGATGTTTGCAGCTAGTGCAGGACCGATGCCTGAAACATAACTCAAGAGATACGCACTGGCTGTATTAAGATTCACTCCTACGCTGTTCACACACATGGTTACAGTGTTGTCGAGTTTTTCCTTTAAAAGATTCTGATCGACATCATGCTGATACTGGCCTATTCCCAACGATTTCGGGTCGATCTTTACAAGTTCGGCCAGCGGATCCGCAAGCCGGCGACCTATTGAAACGGCACCGCGGACCGTAACATCTTCATCCGGAAATTCTTCACGGGCAACTTCGGAAGCGGAATAAACAGAAGCACCGTCTTCACTTACCGAAAAAACTCTGCACCCTTCGGGAAGGGAGACCTTTTTCAAGAAATCTTCCGTTTCCCTGCCTGCCGTACCGTTTCCGATGGCAATCACTTCGATTTTATATTCAGAGAGCATCCTCGAAAGAGACATTATTGACTTAACCTTCTCATTCTGGGGAGGATGGGGATATATGATCTCATGATGCAGCAGATTCCCGTATTCATCCAGGCAGACTGTCTTGCATCCGTTCCTGAAACCAGGATCGATTGCCATTATCCTTTTCTGCCCCACAGGAGGGGCCAAAAGAAGTTGTTTGAGATTTTCACCGAAAACATTGACCGATTCAATATCTGCCTTTGTTTTTGCTTCCTTTATTACTTCGTTTGAAATAGACGGTTCAAGCAATCTTTTGAAAGAGTCTCCTATCGAAAGCTTTATTTCATTTGCAAGCGGCCCGTCAGGATAACCGTGTTCCTGACAAAAATCATAATAGATTTTTTTTGCACATCTTTCCGGATCCGCATCCAGCCGGACTGAAAGAAAACCCTCATCGTGCGCTCTGAGAACAGCCAGCAAATTATGCGAAGGAATCCTGGCAACCGGCATGCTGAAATTGAAATAAGATCTGTACTTGGAAGCCTCCTGTGATTTTTCTCCATCTTTCGTAACTTTCGCAACAATTCTTCTGGATCTGAAGATAGCTCTCAGATTTTCCCTTATGACAGCAGTCTCACTTATTCTTTCCGCAATAATATCGCGAGCACCGGACAAAGCAGCATCCACACCGGCTACTTCATCGTTAAGGAACTTGACGGCTTCCGCAGCAGGATCCGTAATACGGACTTCATACATCATGTCTGCAAGAGGCTCCAGACCCGCCGCAACGGCAACGGAAGCCCTTGTTTTACGTTTGGGTCTGTAAGGTAGATAGATGTCCTCCAGCTCTGTCGAATCCACACAACCGGTTATCTTGTTCCTCAACTCCTCTGTCAGCTTTCCAGTTTCATCTATAACTTTGAGTATGGATTCCTTTCTCTTTTCCATTTCGGAAAAGACATCGTTCCAATGTTTGATCTCAGCAACCGAAACATCGTCCAAACCTCCGGTCTTTTCTTTTCTGTAGCGGCAAATGAAAGGAATGGTGTCCCCTTCCTCCAGCAAACCTACGCAATTTTCAACCTGCCAGTCCTTTACATCCAGACGTGCCGAAATAAAATTGATGTATATGTCTTTCATGTTATTAATCTCAGTCTTGCGACAAAACTTTTAATTCCTTCCTATACGCAGAGAAAATCTTGGACTTTGATACGAAACCTATATAAGTACGGTCCCTTTTGACCACAGGAAGATTCCATGCATCCGTCTTTTCGAACTTTCTCATCACGCTGTCCATTTTCTCGTCTTCATAGACATAATCAGGTGCAGATCTCATATAATTGAATACATGCCGTTTTTCATATCCGTCCACCCTGAACATATCCTTGCGTATATCCTCCAAAGAAACATATCCCTGGAAATGACTTCTGGAATCCAGCACAGGAAAAATATTGCGGCTCGACTCGGAAACGACCTTGACTATTGTCCTCATATCATCCTCTATACTTAGAGGAGAAAAATCTTTCTCTATCAGATCCGTCATTTTCAGAAGGGTAAGAACTGCCTGATCGCTGTCATGGGTAAGCAGTTCACCCTTCTTGGCTATACGTTTGCTGTATATGGAATACTGCTCGAACAGACGTGTCGTCCCGAAAGCTATGGCAGACGTTATTATAAGTGGAATCAGCAATTCGTATCCTCCGGATATTTCAGCTATCAGAAAAATCGCCGTCATCGGAGCCTGCATGACCCCGGCCATAAGTCCGGCCATTCCCACCAACACGAAATTAGCTTCCGGAACAAAAGAAGGGCTTCCAGAAATCAGATTGAAAGACCTTGCAAGGACGAAACCGCCGATTGCACCTACGAACAATGTCGGACCGAATGTTCCTCCCACACCGCCTCCGGCATTAGTAAATGTCATCGAAAAGACTTTAAGGATAAGAATCAGCACAAAAAAGCCGACGACAAGCCAAGGTTTGTCAAGCATAAATGAAAGTATGGTCTCTCCCTGGAAAGAACTTGGATACCCGTTAAGCAAAGGTTTCAAGTCACCATAACCTTCACCATACAAAGGGGGAAAAAGAAAAATAAGAAGACCCAGGGAAGCAGCACATAACGCCCATTTTGCAAAAACATTTTTTATACTGCCAATCTTGTCTTCAAGCCATATGGTAGTCCTGGTAAAGTATAATGACAACCCTCCGCAGAAAATGCCCAAAAGTATATAATAAGGGATATTTCCCAGTTGGAAAGCCGACAGATTGCACATGAATGGCAGGGAATCCCCCATGAATATATAGGAAATCACAGTAGCCGAAACGGTCGAAATCAACAACGGCATCATTGATGTCATCGATATGTTGAACAGGAGAATTTCCAAAGTAAACAAAACACCGGCCAAGGGAGCCTTGAATATCCCGGCGATTGCAGCTCCCGCCCCGCAGCCCAACAGAATAGTCATGTTCCTGTATGACATCTTCATGTATCTGGCAAAATTGGATCCGATTGCGGCTCCTGCGTATACGATAGGCGCTTCAGCTCCCACGGAACCTCCGAAACCTATGGTAAAAGAACTGGCCACTATGGAAGACCACATATTGTGAGGCCTGATTCTGGATTCGTTCTTGGAAACGGCCAGCAAGACTTTGGTGACACCGTGGCTTATATTATCTTTTATGATATAACGGACGAAAAGCAGGGAAAGCAGCATTCCTATTCCGGGATATACCAAATACAAAAAATTATCGCTGGCATTTGTAAACCACGAAGTAAGCGAGTTATGGATAAGCGAAATCAGCTTTTCGAGAATCACTACGGAAAAGCCGGACAATATGCCGACAACCAACGATAAGACGAGAAGAAGATGTTTTTCAGACATCTTCCTTATTAAATTTCTGACAGGATAAAAGATCTGTCTCAATTTCCACTTCTTTTCCATACGTGAAACAAATATATAAAAAAAACAAAAGCATGGCAAAACATGCGGATTCGCAAAAGAAATAATAGCAAACCGGCTGAAGATTTATTTTCAGCCGGTTTGCTTTAAACAAAAGGAAAAAAGAATGTTACAGATCTTCTTCTGAAGATGGCTCTTTGTCATTCCTGTAATCCGGAATGTCTTCACCCGGCATATCGCCTCCCGCAGCTGCGGCACCTTCGGCAGGACCGTTGGAACTTTCGCTTTCCGCTTCTTCCCCCTCAAGCCATCTTTCCAAATCATCGACATCATCGGTTTTTATCTTGATTTTCACAAGATAAATGGCATCCGGAATTTCGATGGTAACGGCATAGAAACTGCTTCCGTCCGGTTTGTCATATCTGACAATATCCGGAAGATAATCACTGAATCCTTTAGGATATTTCTCCACAAAGGCAGAAGCCACCTCCCGAGACATATTCTCGTAGCTTACAACATGCCTTTTCTTTTGTCCCTGTACCATAAGCAATTTTTCCTAATAACAAGTCTATTTTATTTTGAGCTGCAATATTAGGACATTTTTCTTAATAGTAAAAAAAAATCGGGACAAAGTTGATATTAATATGCACTGTTCTGCTGCAAAGCTATCACCGGATTGGCATTTATCTCGTCCTGGGGTATGGGAAGAACTATTTTTCCGAATGTCCTGTCTATGGTTTTCGACCTTGCACTTACCGGAACATCATTAAGATCATCATTGTATTCTATACTCCTGTTCATCCTCATCATATCGAAAAACCTCTGGCCTTCTCCGAAGAGTTCCTTGCTTCTTTCATCTAGAATCATATCATCGCTTATTGTAGAAGCCGTAGCGGGAGCCAGATCAGGAGAACGCTTCCGTATTTCGTTAAGGTAGCCTGCAGCAAGGCCTTTGTCAGGAACCGAAGAATGCAGCTCGGCTTCGGCGGCGATAAGATATATTTCCGAAAGCCTTATGACTTTCACATCAACCGCAGTAGCCGTCTCCTTGCCATCCCCGGCCATTTCAAGTCCGCCCATATACTTATAACATGCGCCATTGCGGACAATTCCATTGTCTTCTCCGTACTCATCATTATCCATGACTCCCCAGCGCACGTCGGAAGGATCTTTCCCCAGACGATTGAGAAAATAATCACTTGCAAGAAACCAACCCTGGGCATTCTTCAATTGATGGTACCTCATCATATAATACCCAAGCGATGCTGTTCCAAGATCCGTCTGCGTATCTATGCTCAATTCGAATATCGATTCAGAACCGAACTGCCTACTCCAGGAATCCGCCCACTCAGAAGGTTCATAAAGCGTATACGCTTTATCATCAATTATTGTCTTGGCTGCAGCAAGCGCGGAATCATAATTCTGCATATAAAGATAGACTCTGGCCTGAAGCGCTATGTTAGCATAATAACCGACATAACCGTTTACAGGGGTTTTGTCCGATGACATCAAAGGTTCGGCTTCCTTCAGATCGCTGAGAATCCGATCATAATTTTGTGCAACTGTAGCACGTCTAGGTGTTGCGGAAGGACTCAAAACAGTAGTCACGTCGGGAACTCCGTATGAATCTTTGTCGTACGAATAAGGAAGACCGTAAAGCCTCACCAGGTCGAAATACACCAGAGCCCTGAGTGTAAGCGCTTCGCCCAAATAATAGGAGAAACCGTCAGCACCTCCGTCCTGAAGCCTTTCTATATTTTCAATAAGATTGTTTATCTGCATAATACAGTCATAACCGGTACTCCAGAAACTGCCGTAGGAATTTGACTGTGCCGACTGATTGAAGGAATATAAGGCATCAAGCCCCCTGCCGGCGGAGCAAATGGTCATATCCCCTCCCTTTATATCGCCGTATAGCATGAAATTACGTCCGTAATAACTTGAAGAGCACATCGTTGTCATAATGCCATTGATAGCTACCTTCGCATCGGCGACCGAAGATATCGAACTGGAAGCTTCAGAGGAATTACCCGGATGCATATCCAGAAAACCGTTGCATGAAACCGCAGAGATTGCGGCAAGCGCGTAAAATAATATAATAAAACGTCTCATAAGCATTTGTTCAATTAAAATTGCAATTCGATTCCGAATACATAAGTCTTTCCGATAGGTGTCTCCCAGCCTCTGGTCCCGTATGCATTGACTTCAGGATCGGCTTCTTTGTATTTGGCGAAAGTCAGAAGATTGGAAACATTGAAATAGAATCTGGCCTTATTTACAGAAACTTTGGAAGTCAACATCTTAGGAAGGGTGTAACCTAATGTGAGGCTCTTCAGTCTAAGGAAGGTGGCATCGTAGATATGACGGGTAGTGTATTGCTGGGCATCGGTCAGGTCAAGACCGGAAAGCGCGGGCTGTGTACCGTCAGTATTAGTCGGAGTCCACATATTTTCATAATAACTTTTCGCCCTTATCCTTTCCCAATAATAACCGTCATCGGCAACATCTTTGTATGCACCGTCATAAAGTTTTCCTCCGAGTTTATATATGAAATTCATACCCAGATCGATTCCTCTGAAAGAGACATTTGTGGAGAATCCGCCCGTTGCAAAAGGCACAGCGTTGCCGATTATCTTATAATTCGCATTATTGTAATCATATGTAGCTCCTCTGCCGTTATAAGTGAAATCCCCGGACTGCGAATCATCGGGATCATTTACATAATAAACGCTTTTCCCGTTCGTTTTGTCCACTCCGGCCCATTCATATCCGTAAAAGGCAAGAGTAGAAGCACCTTCCCTGTATATGAACTGGGCCCTGTCGTCATCATCACCCGTCGGATCATACCATATGATATCGGCCCCGTTGTACAATTTCGTCACCCGGGATCTGAGAAAAGAGATATTTCCCGCTGCCGACCATGAGAAATTCCTTGTCTTGATGATATCCCCGTCAAGTTGAATCTCGACACCTTTGTTATTTATCCTTCCTATATTTGCCAATGTAGTAGGAAAGCCCGTGACACGGGATACCGGAACATCCTGCAGCAGATTTCTCGAATCCCTGTTGTAGAATTCGACACTTCCGTTCAGCCGTCCCCTGAAAAAGCCGAAATCGACACCTACATTCGTACTGTAATTGGTCTCCCATTTCAGATTGTCATTAGACAAAGCTGTAACGGTCCCGCCGGGACTATCCATATAAGAACTGCCGTATGTCATAAGCCCCATATACCCGTAATCGGATGAAGGCAATGTTCCGTTGACACCGAACGACGTTCTTAAACGCAAATTGCTTATTACAGGATTATCTTTAAGAAAATCTTCCTGGGAAAGCCTCCACGCTCCCGCAACAGACCAGAAATTTCCCCAGCGGGTATCATCGCTCAACCTTGAAGAACCGTCCCTTCGGAAAGAAGCGGAAGCGAAATATTTTTCCTGATAATTGTAATCGACTTTCGAAAGCACCGACATCATCGAATTTCCCCAGCTGTATCCGGCAGCTGTCAACGTTCCTGCAGTAGAGACAGTATAAAGCTGGCTGTTTGGAAGATTCATACCCGTAGCCCTGACATAGTCGGTATTGTTTTTCTCCGTCTCGAATCCGGCCATTACGCTTATGGAATTGAATCCGAAAGTCTTATTGTAAGAGGCAGTGGTAGAAGAAACCGTTTTTTCATATACGGTCCTGAATTCATCGACTTCCCCGTTTGTCGAAGCTCCGTTGAAATGATTGGCGCTATAATGCAATTTTTCTTTTACTGTCAGTAGTGTCCACTAAAAAATCATAAAAGTTCTTTGAAAATATTGAGAGTTAGGTAATTACAAAGGTTTTGAGACCGCGCCGATTTGAAATTATCTTTGCCAGACTAACGTAGAATGGCACATGCA